>NZ_JBIWKS010000002.1:0-1095231 GCF_044765805.1 Lentzea sp. NPDC102401 | reverse complement strand
GCCCTGGAGAACGCACGCGCGAAGAACCACGTGACCGAGGGCACCAGCGCCCAGGACACGGCCGGCGAGCTCGCGGGCAAGCCGTCCGACCCGAAAGCCTGACGCTAGTACCGACAGACGCGAAACAGGCCCCTGGGTGTGGGGCACCGACGTCATACGCCGAGGCCCCACCCCACCTGTCACGGTGCTCTCGCCTTGGCGCACCCCTGCTTGTGGCCAGCACGTGCCTTCTTGATCACGCGCTTGACCGCCGGCTTCGTCTTGACTGGGTTGATGCCCTGGTCAACCCCGCAGTTCACCCTCAGTTCGGCTGCCGTCATCGGCCGCGTGATGAGGGTGACCGTCTGGTACCGCGGCTCGGCTGGGTCGAAACGGATCGCCAGAATCGTGCGGACCACAGTCGGCGCCGACTGCGGCGAGGTGGCCTGTACCGGCGTCGAGGTTGCCGCGACTGATGCGGGACCGAGCAGGAGGGCACCAGGCGGACTGCCGCGAGGTGGTGCATGGCCGTGATCGACCGCGATGGGTAGGCCCTGGACGCCTGCACGGACTTCTACCGGCAGGCCGGGTACCCGACGCTCTTCGCAGATGCCAGCAGTGACGCTGCCATCGCGTCCGCAGCCTGCGGAGATGCGCCGCCCGCGACACGCGCGGGATGGACGAGTTCATCGAGCACCAGAGCCGCCACCTTCTGCTCACGTCCGTGTTCACGCGCACGCTGTGAGCGTGCGGGGCTGACCTGTCGTGCGGCAACGACCGCATGCCCAGCCTGAAGGCGAAGACCGCTGTGGCGCAACGGATCGGGACCACGTCGTGACCGCGTCCGAGGAACGCGTCGCATCATCTCCCCGGCGACAAGAGACTGACAACGAGTTGTTCTCGGCGTCCACACTCCACGATTCTCGCGTGCCCGCCGAGCACGATCCGCGAAGCCTTGACCAAGATCACACAGACGATATGTGGCACGGCTGCCCGATTTCCGCCGAAGGAAGGACCGAATGTGGCTGATTCTGGTCCACCCATAGCGATCGCATCACCATCAGAAGTACGGTGAAATCGCCGCCGCCCCCAGGAGAGCAAGTGAGCGAACTCACCCCGTACCGCCCACAGTTCTGCTCGCTGTTGCGGGGCCTGGGAGAGGTGTACGCCAATCCCCGGCCTCTCGCCGACTACCAGGCGATGTTCGCTTTGACCAACGACACCGTCAAGGCCGCCCGAATTCTGGACTGCCCAGCAGGAGTAAGTCCGTTCGGCGCCCAGGTACGCGCCCTGGGCGGAACAGTGACCAGCGTTGACCCGGCCTACGCACTGAGCGCGGATCAGCTCGAAGCTCGCGCTCACGGCGACCTGCACCGCATTTTCCACGACGCCGGCGCCGATCCCTTCACACAGCAGTCCAGAGGCCCTCTGTCAGTCAACCGAGCCGAAGTTTCCGCGTCGATTGACTCGTTCCTGACTGACTACGTGAAGAATGCCGAATGCTACACAGCCGCCCGCCTTCCCGAACTACCCTTTCCCGACAACAGCTTCGACCTCGCATTGAGCGGCAACCTGCTCTTCGCCCATCCCGGTCAGTTGGACGAGAACACGACGATTGAGTTCCTGGCCGAACTCCTGCGCGTTGCCTGCGAAGTCAGAATCTTCCCCGTCACCGACAGGATGTCCGTACCGCACCCGCTGCTGGACAGCATCGTTGACACCTTGCGCGTCAATGGTGTCATCGCAACGACTCTGGACGTGCCGTACCGATTGCAGTGCGGTGGAACGCGAATGCTGCGTTGCGCGAGCGGAACACTGTCTTCTACTCACTGAACGCCGTATGGACATGACGCGACTTCCTCAATCACGAGAGACTTGCGTCGCCGGCCACCAGCCGCAGGAGTAGATGCCGGCACGTCGTGACATGGCGTGGACACCTGCAGATCGTGTCTCAGGAGCCGGCGATGAGCACCTGAGCCCCTGCGGCACGCAGGCTCTGCAGGACTGAATGGTCCTGGACCGGCGTTGTGATCACCGCATCGACTTCACCGATCGGCAGCCAGGGCGTCCCGCCGCTCGTGGCGAACATGTTCGAGGGGAACAACAGCACAGTGCGTTCGGCTGTGACGACGGAATGCGCGGCAGCCGCCGGAGCCTGCTCATCCGTCAGATAAACCATGCCATCTTCGCCTATGCGGTGACACGGCACGAAGGCGAGGTCGACTTGATCACGCCGATGCCCACCAACCCGCGCCGGCACCAGTACCGCGCCGCGCAGGGTGCCACCGGTGACACGGACGGTGAACCGACCGAGGTGGCCGGCGAGCTGTTCACAGGCCTGGAGGTCGCCGCTGATGACCGTGACCTCGGTCAGCTCGGGCCGTTCGACCATCGCCGCGGCGACACGTGCCGAGAGCTCACCCGCGGCGAGCAGGACGACATCGTCGGGACGGAGCAGCGCTGCCGCCATCGCCGACATCGACTCAGCGACGCGACTCGGCCGCGGACGCGGTGCACCCGCGGGACGAGCGCCGCCCCAGACCCGGTGGACGTGCCCCGCTTCTTCCAGATCACGCAGATCCGCGCGGATGGTCACTTCCGAGACCTGCAACTCCCGACTCAGATCGCTGACAGCCGCAAAGCTGGACCGTGCCACGATGTCGAGAAGATGAACTTGCCGGAAGGCGCGCTCTGCCGGTGCTCGACCTGGCAAGTGCTTCTCCTCCCCTCGGCCGTGCGCGATCGACGAACAATCCCCGACGTGAACGCCAGGGTACATTGAGTTTCGGCACCTTCCTTCGAAGTCGTAAGTCGGCTCCTGGTCAGGCTTGCCACTTTGAAGCACAGGCACTACGCGGAGGAGACGCAGTGGATGCCGGGCAGCAGGCAACCGACCTCTCCATCGCCGGACGACGGCGCCACATCGTCGCCCTGATCGGGGTAGAAGGATTCGTCCAGGTGCGATCCTTGGCTCAGCGGCTTGGCGTCTCCGAGGTGACGATCCGCCAGGACCTGCGCTGCCTGGACGAACTCGGTGCTCTGCAACGTGTTCGTGGCGGTGCCACGGCGACGGCGCTGCCGTCCGCCCGCCCTGTCGGCCTCGAAGACTGGTCCGACTCGGCGGTGAGTGCCATGGCCTCGGCATTCGTCCGCAGCGGCGACACCATCGTCCTGGACAACGGCCCCGGCGTGCGCTCGGTGGCCGAGGCGCTGGTGAGCAGGCGTGATCTGTCCGGCGTGGTCGTGCACACCGAGTCGCTGACGGTTCTCGCGCCTTTCGCCGACCACCTGGACCGCTTCACCGTGGTGGTTCCGGCCGGCACTTTGAACGTGTCCCACCGGGTGGTGCCCGATGAGGACACCGACGTCCTCGCCGATCTGGCCATACTCAGCTGCGCTGGAATCAGCGTCGACGGCCTGCTGGCCCACACAGAATCCGAAGCCTTCGCTCGCCGCCGCACGGCCTTCGCCGCACGCCGAGGCGTCGTCGTCATCCCACCCGGAACCGTTGACGCGCCTGGCACACACCTCGCCTGCTCACTCGAACACGTCGACGCGTGCATCACCAGCAGGCGCCTGCCTGACCCAGTTGCCGACTCGCTGCGCGCCGCTGGGCTCCGCACCTTCGTCACCGGGTGAAACAGCGGATCTTTCACAAACGCCGTGCACGGAAGCCTGGTGTCATCGACGGGGAAGGTCCCGGATGGCGCGGTTGAGCGCATGACATGAAGCGGTGACCGCAGCGCGGAGAGCCACCACGTTGCAGCCGGGCGACGGAACGATGACGGCGAGCGCCGCCCTCACCCGGCCTTGCCCGTCCAGCACCGGTGCGGCCACGGCGGTGTGGCCCTCCGGCATCACATGGCTCACCACCGCCACGCCGTCGTTGCGCACGGCGGCCAGCCGTGTTCTCAGGCGTTGCGAACACATCGCTTCGTTCTCCGGCGCCGTCACCAGCCTGCCGGCGAGAACCTGCTCCTGCAGGCCGATCGGAGCGTTGGCCAGCAGGCACTGCCCGACTGCCGTCGCATGCAGCGGAAGACGGCCACCGAGGCGGTACAACGTCTTGACCGCCCCCTGTGCGGACAACCGCTCGATCACCACCGCCTCCGTTCCGTCGAGTACGCCCAGCACGACGTGCTGTCCGATCGTCGTGTGCAGTTCCCACATGGAAGGCAGAACCGTCGCACGAATCTCCTCGGCTCGAGGAGCCTGTGTGGCCAGCTCCCACAGGCCCAGCCCGATCGTGTACCAGCCCTCCGTGCACCGCTCCAGCATCCCGAGCCCCACAAGGGTCCGCGTCATCCGCAACACCGTCGACTTCGGCAGACCCGATCTCGCGCTCAGCGACGTCAGCGAGAGTGGCCGGTCCGCGGCACCCAACGTCCGCAGCACCCGGAACGCCCGCTCCAGCATCGGTTGCCCCGGCTCGCGCGCCGCCTTCAGCTCATCCACCACTGCACGCACCTCCATCTGCCCCGAAGTCGCGGGCGGCCGCGAACTGCTTCACAGATCGCGCCAGCCAGGCCTGCAAGCAGGGGTTTCGCTTCCGATATCAACTTTCGAAACTGTAAGTACGGGGTTTCCGATGCGTCAAGCACCTTTGTGTACGTCTTGTTTGGAAAACTTGTGTGCGGCCGGTTGCTCAACCACACAAACCTGACGTTTAGCTGAAGCCGCCAGGACACGGGACGTCTCCGCAGATAGAGGCGGCTTGGTGGCTCATGGCGAGGTGACGACGCCTGTTCGAGCGGGTTCGACGCAGAGGCGCGGCGGGAGAGGTAACGGCGTTTCGCTTCCGAAAACCGCCCGTTTCACATGCATCGGTCACAAATGGGCATCGCGACGCTCCGCAGTTCAGGAGGGGTTTCCGGCCCGACCGGCACCAGGTGGAGGGCCTTGTCGCGAGACGCGCCGCAGGGGCGAAGTCCACAGCGTCGGAGCGACCTGCGCCCCGCACCGTGTTTTCCAGCCGAGCCGAGAAAAGCGCGGGCATATGCGCATAACCGCATGCTTCGACCGGCCTCGGCTACGATTGCAGGACATGGCGGCTATCTTTTGCACACGATATCTCACTGTGTCGTGACGGAACAGCTGTTGCGGGTCGACTCGAAGTGACAGAGAATCTGTTCGTGTTCACGACCGGTTTCGCGGACGATCCCCTGATTACCAAGCTGTGGCGACATCTGGATGCCTGCGAGTTCACAGAGGTGCTCGAACTGATATCGGACATCGGGCCGGAACCGGTCACGGCCGCGGCCAGGGCGCGCTGGCGTGAACTGATGTACATCTACTGCGCCACAATGGTTGTTCTCGTGCGGTATGCCGATGCCGAACAAGCGTGTCGTCTGGTGCTGAGGTCGGCGGAGAACGACGACGACCACGCCGCCAAGGCAAAGGTGCTGGGGTACGGGATTGCCGCCGCCTTCTTCCTGGGGAACGTGGAAGTCGCCGTGTCCAGATTGGACGAGGTACTCGCCGCGGCCGAGGAGATGCCGGCCGGACCAGATCAGATGTCCACGTTCGTGGCCGCGGCGATCGGCGCGGGAATGATCGGCTTCACCGAGCTGAGCGATCAGCTGGTGTCGCATCTGGTCGACGCGCTGGAAACCGAGCCGGCCGCACTGTTGCAGCCGGCACTGGCCCAGTTCCTGCATTCCCTGTTGATGACCCGCCGATGCCAGCTCGCCATCAGCCTGGAACAGCGCCGGCCGTCGAAATCCGTCGAGCTCTATCGCAGTGTCGTCGAACTGCACGGCAGGATCGGCGTCGAGATCCACACTGGGACGCCGGCCGACATGGGGTGGCCGCCCAAGATTCTGAGCCTCTATCTGTCACACATCTGCTTCGCCAAAATCGCGATCGGAGAGTCGGCCGAAGTTGCTGACCTGGCTCGGTCCGCACCGGTGACAGGTCACATCAGCCCTTTCGACACGGTCGCCGCCACAACGGAGATAATGTGGGGCCTGTGTCAGCTGCGCTTGGCGCTGGCTGAAGGGGACCTCGACTCACGGAATCGCTTTCACTGGCACGGCTTGGCCCGAGCTCTGACGAGACTCGCGCAGAGAACCCAGACGCTCGTGCTCCAAGCCGAGACCACTCGTGTCTTCCTGGAGCTCGCGCGTCGCGGCGACGACACACTGCTGTGCGCGGTCATCCAGGAGCGGCACGAGGCCGCTGTGGACGAACTCGACTGGACGGCCAGGCTGGAACACGCGCGATTCTCCGGCCTCAGATCACAGACCATGCGGGCGATCGCCAACGGCGTCAGCTGATCCTGCGTCGCGATCGGAGAACTGGGCCCCGGATTCCAGCGATCTCCATCAACCCGTTGCGGGAAAAGAGGAAGGTGTCACCGGCGAGCCAGTCGATACGCTGTCCCCAGTGCGCCGACGACGACCAGGAAGACCGCGATCCAGACCCACACCGGTGTCGTGGACGTGGACACCGAGAACCGGTACTGCCCCGTCACAGCCTGCCCTCCCGGCGGCGTCAGCTGATAGCTGACCAGATACTCGCCCGCAGGCATCGAAGGGCGCATCGGCACGGTCATCACGGTGTCGTCGGCACCGATCATCGGCTCGGACCACACCTCGTCACCCTTGGTCACGCTGATCGAATACGGCCCACCACCGGCGATGCTGTGGTCGAAGGTCAACCGGACGTACTGAGGCGCAACGGACAATGTCGAGTCGGCACGCGGACTCGTGGCCACCAACGCAGCAGACACCGAGGCCGGGGCAGGTGAGACGACGCACAGGAACAGCACGGCCACGACGGCCAGTGCCCGCATCACGAGATCTCCTTGCGGCGCAGGATGAAGAACCCGGCGATGGCCAGCGCCAGACCCACGCCCACCCCGCTCATGACCGCGACCCACGGCACGTCGGGCGGGAGGGCGACCCCACCGTGGTGGTCGTGCGTGGACGGCTCGGCCAGTTCCAGAGCCGGGGCCGGGCGATCTGGCTGGTCGTCCCACCCCACGGTGCCACCGTCGGAGAGGAACTGAGTGGCCGGCAGAGCGATCCGGTCGGCGTCGGCCGGCAGCGGCCCCAACGTGAGGCCGAAGTCCTCGTAGTACTCGTCACCGCCGCGGATCTCACTTCCTGGGCGGGCGGTCCACACGACCGAGGTGACGACTCCGCCAGGACCGCGCAGCACCGACGCGTCCCAGCCCTGGACAGGTCGCGTGCGTGCGGTCGTGATCCCGTAAGAGGGCGAGAGCGTGAGCTCGAGCTTGGCGGTGGCGGAAGTTTCCTCGTTCGGCACGCGCACCACGACGGTGCCGTACCCGCCTTTCTCCGGAATGCTGTCCGGCACCTGCACGGTCACGTGGGCGGCCGCGGTACCGGCGCCCAGCGCGAACAAGGCGGCCACGCAGGCCAACAATCTGATCAGCATGTGAGTCTCCGAAGAAGAGGGGGCTCCGGCGGCGGCGCCGGAGCCCCACATCCGACTGAAATCAGCAGTTGGCCGTGGCCTGGACGGACTTCACGTCCCACGGCTGGCCCGCGACCTGACCCGTGACCGAGCCGTTCACGTACCAGTAGTAGTGGCCGTAGTACGTGGAACCGAAGTGGATTTCCCACGTGCCGCTGACCTTGGACTTCTGCTTGGCCAGGTAGATGTTGACCTTCGCGTACGCGCCGACGTCCTGGCGAATCTCGTTCGCGGTCGTATCGCTCCAGCTCCACGTGTGGCTGTAGCTGACCTTGACCGAAACCTCGAAGATCTTCTTCAGCTCGGCTTTGGCCGCGATCTCGATCCCCCACGAGTCGGTCGCACCGGTGGTGGACTCGTACCGGATCACCCTGGTCTGGTTGAAATTCGTGCAGTTCGTCGAACTGCCCGCGAGCTTGTACGACTCGTTGAAGACGGCGATGGCCCCACTGGGCTTGAACTGGCAGTAGTCCGCCGACCCGCACTTGCCCAGCAACTGCTGCGAGGTCGGTGAGCCCGCATGAGTGGCGTTCGCAGCAGGAACGGTGACGAAGAATCCCACGACAGCCAATGCAAGCGCGGTCAGGATCGTGCTTGTCTTGATCATCCTCAGCCTCTCAGCTAATGCCGATTTTGGTGATGTAGGCAGACGCGAAGGTGAAGTCCGGATGGTTTCCGGTGAACGGGCCGTACTTCGTTCCGTTGCTCTGGAAGAGCCACAACTTGCAGGTCGACCAGGCTTGACCGGATTTCACGGACTTCTCCCAGACAGAGCCGGTGAGTGTCAGGCCGTACGTGTTTCCCGAGCACGGCCTGGGAACCCACAGCGTCAGCACGTCACCGGAGTACTCGACTCCGGAGAAGATCTTGGCGGCGATGACGTCACCACTGGAACGCACACTGCTGGAGCCGGAGCAACCGTGTTTACCAGTGGTGAACGACCAGTGGCAGCTCTGGACAGCCTGGGCCGTGCCGGCAGGGACGACCCCGAAAATCACGAGGCTGGCCGCCGCCACGGCGAACAGCTTGCGTGACCATGTGATCTTCATTCTCAACTCCTCTCGAAAGCATTTCGAATAGAGCCACGCGAGCCATGTCGATGCTTACGGTCGCAAACGACTTTCCTGGCCACTGAACTGCAATCTGCGCCGCCAAAGGGGTGGGAGAGCGGCTTGAAAGAAACATTAAACGCGACGTAACCCATGCACAACGGATGTGCCGCCCAGCGAAACAGCCGGGGGATATCGGAAGAAACTTCTCCTCGCGCGTGAAAAGTGGATGATGTGTACGGTCAGATCCGCTGGACGCGAGGTCAGGAAGCAGACAGGCGGCCGTCAGACTGTTGGCACCAGCTGCACCTGACCGGGCAAGGACGCCGCTGCACAAGAAGAGCCTGGTCACCGCGAGCGCGGTGACCAGGCTCTTCTTGTGCAGCGGAAACTGGCCTCAGTCGGCGTCAGGGGTCGGAATCGGCGTTCCGCGGTAACAACCCACCACGAACGGGTACTCCAACGTCGCACTGTAGTGATAGATCGACTGTTCTTTGCCGTTCCACGTCACAGTGCTGGTACGACCGTGACACTCGTCGAGATCAGCATTGCCCGGAAGGTGTCCGTTCACATCGCGCTCGATGTAGATGCCGTATCCGTCGAGCGCGAAACCGACCAGTGTCGACCCCGCCAAAGGCGCGGCGGCCAACAGGCACGACGGGATGTTGTGGTAGTGGTACGAGTCTGAGCCCTCAGGATGCCCGTCGCACTTGTCCTGGGCTTCATGGGCGGCCGCGTCCCGCCCTGACGCATCCACCGCGTTGAAAAGGAAAACCCCGTTCTTGAGGATGCCGATCGCGCCCTGGTCCACGCAGCCGGCAGCGGTGGACGCAGGATTGAGGGACAGCTTGATCTCGACCGACTTCTCACCGATGCTGTTCGGGTTGCGATCGTACTGGTAGGCGGGGTCATCCTTCGCGACAGGGAAGTTGCCGGTGACCTGTTCCGTTGGCAGGTTGTTCGTCCTGAGCACCCTGAAGTCGCCGTCGACCGCTTCGCTGTACCTGGCTTGAGGCCAGGTGTTGCTGCCAGAGACCTGGACCTTGGCCGTCGAATCCCACGTCTTCTTCTCCATGTCGATCCACGGCCCGACGACCTGTGCCCCACCACCGTTGAACTTCGTTCTGCACGAGAACAGGGACCCGTTCACCGGCGCTGTGCTCAACTTGCCGTCACCGAGGGGAATCGACTTCGGATCGATGACCCCGGACCACGCTGGGACCGCATTATTTCCAGCGGGCGCGGTGGAGACGGTGGAACCGCTCGGTGGCGGCGCGGAGTTCTGTTGAACGGGCGAGCAGGCGGAAATCAGAAGAACAGAACCGAAAAGCGCGGTTCCGACACGCCTGCCGGCGGAGGAGATGAGGAGCATAGCTGGAGACAATAAGCGCCCAAGCTGTAGAAAACCTGAACCACCGCATTCGGGCACGAAAACTAACTCAATCGGGTGACCGTCTCACATGGAGGCAGAGTGCGCACTGCGATCGAATCCCTCCCCGGGATCAGCGAAGCACCGTGGACCGGCGCGAATCGGATCACGAAAGTCCCATATTCCGGTTGATTCAGCTGCCTGGTCAAGGCTCAACACGTCGATCAGGTCGTCCAGCCTCTCCCCCGCGCGCGACCCTCCACCCGAACCCTGACCACGTCGGCCGCGCAGAGCAGCCGACCGGGCTCTGAGTCCGTTCGGGATTCCGACCGTCAGCTGTCACTCGGGCACGGTTCCCCTCCGTTCGGACAGCGGGGCGGCCCGCAGGACGTCCCACAGCGACAGTCGACCCGCCCACTCGGAGTCAGGGCTTCGAGTGGGCGGGCCGGCTGTCGCTCCCGCCGTCGCCTCCGAGGCGGGTTCACCTGTCGACGACGGCAGGAGTTCGTCGCGGGACAGGACTGTCCGGCGTCAGAAGGCGGTGTACTTGGCGGATTCGTAGACGGCGTTCAACGGGCCGGTGTAGTTGAACGGACCGGTCCAGCCGTCGACACCGGTTCCCGCCCACAGGTTCGCCATGAAGCGCTGCGGGTGAGTGGGGAGCGGACCACGAGAACCGTTCTCCGTGTGGACCAGGCGGCCGTCGACGAACCACTGGATGCGGCCCTGGCGCCACTCGATGGCGTAGTCGTGGAACCCCGCCGACGAGTCGAAGCCGAGGTTGATGATCGTTTCATGGTTGCCGGTGCCGTTGGTGAAGTAGTTGGTCTGCATCTGGGTCGGGTTCTTACCCAGGATCTCGATGTCGATCTCATCCCAGGGCTGACCGTCGGTCTGACCGGTGTAGGTGAAGAAGCCACTGACGGCGCCGCTCGACTTCGCCGCCTTCATCCGCATCTCGAAGCGCCCGTAGGTGTAGAAGTTCGCAGTCCGCAGTTCGCCGGAGGCGTAGGGCCTGCCCGAGCAGCCGTTGGGGCAGGGCGTGGTGTCCAGCCTCAAACCCATGGCGCCACCCTGAAACCCCACGTGGTCAGCGCGCCAGCCCACGTTGAACATGCTGCCGTTGGTCCACCCGTCGGCCTTCTGCCAGCGGCCGGTGTCCCACCAGTCGAAGTTGTCGGTGAAGTTGCCGCCGATGGGCAGCGGGGCGGCATCGGCGACCGCCGGCGACACGGCGACGCCGACCAGTCCGAGAATGACGGCTGCGAGCGCAGCGGTGACACGAGAGCGAAAGCTGACCACAAGTACCTCCGGGGTGATTCCGGTCGTCAGTGCTCGGCGATACGAAGGGCGGGCGCGACAGAGAACCACGAGAAGCACGACCAGGCCGCTTCAGAGATCGCTACCGCGTCGACAAGGAGGAATTGGCCACCTTGTTCTTCATCAACCCAGAAAGTGACCGGACGGACGCGAGCCGTTTAGGAGCTCGCAGTTAGATACTGCGATGGGAGCGCTCCCATGTCAAGGGATGGTTGTTTCGGAACTGCTCACCTCAGCGAGTTCACTGACTCATGGCCGAGCTCCAGCACGACGCACCACAGATCAGGCCCTGTCGGAACATGCGCCTTGCGCAAAGACATCCAGGACCAGCGGTGAACTACTGAAGGCTTGCCACAGACAATGAAAAGAATCAGGCCGCGCGAAATGGACCGGCGTCCGGAACGGAACGCGGCCGCAGCCGTTCGCAGCATCGTTTCCGGGAACGCCTTCAGGTCCAGCAGGCATGCCTGCAATGCAAGGAGAAACTTAGCCAGAGCAGAAACCGGAAACAACGCAAGTGCCGCTCAGTGAAACAGATCGGGGCTGTCCGCCGAAGGTTCGGCCAAGGCCCCGGCCACACCGGACGCCAGAGGACTGCTCCACAACACCGGGTCGCCGGCGGCACGTGGTCACCAGGCACCGCCGAAGGACGTGGTGCCGAGGAACGGACGCGGCAAGGAGCAGACCTTGGAAGGAACCAGGTGCGAAACCGAGGCGGCCGAGTTCGCGGGCAAGCCTCCCCCGCCAGTTGCGCTCCCGGCACGTCCTGCCGTCCTGCCTACCTCATCCAATCAGCACGAGGTAGGCAGAGCTTTTGATGAGCATCCAAGCGGCGGATCGAAGCGACAGCGCTGAGCGCCCGGTTCACGCTCGTACTGGCATGGCCGTCAATGGCGACGCTTCACAAGGTCCCGATGCCACCTCGGCACCGCATCCGGGCACACCAGAAGCCGCTGCCAGGGCAACCCCGCGCGAGCCAGGGCCGAGATCATGCCGGATGGTGAGCAATTACCCGCCGATGGCGGATGACCTACGCGGACGTACTTCTCGGCCCGCACAGCGTCCATGTCCACTACAACGAGTTCGACGGTGCCGCCAGGTGAATGCGGGCGCCGCAACGCGGTCATCGACGTTGCGCCGTAACCGATCACAACGACGTGGCCGGTCATCGATGAGGTCGTGCACCACAAGGGTTCTCCGTCTTGGCCGCTACTGCCCAGGACAGAGCGACATGGGCTTCGGCGCACCGCCGTCCTGCGCCGTGACCTTGAAGTCGCAAAGGTCGTAACCGTTGCGCAGCAGTGCCGTGGCCATACCGGCGATGTCCTTCTTGGACGGAGTGGGAGTGCGTGCCAGCACGAACCCCGACATGCGGTCCGGGGCACCCACGACCGCCCAGCGGTAGTCGCGATCGAGACCGATCACCCAGTAGGTCCCCGGCCGATCGAAGTTCCACCCGTCCGCGGTCCTGGCGAACGAGACCTGCAGCTTCGACGTCGAATCAGGACCCTCCTGACGAGCCCTGCCCTCCAGGGACGTGATGCCGCCGTCCTCACGGGTGCACGAGTTGACCACCTTCACCTGCCCCTCCGGCAACAGGGTGTAAACCGCGTTGTCATTGCGGACGCACTGCGCCTGGAACGGCTGGGGAATCGCCGCCACCTGCACCCAGCGGCCCTGATAGCGCTCGAGGTCGACCGAGCGCACCGGACGGACGTCGGCGCCGGTGGCCTGTGCCGACGCCGGTGCGGGAACCAGGAAGAGCCCGAGCACGATGGCTGCCGCTGCCGCGGTCAAGCGCATGAGATCACCTTTCGCCGTGTTCACGTAACCGCCCTCAACGCTATGGCGGCCGCTGGCGCTCTGCATGACGGCAGAAGCTCGACCGCCATCCAGCCGAGCAGAACACCGCAATGCCTGTCGGCACTTTGCGAATCACCGAACCTCGTCGATGTCGCGTGACTCGTCAGGTGAGCCGTTGGTCGTCTCGCCGCGACAGTCTCTGCGACCAGCGTCTCACCGGATCGCACGTCAGGTTGAAACGATTCTGAGTCGATTTTGGGCTAGTCTGCGTCCGGTCGATCAACTCACGAAGGACGTGCGTCATGCCCGAACTCTCCCGCCTGCCACGTCCCGTCACCGAGTCGTGGGACTGGCAGCTGTCCGGTCTGTGCCGCGGCATGGACAGCACTTACTTCTTCCACACCCCCAACGAACGAGGCGCCGCACGGGAGCGGCGTGAAGCGACAGCGAAGGCGATCTGCCAGCGTTGCCCGGTCATGCGGGAGTGCCGCGAACACGCATTGCAGGTTCAGGAGACCTTTGGCGTGTGGGGCGGGCTCGGCGAGAGCGAGTTGCGGACGATCCTGTCCCAGCAGGCACGACGCAGGGCATGACCTACACACCACGCGCCGTCGCGGCCATGCTCGGCATCGCTCCCAGCACACTGAGAACCTGGGACCACCGTTACGGCCTCGGCCCGTCACTGCGCAGCGACGGCGGGCACCGCCGTTACCGGGACGCCGACGTCCAGGTGCTGCTCCGCATGGTCGCGCTGACCGGCCAGGGCATCTCTCCCGCGGCTGCCGCGGAGCTGGCCCACCGGGAGACTCCGAGCAGGCCACCAAAGCCGGAGCGTCTCCTGACCGACGAGGAGGTGACGGCCGCGCACCACAGGTTCATCATCGCGGCGAAACGTTTGGACGAGCCGCTGATGACCGACCTGGCGGCCAAGCTCGTCGCCGACCACGGTGTCATCCCCGCCTGGGAGTCGGTGCTGGCACCGTGCCTGGTCGAACTCGGCGAGAACATCGCTGAAAGCGGTAGCGGTATCGAGGTCGAACACCTCGCCAGCGCGAGCGTGCTGCAGGCCTTGCGCGGCGTGCCCCGCTCAGCCAGACCCGACCTGCTCGCGGCACTGCTGTCCTGCGCGCCGGACGAACAACACGTACTCGCACTGGAAGCCCTCGGCGCGGCACTGTCCGAACAGGACCTGTCCTGGCGCAACCTCGGCGCGCGCGTCCCCGCCGCCGCACTGCGCAACGCGGTCGCACGACTCAAACCCAGGATCACGGTCATCTGGGCACACCACACCGATCTCGCTGTCCAGGTCCCCCTGGAGGAGTTGCACAACCTCTCCGGCTCGATACTCCTCGTCGCCGGCTCCGGCTGGCAGAGCACGGTGCTGCCACCGTTCGCGCACCGCCCGGTCACCTTGTCCGAGGCGGTCCAGCTCGTCGCCACCTACGCACGCCCGGAACGGTGAACAACAGCCTCGAACGCCACTCGCCGGGACGTACTCGCCTCACCGGCCGGACCTGAGCCGCTGATCCCCCAGCGAAGCAGGTGTCATCAGCCGGCGGCTCGGCGAAATGGAGCCGGTGTGTGAATTGGTCGTGGCCGCCTGCGACGGCAGCTTGGCCTGTCATGACTCTCGGTGTGGTTCTGGCGCTTTCTCACCTTGGTGTCGCCGGAGGGAGAACGCGGGTGAGGACGTCGACGGCCGCGGTGATGCCGTCCTCGGTGCGAATCCGTTCGCCGAGAAGCGCGGCGCGGGTACGCATGCGGTCGTCGGTGACAGCGGCGTGGAGTGCGGCGGCCAGTGAGTGGACGGACAGCGTGGACCGCGGCAGTGGTCGCGGGCCCACCCCGAGATCGGCGATTCTCTTCGCCCAGAAGGGTTGGTCGACTCCGTGCGGCACGACCACGGAGGGGACGCCGGCACGCAGGGCTGCCGCCGTGGTGCCGGCGCCGCCGTGGTGCACCACCGCCCGCGCCCTGGGGAACAGCCATGAGTGCGGTGCCTGGTCGATGACGAACACGTTGTCGGTGGTGGCGATGTCACTCATCCCACCCCATCCGGTGAGCAGCACCGCCCGCACCCCCGCCTGGTGGACTGCCTCGGTGATCAACCGGGCGGTCGCGGCGGGATCGGCGCCGATCATGCTGCCGAATCCGATGCAGACGGGAGCCTCGCCCGCGTTCAGAAACCTTTCGAGTTCCACCGGCGGGGCCCAGGTCCGGTCCTCTGGCAGGAACCAGTAGCCGGTGAGGTTCCAGGTCGCCGGTGCGGAGACGACGTGCCTGCTGAGCCCGTACAGCGAGAGCGGAGCCTGGCGCGGCCGGGAACGGCGGCGGGGCAGGCCGAGCACCTCGGTGCGGACGGCGCGGGAGACAGCGCGGAAGGGCAGGGTGAGCGCCGACTCGGTGATCGCCGAGCCGACCAGGTTGCCCACCGCCCCGGTCCAGCCCGGTATCCAGGGCGTCAGCACACCGGGCAGCGCGGAGGACACCGCGCCCACAGGCTGCAGGTGCGCATGCACGAACGGCACACCGAGACGTTCTGCGACATCGACCCCCAGCACCCCGCCACCCACACCCCCCAGCACCGCGTCGCTGCCCGCGGCGTAGTCGAGCAGTTCGCGAGCGTGCAGCAACGACTGCTGAACCAACTGCTCACGCATTCCTCTGGGGACAACACCGCCGGAGAACCGCGCCCCGGCCGCCGCACGCGCGGCGTCATCCATCCGTCCGGTCAGCGGCACCGCGTCCAGCCCCATGCCCGTCAACCAGCCGGTGAAGTCCTCTGGGGCGACGATGCGCACCTCGTGCCCCGCGCGCCGCAGCCCTCCGGCCAGGGCGGCGTAGGGCTGGACGCCACCACGGGTGTCGATGGCGACGATGCAGATCCGCATGAACAACCTCCATTGCAACTTTGTGTTGCAATACTACGTGAGAAGGCGAGGCGGGCTCCCGCACACGTCCTTGTCGACCAGCACGCCCAGGATGCAACCCCGAGTTGCGATGATGGCGAGGAACCCGCTTGGTCGACCGCGCTGCGGCAGCGACCGCCACAGCAGGCAGCAGGATCGGAGCAGAAGATGAGCGATGGCCCAGACGTGTCGAGCCGCCGCGACGCAGGACGTCCACGAGGCGCCTCCGTCGTGGCCGCCGTACTCGCGGCCACGCGCGCCGAACTGGCCGAGAACGGACTGGAAAAACTGAGCATCGACCGCGTCGCACATCGTGCCGAGGTCAACAAGACCAGCGTTTACCGGCGCTGGCCAACCAAAGAGGCGCTCGTCGCCGCCGCAATGGACGGACTGCGCACCGACTTCGCCGACAGTCCTGATACCGGCAACCTGCGCGACGACCTGCACGCCCTGGCCAAGCCCATCGCCGAGTTCCTGTCCAGCCCCGAAGGCACCGCCCTTGCCCGAGCCGCCGTCAGCACCGGAGCCGCGAGCGACATCGCCGCCCTCGCCGCACGCGAGATGACCGAGCAGGCGTCACCGGTGTTCGACATCGCCACACGTGCCCGTGACCGCGGCGAATGGCACGAAGACACCGACCCCCAACAAGTGATCTTCAGCCTGGTCGGCGCGATCATGCACCGAGTACTCCTCGAACACGCCGACCCCACAGGCCCATGGCTCGACTCCCTGGTCGACCTCCTCCACCGCGGCGCGTCCCGCCGGACTTCTGGCGGCTAAGTAACTGCGGTCCGCGTCCGGCTTCGCATCGCACGTTGACGATCTCGCCAAGAAGCCGGCCTCCGCCAAGATCCACTCCTTTCCCTCGATCCACACCAAGCGCGGCAATCCGATCGACGGCCCCGGCGTCGTGGGTTCGACGAGAAGACCTTCGGACCCGTCGCCGCGCTCGTCGTCCTCGCGAACGCGAGCGACCACGGCCTGGCAGTCCATCAAGGAGAGCGGGACCGGCAGGTGGCCACGAAGGACTCTTTGTCTGGGTGGACTTCTGGTCAGGCCAGAGCGGGCCGACGCAGGCGGAACCACGCGGTCGACGCCGCGACGAGAACCAGCGCTACCGCCGCTGTCACAGACAACACGGGCTCTCGTGCTTCGGCTGCGGCGATCACAACAGCGACGAGCGCCCAGGCCACTGCGAGTCCGTAGGACAGCAGACCGGACGTGCGCCACAACAACGCGACCGCGGTTGCCGTCGCTCCCAGCAGGATCGCGAACTGACCCGCCACACCGGCGGTGCCGTTGATCGGCGCTCCACTTTCGGCAAGTGCCGTCGTGAGGTTGACCCAGATCGCCACACTGCTCCAGCCGGTGTACACACCCAGCGTCGACCACAGCAGCACCCTCGGCGCCCGCGCCCACTGCCCGATCTCGGCACGTGCGCCGAGCGCGATCTGCACGGCCTTGAGCAAACCGATCACCATCACCACGAAGACGCCCACCGTCGACCACACCGGTTCCACCTCGGCGGCGATGAGCCACAGGGTGAACCCGGCGAACACCACCGACAACGGCCGCGCGAGCCGGTCACGCAACTGGTGACCGGGTGCTCGGGTGACCAGGGCCCACACCGCGTAGGCGAGGCAGAGCGCCTCGACGAGGCCCCAGATCGAGAACGCGTAGCCGGCGGGAACGATCGGAGGCTCACCGGCGCGGTTCGACGTCTGGAACTCCCCTTCACCCAGCACCGACATCACGAGTGGGCTCAGGACCTGCCCCAAGGCCAGCACGACGAGCAGTACCCGCCAGCGCAGTTCGACACCTGAACCTGATCTCGTGATCGAGAGCACGACATTCCTCCGCTCGGCCGGCCACGCACCATGACATCTCCAGGGTGCTGGCCCGGCAGGCCGGTTGCATGACGACCGGAGCGAAAACCAGCAAGTCACAGCGGAAGATCACCTGTCCGCGCCCCACTGCGACCGGGCCGCCGCTTCCGCTCGCCATTCCCGCTCCAACGAAACCTACTGGCGAGTTGCCGCACGTTGCGGACCAACAGCTCCTCAGAGCCCGATCACCGAACCGATGGATTCAGGAGATCACGGATAGCCGCGCCTGCAAGCCGGTCGCAATCTCAGCCAGCCAGAAGAAACAATTTATCCGCTTCGTTCCGTCGAAATACGAAAATCCCGCCGATGCTGTTGCCGTCGGCTGACGAGGAAACCAGGAGTGAACATACCCGGAACAGACTCCGGCAGGGCGGCGATCACCGACCGGCTGGACTTCCTCGGTCCAGCCACCCGAGAAGCGTTGCGGTTCGCCAGCCTGCTTACAGCGACCTTCGCGGGATCGCAACCCAGGACTGCATCGCTCAGAAGATGGAGCCGCACAAGGGGCGCAACCTGGCTACGGTTCCGCGGTGGGCCAGCAGGTGCTCGCGCAGCTCGCCGGCATCGCCGTCGCACTCGCCGTCACCACCTTCGCGACGGCTGCCGTCTCGGCGGTCACTGGAGGTACGGGTTCTGTCGTCGCGGCGATCCTGGGCGGTTGCCTGGGTGGTGTGGCGGGCACCTACGTGTCACTGAAGATCACGCCGGACAAGCCGAAGACCGACCTGGCGATCACCGACCTGCTCACCGCGTGTGTCGTCTCGGGAGCCTCGGCAGGGCAGCTCGGTCCGGGCATCAGGCGTCTGGAGAACTGGGTTGTCGAGAACGCCACCATCACGGTGATGCGCCAAGCCATCGGCACCTGGGCTGCCTTCCAGGCCACCGCGGCCGCCCAGAGTTCCAGGGCTGCTCTGCAGCGCACGCGGACCAGGCTGGGCGTCTGATCCGCTCGACGTCTCCCTGACATCAGGGTCGTGCACAGGTGACTGACTGCCTTCGGGGTGGCGTCGACCGTCGAGTCTCCAACAGCGACGCGACCACCAAGGTGCGGAGCGCGGGCGCCACCCCGAACGACATCGCATGACACGCCAGGAGCATCGGTCCTGCATCGAACGATTGAACTCGCCCAATTTCGATCCAGAAAGTTCACTACCGAGGACACAGGCGTGCTTAGCCAGGCTCCTGAATCATTCGGGACGCTGACGATCAACGGCTGGCTCGCACGAAATTTCCACGCCCCGCGAAGTACCGCCCTTGGAACACCGCGGCACGCACTCAGTAGATCACGCGGACGTATGTGAACGCGTTCTTCGACCAGCACCTGACAGGCGAGCTCCGGCCGGCCCTCGACGCGCCTGGATATCCGGGAGTCTCGTTCTGCATTGAAATCCGGCGTCATCGGACCGCTTCCGCCACCGCTCGAAACCTGGAGAAACGAAGTAGCCGTCGACCGCGATCGCGGAAGTTCTGTTGTGGCAGCAGGTCAGTGATGACGCACGTGACGTGGCAGGTTTAGTTTGGTACACACTGAAGCAACTGTGAATACAGGTCGGCATCGGGACGACAGCCCACGAGGAGAGGCCGTCACGTGGACGGCCTCTCCTGTCCTGTCGTACTTCGGTCGCTCAGGACAACGGGTCCGGAGAACCCGTCCCCGGAACGGCGCCGACCGCGGTCAGGTCCGTCCAACCAGGACCGGACGGGCCGACCGGCCGCAACGGTGTCGTGTCCCGCGCGGAGAGGAACTCCGGACGGGTCTGGTCCTGCGGACTGGGGGCGTTGCGGACCGCGTTGAACGTGATGATCATCAGTCTGCGGCTCGTCGCGGACATGTTGGGCGGCGATCCGTGCAGCAGCTGGCCGTGGAAGAACAGCACCGAGCCTCCGTCGCCAAGGGGGGCGACGATCCCGTGCTCGGTCATGACGTCGCCCAGGGCCGTCTGCTCGATTTGGTACTTCAGCGAGGCCGAGAGCGTGGAGGCCCAGTCCTCCTCCGCGTCGAAGGTGACCGGGAGGAGGTCGCGGTGCGATCCCGGCACGAGGTAGAGGGGGCCGTTGAACTCCGTCACGGGATCCAGGAACACCACGGCGCTCAGCGCGTCCGGCTTCGGCATGCCGTCCTCGCGCTGCCAGAACATGAAGTCCTGGTGCCATTCCCAGATGCCGCCGCCCAGCCCGTGCTTTGCGTTGATCTTGAACTGGTGGATGTAGACGTCGCCACCGAGCAGCTCCGTCGCCGGGCCGAGCAGACGCGGGTCGCGGACGAGGTTGTGGAACACCTGGTTCGTCAGGTGCGCGCCGTGCACCGCCCGGACCTTCCCGGAGTCCTCCTCCATCGTCCTATGTGGACCCGGGCGGCCGAACTCCGCCTCGGACTCGTCGCGCAGGACCGCGAGTTCCTCCGCCGTGAACAGCCGTTCGCGCAGGAAGTACCCGTCCTCGGCGTACTGCCTGGACAGTTCGGTTGACAGTGTCACGGACGTGCCTCCTTGTCGTCGGCTCGCAACGGGCTCAACGGCTGTTGCCACCTTCTCCACCACCTCGGCGAACTCGGCGATCGTGGGGTACTCGAAAAGCGCGTGCAGCGGGACGTCCACCGCGAACGAGGAACGCACCTCGGCGAGGACCTCGGCGGCGAGCAGCGAATGGCCGCCCAGGTCGAAGAAGTCCTCGTCGCCGCCGATCTCCGCGACGCCCAGCGCGTCCGACCAGATCTCGGCCAGCCGTCGTTGGGTGGAGGTGCTCAGCGCCACGCGGGAGGACCGCGCGGGCGAGTCCCATCGAGGTGCGGGCAGCGCGCGCCGGTCGATCTTGCCGTTCGCCGTGAGCGGCAGCTTCTCCAGCACGACCACGCTGGAGGGCACCATGTAGTCGGGCACTTTGGTCGCCGCGTGGGCGCGGAGTTGCTGCCCCAGATCCGGGTCATCGCCGCCGACGCGACTCACGTAGCCGACCAGCCTGGCGTCACCGGCCGGGGCCTCCCGCACCAGCACGACGGCCTCGCTGACCTGGGGATGACTTTCCAGCGCGCTCTCGACCTCGGCCAGCTCGACGCGGAAGCCGCGGATCTTGACCTGGAAGTCGGCCCGGCCGAGGAACTCCAGCTCGCCTCCAGGCCGCCACCGGCCCAGGTCGCCCGTCCGGTACATGCGCCGCCCGTCCCCCGCCGCGAACGGGTCGGGCACGAACCGCTCGGCCGTGATGCCGGGTTTGCCGACATAGCCGCGAGCCAGTCCCGCGCCACCGATGTGAATCTCGCCGATCACTCCGTCCGGGAGGATCTCCCCGTGCTCGTCGAGGATGTACACGCCCGCGTTGGCGATCGGCGCGCCCACCGGCACCGGCGTCGGCCATTGGTCGTCGGACAGCGGCAGGTCGTAGCACGTGACGACATGGGTTTCGGACGGCCCGTACTCGTTGTGCAGGGACATGCCGGGAACACGGGCCAGCTGCCGCACGTCCGGGGTGGCCATGAACTGTTCGGATCCGGAGATGATCGTGCGCAGCGCCGCCGGTGCCGCGCCGGCCTCCCGATAGCCCGCCGCCACCTGCTGAAGGGCGGGTGCCGGGATGAACAGCCGTCTGACCCGCTGCGAGTCCAGAACTCCGTGCAGCCGCGCGAGATCCAGCCGCTCGTCCTCGGAGATCAGGACGACTTCGCCGCCCACCATCCACGTCGAGAACATGTCCTGCACCGAGACGTCGAACGCCAACGACGCGAACTGGAGCGTGCGCGGCGGGTCGTCCTGGCTCATCCCGTAGTGGGCTGCCTGCCAGGAGAGCAGGTTGACCACGGCGCGATGGGGCATGGCTATGCCCTTCGGCCCTCCGGTCGACCCCGACGTGTACGTCACGTAGGCCACGTTCTCCGGGTCGAGGCCGCTGCCGGGACCGGCCGGCGCTCCACCCTGCGCGTGAATGCCGTCCACCGGCCAGATCTCGGCCGTGGTCGAAGGCAGCCGGTGCCGCAACCGGTCGAACGTCAGCACCACGGGAGCATCCACTTCGGACAGCACGGCGCTGATCCGGTCCTTCGGGTTGCGCTGGTCGATGGCCACGTACGCGCCACCGGCCTTCAGCACTCCCAGCACCGCGACGACCATCTCCAGGCCGCGTTCCAGGTACAGCGCGACTCGGACGTCCGGACTGACGCCCGCCGCACGCAGGCGGTGGGCCAGTGCGTTGGCGCTCGCGTCGAGTTCGGCGTAGCTCATCCCGGTCTCGCCGAGGCGTACCGCGATCCTGTCCGGTGTGGACGCCGTCTGCGTCTCGAACAGGTCGAGCAACGTCGTGTTCGGCACGGGCTGGACAGGTCCCATGCTGCGTTCGGCGATCAGTGCGGCACGTTCTTCGTTGTCCAGCAACGGGATCCGCGACACCGGCATCTCGGTGCCGGCCGCGATCTCCGTGAGCAGCCGCTCGAAGTGCCGTGCCATCGCCGCGATCGTGGTGGCCGAAAGGTCTCCTTCGGCACAGTCGAACGACAACCGCCACCCGTCACCCGTGCGGCGAGCCGTGAGCGCCAGTGGATACCTGGCTTCCGGGGCCGGCGCGAGCTGTTCGGCACTCACGCCGGGCAACGCGAGGACCGTGTCGTCGTCGGAAGCCTCGAACCACACGTCGAACAGGGAGTCTCCCCTGCCCCTGCGGCTCGGCCTGGCCACCCGGACCATCTCGTCGAACCCGAGCTCGCGGTGGGCCGCGGCCTCGCGCAGGGTCCCGCGCACGCGCTCGGCCAGCTCGCGGAACGCCGGATCGCCGGTCACGTCGAGGCGCAGCGGAAGGATCTGCTGATAGCAACCGATGTCCTCGTCGCCATCGCGGTCCGGCGAGCTCGTGCCGATCATGATGTCGGACTGCCTGCTGTACCGGTGCAACAGCAGCGTCCAGGCCGCCAGGAGCGCGGTGCTCGCCGGGCAGCCGGCCTGCTGGGCGACGGCGTCCACGATTCCGGCGGAGACCTCGACGCCGTGGGACAGCGGACCACCGCCGTCCTGCCCGAGCCTGGGCAGATCGAGTCCTGCCGGGCACTCCGCCAGCCGGCTCTCCCAGTACCGCCGTGCCTCTTCGCGGCCGCCCGCACGGCCGGCCGGGCGCGCCGCGAGAGGTGGCAGCTCCTGGGCCGTGTACAGCGCGGTGAGGTCGCGGATCAGCAGGTGCTCGGACCGCTGGTCGAAGGCGATCCGGTGCACCACCACGCCGAGGAACCAGGTGTCCGTGCCGCACCGCACGAGAGTGACGCGCAGGACCGGGCCGTTGGCCAGATCGATCGGCACCTGAGCGCTGGCCCGCAGAATCTCGACGGCCTCGCTCTCCGAATCCGCCACCTCGTGGGTGAGTGCGAAGTCCCCGGCGGGGTCGTCGATCACCTGCACCGGTGTTCCGGCCACGTCGGCGAACCGCGTGCGCAGGGCCTGGTGACGCGACCGGAGCCGGGAGAAGGCGGCTGCCAGCGCCGCGGGGCCGACATCTCCGGTCAGCCGCCAGGCAGCCGAGAAGTTGTGGGCGGGACTGCCCGGATCCATCTGCGCGAGGAACCACAGTCCACGTTGGAACGACGAGGCCGGCTCCGCCGCCAGCTCAAGTGATCGCCCGGTCATCGCTCACCCCAGACAGCCCGGTCCGATGTGTTTCCGGCATCGTCCTGACGTCGCCGGGCCGCCGGCAAGTCCGGCAAGCTCCCGACACTTCCACCGTCCATTTGCGACAGTTCACTCATCCGGCGTTCCCCTGGTCCGTGGCCAGCCGTGCGGCCACTTCCTCGTCCGACAACGTGGAGACCATGGCGAGCACCTCGCGGAGATCCGCCTTGGACGCCTGTTGCACCTCGCGTTCCCGGACCCGTTCGGCGAGACGCTCCACCGTGGGGTCGGCCGTGAGCAGGTCCGTCAGCGGCAGCTCGACCCGCAGTGCCGCCCTGATCCGGCTGACCACCCTGGTGGCGAGCAGCGAATGCCCGCCGAGATCGAAGAAGCTGTCCCGCACCCCGATGCGGGAGACACCGAGAACCTCCGCCCAGATCTCGGCCAGCCGGCCCTCCAGGGCGTCTCTGGGCTCGACGTACGGGGTCTCGGCACTGCGTTCCAGGGCGACCGGCGGCAACGCCTTCCGATCGACCTTTCCGTTGGGCGACAGCGGAATGGCGTCCAGCCAGGTGAACACGGCTGGGATCATGTGCTTCGGCAGCTTCTCGCCGAGCGCCGCGCGGAGCCGGTCGCCGTCGGGCCGCTCGGACTTCGCCACGAGATACGCCGCGAGGAACTTGTCGCCGTACCGGTCGGGCACCGCGACGACGACGGCGTCGGCCACGCCCTCGCAGTCCCGCAACACCACCTCCACCTCGCCCAGCTCCACCCGCTGACCGCGCACCTTCACCTGGAAGTCGTTGCGCCCCCAGAACTCCAGCAGCCCATCGTCGGTCCACCGGAAGCGGTCGCCCGTCGCGTACAGCCGCTCGCCGTCTCCGAAGGGGCTCGGCACGAAACGCGCGGCCGTCAGCTCCGGCCGGTTCTCGTAGCCCTGTCCCACCTGACAACCGCCGACGAACAACTCGCCCACCATGCCCTGCGGCACCGGCGACAACCACTGGTCCAGCACGAACAAGGTGGTGCCCGCGAGCGGCCGCCCCAGCGGCACTCGCGCGCCGAGTGGACCGCCGGCCTCGTACGTGAGCACCTCGACCACGCACTCCGCCGGCCCGTAGGTGTTCACGAACCGCACGCCGGGATAAGCCCGGAGGAAGTCCTCGACCAACGCGGTGGGGGGTTCCTCACCGGCGGACACCAGCAGCCGCAACGCCGGATGCCCGCCGGGGTGCTCGTGTTCCAGGAACGGCCGCAACATCGACGGCACGAAGTTGCAGACGGTCACACCGTGCCGGTCCAGGACGCTGTGCAGGTATGCCGGATCACGATGTCCTCCCGGCTGGGCCAGCACCATCCGCGCCCCGTGCACCAGCGGCCACACCAGTTCGGGGACCGAGACGTCGAACCCGATCGGTGTCTTCATCAGCAGCACGTGGCCGTCGTCCAGTCCCAGCCGGGGCTGGTACGCCTTCAGCCGGTTCACCAGTCCACCGTGGGTGTTCGTGGCGCCCTTCGGTTTTCCGGTCGAGCCGGACGTGAACAGCACGTACGCCGGGTCGTGCGGGCCGACCGGCGTCCCCGGCGAGGAGGTCGGCTCGGCAGCCACCTCGTCGCGGACCACCGGGTCGTCCAGACACACCGAGCCGTTGTCCGGCGGCACCGCGTGCCGCGACGCCAGCGAGGTCAGCACGACGACCGGACGGGCGTCGGCGATCATTCCCGCCAGCCGTTCGGCCGGGCTCTCCGGATCGAGAGGCACGTACACGCCCCCCGCCTTCCAGAGGCCCCACAACCCCACCACTAGGTCCAGCCGACGCTCCAGGCAGACGCCCACCCGGGAGCCGCGCCCGACGCCCTGGCGGCCCAACCACCGGGCCAGCTGGTTCGCGCGCGTCTCCACGTCCCGGAACGACAGCTGGTCGCCGCCGTCCTCGACCACCGCGATGTCGTCCCCCCACTGGTCCACCACCGATTCGAACCAGCTCACCGCCGAGTCGAATCCCGTCCACGCCGGACCGCC
This sequence comes from Lentzea sp. NPDC102401, assembly GCF_044765805.1. Classification (NCBI taxonomy): domain Bacteria; kingdom Bacillati; phylum Actinomycetota; class Actinomycetes; order Pseudonocardiales; family Pseudonocardiaceae; genus Lentzea; species Lentzea sp. NPDC102401. Next base: position 1,069,871 of record NZ_JBIWKS010000002.1, on the reverse strand, counting down.
GTCCCCCATCGAGACGGTGCTGGACGACGCGGTGGCGGACATGACCGGTAGTCGTGACACGCGCTGCCCGGCGTCGGCCGTCCCCCCGCGCAGGACCTCCAGCAGCCCTGATCCGAGGCCGGTCGCGGTCAGCTCGCCGAGCACGTCGGTGGAGTACTCCAGCAGACCTGTCAGTGCGCCATCGGCCGTGGGCGCCAGCTCGAATCGCACGTCGAACTGCGCCGTCGCCGTGTACAGCTGGGTGACCCGGCCCGCCGGAGCCACCGGGGGCAGGTCCTCGCGGAGCACGAACATGTTGCGCACGACCGACAACCGGTGGGAGACGTCCTGGTCCTGGCGAGCCAGGCGGACGACCTGGTCGAACGGCAGGTCCTGGTGCGTGTAGGCGGCCAGGCACGTCTCACGAATGCGGCCGAGCAGCTCGCGGAACGTCGGCTCGCCCCCCAGATCCACGCGCAACGGCACGGTGTTGGCCAGGAAACCGACCACTCCGGACAGTTCGGGGCGCGACCGGCCCGAGGTGACCGTGCCGATGACCACGTCCTTCTGACCGGACCACCGTGACAACACCGCCGCCCAGGCCGCGGCGAGGACCATGAACGGTGTCACCTGCTCGGCGGCGGCCAGCCGCCGCGCCTTCGTCACCAGCTCGGCGGGAACCGTGAAGGGCAGCGCCTTTCCGGCGAACGAACGCGCGGCACCCGTGGGCACGTCGGCCGGAATCTCCAGTGGCACAGCCCCGGTCAGTCGTTCCCGCCAGTGCTCCGCCTGCGCTGCCAGTGCGTCACCGGAGGCCTGATCTCGTTGCCATGCGGCGAAGTCCACGTACCGGACCGGCAGCTCGGGCAACAGATCACCGGTGATCAGTGCGTTCAGCTCCCGGGCCAGGACGCCCATCGACTCGCCGTCGGCGACCGTGTGGTGCACGCACAGTGCGAGCGCCCATTGCCCGGAGGTGGTGACGTGGAACAACGTCGTCCGCAACAACGGGGGTGTGGCGAGGTCGAACCGCTGGTCCGCGAACCGCGAACACGCCTCGCCCAGAGCCGCCTCGTCCCGCACCTGCCGGACGTCCAGGTCGAAGTCGACCTCGCCGTGGACGACCTGTTCCACGCGACCGTCGGACGTCAGGCGGAATCCGGTGCGCAAGGCGTCATGCCGGGCCACGAGTGCACGGAGCGCGGCGCGCAGGGCCTCGACGTCCGGCTCGTCGTCCCAGTCGACCCGGCCGGCGATGTGGTACGCGGCTCCCGCTCCGATCTGGTCGAGCAGCCACAGGCGCTCCTGCCCGAACGACGCCGGCGCCGCCACACCGTCGGCGAGCCGGGGAATCGGGTGGTTCTCGCGAGTGCCTCGGGACGCGGAGGCCACCGCGGCCGGAGTCGCCTCGCTCAGCAGCCACTCCAGCTCGACATCGGTGTCGTGCTCGGACATCAGCGTGGCCCGCAGGCGGACGGCGCGCAGGGAGTCGAGCCCCTGCCCGACGAGCGGCCGATCGAGGTGCAGCGCCGCGGGGGCGCGCTGGAGCGTCTCGGCGACGAGCCGCACGATCGGGTCTTCGCGGTCGCCGGCCGGCTCGATCGGCGTGCCAGGCGCAACCGGCTCGGTGGCGAGAACCTGCAGCGTCCCGGCGAGGTACCGCTCCCGGCACTCGGTCCGGCGAACCTTCCCGCTGGAGGTCCTGGGCACCGAGCCCGGCCGCACCAGCACCACGTCGGACAGCTCCAGCAGGTGGTCCTTGGTGACGGCCTCCCGCACCGCGCGGATCACCTCGGCCACCTCGGCCGGCTGGTCGTGGGTGAATCCCCTGGCGACCTCGTGCACCAGCACGACGCGTTCGGTCTCGCCGTCGTCGACGGCGAACGCGGCGGCCCTTCCGGCGGCCAGGCCCTGGTCGGCGCTCGCCGCGGACAGCTCGATGTCGGCCGGGTAGTGGTTGGCGCCCCGGACCACGATCAGCTCCTTGAGCCGTCCGGTCACGAACAGCTCACCGTCCCGCTGGAACCCGAGATCCCCGGTGCGCAGCCAGTCACCGTCCACATCGGACAGTCGCGCGTGGAAGACGCGCCGGGTCTCGTCGTCGTTCGACCAGTAGCCCGCGCCCACCGTGGGGCCGCTGACCCAGACCTCGCCGACCTGACCCGGCAGGCACTCCGCGCCGGTGGCCGGGTCCACCACGACGACGAGGTCCGCGCCCCTGGCGGTACCGCAGCCCACCAGCGTCGCCCCGGACTCGGCAGCCACGGCGTTGCCCCCGGCCAGCTCCGCGCGGTCCACCGTGAGCTCCGTCGGCCGCGCCGACGAGGCGACGCCCGTGACGAACAACGTGGCTTCCGCGAGGCCGTAGCAGGGCAGGAACGCCTCCGCGCGAAACCCTGCCGGACCGAACCGTTCAGCGAACGCGTGCAACGTCTGGGCACGCACCGGTTCCGCGCCGACGAGAGCCTGCCGCCAGCGGCTCAGATCGAGCCCGGCCAGTTCCTCGTCGCTGACCCGGCGCACGCATTCCGCGTATGCGAAGTCCGGCGCGGCACTCGCTGTCGCACCGAACTCGCTGATCGCCCGCAGCCACCGGACGGGGTGGTGCAGGAAGGCCAGCGGGGACATCAGCAGGCCGGGGAATCCACTGTAGAGCGGTTGCAGGATCCCGCCGATCAGGCCCATGTCGTGGTAGGGCGGCAACCAGCTGACACCGCGGGCGTCCTCGTCCGGTTCGAGCACGTCGGCGATCACGGCCGAGTTGTGCAGCAGGTTGCCGTGGCTCAGCAGGACGCCTTTCGGCGTCGCCGTGGATCCGGAGGTGTACTGGAGGAAGGCGATGGTGTCCGGCGTCAGCGAAGGCCTCGACCAGTCCGCGTCCGTGGCGGTGGGCACCAGCCAGCGCAGGGAGCGGTCCGTGATGCGCGCCTGCACCGCGGGCAGGCTGGCCTCGTCGGTCATGGCGACGGTCGCGTCGCAGTCCGCGGCCACGGCGAGAACCCGCGCGATTCCGGCGCGGGTGGTCGGCGGGTAGACCGGAACGGCGACGACTCCGGCGTACAGACAGCCGAAGAAGGCGGTGACGTAGCCGGCACCGGGTGGGTACAGCAGCATCACCCGGTCACCCGGTTTCACGCCGGTGGACTGCAACTGGGCCGCGACACCGCGCGCGGCGGCATCCAGTTCACGATAGGTCAGCGCCAGTTCGGCGCCGTCGCCGTCCGCGAACACGTAGCCGACGGCCTCGGGTCGCCCGGTCGCCCTGGCGACCAGCAGTCCGACGAGATCAGCGGCGTCAGTGCGCCCCATGGTCACTCCTGTCCTCATCCGCCCGGAACCGCGCGCGGTCCAGCTTGGGAATGGATCTCGCCGGCTTGGCGGGCGTTGCCTTCTCGACCAGGCCGGCCACGTTGGCGACGGTGCCCGCCTCGAAGAAGTCCACCAGGTCCAGTTCCACGTGACAGGCCGCGTGGATCCGGTGCAGGATCCGCACGGCGAGCAGCGAATGCCCACCGAGGTCGAAGAAGTCGTCGTGCACGCCGACGTCCTCCGCCTCCAGCAGTTCCGACCAGATCCGCGTGATCACGCGCTCGACCTCGGTGCGTGCGGAAACCTTGTCCGGTTGCGGCTCGACCCGTTCAGCGACCACCTGCCGCGGCTCGGCCGGCGGCGCGAGGAACTCCAGTGCCCCCGACGCGTTCCGCCGAGCCCGGATTCCTGTGGCGTACAACCGCGTGCCCGATCCGGAGGGGTCCGGTACGAAGCACTCCGCGGTGCGGGCGGGGTTTCCCGCGAATCCCTGGCCGGCCTCGGATCCGCTCACGAACAGCTGCCCGACCACGCCCACCGGCACCTCGGCCAGCGACCGGTCCAGCAGGTGCGCACGGGCCGGATCGAGTTCCTCGGCCGCGGCGAGCGGCAGCCTCCACACAGGACAGTCGGCGTCGGCGATCCCGGCGCGCAACACCTCGACCAACGACACCAGCAGCCGTCGGGCCGAGGACTCCGTCAGCACGTCCGCGGCGAACTCCGCGAACCCGGTCAGTCCGCCGTCGGCCGCGGGCGACAGCTCGATCTCCAGCTCGAACTTGGCGGTGCCGGTGTGCACCGGCAGCACCTCCGTGCTGATTCCCGGCAGCTGAGCCCTGGCCGGTGGGGTGTTGTGCAGCACCAGCAGGTGCCGGACGATCGGTGTGCGGCCCGTCGTGTCCCGGTCCGGCCGGATCGCCTTCACCAACTGGTCGAACGGCAGTTCCTGGTGCGCGTACGCGTCGAGGCACGTCTTGCGCACGCGACCGAGCAACTCCCGGAAGGTCAGGGGCGCGCGCACGTCCACCCGCAACGCCAGGGTGTTCACGAAGAATCCTACGAGCCCTTCGAGCTCGGTCCTGGTCCGCGCGGCGATCGCGGTCCCCCACACCACGTCGGCGCGATCCGCCCACCGCGACAGCACCACGGCCCACGCGGTGGCCAGCACCATGTACAGCGTGGCCCCCTCGGCCTCACCGAGCCGCCGCATGCCGTCGACGAGGTCCGCCGGCACCGTCAGCGGCACGTCTCCGCCCGCGAACGGCCGTCCGGGCACACCATCAGGAGGCAACTCGAACGGCCGCACACCGGCGAGTTGCCCGCGCCAGTACTCGATCTGTCCGGCGAGCGCGTCGCCCGAGACGCGATCGCGGTGCCACGAGGCGAAGTCCGCGTAGCGAATCGGCAGCGGCCGCAACTCTGGTCGCCCTCCGCCGCACAGAGCGCCGTACACGACGGCGAACTCCTCCAGCAGAATCCCGAGAGACCAGCCGTCCACCACGATGTGGTGCACGCACAACACCAGGTACCACTCCGCCGGACCGACCTGGAACAGCACGGCGCGCAACAGACTCGGCCCTGCCAGGTCGAACGGCCGGGCGCAGGCGAGTCGGGCCTCGTGCCAGAGCTCGGCCTCGGTGACACCGCGGACCGGCAGCTCGACCTCGACGGTCTCCTGAGGATGCACGACCTGGACCACACCGCCGTCGGCGTCGATCTCCAGCCCCGTGCGCAACGCCTCGTGCCTGCCGACCAGAAGGCGGACCGTGTCGCGCAGCACGGCGAGGTCGAGCTCGCCGCGCATCCTGAGCGCACCGGCGACCACGTAGAGCGCGCTGCCGGGATTCATCTTCTCGAAGAAGAAAAGCCGTTCCTGGGCATGGGATGCCGGGCTGCGCGTCTCCCCTGCCGGCCGGCGCGGGATCGGCGCGGGCGTGGCGCCGACACCCGCCGCGTCCAGTCGCCGCTGGAGCAACCGGAGCTGGTCCGCCGAAAGTGAGGTCACGTGATCACGCTTGCCCTGCCGGGCACCGCCAACAAGTCGGTGAGTCCCCCGACAGGGCACGTCCTCATCGCCCGCCGAACGATTCGCCGACCACGCGCAGCACCTGTTCCGCGGAGTTCAGGAGGTACATGTGTTCGCCGGGCAGCTCCCTCACCGTGAACCCGCGGCTCGTCGCCTTCGCCCACTCGCCGGCCAGCTCGGCGGGGACCAGCGCGTCGTGCGTCCCCCGGATCGCGGTGATCGGAGCCGCCAGCGGGATGTCCCCGCTGGGCCGGTAGTTCTCGTGCATCTCCACGTCCGCCCGCAACGTCGGCAGGACCATCCGGCGCACCTCCGGGTCGGCCAGTGCGCCGTCCTGGTGCCCGGCGAGCTCGGCGACCCGGTCGACGAACTCCTCGTCGGGCAGGCCGGTGGCACGCCGCGCGCGTTGCGTCCACGGCCCCGGCGAGCCGCTGACGACCAGGCTCACCACCTCGGCCTGTGTCGTGTCCGCCAGCAGGTGCGCCAGTTCGTAGGCGAGGACGGCGCCCAGGCTGTGACCGAAGAGCGCGACGGGGCCGCCTTCCCCGATCTGCTCCACGATCTGTGGCAACACTCCTCGGGCCGCCACGTGGACGTCCCGGTACGGCTCCTCCCGGATCCGCCGCTCGCGACCGGGCAACCGCACCGGAACGATCTCCACACCGGCCGGGGCCACCGAACGCCACGACCGGAAGAACGCGCCGCCACTACCCGCGAAAGGCACGCACACCAACGGAATGCCGCTCATCAAGCCCTCGTCCCGTCCTGCATCTCGCTGCGTGCCTCCTCGTCGGACAACGCACTCACTTCCAGCACGAGCTCGGCGATCGTGTCGACGTCGACGCCTTCGGTGGCACCGAGTTGCCGCATGTGGGCAGCGAGCGCGCGCACCGTCCGCGCCGCCAGGAAACCCGGGATGTCGAGCCTGATGCGGAACAGCTCCCTGATCCTCGACACCGCCTGGGTGGCCAACAGGGAATGACCGCCCAGCTCGAAGAAGTCGTCCGCCGCACCGACCCGCGGCGCCCCGAGCAGTCCGGACCACAGCTCGGCGAGCACCTGCTCCAGCTGCCCGGCAGGCGGGGCGTACGCGCTCTGGGAACTGCCCGCCCCCGGCTCCGGCAGCGCCGCGCGGTTGAGCTTTCCGCTGGGCAGCAGGGGAAGCCTGTCCAGCACCACGTAGGCCGACGGCACCATGTGGTCCGGCAGTCGCTCGGCGAGGTAGGAGCGCAACTCGTGCGCCGACGGATGATCATCCGTACGCGGTGTCACGTAGGCCGCCAGCCTGCGCTCGCCGACGGAGTCGGTGTAGGCCAGCACCACCGGCTCGTTCACGCAGGGGTGACCGGAGAGCGCGTTCTCGATCTCCCCCAGCTCGATCCGGAACCCCCGGATCTTCACCTGGAGGTCGAGCCGGCCGAGGAAGTCGAGGTCCCCGTTGGCGAGGAAGCGGGCGTGGTCGCCGGTGGCGTACATGCGGCCGCCCGGCTCGGGGCTGAACGGGTCCGGTACGAACCGCTCGGCGGTCAGTCCGGGGCGCCGCCAGTAGCCGCGGCCGGGACCGGCTCCTCCGATGAACAGCTCCCCCGCCACGCCGGCCGGGACCGGCACGCCGTGCCGGTCGAGCACGTAGAGCCGGTGGTTGGGCAGCGGCCTGCCCCACGGCACCCCGGCCGGGCTCCGCCCCGTCACCGGGTGGGACGTGCTGCAGTAGGACACCTCGGTCATGCCCGCGAGGTTGAGCAGGCGCACACCGGGCACCAGCTCGGCCAGCCGGCCTGGCAGGGCGGGCGGCATCCGGTCGCCGCCGAGACCGACCACCCGCAGCGCGACGCCGGCCATGCCCTGCCGCCCGTACGTGTGGTTCACCAGCATGTCGAGCAACGCCGGCGCCGAGCTCCACGCGGTCACCCGCTGCCGCCGCAACAACTCCAGCAGCTGCTCCGGGTCGGTGGTCACGATGTCGCCGGGCACGACGATCGTCGCACCCGCGGCCAGCGTGCCGAAGACCTCGTAGACGGACATGTCGTAGTTGAGCGAGGAAATCGCCAGCATCCGGTCCGCGGGTTCCAGCCCATAGGCCCCGTTCACGCCGTGCAGCGTGTTGGCGACCCGCCCGTGTTCGTTGGCCGATCCCTTGGGGCGGCCGGTGGAGCCGGAGGTGTAGATGACGTAGGCGAGATTCGCTTCCGTGACAACGGCTTCGGGGCGTTCCTTCGGGCACTCGGCCAGGCGGGCGGCCTCCGTGTCGAGGCACACCAGCCGAGGACCGGGGACGTCGTCGCTCACCCTCATGCGGTCCTCGTCGGCCACCGAGGAGTGGGTCAGCACGAGCGCCGCCCCGGCGTCCTCCGCCATGTAGCCGACCCGCTGGCGGGGATACGCCGGATCGAGGGGCACGTATCCCGCGCCGGCCTTCAGGATGCCGAGCACCGCGATGATCATCAGCTCCGAGCGCGGCAGCGAGACGCCGACCAGCTGCTCCGGCCCGACCCCCTCGGCGCGCAGGAACCAGGCGAGCTGGTTCGCTCGTTCGTCCACTTCGCGGTAGGTCAGCGTCCGCTCGCCGAACACCACCGACGCGGCGTCGGGCGCGAGGTCTGCCTGCCGTTCGAAAAGGCCGTGCAGCGTGCCCGCGGTCGCCGCCGGTGCCGCCGAGCCGCCACCGCTGAACTCGGCCACCATGCGGATGCGCTCGGACTCGGTGGCCATGGGCAACCGCGAGATCCGGGTGTCCGGCTCGCGCAGCCCGGCCTCCAGCAGCAGGCCGAACGCCGTCATCATCCGCCGCACCGTGCCGGCCTCGAACAGGTCCACGCTGTACTCGGCGCGACCGGCGATGCCACCGTCCGCGGCCGGCACGAGGTCGAGGGAGAGGTCGAACTTGGTCGACTCCGTGTGCAGGTCCAGCAGCTCGACCCGCACTCCGGGCAGTTCGAGCGCGGACATCGGCACGTTCCGCAGCACCAGCAGGGTCTGCACCAGCGGAACGGTGCCCGCCGACCGGTCCGCGACGGTCTCGGCGACCATCCTCTCGAACGGCAGGTCCTGGTTGGCGTACGCGGCGAGACAGTTCGCGCGCGCGGCACGGACCAGCTCGCGGAAGGTCGGATCCCCCGAGGTGTCCATGCGCAGCGGGAGGGTGTTCACGAAGAACCCGACCAGCGGCTCGACGTCCACGTGCACGCGGTTGGCGATCGGCGAGCCGATGATCATCTCCGGCTGGCCGCTCCATCGCCGCAGCAGCAGGGCGTACGCGGCGAGCAGCACCATGTACTGCGTCGCTTCCTCGGCGTCGGCCAGCTTCTCGACGGCGCGGACGGTGTCCGCGTCCAGGTCGAGGGGAACCGATGCGCCGTGCGAGGTTCGCACGGCGGGACGAGGCTTGTCCGCGGGCAGCTCCAGCACCGGCGCACCCTCGAGGTGCTCACGCCAGTACGCCAGCTGACCGTTGTCCGGCCGGCCTCGCTGCCAGACCGCGAAGTCCGCGTACTGCACGGTCAGTTCCGGCAACGGCGACGGCTCGCCGGCCACGTACGCCCGGTACAGCGTCGTCAGCTCGTGCTGAAGGACACCGAGCGACCAGCCGTCCGAAACGATGTGGTGCGTGCTCAGCAGCAGCACGTGCTCGTCGTCGGCGACCCGCAGGACGCTGGCCCTGATCAGCGGGCCGCGCGCGAGGTCGAACGGCAGGCGGACCTCCTGCTGGTAGCGCTCGCGCACCTCGGCCTCCGCTGCCTCCCTGGACAGCGCGCCCAGCTGTACCAGCGGAATGGTCAACGGCTCGGCGGGATGCACGACCTGGCCGGGCAGTCCGTCCTTCTCGGTGAACGTCGTCCGCAGCACCTCGTGCCGCCGCACGATCTCGTCGAGCGACCGGCGCAGCGCGCCGATGTCCAGCCTGCCGGTGAACCGCACCGCCGCCGGCACGACGTAGGCGACCGATCCCGGATCGGCCTGGTCCAGGTACCACAGCCGTTCCTGGGCGAACGAGCACGGCAGCGGATCACCTGTCCGCGCCGCGCGGGGAATGGCCGCCGCGGCCGCGGCCCTGCGTGCCAGCTCCGCGCCCACCAGCATCCGCTTCTCCGGCGTCAGGCCACGCAGAACCTCTTCCAGGTCGATGTCCTCTGCGTCGTACTCGCCCACCACGTCAGCCATTCACGCAGGATCGGGTGCGCGCGGCCGTGCTGGGAAGACGGGGATTCTCCCGACTCCCGGTGTCAGATCGACGCGACGACCGCGGCCATTCGGTCCACTGTGGCCAGTTGGTCCGCGAGCAGCGCGGTCGTGCGGCCGGTCAGGCCACGGCCGGCGGTGGCGGGGTCGTCGCGGCCGGTGGCGACGATGATGCGGACGGCGGACCAGTGATGGGCGATCCGGTCGACCTCGCGGGCGAGCTTGAGCAACCCGGGCTCGCCGAGACGACGAGCAGCCGAGGCCAGGTAGTCGCCGTGCAGACCGGTCACGGCGAGCGCGACACCGGCCACGACGAACACCTCGTCCACGACCGACGCGTCGCCGTCGCCGAGACGGGCGGCCGCCTCGCGCAGGAAGCGTTCCAGGCCAGGGAGACCGCGGTAGTCGGACGAACCGTCGGCCACGCCTTCCCAGCCGGTCAGATTCGCCGTCATGATCTCGCGGAGGTGGTCGCGGTCCGCCGGGCCCCGGCGGCCCGTCACGGTCACGTCCAGCCAGCGGTTGCCGATGGGGTTGGCGGTGAAGAACATGTCGCGGCTGTGCCGGACCGGGTTGGCAGAGTCGCGGGCCGCGGTCAGCTCCTCGATCGAGATCTCGCCGCGGAACCGGGGTGGCACCGGATCGCACACCGACACCGTGCCGCGGGCGTCGTCGAACCCGTACACCACCAGCAGATGGTTGGTGTGCACGTCCTGGTAGGCCGGGCGGAACGGCAGGAAGTAGTTGTCCGCGGCCACGGCGACGGGTGTGCCCTCCAGCAACCGCGCCCGGACCTCCTCCCAGCCCTGTTCGGGCGAGGACGGCGGGTGCCACGTGGAGGCGACTTCGTGGTACGGCGCGAGACTGGCGAACAACGATCCCTGCCAGCACGGGAAGTAGTACTCCTCGCGACGCATGTCGCCGCCGCGGTAGTCGAAACCCCATGCCGCGCCGAGCAGGTCCAGCGGGTCCGCGCCGTGGAAGCCGAGCAGCACGCCCGCGGTGGCGTGCAGGCAGTGACCGAGGTCGTGGCGCCAGTGCGAGACGCCCGGTAGCGAGACTTTCATTCGGCCGCCTGCAGGGTGAGAGCGAACACGTGCAACGCCGGGTTGTCCGGCAGGACGAGCGCGACGACGTCCGACGGGACCGTCAGCGGGACGCGTTGCGCCCAGATGCTGGGGGACGTCGTCCGTTGCACGTGGCGGGGATAGTGCATGTGCCGGCAGCGGAACGCGAGCACCTCGCCGAACCGGGGCTCGGTCTGCGGCCAGAAGTCGGACATCCGCAGCCACTGCCCGCGCACCGAGCCGTCCGCGTAGCAGACCTCCAGCAGGTCCTCGGTCCGGCGTTCGGCGGCGCCGAGCACGTGCACCCAGTCCCAGCGGCCCGGCGGGATCTCGACGCGCTGGCCGCGGCACCGGACGTTGTCCACGCCTGCGACCGGGAACAGGAACGGCACCTCGCCGACGACCGCCGTGCCGCCGGCGGGCGGGAGTTCGCTGGCGGGAAAGGTGTTGCCCCAGATGTTGAAACCGCCGCCGCCGAGACCGTCCACATCGGTCAGTCCGGTGTTGTTCAGGTGCGGCACGAGGGAGATCGGTCGCATCACGTCAGCGCTGTCCCCACCAGACGGACGCCCGGTAGCACCGGCAGTTCCACGGCCAGCAGCTCGCCGCGCCGGGGCACCCCGATCCTGGCGATCGACGTGCCGGGCTGCGAGCGCAGGAACTCCGGATCGACGGCGTCGCGGTAGTGCAGCCACACAGTCGCTTCCGCGACCGTCTCCGACAGGTCCAAGTGGATCCAGTCGTAACGACCGGGCACGACCTCGAGGAGCCTGCCGTCCAGCGGGTGGTCGCACGGGCTGAACGTGAGCTTGACGGCGGTCATGCCGGATTGACGTCGACGAGGAGCATGTCCCGCACGGTGCGCCCACCGGCCGGGTCCAGGATCGAGATCGGCGACGCCTCGTGCCAGATGGCCGTGTCGTCGACCAGCACGGACTCCAGCGGATCCCGCAGGGTGAACTGAACGTCCGGCAGACCGTCACGGTAGATCGCCGACTCCCCGCCCGCGCTGTTCTCCCTGCGCACCAGGTGCATGCCGACGAACGAGTGCCCGTCGCGATGCCGTCCCTCGGGTGTGGGCAGTCCTGGTTCGCCCGCCACGGCCACGATCCGGATCATGTGCAGCCCCACCGTCCATTCCGGACTGGATCGCACCTGTGCGGCGAGCGAGAGGTCGGTCGTGATGATCTCGCGCAGGCAGCGGTCGTCCAGGAACGCCGGCTCGATGGGGGCGAACAGGCGATCGTTCGACCGCCACATCGGGATGCCGTCCTGGCGGAACGTCCTGTGCGGCAACGGTGTCAGCTCGAAGCCCGCACCGGAGGGCACGGCGGCCAGCCTGCCGTACCGGCGGTACCGGTAGCTGCCGCCGTCGACCAGCGCGCCGTCGAGGACGAGGTCCTCCCACCCGGCGCGGAAGTCCCGGAACGCGGCGCCGCCGGTGTCGACCGCGAAGTCCTGGCCGGACAGCCGGGCGAAGCCGTCGCCGGCCAGGCCCGCGACGAGGTCCGCCGCGGCGGGCCCGGATGTGCGAACGTTCTCGGGCACTGGCCCTCCTTGGTGGTCGGCCCGGATCCGGGCGCGGTGGGACTCCCCGGACACTGCCGCGGAAGGTGCTGCGAACGTCACAGCGACGGCACCTCCACGGCCGCCAGGACATCCGCGCGCAGCTGCGCGAGCATCACCCTGGGGTTGTCACGGGGGAAGAAATGGCCGCCGTCGAAGACGTGGACACGCGCGTCGCCCTCGGTCTCCGCCAGCCACGCGTCCGCTTCCTCCTCACCCACCAGCGGATCCGCCGATCCCCGGTACACCCGCAACGGGCATCGCAACGGTCGCAACGGTTCCGGTTCGAAGGTGTTGGCCAGTGTGAGGTCCGCGCGGAGGACCGGCAGGAAGTACTCCAGGAACAGCGGATCGAGCGGGGCCTGGCCAGGAAGGCCCTCGGAGCGGGTGATCAGCTCACGCAGGCCGTCGTCCGTGGTCTCGCTGCGCCATCTCGGAGAGTGCAGGCGGGTGGGCGCCGCGGCGGCGGCCACGACCAGGCCCTGCGGCGGTCGTGGCAGCCTGCGGCAGAGTTCCCAGCCGACGAGACCGCCCATGCTGTGGCCGAACACCACGAGCGGCAGGTCGTCGAGCCCGGCCGTCTCGGTGACCAGGGTCGACACCAGCGAGGCCATGTCCGTCATCAGGGGCTGCAGGCTCCGGCTGCCGCGACCGGGCAGCTCGACCGCGACGACCTCGACGTCGGGTCCCAGGCTCGCGGGCCACCGCTGGTAGAGCTGAGCGGACCCGCCACCGGGCGGTAAGCACAACAACCTCGCCTTTGCCCGCCCCGGTGGCGAGAAATACCGCAGCCATTCCGTCACAGGTCGAGATTCACCCGGTCCGGGTACCTCGACAAGTCGGTGACGTTCCCGACAGGGGGCCCGGTGGTGGCGACCCCCGCACCGCTAAAGGTCGAACTCGCCCGGCGCGAGGCTGCGGGCCAGGCAGAACTCGTTGCCCTCCGGATCCGCCAGCACGACCCAGGACCGGCCCTCACCCTGTCCCACGTCCACTTTGGACGCACCGAGCGCGAGCAGCCGGTCCAGTTCGGCCCCCTGGTCGCTGTCGATCGGGGTGATCTCGAAGTGGATCCGGTTCTTGGTGCCGCCCTTGGCTTCCGGCACACGGACGAACGCGAGGCTGGCCACGGCGGGCCCGTCGCGCAGGTCGCCGAGACGTTGCTCGTCCGACGCCTCGGGGTCGGGGCCGATCTCGACCACCTCGCCCTTCTTGTCCTCGTAGACCACGTACCCCAGGACGCCGCACCAGAACTCGGCCAGCGACCGCGGGTCCGCGCTGTCGATGGTCGTCCATTCCAACCTGCTCGTCATGCACAAGCCCTTCTTCGTCAGACATCCCTGTGCACGTACACCGTCCCACGAAGCTCAGGCCGGCTTCAGGGTGAGGTGTTGTTTCGCCGCGGCTTCCACGGCCTGCCTGCTGAACGGCCACGCGGTGGTCTCACCGCGGCGCCAGAGCGGCAGCTGGTCGTCGTAGTGGTCGGCGAAGGCGTGGCCGGACGCGCCGGTGAGGTTGATCCACCGGGACGCGTCCGGATCAGCCAGGTCCACGACCATCCGCATCGACGGCACCCAGTTCACGTCGTACGTCTTCTTGGCGTTCCAGCCCGTCGCGTTCACCGTGGCGGGCCCGCCCGCGACACCGTCCGGCCCGCGGTTGAGCAACCACTGGATCGGCGCGGGGCCGGTGCCGAGCGTCTTGTTCTGCACCGTCAGCTGGTGCAGGTCGCCCCACTTCCACGCGGCCGGGTCGTCGCCGAGCCGTTCGCGCAGCTCCTTGTTCGCGTCGTTCATGGCCGTGCTCAGCATGGCGTCCCTGCCGTTCACGCCGCGCCCGCTGTTGTGCCAGAAGTCGTCGTCCGGGCGCTCCAGCAGGCTGCGCACCACCTCGAACCACTGGCCACCGCCGTCCACGTCGACCTTGGGCGCGGCGTTCGTGAGCTTGTCCAGAAACATCAGCTGCAACAGGTTGCGCCACACGGCGTTGAAGTAGGCGGCCGGGGCGGAGTCGGCCGGTTGCGTGTAGTCCCAGCCGCGCAACAGGTCCTGCGCCTTGGCCGTGTCACCCTCGACGGTCGACTTGAGCAGGTACGGGGTGAGGTTGGCCGCGTTGCCGTTGCGGGTGTCGAGCTGGATCCGCTGCATCGCCGCCGCGTCCAGCTTGCCGCCCTGTTTGATCAGGTCGGTGATCCGCTGGCTGCGGTTGCCGTCACCCCAGTCCTTGGTGAGCAGGTACGGGTACGACGGGTCGGTCACGGCGTTGTTGGCGTTCACGAAGTACCCGCTGGCCGGATCCAGCGCGCTGGGCAGTTTCTCGAACGGGATGTACCCGCTCCACTCCGAGGCGCTGGTCCAGCCGGGCACCGGGAAGCGCCCGTCGCCCTGTTTCCGGATCGGGATGACACCGGGCACCTGGAAGCCGATGTGCCCCGCGCGGTCGGCGTAGAGCATGTTCTGCGACGGCGCGGCGAACAGCGACGCGGCCTCGCGGAACGAGTTCCAGTCGTGGGCCGTGGCCAGCCCGAACACCGCGTCCACGGTCCGGGACGGCTGCAACGCGGTCCACTTGAGCGCCACCGCGTACTCGCCGGGCTCGACTCCCGGCTCACGGCCCTGCGTGCCGACGGACTTCAGCCGGTCCATCACGTCGGACATCAACGGGCCGTGCCCGGTCGATCTGACCGTGATCGTCCGGGGTTCGCCGCCGGCGACCTCGATGACCTCCTGCCGGGTCTCCAGCGGCCTGCGCGCGCCGTCGTACTCGTAGGTGCCGTCGCTGACGCGTTCCAGGTAGAGGTCGACGACCGCCGGGTCGAGGTTCGTCAGACCCCAGGAGATGTCGCGGTTGTGCCCGATGATCACGCCGGGCATGCCGGAGAAGGTGAAGCCGCTGACGTCGAACGGGCAGTCCTTGCCGATCGAGCGGCAGTGCAGGCCCATCTGGTACCAGATGCTCGGCATCTGCGGCCCGAGGTGGGGATCGTTGGCCAGCAACGGTTTGCCGGACGCGGTGAGCTTGCCGGACACCACCCACGCGTTCGACCCGATGCCCTTGCCCCGTGGCCCGAGCACCGCGTCGAGGGAGCTCGCGGCGTCGGCGACGTCGGTCACGGCCGCCGCGATGTCCGCCTTCTCGTCACGTCCGGCGCTCTGCGGCACGGTCGCGTTCGGATCGGCCCGCACGCTGGGTTCCCAGCGGCTGAAGTCGTACTCCGGGAAGAGCCTCGCCACGGTGTCCGCGGGCAGGCTCGCGGACAGCATCGCGTGCCGGGACTGGGAGGTGATCGTGCTGCTGAGGTCCCACGCCATCGCCTTGAGCCAGGCCACCGAGTCGACCGGTGTCCACTTCTCCGGCGTGTAGCCCGGTGTGAGCAGCCCGAGGATCGCGTACTCCGCGCTCAGCTTCGAACCGGTGTGCTCGGCCAGATAGGCGTTCACGCCGTCGGCGTAGGCCTGCAGGTAGTCGCGCGTGCTCGCCGAGAGCATCCCGTACTCCTGCTCGGCGACCCGGCGCCAGCCCATCGTCCGCACCGTCGAGTCGGTGGCCACCTGCGACTCACCGAACAGTTCGGCGAGCCGGCCGGCCGTGATGTGGCGACGGATGTCCATCTCCCAGAACCGGTCCTGCGCGTGCGTGTACCCCTGCGCCAGGAACAGGTCGTGCGAGTTGTCCGCGTAGACCTGTGGCACGCCGTACTGGTCGCGCAGCACCTCGACCGGCGCTTGCAGGCCTGGCACGGCCAGTTCGCCATCGGTGGTCGGGAACGAGTGCCGGACCGTCCACGTGACGACCAGGCCAGCCGCGGACGCCACCACGACCAGGAGCACCACGAGGCACCACGCGGTGACGCGCAGCCGTCGCGGCCACTTCGATCTCGGCCGTGCCTGCGGAACGGCGTCGGTCACGGTGTCCGGGGTGCTCGACACATCTACCACTCGTGGAGCATCGCCACGTTCGCGCGCCGGGCAAAGAGAGGGGTTCTCCTGACTTAACCCGCGTACGCGCGGGTGCCACGCTCGCGAGGTGGTTACCGATACCGCCGTGCGCCCCAGGTCCGGACGCGACTTCCGCCGGTTCTGGGCCGGCGACGTGGTGTCCCAGTTCGGCTCCCGGATCACCGAGTTCGTGCTGCCGCTGCTCGTCGTGACCACTTTGGACGGATCCGGCACGCAGGTCGGCCTGTTGCAGGGCCTGTACCTGAGCCCGTTCTTCCTGTTGCCGCTGCTGGCGGGTGTCTGGCTGGAGCGGCGGGCCAAACGGCCGGTGATGATCGCCGCGGACCTCGTGCGGTTCGTGCTGGTCATGACCGTGCCGGTGCTGGCCCTGTTCGGCGGGCTGACCTTGCCGCTGCTCTACGTGATCGCGGTGCTCGGCGGGACCATGACGGTCGTCTACGACATCGCGGCGACCAGCTACCTGCCGGTGCTCGTCGAGGGCGAGGCGCTCGCGTCGGCCAACAGCAGGGTCCTGGCGGGCCAGGCCGCCGGCGCGACCGGCGGGCCAGGCCTCGCGGGCTGGCTCAGCGGCCTGTTCGGCCCGGCCGCGACGCTCGTGTTCGACGGGCTGTCGTACCTGGCCTCGGCGAACGCGTTGCTGCTGATCCGCCACCGCGAAGAAGTCCCTGCGCGGCCGCCGCGCGACCTCCGGCGTGAACTGGCCGAGGGGCTCCGTGCGGTGCTGCACAACCCGCCGGTCCGGGCGCTCGCCGTCCACGCGGGGATCTACAACGCCGCCACCGCGATGACGACCGTGGCGTTCCTGATCTACTTCGTGCGCGAGCTCGGGCACAGCTCGGGGGCGTACGGCCTGATCATGGTGCTCGGCGGGCTCGGCGGCATCTCCGGCGCGCTGGGCGCTCCCGCCCTGATCAGGCGGCTCGGCTACGGGCACTCGATGCTGGTCGTGCTCGTGTTCTCCACGTCGTCGTACTTCCTGCTGCCCCTGATCGGCGGTGGTCAGGCGGACGTGGTTCTGGGCGGCCTCGCCTACTTCCTCGGCTCGGCCGGTGCCGCGGGCGGGACGGTGGTCGCGGTGACCGTGCGGCAGAAGACCACACCGACCGAGCTGCTCGCGCGGATGAACGCCAGCTACCGGCTGTTCGCGTTCGGCATGCTGTCGCTGGGTTCCGTGGCCGCGGGCTTCCTGGTCGACGGGATCGGCGCGCGAACAACGTTGTTCGTCACGCCGATCCTGTTGCTGCTCTCCGCGATCCCGGCGGCCAGCCGGCCGGTCCGCACGATCCGCGAACTCGGCTAGCGGTAGGAGCGCAGCAGTTCGGTGAGGCAGCTGGTGCCGAACTCCAGCGCGTCGAGGGGGACGCGTTCGTCCACCGTGTGCAGCAGGCCGCGGTAGTCGGTGCCCGCCGGCAGCTTCAGCGGAAGCCAGCCGTAGCAACGGATGCCGAGCTGGGCGAACAACCGGGCGTCGGTCGAGGCCGGCGAGACCATGGGCAGCGGGATCGCGTCGGGGTCGGCCTTGGCGAGGATCTCGGCCATGGTGTCGTAGAAGCCGCCGAACTCCGGTTGCCTGATCCGCTCCGGCCGGACCATCGAGCCCTCCAGCAGCAGCTCGTGCTCGAAGTCCTCGCCGACGAGGTGCCGCAGTTCACCGACGAAGTCCTCGACGGTGTAGCCGCCCGGCAGGATGCGGCCGTCCAGGTCGACGGTGATCTCGCTGGGCACGACGTTGATCTTCTCGGTCGTCCGGACGATCGTGGGGTTCGCGGTGTGCCGCAGCACCGAGTCCAGCCGCAGGGCCTCCCGCAACGGAAGCCCGTCGGGGCGAGGGTCGCCCGTCTGGTCCTCCCGGTAGCGCGCCACGTGCTCCGAGAGCGGTGCCGGCAAGGCGCCGGCGAGCACCTCCAGCATGCGGTCCGCGGCCGAGGTCTGGTGACGCGGCATCCGGGTCCCGGTCAACGCGGTGAGCAGCCGTCCCAGCCGCGCCATCGGCGAGTCCGGTGGTGTGAGCCGGGAGCCGTGACCACCCGGTCCGCGCAGGGTCACGCGCAGCCAGCAGGCACGCTTCTCCGCCACGACGATCGGGTGGAACCGGTGGCCGGTCAGGTCGATGCCGGCACCGCCCTCCTCGCCGATCGCGTACTCGACGCCGTGGAACAGTTCGGGGTGCTCGTTCACGAGATAGCGCGCGCCGACCGCACTGCCCGCCTCCTCGTCGGCCACCACGGCCAGCACGACGTCACCCGCCGGGCGCTCCCCCGCGGCCGCCAGGCGGGACAGGGCGGACAGCATCATCGCGATGCCGCCCTTCATGTCGATCGCGCCGCGCCCCCAGACGTGCCCGTCGACGATCCGCGCCTCGAACGGCGGGTGCGTCCACTGCTGGCCGTCCACCGGCACGACGTCGGAGTGCGCGTGCAGCAACAACGGCGGCGCCTCACCGCGGCCGCGGAACCGCGCGACCAGGTTCAGCCGCTCCGGATCCGGGCCGAGCACCTTGATGTCCACGTCGGTACCGGCGATCAGCCGCCGCAGGTGGTCGACGACGGCGGTCTCCGCGCCGGGCGGGTTGGTGGTGTCGATCCTGATCAGATCCCGCAGCAGCGGCACCGGATCGTTGGCGAACGACATGGATGTGCGTCCTTCCTCGTCAGCTGAGCAGGTCCACCACTCGGGCGGCGAGCGCCTGGACGTCACCGTCGGCCGGCCGCAGCACCAGCTCAGGGTGCCGCGGAGGCTCGTACGGGTCGTCCACGCCGGTGAAGCCCGTGATCTCGCCTCGGCGAGCCCGCGCGTACATCCCCTTGGGATCACGCGACTCGCACACCTCGAGAGGGGTGTCGACGTGCACTTCCCGGAACGCCAGCCCGGTCTCGTCGTGCCTTTCCCGCACCCGGTCGCGGTCGGTGCGGTACGGGCTGATCAGCGCGACGATCGCGACCACACCGGCGTCGGCGAAGAGCCTCGCAACCTCGCCGACCCGGCGGACGTTCTCCGCCCTGTCCTCGGCGCTGAAGCCCAGGTCCGAGTTCAGTCCGTGCCGCAGGTTGTCGCCGTCCAGCAGGTAGGCGGGCCGGCCCGCCGCGATCAGCAGGCGCTCGACCTCCGCGGCGATCGTGGACTTGCCCGCGGCCGACAGGCCGGTCAGCCACACCGTGCAGCCCGGCGTCGCGCGAGTCACCTCGGTCCGGTGCCAGACGACGGAAGGCGCCGCGGGACGCAGGATCATCCCGGCGCCGACGGTGTCGTTCGTGGCCTCGTCGATGAGCACGAAGCCGCCGGTCGCGCGGTTGTGCCGGTACACGTCGTAGGCCAGCGGCGCGTGGGTGTGCAGCGTGACGCGCCCGATCTCGTTGAGCGACAACGACTCCGCGGACTCGTCACGGTGCAGGGCGGTGATGTCCAGCCGGTAGCGCAAGGTCCGCACCGTCGCGCGAACCTCGCGCGTGGTGTGCTGAACGAGCAACCGAGAGCCTGGCGTGAGCGAGGACCGGTCGCCTAGCCAGCAGACCATGGCCTCGACGTCCCTGCCGATCTCGGGCCGGTTGCCGGGCTTGCAGATCATGTCACCGCGGCGCACGTCCACGTCGTCGGCCAGCCGCACGGTCACCGCCTGGGGCGCGAACGCGTACGGCGACGATCCGCCGCCGGGCCGGTGGATGGCCGAGATCGTCGAGGTGACACCGGATGGCAGCACTACGACCTCGTCGCCCGGCCGGAACGTGCCACCACCGATGGTGCCCGCGTAGCCGCGGAAGTCACCGTGGCGCACCACGTACTGCACGGGCAGCCGGGCGTCGACGAGGTTGCGGTCGGACGCGATGTGCACGTTCTCCAGGTGGTGCAGCAGCGGAGTGCCCTCGTACCAAGGCATCTGCGTGGCGCGGTGCACGACGTTGTCCCCGTGCAACGCCGAGACCGGGATGAACGTGACGTCCGCGACGTCGAGCCTGGACGCGAACTGCTCGAACTCCGCGCGGATCTCGGCGAACCGGTCGGCCGACCAGTCCACCAGGTCCATCTTGTTCACGCACACGACCAAATGCGGGATGCCCAGCAGACTCGCGACGAACGCGTGCCTGCGGGACTGGTCGAGCAGGCCCTTGCGCGCGTCCACCAGGACCAGCGCGAGGTCCGCGGTGGACGCGCCGGTGACCATGTTGCGGGTGTACTGCAGGTGACCGGGGGTGTCGGCGATGATGAACCGGCGCCGCGGCGTGGCGAAGTGCCGGTAGGCCACGTCGATGGTGATGCCCTGCTCGCGTTCGGCGCGCAGTCCGTCGGTCAGCAGCGCCAGGTCCACGGCCGCGCCACGGGCCTCGCTGGCGCGCTCGATCGACGCCAACTGGTCGGCGAAGATCGCTTTCGCGTCGTAGAGCAGCCGTCCGATCAGCGTCGACTTGCCGTCGTCCACACTGCCCGCCGTGGCCAGGCGCAACAGCTGGGGCTCCATCAGAAGTACCCTTCCCGTTTGCGGTCCTCCATGCCTGCTTCGGAGATCCGGTCGTCGGCCCTGGTCGCGCCGCGTTCGGTCACGCGCGTGACCTCGGTCTCCGCGACCACCGCGGCCGGTGTGTCCGCTGTGGACTCCACGCAACCGGTGCAGGTGGCGTCGCCGACCGTGCGGAAGCGGACGGTGGCCTCGTACGGTTCCTCTCCCGTCACCGGGTGCAGGAACCTGGTCTGTGCCAGCAACATTCCGTCGCGCTCGACCACCGTGCGGCGGTGGGCGTAGTAGATCGACGGCAGGTCCATGCGCTCACGTGCGATGTAGGACCAGATGTCCAGCTCGGTCCAGTTCGACAGCGGGAACACCCGCAGGTGCTCACCCCTGCGGTGGTGGCCGTTGTAGAGGTTCCACAGCTCGGGCCGCTGGTTGCGGGGATCCCACTGGCCGTGGTCGTCGCGCAGGCTGAAGACGCGTTCCTTGGCCCTGGCCTTCTCCTCGTCGCGGCGGGCACCTCCGAACACCGCTCCGAACCTGTGTTCCGCGATGGTCCGCAGCAGGGTCGTGGTCTGCAGGCGGTTGCGACCACTGGGATCCTCGGTCACGCGGCCCGCGTCGATGTCGTCCTGGACCCTGCCCACGACCAGTCGCACGCCGGTCCGGCGCACGACCCGGTCGCGGAACTCGATCACCTCGTCGAAGTTGTGCCCGGTGTCGATGTGCACCAGGGGGAACGGCACCGGCGCCGGCCAGAACGCCTTCGCCGCCACGTGCAGCATCACCATGGAGTCCTTGCCGCCGGAGAACAGCAGTGCCGGCCGCTCGACGGTCGCGACCACCTCGCGCAGGACGTGCACCGCCTCGGCTTCGACCGCGTCCAGGTGCGACAGCACGTAGTCCTCCGTGACGGCCACTACGCACCCATCGCGCGACGCAGGCTCAACGGCCGCATGTCCGTCCAGACGGTCTCGACGTGCGAGAGGCACTCGCTCTTGGTCCCGGTCACGCCGACTTCGCGCCACCCCGACGGCACCTCGCGGTACGTCGGCCAGATCGAGTACTGCTCCTCGTGGTTGACCACCACGGTGTAGCGGATGTCGTCCTCGTCCTCGTCACGCATTTCCAACCTCCATCTCGGTTTCACGCAGTACTGCCAGCGAACGCAGGACCGCCGCCAGCTCACCAGCGTTGGCGGGCTGCATCATGCTGAAGTGGTCGCCCCGCACGGCCGTGACCCGGACCTCGCCGTCCACAAAGGACTCCCAGCCTGCCGCAGTGGTGCTGGAGTCATCAGGGACCAGGAGGTCCACGACACCGCGGTGGCGCGCGGGCTGCCACACCGACACGGCCGTGGTCAGGTCCACGAACGTCTTCGCCCTGGCCAGCATCTCGTCGCGTTGCCCGTCCGGCAGCAACCCGGCCGCCGCCAGGGAGTCCAGCGCCTTCTCGTACTGGGCGCCGGGTTCGAGAGCGCTCAGCTCGGCGACGTCCAGCGTCACGTCGAGGCCCGACGCCCCGGCCACGCTGCGCACGAACCCGTCCACCGCGAGCGGCAGCGGGACCGGGATGCCGGGGACCTCGGGCGCGACCGTGTCGAGCAGGGCGAGCAGCCGGACGTCACCGAGCTCGGCGGCGACCGCCACGGCCAGACTCCCGCCCAGCGACCACCCGACGAGGTGGTACGGGCCTTCCGGCCACCGCTGCCGGATCACCGCCGCGTACCGGCGCGCCAGTTCCGGCACGTCCCGCCGGGCGTCCTCGGGCAGCTCGATGGCGTAGCACGGCCGGTCGCCCAGGTGCTTGCTCAACGGCACGTACGGCAACGAGGACCCGGTACTCGCGTGCAGGCAGATCAACGGTGCCGACGTGCCGGACTCGTTCAGCGTCACGATCGATCCGGCTCCGGCAAGGGCGTCCCCGGCGGTGACGACTCCGCAGAGCTCACGGATCGTCTGGTGCTGGAACAGCTGGCGCGCCGTGATCGGCACACCACGCCGGTTCGCCTTGTCCACCACCAGGACCACGGAGATCGAGTTGCCGCCGAGGTCGAAGAACCCGGTCAGCACGCCGACCGGTCCCGTGCCGAGCACCTCCTGCCAGATCTCGGCGAGGATCTCCTCCGCCGGCGTGGCAGGCGGCTCGTACCGCACGTCCTGGGCGGCCGCGCCCGGTTCGGGCAGCCTCTTGCGGTCGACCTTCCCGTTGGGCGTCAAGGGGAACGCGTCGAGCCAGGTGTATCGCGCCGGAACCATGTGCTCCGGCAGCACGTCGCGCAGATGCCGCCGCAGGTCCGCGTCGCCCGGCCGCGTGCCGCTCTCGGGCACGAGATAGGCCGCGAGGTAATGGCGACCGGGCTCGCCCCAGGCGGCGACGGCGGCCGAGCGGACCTCCGGATGGCCGAGCAGCGCGGCCTCGATCTCGCCGAGCTCCAGCCTATGTCCCCGGATCTTGACCTGGTCGTCCACCCGGCCGAGGAACTCCAGCCTGCCGTCACCACGCCACCTGGCCAGATCGCCCGTCCGGTAGAGGCGCTTGCCCCCACCGGCGAAGGGATCCGGGACGAACCGGTCAGCGGTGAGGCCGGGCCTGCGGTGGTACCCGGCCGTGACGCCGTCCCCGCCGATGAACAACTCCCCTGCCACGCCGACGGGTTGCGGCTGCAGCCGGCGGTCGAGGACGTAGGCGGTCTCGTTCGCCAGCGGCGTGCCGATGGTCACCTCGCCCGCGACGCGGTCCGCGGTCGACCACACGGTGGTCTCCGTCGGGCCGTACATGTTGTGCAGCTCGGCGGGGGTGATCTCGCCCAGCCTGCGGGCCAGGTCGCCGGTCAGCGCCTCACCGCCGACGAAGAGCACCTTCAACGACCCCAGGGCTTCCGCCGCGTCCGCGTCCCCGGCGAGCAGCCCCGCGAGCGTGGGAGTGCACTGCAGGTGGGACACGCCGTGCGCGCGGATCTGCGCCGCGAGACCGGCGTCCCGCTTGGCGCCGGTGAAAGCCCGGCGGACGGTGTCGACGTGCGGCAAGGACGCGAGGACGTCGTCGGTCCCGACTCCGAAGTCGATCAGGCAGGCGATCTCGTCGACGCCCAGCTCCGCGAGCCGCTCCGCGAACCGCACGCACTGCTCCGGCGTGCCGAACAGGCCACCGGAGTCCATGTACCGGTCGGCGGCGTGCTCCAGCAGCGCCAGCCGGTCGTCCTCGCCGAGCGTCTCGAACTCCAGGCCCATCTGCTTGGCCAGGCCGCGCAACAGGTCCAGCGACGTGCTCAGGTACTGGATGAACGGGTCGCGCGCCACACTCAGCGCGCGGTCGCCGTCCGGGTCGATGAACGTGTGCAGCATCAACGCCACGTGCCCACCGTCGGCGCCGTGGCGTTCCCGCCAGGCCTCCCGGTAGACGGCGATCTTCTCGGCGAGCGCTTCCAGGTCCTGGCCGAGCATGTGCGTCAGCAGGCCGAGGCCGGCGTGCCCGGCCGCCCGGAACGTCTCCGGGCTGCCCGCGGCACTGAGCCACATCGGCAGCTCGGACTGCACGGGAGCCGGCCGGAGGCGGACCTCGACGTCGGCGCCTTCGCCGGCGGGCAGGTGGACGTTTTCCCCGCGCCACAACGACCGCACGGTCTCGACGCTCTCCAGCATGATCTTCTTGCGTTCGGCGTAGTTGTCCGGCGCGAACACGAAGTCGTTGCGATGCCAGCCGGACGCGACCGACATGCCCACGCGTCCGTCGGACAGATTGTCCACAACGGACCATTCCTCGGCCACGCGCACCGGGTTGTGCAACGGCAGCACCACACTGCCCGCGCGGATCGAGATCCGGTCGGTCACCACGGCCAGTGCCGCCGCCGCGACCGAGGGCGCCGGGTACAGCCCGCCGAACGCGTGGAAGTGCCGTTCCGGTGTCCAGACCGAGCTGAAACCGTTGCGGTCGGCGTACTTCGCGCCTTCCAGCAGGAGCCGGTAACGCTCGCTGCCGGGTGCGCTCGAGTCGTCGCTCGCGAAGTAGAACAGGCCGAAGTCGAGCTTCCTCGCGGGCCGCGCGGTGCCCAGCATGGTGTCCGTGTTCGCCTCGGCGACCACGACGGTGAAGCCCCTGGCCAGCGTCCACAGCAGCTCGACCACGGAGATGTCGAACGAGATGCTGCTGACCGCCAGCCACACGCCGGGCTCGTCGGTTCCGATCCGGCGGTCCAGCTCGGCGTACAGGGTGATCACCTTGCGGTGGTCGACCATCACGCCCTTGGGCTGCCCGGTCGAGCCCGAGGTGTAGCAGACGTACGACAGCATCTCCGGCGTCACCGCGACCTCGGGCGCGGTGGCCGGTTCGCCGTCCACGTCCGCGACGTCGATCAGCGTGACGCCGTGCTCCGCCATCGCGGCCCTGCTGTCCGCGTCGACGAGGACCGCCGCCGGTGCCGCGTCCTCGAGGACGAACCCGAGGCGTGCGGCCGGGTACCTCGGGTCCAGTGGCACGTACGCCGCACCGGACTTGAGCACGCCGAGCAAGGCGGCGACGGTGTCCGCCGACCGTCCCACCGCGACCCCGACCAGGTTGCCGGGCCTGACGCCGACGGAGATCAACCGGTGCGCGACCTGGTTCGCCCGGCGCTGCAGTTGCGCGTACGTCAGCGAGACTTCCCCGCTCACCACGGCGATCGCGTCCGGGGTGCGTTCGGCCTGGGCGTCGAAAGCCTCGTCGACGGTCTCCAGGGCGACCGGCACCTCGGTGTCGTTCCAGTGCACGGTCAGCCGCACGCGTTCCGCCAGTGGCAGGAGGTCCAGTTCGGACAGACGCGCGTCCGGGCGGGCGACCGCGGACTCCAGGAGCTGGCGGGTGTGCTGCAGGAAGCGCTGCATCCGGTCGCGGTCGAACAGCTCGGTCGCGTACTCCAGGCCCAGCTCGACGCCTCCTGCGGACCGCTCGGCGACGCTGAGGGTCATGTCGAAGCGCGCGGTGCCGGTGTGCAGCGCGACGCCCTCGACTTCCACGTCCCCCATCCGCGCCGCCTTGAGCTGCTCGTCGACCTGCAGCAACGCCACCTGGAACAACGGGTTGGCGCCCGCGTCCCAGTCGGGCCGCAGCTCGTTGACCAGCTGGTCGAACGGCACGTCCTGGTGCGGGTGCGCGGAGTAGACGGTGTCCTTGGCCCGCGCCAGCAGCTCCCGGAAGTTCGGGTCGCCCGCGGTGGACATCCGCAGCACGACCGTGTTGGCGAAGTAGCCGATCAGCTGCTCCAGCTCCGGCCGGGTGCGGCCGGAGAACGCCGTTCCGGCGACGATGTCGTCCTGCCCGGTGTACCGGCCCGACACCGCGGCCAGTGCCGCCAGCGCCAGGGGAAGCACCCTGGTCGGTTCGGGGCCGCCCAGGGCCTGGAGCTCACGGTGCAACCGGGCGGGCAGAACGTGCTGCACGGTGTCGCCCGCCCAGCTCGGAGCGGCCGGTCGCGGCCGATCGGCCGGGAACCGCAGCGTCTCCAGGCCTGCCAGGGCCTCTCGCCAGTACGCCATCGACGACTCGCGCGACGCGGCGGCCTGAGCGCCGTGTTGCCATGCGGCGTAGTCGGCGTACTGGATCGGCAGATCAGGCAGCACGGCGGGCCGGCCCTCGCGAGCGGCGCTGTAGAGCTCGATCAGTTCCCCGGTGAGGATCTGGGTGGACCAGGCGTCGGTGGCGATGTGGTGCAGGGCGAGGACGAGCAGGTGTTCGTCGGCCGCCAGCCGCACGAGGTCCGCCCGCAGCAACGGGTCGCGCTCCAGGTCGAAGCGGCGGCGCCCCGCCGTGGTCAGCAGGTCGGCGGCGCGGCGTTCACGGTCCTCGAACGGCCGCAGGTCCGACACGGTGAGCAGGTCCGCGGCAGGCGGGCCGATGATCTGGCGCGGGCCGCCGGGCGTGTTGACGTAGCGCGTGCGCAGGCTCTCGTGCCGCGCGACCAGAGCGGAGATCGCCTGCCGCAACAAGGTCACGTCGAGCTCACCGCGCAGGCGCATGGCCATCGGCGTGTTGTAGATGGGCTTGCCGTCCGCCCACTGGTGCATGAACCACAACCGCTGCTGCGCGAACGACAACGGCAACGGCTCGTCCCGGCCCACAGCGGGTATCCGGCCGGTCTCGCGTTCGGCCGCACGCCTGGACCGGAGTTCGGCCACGAGTGCCGCACGCTGCTCGGCTGTCAGCTTGCCCAGCCGCTCCTCAGTGCTCTCGTGCATCGCGCTCCTCGAAGCTCCGTGGCCACACTCAGGCAGCCTGTCCACCCGGTGGAGGGGTCGGCCAGTCGGGGGATTCCCCTACCCGCCACCACGCCAGGAACTCCGGCTCGTCCAGCCGGGGCTGGGCGAACGAGCCGATCACGGCGGCGGGCAGCGGCCAGCTGCGCCGCTGCGGCCGGGCATCCGAGAGCGGAGCCCAGTCCACGCCCCGCAACACACCCAGGTGACGGTGTCGCCGCACCTCGGCGGAGACCCCGTCGGGCGCGGGCGATGTGACGCACACCGTGCCGCCGTCCGCGGACCACCAGGACCGGACCGTTCCCGGTGTGGGGTCGAACTCCGGGTAGTCACGGGCTCGCACCGGCTCGCCCAGCAGGAGTTCCATGTGCACTTCGGACAACGGCTTGTCGTCGGCGGGAAAGTGGTGCACCGTCCGGTAGCCCGCGCGGGCGTAGAACGCCGGGTTGCCGCGTTCGACCACCGCGTCGAGCACCACCCGTGACGCTCCGGCCGCACGTGCGGCGGCTTCGAGCGCACGCAGCAGCCGCCTGCCCACGCCGAACCGGCGGGCGTCAGGCGACACGGCGAGCCGGCGCACCACCCAGTCCCTGCTGTGCGCGCGAACCGCGCCGACGACGCGGCCACCGGCCGTCGCGGTCCACAGGTGGTGTCCGGCGGCCAGGTCGGCCCGCACGCTGTCCGCGGTCTCCCTGGCGCCGTCGGCGACCGGCAGGCCCGGCACCAGATCCCCGGCCCGGTAGGCGTGCCTGGTCACGGCGGCGACGTCGGCGGCCAGCCGATCGGTGAGCGCGACGACCTGCGCGACGACCAGAGTGTCTGTTGTGGACACACCACACCTCCCCCTGGACCGTGACACGACAGGGGTGCGCCAGGCCTGTCGGGGTATTGCCGGACTCGTCGCACCCCGGCGGGCTGGACAGGGTGGAGGCTGGTCTGTCGCGCAGCCGAGGAGCCGAGCATGCCGAATCCGCCATCCCGACCGGCGGCGAGTGGACTCGCTGAAGCGCGCAAGGCGGTACTGGCCTTGCGCAACCGGCAGCACACCGCGAGCCACGGAGGCGGCACCCGGATAGAGCCCGCCGCACGGGACCGGCGGCTGCCGCTGTCGTTCGCCCAGCAGCGGCTCTGGTTCCTCGACCAGTGGTCGCAGGGCCAGCCGGTCTACAACGCGCCGATGGTGCTGCGGCTCAAGGCCGACCTGGACGTGGAGGCGCTCCAACGCGCGCTCACCGAAGTCGTCACCAGGCACGAGATCCTGCGCACGCGCTACCCGAGCGAGAACGGCGTCCCGTACCAGGAGGTCGAGCCCGCCCCCGAACGCGTCCCACTCCCGGTCACGGACATCTCCGCCGCCGACGTGCCTTCGTACGTCGAAGCGCTCGTGCGGGAGCCGTTCGACCTGAGCACCGGCCCGGTGTGCCGGCCGGCGCTGGGCCGGGTGACCGCCGCGGAGTACGTCCTGGTGCTGGCCATGCACCACATCGCCACGGACGGCTGGTCCGTCGACATCATCCTGCGCGAGCTGATCACGAGCTACCAGCGGGCGATCGGCGCGCCCGTCGATGCCGTCCCGCTCGCCGTGCAGTTCGCCGACTACGCGGTCTGGCAACGGGACTGGCTGGCCGGCGAGGCGCCGCAGGACCAGCTGCGGTACTGGCGCGAGCAGTTGCACGACCTGCCCACGCTCGACCTGCCGACGGACCGGCCGCGGCCCGCGCAACGCACGCAGGCGGGCTCGATCGAAGAGGCGTTGCTGCCGGAGTCGCTGGCGCACAAGCTGGCCTCGTTCGCCGTCACCGAGCGGGCCACCGTGCTGACCGTCGCGTTCGCCGCGTTCACCGCCGTGATGTCCCGCTACAGCGGCCAGGACGACGTCGTGGTGGGCTCGATCTTCTCCGGCCGCACCCGGCCCGAGGTCGAGCCGCTGATCGGCTTCTTCGCCAACACCCTGGTGCTGCGCACGTCCACCGCGGGAAACCCGACGTTCCGGGAACTGGTGGCACGCACGGGCAGGACCGTGATCGACGCGCACCTCAACCAGGACCTGCCCTTCGGCCGGCTGGTCGACGAGCTGAGTCCTGAGCGCGACCCGAGCCGCAACCCGCTGTTCCAGGTGTCGTTCACCCTCCAGCAGGCGTCCGCGGAGTCCGCGACGGTCGGCGACCTGACCGCCGAGGTGTACTCGCCCGACATCGGCACCGCCCGGTTCGACCTGGCGTTCCAGGTGACCCAGGTGGCCGGGAGCGGCCTGCGGCTGTGGGCGGAGTACTCCACCGAACTGTTCGACCGCGCCCGGATCCAGCGCCTGTTCGCGCACTACCACCGCGCGCTCGAACAGTTCCTCGACGATCCCGAGCTGCGGCTGGGCCGGCTGAGGCTGCTCACGGACGCCGAGTACGACGAGGTGGTGGTCGACGCCAACCGGACGGAGAGGTCGTACGGCCCGCCGGAGCGCTGCCTGCACCACCTGTTCGAGTCCGTTGTGGACAGAGCACCGACCGCTGTCGCGTCCAGGTTCGCCGGTGTTTCCCTGACGTACCAGGAACTCGACGAACGGGCCAACCGGCTCGCCCGGCACCTGTCCTCGCTCGGAGTCGGCCCGGAGACGGTCGTCGGCGTGCTGCTGGAGCGGGGCCCCGAGCTGCCGGCCGCGTTCCTCGGCATCCTGAAGGCGGGCGGGGCGTACCTGCCGCTGGATCCCGACCATCCCGTCGCCCGGCGTGAGCTCGTGCTCGGCGACGCCGGCGCGACCGTGGTCGTCACGACCGCGGATCTGGCCGGGGGCGTGCCGGAGGGTGTGCGGGCGGTGTGCCTGGACGATCCGGCCGTCGCGGCGCGGGAGCACTCGCGGCCGGACTTCCCCGTGCACCAGGACAACCTCGCGTACGTGATCTTCACGTCCGGCTCCACCGGGCGGCCGAAGGGCGTGCAGGTCTCCCACCGGTCGATCGCGGGCTTCACCCCCGCGGTGATCGAGCTGTTCGGCCTGGACGTCGGCGATCGCGTGCTGCAGTTCGCCAATCCGGCGTTCGACGTGAGTCTCTTCGACTTCTTCGGCGCGCTGTGCAGCGGCGCGACGCTCGTCCAGGCACCCCGCGCGGACCTGCTGGACCCGGCGCGGCTGACGGAGCTGATGCGGTCCGAGAAGGTCACCGTCACCGACCTGCCGCCGGCCGTGCTGCGCCTGCTCGACCCGGCCGCGCTGCCGGACCTGCGGGCGTTGTTCGTCGGCCTGGAGTCGTTCCCCGGTGAGCTGGTCAACACCTGGAACACCGGGAACCGGATGTTCCACAACGGGTACGGCCCCACCGAGGCGACGGTGGCGTGCGTCGACTACCTCTGCCCGCACGAGCACCACGACGCGATGCCGCCGATCGGCGTGCCGATGGCGAACTACCAGGCGTACGTCGTCGACCGGTTCGGGGAGCCGGTGCCGGTCGGCGTGCCGGGTGAGCTGCTGATCGGTGGTGTGGGTGTGGCGCGCGGGTACGCGGGCCGGCCGGACCTGACCGCGGAGAAGTTCGTGCCGGACCCGTTCGGCACGTCTGGCGGCCGGCTGTACCGCACCGGAGACCTGGTTCGCCGCCGCGCGGACGGCAACATCGAGTTCGTCGGCCGGATCGACAACCAGGTCAAGATCCGCGGCCTGCGGGTCGAGCCCGCCGAGATCGAGCACGCCGTCCTGGCGTTGCCGCGGATCGAGGACGCGGCCGTGGTGGTGTCCGGGAGCGGCAGCGACGCCCAGCTCGTGGCGTACGTCGCGGGTGCCTCCGGCGCGGAGGTCGACACGTCCGGGTTGCGGGCAGAGCTGGCCAGGTCGCTGCCGGTCTACCTGGTGCCGTCGACGTTCATCGTGCTGCCGTCGCTGCCTCGCGCGGCGAGCGGCAAGCTCGACCGCAACCAGCTGCCCAAGCCCGGAGCGGCTCTTCCGGTCGCGTCGCCGCCGACGACGGCCACCGAGATCGCGCTCGCCGAGATCTGGCAGGAGCTGCTCGGCACGGACTCGATCACGGTGCAGGACAACTTCTTCTCGATCGGCGGCACGTCGCTGAAGATCACCCAGGTGGCCACCAGGATCCTGGAGAACTTCGGGGTCCGGCTGGAGCTGCGCGACTTCTTCCTGCACGCCACGCTCGGCGATCTCGCGTCACTGGTGGAGGAACGGGAGCTGGAGGCCGCCTCCCCGGACGAGCTGGCCGAGTTGCTGGCCGCCGTCGACCGGCAGTCGTCATGAACTTCCGCGAAGAGGTCCGCGCTTTCCTCGCCTCCCCACGGGTGCAGGACGCGGTCGCCGAGATGCGCGCTCTGCCACCCACCGCGGAAACCGGCCGCCTTCCGGTCTACTCCTGGCTGGGCGAACGCGGCTGGCTCGCCCCGCACTGGCCGGAGCGGTACGGCGGCCTCGGCCTCGGACCCGCCGAGGCGGCGGCGCTCACCGAGGAGATGCTGTACGCGGGCGTCCCGGACGACCTGCACACCCTGAGCATCGGCATCGTCGGTACTTTCCTGCTGCACAGCGGTTCGGAGGCCCAGAAGCGGGAACACCTGCCCGCGCTGGCGAACGGGACCCGGATGGCCACCGTGCTGTTCACCGAGCCCTCGTGCGGCTCGGACCTCGCCGCGCTGCGGACCGAGGCGCGGCAGGACGGCGACGGCTGGCGGCTGTACGGCACGAAGATCTACAACCAGAAGTCCCAGTTCGCCGACATGGCCCTGTGCGCGGCACGCACCCGCTCCAGCGGTGTCGGGATGGACGGCATCACGCTGTTCCTCGTACCCCTGAAGTCCGCGGGCGTGCACGTGTCCGTGGTCCCGTCGATGGGCAACGACCGGTTCACGCAGGTCGCGATCGACGGCCTGCTGCTCACCGAGGACTCCGTTGTCGGCGAACTGCACGACGGCTGGACCCTGATGAACTCGTTGCTGCTGCTGGAACGCACCGGCATCGACTTCCACGCCAAGGCGCGGGTGCTGCTCGACGCGGTCATCGGGCGGGCACGCGCCACCGGTCGTCTGTCGCCGGAACTGGCCGAGCTCGACGCGCGGCTGGCAGCGGCGCACGCACTGGCGTGGCAGCAGGTGCGCAACCTCGCCGAGAACCGGCCGGCACCGGGTGGCTCGGCCATGGCCAAGTGGTACGCCTCCGAGCAGTTCCGGCCGATCCTGCGGGCCGCGGCCGAGATCGACGGCCTCGACTCCGTGCTGACCTCCTGGGACGGTGCCGCACCCGCGGACGGGATCATCGAGTCGGCCTACCGGACAGGGCCGAGTCTCCGCCTCGCCTCCGGCACCTCCGAAGTCATGCTGTACCTCATCGCGACCGGTGAACTGGGGCTGCTGTGACGCTGAGCGATCTGTTCGACGACGAGACCGTCCCGCTGCTGCGCCGGCTGGGCGAACGGCAGCGCGGCGACAGCACGCCGGTGAACGAGGAGGCCCGGCGGCAGGTGCTGGCCGCGCTCACCGAGTCCGAACAGTCCACAGTGGAGGTGCTGCGGGCCGCGGAGCTGATGGGTGCCGCGCTGTACCAGAGCCCGTTCCTGGACACCGTGGCCGCCGCGGAGATCTTCCCCGCATCCCCTGGCCGCACTGTCGCTCTGGCCCTGAGGGAGAAGGGCACCGACAACCCTGCCGCCCCCGCACCCATCTCCGTTCGGGACGGCAGGGTCACCGCGGTGCGGAGGTTCGTCGCTTTCGCGTCCGAAGTGGACGATCTGCTCGTCGTCGGCGGGAACACGGCCGCACTCGTGGCCGTACAGCAGCCCGGCGTGCGGACGTCCCGGCAGGACGACATCGGCCGCGGCGACCTGTACACCGTCGAGATCCAGGACGCGGCGGCTCAGCTCAAGGACGTCACCGCCGACTACCCGGGAGTGCTGGCGCGGGCCAGGATGCGGCACGCCGCGTACCTCGCCGGCTCGGCCAAGGCCGCGATCCGGCTGACCGCGGAGCACCTGAAGGAGCGCAAGGCGTTCGGCCAGCCTCTGGCGAAGAACACCGCACTCGCGTACCGGCTGGCGGCGCTGTACGCCGAGGCCGAAGCCGTCCTCGCGCTGATCGGCACGGAGCCGAGCCCGGCGGCGGGTGCGCGGGCCGTGTTGCTGGCCGGTGCGGTCGCCCGGCAGAGCGCGGAGGAGGCGGTGCACCTGCACGGCGCCTACGGGATGACCGAACGCAGCGACGCCCAGGTGTTCTACCGGCGCTCGGCGGTCGACGCCCAGTGGTACGGCACGGCGACCGACCTGCGCGCCGAACTCCTCATGGCACTAGGCGGTTAGCCGCGAGCAACTCGTAGAACGGCTCGTGGTGCCTGCTGAACGCCGCAAGCGTCTCGTTGTTGTCCACCGTGTCCGCGTACGTCGTCGACGTGGCGGTGAATCCCGTGCTTTCGCTGACCCCCTTGTGCCAGCGGGCGGACTGCGCCCATTCGGCACGCTCCCCGGAGGACCAGGTGGTCGCCGAGGCGCGGTAGGCGATCCCCACGCGGTCGCAGTACTCCCGGAGCATCTCCGCCGGCGCGTCGACCACGTCCGCGGCGTCGAGCACCACGGGCGTCCGCCCGCCCGCGGCGAGCACGGCCTGGTACATCTCGTACAGGCCTTCGAGGCCGATGTCCGAGCACACCATGTCCGGCTTGAGCGCGTAGAACGACGCCGCGATCTCGTCGGGGCGGCGGATCAGGAACGTGTGCCGCACCTCGGCCAGGAACCCGCGGTCGGCCAGCACCGCGTCGTACCGGAGATCCGTGGTGTCCTTGAAGTACACCGTGCGGGTCGCGGACAGCTCGCGGATCGCCGCGATCAGTTCCGCGTGGGTGTGCACCTCGCGGGAGCCGACGGTGGTGGAGCCGTAGTCGGAGATGTTGCAGAACGGCTCGTGCAGGGCGAGGAGCCCGCCGTGCTCGACCATCGAACGGAAAAGCGCGGTCGACCGGGATCGCGGGGCCGCCCACAAGGCGATGATCATGTCGCTCCTTCCTGGGATTCTCACGTTCTCCCGGGCCGCACGGGCGGGATAAGTCAGGCATGTCCCTGACTTGAGGACGCCACGTCCCGGCCACGATGCTCGGGTCCGAACGTCGGAGGGCGGCCGCATGCACGCTGAGTCCACAGTAGACATTCGGACGGCCGCACCGTCATCGCGACACCGGGTGCCGCGAGCCGACCGCGGCGACGGACGGCTGCCGTGTTCGCCGGCGCAGGAACGGCTCTGGTTCCTCGATCAGGTGGACCCCGGCTCTCCGGCGCACGTGGTCGCGGGCGCGGTGCGGTTCACCGGCGACCTCGACATCGCAGTCCTGAGCCGGTGCCTGGACGAGATCGTGCGGCGGCACGAGGTGCTGCGGACCAACATCGTCGAGCGGGCCGGCACGCCCCACCAGGTGGTGAGCCCGCCGGCGCCCGTGCCGTTGCCGGTGCGGGACATCAGGGACGCACCGGACATCGAGCGGGCGATCGACGACGCCGGCCGCCGCGAGGCCGCCACCGCGTTCGACCTGGCGACCGCTCCGATGGTGCGGGCGAGCCTGCTGCGCGTCGACGACCGCGCCCACGTCCTGTTGCTCAGGGTGCACCACGTCGCGTGCGACGGCTGGTCGATCGGCGTGATCCGCGCCGAGCTGACCGCGTTGTACCAAGCCTTCCGCGACGGCCGGCCGTCCCCGCTGCCGGAGCTGCCGGTCCAGTACGGCGATGTCGCGGTGTGGCACCGTGCCCGGCTCGACCGCGGTGAGCTGGACGCTCAGCGAGAACACTGGCGGACGGCGCTGGCGGGCGCGGGCGAACTGCTGCTGCCGACGGACAAGGCCCGTTCCGCCGCACGGACTTCGCGCGGTGACGCCACACCCTTCCGACTGCCATCGGACCTCGTCGCGTCCGTCCGCGGCGTGGCGGCCGAGGCAGGGACGACCCGGTTCACGGTGCTGCTGGCCGCGTTCGCCGCGTTGCTGTCGCGGTGGAGCGGCCAGGACGCGGTGGTGATCGGCTCCCCCGTCCCCGGCCGGTCCGCGGCCGGGACCGAGCCGATGGTCGGGTTCCTGGTGAACGTCCTGCCCCTGCGCCTGGACCTGTCCGGTGATCCGGCGTTCGCGGACCTGGTCGCGGCCGCCCACCAGACGTGCACCGCGGCCCGTGCCAACCAGGACTACCCGTTCGACCGGATGGTCACCGACGTCGGCGCCGACCGCACCGACGGCCTCTCCCCGCTGGTCCAGGTGATGCTGACGCTGCACCCGGCGGCGCCGGCACCCGTGAAGGCCGGTGGGCTGATCATCGAGGAACTGCCGGTCCGTTCGGTGTCCACGAGGTTCGACCTGTCGCTGGACCTCGTGCCCGGCGCGGACGGCGGCATCGACGGGCGCCTGGAGTTCAGCACCGACCTGTTCGCCCGCGACACCGCGGCCAGGATGGCCGACGCGTTCGTCCTGCTGCTGCGGCACGGGGTGTCCCGGCCCGGCGAACCCGTGTCGGCACTGCCGTTGATCACGCAGGCCGAGAGCGCCTGGATCACCCGGGAACTCAGCGGCTCGACCACGCCGTTCGAGGGCCCGCTGACCCTGCACGGGATGTTCGAGCAGTGGGCGGACCGGACTCCGGACGCCACCGCTGTCGTGTCCGGCCGGCACGTGCTCACGTACGCCGAACTGGACGCGCGCGCCAACCAGCTGGCGCACCACCTGCTCGACCTCGGAGTCGGGTCCGAGCAGCTGGTCGGGATCTCGCTGCCGCGGTCGGAGCTGATGATCGTCGCGGCGCTCGGCATCCTCAAGGCGGGTGCGGGATACGTGCCTCTCGACCCCGGCTACCCGCGGTCCCGAGTGGCGCACATGGCCCAGGACGCGAACGTGCCGGTGATCCTGACGCACTCCTCGGTCAAGATCGAGGACTTCGGCGACTCGATCCGGTTCGTGCGCCTGGACACCGACTGGCCGGAAGATCAGCCCGTCACCCGGCCCGACGTCCACGTGCACGAGGCCGGCCTCGCCTACGTGATCTACACATCGGGTTCCACCGGCCTGCCCAAGGGATCGGCCAACGAGCACGCCCGCGTCGTGAACACGCTCCACGGAGTCAACAACGTCTACGACCTCGCGCCGCAGGACCGCATGCTGGCGGTCTCGTCGCTGAGTTACGACATGTCGGTCCACGAGATCTTCGGCGCGCTCGCGACCGGCGCGACGGTCGTCGTGCCGAGCGACGCCGAGACCACGGACCTCGACCAGCTGCTGGAACTGCTGGTGCGCCAGGAGGTCACGGCGTGGAGCTCGGCACCGGCGCTGCTGGACGCCCTGGTCCGGCACATCTGCCGGCGAGGCGGCCTGCCCGGCGCCCGACTCCGCGTGGCAGGGCTGGGCGGCGACCGGATGCCACCCGCGCTGCCCGGCCGGCTCGCGGAGGTGGTCCCCGGCGTCCGGCTGCTGAACCTGGCCGGCATGACCGAGGCGTCGTACTGCAGCCTCGCCCACCGCCTGACGCGCCGCACCTACGCGGGAGGCGTGCCGTGGGGCAGGCCGTTCGCCAACCACCGCGTCTACATCCTCGACCAGCACGGCCGGCCCGCACCTGTCGGCGTGCCGGGTGAGCTGTTCATCGGCGGATCGGGGCCCGGCCGCGGTTACTGGGGCAGGCCGGGGCTGACGGCGGACAGGTTCCTGCCCGACCCGTACAGCACGGAGCCCGGCGGCCGGATGTACGCCACCGGCGACCACGCGCGGTTCCTGGCAGGAGGGGACGTCGAGTTCCTCGGCAGGCTGGACCAGCAGATCAAGATCCGCGGGTTCCTGGTCGAACCCGGCGAGATCGAGGCGGAGCTGGCGACGCACCCGGCGGTGATCGACCCGGTGGTGATCGCGTTCGACGACAACCTGGGCGAACGCCGGCTGGCCGCCTACGTGCTGCCGCGCGGCAGGCAACGCCCGTCCACCGCCGAGCTGCGCGCGTATCTGGCCGCGCTGCTCCCCGACCACATGGTGCCGTCGGTGTACGTGGTGCTCGACCGGCTTCCCCTGCTGCCCAGCGGAAAGCTCGACAGGGCCGCGCTGCCCGCACCCTCGCTGGCCATGGCCGGACTCGCCCAGGAGGCCGCCGCGACGTCGCCTGACGAGGTCCAGCGGTGAGCCAGGGAGATCACCGACTGTCCCGGGCACCGCGCGACCGGCAACGTCTGCAGATCAGGAATGGGAGGTGAGGACCCGGTGACCGACACGTACGTCTTCCCGGCGTCCTTCGGCCAGGAACGGCTGTGGATGCTGCACGAGATGGGCGCGGGCAGCGCCTACCACGTCAGCGGCGCGCTGCGGCTGACGGGCGACCTGGACGCGGACTGCCTGCGGCAGGCGTTGCAACTGCTCGTCGACCGGCACGAGGCGCTGCGCACCGGTGTCGAGATCGGGGAAGGCGGTGCGGTCACGCAGGTCGCGATCTCCGCGCTGACCGTCCCGTTCACCACCGGCGACACAGTGGAAACCGAGCTCGGCGACGCGATCCGCGCCGTCGTCGAGGAGCCGTTCACCCTGTCCTCTCCCCCACTGCTGCGGGCGCGACTGTTGCGGGTCACCGACGCCGGCGAAGCGCAGTGGGTGCTCGTGTTGTGCGTGCACCACATCGTGGTCGACGGCTGGTCGCTGGGCATCCTCGTGGCGGAGCTCGGTGCCGCGTACACGTCGCTGGTGGGCGGGACACCGCCGCAGTGGCCGGAGCCCGAGATGCAGTACGCGGATTTCGCGCTGTGGCAACGGGATTTCCTGGCCGGCGACGAGATCGCCGGGCAGCGCGAGTTCTGGCGGACCACCCTGTCCGGGGCGACCGCGCTCGACCTGGTGACCGACCACCCCCGTACGGCGGCCACGGGCTACCGGGGTGACGTGGTCCGCACGGTCCTGCCGGACGTTCTGGTGAAGCGGCTCGCCACGGCGGCGCAGACCGAGAACGCCACCGAGTTCATGGTGTTCGTGACCGCGTGGTCGGTGGTGCTGTCGCGGTGGAGCGGTCAGCACGACCTCGTCATCGGCACCCCGGTCGCCGGCCGGCCCAGCGACGAGCTCGACGGTGTGGTCGGATTCTTCGTCAACACCCTGCCGTTGCGCGTGCGGCTCGACCCGCACGAGACGCTCCGGCAGACGCTGGCCCGGTGCCGTGCGGTCTGCCTGGCCGCGCTGGCCAACCAGGACGTGCCGTTCGAGTGGATCAAGCAGGCGCTGGGCGACGGCGTGAAGATCCCGCAGACCATGCTGGCCCTGCAGAACACCCCGAGCGGCAGCCTCGGTCTCCCAGGCGTGCAGGTGGAGCAGGTCGGCGTGCCCAGCGGAGGGGCGCAGTTCGACCTCGGTCTGTACCTCGCGCCCGCCGACGGCGGTCTCGCCGCCGAGCTGGCGTTTTCCACCGGTCTGTTCGAACAGGCTTCCGCGCAGCGCGTGCTGGACGCCTTCGTGACCGTGCTGACCGAGTTCGCCGATCACCTCGACTCTCCACTGTGGACCACCCCGGTGCTGTCCGCGGCCGAGCGGGACCAGGTCGTGGCGATGACCGGATCGACAGAGCTCGCCGAACCGCTGACCTCGCTCGCCGGGTCGTTCGTGCAGGCCGTCGAACGCACACCGGACGCGGTGGCGGTCGTCGCGGATGCCACCGGCGATTCACTGACGTACCGCGAACTGGACGCCCGCGCTTCGGGCGTGGCGTCGTGGTTGCGGGCCAACGGTGTCCGGGTGGGCGACTGCGTCGGCGTGTGCCTGGAACGCGGTGTGGACCTGGCTGTGGCCGTGCTGGGCGTGCTGAAGGCGGGCGGGGCGCACCTGCCGCTGGATCCCGACTACCCCGACGGAAGGCTCGCGGCCGTGTTGTCCGCCGGCCGGCCGGGCATCGTGCTCACCTCGGCCACGACACGTGCGCGGGTGACCGGCGGCGCACGTGTCGCCGACATCGGCGAGGCGACCGGAAACCCGTTGGCACCAGCGGAGGTTCCGGGCGGCAGCGGGTCGTACGTGGTGTTCACGTCCGGTTCGACCGGCGTGCCCAAGGGGGCCGTCAACACGGTCGACGGCCTGGCCAACCGGTTGCGCGCGGTGGCGGCGAGGATGCCGCTCGGCGCTCAGGACGTCGTCGCGCAGAAGACGCCGATCGGGTTCGACGTGGCCGTGCCCGAGCTCCTCGGCCCGTTGCTCGCGGGTGCCAGGGCGGTGTTCGCCGCACCGGGCGGTCATCGTGATCCCTTGTACCTCAAGGAGTTCTTCGTCCGCCACGGCGTCACCCACACGCACTTCGTGCCTTCCATGCTGCGCCTGTTCATCGACTCCGGCGTCACGAGCGCCGACGTGCCGCGGCTGAGGCGGGTGCAGTGCAGCGGCGAGGAGGTGTCGGCCAAGCTGGCCGCGGACTTCTTCGCCGCGTTCCCCGGCGTCGAGCTGCACAACATGTACGGACCTGCCGAAGCCGCGGTCGAGGTGACGCACTGCAAGGTCGAGCCGTCGATGACCGGCCACCGGATCCCGATCGGCGACCCGCTGCCCGGCGTTCAGCTGCTGCTGCTCGACGCGCACGGACAGCCTGTGCCCGTTGGCGTTCCCGGTGAGCTGTACCTCGCGGGCGTGCAGAACGCGCGTGCCTACATCGGTCAACCGGGGGCGACCGCGGCCGCCTTCCTCCCGCACGAGAACGGCACGCGCGTCTACAAGACCGGCGATCGCGCGTACTGGAACCCCCAGGGCCAGCTGACCTTCCTCGGCCGCACCGACCACCAGGTCAAGATCCGCGGCCAGCGCGTCGAACCGGCGGAGATCGCGACCACCATGCGCTCGCACCCCGCGGTCACCGACGCGGTCGTGGTCGTCCGGCCGGACAGCCAGGGCAACCCGCGCGTCATCGGCTATCTCGTGGCGGACGGCGACGTGGCGCTGGACGAGCTCCGGCGCCATCTCGCCGACCGGCTGCCCGCCGCCATGGTGCCCGGCCAGTTCGTGACCATGCCGGAGTTCCCGGTGACCGCCAACGGAAAGATCGACCGGGCCGCGCTGCCCCTGCCGGCGGCGGACCTGGAGGAGTCGGCCCGCGTGCCACCGAGGACACCCGTGGAGACGCTGCTGGTGAAGCTGTGGGCCGAGGTGCTGGGTGTGTCGAACGTCGGCGTCCGGGACGACTTCTACGAGCTCGGGGGCGACTCGCTGCGCGCGGTGAACGTGTTGCAGCGCACCCGTGAGGTCGGCCTGGAGCTCCCGCTCCAGGTCCTGCTGGGCAGGCACACCATCGAGGAACTCGCCGAGCAGACCGAGGACGGGCGCGGCTGATGACACGCACCTCCCCCGCCGCGACGGGACGCACGGTGTCCCACCGCGAGGCGATCGACCTGCTGCACCGGATGGTCGCCATCCCTTCGGTGTCCGGCGACGAGCGCGCCGTGGCCGAGTTCGTCGTCGGCGCCATGACCGAGCTGGGTTTCGAGGCGCACGTCGACGAAGTCGGCAACGCCATCGGCGTGATCGGCGAGACCGACGGCCCCACGATCATGCTGCTCGGTCACCTGGACACGGTTCCCGGCGGGCCACCGGTCCGGCTCGACGGCGACCGCCTGCACGGCCGTGGTTCCGTGGACGCGAAGGGCCCGCTCGCGACGATGATCGTCGCCGCCGTGCAGGCGAGGGCGGCGGGCGCACGGATCGTCGTCGTCGGTGCGGTGGACGAGGAACGCGACTCCATCGGCGCACACCACGTCGTGGCCACCCAGCGCGCGGACGCCGTGGTGATCGGCGAACCGAGTGGCGTGGGCACGGTTGTCGTGGGCTACAAGGGTGTCCTGCGCTTCACGTGCACCATGCACCGGCCACAGGCGCACACCAGCACGC
Source organism: Lentzea sp. NPDC102401 (assembly GCF_044765805.1). Taxonomy (NCBI): domain Bacteria; kingdom Bacillati; phylum Actinomycetota; class Actinomycetes; order Pseudonocardiales; family Pseudonocardiaceae; genus Lentzea; species Lentzea sp. NPDC102401. The sequence goes on along the minus strand of NZ_JBIWKS010000002.1, from coordinate 1,029,278 downwards.
CGGAACCCAACGCGGCCGAGGTCGCCGCGGCCTTCTGGGAGTCGCTGCGTTCGCGGTACGCGGTGGACGGAGGCCGGGTCTTCGACCGGTTGTCCCCCACCCTGGTCAGCATGACGGCCGATCTCGTCCGGGCCGAGCTCGTCATCTCCTGCCGGACACCGCTGCACTTCGACACCGACGCCTTCCTGGCCGAGGTGCGCGGTCTCGCCGGGGACGCGGAGCTCACGGTGCTCGAGGTGACGCCGGCGATCCGCAGTTCCCGTGCCGATCCGGTGGCCCGCGCCCTGGCCGGCGCGGTCCGGGCGCACACCGGGAACGCCGAGTTCAAGGTGAAGCTCGGCACCTCCGACATGAACGTCCTGGGCCCGGCGTGGAAGGTGCCGATCGCCACCTACGGCCCCGGCGATCCGCACCAGGACCACACCCCCACCGAACACATCGACCTGCCCGAGTACCTGCTGGCGGTGGCGATCCTGACCGACGCCGTCGACCGGCTCGCCACCGAACTGATGTCACCGAGCCGACCCCGGGGATGACTTGATGGATCTGCCTGTCGCCGTTCTGGCATCGCGTGTCCGCCTCGAGGAGAAACTCATCCTCGCCGAGCTCGCCAGGCGCGGGGTGCCGGTGGAGGTGATCGACCCCCGCCGGGCGCTGTTCGAGCTGCAAGCACCCAAGCCGCGGTACGCGGGCGTCATCAGCCGCGAGATCTCGCACACCCGCAACATGTACGCGGCCCGGCTGCTGGAGCACGCGGGCCTGACCGTGGTCAACAGCGCCGACGTCATCGCGCTGTGCGGTGACAAGCTGCTCACCACCCTCGCTCTGCACGCCGCCGGTCTGCCGGTGCCGAGGGCGGCCGTGAGCCTCTCGCCGGAGCACGCGCTGGAGCACCTGGAGAACTTCGGGTTCCCCCTGGTGTCCAAGCCGGTGAACGGGTCGTGGGGCCATCTGGCCGCGAGGCCCACCGACCGCAACTCCGCGGAGATCATGCTCGAACACCGCCGCGCGCTGCCCAGCCCGCAGTACCAGGTCGTGTACGTGCAGGAGTACGTCGACAAGCCCGGCCGCGACATCAAGGCCTACGTGATGGGTGGCGAGATCATCGGCGTGATCTACAAGATCTCCGACGAGTGGCGCACGAACACCGCGAGGGGCGGGACGACGGCGCGCTGCGACCCGGACGAGGAACTCACCAAGCTCCTGCGCGCGACCGCCGACGTGGTGGGTGACGGCATCCTCGGCATCGACGTGATGGAGTCCCCCGACGGCGGCTACCTGGTCAACGAGGTCAACCACACGCCGGAGTTCCACGGCGCTCTCGAGGTGCTGTCGGTGGACCTGGTCGGGGCCTACGTGGACTTCGCGACCCGCAAGCTCGGCATCGGTGCGGCATGAGCGACAAGCTGGCGATGTTCGGTGGCACCAGGGTGATCGGGAAGGGCAGCGTCCCACCCGAGCAGATCCGGTGGCCGGTGATCACCGACGCCGAGCACGAGGCCACCCGGCGCGTGCTGGACAGCGGGCAGTTCACGTCCAACAGCACCGGCGGCGGCGAGGTGGCCGCGCTGGAGGCGGAATGGGCCGAGTTCGTCGGTGCCCCGCACTGCGCCGCGGTGGTCAACGGCACCGCGGCCATCGAACTGGCCATCGCCGCGGCCGGGATCGAGCCGGGTGCGGAGATCCTGGTGCCCGCGCTGAGCTTCATCGCCAGTGCGGTGGGTGCCGTGCAACGGATGCTCGTGCCCGTGTTCGTCGACATCGATCCGGTCACCTACAACATGTCACCCGAGGCTGCGGCGGCGGCGATCACGTCACGGACCCGCGCGGTCCTCGTGGTGCACCTGCACGGTCTGCCCGCGGACATGGCCGAGTTGCGGGCGCTGGCCGATCGGCACGACCTGCTGCTGATCGAGGACGCCGCCCAGTCGCACGGGGCCACCTACCAGGGCAGGCGCACGGGCACGCTCGGTGACATCGCCACGTTCAGCCTCAACGTGGTGAAGAACCTGCCCACGTGCGGCGAAGGCGGCCTGATCACGACGGCCGACCCCGAGCTGCACCGGAAGGTCGTGCTGCACCGGCAGTTCGGCGAGGACCTGCGCGGGGGCCGGGATCGGGACTACGTTTCCCGAGTGCTGGCCGGAAACGCCAAGCTCAGTGCGATCCAGGCGGCGTTCGCCCGCGCTCAGCTCACCAGGCTGCCGGAGTACGACGCGGCCAGGAAGCACAACATCGAGACCATGCTGGCCGCACTGGCCGGACTGCCAGGCCTGGTGTTACCAGTGGTGCCCCCTGACCGGACCCACGCCTGGCACATCCTGCGGTTCCGCTTCGATCCCACGGCCATGGGACACCCGGACGTCCACCCCGGCGCGTTGCGGTCGATCGTGCACCGGGCACTGCGCGCCGAAGGCGTCCCGGTCCAGCCGTACCAGCTGGTTCCGCTGCCGATGCAGGAAGCCTTCCGGACCCGTGCCGGGTTCGGCGGGTACCCGTGGAAGCTGGGTGGTGACGCCGACCGCCAGGACTCGTACCCGCAGACCACGGCGGTCATCGAGTCGTCACTGACGCTGCAACGCTGGCACCTCAACCCGCACAGCGGCCCGGTGCTGCTGCGGTGCGCCGAGGCGATCCGCAAGGTGTGGGACAACCTGGACACCCTGATCCCGATCGCCCGCAGCCTGGACCACCCGGCGAAGGTGGCCGTATGAGCACCTCACTTGCCGCCAGGGCACTGCACAACCGCGAGCAGATCCTGCGGATGGGATCCTCGCCGTCCGGTACGCACATCGGTGGCAGCCTGTCCTGCGTCGACGTGCTCACCGTGCTGTACGACGAAATCCTGAACGTGCGGCCGGACGAGCCCGACTGGCCGTTGCGCGACAGGTTCATCCTCAGCAAGGGCCACGCGAGCGCGGCCCTCTACGCCGTGCTGGCCTCAGCCGGGTTCATCCCGGAGTCCGAAGTGGACACTTACGCGGCCACCGGCGGCCGGCTCGCGGGCCACCCGTTGCGCCGCCTCCCGGGAGTCGAGTTCCCCAGCGGCTCACTGGGGCACGGGCTGTCCCTCGGCGCGGGAGTCGCACTGGCCGCCCGACGTCTGGGCCACGCGTACCGGACGTTCGTCCTGATGGGCGACGGCGAACTGCAGGAGGGCTCGGTGTGGGAGGCGGCCCAGTTCGCCCCCGCGGCGGGCCTGGACAACCTGGTGGCCGTCGTGGACCGCAACGGCTGGCAGATCACCGGCCGCACCGAGGAGCTGGGACTGGAGCCGCTGGCCGACCGGTGGCGCAGCTTCGGCTGGGCCACCGCCGAGGTCGACGGCCACGACCTGGACGCGCTTCGCGAGCTCTTCACGTCGCTGGAGCCGGGCCGGCCCACGGCGGTCATCGCGAGGACGGTCAAAGGAAAAGGCGTGCCGCTGTTCGAGGACAAGAAGAAGAGCCACCACGTCACGTTGACGCCCGCCCTGCTCACCAGGGCACAGGCGGGCCTGCGGGCGAGGGCGAGGAGGACGTCATGAGCGTCGAGACCGCACCGGGCGTCCTGGTGCCCACCCGCGAGGTCTACCGCCGGGTCCTCGGCGAGCTGGCCGAGCGGGACCGGCGGGTGTTCTGCGTGGACTCCGACATGGGCGGCCTGGAAACGGGTTTCGGCGAACAGTTCCCCGAGCGGTACACCAACGTCGGCATCGCCGAGGCGAACATGATGGGCGTCAGCGCGGGACTGGCCTCCGCGGGCTTTCTCCCGTACGCCAACACCATCAGCACGTTCGCCACGTGCCGCGCGTGCGAGCAGATGAAGGTCGACATCGCGGGCAACAACCTGCCGGTGCGGATCGTGGTCACGCACGCCGGGTTCTCCGCCGGGCACTACGGGCCCACGCACCACGCGCTGGAGGACATCGCCATCGCCCGCACCATGCCCAACATGACCGTCGTCGTGCCGGCCGACTCGGTGGAGACCGAGGCGGCGGTGCGGGCCACCGCGGACCTCCCCGGTCCGCTGTTCCTGCGGCTCGGCCGGGCCGCCACTCCGCTGGTGCACGAGTCGTCCGCCGGCTTCGTCCTCGGCGAGGCCGCCCGGCTGCGCGACGGCGACGACGTGACGATCATCGCCACCGGGCCCTACCCGGTCGTGATGGCCCTGCAGGCGCACGACGTGCTCGCCGCGGCGGGGATCCGCGCGCGGGTGCTGGACATGCACACCGTCAAGCCCATCGACCGGGCCGCGATCGTCGCGGCGGCCGAGCAGACCGGCGGCATCGTCACGGTCGAGGACCACGTGCTGGAAGGCGGGATGAGCAGCGCGGTCTGCGAGGTGCTCGCCGAGACCGTGCCGTGCCGGGTGCGGCGGATCGGCGTCCCGATCTCGTTCTTCGACCTGGTCGGCGACGAGCTGGAACTGCTGACCGCGGCGGGGGTGAGCCCGGACGCCGTCGTCGCGGCGGCGAAGGACCTGCTGTAGGGGACTCTCCGGACTACTTCGGACTGTGCCCGGACCACATGCTCGGCTGGACACCAGAGGAGAAGCCATGACCACCGCGACGGCGTGCCCCGAGTGTGAAGGCGCGATCGAGATCACGAACTCGCTGACGCAGAACGAGATCGTGGAGTGCCCTGACTGCATGAGCGAGCTGGAGGTGGTCACCGCCGAGCCGCTGGTGCTGGCACTGGCCCCCGAGATGGACGAGGACTGGGGCGAGTAGGTGGCCTCGATCTCCGCCGGAATCGTCGGCGCGGCCGGGTACATCGGCGGTGAGCTGCTCCGGCTGCTCACCGGTCACCCCGAGGTCGAGGTCACGCGGGTGTACTCCACGAGCCAGCAGGGCAAGCGGGCCGACAGCGCGCACCCCAACCTGCGTGGCCACACCTCTCTCACGTTCACGCACCCGGACGACCTCGGCTCCCACGACGTGCTGTTCGTCGCCGTGTCGCACGGCAAAGCCGCCGAACTGGTGCAGCGCATCGGTTCGGCCGCACCGCTGGTCGTCGACCTCACCGCGGACTTCCGGCTCAGGGACCCCGCGGTCTACGAGACGTACTACGACTCCGCGCACCCGGCCGCGGAACTGCTGGCCGGGTTCACCCCCGGACTGCCGGAACGACACCGGGACGCGCTGCGGACGGCGTCCCGGATCAGCGTGCCGGGATGCATGGCCAACGCCGCGACCCTGGCACTGGCACCGCTGGCCGGCCTGATCGACCCGGACGTCACCATCGACGCCAAGATCGGCTCCAGCGGTTCCGGCGCGACCGCGACCGGCATGAACCTGCATTCCGAGCGCAGCGGCGCGATGCGGGTCTTCGCGCCGGTCCGCCACCGGCACGAGGCCGAGGTCGCCCAGGAGACCGGCCTGCGGGTGCGCATGACCGCGACCGGTGTCGAGGCCGTGCGCGGGGCCCAGGTCCTGTGCCACGCCACGGCGCGCGGTGTCACCGAGAACGACCTGCGCCGTGCGTACCGGGCCGCCTATCAGGACGAACCGTTCGTGCGGATCGTGGCGCAGCGCCGGGGGCTCTACCGGCTGCCCGAACCGAAGATCCTGGCGGGCACCAACTTCTGCGACATCGGGTTCGCCGTGGACGGTGACCGCGTGCTGGCCGTGGCGGCGCTGGACAACCTCGGCAAGGGCGGCGCGGGCAACGCCGTGCAGTGCTTGAACATCCGGATGGGCTGGCCGGAGCGAGCCGGCCTGGACTTCATCGGGCTGCACCCGGTCTAGGGCCTGTTTCCTGGATCTCGTTCGCGAACACGGATCCCAGGAACAGGCTCCAGGGCCACGGCCCCGAACACAGGCAGGAGAGGCATGGACGGCGTGCTGGTGGTCAAGGTCGGCGGCGCGGCCGGGATAGACCCCACCGGGATCTGCGCGGACGTGGCGGCCCTGGTCCACGGTGGCCGCCGGGTCGTGCTCGTGCACGGCGGCTCGGCGACCGTCGACTCCCTGGCGGACCGGCTCGGCGTGCCACAACGTCATCTCACGTCCGCGAGCGGCGTCACCACCCGCCACACCGACGCGGCCACCCTCGAGGTGCTGCAACTGGCGCTGCTCGGCCAGGTCCGCCCGGCCGTGCTGGGCGCGTTGGGCGACGGTGGCGTCCGCGCGATCGGACTGTCCGGTCTGGACGCCGGACTCCTGCGGGCCGAACGCCGTGCCGCGATCAGGGCAGTGGTGGACGGCAAGCGCGTCCTGGTTCGCGACGACCACAGTGGACGGATCACGTCCGTGGCCGGATCGTTGCTGGAACTGTTGCTGGACAACGGGTTCACCCCGGTCATCTCGCCGCCGGCGATCGCCGGGGACGGCCGGCCGGTCAACGTCAACGCCGACCGGGTGGCCGCCGCCGTGGCCGCCGAGCTCAAGGCGGACACGCTGGTGTTCCTCACCGCCGCTCCGGGTCTGCTCAGCGATCCGGCCGACCCCTCGTCGCTGATGAACGCCCACACCCTCACCGAGGCCAGCGCGTCCGCCGTGACCGGTGGCATGTCGGTGAAGCTGATCGGAGCACGTGAGGCCCTGCGGGGCGGCGTGCGGACGGTGGTGATCTCCGACGGCAGAGCGGAGTCGCCGGTGAGCCGGGCGCTCGACGGCGCCGGCACACGGGTCGTCCTCGACCCGGCCGAGCAGGCCTGAGCGTCGAAGATTGTTTCCGCGTCCGGAGAACGGCACCTGTGCCGTTGTTCTCGTCCGGTTGATGAACGCCGGCGTTCATCAACCGGACGAGAAGCTACGCGATTCGACGCATTGTGCCGGTCATGGCCGCTACCTCAGATCGGGACGAGACCTCCAGCTTGTCGAAGATCCGGCGCAAATAGGTCTCCACCGTCTTGTGGCTCAACGTCAGCGCCCGAGCGATTTGCTGGTTGGTCCGTCCGCGCGCCACGAGTTCCGCCACCTGGTTCTCCCGCACGCTCAACAGGCTCAGCCGCGCCACGACGACTTTCTCGAGATCCTCGGCCTCGGTTTCCCCGGCATCTCGCGCGGGCGCGCCCTCCAGCCGGAGCACGGCGAGCAACATCCGGTGCGAAGGTGCGGACAACACGACCACGGCGACCCGAAGCATCTGCCGCGCCCGGTTCTGGTCGGTCGCCCACTCCAGGCACGCCGTGGCCAGCAGCATCAGCCCCAGCTGATCGGCCGGGCCTCGCCTGGAGGACAGCTCGTCCTCCAGCGCGTGCCAGAACCGCGCGTTCTCGCTCCTGCCCGCCGTCGCACTCAGCCCGGCCAGCACCGCCCACAGCGAACCCGACAACGCCGTGCCACCGCTCGTGATCACATGCCCGATCTCGGCGCACAGCCGCTTCGCCCGAACCTCCAGCGCGGCCGACCCGGTCGCGGACGCCAGCGCGCTCGCGTCCGCGGCATGGTCCACCGCCAGCCCCAGCGCGCCGTCCCGCAGGTACGCGGTGGCCAGCCCGAGGTGGAGTCTGCCGAGAACGTGGGTCTGCTGGTACCGCTCGGCGAGCACCAGCCCGCGCGTGAACTGGCACAGCGCCTCCGCACTGCGTCCGGACCAGATGTTGGCCCAGCCCAGCCAGTCGAGAACCTCGCACGTCGAAGCGACGTCCCCGCCAGGCTCCTCGAACGCCTCGGCGGTGCGGTCGGCCACCGCCACCGCCTCCGTGCCACGTCCGAGCGTGGCCAGCATCGCGCTGTGCACAGCCGACGCACGAGGATCGCCTTCGGCCAGCGCTCCCACCGGTGCCAGCAGACCGGCCACGTCACCGCCGCTGTCCAGCGCGATCTCGGCGAGAGCGAGGGGCAGATCGACCTGCCTGGCCGCGGTGCGCATCAGTTCCGTCGCATCGTCGAACCTGCCGAGCAGGCGCAACACCCTGACGTGCGACTCCGCCAGGCCGGCGAGCGTCGCCGGATCCAGCTCGGCGTGGTGCTTCCACGCCAGCTGGTGGTCGGGAAGGCTGGCGGCGAGCCGTCCGGACAACGCGGTCGCCCTCGCGAGCCGGGTGATCACCTCCCCGCGCACCAGATCATGCTGCTCCAGCAACCGCCGCAGCCAGCGCGACACCGTGCCGGGCATGCGGTCACCGGTGCTTCTGGCCGCGGCCAGAAGCGTCTCCGCGTCCCGCCCGGTCTCCGAGTTTCCGGCTCTCTCCAGATGATGTGCCTGGTCGGCGAGCGGTGCACCGCGCTTCCACAGCGCCTCGTACGCTCGGGCGTGCGCGCCGATCCGCCATCCGCCACCCGAGTGGTGGTAGCAGATCGAACGGACCACACCGTCGCGGAAGCAGAGCCGATTGTTCCTGGTGCGCACCAGGTCCTGTGCGATCAGCTCGTCCAGGCCCGCCAGCGCGCTGTCGTGTTCGAGCTCCGCGACCTCGGCCACGAGCGCCGGGTCGAACGCGTCGCCGACGACGGCGGCGGCCTGGGCGAACAGCCGTCCCGCCGGCCCGAGCGCCCGCAGGTCCATGCCCACCGCCGCCGCGACCGGATGGGGCGACGGCACGTCGTCGACGATCGCCGTGTCGTCGTGCGGCCCGGCGGCCAACGCGTTGAGCAGACCGGGTTGCCCACCGCTGAGCCGGTACAGCACCCTGCGACGACCCGGCCTCGTGGTGACGGGGAGCAGCCGCACCGCGTCGGCCTCGTCCAGCGGCCCGAGCTCGATCCGCCGCACCACGCCGGTCTCGGCCGCCGTGCCCAGCGCACTGAGCAGGTCCACCGGCGTCTGCCGCGGCCGATGGGTCAGCACGAGCAGCACCGGTGCGGCCGGCGGGCGGCGCACCAGGTTGAGGATCATCTCGATGGAGCTCTGGTGCGCGTTGTGCACGTCGTCCAGCAGCAGCACGAGCGGTTCGTCCTCGCTCAGCTTGCCGAGCAGCGCGCGAATCCCCTGACTGGCCCAGTAATGCCGTTCCTGTGGCTGTACCCGGGCCGCACCGGACGTGTGCAGGGCCGGGAAGATCTCCGGCAGCCGCAATGCGGCACGCGGGTCCATTTCGGACAAAAGATCCGCGCCGCACGAGGCCAGCAGATCATCGAGGGCGTCGACGAACACCGCGAACTCCGTCATCAGCGGCTTGGCCACGACCTCACCGTGCGCCACTCTCGCGCCGGCGCGTTCCGCCCGTTCCCGCCACGCGGCCAGCAGACGGGTCTTGCCCATGCCGGGCTCACCCGCCAGTTCCACCACGCGAACGGAACTCCTGCCGAGAGTCCCCAGCAGGTGGTCGAAGAACTCCAGCTCCCGCGTCCTACCCCGTAAGGGTGGCTGCCCGGACGACTCTCCGGGCGTGCCGAGCCCGCCCCCGAACATCGAAGGCTCCCTCCCCCGCAGTGGCATACACCCATGGACGTATACCCGTGGATGTACGCCTAACGGACGTACGCCGGTGGTCATACACCCATGCGCACATTCCGCACACATGTGCATGCATGAACCACACGAATAGACCCCAGTACCGCCGTCAGTATTACCTTGACAGCACACCGAGGGCAAGCCTGAACCAAATAGACCGCCAGTCCGGCAAAACCTTGACATGCCAGCGGCGATTTGGTTACGGTCGCTCCAGCTTCAACCGCGCAGGGGGCGCCACCAGGGGCGAATTGCACTGGGGACCAAATTGGGGTGGACGTTGTCGCTAAGTCGAAATGGATCACATAAACTCCCAGGTCACAGCGGTGTGACTGCGAGAGCCGGCAAGCGCTGACAACGTAGCGCGCGGCACCGGATTCACATTGACAAGGTCACCGAAGCCGAGCCTGTCCGTCGGCTCGGTTGAGCTTTCTACATTTAATTGTCAACCTCCCAGCACGGCACGCCCGCCGTGCGAATTTGGCGTGCACATTTCCGAAAAGCAGGGGTAATCATGACATCCGAGGGCAACGCGTTCGCATTGAGCGAATCGGAACTCACGCAGTTCCACACCAACGGATACATCGGGCCGTTCGATCTCTACGAGCCCGAGGAGATGGCCGCGAATCTGCAGGCCTTGCGACCGAAACTCATCAACACGAAAAAAGCCGTCTACGGCGGCGGCAAGACCATCTCCGGCGTGACGAACCTGTCGAACTACGACCGGCACCTGGACGTCGACTTCCTGGCCGAGCACATCACCCGTCCGGAGATCGTGGACAGGGTGTCCAGCATCCTCGGCCCGGACACGCTGTGCTGGCGCTCGGAGTTCTTCCCCAAGTACCCCGGTGACGAGGGCACGGACTGGCACCAGGCCGACAACTTCTCCAACGTGGCCGGCTCGAAGCACCCCCAGATCGTGTGGCCGGAGGACGCCGACTTCGGCGGCACCATCACGGTGTGGACGGCGTTCACCGAGGCGTCGGTGGACATGGGATGCCTGCAGTTCATCCCCGGCTCCCACAGGTCGATGAACTACGACGAGTCCAAGGTCATGGACTACAACCCCGATCTGGTCAACAACTTGGAGAAGTCCGGGGTGCGGCGCGGGTTCTTCGGCTACGACTACCGGCAGCTGCAGAAGGACCCCAACTGGTCTCCCGACGAGGCCAAGGCCGTCTCGCAGGTGATGCGCCAGGGTCAGTTCATCATCTTCTGGTCCACGCTGATGCACGCCTCGCATCCGCACGCGGGCAAGACCGACCAGATGCGGCTCGGGTTCGCCGGCCGCTACCTGCCGACCTCCGTGCAGGTCTACCCGCACTCGGACTCGCTCGCCGAGTTCGGCGGCGCGGCGAGCCTGGACAGGTTCGGCAACGTGCTGACCTCCGGCCAGGACCACTTCGGCCACAACAAGTTCGTCGAGTCCACTGTGAACGGTTACCGCTTCCCCGTCCGCGAAGGGGCGCCGGCCTGATGGCGAACGACGACACCGAATTCGAGACCGGCACCGACACCGTTCAGGCCTGGGTCCTGGCCGCCTGTCAGGACCTCGGGCTGAACGTGGACGCCGACTCCGACTTCTTCCGGGCCGGAGGGTCGTCGCTGACCGCCGTGAAGCTGATCGCCAGGGCCGAGGAGACCTTCGGCGAGGACTCGCTCCCGCCTGAGGACCTGTTCGGCAACAGCGGCATCCGGGAGATCGCGGAGAGCATCGTCCGCAACCGGCAGCAGGTCGACGCACCACAGGCGTAGTGCCCGCGGCCTGCGGCGCGTTTCCCGGGTTCGTCCTTCGGCGCTGTTGCACCCGCAGGCAGGAAGCAGATCTCAAGGGAGGCGCATGAAGCGGCTCACGGCCGGGCCCGGGGCGCGCGCGGTACACGCTTTGGCCAATGTGGACACTTCGGTCCCCTTTCCGTCGGACAGCAGCGTGAAGGAGCTGTTCGAGCACCGCGTCAGGCAGAACGGTGCGGCGACCGCGCTCGTGCACGGCGAGCGGCGGATGACCTACGCGCAGCTGAACACCTCCGCCAACCGGCTGGCGGAGCACCTTCTCCACCGAGGAGTTCAGCCCGGCGAGGTGGTCGGCGTGTGCGTGCGGCGATCCTGCGAGCTCGTCGTCACCCTGCTCGCGATCATCAAGTGCGGCGCGGTGTACCTGCCGTTCGACCCGTCGTGGCCGGACGCGCGCCTGCACACGATGTTCGACATCGCCGGCTGCGCGCGGGTGGTCACCGACCAGCCGGACGTCCTCACCGCGCGGCTACCGCGGTGCCAGGTCGTCGAAACGTCCTCATCGGACGGTGACGGCGCCGTGAACCCGGCACTCACGGTGCTTCCCGCGGACATCGCGTACATCAACTTCACGTCGGGATCGACCGGGCGGCCCAAGGGAGTGCCGATCCAGCACAGGTCGGTCGTCCGGCTGGTCCACGACGCCCGCTACGCCCGCCTCGACGAGCGGACCGTCACCCTGTTGCTCGCCCCGGTCACCTTCGACGCGGCCACGTTCGAGATCTGGGGCGCACTGCTCAACGGCGGCACCTGCGTGCTCTACCCCGGCGGTTTCGTCCGGCTGTCCGAACTGGGCCGGGTGGTCCGGCGGCACGTGGTCAGCACGGTCTTCCTGACCACGGCGTTGTTCAACACGATGGTCGACGAGGACATCGACGCTCTCAGCAGCGTGGACACCATCCTGACCGGCGGTGAGGCACATTCGCTGCCCCACATCGAGAAAGCACTGGCCCACTACGGCCCGGGACGGCTCGTCAGCGTGTACGGCCCGACCGAGTGCACCACGTTCGCCACCTACTACCCGTTGACCGGGCCGCAGCCGGCGGACAGGCCGCTGCCCATCGGACGGCCGATCCAGAACACGCGGGTGCACGTCGTCCGCGACGACAGGCTGTGCGAACCCGGCGAGACGGGCGAACTGTGCCTGTCCGGCCCCGGCCTGTCCCCGGGATACGCCGGGATGCCGGAGGCGACCGCGCGACGTTTCGTGGACTACGTGGTCGACGGCGTTCCCGAACGGCTCTACCACACCGGTGACCTGGTGTACTTCCAAACCGACGGCGTACTCGTGTTCCAGGGCCGCGACGACGACCAGGTCAAGATCAACGGCCATCGGATCGAGCTCGGCGAGGTCCGGCACGTCCTGGCCGGGCACCCGGACGTCCGCCAGGCGTTCGTCACCGTGCACGTCACCGGCACCGGCGAACGGGTGCTCATGGCGTTCGTCGTGTCGGACGGCACGAGCGAGACGGTGCGGAACCACCTGGCGCACCGGTTGCCGCCGTACATGATTCCCGCCGTGATCGAGATCCGCGAGTCGCTTCCCCTGTCCACGCACGGAAAAGTGGACCGCCAGGCACTCCTGTCCTCCCTGCGGCCGGTGTCATGACCGACGACTTCCGCCAGGAGATCCGGTCCGTCCTGGACGAGGTCGTGCTGCCCCGTGCCGACCAGTGGGAGCAGCAGGGGCACGTGTCGGCCGACGGGTGGCGCGCACTGGCCGAGTCCGGCCTGCTCTCCCTGCCGCACAACGGTCCCGGCTTCCTGCGCAGCGCCGTCTTCCTGGACGAGCTGGGCGGCACCGGTTACGCCGGCATCCGTGCGTCGATCGGTGTCAGCGCCTACATGGCACCCGCGTACCTGCACATGTACGGCACCGAGTCGCAGCGGGCCACCTGGCTCTCTCCCGGAAGGATCGCCGCGCTCGCCATCACCGAGCAGAACGCCGGCACGGACCTGTCCCGACTGTCCACAGTGGCGAAACCGGACGGCGGCACCTATCGGCTGACCGGCGAGAAGCTGTACGTGGCCAACGGTTCCGCCGCGGACTACCTCATCGTGCTGGCCAGGACCCGCGACGGCGGTACCGCTCCGGTGTTGTCCGGCGCGAGCCTGCTCGTCGTCGACGGCCGCTCCCCCGGTATCACCCGGCACCGGCACGAGACGCTCGGCTGGCGTGCGGCGGACGCGTGCCGGGTGTCGTTCGACGACGTGCCCGCCGCCGGAGTGATCGGCAAGCCCGACCGGGCGCTGATGTACCTGATGCCGGCGCTGGACTTCGAGCGGCTGGTCGCGGGCCTCCTGGCGGTCGGCGGCGTCCGGCACTGCCTCGACCTGCTGCGGTCGTTCGTCCGGTCCCATCAGGTGCGCGGCGCCGCGTTGAGCGCCAACCAGGCGGTCCGGCACCGCCTGGCCGACCTGGACGCCCAGTTCGAACTGGTGCGGACGTACGCCTACCACCTGGCGAACGAGCACTGCGCCGGACGGCTCGACACCAAAGCCGCCGCCGTGCTCAAGCTGACCGCGACTGAGCTGGCGGTCACGGCCGCGCAGGTCTGCGTGCAGTACCACGGAGCACGGGGATACCTCGACGACTCCGTGCCGGCCCGTCTCCACCGCGACGCCATCGCGGGGACCATCGCGGCGGGCGCGAGTGAGCTGGTGCGTGACCTGATCTTCGAATCTGGCCGATGAGGAGTTGAACACGTGGGAAACCTGGACGCCGCAACGGTCAGCGGCCGCATCCTGCTCGCCATGGCCGTGCTCACCGTCGCCGTGCGGGTCGTCGGCTGGCTGGTGAGCAAGATCGGCCAGCCGAGGGTGCTCGGGGAGATCGTCGCCGGGATCCTGCTGGGCCCCAGTGTGCTGGGCCTGGTGTGGCCAGGGCTGATGGCCCACCTGTTCCCGCCTCAGGTGATCACGGGACTGAACGTCCTGGCTCAGACCGGCCTGGTGATGTTCATGTTCCTGGTCGGCCTGGAGATCGACGTGAAGTCGTTGCGCGGGCAGGGACGCAAGGTCACGGTGATCAGTCACGCGTCGCTGCTCGTCCCGATCGCCCTCGCGGTGCCCCTGGCCGTGTGGCTGTACCCCCGGTTCGGGCAGCGGACCGACGAGCTGGCGTTCGTCCTGTTCTTCGCGGCGGCCATGGCGATCACCGCGTTCCCGGTGCTCTCCCGGCTTCTGCGGGAATCCGATCTGCTGTCCACCCGTGTGGGCGTGGTCAGCCTGGTGTGCGCGGCGATCAACGACATCTACGCGTGGATCATGCTGGCGGTCGTGGTCGCCGTGGCCAAGTCGGCCGGCTCCGAGGACGTGGTGCGGACGCTCGTCCTGTCGATCGTCTACGTCGTCGTGATGCTCGCCGTTGTCCGCCCCCTGTTGCGCAAGCTCGGCCATCCGTCGATCTGGGTGATGGTCGCCGTGGCGATCCTGAGTGCCTGGACGACCGACCAGATCGGCATCCACGCGATCTTCGGAGGCTTTCTGGCCGGCGCCGTGATGCCGCGTGACCCCGAGTGGCAGCGCGACGTGGAGGCGAAGCTGGAGAGCATCATCTCCGTGTTGCTGCTGCCGATGTTCTTCGGCCTGGTAGGGCTGTCCACCCGGATCGACCAGCTCACCACCGCCGCACTCTGGCTGACCGCACTGCTGGTCGTCGTGGTCGCCACCGCCGGCAAGCTGGGCGGGGCCACGGTCGCCGCACGTCTGACCGGCGACCGGTGGACGGAGTCACTGCTGATCGGCGTTCTGATGAACACGCGCGGACTGACCGAGGTGGTGATCCTGACCGTCGGCGTGCAGCTGGGCGTGGTCTCCCCGGCCCTGTTCACGATCATGGTCCTGATGGCCCTGGTCACCACCTTCATGGCGGCACCGCTGATCACCGTCCTGAAACGGCGCATGGCGGCCGGCCGCGTCACCTCGCCTGCCGGCGATCTCCGCGGCGCCGGTGCCGGACGATGACCCGGTTCGACCACGACGCCTGGCTGCGGAGCTTCCGGCCGCGCCAGGACCGTGAGACCCAGGTCGTGTGCCTGCCCCACGCCGGGGGTTCGGCGAGCTTCTACCTGCCGTTCGTCGAGGAGTTGTCCCCGATGGCCGACGTGCTGGCCGTGCAGTACCCCGGGCGGCAGGACCGCAGGCACGAGCCCTGCGTCGACGACCTCGTCACGCTGGCGGACCTGATCGCCGAAGTGCTGGCACCGCTGACAGACCGCCAGATCGTCCTCTTCGGACACAGCATGGGGGCGATGCTCGCGTTCGAACTGGCACGACGCGTGCCCACGGCACACCTCTTCGTGTCCGGCAGACGTGCGCCGTCGTGCTGGCGTGACGAACGGGTCCACCAGCGAGACGACGACGGCCTGATCGCCGCGATGCAGGAGCTGAACGGAACGAGCTCCGCGTTGCTCCACGACAAGAAGATCCTCCGCATGGTGCTCCCCGCGGTGCGCGCGGACTACCGAGCCGCCGAAACGTACCGCTACGCCGACGGACCCGGCGTCACCGCGCCCACATCCGTGTTCCTGGGCGACGACGACTCGTTGGTGACGCTCGACGAAGCACGCGCGTGGCAGCTGCACACTGCCGGAACGACGGAGCTGCACGTGCTGCCGGGCGGTCACTTCTACCTGGTGGACCACTGGCCGCACATCGCCGGCCTGGTCAGGGAGAAGGTGCTGGAGACCGCGACTCCGCCGACCGACTGAGAGCTCACCGCGCGGTACGGGTGCCGTGTCGCCCGGCGAGCTCGAAGCCGGCGGCCGACGTGGTGATCACGATGGGCTGCGGTGACACCTGCCCGGTGTTCCCCGGCAAGCGCTACCTGGACTGGCAGCTCGAAGACCCCGCCGGGCAGGGGATTGACGCCGTGCGGCCGATCCGCGACGACATCGACCGCCGCGTCCGAGGCCTAGTCGCCGAACTGCTCGACTAGCGCGGCACGCTGGCGGTCGACAGCACGGCCGCCAGCACCCCGACCACGCCCAGTACCACGAACACCGCCGGATAACCGCCCAGCCAGGCCGCCAGCGCGCTGCCCGCCCACGGCGCGATCGCGGCAGTGAGCATGACCGGCGCGGTGAGCAGACCGTTGAGCTGTCCGTAGTGGACTGCTCCCCATCGGTCGGTGATCGCGGTCGCCTGCACCAGCGTGAAGATCCCGCGCGTGACACCGGCGAGCACCGAACCCGCGATCAACAGCAGCGCCGGACCCGGCACCACACCGAGCAGAGCGGTCACCACCGCGCTCACCAGGAGAATCAGCGAGGTGCGAGTGCGCACCGACGTCCTCGCCACCAGCCTGCCGTAGCCGAGCCGGCCGAGCACCTGGCCGATCCCGCCGAGACCGAGGGCGATCGCGGCGGCCGAGGTCGTCATGCCCCGTTCGGTCAGCAGCGGAACGAGGTTGATCACGACGGCGTACACGCTGAACGCGGCCAGGCTCATCGCGACCACGAGCACCAGGAACGGCCTGCTGCGCGCCACCGCCGACGGAGCGTGGGCGGTCTCGTGCTCGACCGCCGGCCACGGCAACCGCAGACCCCACAGATGCAGCGGAATCGTAGTGACGGCAAGGAATCCGGCGAGGACGAGGTAGGTACCGCGCCAGTCCACGTGTTCGTTCAGCACGGCGGTCAGCGGCGCGAACACGGTGCTGGCCAGCCCGGCGACCAGCGTCAGCGCGGTCAGCGCGGACACCCGGCGTGGCCCGTACCAGCGGGTCAGCGCGGCGAACGCGGGTGCGTAGAAGATCCCGGCCATGGCGACGCCGGCCAGCAGCCACGCCGCGGTGAACCACGCCAGCGAGTCCGCCGTCGCCAGCGCCACGAGCGCGAGCACGGCGACGACCGAGCCGGTGGTCATGATGGCGCGCGGGCCGTGCCGGTCGAGCAGTCTGCCCACCGGGATTCCCACCAGGCCCGCGACGATCTGGCTCGCGGAGAACCCCGCTGTGATCGCCGCCAGCGACCATCCCGTGCTGGAGCTGATCGTCGGCAGCAGTACCGGGAAGGCGTAGTAGAGCACGCCCCAGCTGATGATCTCGGTGGTGCACAACACGATCAGCACGCGGCGCAGCCCGGCGTCGATGCCGGGCCGCGCCGTCGTGTCAGCGTGCACTGGGCGCGAGTCCGATCGTCAGTTCCCCGTGCTCCGGCGAGCCGCAGCAGCCCCCACCGTCGTTCTTCTGCTCCTCGGGAGCGTCGAACACCCCAGCCCCACCACACACCCCGGTCTCGGGCAGCACGAGCTCGACACGCCCGGCCGCCTCGTGATCGCCGGCGATCGCGGCCACGACGGACCGCGCCTGCTCATAGCCCGTCAGCGACAGGAACGTCGGCGCACGGCCATAGCTCTTCATGCCCACCAGATAAACACCCGGCTCAGGGTGCCGCAGCTCGTTTTCACCATGTGGATAGACGGTGCCGCACGAGTGGACGTTCGGATCGATCAACGGCGCCAGCCTGGACGGCGCCTGCAACACCGGGTCCAGGTCGAGCCGCACCTCCGACAACCACGACAGGTCCGGCCGGAACCCCGTCAGCACAACGACTTCGTCAACGCCATCGACCCGATGACCGTCGAACGACTCCAGCGTGAGGCTACCGTCCGCCACGCGCTCGACCACCGCCGTGCGAAACCCGGTCGCCATCTCGACGCGCCCGGCCTCGACCGCCTTCCTCGCCCGCAGCCCCAACGCACCACGCGCCGGAAGCTGATCTGCCTCGCCACCACCGAACGCGGTGCCCACCGCGCCGCGCCGCAACAACCACACGATCTTCGTGCCAGGCTCCTGCTCGGCAAGCTCCGTCAAAACCACCAACGCCGTGAGAGCGGAGTGACCACTGCCGGCGACCGCGATCCGCCTGCCCGCGTACCGAGCACGTTCAGCCGCGACGTCCGGCACACGGTAGGTGATCTTCTCGGCAGCCACCCGCTCCCCCACCGCCGGAAGTCCGTCTCCGCCCAACGGGTTCGGCGTGCCCCACGTACCGGAAGCGTCGATCACCGCACGCGCCGCGATCCGCTCCTCCCCGTCCGCGGTCCGCACGTGCACGGTCAGCGGCTCGTCCTCACGACCGGCGTCCACGATCCGGTCCCGCCCCCGCCGCGCCACCCCCACCACCCGCGCACCCAACCGCACCCGGTCCCCCAGCACCTCGGCCAGCGGCCGCAGGTACCGCTCCGCCCACTCCCCGCCACTCGGATAGGCGTCCCCGTCCGGGCGCACCCACCCGGTCGGACGCAGCAGTCGTTCGGCCGCCGGGTCGACGAGCTCGCTCCACCGCGAGAACAACCGGACGTAGTTCCACTGCGACACCGCCGCACCGGCCCGATCGCCTGCCTCCAGCACGAGCACCCGCTCACCCCGCTCGACCAGATGCGCCGCCGCGGACAAACCCGCAGGTCCAGCACCCACCACGACGACTGGCAACTCGTTCACTGAACACCTCTTGTATCGACAGATTTCGAATCAACACGCCGGACTGTATCGACCGGGATCGATTGACGCAACCATCGATCTACGTCGATGCTTCGGTTGCCGGGTGTCCCAGGAGGGGCGTTCGAGGTCCGGCATTCCTGCTGCTGCCCTGTCCCCGGAGTCCGATCACGACATACAGTCGTCGCGCACTAGATCAAAGACCTGGGGGTCACATGAAGTACGTGCTGGGAACGACGGCTGCCTTGGCGCTGTCACTGATGGCTGCTCCGGCAGCTTCGGCGGAGCCTGACTTCGCCACGATCGAGCTCACGAAGGTGTCCGGCTGGACCGGCCCGGAGGGTGGCTTCTGGAGCACCAGGGGCGGCATGCCGAACGCGCGGCAGAAGTTCGACGTCGGCATCAGGAACGTCGCGGGTCACGGCGAGCAGGGCCTGGACCTGTTCATCTCGTTCCCGACCGACCGGCTCGACGTCACGGGCTACGTGGGCGACGGCTGGAACTGCTGGGACGTCAACGAAGGTGTTGGCGCCGAAGGCATCCGCTGCACGCAGGACCAGGCGGTCGCGGACCGGCATGCCTGGCCGAAGCTGACGGTGGAGACCAGGGCCTTCAGCACCTGGACGCAGGAGACGATCGACGTGTACGCCGAGGCCGACGGCCACGCGGCCGTGCACGCCGAGCAGTGGTTCGTCATCGACACCAGCACCTGATCGACCGGGTAGAGCGAGATCGGGCGGTACCGGCGAAACCGGTGCCGCCCGATCTCGTGGCGGTCAGGCGCCCGCGCCGCCGTCGACCGGCACGATCGCACCGTTGACCATCGACGCCCGGTCACTGAGCAGCCAGGCCGCCACCTCGGCGACCTCGTGCGGTTCGGCCATGCGACCGACGGGGCTCGTCGCGGTGATGTGCGCGGTGACGCCGGGGGTGGCCGCCTCCCACTCGTCGATCATCGCCGTCGCGGTGCCGCCGGGGGTGATGCCGTTGACCCGGATGCCCTCCTTGCCCCACGTCACGGCGGCGCTCTCGGTGAGGCTGTTGAGTGCGCGCTTCATGGCGCCGTACGCGGGGAGCACCGGGTTCGCGCGGCGGCTGCCGATGCTGGAGGTGTTCACGATCGCGCCTCCGCCGTTGCGCCGCATGAGAGCGGCCTCGGCGGTCATGGCGGTCCAGTGGCCGCGGAAGTTCACCGCGAACTGCTCGTCGATCTCGTCGTCGGTGGTCGCGTCGAGCGGGCCGGGCTGCTGGACGACCGCGCCGTTGTTGAAGGCGCCGTCGAGTCGCCCGTGCAGCTTCTCGACCTCGTCGACGGCGGAACGGATGCTCGCGCGGTCGGCGAGGTCCATCGTGATCGCGTCGGCGGTGCCGCCTTCCGCGCGGATCTCGGTGACGACGCGGGTCAGGGCGTCGGTGCCGCGGGCGGCCAGCACGACGGCCGCGCCCTCCCGGGAGAAGAGCCTGGCCGCGGCCTCGCCGATGCCTCGGCTGGCGCCGGTGACGAGCACGACCTTGCCGGTGAGAAGTCCGTTGTTGTTCATGACACCAGCGTCGCCCCCGCCAGGAGGCGGAGACAGGCACAGGCTGTACCAGGCTGAGCCACCACCCGGCGCGGATACTCGGAGTATGGACAAGCAGCAACTCGGTGCGTTCCTGCGAAGCCGGCGAGAGCGTCTCCGGCCGGAGGACGTCGGCCTGCCCGCGGGGCCGCGCCGCCGGACGTCCGGACTGCGCCGCGAGGAAGTGGCCGTTCTCGCGCACATCTCGACCGAGTACTACGTCCGCCTCGAACAGGGCCGGGCGCCGCGTCCGTCGGCCGAGGTGCTCGCCGGGCTGGCGGGCGCGCTGCGGCTCACGGACGCCGAGTCCGACCACCTCCACGTGCTCGCGGGCACGGCGCCGAGTCGTACCGGGAGGCACCGGCGTGATGTCCGGCCCAGCATTCTCGCGTTGCTGGACCGGCTTCCGCAGACGGCCGGGTTCGTCGTCTCGGCGGCGTTCGAGGTGCTCGCGTGCAACGACCTGATGGCCGCGTTGATGGAGGACTTCCGCGAACTCGCGCCGCAGGACCGCAACCTCGCGCACCGCGCGTTCCTGGGGCCGCTAGGGCTGTACGGGGTTTCGGACGCCGCCGAGTTCCGGCATCACGTCGTCATGCAGCTCCGGACGACTCTCGCGCGCTATCCGACCGATCCCGTGGTGTCCGGGCTCGTGGACGAACTGCGCGAGGGCAGTCCGGAGTTCGCGCGGCTGTGGGAGCGGCACGACGTGCAAGGGGAGACGGTGCTCACGAAGACCTTCCGGCACCCGCTCGTCGGGGAGATCACCGTCGACTGCGACTCGCTCGCGCTCACGGACAGCGACCAGCACCTGGTGCTCTACAGCGCGCCGCCCGGATCTCGCGACGCCGAGGCTTTGGCGTTGCTGAACGTGCTGGGAGCACAGGACTTCTCGGGTTCGAGCTCCTAAGCGACGACGACCTCGACTCCCGCCGCCCGCAACCGGTCCAGCTCCTCCGCGGGCGCGGAGGAGTCGGTGATCAGCACGTGCACGTCGGAGATGGCGGCGATGCGGGAGAACGCGCGCTTGCCGACCTTCGACCCGTCCGCGAGCACGACCACCTTGTCCGCGGTGCGCAGCAGGCAGTTGTCGGTCTGCGCCTCGACCTCGTCGTGTGTCGCGATGCCGGTGCGGGCGTCGATGCCGTCGACGCCGAGGAAGACCAGGTCCAGGCTGATGCCGGCGAGGGCTCGGTCGGCGAGCGGGCCCACCAGCTCGTAGCTCTCCGGGCGCACGCCGCCGCCGGTGACCACGAGGTCGATCGACGGGCGCGGGCACAGGTCCGAGGCGATGTTGAGCGCGTTCGTCACGACCTTCAACGGCCTGGAGACCGCGAGCAGGCGTGCGAGTTCGGTGGTCGTCGTGCCGCCGTTGAGGCCGACCGAGTGGACGGACTCGGTGACGAACCGCGCGGCCGCCTCGGCGATCTGGCGCTTCTCCTCGCGACGGCCCACCCGGTAGCGCAGCGGCAGCTCGTAGATGACCTCGACCGCGACCGCGCCGCCGTGGGTGCGTTTGAGCAGCTTCTGCTCTTCCAGCGACTGGAGGTCGCGGCGGATCGAGGCGACGGACGTGTCCAGGTCCTCCGCGAGCCCGGTCACGCTCACCGAGCCCGCGTCCGCCAGCTTGCCCAGGATCGCAGCAAGACGCTGCTCTTGACGCATCCGATCACTATAACGCATGAATCGTGCTCGATTTAGCACATATTGCGGCTTATTCACGCACCTTGCGTGCTCGTTATCTCGGCGTTCCGCGCGAGTGCCGCTGCTTCGGCGAGGGTGGGTTGCGCAGCGACTCCCCCGGCCCCGCGGGTCGACAACGCGCCCGCGGCGGCGCCGAGTGCCATGGCGGCGCGGAGATCCCGCTCGTTCAGCCATCCCGCGAGGAAGCCCGCGTCGAACGAGTCGCCGGCGCCGACCGTGTCCACCGGCTCCACGGCAGGTAGACGCACGCTGATCCGTTCCGGCCCTTCCAAAGCGACACAACCGTCCGCGCCCGCCTTGACGACCGGTACGGGTCCGGCGGCCGCGAGCACCGGCAGCGGGTCGGCAGCACCGGTCAGCGCGACCGCCTCGGCCTGGTTGGGCAGCACGAAGGTGCACTGCGCCAACAGGTCCGGGTGCAACGCCCAGCCGCCCGACGGGTCGTCGTTCGTGTCGAGCGAGGTGGTGGCACCGCAACCGCGAGCCGCGCGGAACACCTCGGACAGACCGGCGGCGAGACGGGGTTGCAGGAAGTACGACGCCGAGTGCACGTGCCGGGCCACGACCTCGGGAACGTGCTCGGGCCCGAACGCCGCCAGACATCCCTGCGCCGTCAGGATCGCGCGGTCCCCGCCCGCCCGGTTGAGGCAGACGGTCAACGCCGTCGGCAGGTCCGGGTGGCGGACGCACGCGCTGATGTCGACGCCCGCGGACTTCAGCTCGTCCAGCACGAAGTCGCCCGCCGCGTCCCTGCCGACCATCGCCGCGAGACCGACGGCCAGTCCCAGCCGGGCGGCGCCGTGCGCGACGATGGCCGCCGACCCTCCGAGCGCGAGAACCCCTTGTTCCACCAGCGTTTCCGCCTGGCCGTACGCCGGAGTGCCCGGAGCACCGAAGACGAGCACGTCCGGGTTCGCGTCACCCACGACCAGCAGGTCCAGCATCAGGCGCCTCGCAGGGCAGCGGGCAGCAGGTCTCCGTGCGCGGCCGTCATCGCGGTGACGAGATCGCTGATCTGGTCGACGGTGAGGGCCGCGGCGGTCGCCGGGTCGCACAACGCGGCGTGCCGGACGTGGTCGGGGTTGCCCTCAACGGCCGCGGCCACGGTCAGGTCGACCACGTTGAGGAAGCTCCGGTTCACGGCGGCCAGCTGGCGGGGCAGGTCGCCGACGCGGTGCGGATGCACGCCGAGCCGGTCGAGGGTGGCGGGCACCTCCACCGCGGCGCCCTGCGGCAGGTTGGAGATCAGGCCGTGGTTCGCGACGTTCACCTGGATCGTGCGCTGCCGGCCGGTGACCAGGCTGTGGATCACCTGCGGCGCGTACTCGACCGCGTCGTCGGCCAGCGGAGGCAACGGCTCCCCCGCGGCCAGTGCGTCCCGGGTCTTCTCATACGTCGCAACGTTCTCGGCGCTGATCGTCGCGTAGTCGCGAACCGGGATGCGCAGTCGCTCCACTTCGGACTGGTGCCGCAGGTACCACGGCACGTACTCGGAGGAGTGCTCGCTGGTCTCCGTCGGGTAGCGGCCGAGCCTGCGGTACAGGTCGACGCGCACCCGGCGGGCCAGTTCCGGGTCGGCCGCGATGGCGGCGTCGAGCGCCGGGTAGAGGTCACGACCCTGGTGCTCCCACCGCAGGATCCATGCCTGGTGGTTCACGCCCGCGGACAGGAAGTCGACCTCCTCGTGCGGAACGCCGACGAGTGCGCTCAGGTCGTGGACCGTCCAGTACACCGAGTGACACAGGCCGACCGCCTTCAGCCGCGGCGCGACGGTCGCGAGGTACTGGATGTTCATCGCCATCGGGTTGGTGTAGTTCAGCAACCACGCGTCCGGGCACACCGCGAGCATGTCGGCGGCGAGCCCGTCCAGGAACGGGAAGGTGCGCAGCCCGCGGAAGATCCCGCCGATGCCGAGCGTGTCGCCGATGGTCTGCCGCAGACCGAACGACTCCGGCACGTCGAAGTCCCGCAACGTCGCCGCGTGGCCGCCGATCGCGACCATGTTGACGACGACGTCCGCGCCCTCCAACGCCTCGCGGCGCGACAGCGAGGTGCGGATGTGCGCTCCGCCGGCCAGCCGGGCCAGTGCCGCCGCGACCTCCAGCCGTTCCGGGTCGATGTCGTGCAGCGAGATCGTGCAGCCGGCGAGCTCCGGGAACGTCAGGACGTCGCGGAGGAGCTGGCGGGTGAACTCGACGGAACCCGCGCCCACGAACGCGATGGTGAACATTGATCAGCCTTCCAGTACCCGGATGAGCCGAGCGACCTCGGTGGACATGGCCTCACGTCCGGCACCGAGGTAGCGCCGGGGGTCGACGAGCGTCGGGTGGTCGTCGAGCACGGTCCGCACGCTCGCGGTGAAGTGCTTGTTGAGCTGCGTGGCGATGTTGATCTTCCACATCCCGGAGCGCACGGCGGCGGCGAGGCTCTCGTCGGCGACACCGGACGACCCGTGCAGCACCAGCGGGACCGGCACGGCCTCGCGCAGCAACGCGATCAGCTCGAAGTCGAGCTCGGCGTCGCGGGTCAGCATCGCGTGCGACGAGCCGACCGCGACGGCGAGGAAGTCCACCCCGGTCGCCGCGACGTACGCGGCGGCGTCGTCCGGGTCGGTGCGCACGCCCGGTGCGTGCACCCCGTCCTTCCCGCCGATCTCGCCGAGTTCCGCCTCGACGCCGACACCGGCCTCGTGGCACCGGCGCACGACTTCGGCGGTGCGGGCGACGTTCTCGTCGTGCGAGCACGCGGAGGCGTCGAACATCACCGACCCGAACCCGATCCGCACGGCCTCGTGCACGAGGTCCTCGGACGTCGCGTGGTCGAGGTGCACGGCGATCGGGGTGGACGCGGAAGCGGCGACGGACAGCGCGGCGGCACCGATCGGGCGCAGAGATCCGTGGTAGCGCACGGCGTTCTCGCTGATCTGCAGCACCACGGAAGCACCTGTCTCCTGCGCCGCGGCGGCGATCGCCTCGGCGTGCTCGACCTGGATCACGTTGAACGCGGGCACCGGTGCGGGCCCGCCGATCATCTCTCGAAGCTGGACCAACGGCATTTTCTAGTCCTCGTGAACTTCTCTGGGCGTGATGTCCGCCCGGTGCTGGTCGTAGAAGGCGCGGTCGAAGTCGCCGGCGAGCGGGGCGCGGACGGCCGCGGCCGACAACGCGACCGCTTCGGCGAGGCGTCGCGGCCACGGCAGTTGCCAGGCGGCGACCAGCGCGGCGACGGCGGCGTCACCGGCGCCCGTCGGGTTGCCCGTGATCACCTCGGGCGGAGCCGCCGTCCACACGCCTTCGGTGGTGTACGCGGTCATCCCCTGTGCGCCATCGGACACGAGTGCGGCGACCGCGCCGAGTGCGAGCGGATCGTCCTTTTCGGACGCGGCGGTGAGCTCGCCGCGGTTCGGGGTGATGACGGCGGGCCCCGCGGAGGCTCCCGCCGCCAGCGCGGGCCCGTCCGCGTCCAGCACCACCGGTACGGACGTCGTGCGCACGAGCGTCGCGTAGGCGTCGAGCGGCAGTCCTTTCGGCAGCGACCCGGACAGCACCACGACGTCGGCGACGGCGGCGAGCTCGCGGTAGTGGCCGAGGAACTCCGACCACTCCCCGGACGTGACCGACGGGCCGGGCTCGGCGAAGAGCGTGGCCTGCCCCGACTCGGCGACCACGGTGACCGTGCGCCGGGTCTCTCCCTCGATCGGGAACATGGCTTGCGGCACACCGGAAAGCACCAGGTCGTCGCGCAGCGCCGCACCCGCGCCACCACCCGCCAGTCCCGTGGCGAGCACGGACACACCGAGCGCGTGCAGCACTCGCGCCACGTTGACGCCCTTGCCGCCCGCGCGGACGGCGGCGTCGGTGACGCGGTGGGTGGCGCCCGGCCGCAGCGCGCCGACCCGGTAGGTGACGTCGAGTGCCGCGTTGAGCGTGACGGTCAACGCTCTCATGGCGTGCCGTCGAGGATCACCGACCGGGTCAGGTTGCGCGGGGTGTCGGGGTGCAGTCCCCGCAGCAGCGCCACCTCCACGGCGAGCCGGTGCACCGCGACGAGTTCGGCGAGCGGGTCGCGGTCGCGGGCGATCCACCGGCCGCCGACGCCGGCGACGGCGAGTTCGAGGCCTTCCGGCGCGGTGCCGAACACCCAGACCAGCGAGCCCTCGTCGGTGATCGCGATCGGGCCGTGCCGGTACTCGGCGGCCGGGTAGGACTCGGCCCAGCTCAGTGACGCCTCGCGCATCTTCAGCGCGGCCTCGGCGGCAAGGCCCGTGGTCCAGGGCGCGCCACCGAGGAAGGTGAACTGGTTGCGCTCCACCAGGTCCGAGGTGAGCGGGTCGGCGAGAGCCTGTTCGGCGTCGAGGACCGCGCGCTCCAGGTGTTCACCGAGGTGGGCGCGCAGCAGAACGAGCGCGGTCGTCGCGAACCGCGTCTGGACGACGGAGCGTTCATCGGCGAACTCCAGCGCGACCACCTGGTCGGCGAGTTCGGTGACCGGGGTGCCGGGGGTACCGACGATGGCGGTCGTGGGCACCCGAAGCCGCCGCAGCACGTCGATCACCTCCGTGGTGGTGCCGGACCGGGACAGCGCCACGACGCGGTCGTAGGTGCGGCCGAACGGGAACTCCGAGGCGGCGAACGCGTCGGTCTCGCCCAGTCCCTCGTCCTCCCGCAGCCGGGCGTAGGCCTGGGCCATGAAGAACGACGTGCCACAGCCGACCACCGCGACGCGTTCACCGGGTGCGGGCAGGGCGGCGACGACGGCGGGGTCGGTGGCGAGCGCGATCGCGCGACGCCAGCAGGCGGGTTGGGAGGCGATCTCGGCGGTGGTGTGCAGCTGCGCGGCGGAACTGGTGTGCATGGCGGATTCCTTTGGTTGTTCAGTCACTTGATGCCCGCTGCGGCCACCGACCGCACGAAGAACCGCTGGGCGAAGAAGAAGACGAGCAGGACGGGCAGCTGGCTCAGCACCGTGCCGGCCATGAGCTTCGGCCAGTTGGTGGTGTGCGCGCCCTGGAAGCTCTGCAGTCCCAGTTGGACGGTCATGACCTCCGGGCTCTGCACCGCGATGAGCGGCCACAGGAAGTCGTTCCAGGTCTGCAGGAACGTGAGCACGGCGAGGGTCGCGAGGGTGGGTCGCATCAGCGGCAGCAGTACCTGGAGCAACGTCCGCAGCCTGCTCGCGCCGTCGATCCGCGCGGCCTCCTCCAGTTCCCTGGGCAGGGTCGTGAAGAACTGTCGCATCAGGAACACCCCGAACGCGGTCGCCAGGTTCGGCGCGATCAGCGCACCGAGGGTGTCGATCAGTCCGAGCGACCGCATCATGATCAGCAGCGGCAGCATGACGATCTGGAACGGCACCATCAGCGTCGCGAGCATGAGGACGAACGCGACCCTGTTGCCGAAGAACGGGATGCGTGCGAACGCATAGCCCGCCAGCGAGCAGAGCAGCAGGTTGCCGGCGACGCAGACGACGGACACCACGAAGCTGTTGACCAGCCACGATCCCAGCGGCGCGTCCCGCATCGCCGCGAGGTAGTTCTCCCACTCGATCCCGCTCGGCAGGCCGGGCGGGAAGCGCCGCGACTCCGCCTGGGTGGACACCGACACCAGCAGCATCCACACCAGCGGCGTCACCATGACGACGGAGAGCGGGAACAGGATCAGGTGCAGTGCGCTGGGCCTTCTCATCGAACCTCGTAGTGCGACGTGCGGCGGTTGAACCGCAGCTGGGCCAGGGTGAACACGCCGATGATCAGGAACACCGCGCAGCCGATCGCCGCCGCGTACCCGCCGTCGAAGCTGACGAACGCCTCGTTGTAGAGGTGGTAGACGAGCACGGTGGTCGCGCGCAGCGGTCCGCCCTTGGTCGTCACGTAGACCGCGTCGAAGAGCTGCAGGCCGTTGATCGTGAGCCACACCAGGAGAAAGCCCGTGGCGGGCGCCACCAGCGGCAGTTCGACGTGCCAGAACGACCGGGCCCGCCCGCAGCCGTCCAACGAGGACGCTTCGAGCAGGTCCTTCGGCACGTTCTGCAGCGCCGCCAGGTAGATGATGACCGCGAACCCGAGCCAGCCCCACACCGTCATCGCCACGACGGCGAACAGCGCCTGGCCGGGATCGGAGAAGAACCCCTGTTTCGGCAGTCCCACCGCGTCGAGCGCGGCGTTGACCAGCCCGAACTGCGGGTTCGCCAGCCAGCTGAACATGATGCCGGTCGCGACCGTCGAGGTCACCAGCGGCACGGACACGGCGAGCCGGTAGAACACGACGCCGCGGATCTTCTGGTTGAGCATCACCGCGATCGGCAACGCGAGCGCGAGCGTGATCGGCACGAACAGCACGACGTAGACGAGCGTGCGCCGGGCCGCGTCCCAGAACAGCGGGTCGGCGACGAGCTTGGCGTAGTTGTCGCCGCCCGCGAACGTCCCCGGCGAGGTGAGATCGGTGTGCTGGAAGGACAGCACGATCGACCACACCACCGGCACGAGGCCGAACACGCCGATCAGGATCACCGCGGGCGCGGCGAACCCCCACCCGGCGGTGTGGTCGGCGAGCCGGCGCCGGTCGAGCGTCATGAGCCCGCCAGCGCCTGGTCGACCTCGGTCCGCGCCTGGTCGAGCGCGGCCTGGGGTTCGGCCTGGCCGAGCAGCACCGACTGCACGGCGGTGCCGAGGACCTGCGAGATCTTCGGGTACTGCGGGATGTTCGGCCGCGACTTCGTCACGTTCTTCGCGAGGTTGTCGACGAACACCTTGGTGCCGGGGTACTTCGCCTCGAACTCGGCGTAGCCCGCGAGGTCCACTTCGGACTGCCGGATCGGCAGGTGGCCGGTCTCCAGCGCGAACTCCAGGTGGATCTCCGCCGAGAGCAACCACTTCAGGAACGGCAGCGCGTTCTTGCGGCCGTTCTCACCGAACACGACGAACGTGTCCGGTCCGGCGATCGTCGCGTGGGTGAGGTTGCCGGGCAGGATCTGCACGCCGTAGGACACGTCCTCGTTGATGGAGCCGAGGTCCCACGGGCCGGTCCACAGCATGCCGATGCGGCCGGAGTTGAAGAGGTTGAGGTACTGCTGGTCGCCCGCGTCCAGGTACACCGACTTGTCCGTGACGGCCATGTCGCGCAACAACTGCATGGCCTGCTTGCCGGCGTCGGAGGCGAACGCGGCCTTCTTGCCGTCCGGGGAGAGCAGGTCGCCGCCCGCCTGCCAGAGCAGGGCGAGGAACCGCCAGACGGTGTCCTCGGTGCCGTCGTTGACGTACGCCCAGCCGAACCTGCCGTCGGAGGTGAGCTTCTGCGCGGCGGAACGGAAGTCGTCCCACGTCCAGGACTCGGTCGGGTGCTCGATCTTGGCCTCGTCGAACAGCTTCTTGTTGTAGACGAGCGAGAGGTTGTCGACGAGCGCGGGGACGCCGTAGATCTTCCCGTCCACCGTCGCGGCCTCCCGCCCGGCCGGGAACAGGTCGTCCCAGCCGAACCCGGCGTCGCGCCGCAGGTCCTCGGTCAGGTCCTGGGTCTGCGGACGTCCGGTGAGCCCGGTGATCGAGGAGCCGTACTGGTAGGCGACCTCCGGCGGGTTGCCGGACGCGAACGACGCCAGCGTCTTCTGCAGCGCGTTGTCGTTGCCGCCGTTGAACACCAGCTCCACCTGCTGCTCGGGATGCGTGGTGTTCCAGCGCGCCGCGAGCTTGTCGAACGCGGCGGCCTCCTTGTCGGTGTAGCCGTGCCACACCTTCACCTTGCCGTTCCCGCCGGAGCCCGTTCCGCACGCGGCCGTCATGACGAGCGCGGCACCCATCATGAGCACCGTGCGGCGACTGAGCCCTCTGCCGTCCGCCATGTCGACTCCCTCGCTTCGTGGATGCGGCTGTGTGGTCGCGAACACTAAGCGCGAATCGCTCAAACAAGCAAGAGTTGTGACCGATTGAGATTGCTTACTGGCCCGTTACGCCGGTTCTCGCTAGAGTCGCTCACACTCAATCACCACTTGTGAGCGATCAAGGAGTTTGGCGCCTATGACCTCCCCTGCCCGCGCCCTCACCGTTACCGCGTTGGCCGCAGTCGCGCTGGCTGCCTGCGTGGCCGGCCCCCTGACCTCGGCCGGCCAGGCGGCCGCCGCGGTCGAGCTACCCCCTGTCAACGCCGTGCTCGACTACCAGCTCGGTGCCGCGTACACGCCACCCCGGGGCGTGAACCTCGTGACCCGCGACAGCACGGCCACGACCGCGCCCGGCATCTACAACATCTGTTACGTCAACGGTTTCCAGACACAACCCGGGGACCGCGACGTCTGGCTGAACCAGCGCGGTCACCTGATCCTCAAGGACTCGTCGGGCAAGCCGATCATCGACCCGAACTGGCCGGACGAGTTCCTGCTCGACACGTCGACGTCGGCCAAGCGCACCGAGCTCGCCGGCATCATCGGCGGCACCATCGACCAGTGCGCGACCAAGGGCTTCAAGGCCGTCGAGGTGGACAACCTCGACTCCTACCTGCGGTCCAAGGGCAAGCTGAGCGTGAGCAACAACCTCGCCTACGCGAAGCTGCTCGCCGACCGCTCGCACAACCGCGGCCTCGCCATCGGTCAGAAGAACTCGGCCGAGCAGGCCGCCCGCGGACGCTCCGAGGTCGGTTTCGACTTCGCGGTCTCCGAGGAATGCCACCGCTGGGAAGAGTGCTCGTCCTACTCCGACGTGTACAACGAGCACGTGATGGACATCGAGTACACCGATGACCTGCGCGGCACGTTCGCGGACGTGTGCAACGACCCGGACACCCCTGCCACCACGACGTTGCGCGACCGCTACCTCGTCGGGCCCGGCCAGTCCGGGTACGCGTTCGACCACTGCTGACAGGACCGGGGTGGCGGTGCGCGCCGCCACCCCGGAGTTCATCCGATCAGCACTTCACCCAGTAGTTCGGCGCGGACTGCCGGATCGTGCTGGTGGTGAAGGTGTTCCACAGCCCGAGAGGCTGGTTGGAGCCCAGCGCGTAGGTCTGGCCCAGATTGGCGTAGGCGCGGCCGGCGACGGTGTGGGCGTAGTTGCTCGCGGTGACGCACTGCGAGGTCGGCGGCGTGGTGGTCGTGGTGGTCGTGGTCGTGGTGGGCGGTGGTCCGCTGGTGCTCAGCGCCTTGACCATGTTCACCACGGCGGCCATCTGCGGACCGGTCTTGAGCGCGTACTGCGCCGACTGGTAGCCCCACCAGTCCCAGCAGCCGCGCGGGTTCCCGGTCATCGTGGTGGCCTGCGGATAGAGCACGATCATGTTGTTGGTGTCGGCGTACTCGTTGAGATAGGCCTTGTCCATCAACGCGTTGCCCACCAGACCGTAGTACTGGTAGCAACCGTGCAGCGTCACCATCAACTTGCAGGGTCCGGTGTCGCACGCCCTTGGCACGTAAGCGAAACCCTCGCGTCCCATGCTGATCGACGCCGCGTTGCCGCCGGGCGCGTAGGCGTTCTGGTCGAACTGGACGAGCTTGCCGGACAACGTCGAGGCGGCCGCGTTCACCGGACCGAACAGGTGGCCCAGCATCTCCTTGACCGGGTCGGTCGTCCCGCACTTGTTGACGTACGGCGACGTCGTGACACCGCAGGCGTTCGGGCCGATCGGGCTGACCCACGCGTGCCCGGCCGCGGTGGTGTTGTTGTAGGCGACCCGCGCGCCGAAGTCGCGGTAGTAGGTGGCCAGATCGTCGTTCACCACGCGGTCGACCGTGTCGTCGGCGCTGCCGTGGAACAGCCACACCGGGTCGCCGGAAAGATTCCCCGGAGAGTCGACCGTGCCCGCCGCCGCACGGGTGCGGGTCAGCTGTTCCAGCTCGGCCGGCGTTTTGCGCGGCTGGAAGGTGTCCATGCACGCGAGAAGCGCGGTGTTCACGTTGTTCTGCGCGCAGTCGTAGGCGCCGGCGGAGAAGATGCCCGCGCCCTGGAACACGCTGGAGTACGCGACGTGCAGCTGGTTGGCCAGGTAGCCGCCGGAGGACACACCGCTGACGTAGGTGCCGGTGACGTCGTACTTGGTGAGCGCGCCGGGCTGCGGTGGCGGGACCGCCGCGAGCGAGATCGACAGGGAAGCCGCGGCCAGGCCGGTGGCCGCCGCGAGTGCCACGAGAGCGTTCCTCAATCGCATGTGTTCGCCTCCGTCATTGCAGGCAGGACAGGCATTTGAGGTTAAGAGCCGATAAATGGACCGCACCACGTGTGCCACCGCCACCTTGCCGAGCGGTCAGACGTCGAACGACCCCATTGACAGTAGGTTGACCTCATGCGGACGTTCAGTCAGGTCGACGTGTTCACCGACGAGTTCACGAAGGGCAACGCGCTCGCGGTCGTGCACGACGCCGAGGGGCTGTCCACGGCGGAGATGGCGGCGTTCGCGAACTGGACGAACCTCGCCGAGACCACGTTCCTGCTGCCTGCGACCGACCCCGCCGCCGACTACCGGGTGCGGATCTTCACGGTGAGCCGCGAGTTGCCGTTCGCGGGCCATCCGACGCTCGGATCCGCCCACGCGTGGCTGACCGCCGGGAACACCCCGCGCGACCCCGATCGGCTGGTGCAGGAGTGCGGCGCCGGGCTGGTCGAGGTGCGCCGCGACGGTGCCCGGCTGGCGTTCGCCGCTCCCCCGCTCCTGCGCGGCGGACCGGTGGAGAACGTGGGCGACCTGGCGGCGGCGCTGGCGATCGAGCCGGAGGAGATCGTGGACGCGCAGTGGGCCGACAACGGGCCGGGCTGGGTCGCGGTGCTGCTGCGTTCCGCGGCCGACGTGCTGGCGGTGCGGCCCGACCACCAGCGGTTCGGCGAGTTCACGGGCATCGGGGTGGTCGGACCGCACCCCGATGGTGCCGACGTGGCGTTCGAGGTGCGGGCGTTCGTCGACGAGGGCGGCCGGTTCGAGGAGGATCCGGTGACGGGCAGCCTCAACGCCTCGATCGCCCAGTGGTTGATTCCGGCGGGGATCGCACCGCAGACTTATGTCGCGGCCCAGGGCACCGTGCTCGGGCGCCGCGGGCGAGTCCACCTCTCGCAGGCCGGCGGCGAGATCTGGGTCGGCGGGAACACCGTGGTCGGCGTCACAGGACAGGTGGCGCTGTGATCGTCCTTTGAGGATCCGTACCCACTTCGCGGGCGTGTCAAACGTTGTTCCTGATCGGCTTCTGGTGAGACACTCGGGTCGTGGTCACGGTTTCGAGCTGGTTGCGTTCGCCGTGTCCCGCGCTGGTCGTTGACGCCGTCGGTGCGGTGCACGGCATGAACGACGCAGCCAAGTCTCTCTTCCCGGAACAGGTCGTACCGCCTCAGTGGCGGCACGGCGAGTCCGTGCACGTCGCAGAACGCAGCTATGCCGCGCACCGGGTCGACAACGAGGACGGCTCGGTCACCTGGTGGTTGCTCGACGAGACCGACCTGCTGCTGGAACGGGAACGGGCCGCGCTGCTGTCGCGGATGTCCAGCGCCCTGATGACGTCGCTCAACCCCGAGCGGTGCATGACCGTCGTCGCCGAACTCGCCGCCGCGCACCTCGCGGACGAGGCGCTGGTGATCGCCCCCCAGTCCGACCACGGCCACCCCGTCACGCGCTGCCTGCGCGGCGAGTCGCCGACGTACGAGCTGCAGCACGTCGACGTCGAGGAGGTCGTCGGGCTCAGCGAGGCGCTGCGCGGTTTCCCGCCGGTGCCGTCGCGCTGGATCGACCCGACCGCGGCGCCGGGCTGGCTGGCGCAGGACGTGGTGTCGATCGTCGTCACTCCCCTGCCGGGCCACGGCGTGCCGGCCGGCGCGTTGATACTCATCCGGCGGGACAAGCACTTCACCGACGACGAGGAGACGTTCGCGCGGCTGTTCGCCTCGCGGGCGGGCGTGGCCATCTCGGCGGCGAGCCTGTTCACCCAGCAGGCCGTGATCACCGATCGGCTCACGCGTGACCTGCTGCCGCCCGTGCTGCGCCGCTACGAGAAGGTCGAGCTGGCCGGGCGCTACCGTGCGGCGGGCGAGACCGAACGCGTCGGCGGCGACTTCTACGACGTGCACGAACTGCCGGACGACGAGCTGTTCGTCGTGCTCGGCGACGTGTGCGGCAAGGGACTCGACGCGGCGGCGCAGACCGGCAAGGTCCGCACGGCCGTGCACGCGCTTCTGCAGGTGGTGACCGACCACGACAAGGTGCTGCACGCCCTCAACCAGGCGCTGCTCACGACGGACCAGTCCCGCTTCATCACGACGGTCGTGGGCACCGTGCGGCCCGTCGACGAAGGTCTGCGGGTGACGCTGACCTCGGGCGGGCACCTGCCGCCGTTGATCGTGCGGGCGAACGGCACGGTCGAGGCGGCCAGGACCAAGGGCACGCTCGTCGGCATCCTGCCGCGGATCGTGACGGCGACCGACGAGGTCCTGCTGGCGCCCGGCGACTCGTGCCTGCTCTACACCGACGGCATCACCGAGGCCAACGGCGGCCCGCTGGGCGACGAGGAGTTCGGCGAGGACCGCCTGCGCCGCGCTCTCACGGCCTGCGGCGGCATGCCTGCCGAGGCACTGGTCGAACACGTGCACATGCTCGCCGCGCAATGGGTCGGCTGCGGCACGCACGACGACATGGCGGTTCTCGCGATCACCGCGCCCCGCAGGAGGTCCTCGTGAAGGCGGTCGACGCCCTGTGGGAGGCCGCGCTCGACGGCGACGAGCACCGCGCGACCGACGTGGTGCTCGAAGCGGCCGCCGAGCACGGCCACGAGGTCGTGCTGCTCGACGTGGTCGGCGCGGTGCAGCACCGGGTCGGCCGCGAGTGGGCCGCGAACCGGATCAGCGTGGCGCAGGAGCACGCGATCACGGCGATCAACGACCGCGCGGTCTCCGCGTTGTCGATCACCAGGCCCCGCCGGGAAGCGACCCACGGGCGCGTGACGGTGGCGTGCGTGGACGGCGAGTGGCACGCGTTGCCCGCGCGGTTGCTGGCGGAAGTGTTGGCGTTGCGCGGTTTCGCCGTCGACTACCTGGGCGCGCAGGTTCCGGCGCCGCACCTCATCACGTACCTGCACCGCACGAGTCCGGACGTGGTGGCGCTGTCCAGTTCGATCGCGACCCGGCTGCCGGTGGCGCACGCGACGATGACGGCGTGCCAGGCGACGGGTGTGCCGGTGATGGTGGGCGGCGCCGCGTTCGGTGTGGACGGCGTGTACGCGCGGCGGTTCGGTGCGAACGCGTGGGCCGCCGACGCCCGGTCCGCCGCGGACATGCTGCTGTCCCAAACGATTCGGCCGCCGTCCGCGCCGCACCAGCCCGTCGACGACCTGCCGCACCTCGCGGACCAGGAGTACACGCTGGTGACCCGCAGCGCCCGCGACCTCGTGCGGTCGGTGTACCGCGGCCTTGAGGAACGAGTGCCCGCCATGGGGTCCTACACCGACGAACAGCGGCAGCACACGGCCGAGGATCTCGCGCACATCGTGGAGTACCTGGCGACCGCGCTGTACGTGGACGACGACTCGTTGTTCCGCGACTTCCTCTCCTGGACCGGCGAGGTGCTCAACGCCCGCGGGGTGCCGGCGCAGGTGCTGGAACCCGCACTGGACCTACTCTCAGTACAACTTCGGGACTTTCCACGCGCCCAGCGGATGCTCGCTGCACCCGATCGGTCACTGCCCGTGTGATTCCTTTGTGGACGGACAACGCACACTCGGTGTGTTCGCCTGATCGCACAACGTTTTCCCTGGTACCAGTGTCCACTGCGGTCTTGTGTCGCATAGATTCGAAATGTTTTCATCTCCGCCATGGACATGGGGACGCTCACACCGATCGCTGCCTACGTCGTCGCGGTCCTCGGCTCGGTGCTCGGTCTCCTGTCCGCTGAACGCGCGCGAAACGCGAACAGGACGACACGGAACTGGTGGATCGCCGTGGCCGCGGTGTCGATCGGCGGGCTCGGCATCTGGGGCATGCACTTCACCGCGATGCTCGGCACCTGGATGGGCGCGAACGTCTCCTACGACATCCCGATCACGTTGCTGAGCATGGTCGTCGCCATCGTGGTGGTGGCCGCCGGCCTGTTCCTGGTGCGGCGCTACGGCGTGGACGGCGACACGCGCTTCTGGCCGCTCGCCGCCGGCGGGCTCGTCACCGGCCTCGGCGTCGCCGCGATGCACTACACCGGCATGGCCGCGATCGTGATCAACGCCGACGTCTCCTACAACATCGGCCTCGTGGCGGTCTCCATCGTGATCGCCGTGGTCGCCTCGACCGTCGCGCTGTGGTTCACGCGGAAGGTCAGTGGCTTCGCCGCCGTCATCGGCGCCGCCCTGGTGATGGGCGTGGCCGTCACCGGCATGCACTACACCGGCATGTACGCGATGAGCATGGCGCACGACCACAGCGCGTCGATCGTCGTCGGCAACTCGCAGGAGCTGATCACGTCGCTGATCATCGGCGGCGCCGGTGTCAGCGTGATCATCATCTTCCTGCTCGCCCTCACGTCCAACGACGAGGAAGGCAGCGAGGAGGCCGAGCTGCTCGCCCGCGTCATGCGGCGGACCAGCGAACGCTGAGCTACTTGAGGTGCACGAGCACCATGCCGTCGTTGCCGGGCGCGACCTCGACCCGCCGGTAGAGCTTCTTGACGTGCGGCTGCTTCAGCATCGCTAGCACGCGGGCCTTGAGCTTGCCCGACCCCTTGCCCGTGATGATCTCGACCAGCGGCACCTTCTGCCCGGCCGCCCGGAACAGCACGGCGCGGACGGTCTGGGCGATGTCCTGGTCGCTGCGGAAGATCGGGTGCAGGTCGACGGTCAGCTTGTCCGGCACGCCGTTCATTCTGCCGCAGCGGTCCCACAACGCCAGTCCCGCCAGCGCCCCGCCCGCGGTGACGGCGCAGGCGACCACCACGGCAGCGTGCAGCGACAACGTTTGCGCGAGCAGAGGTCCGGCCAGCGCGCCGATCAACGTCGCCAACGCCTCCGCCGACAGGAAGACCGCGCTGATCCGCCCGAGTGCCTCGTTCGGCACCACCCGCTGCAAAGCCGTCTGCGGGGTCACCAGGGTCATCGAGCCGAACACGCCGATCGCGACGGCGGCGGGCAACGCGACGACCAACGAGGTCGAGCTGAAGAGCACGAAGAACGCCACAGCGGTCGCCAGCTGGGTCGCCGCGAGCAGATACCGGGGCTGAACCCGGTCGACCAGCCTGCGGATCGCCACCGCGCCGAGCAGGAACCCGACGCCGAGCGCGGACACGACGAGCCCGATCTGTTCGGTGCCACCGAGTTCCTGGATCCCGAACGGCACGAGCAGCGCGCTCAGCGCGGCGTTGGCCGCCAGGAAGATCGCCGTCAACGGCAGCAGCACCACCGCGATCGGCAAGCTCCGCAGCACCTTCCACCCGTCGGCGAGATCGACCGGAGCCCGCTTCCCCACCGAACCCCGGCGGCGGGTCGTCAGCGCGATCGCGGCCGCCGAGACGAGGTAGCTCGCGATGTCGATCCAGATGAGCGCCTGGAAGCTCGTGAGCGTCATGATCGCGGCGCCGAGCGGTGGCGCGACGAGACGGACCGTGCCGTCGGTGAACGCGTTGAGCGAGTTCGCGCTGCTCAGCCCGCTGCCCGTGCCGACGACGACCGGGATGTGCGCTTGCGCGGCCGGGCGGAACAGCACGGCGCCGGTGCTCTCGGCGATCAGCGCGGCGTAGACCAGCCAGAGCGAGTGCCCGGCCGTGGCGAACAACATCAGCGTGACCGCCAG
This sequence comes from Lentzea sp. NPDC102401, assembly GCF_044765805.1. Lineage (NCBI taxonomy): Bacteria > Bacillati > Actinomycetota > Actinomycetes > Pseudonocardiales > Pseudonocardiaceae > Lentzea > Lentzea sp. NPDC102401. Next base: position 991,730 of record NZ_JBIWKS010000002.1, on the reverse strand, counting down.
CGAGCGGAACAGGTCCGCGGCGATCATCACCCGCCTGCGGTCCCAGCGGTCGGTCAGCACGCCCGCGATCGGGCCGAGCAGCAACGGCGGCAGGTACTCGGCGACGAGCGTCAGGCCGGTCGCGAGCAGCGAACCGGTGAGCGCGTAAACGTGCGCCGGGATGGCGATCACCAGCAGCCACGAGCCCAGCAGGCTCACCGCTCGCCCGGTCCACAGCAACCGGAAATCTCTGATCTTGAGTGCTTCGAGCACCGCTACCCCCAAGGTAGTAGTACCGACAGCATAAGAACGTCACATGGGGCGTTCTGATCACTGGCTGCTGATGCTCGCCACCAGGTTGATCGTCGTGGCCAGCACACCGGTGCCGAACAGGTACGACAGCAAGGCGTGCTTCAGGGCCGTGCGGCGCATCTCGCGGCCGGACAGGCTCGTGTCGGACACCTGGAACGTCATGCCGATGCTGAACGCGACGTACGCGAAGTCGCCGTAGTCCGGCGGTTCGGACTGGTTGAAGTCGATGCCGCCGTCCGCGCCGTAGTAGTAGAGCCGGGCGTAGCGCAACGTGAAGATCGTGTGCACCACAGCCCATGACAGCACCACGGACAGCACGCCGAGGCCGACGCGCAGCAGTTCGGACGCGCCGGTCGTGTGTGCCGCACGGGCTAGTACGAAGCCCACGGACACGAGGCTCGCCAACGCGGCTACGAGCAGCACCACCTCGGCGACGCGGCGGGTCGGGTCGTTGCGGACGGCGTGCTGGGCGGTCTTCTCGGCGTCCATCGGCCAGATGACCATCCACGCCCGCACGAGGTACACGAGCGTTGCGACGTCCCAGCCGACCAGCAGGCCGAACTCGCCGTGGCCGGTGACCGTGACGGCGAGGCCGCTGACGAGACCTGCCGCCACCGCGACCACGATCTTGGTGCGATCCAGCACGACACCGTCCGGCATCGGGCGGGACGGCAGGTCAGCCATGCAAGGCCGCGTCCAGATCCAGGTACAGGTCCAGCGTCTCGTTCAGGGTGGTGGCCTTGAGCGCCCGCAGCACGCTTCCCCTCGGCGACACCAGGCGCAACGGGATGCCGCTGTCCTCGCCGCGCTGGTGGAACTCCACGAGCGCGGAGAGTCCGATGGACGCGAAGAACTCGACGTCGCTGAGGTCCAGCACGACGGGGAGACCCACGCCGAACGCCTCGGTCAGCTTGGCGCGCAACAGATCCGCGGTGTACGAGTCGACCTCGCCCTCGGCGCGCAGCACGACGGCGTTCGGGAGCTGCTCCGACTCGACCTTCAACAGTGCCTCGTCCATCTCACGCCTCCCAAGCCTGCGTCAGTGCGCGCCCGAACAGCTCGACGGGCTGGGCGCCGGACACGGCCACACGTTCGCCGACGACCACGAACGGCACGCCCGAGACGCCGATGTCACGAGCGCGCTGCTCGTCGGCGCGCACCTCGTCGGCATAGGCGGCGGGGTCTTCGAGGACGGTCTTGACGTCGGCGGCGTCGAGCCCGGCCTCGGTGGCGATCTCGGTCAGCGACTCCGGCGTGAACAGCGAACGCGCCTGCGCGAAGTTGGCGCGCAGCACGGCGTCGAGGACCTCGTGCCCGATGCCCTTCTCCCCCGCCAGGTGCAGCAGCCGGTGCACGTCGAACGTGTTGCCGACCTCGCGGTCGAGCCGGTACTCGAGGCCCTCGTCGCGCGCGAGCTGGGCGACGGACTCCTCCATCTCGGCGGCACGCGGGCCGAACTTGGCGGCGAGCATGTCCTGCACGGACTCGACGCCGGTCTTGGCGGGATCCAGCTCGAACGCGCGGTGCACCACGGTGATCTCCGCACGGTGCTCGAAACCGGCCAGCGCTTTCTCGAAGCGCGCCCTGCCGATGTAGCACCACGGACAAATGACGTCAGCCCAGAACTCGACCTGCATCGTTCGATCATGTCATGCCCCGCCCGCGCCGTCCCTTCAGAAACGATAATCGTTGTCATGTAGGCTGCGGACCATGGCAGCACGAGTCGTATTGGTAGCGGGGTTCACCCACCACGACGTGGCCGACGAACTCTGGCGGGCGTCACCGGAGTCGTCGCTGGTCAGGCATGATCTGAGCAGCCTGGCCGAGGGGGTGGTGCGGCGGTGGGCGGACGGCCGGCTCACCGTCCTGGAGCTCGCGCACGGGTGCGTCTCGTGCACGTTGCGGCTGGACCTCGTTCCGTTGCTCGAAGGGCTGGACGGGCGCGTGATCGTGCAGTTGGACCCGATGCTCGAACCGGAGGCCGTCTGCTTCGCGCTGAGTGGGACCGAGGTGGAGATCGAGGCCGTCGTGACGGTCGTCGACACCGCCACCTGGCTCGACGACGCGACCGGCGCCGACTCGCTCGCCGACCGGGGCATGCGCGCGGCCGAGGGCGACGAGCGGATGGTCGCGCAGGTCGTGGTCGGACAGGCGGAGTTCGCGGACGCGCTGGTGCTGACCGGTCCGGGCGACCCGGTGCTCACCGCCGTGCTCGACCGGCTCTCCCCCGACGCCCCGCGTCAGCAGCTGTCCGAACTCGACGTCGTCTCCTTGCTCGCCGCGATTCCCGTCGACGCACGGCGCGGCGAGATCGACGACGGTTTCGGGTCGCTGCTGTACGGGCGGCCGTCGCTGGAACCGGCGCACGGCGTGTCCGTCGTCCACTTCACCGACCGGCGCCCGTTCCACCCGATGCGACTGCACAACTGCATCGACGTGCTGCTCGACGGCGTGGTGCGGGTGCGCGGCCGGGTGTGGGTGGCGAGCCAGCCCGACGCGGCGCTGTGGCTGGAGTCCGCGGGCGGCGGGTTGCGCGTGGGCAACCTGGGGCCGTGGGAGGGCGACCGCGATCAGGAGCTCGTCGTGATCACCACCTCCGCGGACGCCGCTCAGATCGCCGCGAAGCTGCGGTCCGCCCTGGTCACCGACGAGGAACTGGGACTGATCACCGAACTCGACTTCGCCGACCCGTTCGCCGAGTGGCACGAGGAGCTGGAACTCTGATGCGCACCCCCGTGACCGTGCTGTCCGGTTTTCTGGGCTCCGGCAAGACGACGCTGCTCAACCACGTGCTCACCAACCGCGAGGGCAGGCGGGTGGCGGTGATCGTGAACGACATGAGCGAGGTCAACATCGACGCGGCGCTGATCGACCGCACCGTCGAACGCCTCGTCGAGCTCACGAACGGCTGCATCTGCTGCACGTTGCGGGAGGACCTGCTCGACAGCGTCGGCGAGCTGGCGCGCTCGGGCCGGTTCGACACGATCCTGGTCGAGTCGACGGGCGTCTCCGAGCCGATGCCGGTGGCGGCGACGTTCGACTGGACCTTCGAGGACGGCACTAGCCTGTCCGATCACGCGCGGCTCGACACGATGGTGACGCTGGTGGACGCGGAGGGGTTCCTGCGCGGACTGGCCGCCGGTGAGGTCTCGGACCTGCTGGTGGACCAGGTGGAGTTCGCGAACGTGCTGGTGGTGAACAAGACCGACCTCGTCACCGCGGATCGGCTCGCGACGCTCGACGCCGTGCTGCGACGCCTCAACCCGTCCGCCCGCCTGCTGCACACGCGCAACGGCGTCGTGGAACTGGCCGACGTGCTCGGCACCGGCTCGTACGACCCGATCACCGCCGCGCAGGCACCGGGCTGGGCTCAGGAGCTGGCCGGCGGGCACACCCCGGAGACCGAGGAGTACGGGATCAGGTCCGTCACCTACCGCGCGTCACGGCCGTTCCACCCCGCCCGGCTCGTGGAGGCGCTGGCGGACTGGGAAGGCGTGTTGCGCAGCAAGGGTTTCTGCCACATCGCGTCCAGGCCGGACGTGCTGGCCGTGTGGTCGCAGGCCGGTCCCAACCTCGTCATCGAACCCGGTCAGCTGCTCGACGCACCCAGCGCACGCCAGGAGTTGGTGTTCATCGGGGTGGACCTCGACGTGACGGAGCCCGCTCAGCGCCTGGATCCCGCGCTGCTCACCGACTCCGAGCTCGCGGCAGGGCCGGAGGTGTGGCGGACGTTCGCCGATCCGTTGCCGGAGTGGGACTTCAGCGACCTGCACGACCACGCGATGACGACCAGCGTCACCAGCGCGAACGCCGGGTAGGCCCAGCCGGCCAGCGACAGCCGGCCGGGCCGGCTGATCGTCCAGATCGTCGGCTGCCGGTCCAGCTGGAACGCGATCACGTCCAGGAACATCACCGGGACCCACAGCGCCAGCAGGGTGTTGCGCACCCACGGCGCGATCTTCTTGTGCACCAGCCAGATCAGCAGCGGCGCCACCCACACCCAGTGGTGGTCCCAGGAGATCGGCGAGAGCAGCAACCCGAGGAACTGCACCGAAAGCACGCCGATCAGCGCGTCGTTCGCCCGGACCGACGCCCTCAGCGCGAGCAACGCGATCACGATCGACACCAGGGCGGCGGTGATCCACGGCCAGGACACGCCGACGTCGTGACCGAGGCTGCGGGACAACGCGCCGCGCAACGACTGGTTGTGCGCGGTCGCGATCGGCCCGACCCGGTCCGGATCGCCGAACAGCACGAACCAGTACTGCCTGGCCTGCTCGAAGTTCACCAGGAACCCGAGGCCGACGCTCGCCGCGAACGCCGCCACCGACCACACCGCGGCCTTCCACCGGCGGGTCGCGAGGAAGTACAGGCCGGAGATCGCGGGCACGAGCTTCACCCCGGCGGTCAGGCCGATCGCCGCTCCCGCGACGCGCGAGTCGCGGGCCACCAGCGCGGCCAGCACGACCGCGGCCAGCAGCAGGTTGATCTGGCCGAACTCGAAGGTGTGGAAGACCGGCATCATCCACAGCAGCACGGCGGTCCACAGCAGCGCCCGCTGCCGCCACACCCGAGCGCCGGCCGTCCACGACTCCCCCGCGACGAGCCGCAGCGCCACGCGCACCAGCCAGTACAGGCACAGCACGGTCAGCAGGCGGAAGCCCCACTGCGCGGCGCCCCAGAACAGCCACGTCATCGGCAGGAACACCAGCGCGCCGAACGGCGGGTAGGTGAACGGCAGCGGGAAGTCGGGCGGCGAGTGTGGCGACACCATCTGGTAGAGGTCGCCTTCGAGCACGTGCGGGGCCAGCGACCAGTACACGTACAGGTCGATCGACTCGGTGCCGAAACCGGTGACGATGATCCACGTGCGCGCGAGTATCGAGATCGCCAGCAGCAACGGGGCGACGGCGAGCAGCCGCCGTTCCATCTTCGCGAGGGGCTCAGGTCGCAACACGTTCTGCCTTCGGGATCGGGTCGAGCAGCTTCGGCGTCAACGCCAGGGTGAGCAGTGCGAGCGCCGGATAGACCCAGCCGAGCGCCGCGAGCGGCCAGGGTCTCGGGATCTCCCAGATGGACGGCTGCAGGTTGATCAGGATCGTGATGACGTCCGAAGCGACCGCGACCACCCACACTCCGGCGAGCACCGGATTCCGTCGCCCGTGCACGAGCCAGAGGACCAGCGGGATCACCCACAACCAGTGGTGGCTCCAGGAGATCGGCGAGACCAGCAGCCCGAAGAGCTGCACGACGATCACGGCCGCCAGCGTGTCCCCGGCCTTCACCGCGGCCCGCAACGCGAAGCCGGTGAGCACGACGGACACCGCCACCGCGAGCAGCCACGGCCAGGACATCTCGACGTCGTAGCCGAGTGAACGCGACAACGCGCCGCGCAACGACTGGTTGATCACCGAGCCCACCGGCCCGACCCGGTCGGCCGCGCCGAGCAGCTCGAACCAGTAGCGCCACGAGTCCCCGGCCGACACCAGGAAGCCCAGCGCGACGGTGATCGCGAAGCCGGCCAGCGACCACAGCGCGGCCTTCCACCGGCGGGTGACCAGGAAGTACAGGCCGGAGATCGCCGGCGTCAGCTTCATCCCGGCCGCGACACCGACGCCGAGTCCCGCGACGGCCTGCCGGGTCGCGACCATCGCCGCGAACGTCCCGGCGATCAGGGCGAGGTTGATCTGTCCGAAGTCGAGGGTCTTGCGCACCGGCTCGAACCACAGCGCGATGGCCGTCCACAACAGAGCGCGGCGCCGCCACGTCCCGTCGAACGGCTGCTCGGCCTCGTCCGCCAGCAGCTTCAGCGCCGTGCGCACCAGCCACCACAGGCAGACCAGCGACAGCACCTGCCAGACGATCTTCGCCGCGAGCCACGGCAACGCCGACAGCGGAAGGAACACCAGCGCCGCGAAGGGCGGATAGGTGAACGGCAGCGGGAAGTCCGCCGTGAACGGCATGGTGATCGAGTAGAGCTCGTCGGTGAGCACGTTCGGAGCGAGGCTCCAGTACACCTTGAGGTCGATCATCCCCCAGTTCGCCGTCGCGGCGTAGACGCCCAACGACAGGCACAACACCAACGGCGCGAACCTCAGCACACGCTGCTCACTCACCGGTTCCTCCAGCCACCGGGGCAGGCTGGCGCACCGGGTGCAGCAGCGCCCGCCCGACCCACATCCCTGCCACAACAGTGGCAGCCAGGTACGGCCACCACACCCAGGGGTTCATGGAGTCGTAAGTCCAGCGCGCGACGATCGTGCCGTCCGGCAGGGTGACCAGCACCATCCACACCGAAACACCCGCCGGCACGGCGATCCGGCGGTCCTTCCACGCGAACGTCGCTCCCAACGCGAGCGCCCACGTGAAGTACCACGGCAGCACCGAAGGCGCGAGCAGTGACGCGGCGAGCAACGCGATCGCGGCGCGTCTCACCGTTTCCACACCCTCTTGACGTCTCTTGCCACGAGGTGATCGCAAGGGCGACGCGAGCCACGAAGACGGGCTGGAAGATCAGGTTCTTCGGGAGGTTCCGCTAGCCGGTGTGCGTGTCCATCACGACGTGGGCGCCGAGTTCGCCGAGCAGCTTGATCAGGTCCGGGCCGAGGCAGACCGAGTCCTGCCCGTCCTTCGGCGACCACGAGACGAACAGGTCCACGTCACACCCGGCCGCGACCTGGACCAGCGCTTCCCGGTGCTCCGCGAGCAACGCCTCGACGAGCTTCAGCAGGTCGCCCAGATGCAGGTCGTCACCGTCAGCGTCGACACACCAGAGCCCGTCGATCTGCTCGGCACCATCGATCTTCAAGGCGCGCCGATCTCCGCGACGGTCATCTCACCCGCCCACAGCCGGAGCGTGGCCTTCGACCAGGGTTCTTCCTCCACGGGCTGAATCCTCGCAGCCCACGCAACTCAGATCCGTTGTGGAACGTCACCCGATCATGATCTGGAAAGCGCTGAGCACGTCCGGAGTGATCCTCGCGGCGGCCCTGGTGGCGTCCCCGGCCCAGGCCGCGGCGGGCCAGGTGGTGACGAAGGTGTCCGAACCGGACCGCGCCGCCGCACTGGCTCACTGGACGCCGGAACGGATGAAGGCCGTCGGCGACGGCGATCTCCCCCCTGCCGAGCAGATCTCGAAGCCGTACGAGGGGACAGCGCCGGGCGTCGGCCGGCTGTTCACGTCCACCTCGACGGGCGAGGACCACTCCTGCACGGCCACGGTGGTGCCGAGCGCGACCAGGGACGTCGTGCTGACGGCCGGGCACTGCGTCAACGGCGGCCTGGACCGCTGGGACGACCCGATCAAGATCCTGAACGTCGTGTTCGTGCCCGGCTACGACCACGGCTCGCGTCCGCACGGGGTGTTCGTGGCGCGTGCTTTCGCCTGGTCGGACACCTACAGCGGCCCCATGAGCGGCCTGGACGACGACGCGGTGATCGCGCTCGACCCGGTGGACGGCCGGCACGTGCAGGACGTGGCCGGCGCGCAGGACATCTCGTTCGACGAGGTGGGATCGCCGGTCGGCCAGACGACGCTGGGCTATCCGGTGTCGGCGCTCGACCGCGGCGAGGCGCTGCTGTCGTGCGTGCGGCCGGCGACGTTGAAGGTCAACTCGGTCATGTCGGCGTGGGAGACGGACTGCGACCTCGCGGGCGGGTCCAGTGGCGGGCCGTGGTTGCGCGGGTTCGACCCGATCACGGGCCGGGGCACGATCTTCGGGGTGACCAGCCGGGGCACGATGAACGGCGACCTGGTCACGACGGACCTGAGCGCGGCGAAGCTCACCGACGCCGTGCGGGCGTTGTACGTGAGCGCGGACGACCTCTGACGATCGAACGGCACGCCCGCGCAGGCCGAGGGCGGTCACACGACCACTGTCAGCCGGCCGAGTGGCCAACTGTCGCGGGGATCGTCGGTGGAGCTGACGTCCGTGTCGCCTGCCTGAAAGCCAGCAGCCCCAACGCGATGACGGTCAGCCACACGTAGGTGTCGAACTCGTGCAGCCGCGTCACGAACACCAGCAACACGGCGGCGAAGGCATACCAGTGGCCGCGCAGGACGAGGAACATCAGCACCGGCACGCACCACACCCAGTGGTGCAGCCAGGAGACCGGCGAGGCCAGCAGTCCGGCGGCCGCGATGACGAACAGTGCGACGAGGTCGTCGCGGGTCCGCCGGGCCACGAAGACCGCGGTGGCCACCACAGCGGCGGCGAGCACCACCCACAGCAGCGTCTCCACGCCGGGCGCGAGGCCGAATCCGCGCAGCAGACCGCGGATCGACTGGTTCGTGGACAACGACATGTCGCCGATGCGATCCGGGTCCAGCAGCGAATGCAGCCAGTACTGCGACGAATCCGTTGGTGCGATGAGGAATCCCGCGACGACCAGGCCGGCGAACGTGGCCATCGACGTGATGGCGGCCCGCCAGTCGCGCTTGACGATGAAGTACAGCACGAAGATCGCGGGCGTCAGCTTGATCGCCGCAGCGACGCCGATCAGCACGCCACGCCGGCGCTTGCCGGTCACCAGCAGGACGTCGACCACGACCAGCGCCAGCAGGAACAGGTTGATCTGGCCGTAGCCGTAGGTCGTCCAGACCGGGTCCAGCGCCAGCGCGCCGATCGCGGCCGGCGGGCCGACCGTCCACTTGAGATCAGGACGGACCTTGCCCGCCACCGCCACGCACACCGCGGTGAGCGCGACGAAGCCGGCCGCGACCACCAGCAGGTTGTGCCATCCGCCCGGCACGAGGCTCAGGCCGCTGAACAGCACCGCCGCGATGGGCGGGTACGTGAAGGGCAGCTGGGGATCGAGCGGCGGGCCGGTGAAGCCGACGTAGAGCGGGCGGCCCTCCAGCCACGCGAGGCCGCCGAGCCGGTACACGTCGAGGTCGATCGGGTAGTGATCGGACCAGGTGAACAGCAGCCACGCCAGGGCGGCCGGCCAGAGCGCAGCACCGAGCCGCACTGGGTACGCGAGGGACACACCTCGAAGCTAATTTCGGCCGGGAAGGTTCACCTTGCTGAACAACCAGCAGAAGTTCCGGCAGAAATGTGGTTCGGAAGCAGCGCTACCCTGGTGTCAGGCGTCTACCTGTCAGCACCATGCGCTGAAGACGTCGGGGGGTAGCGCAGTGAGCACGACCGCGTTCGGGGATTTTCTCCGCTTCTATCGATCGCGTGTTCCGTTGACGCAGGAAGAGCTCGCCGAACGCACGGGCCTGAGCACGCGCGCGATCAGCGACATGGAACGCGGGCGCACGCTCAGTCCGCAGTTCCGCACCGTGCAACTGCTGGTGGGCGGGCTCGGGCTGGTCGGTGAAGAGGCAGCGGAGTTCGCCTCGCTCGCCCGCACCGGCCGGGTGGCCGGAGCCGAGGAACGCCCGGACGCGCCGTTCGCTGTGACGTCCTGTTCGCTGCCGCCGGTGCTGATCGAGCTCACCGGCAGGGAGAGCGAGAAGGAACTCCTGGACGGGTTCGCCGCGGACGCCGCGTCGTCGTCACGGCTGCAGATCGCCGTGGTCCACGGCGCGCCCGGAGCCGGCAAGACCGCGCTCGCCGTCGACGCGGGACATCGCCTGGGCGCGCGGTTCGCCGACGGCTGCGTGTTCCTCGACCTGCGCGGCACCGACGAGCCGCTGACCCCGGACAAGGCCGCGCACCGGCTGCTGCGCTCGTTCGGAGTGGACGAACGACAGATTCCCGCGGACCCGGACGACAAGCTGTCGCTGTACCGGTCGCAGCTGCGCGACCGGGCCGTGTTGCTGGTGCTCGACAACGCGGAGAACGAGGCGCAGGTGCGGCCGTTGCTCGCCTCCAGCCCCGGCACGCTGGTGCTGCTGACCAGCCGCCGAACCATGACCGGCCTGGACGCCCGGCACCGGCTCCCGCTGGAGTTGTTGCCGCTGAACCGCTCCGTCGAACTGCTGCGCGCCGTCACCGGCCCGGAACGGCTCGACGCCGAACCGGAGGCGGCCGAACGGGTCGCCGAACTGTGCGGAGGCCTGCCGCTCGCGTTGCTCATCGCGGGGAACCGGCTGACGAGCAGACCACAGTGGACGATCGGACACCTGGCCGGTCAACTGGAGGACGAACGGCGGCGGCTGTCCGTGCTGCGGGCGGGCGACCTGCAGGTGCGGGCGGCGTTCGAGATCTCCTACCACCAGCTCGGTCCCGCCGCCGCCACTCTGTTCCGCAGGCTGGCTCTGGTCACCAGTCCCGAGGTGAGCGTGGCCCTGGCCGCCGTTCTGGTCGACGACGCCGAGGAGTCGCTGGAGGAACTGGCCGACGCGAGCCTGCTCGGCATCAGCGAGACGCCCGGCCGCTACACGCGTCACGACCTGCTGCACGTCTTCGCCGCCGAACGGCTCGAACTCGACGACGACCCGGCCACCGTGCTGAAGGCGCGCACACGTTTGCGGCACTGGCTCCTCGACACCGCCACCGGAGCGGCCCTGTTCTTCGACCACGACATGCCCGCCGGCCGTGCGGGACCGGTGCATGACAGGGACTCCGCGGCCCGGTGGCTCGAACTGGAGCTGGAGAACTGGCGCGGCGCACTGCGTTCGGCCGCGGCTGGAGGCGAGCACGACCGCGTTCTCGCTCTGGCGCAGGCGATGCACTGGTACTCGGACATGCACGGCGTCGGCGAACTGTGGCGCGAGGTCTTCGCCGCGGGCGCTCACGCGGCCCGGCAACTGGGCAACGCCAAGGACGCCGCCGAACAGCTGAACTACCTCTCGTGGGCGCTGTACGCGTTGTGCGGACAACCGCACGAGGCCCTGGCCGTGCACGAGGAGGCCGCGGCGGAGCCGATCGGCGACACCCTCACCGAAGCGTGGAACTGCTACTACGGCTCGGCGATCCGGCGGCGGCTCGGCGAACTGGAGAAAGCGGTGTCGCTGGGCCGCCGGTCCGTCGAGGAGTTCCAGCGAGCCGGCTACCTGATCGGCGAGAACCTCGCGCTCTCCCTGCTGGGCCTGATGCTGCACACCTCCGGCAACCTCACCGAAGCCGCCGAGGTGCAGCAACGCAGCGTGGACCAGCACCGCAAGGCGGACGGCGACGACGAACTGCTGTCGATGCTGCTGATCCGCCTGGCGACCACCCTGGCGGACGCGGGCCAGGTGATCGCCTCGATGGACCTCCTCGACGAGGCGGAGTCGTTGTTCCGCAGGCACTCCAACACCGCGGGAACGGCTCGTGTGCAGCACAATCGCGGCCTGGTGCTGATGGACGAGGGCCGGTTCGGCGAGGCACGGGAACAACTGCTGGCGGCGCTGAGCGAGGCGCGGCTCTCCGACCACCGGGTCGAGATCCTCGCCCGGCTCGCCGAACTCGCCGACGCCGCGGGAGATTCGGCGCAGGCCCGCGAGTACCGGGTGCGGGCGCTGGCCGAGTGCGACCGCTACGACACCCCCGCGGTACGCGTCACGGCGACGAAACTGGTGGCGGCGTTGAGATGAGTGCCGGTCCCGCCCGGGGCAGGACCGGCACCCGCCAGGTCAGCAGGCCGAGGCCACCGGTTCGTTCGAGCCGGTGTCGACGAAACCGTCGCTGATCCACTTGCCGTCCTCGAGCCGGTTCCACAGATCCGTGCGGCCCCAGACTCCCTCGACGGCCTCGCCGCGGCTGGTGCACGCGATGGACACCACCGCGCCGTCCGCGACCGAGCCCGCGACCGAGTAGCTCAGACCGGGGCCGGACCGCAGGTTCACCGTGGTGTTCGGACCCGCGTCGACCGTGCCGGTGGGCAGTGTCGTACCGCCACCGCCGTAGTTCGTGACCCTGCCGCCGACGGACACGCGCGTGCTGCCGCGCTGCGCGTAGCCGTCGTACGCCTGGGAGCCCTCGTAGAAGGTCCAGCCGCCGATCGTCATCCCGTTGACGCTCACGTGGGTGTTGCCGCGCAGCAACGAGAAGTGCACGTGCGCCCCGGTGCTCGAACCGCCGCACGGCAGCTCGTTGCCGATGTTGCCGAGGTACGTGCCGGTGCGCACGGCGCTGCCGTCGGCGAGCGTCGTCAGGTTGTACATGTGGTAGTAGGTGGTGCTGTAACCGTTGTCGTGCACGACCTTCACCAGCGCGCTGCGGCCCACGATGCAACTCTTGTACACACGGCCGTTGCCCGCGGACAGGACGCGGCCGTCACCGCCGTTGAAGTCGATGGAGCTGAACGGCCTGCTGTTGCCGCTGTTGCCGTGCGGACCGCCGCCCATCCACCACGCCACGTTCACCGGCCACGGCAGGCCGAGTCCGGTGGGCGCGAGCGCTTGGTTGCTCTGGTTGGCCGCGAACGTCCGCTTCTCGCCGTCGCTGAGCACGCCGGACGGCGCCTGCGCGGCCAGAGCGGCGAACCCGGCGGTGCCGTCGAGCTCGACCCGCCACGCGGACCGTTCCCTGCGGGCCAGGAACAGCGCCATGTGCGGCGCCCCGTGCTCCTGACCGTGAGCCATCGGGATGGTGGTGCTGCCGAACACCCACGCACCAGACGTGCGAGTCGGCTCGAACAGCGGTTCACGCAACGTCTGCGTGTCCCACTGACGTTTCACCGCGTCGCCGTGCTGCTGGAGCATGGTGGCGCGGACAGTCGTGGCGAGGTCGGGTGCGGCGGCCGTCGCGGACGGCGCGACCAGCACCGCGGCACCGGCCGCGAGTGCGGAGAACAGCGCGGCGAATCGCCGCGCGGACAACGAACGGGACATGTGCCCTCCAGGGGGAAATCGGCACAGGGCAGGGATTCGGCGGCTCTTGCAGGGGCCGCCGCGCCGATGACATACCGGTGGTCCGACGCGGTCAAGGTCACCTCCGGCAGGTGACCCACCACTGTGGAACGCCCTCCAAAACTGTGGAGGGATACCTACCTTTGTCGGTCATATCGGGCGTGATCGGCCTTCTAAACTGTTTTCTCCACAGTCGAGGGGTGTGCGGTGGCTGTTCCTCCCGACGTCGGCGACGAGGTCGACGTGTTGCTGCGCGCCGGTCCGTTCCACGCGGCGTTGCGGGCCGCCGTCGAGCGCAGCGGCCTCACCCTGGAACGCCTGCGCGACCGTCTCGACCGCCGGGGCATCCACGTCAGCCTGTCCACGCTGAGCTACTGGCGACTGGGCCGCAGCCGTCCTGAACGTGCCGACTCGCTGCGCGCGGTGCAGGCCATCGAGACCATCCTCGGCCTGCCCCGGCATTCCCTCGAAGCCCTGCTCGGGCCGCCGCGCCCGCGTGGCAGGTGGGTGTCGAAGCAGCAGCAGACCCGCGACTACGGACGGATGCTGGAACCCGCGCAGTCGCTCGCGGAGATCGTGCGGGCGCTGGTCGGCCCGTCCGATGGTGACCTGCGCCTGTGGTCACAGGACGACGCGGCCACAGTGGACGAGCACGGCGCGCTCCGCACGATCCACACCAGACAGGTGCTGCGCGCGGTGGCCGGCCAGCCCGACCGCTACCTGGCCGTGTACTGCGCGGACGACGGCACGCCACCGGACGCGTTGGGCGTGGAGGCCGTGCGCGACTGCCGGCTGGGACGCGTGCGACGGCACCCTGGAGCACCGGTGATCGCCGTGGAGCTGCTGTTCGACCAAAGCCTGCGCGCGGGCCAGACGCACCTGCTGGAGTACCGCTTCACCATCGCCGAGACCGGCGCGCAGTCACACGACTACCGCCGCGCGTTCCGCTATCCCGTGGGCACGTACGTGGCGAGTGTGCAGTTCACCGAACCGCGCCTCCCGGTCCGCTGCTACGCCCTCGCACAGCCCGGCGTGGACGCGACGCTGGTGCACGGCGACGAACTCGCGCTCACGCCGGGGCGAGTGCTGCACGTGACGGCGAAGGACGTGCGGCCCGGCGTGCTCGGCATGGGCTGGGACTGGTCCTAGACGGTAGGCCGGGCCGGCAACGCCACGCCGCAGACGACCGCCCACAGCAGCACCGGGAACGCCGCGATGCGTTCCCACAGGCCGAACAGCGCCGGACCGCCGACCTGGGCCGCCATCAGCGCCAAGGCCACCGCCGCGACGATCGCACCACCGGCGCCGATGCGGCCCAGGAGCCGCCACCGGGCGGTGCGTGCCAGTGCGAGGCCGGTCAGCAGCATCGCGACCTCGCCCACCGGGATGGCGACGACCGCTCCGGCGATGTGCAGCGCGCGGCTGGTGTCCTCGGGGTTCAGGCCGACGACGGCCAGGGCCAGACCGGTGACGACGAGGAGCAGCAGGCCGGCGCGGGCCGTCCGCACGTCCGGGAACAGCGGCCGGACCAGCAGAGCTCCCGCGGCCAGGCACAGACCCGCGAGCGTCCAGGACACACCGGAGACGACGTGCCACGGCGAACACACCCAGCGGTCGACCTGGTCCGACTGGAAGCAGGTGGCCGCGCCCAGGTCGCTGATGGCGTTGCGCAGCCAGCTGTACGGGACCTCCCAGCGCGCCTCCACCACGAACAGCAGCACGAAGTACTGCGCCACCAACACCCACAGCACCGCGCCCAGCCGCGTTCGCCCGTCCACGCGGCAGAGTGGAACATGGATCATTTCGCCGCGCCGGACGGACGTTCTGGAGCTACCGCTCGCCGACGAAGGCGAGGACCGCCTCCGCGAACGCGTCGGGTTCCTCGACGTTGCCGAGGTGCCCGCTGTTCTCCAGGACGACGAGCCGGGAGTCCGGGATCAGCTCGTCGAGCTCCTCCGCCCAGCGAACACCGCACACGACGTCGTGCCGGCCGACGATCACCAGGGCCGGCACCGCGAGGGAGCCCAGCGCCTGCCGGTCGTCGATGACGTCGGGAACGAGGTGCTCGTCGAGGCCGGAGAGGTGTGAACCGGTGATGGCCGCCCGGAGCGGGGCGAACTCCGGTTCCCTGCCCCAGTAGTCGGCGAGGTAGGCAGGCAGCAGTCCACGGAGGACCTGGGTCATCTCCTCGTCGTCGGAGATGCCACCGGTCGCCTGTAACGCGGCGAGCACCGCGGGCAGTTCGGGATTGTCCGCGTTCCTGCCGGCGAAGATCTCCACCTTGGCCATCGCCTCGGCGACGTGCTCAGGGCCGGTCAGCGGCGCACTCTCGTACAGAATGATGCCCGCGAAGCGGTCGGGGTGCCGCAGGGCGCAGCGTTGCGCGACGAACCCTCCGTGGGAGTGTCCGAGCAGGTACGCCGCCGGCAGTCCGAGGTGGTCGAGCAGCCCGATGACGGCCTCGGTGTACCGGTCGCGGGTGTAGCCGTGGGGGTGCGAGTCGAGGCGGCCAGAGCCACCCGTGCCGAGCGGCTCCACGTAGACCATCGTGAGGTGGCTTTCCAGGGCGGGCGTGCGCAGGTACTCCCAGAACACTCCCGGGCCGCCGGGGTGTGCCAGGCAGACCGGGCCGTCGCCGTGCACGTGGTAGCGCTGGACCACTCCGCCGATCTCGGTCGTGTGGGTGCCGGGGGCCAGCGGGTCGCGTGCTTGGGGATTCACGGTGCTCTCCGATCAGGTGGTGTCAACGACACCGGCAAGACCACGAGAGCGGGCGAAAGTTCGATCCGTCGGGTGTGACAGCCGCCACTACGACGAGACGGCCGGGTGGAACAGCCGCAACTGGCTCACGCGGCCGTCCTCCAGGGACAACACCCAGGTCACGGCGGGAGGACAGTGCCGCGGGTCGTCGGCGGGGTTGAGGATGTCCATCTCCCAGATCGTGATGTCCCGGCCGACGACCGCGTCGACGAAGCGCTGGCGGACTCCGGCCTCCAGATCACCGGCCGCACCGCGGACCAGGAAGTCACGTCCTCCCACGGGCTCGCGGCCGTCGAACAACATGGCCTCGGGCGCCCACCGCTCGGACATCACCCTGCCGAACTCTCCCCTGTGCATCGCGTCCAGGGCCTCCACCCCCTCCGCACGGCTGGCCACGGCCAGTGCCGCGACGTCGTCGTGCGCGCCGGCCGCGGTGGCCGCCAGCGCCGCACCGAGTTTGGTGCGAGCCTGACTCAGACGGCTGCGCACCGTGCCCACGGGCACACCGCAGACGGCCGCGATCTGCTCGTAGGTGCTCGCCCTGCTGAAGTGCCGCAACAGAACGGTCATGCGCAACGCCGGCGCGAGGTCCCCGATCGCGTGCCAGAGCCAGTCCCGCATGGCGTGCCGCTCGACGATCCGCTCCGGACTCTCGTCACTGACCAGTTCCAGATCAGCCACAGGACGCGCGAGACCAGCCGACCGCAGCCTCGTGCGGCACCCGTTGCGCACGATCATCCGCAGCCACGCACCGACAGCCGCCGGTTCCCGAACGTCGCCGATGCGGCTGAGCGCGACCAGCATCGCGTCCTGGACGGCGTCCTCGGCATCCGGACCGTGCCCGGCGACGCTCAGCGCCACCGCCCTCATGCCGGCCTCGTGCCGCGCCAGCAGGACGCCCAGCGCGGTGACGTCACCGGCCTGAGCGGCACGGGTGAGCTCTTCGTCCGAAGTCGGCTGCGGCGCCAACCGATCCTCCTGCGACCGTTGGGTGAGCCGTGCGCGGGCGCGTCCGGCTCACCCAACGATGCCAGATCACTTCTGTGTTCTTGGGCCACGAGGCGCAGGATTGGAGACGCAGGCCCCTCGATCGAGCGGAGATGACGGCCTGCTCCACCGCCGTCGTCCCGGTCCCGTGCAGGCCCCGGCTGACCCGGTCAGCCGCCAGGAGGCCATCTGCCACACGATGGGCGAAGACGACCTGTCCGACGAACGAGCGAGCACGTTGCCCGCACCGGCACGAGGCCTGGCGGTTCGCCGTTGCTCGAGCATCAAACTGACCGATCAGAGGCGTTGACGTCAGGATCGTTCGAACCTAGCCTGAGCTTGAGAGCGCTCTCACATACTTCATTCGGCCGCCCACCCTGCACCGGGAGGTCTCATGTTGAGAGCTGCTCTTCTCGCGTCCCTGATGATGTCGGCAGTCATCGCTGCCGTGCCGTCCGCGCCGATGGCCGCGGCGCCGAAGATCAATCAATCTGCCGTGGACTGCGACAACTACTGCGACAACCGCGACTCCGCCCTGCCACCCAGTGCACAACGCTCCACCTACCGGCCCGGCACCAGCACATCGCCGCCAGCCGGTGGACCGCCGTCAACGGGAAACGCAGCACCGAATGCAGCTGCTGCCATTTGCAACAAGTACTGCGACATCCGTGATCCCGCCCTCGCGCCTGCGGACCGGCTGGCCCAGACCGTTCCCGTCGGCGGACGTCGGATCTCCCTGCACTTCGACGACACGGACGCGATGGGCTGGGCGGCGATCTCCGCTGCCGGGCAAGGCGACGAGGTGTGGCTGGACCGGTCTTTCGACGCCGGGGTCAGTTGGGGCTCCGGGTCCAGGCTCGGTAGCACCTCGGTCCCGGCTGGCTTCGGCGACTGGCGCACCATGATGTTCAACGTGGACGATTGGGCCGACCTCGGGGTCGGCCTGCTGCGAGCTTGTGGACGGCCGGCTGGTTCGCCCACGATCGCATGCACCAGCTGGTATCGCACGACCTGGAACGCCGGTGAACGTCGTACGGCCGCGGCGACGGCGTTGATGGAGCGCTACAACCTCGGCAACGGCCTGTTCGACACAACCGGCTGGTGGAACTCCGCCAACGCGCTCACCGCGATCATCGACAACATCCGGGTCACCGGCATGAACAGCTACCGCCACGCGATCGCCCGGACCTACGACCTCAATCTCCAGGCCTGGCAGGGCAATTTCATCAACGACTACAACGACGACGTCGCCTGGTGGGGCCTGGCGTGGCTGGCCGCCTACGACCTGACCGGGGACAGCCGATCCCTGAACACCGCCAGGACCGGCGCGGACCACGTCTTCCGGTACTGGGACTCGGTCTGTGGTGGCGGAGTGTGGTGGAGCTCGAGCAGGAACTACAAGAACGCGATCACCAACTCGCTGTACGTCCAGCTCAATGCCGCACTGCACAACAGGATCCCCGGCGACACCGCCTACCTGCAGCGCGCCAGGACCGGCTGGACCTGGTTCCTCACCAGCAAGATGATCAACAGCGCCAACCTGGTCAACGACGGACTGACCACAGCCACCTGTGCCAACAACAACCTGACGCCGTGGAGTTACAACCAGGGCGTTCCGCTGGCCGCGCTGACCGAGCTGTACCGGGCCACCGGAGACACGAGCCTGCTCGCCCAGGCACGCATCCTCGCCGACGCCTCGACCAGCAGCACCTTCCTCAACCCCGGCGGCATCCTGTTCGACGACGGCGGTGGTGGGGATGTCCCGTCCTTCAAGGGAATCTACGTCCGAGGCCTCTCCGCGCTGAACCGAGCACTGGCAGACCACCCGTACACCACCTACCTACGCCGCCAAGCAGACACCGCCCATGCGCGGGACCGCTCCAGCGCCGACTCGTACGACCAGCCATGGGCGGGCCCGTTCCAGCGCAGTGACGCCGCCCGGCAACACAGCGCGCTGGACCTGATGAACGCTGCCGGCTGATCGTTCCAGTGTCCGTTCACAGCGCCAGTTCCTCGGGCACGTCGGTGAGGACCTGGTCAAGGCGACCGACCACTGGCGAAAGGTGTTCTCGGCGCGTCAGACGACGGATCGGTAGGTCTGCGCAGCGAGCTTCTGCCCGTCGAGCAGGCCCGCCACGACCGTGCCCCACAGCACCGCCGCTCCACCGAACCCGGGCACCAGTCGCCAGGCCCACTCCAGCCCGGCCGCGCCGAGGCCTGCCGCGAGCACGCTCACACCGCAGAGCAACGCCGCCAGCAGCAGGAACCGGTTGGAGCCGAAGAGCTTCGCGAACGGCGCGAAGTGCGCACCGACGACGAACAGCACCCAGACCGGTACCGCCTGCGGCAGGTCGAGAACCGTCAGCAGCCGCGACCCAGCGAAGATCGCGACCACCATGAGCAGCACCGCGATGCCGTACGTCTTGCCGAACGGGCTGGCACCGCGCCCACCGCCTGCAGGCAGCTGCCTCGCGGACCGCCCGAAGCGAAACACCCAACCCACGAGGCCCACGGCGATCACCAAGCCCAGGGCCATCAGCACAATCCCACCGCCGGAAACCGCGGCCGTACCGGAGAACCACCATCCGGCACCGAACCCCACGCCGATCAACGACGTGATCATCAGCGTGATCACGTGGCCCTTGGTGAACTGCTCGTCGGTCAACATCGCCCCTCAGTCGTTACATCTAGTGTAAGTCCACACGCGACCAAAGCTGCGCGGGTTACACGTAGCCGGGCCTGGACGGACTATTCCACCGGCGAGCGAAGTCCAGATCAAACGAGTTCTCCCACTGGTGCCGGTGCGATGACGGCGCGACTTCCTCACCGTGCTCTGCCGCGGCCGGCCACGCCGACCAACGATCCTCATCCCGAACGCTGGGCGATGCGGTCCGCCGCGTGGTGCAGGTTCTGCCCGCGGTAGAGGTCGATGGCCTCCTGCCAGCACTGCTTCGCCTGATCGGCCTGGCCGAGTTCGCGGTGCGTGTCGCCCAGCGCGGCAAAGGTTCCCGCCTGCCGATAGGTGTTGTCGAGGTCTCGCCACAACGCCAGCGCGCGCTCGTAGTGGTGCAGGGCCTGGCGGTGGTCGCCGGTGTTTCCCGTGATCGCGCCGAGGCTGTCCAACGTGTCGGCCTGGCCGTACGAGTCGTTGTGCCGCACGCACAACGCCAGCGCGGACTCGCAGAAGGCGCGGGCCCGGACGTGATGGCCGAGCCGGGTGTACGCGGCGCCCATCATGCTCAGGACGCGGATCTCCCACTGCGTGTTGCCGCTGCGCCGGTACAGGTTCCTCGCCTCGGTGAGGTGGGCCAGCACGCCGTGGTCGTCCTTCTTCCACGTCAGTGCCAGCGCCAGCACGACGTGCGCGCCCGCTTGGCCGACCGTGTCGCCGACCTGGCCGGACAGTGCGAGCGACCGTCTCAAGTGGAGCGACGCCTCCTCGTCCCTGCCCAGCGGCGCGTACACCAGGCCGAGTCGGCGGTGGGCGCGGGCCTGCACGGCGAGGTCGCCCAGTCGTTCCGCGGCGGCGAGTCCCACCTGCCAGGAGGCGATGTTGTCGTGCAGGTGCCCGCGGCGGTAGTGGAAGTTGTCCAGTGACCAGGCGAGTTGCCACACGACCGTGTCCCAGCCCGCGTCCTCGGCGGCGGTTCGTGCGGCCAGGACGCAGAGGTGGTTGGCGTCGAACCACGCCATGGCGGCCGCGCTGTCGGGCATCGGGTGTGGGACGCAGTCGGTCTTCTCCACGGCGATGGGCGGGTGTTGCCGGTCGAGCACTCTGCTGCCGTTGTGCGCGGTGTGCAGGTAGTAGTCGACGACTCGGCGTAGTGCTTTGTGCCGCAACGGTTCTGGCTCGTCCGTCACCGCGACGGCGTGGGCGTGCTGACGGACCAGGTCGTGGAAGCGGTACCGGCCGGGCGCGGGTTCCTGGAGCAGGTGGTCGTCGACGAGGCTTTCCAGTAGTCGTTCGGCTTCTGGGAGGTCGACGGCCGCGAGCGCCGCGGCGGCATAGGCGTCGAAGTCCGGTCCCGGGTGGATGCCGAGCAGCCGGAACAGGCGCCGCTGCGGTTCGTGGAGGTGCTGGTAGGACAGGGCGAACGCGGCGGCGACGCTGCGGTCCCCCGCCTCGAACTCGGTGAGCGGGGAGTGCCCCTGGCGCAACCGGTTCGCCAGATAGGCCACCGTCCACGCGGGACGGGCGCGCAGCCGTGCGGCGGCGATGCGGATCGCCAGCGGCAGGTGACCGCACAACGCGACGACCTCGTGCACCGAGCCTTCGGCGCGGCCACCCGCGACGCTGACGAACAGGGCGACGGCGTCCGCTTCCGGCAGCACGTCCAGCGACACGACCTGGGTGGCGTCGAGGTCGACCAGGCGGCGACGGCTCGTGATCAGCGTCAGGCTGCGGGACGTGCCGGGCAGCAGCGGGCGCACCTGTGCGGCGTCGGCGGCGTTGTCCAGCACGACGAGCACCGAACGGGTGGCCAGTTCGGCTCGCCACAACGCCGCCCGCGCGTCCGGGTCCTGCGGAATCCGGTCGGGTGGCACGCCCAGTGCGCGCAGGAGTGCGTCCAGCGCCGCCATCGCGGTTACGGGGCGATGACTGGACGCGTGGCCGTGCAGGTCGATGAACAGCCGGTCGCGGTAGTGCTCCGCGAACCGGTGTGCCGCGTGGACGACCAGTGTCGTCTTGCCGACACCGGCCATGCCGTCGATCGCCTGGATCACCACGGCCTGTCTGCCGGCGGCGCGGGCGGTCGCCAGCGTGGCGAGTTCGGCGTCGCGGCCCGCGAAGTCCGCGATGTCGCCGGGAAGGTCGTCCCTGGCCGGTTCGCTCGGTGCGAGGGCGGGCACGCCGAACAGCCGCGCGTCGTTGTCCAGCACCTGCTGGTGGATCTCGGACAGCCGTGGCGAGGGGTCGAGACCGAACCGCTCGATGAGCGCGGTGCGGGCCCGCAGGTACGCGTCGAGCGCCTCGGCCTGCCTGCCCGCCCGGTACAACGCGGTCATCAGCTGCCCCCACAGGCGTTCCCGGCCGGGGTGCTGGCCGGTCAGCGCCGTGAGCTCCTCGACCAGCGTCACCCCCGCGCCGGTCGCGAGGTCGGCGTCGACGCGGTCCTCGACGGCGCCGAGGCGCAGGCCTTCCAGCCGTGCGGCCTCGGCGCGCAACACCGGCGTCACGGTGAACTCGCCGTACGCCTCACCCCGCCACAACCTCAACGCGAGCGACAGCTGTTCGGCGGCGTCCGCGGGCCTGCCCGCGGCCAGGGCGTCCCGGCCGGTCTCGACGAGCCGTTCGAACCGGCGGGCGTCGACGACGTGCGGTTCGAGCCGCAGCACGTATCCCGCCGGGTGCGTGACGATCAGCCGGTCGACGGCGAGCGCGCGGCGCAACCGCGAGACGTAGCTGCGCACGGTGCGGTGCGCGTCCGGCGGGGATTCCGGTCCCCACAACGCTTCCACCATCGTGCCGACGGTCGTCACCCTGCCCGCGTTCGCCGTCAGCAACGCGAGCAGCGTCCGGATCCGCGGACCACCCAGGTCGAGCACCTCGTCGTGCACGCGCACCTCGAACGGCCCCAGCACCTGGAACTGCGGCTGCAGTGCGACGGAGTCCGCTCCCACGCAAGTCAAGGAGGTGGTCGCGGCGGCCGGGATACCGTCGTGTCCGAGGCAGACCAGCCGCATCCGTCGTGATGGGACAACACCGCCCATCACCGCGAAATCGGTCAGGCGCGCGCCAAACGGCCATATCCGCCGTCGTAGTGCACCAGTGGCAGCCGGCCGGGCGATCCGCGTTCGACGTCCACCACCAGGCCGACGACGAGAGCGCTGCGGCCCACCCGGACCCGTTCCACCGGCGCGATCCGCCAGCGCGAGAGAACCCCGTGCAGCGCGGGCAGCCCCGCGCTGTCGCGGTACCAGCGCGTCTCCTGGCCGAACTTGTCCGCTCCCGGCCTGCTGAACGCGCGGGCGACGTCCTCCTGGTCGTCCGCCAGCAGGTTCACCGAGACGTGCTCGGCGGTCTCGATGACCGCCCACGACGCCGACCGCGTGCTGATCGCGAACGACAGCACGGGCGGGTCGATGGACACGGGCGCGAGCGACGTGGCGCAGAACCCCACCGGCGTGGCCAGCCCGGCGGTGACGACGGCGACTCCTTTGGCGTGCTGGTGCAGCGCCACGGAAAGCCCTTCCGGGACCGTGGTGGTCACGCCACACGCTCCGCGATCTGCACCGCGTGAGGCGAGGTCTCCTCGCCGTACGCCGCGAGGTGCGCCTCCCAGTCCGCACGGGCTCCGGCGTCGTCGCCGACGGCCAGCCGGCTCACGCCCCGGAAGTACAGCACGTCCGGATCGTCGGCCCCTGCGGCCAGCGCCGCGTCGAGGTCCCGGACGGCCTGGCGGTGGTTTCCCAGTTCCTGCAAGGCGATCGCGCGGTTCACGCGGAGCATGCCGTCGTCGGCGAGGCGGATCGCCTCGGTGAGGTCCTCGACCGCCTGGCGCGGCCGCCCCGTCGTGAACGCCAGGACCGCGCGGTTCGCCCACGCCGCCACCAGCGCCGGGTCCGCGGCCAGTGCGGCGCTGTAGTCCGCCCAGGCCGCGTCGTGCTCGCCGACGTCGGCGAGCAGGCTGCCGCGCGCCGAGAGCAGCCGCGCGTTGTGCGGATCCAGTGTCAGGCCGTGGTCGACGTCGGCGGACGCCCGTGCCATGTCCCCGTTCGACAGCAAGAGATCTGCCCGGTTGACGAGCGAGTCGACGTGGTCCGGTTCGAGCTCCAGCGCGTAGTCCAGGTCCCGCAACGCGCCCTCGTCGTCACCGAGTTCGCGCAGCAGGTCCGCGCGGTTGTAGTGCGCCTCGTGGAACGGCGGGCTCAGCCGGATCGCCGCGGCGTAGTCCTCCAGCGCCTCCGCGGCACGGCCCGCCGCACGCCGGACGGTGGCCCGGTCGAAGTAGTACTCGCCGTAGTTCGGATCCCGCCCGATCACGTCGTCGTAGTCGAGCAGCGCTGCGGCGTGCTCGCCCATCGCCGCCAGCACCTGGGCCCGGTTGTGCGTGAGCACCGAGCGGTGCAGCAACTGCTCCTCGTGCCCGAGGTGCGAGTCGGTCATCCCGATCGCCTCGTTCACCAGGTCCAGCGCGGCCTTGAGGTCACCCCGGTGCAGTTCGACCAACGCCTTGCCGTTGCGCATGAACGCTCCGTTGAAGGTGCGCCGTTCGGGCTTCGGGTAGTTGTCGGCGAGGACGATCGAGATGTTGGACCACTCCAGCGCGAGGTCGTGGTCCAGGGTGTCCTTCGGCAGGTAGCGGGTGTGCAGCATCGCGGTCATGTAGCTGGACCGCATGTGCATCTCGGCGTCGGTGGTGTGCCGCAGTTCCCCGAGATACCGCGCGGCCTCCTCCCCCGGTCCGAGATAGGACAGGCACGCCGCGACCTTGGTGGTGAGGTTCCAGTACAGGTTGGGCTGCTTCTCGGCCGAGACCAGCTCCCGTCCGCGCAGCGCCAGGTCCATCGAGGCGTGGTAGTACCCCAGTTCCAGGCAGCGGGTCGTGGCCTTCAGCAGTGCCTCGCCGCCCGCGACGGCCGGGTCCGTCCCGCGCTCCAGGTGGAACGGGAGAGCACCCAGCTCGAAGCTCGGTTCTCCCCATGCCACAAGCACTTCCGCCCGTTCGGTGTGCCGGCGGGCGCGCTCGTCCGGCGCCAGCTCGTCGTACGCGCGGAGGGCGGCCTCGTCGTCGAGGACGCCGTCCGAGTCGATGTACAGCTGCGCCAGGTCGTCTCCCAGGACGGGTGTGCGGGCGCGGCGGGCGCCGGTTCGGGCGTACTTGGCCAAGGCGTCGGCGAGCGCCGTGTCGTCACCGGGATCGTCGAGCTCGACGACGACGGTCAGCTGCCGGGGATCGCAACGGCGCAAGAGGACCCGCAGCAGTTCGCGGTCGGTGTCGTCGGCGTGCGCGACGTCGGTGAACGCGACGACCACGCCTTCCGGGTGCAGCACTCGCGCCCAGTCCATCAGCAGTTCCGCGACGCCGTGCACCAGGCGTTCGGTGCGGCCGGCGGAGTAGAACCGGGTGCGTTCCCTCGGTTCGGCCGCCTCGGTGAGCGTCTTCTCCGGCAACGGCAGCACGGCGGCGAGCTCCGGTGCGATCGCCACGACGTTCGTGGTGCGCGGGAGCACCAGATCAGCGTTGTGCGCCAACAGCTCCGGCACGATCTGCCGCAGCAGCGCGCCCGCCCCGGTGTACGGCCCCCGCGATCGGCGGTGGCACATCGTCTCGACGTGCGGCGCGGGCGCCGGGGGCAGCGTGTCCGAGGTGACCGCCCAGCTGTGCCAGGCCTGCGGTGAAGTCATGCGAGCGCTCCTTGCTCGACTCTGGTGCGGTTCCGGGCGCGCCGGTCCCGCACGGTGACGTAGATCAGCAGACCCAGCTGTGCGACGGCCATGCTGAGGAAGACCAACGTGTCGATCACTTCCGAGGTCGGCGTGTCCGGCGCGGTGACCCGTTCGAACACCGTCGACCAGAACCGCCACACCGTCGGGATTCCGGCCCAGGCGAGGCTGCCCAGCGAGAACCCGTACCCGAGCACCAGCAGCGGCGCGTACCAGCGGGCCACCACGAGGTCCCGGTCCGTCCACTCGGCGTCCGGCACGGGGGCGGGCCGCCGCAACCACCGCCGCACCCGCGAGCGGATGAGGAACCGGGTGGCGTTCTGGAGGTCCGCGCAGCGCAACGCCGTCGCGATCACGTGGTACAGATCGGTTTCCAGGTAGAACATGAACTGCCACACCAGGCGCAGCAACGTGCTGAACGAGATCGCGAGCAGCATCCCCGGCAGCCACGCGGGCACGGCCTCACCCATCAGCCAACCGGCCGTCAACGTCAGCACGGACACCAGAATCGCGTCCAGCAGCATCCCCGCCAGGAACGGCAGATAGCGCTGCCGGCGCGGCACGCTCAGCAAGGCGTCCAGCCGGGTCTCCGCGACCAGGTAGTACAGGCGGCGCCCGATGCCCAGCGTCGACGGCAGCCCGAGCCGGCGTCCCGCCAGCACGTGGAACCACTCGTGCAGCAGCACCAGCGGAATCTGCGTGAAGGTCAGCACGATCGGGATCAGCGAAATGTGGTCGGTGAAGAAGAAGACCTCGTAGGACGGCCGCAGCGACGGGACGCGGAACATCGCCACGACCGCGCCCACCATCAGCGCGACGTACAGGCACCAGGCCGGCCACGAGAACGCCCACCGTCCCGCGCGTTGCCACCGCACCGGTTTCGCGACCGGTGCCTCCGCGTCCTCGGCCACCAGGAAGCCCAGTTCGTCGAGCACCTCGAAGAAGTCGTCGAAGTCGAGCGGCGTGCCGCACTCGCGTTCGTACCAGGCGGCGACCTCGTCGACCGGCTTCCCGGCCCCCAGCAGCCGCAGCGTCTCCGCTCCCTCTTCCGGGAACATCGCGTACGAACCGGTGTCCGGGCGGCCGACCATGACACCGTCGCGTTCCGCCACCATCGTGAGCCGGTGCAGGCGAACGGACATGCGGCACACCTTTCTGACGAAGAAGTGGATAGGGCCGGGGCTGGACGCGCCATCCGCAGGCCAGCCCCGGCCCATGTCACGGGATCAGCTGGCCGAGCACGGGCAGTAGTAGCTCGGGCTGGTCAGGCGGATCGTCCCGGCCTTGCGAATCGACATCTTCTGCATGGTTCCTCCTCTGGTTCGGACAACACCGAGGACGGTGCCAGGGGCCGTCGACAGTCGGTCGACAGTCCGCCGACGATCGGCCGACGAGGCCGCGCCGAACTGATCTGTGAGGGCATGTCGACCTGGCGGGCGCGGCTCCGACGTCTCGGGTGAGGATGGGTCGTCCGGACGCGTCCACGACATCGCACCAGGAGCCGATGGTGAAGTACGTGATCATGATTCACTCGAACCCGCAGCCGTGGGGACACCCGACCCCGGAGTACCTGCCCGACTACCAGGACATGCCGCGGGAGCAACGGGATCGGATCAATTCCGAGTTCGAGCAGATGCTCGGCGAGTTGCACGAGAGCGGCGAACTGATCACGGGTGAGGCGCTGGGAGCGCCCGAGTCGTCCCGGCTCTACCGGTGGGACGACGGGAAGCCGCTGGTCACCGATGGCCCCTACTCGGAGGCCAAGGAGCACCTGGCCGGGTTCTTCCTGATCGACGTGGACAGCCAGGCCCGCGCGGAGGAGATCACCGCGCGCTTCGCCGGCCCCGGCGAGACCGTCGAGCTGCGGCCGGCCATGTGGCCCGGCGGTGACGACTGATGGACTCGCGGGTGGTGGAGGACGTGTGGCGGCGCGAGTCGTCCCACGTCCTCGCCGCCCTGCTGCGCAGATACGGCGACCTGGGTGACTGCGAGGACGCGGCGCAGGAGGCGGCCGAGGCGGCGGCATCGCAGTGGGAACGCGACGGTGTGCCCGACAATCCCCGCGGCTGGCTCATCCGGGTCGCCTCCCGGCGGATGATCGACCGGGTGCGCGCCGACAGCGCTCGGGCCGGGCGGGAACAGGCCGTGGCCGCCGCACGGCCTGGCGACGCCGACCTCGCACCGTCGGCTGACCACGGGCAGCACGGAGACGACACGTTGCAGCTGTTCCTCCTGTGCTGCCACCCCAGCCTGAGCCGTTCCTCGCAGGTCGCCCTGACCCTGCACGCCGTCGCCGGCCTGAGCACGGCCCAGATCGCCGCCGCCTACCTGGTGCCGGAGCGCACGATGACGCAGCGCCTGACCAGGGCGCGGTCCACGTTGCGGGCGGCGGGTGCGGTGTTCGGGCGGCCGGCCGAGGCGGACGTGCCCGCACGGATCGCCGCGGTGCTCGACGTCTGCCACCTCATGTTCACCGAAGGGCACACCCGTTCCACCGGGGACGCGCTGGTGGACTCGACCCTGGCGGAGGAGGCCATCCGCCTCACCCGGCATCTGCACGCGGCGATCCCCGACCACGACGAGGTCGCGGGCGCCCTGGCCCTGATGCTGCTCACCCACGCCCGCGCGACCGCCCGGACCTCCGGCGGCGACCTGGTGCCGCTGGCCGAACAGGACCGTTCGCGGTGGGACCAGGTGCGCATCGCGGAAGGAGTGCGCATCCTGGAGCGTGCTGCCCCGCGGGCACGTCGGCAGATTCCAGCTCCAGGCCGCGGTCGCCGCCGTGCACGCGGAGGCCGCCACCTGGGAGAGCACCGACTGGCGGCAGATCAGCCTGCTCTACGCCATGCTCACCAGGGTGGCGCCCAGCCCGATCGTGACGCTCAACCAGGCGGTCGCGGTCGGGATGGCGTTCGGCCCCGAGGACGGCCTGGCTCTCGTCGACCCGCTGCTCGACGACCCGGCGATGCGGCGGCACCACCGCACCCATGCCGTACGCGCCCACTTGCTGGAACTGGCCGGCGACCCGGCGGGAGCGCTCGACAGCTACCGGCAGGCCGCCCGGCTCACCACGAGCCTGCCCGAGCAGCGTTATCTCAACATCCGGATCCGCCGCCTGGAGATGGCCTGATCCACTGGGACTTCTCGATCTTCCTGTCCGCCGGCTTCGAGATCTCCGTGTGCAACATCGACGTCTGCACGACGCTGACCAGCGAACGAGAACGGCACCCGGACGCCGTGGAGCAGTGGTGGGGCGAGGCGTTGGCGCGGGAGCTCCTGAGAACGCCGCAACTTTTTCTGTTATCGCCGGGTGCGGGGGGCATCTCCTGGTCAGAAGCCCCCTGCACCCGAAAGGACCTTCAATGCCCCACGTCCTCACCTCACGACTGCGGCGGCGCGTGTGGATCGCCGCTCTCGCCGTGGCGGGCGTCGCGGCGTCCGCGGTCACCGCGAACGCGATGTTCTTCACCCCGCCCGCGCCGCCGAAGGCGAGTCCGACCTCCACGGCCACGACCGTGACCACACCACCTCAGGCCGCGGGCACCACGACGCAGGCCGGCACGCCCACGCAGACGGCCGAAACGACGAAGGCCGCCGTGGTCGCTCCGGTGAAGCCGCAGGAACCGATCCCGCCGAACGCGGTGCGCGTCGCGGAGTTCGTCGCCGAGTGCCCGTTCACGCACCGGCTGCCGGACGACCCGATCGTCCTGCCGAACCTGCCCGGCGCGTCGCACATGCACAGCTTCTTCGGCAACGACTCCACCAACGCCCGTTCGGACGTCACGAGCCTGGGCAAGGCCGCCAGCACGTGCAATCCGAAGGTCGACCTCTCGTCGTACTGGGTGCCGACGCTGCTGGTCGACGGCCAGCCCGTCGAGCCGACCGGCACGACGTTCTACTACCTCGGTGAAGGTGTGCGCGACGACGTGACCGCGCGCATCCAGCCGTTGCCGCACGGACTGCGCATCGTCGCGGGCAACGCCAAGGCCACCGCGCCGGACAACACCACGATGTCGCGCTGGTCGTGTCTGCACGCCGGGCACGTCGGCGCGTCCAAGGACTTCGTGAACTGCCCGGCCGGCACCATGATCGAGTCCTATTTGGACTTCCCGCAGTGCTGGAACGGCAAGGACCTCGACTCCGCGGACCACAAGAGCCACATGTCCTACCCCGTCGCCGGCGACTGCCCGGCCACGCACCCGGTGCCCGTGCCGAAGCTGCGCCAGGTGCTGCGGTACCCGGTGAGCGGCGACCCCGCGCGGTTCAAGCTGTCGTCCGGTCCGGGATTCACGATGCACGGCGACTTCTTCAACGTCTGGCCGGAAGCCGAGATGGCGCAGCGAGTGCGCGACTGCATCAACCGGATCGTCAAGTGCGGACCGGACGGCCGCCCCTAGTGCGGGTCCTCCTCATCGCGGCGCTCCTGCTGGCGGCGGGCTGTGGCACCCCACCGCCCGCCGCGCCGGCCGACCTCAGTGCCACCGATCTTGCGTTCGTGGATCTGGTGATCCCGCAGAACGAGTCCGCGCTCGCCGCACTCGCATTGGCGGCGAACCGGCCCGGCTCCGCGCTGCGCCCGGTGGCCGCTCGGGTGCAGGACCGCTACCGGGACGAACTGGCGCAGGTCCGGGAGTTGCTGGCGCGGACCGGCAGGCAGGAGAGCGACCAGCACGACGGCCACGACATGCCCGGCATGATCACGGCCGCCGAACTGACCGCCGTCGGGTTCGCCGAGGGAGCCGCCTTCGACCAGCAGTTGACGGCGTTGCTGCGCACGCAGTTCGAGGAGGCGCGCACCGTGGCCCGCGCGGAGTTGTCGTCGGGCACGAGCAAGCCGGTGCTGGAGCTGGGTGCCCGCATCGACAGCACGCGAGCGGAGTTCCTGACGCTTCTGGGAGACGCCCCGAAGTCCCCGTGACCTGTGGTTTGATCTGCTGAACGCCTCGGCCGTGAACCCGGTCGGGGCGTTCTGCCGATAACAGGGCGAAGACCCTTCGCCCGAAAGGCCACCATGACAGCAACCGACGCGGAGCTCATCGAGGCGTCGCTGCGCGTGACGGAGAAGTTCGCGGTCATCTTCGACCGGCACGCACCGCACATCCAGCGCTACCTCGCCCGGCGCCTCGGTCAGCAGGCCGCGGACGACCTGCTCGCCGAGACGTTCCTCGTGGCGTTCTCGAAACGGGGGCGCTACGACCCCTCCCGCCCGGACGCCCGGCCGTGGTTGTACGGCATCGCCACCAACCTGGTCGGCCAGCACCGGCGGGAGGAGGTGCGCCGGTACCGGATGCCCTCGGCCGTTCCCGACGTGGACGACCACGCCGACCGGGTGGCCGCGGACGTCACCGCGCAGGCCATGCGGTCGATGCTGACCGGCGCGCTGGGGGCGTTGTCCGCCGAGGACAGGGACGTGCTGCTGCTGGTCGCGTGGGAGCAGCTCAGCTATCTCGAGATCGCCGAGGCGCTGGCGATCCCGGTGGGAACGGTGCGGTCCCGGCTGAACCGCGCCCGCCGCAAGGTCCGGGAGGCGTTGGGAACCGACAACCACACCGAGGTCGAGGAGCTGCTCAACAATGGATGACCTTCAGCTCGTCCGGGAACTGGACGAGACCCCGCTCAAGTCCGCAGACCAGCTCTCAGCCGCCCGCGCCCAGTTCGTGGCGGGCATGAAACCGCCCAGGCGCGGTCGTGCCGGGGTCATCGCCATCGCCACGCTCTCCGTGGCGGCAGCGGCCGCCGGTGTGGCGCTGGTGCTGCCGTCCGGCTCCCCGGACCCGGCCCACCACGACACCGCGGCCCCGGCGGTGGAGTCCGCCGTGCAACTGCTGAACCACGCCGCCGCGGCGGCCCGTTCGAAGCCCGATGTGGTGCCACGGCCCGACCAGTTCTACTACGTGCGCACCGGCGAACGGGAAGACTGGTTCTCCGTCGACGGCACACGTGACGGCCAGATGATCCTCTCCGGGAACGCGCCGCCGATCCCCGTGCCCGGCTGCGTCGACGGCCGCAGGAAGGTGCTCGACAAGTACGACCAGCCGACGGGCGGCACCGAGGAGTGCACGCCGGACCGCTCGTACCGGGACGACCTGCCCACCACGGCCGACGAGATGCTGAAGGTCCTGCAGGGCGACGACAAGGACCGGCCGGTCAACTCGTACGGCAAGGACGTGCTGTCCCTGGTCTTCGACTCGTACCTGCCGGGCCCGCAGCGCGCCGCGTTGTTCGAGGCGGCGACCCGCGTGCCGGGGCTGACGGTCGTGCAGAACGTCTCGTCCGGACGGCCGGGGATCGGGATCAGCTGGCCAGTGCCGGAGGGGTCGCTGCCGTCGGCCCAGCCGGTGGTGATGGTGTTCGACAAGGACACCTACGAGTACCTCGGCACGAAGAACAGGCCGCAGGACGCGGCCGGGTTCGTCGACCAGGTGGGCGACCGCATTTAGGTCACGTCGTTCAACGCCGCGACGGTGTGCTCCACGATCCGGTCCTGTGCCTCGGCACGGGACCGGGTCGGCACACCGTCGCCTGGCTGGTCGCCGTAGTCGCCGAAATACGCGTGGACGGCACCGGAGACGACCTCGAAGCGGGTGCCCGCAGGCAACAGCTTCCGTGACTCGGCGACGTCCTGCGGTGTGGTGAAGCCATCGCGTTCACCCGAGATGGACCAGGCGGTGAGGCCGTCGCGGGTGGAGAGGTCGTCGACCGGATAGGACGCCCACAACACCAGCCCGCGCACTGATCCGTCGGCGAGTACGTCCCGTGCGGCCGCGACGCCACCGAGTGAGTGGCCACCGACCGCCCACACCGGCACGTCGGGATGACTCCGCCGCACTTCCGCGGTGTCACCGCCGAGCAGGGCGATTCCCAGCGGCTCCTTCACCACCACGACGAGAAACCCTTCTGCCGCAACGCGCCGCAGGAGCGGGAAGTACGCGCGGTGGTCGACCCTCGCGCCGGGGTGGAAGACCAGCCCGGCGCGCACAGGACCGTCAGGGCGCAGCACGGCCGTGGTGGCGGTGTTCTCCGCCGTGACGACCGTCGTCGCGCCGAACGGCTGCAAGTACACCGTGGGAGCGATGAGCAGCACGGCGAGCACGGCAACGAGCCACGCCGGACCGCGCCGCCACAGGGCCATCGAGATCCCGGCCGCCTCCACCACGGCGAGCAACACGGGATGGGCCGGATGTCCGCTGGTCAAGGGGCCCCAGCCGAGGAGAAGCAGCACCGGCGGAACAGCGATGCAGGCGGCCACGGCACAGCGTCGCACCCATGCTCGGATCATCGGAGGGACGATACTGAACGCGTCCTCAGTGCCCTCGCGGACCCGCAGACGCGTCGCGAGGTGGCCGCGCTCGCCGCCGAGTTCGACGTCACCACACCGACCATGTCCGACGCCGTGGCCGCGTTGGAGCGCAAGGAACTCGTGACGCGCTCACCCGGCGCGGACGGCCGCCGCCGGTCGTTGACGCTGACCGACGCCGGCCAGGAGGTGGCGCGATGTCTGTCCTGTTGGGACGATCAACTGACGGACGCACTCGCCGGGATCGCGGAGGCCGACCGCGCGACCACGTTGCACACCCTCCTGCGGGTGATCGCGGACCTGCAACGCGCGGGCGTGGTCAGCGTGACGCGCATGTGCACGACGTGCCGCTTCTTCAACCGTGCGGGCCCGATGTCAGCAGTTGCCGGATTCGCCCGGCGTCCTCGGCTCGATGTTGCGCCTGGCACAGCTCAAGAGCTTGCCGCCACACCGCTTCAGCCCTGTCGTGGTGACCTAACGCGCGATGGGTGTGGCCGATGCGTTCCAGGGTCGCGACCTCGTGGTGGTCGTACCCGAGATCGCGGAGCAGGCCGAGTGCCAGTCCGTAGAGGTCGAGGGCCTCGGCGTGGTGGCCGGTCTGGTGGGCGATGTAGCCGAGACTGTCCACTGTGGTCGCTTCGAGTTCACGCTCGCGGTGCCGGCGAGCCATGACCAGGGCTGCCTCGCAGTGGACGCGTGCCTGCTCGTAGAGCCCCAGGCGGGCCTGGTGCCAGCCCACCTGGGTGTATCCCCACGCCTCCCAGACCGCCATGCCGAGGTCCTGGAACAGGCGCAGGGCCGGAGTCGCGTGCTCCAGCGCCCGGCGGTCGTCCCCCAGGTCCTCCCAGATGGAGGCCGTGAGGTGATGGGCGTGGGCCTGGCCGGGGACGTCGCCTGCCTGCTCACTGATCCGCAGCGCGTCGCCGAGGTGCCGCAGGGCTTCGGACTGGAGTCCCAGTCCGCTGCAGGCGTCCCCGAGGAGTCTTCTGGTCTGGGCCTGGGCGATCCTGTCGCCGGTGTGGTCCGCGGCGGCCACACCGGCCCGCCACACGGCGACGGCGTCGTGGTAGTCGCCCCGTCTTCGGAAGAACGTGTTCAAGGTCCAGCCCACGTGCCACACCTGGTCGTGCAGGCCTTGCCCGGCGGCGAGTTCCTGCACGGCCAGGATGTTGGCGAACTCGGTGGCCAGCCACTCGGTCGCCGCTGTCTCGTCCTCGAACCCGAGCGGGACGCACCCCGGTGCGGGCACCCCGATCGCGAGCGGTTCGCACAGCGGGTCCAGCACTCGCTCGGCGGCGAACGCGGTGTGCACGTAGAAGTCGACCACTCGTCGCACCGCGGCGGGGTCGTGATGGGCGCGTTCACCCGCGTACAACCGGACGAGGTCGTGCATCCGGTAGCGGCCGGGAGCGTGCTGACCGACCAGGTTCGCCTGCTCCAGTTCACGCAGAGCGGTGCGGACACGGGCGACGGGCAACGCGGTGAGGCTCGCGGCGGCGGACAGGCCGATGTCCGTGCCGGGAGCGAGACCGAGAGCGGCGAACACGGTGGCCGCCTCGGCGGGCAGAGCGTTGTAGGAGCAGGAGAACACAGCGCGAAGGCTCACGAGATCCTCGCCGGCGTCCAGTGCGTCGAGCAGGTCGTTCTGCTCGCGCAGTTCGTCCGCCAGCACGGACAGCGGGAAGCCGGGGTGCGTGCGAGCACGCGCGGCCACGATGCTGATCGCCAGTGGCAGGCCTCCGCAGCAGGTCAGGAGTTCCGCTGTGACACCGGGTTCGTCGGCGAGCCGGTCCTCGCCGAGGTGCCTCGCCAGCAGCCGGCGTGCCTCGTCGTCGCCGAGCCGGTCCAGGTTCAGCGCACGCGCACCGTGCGCGGCGACGAGACCGTTGAGCTGACGGCGACTGGTGACCAGCACGACGCAGGCCGGGCTGCCGGGCAGCAGCGGTACCACCTGGGCGCTGTCGGCCGCGTTGTCCAGGAACACCAGCATCTTCCGGTCCGCGACCAGGCTGCGGTACAGCCCCGCCTGCGCGTCCACGTCGACGGGCACGGCGGAGGGGGCGACGCCGAGGGCGTCGAGGAAACCGCGAATCGCGGTCGCCGGGGACATCGGCTGCCCGCCGGGGTCGAAGCCGCGCAGGTTGACGTACAGCTGGCCGTCGGGAAACCGGTCGAGGTGCAGGTGCGCCCACTGCGCCGCCAGCCAGGTCTTGCCCATGCCACCGAGCCCGCCGACCGCCGAGATCACCACGGCGTCGTCCTCGCCGAGCGCGGCGTCGAGGTCGGCCAGTTCGCGGCTTCTGCCGCTGAACAGGCGCGGCCGGGCCGGAAGCTGTTGCGGCACAACGGTGGTGTGCGGCCTGGCGAACGCCGTCAGCGCGGGGTCGGTGGCGAGGATCCGCTCGTGCAACTGCCGCAGCGGCGGGCTGGGATCGGTGCCGAGCTCGTCGGCCAGCCGCCTGCGCACCTCCTGGTAGTGCTCGAGTGCGTCGGCGGGGCGACCGCAGTTGTACAGCGCCAGCATGAGCTGACCGGCCAGGCGTTCGTCCAACGGGTTGCCGGCCGCCCACGCCGACAGGTCGGGCAGCAGTGCCGCGTGCAGACCGAGGCGGAGCTGGATGTCGACGAGCTCGAGACGGACCGCGTGCCGGTGCTGGATCAGCGTGGCGCGCAGGGAGTCGAGCCAGGCTGTGTCCAGACCCGCGAACGGCTCTCCTGCCCACAACTTCAGCGCCTCCTCGAGCAGGGCGGCGGCCCTGCCGTCGTCACCGGCGGCACGACCGTCCTCGACGAGACGACGAAACCGGTGCAGGTCAACGCTTTCCGGGTCCACGGAGAGCTGGTAGCCGGTCGACCTGCGGGTGATCGTCACGCCTGCGGGCGTCAACGCGCCGCGCAACATGGTCACGCTGTGCTGCACGGCCGCACGCGGTTTGCGGGGAAGGGGCCGATCGCTCCAGACCCGGTCCACCAACTGGTCGACCGACACCACCTGGTTCGCCTCGACCAGAAGCACTGCCAGCACAGCACGAAGTTGCGCGTAGCCGATCGCGATCGGACTACCGTGAACCCGCGCCTCGACGTCACCGAGCAGGCGGAACCGCACAGTCATCCGGTGTGCCCTCCCCGAGCCCCCAGCACCATGTTCCATGCATACCGGGGAAACGGGGAGGAAGTCACGTCACGGCCAGATCTGCCACCACTGATCGTTGTAGCCGAGGATGCAGTTGTAGCTCACGGCGTTTCCGCCGTTCTGGCCCTGGTTCGACGGAACGGCGAGGCAACGCCCGCTCTTGTAGTTGCGCAGCCGGTAGTGGACGTTGTCCGGCATGAGCTCGGGCAACCACCACTGGTCGTAATAACCGTCGACGCAGTCGTACTGCACGACCTTCGCGCCGTTGTTGGGGTTGGCCGCCGCGACGCAACGACCGGTGTTCTGGTTGCGGAGCCGGTAGTACCCCGGCGCGGCCGCGATGGGCTCGAAGAGCCAGTACTGGTCGGTGAACGACGAGTAGCAGTCGTAGTGGATCAACGGCTTGCCGTTGCGGTTGTCCGCCGAGTTCACCGCGAGACACTTGCGGTGGTAGTTGTTGATCAGGTTCTGGTACGTGCCCGGAGTGATGCCCTGCACCGCCGGTTGCTGTTGCTCCACCGCAACCGCCGCGGCCGGCGTCAGGAACAGCGCCGCCGCCGCGGTCATCGCGAGCGCCAACGCCTTCCGTAACCCGATTCTCATCCGTCCTCCAAGAGGCAAGGGCTGTGTGACGGGCACAGCCTTGCCACCGGCGCACGGGCAGTTCGTTGGCAGCGCATGAGCGCGCTGGTCAGCGCGGGACTAGAGCAGGTCGTCCCAGAACGCGATGGGCTTGGGAGTGCGCCACGGCCGTTGCGGGTCGCGGACGTAGAACTCCGCGGCGACGTAGTCGAGGAGGTCGAACCCGTAGTAGATGATGTCCGTCTGGTACATGGACAGCACGGGGTTGCCGAACGTGCCACGTCCAGCAGGCAGGCAACGGTGCGAGAACACGGGAATCATCCGCGGCACGGTCGCGAGATGCTCCTTCGCGCACTCGACGGCCTCGCCATCGTCAGATGGCCGTACACCCCAGCTCTCGTGCCAGAACTCGTTCTCCTCCACGTCGAACAGGACACCGTCGACCGGCCAGTCGCACTGCCCGCGCAGGGTGCCGAGGGTCTCGGAGCGCCAGTCCGGCCAGGAACCTCCGGTCGGGAGCACCTCGGCGAGCAGCGCGCGGTGGTCGTCGGCGAACTCGAACCCGAGGCCCTCCTCCACCTCAGCGAACTCCGCGTCGGTCAGGCCGGGCTCCAACGCGACGCCGTCGCGCACGCCGGGTCTGATCAGGTGCCGTCTGAGGAAGTCCGCCGCGGCCGCACCCAGCGTCGCCCCGTTGTCGAAGGTCACGACGCGATGATCACACCGGTGCGGGCGGCACGCAGCACGCCCCAGTCGTAGAGCGCCTGCAGAGCGGGTCCCAGGGTCCGGCCCTCCTCGGTGAGCGAGTACTCGACGTGCGGAGGCCGCTCGACCCGTGCCACCAGGCCCGCGTCCTGCAGCTCGCGGAGCCGTTGCACGAACATCTTCTCGCTGATGCCGGTCACCTTGCGGCGCAGCTCGCCGTAGTGGTGCGGGCCTTCCTTGAGGTGGGCGAGGACGACCGCGCGCCACTTGCCGCCGATGACGTCGAGGGCGAGCTCGACCGGACAGTGGTACATGGGCGCTCCTCACCAAAAGGTGCGTACTTGCCGGGCTTTTCGCCTGGTGCTGGAGTGGGCGTCGTGATCAACGAACAGTCAACACCTTCTCTCTACACCTGGGCCGGTGGTTCGGCGGCGTTGCTGAAGCTGACCGAGGCGTTCTACCGGCGCGTCGCCGACGACGCGGTGCTCGCGCCCGTGTTCGCCGGGATGGATCCGGGCCATGCCCGTCATGTGGCGCTGTGGCTGGGCGAGGTGTTCGGCGGGCCCGCCGCCTACACCGCCGAGCGGGGCGGCTACGAGGTCATGCTGGCCAAGCACCTCGGGCGAGCCATCACCGAGGAGCAACGCCGGCGGTGGCTGAACCTGATCATGGACGCGGCGGACGAGGTGGAGCTGCCGGACGACCCCGAGTTCCGCGCCGCGTTCGTGTCCTACCTGGAGTGGGGCACGCGGCTGGCGGTGCAGAACTCCGCGCCGGACGCCAAGCCCTTCCACGGGGCGCCCGTGCCGAAGTGGGGCTGGGGCGAGGCGCCGCCGTACGTCGAGAAGTGACTCTTCGAAAAAATTCTGGAGAAGTTGTCGGATCGGGGTCGGGGCGTTCGTAGCAGAGGTGAGGCCGCCCGCGAGGGAGCGGCACCGAAGCGAAGGAACCACGATCATGAAGCTGACGACCATGTCCCAGATCACGCTCGACGGAGTGGTGCAGGGCAACGGCGGCGCGTCGGAGGAGGACCGCGGCAACGGGTTCGAGCGCGGTGGCTGGGCCCGTGGCAAGGGTGACGACGGGACCAGGGCGTTCATCAACGAGACCTACGAGCGCGCCGACGCGTTCCTGTTCGGCCGGCGCACCTACGACCTGTTCGCCGGCTCGTGGGGGTCCCTGACGGAAGCGGACGTCCCGGGCTCGGAGCCCGTCATGCGGGCGTTGAACGCGCGACCCAAGTACGTGGCGTCGACGACGCTCGCCGATCCGGCGTGGTCGGGCACCACCGTGCTGTCCGGTGACCTCGCGGCCGCCGTCGCGGACCTGAAGGCCAAGCCCGGCGGTGAACTGCAGGTGCACGGCAGTGGCACGCTGATCAGGTGGCTGCTGGCGAACGACCTGGTCGACGAGATGACGCTGATCGTGGTCCCGGTGGTGGTCGGACAGGGCCTGCGGCTGTTCCCGGAGAACGGCCCCGACCTCGCGCTCGGCCTGGTCGAGTCGCGAGTGGACTCGAAGGGCGTCGCGGTCCAGGTCTACCGGACCGCCGGACGCCCCTCGTACTGGCCGAACTGAATCACCCCACAGGAGAGGAGCATCCGATGCGGTACCTGGTTTCCGTGATCGACGACAAGAGCAATCCCGGCAGCACCGACCGGGGGCCCGCCATCAGCGCGTTCAACGAGCGGCTGATCGCCGACGGCCACTGGGTGTTCGCGGGCGGGCTCGCGGACACCGACACGGCCACGGTCGTCGACAACCGGGGCGCGGAGGCGCTGTTCAGCGACGGGCCCTTCGTGGAGTCGAAGGAGTACCTCGCCGGCGTCTGGGTGTGGGAGGCCGCCGATCTGGACGAGGCGCTCAAGCTCGCCACCGAGGCGTCGAGGGTCTGCGATCGCAAGATCGAGGTGCGGCCATTTCAGTGAGCGACGCCGAAGCGGCGGTCAGCCGAGCCCACCGCGACGAGTGGGCACGGGTGGTCGCCGCCCTGACCAGGCGCTTCGGTGACCTCGACATCGCGGAGGAGGCGGCAGCCGAGGCGTTCGCGACCGCCGTCGAACGGTGGCGCGCCGACGGTGTGCCGCCCAACCCCGGCGCGTGGCTGACCACCACCGCGAACCGCAGGGCCATCGACCGGATCCGCCGGGAGAGCAAGCGCGACGACAAGCACGAGGAGGCTCGGATGATGCACGACGACACCCCGCACGAGCCTCTCGGCGCCATCGACGACGACCGGCTCCGGCTGGTCTTCACCTGCTGCCACCCGGCGCTGGCGGCCGAAGCGCGCGTGGCGTTGACGCTGCGCATGGTCGGGGGTCTGACCGTGCCCGAGATCGCCCGCGCCCTGCTGGTGGCCGAAAGCGCCGTGGGGCAGCGGATCACCCGCGCGAAGGCCAAGATCAAGGCAGCCCGCGTTCCGTACCGCGTGCCGTCCGCCGAAGATCTCCCTGCCCGCGTGTCCGGAGTGCTCACCGTGCTGTTCCTCGTGTTCAACGAGGGTTACCTGGCCACCGGTCCCGGCACCGATCCCCTGCGGCACGACCTGACCTCCGAGGCGATCCGGCTCACCCGCCTGATCCGCGCCCTGCTCCCGGACGACGGCGAGGTGGCCGGGCTGCTCGCGTTGATGCTCCTCACCGAGGCACGCCGGTCCGCCCGCGTCTCGCCCGGCGGCGAACTGGTCGCCCTCACCGAACAGGACCGCGGCGCCTGGGACACCGCGATGATCGCCGAAGGCCACGGACTCGTGCGAGAACGTCTGGCGACCGGATCGGCGCCGGGTCGCTACCAGATCCTCGCCGCGATCAACGCCGTGCACACGTCCGCCCGCGACATGCGCGACACCGACTGGTCGCAGATCCTCGCCCTCTACGACCAGCTCGTCCGCGTCGACCCCTCGCCGGTCGTCGTCCTCAACCGGGCCATCGCGGTCGCCGAGCTCGACGGCGCGGAGGTGGCGCTGGCGGCCGTCGACCGCCTGGAGGACAGGCTGGCGGGCTACCACGCCTTCCACGTCACCCGCGCCGACCTGTTGCGCCGCCTGGGTCGCGGCCAGGATTCGCGCGCCGCCTACGACAGGGCCATCGGCCTCGCCGGCAACACCGCCGAAGTCGCCTACCTGATCCGGCGCCGCGACCAGCTGCTCACGTGATGCGGCGCAGGACGTCCGCGACCCGTTCCGCACCAAGGCGATAGCCGGATCTCGCGTGCAACGCCGCCGCCTCCTCCGCGAGGCGCCGCGCGTCCGTCCGATCCTGAGCGAGGTCTGCTTCGGCGAGCAGGCGCAGGCTCTCCCCCTCGATCAGCCGGTGCCCGGTGCCCCGGCTGATCTCCAGTGCCTCCTGTGCCAACGTGCGGGCGGCGTCGTGCTCCTCGTGTCGCAGGTGCAGTGCCGCCAACGAGATCAGCGCGTCGCACCGGCCGCGTTGATGGGACGTGGCGACGGCCAGGTCCAGCGCGGTGCGCAGTTCGGTCCGCGCGGCGTCGTCGTAGCCGAGCAGGAGGTGGGTGCTGCCGAGCACGTGCCACGCGCTGATCTGGGTGCGCCGCATGCCCAGGCGCGTCGCGATCTCCAGCGCCTCCCGTGCCGTGTCGAGGGCGAGGTCGTACTTCTCCAGGTCGCGGTAGGCGCCGGAGAGGTTCGCGAGGTTGCCGGCCTCCTCGGCCGGTTCGGCGAACTCGCGGCACAACGCCAGACCGGCCTCGTAGTGCTCGATCGCCCGCTCCAGCCGGCCGAGCGCCTGGCAGGAACGGCCCGCGTGCGTCTCGCCGAGCAGCACGCCGAAGCGGATTCCCTTGTCCCGCGAGACTTCGACGGCCTCGGTGTGCAGCTCGTAGGCCCGGTCCAGTTCGCCGAGCTCCCAGTACGCGTCGCCGAGGACCAGCGAGCCGGCGGCCGGCCGTCCGTCCTGCCGCCAGAGCTCACGCGCCCGCTGGTAGTAGTCGGCGCAGTCGCGCGGCCGTCCCATCGAGATCGACGTCCGGCCCAACGCGCAGAGCACGACGCGGTAGAACTCCTTGTGCCCCAGCTCTTCGGCAGCTGTGAGGGCTTTGCCGAGGAACGTCAGCGACTGCTCGTAGTCGCACCCGCACCAGTGCGCGTCGCCGATGATCCGCAACGCGTGCGCCTCGGCGAGGAGGTCGCCGCTGCGCCGGGCGGCCTCCAGGACCGCCGTGCCGGTGTCGAGCCACACCACCTCCATGCGGTGGCGTTCGAACTGCGAGTGCAGCGCGATCAGCAGCTGCACCGCGAGCCGGGTGTGACCCGCTTTCGCGGCGGCGTGCGTGGTGGCGACGAGGTTCTCGGTCTCCACGTCGATCCACGTGTTCGCGATGATGTCGTCGATGAACGTGGTGTGGCGGTAGTCCTCGGCCAGCACGTGCCGATATGTGCGCGGGTCGACCCGTTCGCCGGCCTTGAGCAACGTCAGCGCGAAGTGGCCCCACAGGCGTTCCGCGGCGGCTTCTCGTTCGGTGTCGGCGAGTTGGGCGGCGTGCAGGCGCAGCAGGTCGTGGAACGTGTACCGGCCGGGCCTGTGCTCGTCGACCAGGTGCGCGGCGGTGAGCAGGCGCAGGCAGCGCTCGGTCTCCGCCGGGTCCTGCGCGGTCAGCGCCGCGATGGCGTCCGCGGTCAGGTCCCGGCCCGGCATGTGCCCCATCAGCCGGAACACCCTGCGCGCGGCGGGTTCGAGCGCCTCGTACGACAGGTCGAACGCCGCGCCGACCGCGGTGTCGGGGTCGCCGGGCGCCGCCAGCGAGGCGAGCCGGTCGCCGGAGCGCAACGCGGTCACGTACCCGCCGATCGTCCGGCCGCTGAGCAGGTGGGCGGCGGCGATGCGCAACGCCAGTGGTAACCCCGCGCACAACCCCACGAGGTCGGTGACGGCGTCGGGCTCGGCCGCGATCCGCTGCTCCCCCAGCACGTGGGCGAGCAGGTCCCGCGCCGCGTCGGGGCCCAGTTGCTCCAGCTGGATCCGCCGGGCGCCGTCGCGCGCGACCAGGCCGTCCAGGCGGTACCGGCTGGTCACGAGGACGAGACAGCCCGGCGATCCCGGCAGCAGCGGCCGGACCTGACGGGCGTCGACCGCGTCGTCCAGCACGACCAGCACGCGCCGATCCGCCAGCAACGTCCGGTAGGTGGCGGCGGCGGTCTCGGCGTCGGCGGGGACCTTGGCGCGTTCGAGACCGAGGCCGGCCAGCAGGTGGGTCAGCGCTTCGAGCGGCGTCACCGGGGCG
Organism: Lentzea sp. NPDC102401; assembly: GCF_044765805.1. Taxonomy (NCBI): domain Bacteria; kingdom Bacillati; phylum Actinomycetota; class Actinomycetes; order Pseudonocardiales; family Pseudonocardiaceae; genus Lentzea; species Lentzea sp. NPDC102401. The sequence continues at coordinate 949,624 of NZ_JBIWKS010000002.1, read as the reverse complement.
CCGCCGCCGTGCCCGCGCAGGTTCAGGAACAGCTGCCCGTCCGGGAACCGCGACCGGGCGCGATGAGCCCAGTGGACGGCGAGCGTCGTCTTGCCGATGCCGGCCATGCCCGCGATGGCGGACACGACCACGGCGTTCGACTCGTGCGCGAGCAACGCGTCCATGGTCAGCAGAACGCCCTCGCGTCCGGTGAACCCCTGCACGCTCGCGGGCAACTGCGCGGCCACGACCTGACCGGACGGTTCGAGTTCGGCACGGGGCACTGACGGGCGCGACGCGGCGGTGACCAGGCCCGACTGCTGCTCGGAGCTCAGGCGCAACGCTCTGGCCAGCCGCGTGACGGTCTCGCGGTGGGGGTACCGGCGGGCTCCGCGTTCGAGCGCGCCGATGGCCTGAGCACTGATTCCGGCCTGCTCGGCGAGCGCTTCCTGAGTCAGCGCCGCCGCCAGCCGGTGGTGGCGCAGCAACGCGCCGAACGACCCGTCCACACAGCCCTCCCCTACGCCGACTGTATCGGTGGGTTGTGCGGGTTGTCGCTGTTGCCACCGCCGTTCGGGCTAAAGAATGAGTGCCAGTTCAGGTGGCCGGTACGGGATCCGGGGGACGGCCACCTTCCGGGAGGACCGGTTGCCGCGACGGGGGCGGCAACCGGTCTTCGTCTCTCACGGCACGTCCAGCTTGAAACGGGTCGTGATCGGTCAGCAGCTTGTCGAGCCGGGCTCTGTCGACCCGGCTGGTGATGTAGGTGTCCTCCTGCCGATCCCTGAGGACCTTGGCCAGGGTGAACGCCGAGGTGACCGTGTAGAGCATCGCGATTCCCAGGAACGCGCGGACCCATCCGTCGACGGGCAGGAACACGACTCCGATGCCGACGGCGGTCAGCGAGAGCCCGAAGGAGAGGACCGCCTGCACGTAGAAGGCACCGGTCGTCGGGGTGTGCGAGGGCGCGGTGGACGTCATGATCCGAGATTCCTGGGTGATACCGGAGCTGTCATGAGTACGGCTACTCAACTCGAGATCATCCGCATGAGTGTGCGTGCATTCGCCCTAACGAAAGCTGCTCCTTTTGCGAATGGTCAGGGAAATGGACATCCACTACCGCTTAGTTTTGCGAACAAAGCGGTGAACCGCCACGGCGAAGTTGCCACCGCTAGGGCCTTCCGGCCTCTGTTGGCCTGGACCGTCCAGTTCCGGAACCTCTTTTATTGCATCAGTTTCGTATGCGTGGATTGTTCGTGTTGAGACATCTCGATAGGGTCCGCGTATCAGCACAGGGCATCACGTTAAGGGCGGCTTTCTTTGATCGGGCAGCGTGGACGACCGCCGTCGGATGCCGATCTCATCGATGCCGTCAGAGATGGCAGGGTCGAGGAGTACGGCAAGCTCTACGAACGTCACGTGCGCTCGGCGAACATGCTTGCGCTGCAACTGTCCTCGTCGTCCTCGGACGCCGATGACCTTGTGGCGGAAGCGTTCGCGAAGGTTCTGGCCGCACTGCGCGGCGGTGGCGGTCCCGGAGCCTCGTTCCGGCCGTACCTGCTGACGGCCGTGCGGCACGCGGCGTATGACCGCACCCGCAAGGAAAAGCGGATCGAACTGGCCGGTGACATCGAAGAGGTTCCCGGCGCCGCCAAGGCGACCAGCGTGCCGTTCCGCGACAAGGCGGTCGAGGATCTCGACCAGGCCATGGCGGCGACGGCGTTCGCGACGCTGCCCGAGCGGTGGCAGACGGTCCTGTGGCACACGGCGATCGAGGGGCAGTCGCCCGGCGAGATCGCGCCGTTGCTCGGCTTGACCGCGAACGGCGTGTCCGCGATGGCGTTCCGTGCGCGCGAGGGTCTGCGCAAGGCGTTCCTGCAGGCGCACGTCAACCAGGAGCCGGCGGAGAAGTGCCGCGCCACGGTGACGAAGCTCGGCGCCTGGACACGCGGCGGGCTCAAGGGCCGCGACGCCGTGCACCTCGACGAACACATGGACAACTGCGCGGAATGCCGCAAGCTCGCGCGAGAACTGTCCGACGTCAACGGCGCGTTGCGCGGGCTGGTCGCCCCCATCGTGCTCGGCACGGGCACCACCGGCTACCTCGCCGCCGCGGCCGCGGCGACCAAGGGCGCCGTGGTGACCCTGAGCGCCTCCACGTGGCTGGGCGTCGCCGCCTCGGCCGCGGCGGTCGTCGTGGTCACCGCCAGCGGCGTCGTCACCTCCGACAGCCCCTCCACCACGATCGGCGCCGCCCCGGCGACCAGCACGAGCGCCTCAGCGGAATCCGGGCAGACCTCACAGCCCGGCACCACGCAGAGCGCCGGCAGCACGCCGACGAAGGGCACCGCCGCCGGTTCGGCGCCGGGCACCGTGACGACCGAGGCCGAGGAACCCGAGGTGCCGGAGGACGAGAAGACGATCTCGCCCGCGTCGGCCAACCTGTCGGCGTCCGCACCCGGCACCATCGCCATGACCACCGAGGGCCCGCCGAACGAGATGAACATCAGCATCACCAACAACGGCACGTCCCCCACGACGTTGCCAACGTTGACCTTGACCATGCCCGACAAGGTCAAGACGGTCGGAGCGGGCAAGATGTCGGTGGGATTCGTCGGGTGCCCGGCCGGCAAGGGCACCGTGGCGTGCGAGGGCGGGGAGCCGCTGGCCCCCGGCCAGACGCTGACGTTCCGGGCCCGGCTGCAGGCGGGCCCGAAGGCCGGGGACGGGGTCATCACCGGCGTGGCGGGGTCGGCGAAGGTGAGCATCACCATCACGATCGCCCAGTCCTAGGGCTGAGTCCACTTCGGACAGCGCGATCGGCGTGAGCACCGCACCATGAACGGGTGGAGGAGCTCACGGCGGCGCTGCAGGAGCTGGAAGCGCCGTTCCGCACGCTCGTCGACGACTCGCAGTGGGCGCACGCGAGCGTCGAGGGGCTGGTGCTCGACGTCGGCGGCTGGTGGTCCGCCGACGACCGGACGCGCCTGCAGCCCCAGGTGACGTTCAGCGACGCCTTCAGCGAAGCGGGCCGTCACCACGGCGGGGTGTACGTCGAGGGGTACCTCTGGGCGGACGGCCGAGCGGTCGCGGCCGCGTGGTGCGGGCTCGGCAACGCCATCGTCTACGGGCCACGCGCGGAGGCCTATCTCGGGGTCGCGCTGTCTCCCCACTTCTGCCGCAGGATCCAGCAGCGCAACGGCACAGCCGCGGTGCTCATGAGCAAGCACCCCAGGCTGTTGCCGTTGCTGCGGGACGGGCTGCCGCGCGGCGCGGTGCTGCCCGGCGGGAGGCCGGGCCCCCGCTCAGTCGGCGCCTAGCGCGGCGAAGCGCTCGTCCGCCTCCTTCTGGTGCCGGGCCGCCTCGGCGGGATCCGCGACCGCGCGGGCGAGGTGCTTGTGCGCGTTCGCGGCCTCACGCCGGTCGTCGATCCGTTCCGCCAGTTCCAGCGCCTCGTGCAACGGCGCCAAGGCGTCAGCGGGACGTCCGGCCGCCGTCAGCACTTCGCCGAGGTAGTTGAGCACCACGGTTTCCGTTGTGACGTCACCGATCGCGCGCACGGCCGCCAGCGCCGACTCCAACGCCTCCAGCGCTTCGGAGTGCCTGCCCATGGCGTGCAGGATCATGCCCAGCGCGCTCTGGGTGTCGGCCTCGTCGCGGCGGCTGCCCATCTCACGCATCAACGCGAGCGCGGACGTGCACGCCTGCAGCGCCTCGTCGTACCGGCCGAGCGCGCTGTAGATGTTGCTGACGTTGCTCATCGCCTGCGACTCGAGGTGCCGGTCGCCGAGCTGACGGGCCACCGTGATGGCCTGTTCCAGCAGGTCGGCGGCCTCGGCGTGCCGGCCGAGGGACCGGTAGACGAGCGACTGGTTGTTCAGCGTGCCCGCCACGCCCTGCAGGTCGCCCAGCTCGCGGAGCATCTCGATCGCGCGCTCGTTGTGCTGGATGGCCCTCGCGTACTGCGCGGTCTGCCAGAACACCATCGCGTAGTTCTTGGTCGTGATCGCGAGGGCGACCGGCTCGTCCTTCGCCGCCTCCAACGCCAGTTCGTTGATCGTGGCCCAGTCACGCGTGTGGCCGCGCACCATGCAGAAGAACGTCAACGCGCGCGCGAGCTGCCACGTGTGCGTGCGCCAGTCACCGTCGAGCGACAACGCCACGGCGGCCACGAGCGTCTGGCGTTCGGTCTCCAGCCACTCGACCGCGTGGTCGTAGTCGCGCAGCACGAGCCGCGACTCCGGCCGGTAGGTGATGTCGACCTCGTACTTGCGCGCGGCGGGCGACATCAGCCTCGTCGCCTGGTTCGCCGTGTCCAGGAAGTGGTCCAGCAGCCTGGTGAGCGGCTCACGGGTGGCGTGCACCTTGGACTGCGCGTACTGCCGGAGCAGGTCGTGCATCCGGTACCGGCCGGGCGTGGTCGCTTCCAGCAGGTGGACGTCGACGAGGTCTTCGAGCATCCCGTCGCACTCCAGCAGGTCGAGCTCGCCCAGCGCCGCGGCCTGGTGGACGTCGAAGTCCGTGCCGTGGTGCAGGCCCAGCAGGCCGAACAGCTGCTGGTGACCGGTGGGGAGCTGGCCGAACGACAACGCGAAGACCGCGTCCAGCTCGGATAATCGTCCTTCGCGCAGCCGCGTCGCGAGGTGGGCGGCGTTCCAGGTCGGACGGCTGCGGAGCCGTCCGGCGGCCAGGCGCACGGCCAGCGGCAGCCTGCCGCACAGCTCGACGACCTCGCGGGCCGCCGGGTCCGTGCCGCGTTCGTCGCCGACGATCGTGGCGAACAGCTGCAGCGCCTCAGCCTCGGACAGCACGTCCAGCGTGAGCGTCGACGTGCCTTCCAGCTCGACCAGCCGTGCCCGCGACGTGACCAGCACCAACGAGCCCGGCACGCCCGGCAGCAGCGGGCGCACCTGCTCGGCGCTCACCGCGTTGTCGAGCACGACGAGCAACCTGCGCTTCGACAACTCGCCCCGCCACATCGCGGCCCGTTCGTCCAGACCGACCGGGATCTCGTCCAGGCCGAGCGCGCGCAACAGCACGTCGAGCGCGTCTGTCGGTTCCACGGGCGCACGGCCCGCGGTGTGCGCGTGCAGGTCGATGAACAGCTGACCACCCGGATACTCCAGACGGTGCGCAAGGTGCACGGCGAGCGTTGTCTTGCCGACGCCCGGCATGCCGTCGATCGCGGAGATCACGACGGCCGACTTTCCGGTGACGGCCCTGGTCAGCCGCTCCATCTCGGACGCTCGGCCGGTGAAGTCGGCGACGTCGCGCGGTAACGTGTTCAGGGCGGGCCGGGGCTCGTCCCCGCGCAGCAGCCGCGCGTGCAGTTCCCGCAGTTCGTTGCCGGGATCGACGCCCAGTTCGGCGGCGAGCAGCACCCGCACGTCCTCGAACGCCTGCAACGCCTCGGCAGGCCGGTTGGCCCGCTGCAGCGCGTGCATGAGCTGCAACCAGAGCTGTTCCCTGAGCGGGAACTGCTTGGTCAGCCGCCGCAGTTCGGGGATCAGCCGCTCGCCCTGCCCCAGTTCGATCGACAGCCGCGCGTGCTGCTCGGCGACCGTGAGCCGCCGTTCCTGCAGCAGCGTGAGCTCGGCTTCGAGCCGTGGCCCCACGGTGAGGCCGTCCAGCGCCGGGCCGCGCCACAACGCGAGCGCTTCCTCGTACGGTGAGACCGCCGCCCGGTGATCACCCTGCTTCAACGCCTCGTCGCCGGCCGCGCACAACCGCTCGAAGACGGCGACGTCGACCTCTCCGTCCGGCACCTTGAGCCGGTATCCGCCGGGGACGGTGACGAGGTCGTCCAGCACGAGCTTGCGCAAGGCGGCGACATAGGTTCGGATGTTCGATTCAGGAGCCGCGGGTGGAGATTCCCACACCGCTTCGCTCAGATGTTCAAAACTGACCGTCTCGTTGGCGTGCAGTGCCAACGCTGCCAGCAGTGCCCGTTGCCGGGGCCCGCCCAGCCGCAGTTCCACGCCCCCACGCCAGATCTGCAGCGGCCCAAGAAGCCGATACCGCACTGACCCTCCTCGAGGGGCATGGTGCCAGAACTCGGGGGTGCTGTGCGGAATTTGTGCGGGCGATCTTGAAAACTGGGCCGACGCCGCTGTGAAGAGGGGGAACGAAGATGGCCCTGAGCAGATCGTGGTCCGGCCAAGCAGCCTAGGATGACCGCATGACCGAGACGGCGAAGCGACGTCCCGGCCCCCGGATCGAAGAGGTCGCGCGGGTCGCGGGAGTGTCCAAGTCGACCGTCTCGCGCGTGATCAACGACGAGCAGTACGTCAGCGCCAAGGCCCGGGAGGCCGTGCACGCCGCCATCGCGGAGTTGGGCTACTCCCCCAACCAGGCCGCGCGGTCGCTCGCCGGCAACCGGGCCAACGCCATCGCCCTGGTGGTCTCGGAGCCGACCGGCCGCGTCCTGTCCGACCCGTTCTTCGCGGGTGTGCTGCGCGGCGTGCACGCCGAACTCGCCGGCCGCCACATGCAGTTGCTGCTGATGATGAGCCAGCCGTCCGACACCAGCGACCTCGTGACGTACCTGAGCAGCGGCCACGTCGACGGCGCGTTGCTGGTCAGCCTGCACGGCGAGGACCCGCTGGTGCCGATGCTGGCCGAGATCGGCCTGCCGGTCGTCTCCGGCGGCCGTCCACTCGGCACCCCCGTCCCGTTCGTGGACGCCGACAACTTCACCGGCGCCCTGGAAGCCGCGCGCCACCTGGCGTCGCTGGGACGCAAGCGGATCGGCACCGTCGCCGGCCCGAAGGACATGGCCGTGGGCGCCGACCGGCTCAGCGGGTTCAAGCGCGCCCTGAGCGAGGCCAAGCTCTCCAGCGACCTGGTCGCGCACGGCGACTTCACGCCGGAGAGCGGCGCACGGGCCATGGAAGTGTTGCTGCGCAAGGCTCCCGACCTCGACGCGGTGTTCGTCGCCGCGGACATCATGGCCCTCGGCGCGCTGCAGGTGCTGCACGCGCAGGGCAAACGCGTTCCCGAGGACGTCGCGGTGGTCGGGTTCGACGACTCGGTGTTCGCCGCGACCGCGACGCCGCCGCTGACGACGATCCGGCAGGACGTCGAGGAGCTGGGCCGCACCATGACGTGGCGGCTGCTCGCGGAGCTCGCGGGCGAGGACGGACTGCCGCCGTCGCTGTTGCTGCCGACCACCCTGATCAAGCGGTCCAGCGCCTGATCAGATCGATCACCTCGTCCACGTGCTCGCGGTGCGTGCGGTGGCTGAGCACGCAGATCCGCGGCGTGAACTTCCCGCCGAGCCTCGTGCTGGACAGGAAGAACCTTCCGGACTCGTTGAGACGCTTGAGTAGTTGCTCGCTGTCGGCGCTGCGGAACACGACGACGGTGAGGTCGGACGGGAGCACCTCGATGCCCTCGATCTTCTTCAGTTCGGTGCGGAGATGGTCGGCGAGGTCGTGCTTCTCGTCGATCGCCTCGCGGAACGCGGCGACGCCGTGCAGGTGCAGCGGCAGCCAGACGCGCAGGCCGCGGAACTCGCGGGTGAGCTCGGGGCCCAGATCGGCGTAGTCGGGCAGGCCGGTGCCGTGGTCGAGGTCCTGCAGGTAGTCGCCGTCCGCCACGTGCGCGGCGCGGAGCCGGGCCTCGTCGCGGACGAGCAGGACGCCCGTGCCGTACGGGAGGAAGAGGCTCTTGTGCGGGTCCCACGCGATCGAGTCCGCGCGGTCGATGCCGGTGAGGATCGCGCGGCCGCGTTCGGTCAGCTGGAACGCGCCGCCGTACGCGCCGTCCACGTGGAACCACAGGGATTCCCGCTCGGCGAGCGCGGCGATGTCGTCGAGCGGGTCGACGACGCCGGTGCTGGTCGCGCCCGCCGTGCCGATGATCAGGAACGGGCGCAGGCCGTTCGCGCGGTCTTCGGCGATCATGGTTTTCGCCTGTGCCACGTCCATTCGGAGCGCGGTGTCGGTGGGAACGACGCGGATCCGTTCGGGTGGAAAGCCGGTGATGTGCGCGGCCTTCGCGACGCAGTGGTGCGTGTGTGGCGTTACGTAGATGGTGCCGTTGGGGTCGTGGGCGCCGAGGCGGTCTTGTCGGGCCGTGTGCACGGCCGAGAGAGTGGCCAGTGACGCACCGGTGGTGAAGATGCCGCCGGAGCCTTCCGGGAGGCCGAACTCGATGCACAGCCAGCGGATCACGCTGTGCTCCAGTGCGACCAGCGCGGGGGCGGTGGAGGCGACGCCGGTGTAGCGGTTGGTGGCCTGGGCCAGGAACTCGGCGAGCACCGAGCTGTAGAGGCCGCCCGCCGGGAAGTAGGCGAGGTAGCGCGGGCCCGCGGTCTCCACCGCCTGGCCGGCCGCGTCGCCGAACCGGGTGAGCAGGTCAGCGAGTTCGCCAGGTGCTTCCGCCGGCGGAGGAGGAAGGAGTGCCGTGCCCGGCGACGATGCGGGCGCGGCCTCCAGTCCCTCGATGAAATCCTCGACGAAGGCTGTCACGGTCTTCGTCCACTCGGCCCTGGTCTCGCGGTCCGGCTGCAGCATGAGCACACCGTACGAAGTCCGTCCCGCCGTGTGCTCGCGGAAATCCGTCGCGCAGTTCGCGCTACGCCCGCCACGGCGTGTCCAGCGCCATTCGCCCTCCCATGGGTGAAGGTGTTGCGCCCTTTGGCTCAACGTAGCGTGGAAACGCTCTCTCGGGAGTCCCGTGTCTCAGCCGGGCGCCGTGGAAAGGATTTACATCGGTGATGATCGACCATCCGTGACGGATCCGGCCGATTTTCACCCGTTCGGCACAACTTTGCGGCACGGTCAGTAACACCTGGAGTGGGCCTTCGATGGTCTGGCCGTACGAACCCACCCGAGGGAGTTGCGACAGTGATCGAGAACTCGGCCGCCGGTCTGGTGATGGTCCCCGGCGAAGTGACGGTGACCGTCACCGGCGAGCAGCACCACCAGGACGTGCTCTCCCGCTACGCCGTTCCGGGTGGTGTGACGCGGCACGTCGCCGTGAACCTGACGTGGTGCATGATCGCCACCGGCAAGCACCGGGGTCAGCGCGGGATCGAGGTGCGCCTCGACGGATACCGTGTGGGCGAGCTGACTTTCCTGATGTCACAACGGTATGCGCCTGTGCTGATGCACGTGGAGTCCAGCGGCGGGGCGACCGGATGCGCCGCGTACGTCCAGCTCGGCGACGACGGGCTGTTGCAGATCTTCCTGCGGATGCCGCGTGAGATTCCCCGTGGTGCGGTCGTTCCGGTCGTGACCGCGCGCAAGTCGTGGGTGGCGCCGGTGGCCATCAGCGCGGCCAGTCTGCTCGCGTTCTTCTTCGCGATCGGCATCGTGGGAGCCGCCATCGGTGGTGATCCGTCGAACAAGAGCAACGCGTCCAGCCTCACGACGACGGCAGCGCCCACTACGACGTCGACCACGACCGTTGCGCCGCCGACCAGCACCACCACGACGACCACAACAACAACCACCACGACCACTACGACGACCACCGTTCCTGCGGCCGTCGCGCAGCCGAAGCCGCAACCCCAGCCGCAACCGCAGCCCAATCCGCAGCCGAATCCCCAGCCACAGCCTCAGCCCGCGCCGCAGCCCGCGTGCGACAAGAACTACAGTGGCTGCGTGCCGATCGCGTCCGATGTGGACTGCGAAGGCGGCACCGGAAACGGCCCCGCGTACGTGCGAGGCCCGATCCAGGTCATCGGCACGGACATCTACGGCCTGGACAACGACAAGGACGGCACGGCCTGCGAGTGAGGATCCCCGACGACGCCCTGCACGCGGTCGGCCCGGACGCCGTGTGGTCCGCTGACCACGAAGGTCTCTCGGGTGACGAGGCGGGCCTGGTGGATGACTTCGACGACGACAACCTCGGCGTCACGCCGGAGGAGTTGCTGCACCGGCTGGTCGCCACGGCTCCCTCGGCCGAGGACCTCGTCGTGGCACACGGGGACTTCTGCCCGCCCAACGTGGTGCTGCGCCCGGACGGCTCGACGGTGCTGATCGACGTGGCACGGCTGGGCGTGTCCGACCGGCATCGCGACATCGCGCTGGCGCACCGGGCGAAGAGGCCGTAGCCGCGTTCGACCGCGCCTACGGCCTCACCCCCCCGCCAGGAGATGCTCGTCTGGTACCGGTTGCTCGACGAGTTCTTCTAACCCCGCTCGTACGGCGTCTTCTCCCCCGCCTCGACGCCGAACGACAGGTGGTTGCCCGCGGGCGGCAGCGGGCAGGTGGCGAAGTCGGTGAACGCGCACGGCAGGTTCGTCGCGCGGTTGAAGTCGAGCACGACCCTGCCATCGTGCGGTGTGGCGGCGATCTGCCGATTCGCCGCATAGGTCGTGACGCCGCTGGTCTCGTCGGTGAACAGGATGCTCAGTCCGCCGTTACGGCCGTTGAACGCCGTCAGCGTGTGCTCGGTGCCGTTGAAGCTGAACCGCACACGGCCCGGTGCCTCGTAGACGTGGCTGAGGCCCTCGACGACAGCGCCGACGGTCGTGGGGACGGGCGCGTCGAACGGCTCGTACTCGCCTTCCAGCACCCACTTCTCCTGCGGTTCGTACGACGGTACGCCCTTGAAGTCGTTCAGCACCGGCGCTTTCGGGTCGTGCACGCGGATCAGGTACCCGCCGCGCCGGGCGATCTCGATCTCGACGTCACCCGCCGCGACGCGCTCGCCGCCCCCGCTCTGGACGAGTTCGAACCGCTTGGTCTCGCCGTCGTTGCGCCAGCAGGCCGCGTCGTCGTCCTGCCACCACTCGCCCGGTAGGCCGTCATAGGTGCGTGGGGTCGTCTCCAGCCAATCGAGCGAGACCAGCGCCAGCCACCCGTACGGGTCGGCCAGGTTGGTCTCGCGCTCCGTCTTCCAGGTCTGCCAGTCCTCAGCGAAGCTCATGTCCTGGGCAACGACGGACTCGCGGCGTCGCTTCCCTGTTCCACTGAGTGGGAAACGAGAGCGTCGCCGAGTTCCGTGCGGGCGTAGACGACGCTGCGGCCGTGCCGTTGCGAGGCCAGCAGACCGGCGTCGCGCAACGCTCGCAGGTGCTGGTTCACCGCCGAGGTCGTGACACCCGTGCGTCGTGCGATGTCCGTGGACGAACACGGCTGCGCGAGCTCGGCCAGCAGATCCGCCCGCACCTGACCGAGGACGCCGGCCAGCGCGTGAGGCCCGCGGACCAGCCCCTTCTCCCACACCGTGCCGGCGCCACGAGCGGCGTAGATCAGCAGCGGCGGCGCACCGGGGTCGACGGGCACCGCCGTGCGCCGCGCGAACACGCTGGGCATCAGGGTGAGCCCCTGTCCCCCGGCCTGTACCCGCCGCGGTTCGGCGCCCGCGATCCGCACCCGCACCACGGGACTGGAGAAGGTGATCCGGTCGGAGATTCCCGCGAACATCGTCGCCAGGCCGTGCTGGGCCATCTCACGGCCCCGGTGGGCGATGTCGGCTTCGAGCACCACGCGCATCCGGTCCCACTGACGGGCCAGGGCCGCGTGCCAGTAGTTCTCCAGCGCGTCCAGCATCCGGCCGCGGTCGCGCAGGACGGCCGGCACGTCACCCAACACGGCGCGGAGGTCGCGGCGCAGGGTGCGGGTGGGGATCTCGCGCAGCGCCGCGAACTCGTCCTCGATCCGGGTGAACGGCGTCAGCGGGCGGGGGCTCAGGAAGTCCGGCGTCCAGCCGCGGCCGGTGGACAGGGCGAGCAGCACCTCCGTGTCGACGTCACGGATCCGGCGCACCCACGGCACGTGCAACGGGTACTTGGCCGGGTCTTTCAGCACGCGCAGGCTGAGCGTGAGTTCGCTGAGCGGCGACACGGCGAACCGCACGTCCACCAGGTCGGACTCGCCGAGCACGAACTCGATCATGTAGCACGACGCTACATCAGTTACGCCCGCGCAGCACCCGCGTCAGGCTTCGCGACCATGTGGAACGACATGCGGCTGGCGTTGCGAATCGCCTACCAGGCAGCGGAGGTGGCGGAACGGGCGTTCACCGCGGGCGACCTCGACGTGCGGTTCAAGGAAGACGGCAGCGAGGTCACCTCGACTGATCTTGAAGTCGAGGATCTGGTGCGCCTGTTGCTCGCGGAGGCGGTGCCCGAAGACGGTGTCGTGGGCGAGGAACGTCCTGAGCGACCGGGAAGTTCAGGGCGGCGATGGCTGGTCGACCCGATCAGCGGCACCGCCGACTTCGTGGCCGGACGGCCGACGTACTCGGTGGACCTGGCGTTGGAAGGTGCCCTCGCGGTGTCCGCGATGCCGTCGCTGGACATCACGATGGCGGCCGGGCGGGGCATCGGCTGCCGGGTCTTTCGCGGCAAGCAAGAGGAAATCGCTCGTGTGTCCTCACGCGACACTGTCGACGGCGCGCGCGTGTGCTTGCACGGCAGGAGGAAACCGGTGCTGGAGCGGTGTGTCGTCGTGGACGGTTCCACGTCGGTGCTGGACCTGATCACCGGGCGGGTGGACGCGGTGATCGCGGCGGGCGCCGGACTGGACGAGTTCGACCTGGCCTGCCTGCCGGTGCTGGTCGAGGAGGCGGGCGGCCGCGTGACGGTGGTCGAGGAGGACGTCGTGCTGGCCACCAACGGTGTCCTGCACGACGCCTTCCTCGCCCTGCTGGTCGCGCGTCCTGGTGTCGAACCAGGCACCCCAGGCTTATGAGGCCTGGGTGATCGCCGGATCCCGCGCGTGGGGTGACCGACCGGACTCGCACCGGCTTCGACCAGGACCACAACCTGGCGCCTCGACTTCTTCGGCTTCGGTCACAGCTGCCCGTCGAGGACTCGAACCTCGATCTCCGCGTCCAGAGCGCGGCGTCCGTGCCAATTGGACCAACGGGCATCAAAAAAGCCGCCTCGTCGCGATGGCGACGGGACGGCTCCCCGGAGACATGAGGTCAGCTCATGCCGAGGAGCACCAGACGTGCTGATGGTTCATGTGTTGCTGCATCACGGCTGGCTCCTTTCTCCGGTCTGTCGGGATCCACTCTGACGGATGGCGTGGCGGGCTTGCAACGCAATATCCCAGGCTGCAAAAGTTTGCAGATCATGTCCAACATCTTTAGTAATCCTCAAGCCGACTTGCGGAAAACTTTTGCAACGTCTTTCCTGGACCGCTGACACACCCCATCGGAAGGCATGGACATGTCCCAGGACTGGTGGCGCCACGCCGTCATCTACCAGGTCTACGTGCGCAGCTTCGCCGACTCGGACGGCGACGGCGTCGGTGACCTGCCCGGCATCCGCTCACGCCTGCCCTACCTGCGCGACCTGGGCGTCGACGCGGTCTGGATCACGCCGTTCTACGCGTCGCCGATGGCCGACGGCGGCTACGACGTGGCGGATTACCGCGCGGTCGACCCGCAGTTCGGCGGACTCGACGACGTGCGCGCGTTGGTGGACGACGCGCACACGCTCGGTATCCGGGTGATCGTCGACATCGTGCCGAACCACAGCTCCGACCAGCACGCGTGGTTCCAGGAGGCGCTGGCCGGACGTGGCCGTGAGCGCTACCTGTTCCGCGAGGGCGCCGGGGACCAGCCGCCGAACGACTGGGAGTCCGTCTTCGGCGGGCCGGCGTGGACGCGGGTGGCCGACGGGTCCTGGTACCTGCACCTGTTCGCGCCGGAGCAGCCGGACCTGAACTGGGAACTGCCCGAGGTGCGCGCGGAGTTCCGCGACGTGCTGCGGTTCTGGCTGGACCTGGGCGTCGACGGGTTCCGGGTGGACGTGGCGCACGGGATGATCAAGGCGCCGGGGCTGCCCGACATCGGCCACGCGGACCAGCTCAAGCTGCTGGGCACGGAGCCGTTGCCGTTCTTCGACCAGGACGGCGTGCACGAGATCCACCGTGAGTGGCGTGAAGTCATCGACTCGTACGAGGGCGAGCGCGTGCTCGTGGCGGAGGCGTGGACGCCTTCTGCCGAACGGACGGCCATGTACCTGCGCGCCGACGAGATGCACCAGGCGTTCAACTTCCATTACCTGACCGCGGAATGGACGTGCGAGGCGTTGCGGTCGGTCATCGACTCGTCGCTGGCCGCCGTCGAACCTGTTGGGGCGCCTACGACCTGGGTGCTGTCGAACCATGACGTGCAACGGCACGTGACGCGGTACGGCGGCGGTGAGACCGGTGTGCGGCGTGCGCGCGCAGCGTTGGCGTTGATGCTGGCGTTGCCGGGATCGGTGTACCTGTACCAGGGCGAGGAGCTGGGGCTGCCCGAGGTGCTGGACCTGCCGGACGAGGTGCTGCAGGACCCGATGTGGGAGCGGTCCGGTCACACCGAACGCGGGCGTGACGGGTGTCGCGTGCCGCTGCCGTGGGCGTCTTCCGGGCCGTCGCTCGGGTTCGGCACCGGCGGGTCGTGGCTGCCGCAGCCGGCGGACTGGGCGAAGCTGTCGGTGGAGGCGCAGGCGGGCGACCAGGACTCGATGTTGTCCTTCTACCGCACCGCTTTGCGCGTGCGCCGGGAGAACCCGGCGCTGGGTGCAGGCCTCACCTGGGTCGACGCTCCGGACGGTGTGCTGCAGTTCCAACGGGACGGGGTCGCCTGCGCGGTGAACCTGTCCGGGGCGGTCGTGGAACTGCCCGATCCCGGTTCGGTGCTGCTTGCTTCGTCGTACTACGGAGTGCGCGACGGGCTGCTGCTCCTGCCGCCGGACACCGCAGTCTGGTGGAAGCTCTGACCAGCGATTTCATCTGATCAACAAAAACTGTCAGACCCCCTGAGTACGGTCCGTGGACATCAGCTCCAGGTCGGATTCAGGGGGTCTTGTGGTGCGCAGGTGGGAGCTCGTCTCCGACGGCTCGGCGAAGTTCTGGGAGGTCGGCCAGGCCGGTGCCGTGGTGACCGTCCGGTTCGGACGGCTGGGCACCGCCGGGCAGTCCCAGGCCAAGGAGCTGACCTCCGAGGCCGCCGCGACCGCGCACGTCGCGAAGCTGGTGGCGGAGAAGGAGAAGAAGGGCTACCGCAGCGCCGGTGACGCTGTGCCCGCACCGGTCGTGGAGGCTCCTCCTCGCGACGAGGAGACGTGGGTGATGCCCGCGCAGTGGCTGGCACAGGCCATGCGCAGACGCGACGCCAGACCGTTGCCGGAGTTCACCGTCGACTCCGCGATGGCGCAGCGGTTCCGCGACCACGTCGCCGCGCACGCCGAGAAGATCGACGAGGCGCTGACGGCATCGGAGCACGACCAGGATCTGGTGCGGGCGTTGCGCAACCACCACGAGGGCCGGCCCGATCCGCTGGGTGTCGCGGTGCTCCTGACGCTGATCAAGTACGAGTACGGCACCTCACCGGTGCACTGGTGGATCGAGGACTTCGGGCTGCCGTTCGCCGCCGTGGCGGCCGTGCACATGGCGACGGTGATCGACGGCTACGGCACGTTGAAGACGCACCTGCCGCACCACAGCACGGATCGCGACGCGGATGGTCTTGCGCTGATCGACGTCCGCACCGCACTGGCCGTGGCGGACGACGTGACCTACGCCGCGACGGTGGCGGAGCTGGAGAAGGTCGGCACCACGTGGTTCGGCGTGGCCGCGCGTGCCTTCCTGGCGCCCACGCGGCAGGACTGGTTCGAGGAGGCGAACGAGTCAGGCGCTCCGACCTGGATGATCCACTGCTCGGCGACCACGACCGAGCAGTTCGGCGGCCTGAAGCACGGGCACCTGATCTGGTCGCCGATGAGCGTGTTCACCGCGCTGCACGTGCTGGGCCCGGACATCGCGCCGGTGCTGGACGCCGAGCTGCGGGCGAAGGTCGAGTGGGGTGCGGAGTGCCGCAAGCTCGCGCTCGAGGTGCTGTCGGTGCTGCCGACCGACGAGGCGTTCCTCATGCTGCTCAACCGCTTGCACGAGCGGTACGTGCGACCCGCGCTGCTGTCCGCGATGGCGGCGTTCCCTGCTCGGGCGCTGCGGCTGATGGCACCCCGCGCGGTCGCCGACGTGGACGTCCGCAACCTGCTGCGCGCCCACCTGCTGACGCATCCCGGCCTCGCACTGCCGTCCGGCATCGCCGATCTCGTGCCGGATCCCGTTCCGGACGCACCGGTAGACGCGCTGCCGCGAGTGCTGGCCGAACCGCCGTGGACGCACCGCCGCCCGCAACCGAAACCCGCGGTGCTGAAGGATCTACCGGTGCCCGCCGCCCACATCACGTGGCTGCCCGGTGAGCGCGAGGAGTGGGAGAAGCTCACCGGCTGGTGGACGGGGCACGGCGAGCACTGGGAGGCGATCGCCGCGGCGATCCGCGCCGGCCACAGCAGCCGCTACCACGACCACCGGCTGTTCGAGAGCGGCCCGGAGGAGCTCGCCCTCCCGCTGCTCGCCGGCTGGACTCCCGGTGACACGTGGGGCAGCGAGGGCTGGGGCAGGCGCATCGCGGCCCGGTTCGGCATGGACGCCCTCCCCGCGATGCTGCGCCTGGCGGCCAGCAATCCGCACGTGTCCGGCGTCGTGCTGCTCCCCTACGCCACCGCCGAGGTCGCTGGGCTGATGGCGGACTGGCTGGCACGCCTCAAGACCGCCCGCGCGTTCGCCGTCTCCTGGTTGTCCCGCCATCGCGAGGCCGCTGCCCGTCTGCTGCTTCCGGCCGGGCTCGGCGCGGCGGGACCGGCCCGCCGCAACGCTGAGATCGCCCTGCGGTACCTCCACCTCGAAACCGGTGTGGACGTCATCGCCCTCGCCACGTCGCACAGCGCCGAGGCGGGTGCGGCGATCCGCACGCTGATCGAGATCGACCCGCTCGACGTCCTTCCCGTGAAGCTGCCGGGGATCGGCGACTGGGCCGACCAGCGACTGCTGCCCCAGGTGCTGCTGGCCGACGGCAGCGGCGCGTTGTCCGCCGAGGCCGCGCAGAGCCTGCTGATGACGGCCGCGCTGTCCAAACAGGACGCCGTCTACCCCGGCCTGCCACTGGCCGTCGAGGCGTGTGACCGAGCGTCGCTGGCGGAGTTCGCCTGGGCGGTCTTCGGCCGCTGGCAGGACGTGGGCGCCCCGGCCAAGGACGGCTGGGTGCTGGCCGCCCTCGGCTGGTTCGGTGACGACGAGACGGTGCGCCGGCTGGCGCCGCTGATCCGTTCCTGGCCGGGTGAGAGCCAGCACGCCCGCGCCGTGGCGGGCCTCGACGTGCTCGCCCAGATCGGCAGCGAGGTGGCGCTGACCCAGCTGAACAGCATCGCGGAGAGGGTGAAGTTCAAGGGCCTCAAGGCGAAGGCCCAGGAGAAGGTGTCGGACATCGCCGCCGCACTGGGCCTGAGCCGCGACCAGCTGTCCGACCGTCTGGTGCCCAGGCTGGGCCTGGACGACGCGGCGACGCTGGTGATCGACTACGGCCCGCGCCGGTTCACCGTGGGCTTCGACGAGCAGCTCAAGCCCTACGTCCTGGACGCGGAAGGCAAGCGCCGCAAAGACCTTCCCAAGCCCGGAGCGCGCGACGACCAGGAGCTCGCACCGGCGGAGCACAAGCGTTTCGCGACGTTGAAGAAGGACGTCCGCACCATCGCTTCCGACCAGATCCACCGCCTGGAACGCTCGATGGTCGACCAGCGCACCTGGACCGCGGAGGAGTTCCACACGGTCCTTGCCGGCCATCCGCTGCTGTGGCACCTGGTCCGCCGGTTGGTGTGGATCACCGACAGCGGCCTGACCTTCCGCCTGGCCGAGGACCGCACCCTGGCGGACGCCTCCGACGACGAGGTGACCCTGCCCGCGGAGGCCGTCGTCCGGGTGGCTCATCCGGTCGACCTGGCGGACACGCTGCCGGCCTGGGGCGAGGTGTTCGCGGACTACGAGATCCTGCAGCCGTTCCCGCAGCTCGGCCGCCCCGTCCACACCTTCACGCCGGGCGACATGGTCCCCCAGCTGCACAAATACCTGGGCAAGGACGTGCCGGTGGGCAGGTTCCTCGGCCTCACCAAGCGGGGCTGGATGCGCGCCGAGCCCCAGGACAACGGCCACGAGCCGTGGCTGCTCCGCCCGCTGCCGTCCGGTGGCGCGCTGGTGGCGAATCTGGATCCCGGCATCTCGGTGGGCGCGATCGACCTGTTCCCCGAGATGAGGGTCGCGGAACTCTGGTTCTCCACCAGCGGAGAGGGCGACTGGGTCGCACCCCGCGACGGTGGTCCGTCCACGTTCGAAGTGGACGCGGTCACCGCGTCCGAGCTCCTCTCGGAACTGGAATCACTGCACGCGTGAACGCGGGAACGGTTGGTCGTCGACCAACGTCAGACCGGCTCGGCACGGTCACCAACACACTTCGGATCGGAAGCGGGGAGCAGTCAGTGCGCAGGTGGGAGCTCGTCTCGGGCGGCGCGGCGAAGTTCTGGGAGATCGGTCGGGACGGTGCCGCGGTCACCGTCCGGTTCGGACGACTGGACACGCACGGCCAGACCCAGACCAAGGAGCTGGCGTCCGCGGAGGCGGCGCAGGCGCACGTCGCGAAGCTGGTGGCGGAGAAGGAGAAGAAGGGCTACCGCGCGGTCGGTTCCGCCGAGGTGGCCGCGCCCCGGCAGGGCGACGAGCCAGCCGCCACCTCCGGCGCCGCACAGCCCGCTGACGCTCCCGCGGCGGCCACCTCCCCCGCCGAGAAGCCCACCGCCCTCGACGAGGACACCTGGGTGATGCCCAAGGCGTGGTTGCGCGACGTGGTGCGGCAGCGGGGCTTCCACCCCGCCCCGGAGTTCTCCGTCGACACCGAACTGGCGGAGGAGGCCAGGCGGCGCGTCGGCGAGCAGACGGACACGATCGAGCGGATCCTCTCCGAGCCGGCCTCCGACCCTGCTCTGGTCCAGGCGGCGCGCGAGCACCTCGCCGGTCGGCCGAATCCCGCCGGGGCGGCGGCGATCGCGGCCGTCGTCGCCTGCGGCGAGCAGTCCGTGCACGCCTGGATCGCCGACCATGGCCTGGTGTTCGCGACGGAGGCCACCGTCGAGTACATGAGGGTCATGTGCGCACGCGAGTGGCTTTCGCAGCAGCGCACCTACGGCCACGAACGGCTGGCGTCCCGCGGTGGGTACTCCCACATCACCATCGGCAGCGTCGACTGCAAGATGCTGCTGGCGATCCGCTACGCGCTCGCGATCGCGGGTGACGCCGAGCGCGACGCGGCGGAAGCCGTGCTGAGCGGGCTGGACGAGATCGACGAGCCCAACACCAAGCTGGTGCGGGCGTTCCTGATGCCAGGACGGCCCGACTGGTTCCAGGAGGCGTGCCAGACGCCGCACACCGGCACCCGCTGGTGGATCCTTCACTGCAGTGCCACCACTTTCGAGGAGTTCGCGAACACGCCCTCCTCGGTGGCCGGCAACTCGACCGTCCTCCACACGGCGCTGTACGTGCTGGGTCCGGCGATCGCGCCGTTGCTCGCCGACGCGCTCGACCACCAGTACCAGCGCGCGGACACCCGCAAGCAGGTGTTGAAGACGCTCGCCGCGTTGCCCACCGACGAGGCGTTCTCGCTACTGCTCGACCGGATCGACACGAAGTACGTGCGCCCGACCGTGCTGTCCATGATGACGGCGTACCCGGCGCGGGCGGCCAGGTTGCTCGGCGAACGCTCCGCCCGCAACGAGGAGTTCCGCCGTCTGCTCAGCGTGCACCTGCGGACGTATCCGCACCTGGACACGCCTGACGGTTTCGTCGAGGTCGACGCCGAGGGGGTGCCGGAAGCACCGGCCGAGGCCTTGCCGTCGCTGCTGGCGTCGCCGCCGTGGCTGCACCGCAAGCCCGCGGTGAAGCCGGTGGTGGTGCCGGATCTCCCGGTGCCCGGCCCATCGCTCACGTGGCAGCCGGGTGAGCGGGAGGAGTGGCTGAAGGACGGTCACTGGGACACCCACGCCTACAAGACCTGGGAGCACTGGCTGGCGGAGTACAAGGCCGGCCGCATCGGTTACCGCATGGCCGACCTGCTCGTCGGTGCGCCCGAGGACGAGGTGCGGCACCTGCTCGCGGACTGGCAGCCCAATCTCGGGTGGAGCGCCGAGTCGGCGGGCAAGCGGCTGGCCGCGAAGTTCGGCTTCGACGCGTTGCCTCCGCTGCTGCGCATCGTGGAGAGGAACTCGTCCACCGCGGTGATCGTGCTGCCGTTCGCCACGCCCGAGGTCGCCGCGCTGATGGCGGACTGGCTGGTGCGGCTCAAGCAGGTCCGCAAGACCGCGATGGGCTGGCTCGCCCGGCACCGCGAGACGGCCGCGCGCTTCCTGATTCCCGCTGCACTGGGCAAGCCCGGTGCCGAGCGGCGCAACGCCGAGACCGCGATCCGCCACCTGCACGGCCTCGGGGTCGACGTCGTCGCGCTGGCTCCCACCCCGGAGGCGGCCGAGGGTCTGCGGGCCTTCCTGTCCGTCGACCCGGTCGACGTGCTGCCCGCCAAGCTGCCGGTGATCGGCGAGTGGGCGGACACCCGCCTGCTGCCCCAGGTGCTGCTGGCGGACCGCAAGCAGGCCCTGTCCCCCGAGGCCGCACGTCATCTGCTGATGACGGCCGCGCTGTCCAAGCCTGGCGACATCTACGCCGGGCTGCCGATCGCCCGCGAGGCGCTCGACTCCGGCTCGCTGGCGGCGTTCGCGTGGGCGGTCTTCCAGCGCTGGCAGGAGGTCGGCGCGCCGTCGAAGGAGGGCTGGGCGCTGACCGCGCTCGGCTGGTTCGGCGACGACTCGACGGTCCGCGCGCTGTCGCCGCTGATCCGGGTGTGGCCGGGCGAGAGCCAGCACACCAGGGCGGTGACGGGTCTCGACGTGCTCGCCGACATCGGCACCGAGGTCGCCCTGTCGCACCTGAACAGCATCGCGGAGAAGGTGAAGTTCAAGGGCCTCAAGACCAAGGCCCAGGAGAAGGTCGCGCAGATCGCGGACGAACTGGGCCTGTCCCGCGACCAGCTGGCGGACCGTCTCGTGCCGCGCCTGGGTCTCGACGACGCCGCGAGCCTCGTGATCGACTACGGCCCGCGCCGGTTCACGGTCGGCTTCGACGAACAGCTCAAGCCCTACGTCCTCGACCCGGACGGCAAGCGCCGCAAGGACCTCCCGAAGCCCGGTGCGAAGGACGACCAGGACCAGGCCCCGCTGGAGCACAAGCGGTTCGCGGCTCTGAAGAAGGACGTCCGCGCAGTGGCGTCCGACCAGATCCACCGGCTGGAACGGGCGATGGTCGACCAGCGCACCTGGACCGCGGAGGAGTTCCACACCGTCCTCGCCGGCCACCCGCTGCTCTGGCACATCGTCCGCCGGCTCGTGTGGATCACCACCGACGGCCTCTCCTTCCGGCTGGCAGAGGACCGCACCCTCGCCGACTCCAGCGACGACGAGTTCACGCTCCCCGAGGACGCCACCGTCCGCGTGGCGCACCCCGTGGACCTCCAGGCCGAACTGGAGGCGTGGGGCGAGGTCTTCGCCGACTACGAGATCCTCCAGCCGTTCCCGCAGCTGGGCCGCCCCCTGCACCTGGTGCCGGCCGGCGAGAACCTCCTGCCCCAGCTGAAGAAGTACTGCGACGTCGACCTCCCGATCGGCAAGATCCTCAGTCTCACCAAGAAGGGCTGGATCCGCGGCGAGCCCCAGGACGCCGGCGTGGAGTGCTGGATCACCCGGCCACTGCCGTCCGGCGGTTCCCTGGTCGCGTCGCTCGACCCCGGCATCGCGGTGGGCGCGATCGACGTCTTCCCCGAGATCAAGTTCACCGAACTGTGGTTCTCCGCGGACGGGCACGGCTACTGGTCGTCCCAGCGCAACGGGTCAGGAACCTTGGAGGCCGACGCCATC
This sequence comes from Lentzea sp. NPDC102401, assembly GCF_044765805.1. Taxonomy (NCBI): domain Bacteria; kingdom Bacillati; phylum Actinomycetota; class Actinomycetes; order Pseudonocardiales; family Pseudonocardiaceae; genus Lentzea; species Lentzea sp. NPDC102401. Next base: position 927,897 of record NZ_JBIWKS010000002.1, on the reverse strand, counting down.
ACGGCCTCCGAAATCCTGTCCGAACTGGAGTCACTGCACTCGTGACACCGTGAATCGGGGGGTCTGAACAGCTCTTTAAGCTCACCGTAAAGAATTGTCAGACCCCCTGAGTAACGTCCGTGCACAACAACTCCCTTGTGTGGCCCCAGGAGGTACAGCAGTGCGCAGGTGGGAACTCGTCGCGAACGGCTCCGCGAAGTTCTGGGAGATCGGGCAGGACGGCGCGACGGTGACCGTCCGTTTCGGACGGCTGGGCACCACCGGCCAGACCCAGACAAAGGAGCTGGCCTCCGCCGAGGCGGCCGACGCGCACGTCGCGAAACTGGTGGCGGAGAAGGAGAAGAAGGGCTACAGACCAGAAGCCACCACCGCTGCCGAGCCACAGCAGCCCACGGCCACCGAGCCCGCCGCCCGACTCGCACCGCAGCAGGGCACCGCCCCGCAGCACCCGGCCCAGGAGCCCGCCGCCCAGCGGCAAACGGCCCAGGAGCCCGCCTCCCGGCAGCAGAGCCCCACCGACCCTGCCGCCCAGCAACACGCCACCACCACCTCCGACGCCCCGCAGCCCGCCGCCGGGCTGCACGCGGCCACCGACCCTGCCGCCCAACAGCACGCGGCCCAGTTACCCGCCGCCCAGCAACCAGTGACTTCTCCACCCGCCGCCGTAACTCCAGCGGCCACCAAACCCTCCACCCAGCTCCCCGCCACCGAGCCCGCCGCCACTCCCACAGCCCCCATCGACGAAGACACCTGGGTGATCCCCAAGGCGTGGCTGCGCGACGCGGTGCGGCAGCGCGGATTCGCCCCGGCTCTGGATTTCGCCGTCGACCCCGCCAAGGCGGAGCAGGCGCGGCAGCAGATCACCGAGCAGGCGGAGAAGATCGAGAACGCCCTGACCGCCAAGGGATCGAAGCCGGAGCTGGTGAGCGCGGCCCGCGAGCACCTGGCCGGGCAGCCGACCCCCGTCGGCGCGGCGGCGATCGCGGCCATCACCAAGCCGGGCGCGCCAGGCGTGCACGCCTGGATCGCCGACCACGGCCTGGCCTTCGCCACCACTGCGGTCGTCGAGCTCACGGGCCTGACCTTCTCCGACGAGTGGGACGACAAGCGCGCCAAATGGACCGGCATCTGCCTGCAGTACGACCGCGGCGGCTTCCAGACGTCGATCGGCGAACCGGAAGGCCTGATGCTCACCGCCCTCCGGTACGCGATCGCCGTCGCGAGCCCCGAGGACCGCGCGGCCGCCGAGTGCGTGCTGGAGACGTTCGGCAAGACGAAGACCGCGAAGGAGATCCGCTCCTTCCTGATGCCCGAGCGGGCGGACTGGTTCACCCAGGTCCGCAAGCAGGGCTACACGCGGAGCCGGTGGTGGATGTTGCCGAGCAGCGCCCGCAGCCTCGAGGACTTCAGGAAGGGCGGCGAGCCGGTCACGACGTCGGCGTTCCTGCTCTACACCGCGGTGTACGTGCTGGGGCCGGCCGTCGCGCCCCTGCTCGCGGAGGAGCTCGACTCCGACAGCTACCACCAGCGCACGGGCGGCCGCAAGCAGGCGTTGACCGTGCTGGCGGCGTTACCGACGGACGAGGCGTTCACGATCCTGCTCGACCGGCTGGACGGGAAGTACGTGCGGCCAGCGGTGGTGTCCGCGATGAGGGCGTTCCCCGTGCGGGCGGCGCGACTGCTGGCCGAGCGCGCGTCGTCGAGTGATCACGTGCGCCGGCTGCTGCACATCCACCTGCGGAGCAATCCGCACCTGACCGTGCCCGACGAGGTCGCCACGCTGCTCGCCGAGTCCGCCGAGGCGATCATGCCGGAGGCGACCGCGGAGCAGTTGCCGGCACTGCTCGCGTCCCCGCCGTGGCTCAGTCGCAAGAAGCCGGTGAAGCCCGTGGTGCTGGCGGATCTTCCGGTGCCGGAGGCGGCGGTGATCTGGGAGCCGGGCGAGCACGAGCAGTGGCTGGCGTCCGGCTCGGAGTGGGTGCAGACCCACCACGACTGGCGCACGCTGCTCAAGGAGTACAACGCCGGCCTGATCGGCTACTACGACAACGACCTGTTCCTCCTCGCCCCCGAGGACGAGGTGCGGCACCTGCTCGCGGACTGGAAGCCGGTCTACAGCTACGGCGTCGAGGAGTGGGGCAAGAACATCGCCGCCCGGTTCGGTGTCGACGCCGCGCCGGCGCTCATCCGGCACGTCCAGTCCGCGGCCGCGGGGACCGGGATGGTGCTGCTGCCGTTCGCCACCGTCGAGGTGGCCACGCAGATGGCCGACTGGTTCGCCCGCACCAAGGCGGCCCGGCGCTGGGGCCTCGACTGGCTCGCCCGGCACCGCGAGCAGGCCGTCCGTCTCCTCCTCCCGGCGGCGGCCGGCAAGGCGGGGGTCCCTCGTCGCAATGCCGAGGCGGCGTTGCGGCACCTGAACAATCTTGGTGTCGACGTGGCGGCCATCGCCAAGGAGTGCGGCGCGGAGGCCGCGATCGACGTCGTGCTCGCGGTCGACCCGGTCGACGTGCTGCCCGCGAAGCTGCCGGCGATCGGCGAGTGGGCGGACCCCAGGCTGCTGCCGCAGGTGCTGCTGGCGGACCGCAGGCACGCCCTGTCCGCCGAGGTCGCCGGTCATCTGTTGATGACGGCCGCGCTGTCCAAGCCGGGCGAGCTCTACGCGGGGCTGCCGATCGCCCGTGAGGCACTCGATCCCGGCTCGCTGGCGGAGTTCGCATGGGCCGTCTTCCAGGCGTGGGAACAGGCGGGCGCGCCCTCGAAGGAGAGTTGGGCGCTGAACGCGCTCGGCTGGTTCGGCGACGACGAGACCGTGCGCAGGCTGTCGCCGCTGATCCGCAACTGGCCCGGCGAGAGCCAGCACGCCAGGGCGGTCAGCGGGCTTGACGTGCTCGCCGACATCGGCACCGAGGTGGCGCTGTCGCACCTGAACAGCATCGCGGAGAAGGTGTCGTTCAAGGGCCTCAAGACCAGGGCCCAGGAGAAGGTCGCCCAGATCGCGGCCGAGCTCGGTCTGTCCCGCGACCAGCTGTCGGACCGGCTGGTTCCGCGCCTGGGCCTGGACGACGCCGCGACCCTGGTGATCGACTACGGCTCCCGGAAGTTCACCGTGGGCTTCGACGAGCAGCTCAAGCCGTTCGTGCTCGACCCGGACGGCAAACGCCGCAAGGATCTGCCGAAGCCCGGCGCGAAGGACGACCAGGACCTCGCTCCGCTGGAGCACAAGCGCTTCATGGCGCTGAAGAAGGACGTCCGCACCATCGCGTCCGACCAGATCCAGCGGCTCGAACGCGCGATGGTCGACCAGCGCGGGTGGAGCGCCGAGGAGTTCCTGACGGTCCTCGCCGCGCATCCGCTGCTGTGGCACCTGGTCCGCCGCCTGGTCTGGATCACCGACGAGGGCACCTCGTTCCGCCTGGCCGAGGACCGCACGCTGGCCGACGAGCACGACGACGAGTTCACGTTGGCCGAGAGCACCACGGTCCGCGTGGCGCACGCGGTCGGCCTGCGGGAGGCGTCGGCGGCGTGGGGCGAGGTCTTCGCCGACTACGAGATCCTCCAGCCGTTCCCGCAGCTCGGCCGACCGATCCACCTGCTCACCGCGGCCGGCGACCTTCTCCCCCGTGCGAAGAAGTACTGCGACACCCCGTACCCGATCGGCAAGATCCTCGGCCTGACCAAGAAGGGCTGGGTGCGCGGCACCCCGCAGGACGCGGGTGTCGAGTGCTGGATCACCCGGCCGTTCCCCGACGGCGGCGCGCTCGTCGCCAGGCTCGAACCCGGCATCGCGGTGGGCGCCATGGACGTCTTCCCCGAGGTCGGTTTCAGCGACATGTGGTTCTCACGCAACGGTCACGGCGCGTGGTCCGCTCCGGCCGACGCGCCCGCCACCTACGAGATCGACCCGATTACCGTCTCCGAGCTCCTCTCCGAACTGGAGTCCTTGCAGTCATGACCAGCACCCAGACGATGCAGCGTCCTCCCGCCGAGGTCCGCTACGCCGACGAGCTCGCCCGGCTGCGCGACACCGACACCGCGCCGAGGCCACCGGGCTGGGCGCTGAGCCTCGAAGCCGCGCGCCGGTTCGTGGTGGGCGACGAGAAGCGGGGCATCAGCAGGAAGTTCGTCGGCGATCCGTCCCTTGTGGACAGAGCGCTGGTCACGCTGGCGACGAGCCGCGGTCTGATGCTGGTCGGTGAGCCGGGGACGGCGAAGTCGTTGCTGTCCGAGCTGATCGCGGCGGCGGTGTGCGGCGAGTCGACGCTGACGATCCAGGGCGGCGCGGCCACGACCGAGGACCAGATCAAGTACTCGTGGAACTACGCGCTGCTCGTCGCGGAGGGGCCGTCGCCGCGCTCGCTCGTGCCGGCACCGATGCTGCGGGGCATGGCCGAGGGCAAGATCGTGCGGTTCGAGGAGATCACCCGCTGCCCGCTGGAGGTCCAGGACTGCATGCTGTCGATGCTGTCCGACCGCGTGATGGCGATCGGCGAGCTGAACGGCCCGGACGGCATGGTGTTCGCGCAGGACGGGTTCAACGTGATCGCCACGGCGAACACGCGGGACAGGGGCGTGAACGAGATGAGCGCCGCGCTCAAGCGGCGGTTCAACTTCGAGACGGTGTTCCCGATCGCCGACTTCGACACCGAGCTCGCCCTGGTCGAGCAGGAGGCGGCGAAGCTGCTGGAGAAGTCCGGCGTCGAGCTCGCGCCGAGGCGTGACGTGCTGGAGGTCCTGGTTCGCACGTTCCGCGACCTGCGCGAGGGCGGCGACCGGCTCACCACCGTGATGAGCACGGCCGAGGCGGTGTCGGTGGCGCACGCGGTGGGGCTGCGAGGCTGGTTCCTGCGCGGCGAGGTCGGGTCGGCCGCGGACGTCGTGGAGTGCCTGGCGGGCACGGCGGCGAAGGACAACGCGGAGGACCTGGCGCGGCTGCGGCGGTACCTGGAGCAGCACGCGGCACGGCGCAAGGGCGAGCAGTGGCAGGAGCTGCACCGCGCCCGGCACCTGCTGCCCGGCTGATGGGGGCCGTGTTCGTCGGCGTCCGGCACCACAGTCCCGCCTGTGCCCGGCTGGTCGCCGCCACCATCTCCGAGCACCAGCCCGCGTACGTGCTCGTCGAAGGTCCCGCCGACTTCAACGAGCGCATCGACGAGCTGCTGCTCGGCCACGAGCTGCCCGTCGCGTTGTTCAGCTACTCCGACCAGCACGCGTCGTGGTCGCCGTTCTGCGACTACTCGCCGGAGTGGGTGGCGATCACCGAGGCCCGCCGGTGCGGCGCCGAGGTCAGGTTCATCGACCTGCCCGCGTGGCACGAGGCGTTCCGCGACGTCAGCAACAGGTACGCGGACGCGGAACTGCGCTACGCCGAGGTCGTCGAGCGACTGTGCCGGGAGTTCGCGGTCGACAACGTCGACGCGCTCTGGGACCACCTCTTCGAGTGCGAGACCGAGCCGAAGGGCATGGCCGAGTACTTCGACCTGCTGCGCGGCACGGCGACCGCGGACGAGGGCGACTCGGCCCGCGAGGAGTACATGGCGCGCTGGGTGCGGGCGGCGGTGAAGGACGCGGGCGACAGGCCCGTCGTCGTGATCACCGGCGGCTTCCACACGGCCGCGCTCAAGGCGAAGCTCGACGGCTCCGCGGAGTGGCCCGAGGTTCCCGAACGTGATAGAGGCGCGAGCTATCTCGTGCCGTATTCGCACGCACGGCTGGACGCGTTCACCGGCTACCAGTCGGGCATGCCGTCGCCCGGTTACTACCAGCAGGTCTGGGAGGCGGGGGCGCAGCGCGCGGCGGACTGGCTGGTCGAGTCGGTGGCGACGCGGCTGCGCGGCCGGCAGCAGCCGGTGTCGACGGCCGACCTCATCGCGGCGCGCACGCAGGCCGGGGCGCTGGCCCGGTTGCGCGGTCACGAGAACCTGGCGCGCACGGACGTGCTCGACGGCCTGACCAGCGCGTTGATCTCCGAGGACCTGACGCAGCCGCCGCCGTGGACCCGGCGCGGCACGCTGCAGCCCGGCGCGCACCCGGCGTTGATCGAGATGATCGGGGCGTTGCGGGGCAGCAAGGTCGGCAGGCTGCACCCGGACACGCCGGCACCGCCGCTGGTCAACGCGGTGCAGGAGCTGCTGCGGACGCACGGCCTCGATCAGGAGGGCAAGGTCGCGCTCGACCTCACGGACGCGGAGGCGTTGGAGCGCAGCAGGATCCTGCATCGCCTGCGGGTGCTGCGGATTCCTGGCTTCGAACGCACGAGCGGCCCGTCCGAGGGTGCCGCGCCGCAGCTGGACGAGCAGTGGACGCTGCGACCGGCAGAGGAACGGCTGGCGGCGCTGATCGAGGCCGCCGAGAACGGCGCCACACTGGAGGAGGCGGCGGGGGCGGTGCTGGAACGCCGCTCCCGGGACGCCCAGCTGGAACACCTGGCCACCATCCTGTTCGACGCGGTGCTCTGCGGGATCTCGGCGTTGTCCGGGAAGGTCCAGCAGACCCTCAACGAGGGTGTCCGGGCGACGGGCGATCTCGCGGCGCTCGGGTCCGTGCTCAGCGGTGTGCTCGGGCTGTGGCGGCACGACAGGTTGTTCGGCACGAGAAAGGATCCGCTGCTGGGCTCGGTGATCGACGTGGGCACGGCACGGGTGCTGTGGCTGGTCGAGGGCCTGCACGGCGGTCCGGCGCCGGCCGATCCGCACCGCCTCAAGGCCATGGCGGCAACCAGGGACGCGGTGCTGCACGCGAAGTCCGCACTGTCACTGGACATCGCGGACGTCACCGGCGTCGCGACCCGAGTGAGCAACGACGTCGAGGCACCACCGGATCTGCGCGGCGCCGCACTCGGGCTCGCCTGGACGCTCGGCTCCCAGCCGGACGTGCGCAAGGTGCGCAACATCGAGGCGCTCGGCGACTGGCTCGCCGGGTTGTTCGCGGTCGCGCGGGAAGAGGTGCTGGCGAGCCCTGACCTGGTCGGGGTGCTCGACGAGCTGGTCAGCGCGATGACCGAGGACGAGTTCCTGGTGGCGCTGCCCGCGTTGCGACTCGCCTTCAGCTACTTCCCGCCCAGGGAAAGGGAAACCATCGCGGCCACCGTCCTGCACCATCGTGGCGTCGAGGGCAGCGCCAAGGGCGTCACCCGTCTCACCGTCGACCCGATGGTCGTGGCGGAGGCGATGGCGATCGAGAAGCGCGTGGACGCGTTGCTGCTGAAGGGCGGGCTGGCATGACGGACCTGGAACGCTGGCGGCTGATCCTCGGCGAACCCGCGTCGCGCCGCACTGGAGGGTTGCAGGGCGACGCGGCCCGCCGGGACACCGCGCTGGAATGGCTCTACGGCCGCGATCCCGAACTGGCCGAACGCGGCGTGCGCAAGGGCGGCAGCGAGGACTCCGTGCTGCAGACCGTCGACTGGCTGGACGAGGTGCACACCCTCTTCCCGCGCGAGACGATCGAACGGCTGGAACGCGACGCGGTCGAGCGGTACGAGATCACCGACGTCGTCACCGATCCCGAAGTGCTGCAACGGATCGAGCCGAACCCGGCGCTGCTGCGCGCGGTGCTGCGGACCAAGCACCTGATGAACCCGGCCGTGCTCGCGCTGGCGCGCAAGATCGTCGAAGCGGTCGTGAAGCAGTTGATGGAGAAGCTGAAGACGGAGGTGCGCACGGCGTTCAGCGGCACGAGGTCGCGGCGGCCGAGCATTCACAAGAACTCGCGCAACTTCGACTTCCGCTCCACGATCAGGGCGAACCTCCAGCGCTACCAACCGGAAGAGCGCAAGCTCGCGATCGAGCACCCGAAGTTCGTCTCCCGCACCAAACGGCACCTGGAGCAGTGGCAGGTGATCCTGCTGGTGGACCAGTCCGGCTCGATGACCAGTTCGGTGATCCACTCGGCCGTCACGGCGGCCTGTCTGTGGGGGTTGCCTGGGCTCAGGACGCACCTGGTCGCCTTCGACACCAACGTGGTCGACCTGACCTCGGACGTGACGGACCCGGTCGAGCTGCTGATGAAGGTGCAGCTCGGCGGCGGCACGGACATCGCCAAGGCCGTGGCTTACGGCGCCGGCCTCGTGGACAGCCCGCGCCGGTCGATCGTGGCGATCATCAGCGACTTCTACGAGGGCGGCAGCGCGGCGCACCTGGTCCGCACGGTGAAGGACCTGTGCGAGCAGGGCACCCACGTGCTGTGCCTGGCGGCGCTGGACGACGAGGCGAACCCGGACTACGACCGGGCGCTGGGCCAGCGCCTCGCGAACGTCGGCGCGCACGTCGGCGCGATGACCCCAGGACAGCTCGCGGAATTCGTTGCGGAGAAGCTCAGGTGACCAGACCAGACCTGATGGCACTGACCCCGGACGCCCTCGCGGCGCTGGCCAACCGCGGTCTGGTGAAACGCGCCGTCAAGGAGCTCGACGCGGGCATCGTCCCGGCGCTCGACACCGATCCGGCCGGTGCCGTCCAGGGCAAGTTCCCGGACGGCACCACGACGACGCTGCCGCCGGGCATCGCGCTCGACGCGGCACAGTGCAGCTGCGGCGCGGCGGGCGTCTGCCGGCACCGCATCGCCGTCGTCCTGGCGTACCAACGCACTCAGGAGACGACCGCACCGGCCGAGCTGTGGTCGCCAGGCGCCGTGACGGACACCGACCTGGTGGCGTTGATGGGCGAACGCACCCTGCGCCGCGCCCGCAGGGCCCACCAGGCCGGTTACCGCGCGAAGCTCCGCCGCCCGACCGCGGAAGACCACACCGCGCAGGCGGAACTCCCCACCTGCACGGTCACGTTCCTGGTCCCCGGCGACCTGTCGTACGTCCACACCGACGCGGTGAACAAGGACGAGGCGACGGCACTGGCGGTGTGGGCGTTCCGCGAGGCGGACGCACAGGGAGCCGACACGGTCGACGTCGGCGGATCTCCCACCACCGCAACGGATCTGACCGCTGTCACCGATCTGCTCGACCAGTTGCTGCTCGACGGCGCCACGAACGCGAGCGAGGTGCTCGACGGCGCGTGGCAGCGCCTGCACCGCGACCTCACCGCGCAACGCCTGCACTGGCCCGCCGCCGTGATCACCGATCTCCTCGCCCAACTCGCCGCGTACCGCAAGCGCAGCGCCGACTACGAGGCCGAACAGTTCGCCGCGCTGCTGACCGAACTGCACGCGCGGACCACCGCCACGGGCCCCCGCGCCGAGATCCTGGGCCCGGACGAGCCCGCCGAAACACCGCTCAAGCGAGTCAGGCTGACCGCCCTCGGCGCCCGCCTGCGCGCGGAGAACGCGGTGGACGTCTACTTCGCCTCGGGCGACGTCGTCCTGGTGCAGCGCGACACTCCCCTGCGCACCGGCACACGGCTGGCGGCGTCGAACGTGGTGTCCGAGTCGGCGACGCGCAGCGCGAGCCGCGCGGTGACCCTGAAGACCAGCAGGGTGGCCAAAACCTCGCTCACACCGGTCGGCACGGCCTGGGACCACCTGCCCCAGGCCCTGGTGATCGACGACTACGCCAAGGCCGCCGCACACCTGGCCGAACTGCCGCCACGCCAGGTCCGCGCGAGGGTGGAGGCCGAACTGGTCCGCGCGATCCGCGTCACCGAGGTGTCCGACCTCGCCTACGACCCGGCCGCGCAACGCCTCACCGCCACGCTGCACGATCCGACGGGCATGTCGTGCCGCCTGGAAGCAACGCACCGAGCCGTCGCACCGCACTCGCTGGACGCCCTGACAGCGGCCCTGCGCGCCACCTCGACGACGATCACCGGCAGCGTCCGGCGACATCGAGGCACCCTGGTCGTCGACCCGCTGGCCGTGCACACCCCGGCGGGAGTGGTCGTCGTGGACCTTGCGACGGACACGACGCCGCAACCCCTGTCGCCGGGAGTCACGACGTCCGACCCGCTGAGCGCGGCGGTGGACAGCGCGCTGACGGTGCTGGCCGAGGCCTCCCACCGAGGCCTGGACCACCTGACGGACAGTCTGCTCACCCGTGTGCGCGAGGTAGGCGCGCACCTGCACCGCGCGGGCTTGCGCACGGCTGCGGCCGGCGTCACGGCGTTCGCCGACGCCCCGGCCTCGGCCACCTGGCTCGCCGCGCACCTGCGATTACTGGTCACGGCCGACGCGCGCTGAGGAGACCGCGCCCGCGACCAACGCCACCGAGGTGGCCGGTTCCGTCTCAGCGCACCTGCACGGCTCGGACCCGTTCAGCAGCACGGCGTCCACCAACGCCCCGTCCGCGAACACCCGGTTCCGCGGGCAACTGCCGGCCGTGGCCGCCCACCGGCACAACCGGAGCCACCACTACCGACGAGGTCGGATCGATGCGTTGGGACAGCACGTAGTCCTCGGCGGCCTCGGCCACCCGCCCGAGCCGTTCCAGCACGAAGCCACGCAGGTAGGCGGCACGAGCCGCACCCCAGCCGCCGAGCGCGATCCCGCGGCCGTAGGCCTCCAGGGATGCCTCCAGCTGACCGCACGCGGCCAGCGCGTCGCCCTGCAGCGCCCACGTCCGGTGGTCGCCGGGACTGAGCTCGACCAGTTCGCCGGAGTAGCCGACGGCGCGGTGTCCCAGGCCGACGGCGACGTGGGTCTGCACGAGGAAGGAGTAGAGGGCGTAGGCCTCGTCCGCCCACGCGAGCCGGTCCATCTCGGCCGCCCCCGGCGTCGCCGAGGTCAGCGATTCCAGTGCCCGGCCGAGGAGCCGGTGTGTCTCGACGATGTCGTGCCGCACGAACGGAACCGCGGCGATCGCCCGGTGCAGCCGGGCTCGGTGCAGGGCCGCGGCGAATCCGTTCTGCGGCAGCTCGGACGTGGCCTTCATGGCGAGCGCCGCGGCGGCCCGCAGGGACGTGGAGTCGGCGCCGCGGGCGGCGTTGCGGAACACCACGAACAGCGCCAGGTCGCGGCGCGTCTCGGGAGGAAGCCCGGACCTGGCGCCGCGCAGCGCCATCGCCTCCACGGCGGACGACGGGAGGTGGCAGCGCAGCACGGCGAGCTGTTCCAGCGCGAGTTCGGGCGAGAACACGTGCTTGCGCGGGTCGATCACGCTCAGGCCGATCACCGAGGCCGCGCGCTGCGGATATCCCAGACGCAGCAACAGGTCACAGGCCAGGCGGCGTTCGGCCGTGCGCAACGAGCCGAGCGCCCGTTCGTGCACCCGCCACCACAGTTCGGAGGCCAGGTCCACCGGGAACTCCGTCATGTCCGGGCCGACGCCGTCGAGCCGGCCCCAGCTCGCGGCCGTCAGCAGCCGCAGCTGGGCGGACGGCGGTGGGTCGAAGCGCGGAACGCCTGCCGAGGTGCCCGTCACGAACGCACGGGCCATGGCGTGGGTGATGCGGGCGTGCAGTGCGGAAGTCGTGCCGGGGGCCGACAGTCCGGCGTAGACGCCGCAGGCGACGGGCACCTGGGCGGTGCGCAGGGCGCGCAGCCGGACCGCCAGCGCACGGGGACTCGGGTCGGTGCGGTACCGCGGCATCGCGGTCATGCTGGCCTCCCTGATCGTCAGTTCAGCAGTTCCCAGCCGCGCCGGGTCAGGCGGTGGCGGACCGACCTGCCGTTGCGGTGGGTGGACACGAAACCCGCGGTGCGCAGCGCGGTGGCGTGCTGCGACGCCGTGGGCAGGCTGATGCCCACGTGCTTGGCGAGTTCGGTGGTGGTGCGTTCGGAGGTGAGCGCCCGCAGCACCAGCGTCCGGGTGCGTCCCAGCGCCAGTTCGAGGCTGGCGCCGCTCGGCTGAGGCGCCGTGACGGGGTAGAACAGCAACGGCTGCGGTTCGGCGAACATCGACACCGCCGGGCGGGTCAGCCCGTTGAGCACCGGCACGATGAGCATCCCCGTGCCGCGCAACGAGATCTCGGTGTCCCAGCCCAGTTCGACGTGCAGCGCCGGCGAGGTCCACGAGATCGACGGGTGCAGGTGGCCGAGCAGCTCTCCCAGCCCGCGCGTCACGGCCTGCGAGGACCGCAGGCGCACCTCGGCGTCGAACCCCTGCCGCGTCTGCGGCCAGTTCGGGCCGAGCAGGTCGCGGAAACCGGAGTGGAACGCGGACCTCAGGTCCTGGCGCGAGGTCGGGGTGCCGGCCGCGAACGACCGCAGCCACGGTGACGTCGTGCCGAGCATGCTCGCGATCTGGTCGCGCACCCGCGTCGACGGCACTTCGAGCACCTGGCGCACGGCGTCGTCGAAGTCGGGCCGCGCGGAGTTGAAGAAGTCGGGAATGAACCGGCCAGGTCTGACCAGTTCGGCGAGCGGGCGGATCTGCGGCAGCAGCAGACGGTCCCAGTTGCCGCTGTGCAGTGTGAACACCAGTTCGTACATCGGCAGTGGAGCCGACGCGAACCGCGTGCGCGCCAGATCTTCCAGCTCGAACAGAATTGTCAGTCCGCGCCCCTTGGGCACGGATTCGGACATCACGATCGGCATGTGCTTCCCCCCGGAGTGCCCCCCACTTCCGACGGTACGCAGACTTCGTTGTCCGGTGTCAGCGTTGTTCCACTTGACAACGTTCTGCGGACAAACTCTCAGACGAACGGCCCCGTCTGCTCGGTGAGCTTCAGCAGCAGGTCACGGGTGCGGTCGCGTTCTTCGTCCGACTCCTGGCCGCGCCACAGGAGATCCGCCAGCGTCACTCCATCGAGTGCACGGGAAATGAGGTCCGCCCGCTGTGGGTGCAGGCCGTCCGAATCGGTCTGCTGCCGCCAGCGGGTCGCCGCGACGTCCAGGCGCTGCTGAAGTTCCGGCACGCCGAGCAACGCCGTTACGACAGACGGGTGAGACCACAGGTCGTCCGGCACGAAGGTCGCCCTGATGTGCGCGCGGGTCCAGCGGCCGGGTGTGTCCTCCGGTTCGAGCAGGCTTTCGACCGTCGTGTCGTAGTGGTCGAACCACTCCTCGATCAACCCGACGATCAACGCCTGCTTGGTGCGGAAGTGGTGCAGCAGGCCTCCCTTCGAGACGCCCGCTTCTTTCGCCACGGCATCGAGGCTGATGTTCGGGCCTTGCTCGCTCAACGCGCGCGCGGCCGCGGCGAGCACCTCTCTGCGGGTGCGGGGCGCGTTGCGCTGCTCTCCGGGCATGTGATCAACCTAGCGGTTGCTTAGCCGACCGTCCAGACGGTACGTTATTTGCAGACCAGATGGTCGGCTGAGGGGGTTCGTCATGCGGAAGTGGGCAGCGCTCGGCGTGCTCGCGCTCGCGTTGTTGTTGATCGCGGTGGACGGCACGGTGCTGGCGCTGGCGATCCCGGCGCTTCAGCACGAACTGGCGCCCACCGCCGCGCAGGTGCTGTGGATCGGCGACATCTACTCGTTCGTGCTCGGCGGCCTGCTGGTCACGATGGGCACGCTCGGCGACCGCATCGGCCGCAAGAAACTGCTGCTCCTGGGCGCCGCCGGATTCGGGGCGGCGTCGCTGCTGGCCGCGTTCGCGCCCTCCGCCGAGTGGCTGATCGCGGCGCGCGCCCTGCTCGGCGTGGCGGGCGCGACGATCATGCCGTCGACGCTGTCGATCATCCGCAACCTGTTCACCGACCCCGCCGAACGCACGCGGGCGGTGGCGGTGTGGGCGGCGACGGCCACAGCCGGTGCGGCGCTCGGGCCGTTGGTCGGCGGCGTGCTGCTGGAGCACTTCTGGTGGGGCTCGGTGTTCATCATCAACCTGCCGGTGATGGCGGCGCTGTTGGTGTTCGGCGCCTGGTGGCTGCCGGAGACCCGTGACCCGAATCCGGGACCGTTCGACCTGGTCAGCGCGCTGCTGTCGGCCGTCGGCGTGGTGCCGCTCGTGTACGCGATCAAGGAGGTCGCGCTGGCCGGCCCGACCTGGACCGCGGTGCCGGCCGGAGCGGTCGGCGTGGCGGGCCTGTGGTTGTTCGTGCAGCGGCAGCGGTCGTCCGCGCATCCGATGATCGACGTGGCGCTGTTCCGCAACCCGGCGTTCAGCGGCGCGGTGGGCGCGACGATGATCGCCGTGTTCGCGCTGACCGGGCTGGTGTTCTTCCTGTCGCAGTACTTCCAGAACGTGCTGGGCTACTCGCCACTGGAGGCCGGACTGCGGGAACTGCCGCTCGGTGTCGCGGGCATGCTCGTGATCGCGGTGATCGGACCGGTGGTGCGCAAGCTCGGCGTGGGCCGCGCGATCGCGGCCGGCCTGCTGGTCAGCGCGGCGGGACTGGCGATCGTCGGTTTCTCGGCGCGGTACGGCGCGATCGCGGTGGCGTTGGTGGTCATCGGCGCCGGTGTCGGGCTCGCGCTGACCCTGACCACGGACGCCGTGGTGTCGGCCGTCCCCGCGGACAAGGCGGGCGCGGCATCCGCGGTGTCCGAGACCGCGTACGAACTGGGCGCGGCGCTGGGCATCGCGGTGCTCGGGACCGTGCTGTCGGCGTGGGCCGCCACCGGCACGTTCACGGAGGCCGTGCAGGGCACGGCGCTGGTGGCGGCGGCGCTGCTCGCGGTGGCGGCCTTCGTGGCCTACCGGCTCATTCCGGGCGGGACGCCTCGGCCAGCCGTTCGTGCAACCGTTCCCTGATCTGGTCCGGCGTGTAGGCCTCGCGGCGGCGCTGGTTCCGGGCGACGACCGCGCCGCTGGCAGCGACTCCCGCGAAAGCGGCGATGCCGAGCAGCTTCCAGAGCTTCATGTGCCTAGGCTAGTCGGTCATGGCGACAACACTGGACAAAGCCGTCGAGATGACCCGCACCGGCGACGTGTGGGTGTTCCGCGGGCGCAGTGCGGCGGACCGGGCGATCCAGGCCATGACCAACAGCCCGGTCAACCACGTCGGCATGGCGATCGTGATCGACGACATGCCGCCGCTGATGTGGCACGCCGAGCTCGGCAAGTCCTTGAAGGACATGTGGTCGGGCACCCATCAGCGCGGCGCTCAGCTGCACGACCTGCGCGACGCCGTCGTGACGTGGCACGACAAGTACGGGCAGCGGGCCTGGTTGCGGCAGCTCGACCACGAGGTGACGCGCGAGATGGAGGACGCGGCGCTCAGGACGGTGGCACGGCTGGACGGCACGCCGTTCCCGTCCACTGCCAAGCTCGCCTCGCGGTGGGCACGCGGGCGGATTCCGTTGCGCCCCAAGGGGGACGCGACACTCGAGAGCGCGTTCTGCGCGGAAATCGTGGCCGTGACGTACGAGGAGATGGGGTTGCTGCCCCAGCGCAGGCCCAACTGGTACGACCCCGGCAAGTTCTGGAGCGGCGACGACCTCGACCTGCTGCGCGGCGCGAAGCTCGGCAGGGAGATCGAGATCGTCGTCATGTGAGGGCCGCGCCGACTGCACGCGTGCGGGCGGGCCGATCGTCCTGGCCGGACCTTCGGCGCCCGCACGTCAGGCGGACCCGGTCGCACCACGGTGAGCACCAGCAGCACGGCCACTGTCCGCAAATCGACTGATAACTATCAGCCTCTTGACCGGGAACGAGCGGCCCCACACGATGGGAGCGGTCTCACACCGGGAGCTGACAACGATGTCACGACTGCTCGTACTCGTGCTCGCCCTGCTGTTGCCCGCCGCGCCCGCCGTCGCCGCACCTGCCGGCTGGACGGTGACAGGCCCCGGCCAGGTCGTCGCGGAAGTAGCCCTGAACAGCGGAAACCTGACATTGGCCGTACGACGGCAGGGCAGAACGGTGCTCCAGCCCGCCGCGGTCGGCCTCACGACGACCACCGCGGACCTCACGAAGGACCTGACGTCCACCGGACGCAGTGACCGCGTTGTCATCGACCGCTACACCATGCCGACCGGCAAACGGCTGCAGCGCGCCACCCGGATGAACGAGGCCAGGTTCGGCTTCCGCAACGCGAGCGGCAGCTTCGACCTGGTCGTGCGCGCCTCCGCGGACGGCGTCGCCTACCGCTACGTGCTGCCCGCCCCGGCGACGATCACCGGAGAGGCGTCGAGCTTCAGCGTTCCGGCGGACTCGAAGGCGTGGCTGCTCCCCTACAACGCCTGGTACGAGGCCAACCGCGTGCGCACGACCGCGGGCGAGGCCACCGGCGACTTCGGCTACCCGTCGCTGTTCCAGACGGGACAGGACTTCGCGCTGCTCACCGAGTCCGATGTGGACGGCCGGTACGCGGGCAGCAGGTTGCGCAGGAGCGGCAGCGGTTTCCAGGTCGTGCTCGCCGACGCACAGGTCGCGTCGACGGGAACCACCCCCTGGCGCACCGCGATCGTCGGCGATCTCGGCACGGTCAGCACCTCCACGCTCGTGGACGACCTGGCGAGTCCCGCGAAATACACCGACACGTCGTGGATCAGGCCGGGCAAGGTCGCGTGGTCGTGGCTGAGCGAACATTCGAGCCCGAGCGACTTCGCGCGGCAGAAGCAGTACGTGGACTTCGCCGCCCGCAACGGCTGGGAGTACGCGCTGGTCGACGAGGGCTGGAGCGCCGCGTGGGTGCCGGAGCTCATCCGGTACGCCCGCGCGCAGGGCGTGGAGATCCTGCTGTGGCTGCACTGGAGCGACCTCGACACCCAGCAGGAACGCGACACCGTGCTGCCCAGGATCAAGCAGTGGGGCGCCAAGGGCGTGAAGCTCGACTTCATGGAGTCCGACTCGCAGGACCGTTATCGCTGGTACGACGCGGTGTTGCAGAAGACGGCCGACCTCAAGCTGATGGTCAACTTCCACGGTTCCACCATTCCGCACGGCCTCGCGCGCACGTGGCCGCACGTGCTCACGATGGAGGCCGTGCGCGGCGCCGAGAACTACCCGCCCGCCGCCAACAACCCCGTGCAGTTCTTCACCCGCAACGTCGCCGGTTCGATGGACTACACGCCCGTGTCACTCGAAGTCGGCACGAAGGAGGCGTCGATCGCGCACGAGGTCGCGCTGCCGGTCGTCTACGAGTCGGGCTGGACGCACTTCGCGGACAAACCCGAGGCCTACGAACGGCATCCGCAGGCGTTGCGCTACCTCGACCAGATCCCGACGGTCTGGGACGAGACCAGGCTGCTCAACGGCGACCCGGACTCGCACGCCGTGGTCGCGCGCCGCAACGGCGACAGGTGGTTCGTCGGCGCCATCGCCACCCAGGACCTCACTCTTCAGGCGCCACTCGGGTTCCTCGGCGGCGGGCAGTGGCTGGTGGAGACCGTCCGCGACCCCGCCATCAGGGCCGACGTCGTCCGCGACGGTCAGATCCTGCGCGGTTCCGACACCCTCAGCGTGCCCGTCCAGCGCAACGGCGGCTTCGCGGCGGTCATCTGCCGGTACCGGCCGGGGTTGCGGACCTGCGACCAGCCGATCCGGCAGGTCCCGAAGACCACGCTCACCGTCACGCCCACCGGGCAGGTCGACACCCCGGCGGGGTCGACCGTCGAGGTGGCCGGCACGTTCACCAACGGCGACAAGGAGATCCGCGACGTCAAGCTGACCGCGACCGCCCCCGAGGGCTGGTCCGTCAGCGGTCCGGCCGTGCAACGCCGCAGGCTCGCGCCGGGCGAGTCGATCAGCGGGAGCTGGCAGCTCCGCGCGGGCACCCAGGTCGGCCCGGTGGACGTGCCGATCGTCGCCACCTTCGGCGACGTGCACGTCGAGCAGGCGGTCAAGGCGTTCGTGCCGCCCCCGACGCCGGCGAACGGCGCCCAGGTCAGCGATCTGCCGTTCATGAGCGAGAACAACGGCTGGGGCCCGGTGGAACGCGACAGGTCCAACGGCGAGAACACCGGGGGCGACGGCAACGTGCTGACCGTCGGCGGCGTCACCTACGCCAAGGGACTCGGCACGCACGCGCCGTCCGAGGTCTCGGTCTACCTCGGCCGCGACTGCGAGCACTTCACCGCGAAGATCGGCCTCGACGACGAGACCGAACAGCCGGGCTCGGTCTCGTTCCAGGTCTACGGCGACGACAAACCCTTGTACGACAGCGGAATCATCCAGGGCAAGGGAGCGGCGGTGCCGATCGACGTCGACGTCAGCGACGTCCGGATGCTCAGTCTTCGCGTCACCGACGGCGGCGACGGCCGCAACTTCGACCACGCCGACTGGGCGGAGGCGGCGCTGACGTGCTGATCAACCGCAGAACGTTCCTCTACGCCACAGGTGTGCTGGCGGTCGCGCCGAAGGTCTCGTTCGCACAGCTCAAGGACACCTACTACGAGGTGCTGCTCAGGCACACGAGGTGGGCCGAGACGCAGTACGACGCCACGGCCGGACGGTATCGGCGCACGGACTTCGGGTTCGCGGTCGTGCTCGGCAACGCCGTCCTGCTCACCCGAGGCACCTACGACGCGTCCCTGGCAGGTGTCGAGAAGGAGGTTCTGCGCGACCACACGCTCGCCACGATCAGGCACTTCGCGGCGAGCAACGTGCTGGCGGGCGGCACCGAGTGGGGCAAGACCCTGTTCTGGGACACCACGTTCCAGTCCTACTTCGTACTGGCCGCCCGGCTGCTCTGGCCGGACCTCGACGCGCGGACCCGGGCGAACGTGGAGGCGATCGCACGCGGCCAGGCCGACTACACGACCTCGCTCGGCACCGCGAACGACCCGCGTTCCGGCAGCTGGACGCCGAACGGCCTCACCGGCGGCCACCGCGGCGACACCAAGCTGGAGGAGATGGGCGTCTACGCCCAGTCGCTCGCACCCGGACTGGCCTGGCACGGCGACGGACCGGGCTGGCGCGAGGCGTTCGGCCGCTGGAGCCGCAACGAGGCGGGACTGCCCGCCGCCGACCTCGCCAATCCCTCCACAGTGGACGGTACGCCGATCTCGGCCAACACGGCGACGAACCTGCACGACACGTTCGTCGTCGAGAACCACGGCTCGTTCGGCCCGCACTACCAGGAAGAACTCTGGCGCACCTCCGGCCGCAACGCCGTGCACTTCCTGCTCGCCGGACGACCGCTGCCCGAGGTGCTGACCAGGCAGCCGAACGGGGAACTGTTGTGGCGCACCATCCTCGCCACGATGAGCGACGCCGGCGAGCCGTTGATGCCGATGGTCAACGACCGGGAACACCTCTACGGCCGTGACGTCATCCCGCTCGCGTTCCGCTCCACGGTGCTGCGCGACCCGATGGCGGCGTGGGCCGAGTCGGCGCTCGCGTCCCGGCTGCTCGCCTACCAGGCACATCCGCCCGTGTACCGGCTCGCGAAGTTCTCCGGCGAGGCCAAGTACGAGCCGGAGGCACGCGCGGAGCTCGCGATCAGCTACCTGCTGCACGAACTGCGCCCGCCGGTGGCCCCGGCAACGGACTTCTTCACCCGCGCCGCGATCACGATCGACCACGGCGCCGACCCCGGTCTGCTGACGCACCAGTCGGCGGCCGCGTGGGCGGGCACGGTGACCAAGCCGGGGTTCACGAAGCTCGCCTGGCAGCCCGCGCACGACGACTGGCTGTTCAAGATCAGCGGTGCGACCCCGATGCTGCTGCCACCGGCGGCCGTCACCGGACGCGACACCGTTGTCTACCAACGAATACGGGACGGTTTCGACGCGACCGCGAGCCTGCTGCGGTTCGCGGACGGGTTCGCCGGCACCGCCACCCTGCCGACCGGCACGATCGTGTGCGCACTCCCCCGTCCCGGCCGGGTCGACGTGCACAACCTCGCGATGGCCGGGATGCCCGGCCTCACCGGTTCCCGCACCTACACGGGATCGGCGGGCCGCGTCACGGTCCACGCGCGGGAAGGGTTCCGGGTCGACGAGCTGACGTTCCCGGCGACGTCCGCGCGGCACGTCCGCATGGTCGGCATCACCCCGCATCCGACCTACGGCTACTCGTTGTTCGAGTTCGAGGTAGGTCGGGGAACGGTGACGGCCTCGTCGTTCGATCCCGGCTACGAACCGGCGAAGGCGATCGATGGCGATCCGGCCACGCGCTGGGCCGTCGCCCGTGCCGAACGCGGCCGCGCGGACAGCTGGATCGCCGTCGACCTCGGCACCGCCACGACCGTGCAACGCGTGCGCTTGCGTTGGGAGACAGCGGCCGCGGGCGCGTACCGCATCGAGACGTCGCTGGACGGCGCCGCGTGGACGACGGCGGCCGAATACCCGCGACCGGATCTCAGCACACCGGGGTGGCTCGACGTGGACGGCCGGGCGGGGTTCGTCGCGCGGTCCCCCGAGCCGATCACGGTGCACGGCGACACGATCACCGTCCCCGCGGGACTCGTCGAGGGGTACGTCCGAGCCGATCTGCGCAAGATCGCGGCAGAGCAGGCCCCGGAGTGCCCGCCAGGAGTGCGGGCGAGCACCGCGGACGGGTTCCTCAGCCTCTTCAACCTGTCCGGCGCGGACGTCACCGGAACCGTCCGGCTGCGCGGCACCCGCCTGTACCGGGGCACGCAGGTCACCACCCGCGACGGCACCGACTACGCGCTCACCCTGCCTTCCGCCACCGCCCGGATCGAGGCGCCCTGGTTCACCGCCCGCGGCATCCCGCCGGGCATCACGGCCGTCGTGCACGACGGGCAGCGGGTCACTTTTCGCGGTGGCCCGGCCATGTTCGTGCTGATCCATCGCGACGGCCGCAGCCTGCCGGTCGTGCTGGGCAGGGCCGAGCGCACGGTGAGCATGCCGCCGGCCACGCCGTTCCCGATCAACGACCTGGCGCTGGGCCGCGTCACGTTCCCGAACTCCGTGCTGCCGCCCGGCATGAGCGATCCATCAGCGGCCGTCGACGGCGAGCAGCACACCGCGTGGAAGCCGGGACCGAACGGCCGCATGGTCGTCGACCTGGGCACGACCCGTGCGATCGGCGAGGTCGATCTGCAGTGGACGGCCGGGCCGGTGCCACCGCACACCGTCACGTACAGCGTGGACGGCAGGACCTATGGGGCCGACACCACCGCGCGGTACGTCGCCGTGTCGACCGGCTGGCGACCAGGGCATGCTTCCCTTCGCTCCATCGTGGTCCGAACATGAAGGTTTAGTCACCGAACAGTCGGCAATCCACAGTCATGTTCGACGGATTGCGATCCGCCTCCCGCGAGAGCGTGGTCAGGGCGGTGTGGAACGTCCCGAGGCTGCTGCGCCACCCGGTGTGGCGCAGCACGGATCCGCACGAGGGCAACGGGCTCGGCGTCGTGCTCGTGCCGGGTTTCGGCGCCGGTGAGGCCAGCCTGTCCCCCGCGGGGTCGTGGTTGCGCGCCCGCGGCTACCACCCTGGCCGGTCCGGAGTCGGGTTCACCGTCGGCTGCACCACGGAGCTGCTGACAAAACTCCTGCACAGCACCGAGAAGCACGCCGAGCTCACCGGCCGTCCGGTGGTGCTGCTCGGCCAGAGTCGCGGCGGCTGGCTCGCGCGACTCGCCGCCGCCCGGCGTCCCGACCTCGTGCACGGCCTGGTGATGCTGGGCAGCCCCGTGCTCGACCCGATGGGCGCGCATCCCAACGTCCTGCGCGTCGCCCGGTTCCTGACCCGTCTGGCCGCCGCAGGTGTGCCCGGGCTGCTCGACGACGACTGCATGCGCGGGCCTTGCTTCGACGAACACATCAAGGCGCTCGCCGAACCGTTGAAGGTCCCCGCGATCTCCATCTTCTCGCGGCTGGACGGCATTGTGCCGTGGGAGCTGTGCCAGGACCCGTGCGCGGAATGCGTCGAGGTGCGCAGCACGCACACCGGCATGGGGTTCGACCCGCAGGTCTACGAAGCTCTCGGCCCCCGACTCGCGGCCTGGGCGCGGAAGGACGTCGAGGTCAGCGCGTGACCGGCACGATCCGGGCGTCGAGCAGCACGCCGTCCTCGACGTCCAGCAACCCGATGGTGCCCTGCGGCTGACGACGCTTGTCCGTGGGCGAGCCGGGGTTGAACACCCGGACGCCGTTCTCCTGCTCGTCCCACGGGATGTGCGAATGTCCGAACACGACGAGCCTGGCGGCGGGGAACCGGCGGCGCATCCTCGTCATCCGGCCGGTCTTCTGGCCGCTGTCGTGGATCATCGCGAACGGCAGCCCGCCGATCTCGGCCTCGACCACGTCCGGCGCGCCCCAGGCCACCACGTCGGGCCCGTCGTTGTTGCCGCACACCGCGATAACGGGCGCGTACTGCGCCAGCTCGTCCAGCACCGGCGCCACGCAGACGTCTCCGCCGTGCAGGATCAGGTCCGCCGACCGCAGATGTGACGCGACCGAGGCAGGGCACCGCTTCCAGTACCGCGGCGCGTGCGTGTCGGACAGCACGACGACTCTCACGGCTGCGACCTTGACATCCTCTTCGTCCTCAAGAGACGGAGACTCTCTCCACGCTGCGCGTGGATCGCGCGGCGTCTGAGTGGGTTACCGCTTCGCGGCGCGGTGCCAGCACGGATGCTGGTCTTACCTGCGCTCCACGGTCGTTTGAGTTGTCCGCCTGCCCGGCGGCCAACACGTTCCTGGCGGCGTTGATGTCCCGGTCGTGGACACTGCCGCACGGGCACGTCCACGACCGCACGGACAGCGGTTTCGGCCCGTCGATCCGCCCGCACTCCGAGCAGGTCTGCGAGGTCGGCAGCCACCGGTCGATCCGGGCGAACCCACGCCCGTACCGGGCCGCCTTGTACTCCAGCATGCCGGAGAAGCTGGCCCACCCGGCGTCGTGCACGGACTTCGCGAGCCTGGTACGGCACAGACCGGCCACGCACAGGTCCTCGACGTACACCGCTTGGTTGTCGCGGATGATCGCCGTGGACAGCTTGTGCTGCCAGTCCCGCCGCGTGTCGGCCACCCGCGCATGCGCGCGGGCAACCTTGATGACAGCTTTCCTGCGGTTGTTCGAGCCCTTGACCTTGCGGCTCAGCGACTTCTGCAACCGCGCCAGCCTGCGCGCCGCCTGACGCAGGAACCTCGGCGCCGCCACCTTCGTCCCGTCCGAGAGCACCGCGAAATGCGTCAGGCCCAGATCGATACCGACCTCGGACTCCACCGCCGGCAGTGCCTCGTCCTGCCTCGTCGTGACGACGAACGAGGCGAAGTACCGGCCGGTCGCGTCCTTCACGATCGTCACCGACGACGGTTCAGCGGGCAGGTCACGCGACCAGCGCACCGCGAGGTCACCGATCTTCGGCAACCGCAACCGCCCGTTGCCCAGCACCGCGAACCGCGCGTTGCGGGTGAACCGCACGGCCTGCCGGTTGTCCTTGCGGGACCGGAACCGGGGCCGGGCGACCTTCCGGCCCTTGCGTCTGCCCGTGACCGAGGCGAAGAAGTTGCGATACGCGATGTTCAGATCCGCCAGCGCCTGCTGCAACACCACCGCCGACACCTCGCCCAGCCACGCCCGCTCCGGCGTCGTCTTGGCTACGGTGATGACCTGTTTGGACAGCTCGCCGTCCGACAGATACGGCTCGCCGTTCTCGTGGGCCGTCCGGCGTGCGCGCAGTCCGTCGTTGAACACCACTCGCGCACACCCGAACGCCCGCGCCAGCGCGTCCCGCTGACCTGGCTCCGGATAGACGCGGAAGTTGTACCGCAACTGCACAGCGCCATTATATTCCGTTGGTTCCATGGAGAATCTCGCCGGTGTTCGTACTGGCCAGCACTGTGTTTTTCGCGCTTCACGCGCACTTGGTCTTCGTGACGAAGTACCGGCACACGGTGTTCAGCGACCAGCACCTGACCCGGCTGGAAGAGACCAAGCGGGCGGTCTGCGCCGACTTCGACACCGACTGACCGAGTTCAACGGCGAGAACAGCCACGTGCACCCGCTGGTGAGCTTCCCGCCCAAGGTCGCGATCTCGAAGCTGGTCAACAGCCTCAAGAGCGTCTCCTCCCGCAGGATGCGACAGGAATTCCCCGAACTGACCCGCCACTACTGGCGAGCACAACGACTCTCGTCCGGGTCGTACTGCGCCGGTTCGGTCGCAGGCGCGCCGATCAGCGTGCTGCGGCAGTACATCGGGCAGCAGAACCGGCCGGGCTAGAACACGTTCGGCCGTGACCGGCCGCCCGCGCGGGCCTTCACCACCGGGCTGAAACCCGGCGCACTAGCCCGCATTACCGGTAACAACCCCGGCCGCACGCGGCTCTTCGGCTCCTCGACGAATAACCGCGCGCCGCGATGGGTACCTGACCTGCATGGCGAGGGCGATCTGGAGCGGTTCGGTCAGTTTTGGACTCGTGAGCATCCCGGTGGAGCTGTACAGCGCCACCGAGGACCACACCGTGCACTTCAACCAGTTCCAGCGCGGCACGTCCGACCGCATCCGCTACAAGCGCGTGAACGAGCGCACCGGCCGCGAGGTGCCCTACGACAAGATCGTGAAGGGGCACGAGGTCGACAGCGGCGAGTACGTGGTCGTGGAGCCGGAGGAACTGGACGAGATCGCGCCGGGCCGCAGCCGCACGCTCGACATCGAGGCGTTCGTGGACATCGACGAGATCGACCCGGTGCACTTCCAGAAGACCTACTGGCTCGGGCCGGCCAAGCCCGAGTTCTCCCGCCCGTACCTGCTTCTCGCGCAGGCGATGAAGAAGACGAACCGGGCGGGCATCGCCATGTTCGTCATGCGCGGCAAGCAGTACCTCACGGCGCTGACGGAGGACAAGGGCATTCTCGCGGTGCACACGCTGTTCTTCGCGGACGAGATCCGCAAGCCGAAGGACGTGCTGGACGTGACCCCGGAGGGCCGGGCACCGCGCGGCAAGGAGCTCGACATGGCGGTGTCGCTGGTCGAGTCCATGGCCGACGAGTGGCGGCCCAAGGACTACCGCGACACCTACACCGAGCGCGTCACCAAGCTGATCAAAGCCAAGCAGAAGGGCCGCAAGGTCAAGGTCGAGGACGAGCCCGCCGAGGCCACCGGGGTCATGGATCTCATGGAGGCGTTGCAGCGCAGCGTCGAGGCCAGCAAGAAGAAGCGGAAGGTCAGCTGACCACGAGCGCCGTCGCATTGTCGGTGCCACGCGCGTAGAGAGCCGCACGCACCAAACGCTCCGCCGTGGCGTGCCCGGACATGATCGCCTCGATCCCGTTGTGCCCCAACGGTCCGTAGATGCCGTCGGACACGAGAGCGAGCCGTGGTGCACGAGTCGTCGCACGGCCGATGTTCTCGGGTGTGGCGTGGCGGACGGTGTTCGTGACGACGTGTTCCATCCGCGGTTCGGCCTTGATGCCGCGCTCACGGAAGTACTCGGCGACCGTGTGGTCCGTGGTGAGCTGAACCAGGTCCGAGCCGTTCGAGGCGTACGCACGGGAGTCGCCTGCCCAGGCCACGTCGAAGCCGCCGTCTGGACGGGCGGTGGCGACGACGATCACCGCGTCGCCGACGTGCACCTGGAGGGCGTCGCGGGCGGCGAGGATCGCGGTGACCGGGTCGGCGAGCAGGGCGGCGGCTCGCGCGGCTGCCCACGCGGCTTCGGCGGCGGACGCGGAGTCGCCCACACCGTCGGCCACCACGAACGTGCGGCGGTGCTGCGCAAAAGCGTCGGCGTTGTACGTGCGCGGCCCACGCTCCGACGCGTGGGTCACGGTGAGCGCGGTACCCATCGGCATGGTGGCCAGTGGCATCGTGCGATCGATCAGCATGGCGGACCTCCCTGACCTCCACTAAGCCGCGTGCAGCTAGGAGTCTGCTGTCAGGACCCTGAGAAATTCTCTAGAACTTCGCCGCCCTGCGAAACCGGTCCGCGGCCCGGAGCAACGCCGTGGCCAGTTCCGTCGTCCATGCTCTCGCCTCCGACGCGGGCACGCTCAGTCGCACGACGCCCTGCGCGGGCCACCGGTCGGCGACGCGTGCCGCCACGAACGCCCGCACGACGTGGGCGTTCGTAGCGGATGGCCGAGCGCGACCACACCATCGTGCGGTGGGCGGAGATGGCGCGGGGCAGGCACTTCGCGGCGCTGAAGGTGCCGGAGCTGATGGTCGCGGAACTGCGAGAGGCGTTTCTTCTGCGAGGCCTGCGCTGGAGCGACTACGGTGATCACCGTGCGGTTCACGGTCTTCGGCGGGGTCTCGGCACGAACGGGCGACCGCACGACCGAGTTCGGCCCGACCCGGCTGGGGGCGCTGCTCGGCGTCCTGCTCGTCGACGCTGGCCGGGTGGTGAGCGCCGACGACCTGGTCGAGCGCGTTCTCGGTGACGCACCCCCACCCCGTGCCCGCGCGATGATGCAGACGTGGCTGACCCGGCTGCGGCACTCGCTGCCCGGCCTGGTCGAACGCGACGGAGCCGGTTACCTGGTGCGGGTCGATCCGCTGGAGATCGACCTGCACCTGTTCCGGCACCTCGTGCGCACCGGCCGCACCACCGAGGCACTCGCTCTCGCCGGCAGGCCTCTTCTGTCCACACTGGACACGCCGTGGGCCCGGCAGCTGCGCGCGGGCTTCGCGGACGAGCTGCTCGCCGCCCGGCTCGACCACGTCGACGCCCGGCTGGCCCAGGACGAGCACTCGGCGCTGGTGCCCGAGTTGCAGACCCTCGCCGCGCAACGCCCGCTGGACGAACGGATCGCGGCCCAGCTGATCGAGGCGTTGCACGGCAGCGGGCGCGCGGCGGAGGCGTTGCGGCACTTCGAGATCGTGCGCGAACGGCTGGCCGGCGGGCTGGGTGCCGAACCGTCCCGGCACCTCGCGACCCTGCACCGGCGGCTGCAGACCGCCTCCGCGCCGCGGCAGTTGCCGGCGGCGCCCAAGCCGTTCACCGGCCGGGCGCTGGAGCTCGCGGAGCTCGACCGGGAACCGAACGGCGTCGTGGTGATCACCGGTACCGGCGGCGTCGGCAAGACCTCGCTCGCCGTGCACTGGGCGCACCGCGTGGCGGCCCGGTTCCCGGACGGCCAGCTCTACGTGAACCTGCACGGGTTCGGACCGAGCGGCGCGGCGGTGAGCCCCGGCGACGCGCTGCTGCGGTTCCTCTCGGCGCTCGACGTGCCGCGCGCCCAGGTGCCGCACGACCTCGCCGGGCAGTCGGCGCTGCTGCGGGACGCGCTCGCCGACAAGCGCGTGCTGATGCTGCTGGACAACGCGACGGACGCCGACCAGATCGAGCCGTTGCTGCCGCGCACCCCGAACGCGCATGTGGTGATCACGAGCCGTACGACGCTGAAGCCCGCGCACTCCCACGCGTTGCCGTTGGGGCTGCTGCCGCCCGACGACGCCCGCGAACTGCTGGCCGCCCGCATCGGGCACGACCGCGCGCGTGCGGAACCGGACGCGGTCGACACGGTGGTCCGCCGCTGCGCCCGCCTGCCGCTGGCACTCGCGGTGGCCGGGGCACGGGCGGCGACGCAGCCGGAGTTCCCGCTGGCGACGCTGGCCGACGAGCTGGCCGACCTCGACGCGTTCGCCGACGACGATGACGTCACGGCGGACCTGCGTTCGGTGTTCTCCCACTCCTGCAAGGCGTTGAGCCCCGCGGCACTGCGGCTGTTCCGGCTGCTCGGGCTCATGCCGGGCTCGGACATCAGCCTCGCCGGTGCCGCGTCGCTCGCCGGGCTGGACGAGTGGGAGACCGGCACGCTGCTCGCCGAACTGGCGAGGGCGAACCTGCTCGACGAGCCGGAACCGGGCCGGTTCACCTGCCACGACCTGCTCCGCGACTACGCGGCCGAGCTCGCCCTCGCCGGTGAACGGGACGAGGCGCTGCACCGGTTGTTCGACCACCTCGCGCTGACGAGCGTCGAGGCGGCCGTCGCGTACACGCCCGGCCGCCATCGCCCGGCGACTCCGGAACCGGCCGCGGGCGTGGTGGTCCACCGGTTCGGCACGCACGAGGAAGCGCTGGCGTGGCTCATGGCCGAGCACCCGGCGCTGATGGCGGCGATGCCCCACGGCACCGCGACCCAGACGTGGCTCATGGGCTGGTCGCTCGCCGACGCACTGGACCGCCAGGCCCGCTACCGCGATCTGCTGACGTCCCAGCAACTCGCGGTCGCCGCGGTCGAGCAGCTCGACGACGCCGACGGCCTGGGCCGCACGCTGATCAACCTCGGCCGCAGCCTGAGCCGCATGCGCAGACCCGACGAGGCCACGGCCGCACTGCACCGCGCGTTCGACGTCTACGAGGGCGACCCGGCGGGCCAGGCCGGCGTGCTGCTGAACATCGCGATGCTGACCCCGGACGACCGGATCGCCGAGGCGCTGGAGCACACGCGGCGCGGGCTCGCGCTGTTCGAGGAGTGCGGCGACTCCTACGGGCATGCCAACGCGCTGACCGGGCTCGCGTGGGGCCACGCCAAACTCGGCGAGTACGCCAGAACCGTGGAGTACGCGGAGCGCGCGATGCGGATGTGGCGGGCGATGGACCACCTGATCGGCCAGGCCGAGGCGTGGGACAACCTGGGCCTGGGCCACCTCGGGCTGGGCGAGCACGCGAAGGCCGCCGAGGCGTTCACCCGGTCGTCCGAGATGTTCCGGCTCGGCGGCGACCTCGCGCACGAAGCCGGTGCGCACGAACAGCTCGGCGACACCCACGCGGCCGCGGGTGACACCGAGCCGGCTCGAGAAGCCTGGCGGAAGGCCGTCGAACTACGCACCGAAGCCGGCCTTCCGACCGACCTCGTGCGCGCGAAACTACAGGCCGAAGGCCAGTAGCACGCTGCCGTTCGGGCTCGTGAACTCCGGGTAGTAGCCGGACTGCACGTACACCATGCCGTCCGACACCACCGCGCCCGTGCCGGGACCGGACATCGTCCCGCCACGCCCGGTCAGCCCGTTGACACCGCGAACGTCCTGAACGGTGTCGTAGGACCAGAGGATCCTGCCGGTCTTCGCTTCGTACGCGCGGAACTTGCCGTCCGCGGCGCCGAGCCAGACCACGCCCGGCGTGCTGGACACCGGCAGGCCGTGCGCCCGTGCACAGCTCGGCTGGCCCGCGGCCCCGCCCGTCGTGCAACCGTCCTCGGGCGCCGGGGTCTCCCACAGCACCTCGCCGGTGCCGGGGTCGACCGCGAAGAGCGTGCCCGGCTCGGCGTAGTAGGTCGCGATGTAGAGCCGCTTGCCGTCGTAGCTCGATCCCCACTGGATGCCGGAGACGCCACCGCTGGGCAGCGGCACGCCGAGCTGACGGCGCCACACGACCTGCCCCGTCGAGGCGTCGAACACGTGGTACACACCGGACTTCTGGCCGACACCGACGAGTTGGCGGCCGTTGACCACGAACAGGTTCGGCGTCGCGCCGATATCGTAGTCGAGGTTGGTGCCGTCCTTCAGTCCCGGGCAGTACCCCTCGGCGTCGGGGGTGTTGCACGCGTCGCGCCAGGTGTCGGCGTCGGTGACCTGGTTGGTCCACTTCACCGCGCCGGTGCGGGCGTCGAGCGCGAGCAGCGAGTCGAACTCGCCGCCCTTGCCGGTGTAGTTCTGACCGGTACCGACGTACAGCGTGCCGGTCCTGCGGTCGATCACCGGCGAGCTCCACACCCCGGCGCCCGACGGCTCGAACCGCTTGGCGCCGTTGGGCCACGTGCCGACCTCGACCGGTTCCGGCACCGTGTAGTGGCGCCACACCAGCGCACCGGTGTCGATGTCGTAGGCGTCGACGTGGCCCCGGAACGTGCAGCAGGCGTGCGTGATCGGCAGCGTGTTCTCGGCACTGGACGTGCCCACGTACAACAGTCCGTTGTGGACGATCGGCGAACTGGTGGTGGTCGAGGCGATGCCGTCGTCCATCTGCACCTGCCACCTGAGCCGGCCGGTGCGCTGGTCGAGCGCGTAGAGGCGGCTGGAGTTGTCACCGAAGAAGACCTTGCCCTCGGCGACCGTCGGCCCGTCGGAGTTGTACGTGTAGTGGGCGGCCGTCGGGAGCGTGAACTCCCACTTCGCCCTGCCGGTGCGCGCGTCCCTGGCGTAGAACTTCCGGTCAGGGCCACCGAAGTAGATGGTGTCCCCCACGACCGCGGGCTGGCTGCGGACGCCGTTGAACTCGCTCTTCGGATAGGCGAACGCCCACTTGAGCTTGAGCTTTCCGGCGTTGCCCGCGTGGAGCCGCCACTCCGCGGCGTTGTGCCGGGAGCCGTTGAGGTCCTTCTGCCACCCCGCCCAGTCGCCGTTGGCGTGCGCCGTCGCGGGTGACGCGGTGAGCACTACTAGCGCCGTCGTGAGCAGCGCTGTGGTCTTGAGCATGAGTTCCCCCTTCCACCATCAACCCTGGCAGTGGAGGAAGGGGGAAACACCCAAAGAAGGTCTCGGGGAAATTAGCCGATCGGTTGATGCGTCACGACGTCGACGCCGTTCACGCTCACCGGCACGACCACGAAACCCTGCCGCGCCAACTCCTCTGCGAGGTGGTCGTACCCGTGGTAGCTCGGGAACGCGTCCCCGGCGGGACACGGCCACTTCCAGCAACCGTGCGCGAGCAGCACCAGCGGCCGTTTGCCGACGAGCGTGCGCGGCGCGTGCACGACCGCGGTGAGTTCGAGATCCGCGACGGGTCCGTCCGGTTCGCTGTGAAAGCCGGGCGCGCGAAAGGCCCGATCACCGGGCGAGTACTCGACCTTCCTGATGCCGGAGCCGAGGCCGCGGAGGTGGTCGGCGCGGCCAGCACCATCGCCATCACGACGGCGGCCGCGGCTCTTCCGATTGCCATGTGCCGATCTCACCCGGAACTTGTGGTCATCCTGTGAGGGAGCTGTCACGGTTCTGCCACAGCGAGATGGCCCGCGAACCTGGCGAACCGCTCCGCCAGCGGTCCCCTGCTCACGACGACCTCGCGCCACAGTGCACGGTGCCCGTCGAGCGAGAACCGGTCGTCCACCAGCACCACCACGAACCCCTGCCGCGCCAGTTCCTGCGCGTACACATCGGATCCGCGGAAGTGGAACACCAGCGGCCGCACACCGACGATCGTGCGCGGCGCGTGCACCACACCGGTCAGCGAACCGGCCTCGTAGCGCGTGGACGTGGTCGCGGGGCGGTAGTCGTCGTCCTGCGAGGGTGCGGCCGCCGTGCTCTGCGCCGTCAGCACCAGGGCGCACGCGACGGCAACAAGGACTCTGCCGAAAACCATGAGCACGATCTCATCGAGTCCGTGTGCACTGAACGTCCGGACTATGTCACGGTTTTGCTACAGCGCCCTCCACGCCGTCGAGCAACACTTTCAATCCGCCACGAAAGTTCTCCACGGCGTCGTTCTCCAGATACGGCAGTTCCGGATCGATAGGCTCTCTATCGTTCTCCAGCAAATGCAGCATGGGGAACTTCTTCGCCAGGTCAGGCTCGATCTCCAGCAGCACCGCGGACCGCGCGTACCACCACTCCTCGTCGGCCTCCCCGGTCGCACCACCGGCCGCACGGGCCTCCGCGACGGTCTGGGCCGCGCCGCGCACGAAGTAGTTGACGGCGCCGACGATGCCGCGCAGTTCCCGGCCGGGCAGCCCGGTCGGCACCAGGATCGCGGCCAGCGCCTCGATCACCGCGAACTCGTGCGGGCCGAGCACCGGGCGCGCCTGCGACACCTGCAGCACCCACGGGTGACGGCCGTAGAACTCCCACATGTCCGTCGCCCACCGCGTGACGGCGGCACGCCAGCCGTCGTCCAGCTCGTACGACGTCGGCAGCTCGGCCATCGCCCGGTCGTACATCAGGTCGACCAGCTCGTTCTTGCCCGGCACGTACGTGTAGAGCGCCATGGCGGTGCGCCCGAGCCGCTCCCCCACCGCGCGCATCGAGAACGCCATGCCGTGCTCGTCGGCGACCGCGATGGCCGCGTCGACGATCGCGTCCACGCTCAGCCCTGGCTTCGGACCGGAACGCTTCTCCGCGACCGATGCCCGCCAGAGCAGCTCGACGGAACGGCGCGGGTCGCCCTGACCTGCGTAGACGACCACGGTTGCGACTCCTTACAACGTAAAGTAACCTTGCCGGTCGATACTTTACGGCATAAAGAAGCAGTTTTGAATCACACACGGGGGAAGCAGCCTTGAACGCTGTCGCCGACAGCCATGACGTGATCCAGGTCCGCGGAGCGAGAGAGAACAACCTCGCGGACGTGTCGCTCGACGTCCCCAAGCGCCGCCTGACCGTCTTCACCGGCGTGTCCGGTTCCGGCAAGTCCTCGCTGGTCTTCGGCACGATCGCGGCCGAGTCCCAGCGGATGATCAACGAGACCTACACCGCGTTCCTGCAGTCGTTCATGCCGTCGATCGGCCGCCCGGACGTCGACGCGCTGCACAACCTGAGCGCGGCGATCATCGTCGACCAGGAACGCATGGGGGCGAACTCCCGCTCCACCGTCGGCACCGCCACCGACGCCCACACCATGCTCCGGATCGTGTTCAGCCGCCTCGGCGAGCCGCACGTCGGCACGTCCGGCGCGTTCAGCTTCAACCTGCCCGAGGGCATGTGCCCGGCCTGCGAGGGCCTGGGCAAGGTCACCACCATCGACGTGGACGCCATCGTCGACAGGAGCAAGTCGCTCGACGACGGCGCGATCGACGCCCCGAACCACGGCGTCGGCACCTGGTACTGGCAGGTCCTCGCGAACTCCGGCCTCTACCCCGCCGACCAGCCGATCTCGACGTTCACCGAACAGCAGCTCGACGACTTCCTCTACAAGCCGACCACGAAGCTGAACGTCAACGGCACCAACGTCACCTACGACGGCCTGATCGCGAAGCTGCAACGCACGATCCTGTCCAAGGACCGCGAGTCCATGCAGCCACACATCCGCGCGTTCGTCGACAAGGCCGTCACCTTCGCGACCTGCCAGGACTGCAAGGGCGCGCGCATCAACCAGGCAGCGTTGAACTCGAAGATCCGCGGCGTGAACATCGCGGACTGCTGCGCCATGCAGATCAGCGACCTCGCGAAGTTCGTGCACGCCATCGACGACCCGTCCGTCGCACCGCTGCTCGCCACCCTGCGCGACACCCTCGACTCGCTGGTCGAGATCGGCCTCGGCTACCTGTCGCTCGACCGCGAGTCCGGCACGCTGTCGGGCGGCGAGTCGCAGCGCGTGAAGATGGTGCGGCACCTGGGTTCCTCGCTCACCGACATCACCTACGTGTTCGACGAACCGACCGTCGGCCTGCACCCGCACGACATCCGGCGGATGAACGACCTCCTGCTCCGCCTGCGGGACAAGGGGAACACCGTCCTCGTCGTGGAGCACAAGCCGGAGACCATCGAGATCGCCGACCACGTCGTCGACCTCGGCCCCGGCGCGGGCGCGGGCGGCGGCCACCTCTGCTACACCGGCGACGTGGCGGGCCTGCGCGCGTCCGGCACGCTGACCGGCCGCCACCTCGACCACCGGGCCAAGCTGCGGTCGGAGTTCCGCTCCCCCAGGGGTTTCCTGACGATCAACGGCGCCCGCACCAACAACCTCAAGGACGTCTCGGTCGACCTGCCGCTCGGAGTGCTGACCGTCGTCACCGGCGTCGCGGGATCCGGCAAGTCGTCGCTCATCCACGGCTCGCTGCGCAAGGGCCCGGACGTCGTGACGGTCGACCAGTCGCCGATCCGCGGCTCGCGCCGGTCCAACCCCGCCACCTACACCGGTCTCCTCGACTCGGTCCGGACGGCCTTCGCCAAGGCCAACGGCGTCAAGGCCGCGTTGTTCAGCGCGAACTCCGAAGGCGCCTGCGAGAACTGCAAGGGCATCGGGCTCGTCTACACCGATCTCGCGATGATGGCCGGCGTCGCCACCGTCTGCGAGAAGTGCGAGGGCAAGCGGTTCACGCCCGAGGTGCTGCGCTACACGTTGCGGGGCAAGAACATCAGCGAGGTGCTCGGCATGTCCGTCGCCGACGCCCGCGACTTCTTCCCGTCCGGCCAGGCCCACGCGGTGCTGAGCCGCCTGCACGACGTCGGCCTGTCGTACCTGTCGCTGGGCCAGCCGCTCACGACGTTGTCCGGCGGTGAACGGCAACGGCTGAAGCTCGCGATCCACATGGCGGAGAAGGCCTCGACGTACGTGCTGGACGAACCCACGTCCGGCCTGCACCTCGCGGACGTCGACCAGTTGCT
This sequence comes from Lentzea sp. NPDC102401, assembly GCF_044765805.1. Lineage (NCBI taxonomy): Bacteria > Bacillati > Actinomycetota > Actinomycetes > Pseudonocardiales > Pseudonocardiaceae > Lentzea > Lentzea sp. NPDC102401. The sequence continues at coordinate 894,065 of NZ_JBIWKS010000002.1, read as the reverse complement.
CGGGCTGCTGGACCAGCTGATCGACGCCGGCAACACGGTGATCGTGATCGAGCACCACCTCGCCGTGATGGCGCACGCTGACTGGATCGTCGACATGGGACCCGGCGCGGGCCACGACGGCGGCCAGGTCGTCTTCTCCGGCACGCCCGGCGAGCTCGTGTCCACTTCGGACACCCTGACCGCCCGGCACCTGAAGGAGTACCTCTCGTGAGCCTGCTGACCGTCACCTCCGTCCGGCCGGTCACCCCGCGCATGACGCGGATGACCTTCACCGGCCCCGGCCTGCACGAGATCGGCACCTGGCCGGACCAGCAGCTCAAGTTGCTCTTCCCACGGCCGGGCGGATCGGCACACGTGTCGGACGCCCCGGACGTCGGCACCTGGTACCAGGCCTACCTGGCCATGCCCGAGTCCGAACGGCCCTGGATGCGCGGCTTCACCGTCCGGTCACTGGCCGACGGCGTGCTGACCGTCGACTTCGTGCTGCACGGCGACAACGGCCCCGCGTCGAAGTGGGCCGCCAACGCACGCGTGGGCCACGTCATCGGCCGGTTCGGGCCGTCCCTCGACTACGCCCGCCCGCTCGGCACCGCGGACCTGCTGGTGTTCGCGGGCGACGAAACGGCGTTGCCCGCGATCGGCTCACTGCTGGAACTGCTGCCCGATTCACAGCAACGACTGGTGTTCGTCGAGGTCGCGGACCCGGTGGAGGAACAGGACATCCCCGGCGTGCGATGGATTCACCGCAGTGCCGGGGAGGACCTGGTCTCGGTGGTGACGGCGGCGCGGGTGCCGTCATCGGTCTGGGTGTGGCTCGGCGGCGAGGCCTCCGCCGTTCGCGCGCTGCGCAGGCACTTCGTCGGCCTCGGAGTGTCCAAGAAGGACATCGAGTTCGCCGGCTACTGGCGGCGGGCCCTCACCCAGGACGACGCCCCGACGTCCGACGACCTCGCCGAGGCCCAGGACCGGATCGCCGCGCTCAGCGAGTGAACTCCAGCAGGCTGCGCCCACCGGCCACCTGGGTCACGGACTCCAGCCGGAGCCCGTGCGCCGCCGCCAGCCGTTCGAAGTCGTGGAGCCCTCGGTCGCGCCCGCCGAAGTGCACAAGCATGACCAGGTCGAACTCGGTGCTCTCCCCGAGGGACTCCACGACGAGGATCCGCCCGTCCGGTGCCGCCTCGACGCAGCGTGCCAGGATCCGGTGCGCCTGCTCGTCGTCCCAGTCGTGCAGGACGTCGAACAGCAGGTAGGCGTCAGCCCCGGCCGGCAACGGGTCGAAGAAGTTGGCCCCGGTCACCTCGACGCGGTCTTCGAGGCCGTACAGGCCGAGCACCGCTCGCGCACCCGCCGCGGTGTCCTCGAGCTCGACGAGGTGGCCGCGCATCGCCGGGTTCGCGGTGAGGATCGCGGCGAGCAGGCCGCCGTGCCCGCCACCGACGTCGACGAGCGTGCTGAAGCGCGACCAGTCGTAGTTCCTGACGACCTGCGGTGTCCAGTTCCGCATGCGGTCGGTCATCTGCCGGTCGAACGCGTCACGCAGATGCCGTTGCTCGGCCAGGTCGGTCCAGAAGTCCTGGCCGTAGCGCACCGGATAGGCGGGCTCGCCGGTGCGGACGCTGTGGATCAGGTCGACGAACGCGAGGTCGGCGCGCCCGGCGGCGGAGTCGTGGTGCAGCAGGTTGTTCAGGCCGTTGCCCGCGTCAGCGCCGAGCAACGAGCCGAAGCCGGTCGTGCGATAGCCGGCGTCCGTTCGTTCGGCCACACCGAGGGTGGTCAGGTGAGCCAGGAGCAGGTCGAGCGCGAGCGGATCGACCTTGAGTTCGGGTGCGAGTTCGTGGGCGGTGGCAGGGTTGTCACGGAGCCGGTCGGGCAGTCCCAGGGTCACGGCGACCCGGAGCGCCATCGGCGTGATCAGCCCGGACATCTCTCGGAGCCGTTGTACGTCGGTGTCCACGTAGACCTACCCTGCCACCACGGGCAACCTGATTTTGGTCAACACTGAAGCAATAGTGGACATGACGTACCGCGTCAGGACGCCTACCGTGTGCATATGAGGACCAACTGGGCTGGCAACGTCACGTTCACCGCGGCCCAGGCCGTGACCCCCACCTCGGCCGAAGACCTGCGTGCGCTCGTGCGCGGTTCGTCGGCCGTGCACGTCGTCGGTTCGGGGCACTCGTTCAGCACGATCGCCGACACGACCGGCACGCTGGTGTCGTTGTCGGCCATGCCGGAGATCTTCGAGGTGTCCGGCCAGACGGTCCGGGTCAGCGCGGGCATGACGCTCGCCGACCTGTCCGTCCGGCTGGAGGCGGCGGGCCTGGCCCTGCACACGCTGCCGTCGTTGCCGCACATCACCGTGGCCGGCGCGATCGCGACCGCCACCCACGGCTCGGGGTCCCGTTCGCTGGCCGGTGCCGTGCGGTCCGTCGAGGTGCTGCGCGGGGACGGTTCGGTCGTCGAGCTTGCTTCCCGTGGCGCGGCCGTGTCGCTGGGCGGACTGGGCGTCATCACCACGGTGACGCTGGACGTGGTGCCGTCGTTCCAGGTAGCGCAGACGGTCTACCAGGACGTCGCGTGGACGACCCTGCTCGTCCAGCTGGAACAGATCTTCGACGGCGCGTACAGCGTGAGCGCGTTCGTCGACTGGCAGGGCGGCGCGACCCTGTGGGTCAAGCACCGCGTCGGCGACGAGGAGTTCCGCTTCCCCGGCCGCCCCGCGTCCGAACCGGCCCACCCGGTGCCCGGCCAGCCCGCGGCCCACTGCACGGTCCAGGGCGGCGTGCCCGGACCGTGGCACGAGCGGCTGCCCCACTTCCGCGCCGAGTTCACCCCGTCGGTCGGCGAGGAGCTCCAGACCGAGTACTTCGTCCCCCGCACCCGCGCGGTGACGGCGTTGCGGGCGCTCGCCGAGATGTCCACGGTGATCTCACCGCTGGTGCAGACCTGCGAGATCCGCACCATCAACGGCGAACCGCAGTGGCTCAGCCCCGCCTACGACCGCGACAGCCTGGCGATCCACTTCACCTGGGTGCCGAACACCCCGGCCGTGCTGCGGATCCTGCCCAGGCTCGAGGAGGCCATCGCGCCGCGGCCGCACTGGGGCAAGCTCTTCACCGTGCCGCCGGCCTTGCTGGCCGCCCGCTACCCGCAGTGGGACGCCTTCCGGGCGTTGCTGCGCGAGCACGACCCGAAAGGCGTCTTCCGCAACGACTTCCTGACGACCTACTTCGGGTCCGCTTCCAGCTGAGGCCCCTTGCCCCGCAGTGCCTCCAGCTCGGCGTCGGAGAACCCGTAGGTCGTCACGACGGTCATCTTCGCGCTGGTGACGACGAGCCCCGGGCCGAACTCCCCGACCACGACGCCGCGCTGGTTCGCCGACTCGAAGAACGGCTTGCCGTCCACGCCGAGATCGACCTCGGACGGCCAGAACAGCGTGCGGCGCTTCTCGCCGGGGTGGAACTCGTGCGCGAACTTCAGCTGGTGCAGGAAGGTGATCCAGCCTTCGGTGATGTCCTCGTAGTAGTCGTCCCACTCGGGCGAGGTGCCCTTGGGCGCGCGGGTCAGCACGACGCGCGTGCCCTCGGGAACGGCGCTCAGTGCGAACGTGTCGTGACCGTGGACGATCAGCGTGGTGCCGTCCTCCTGCGCGTTCTGGAAGTAGATGTGGTCGATCTCGGCGTCGAGCTCCGGGAGGTCCCAGCCGTGCCAGTGGCGCAGCTTCTCCCTGTCGCGGAACGACTGCCACACCTCCTCGACCGGCGCGGCCACGGTGATCTCGATCTGGACGCCTTCGTCACTCATCTGCTACTCCGGGGTGGCCCAGGGCGACCACCCGGTACGGGCGGCCTGACTCGGTGTCGTACTTCAGCGCGATCTGCCGCACCGCTTCGGCCAGGTCGCCGGTGAACTCGTGGACGTCGCCGGGCGCGCCGAACCGGACCGTCGTCTCCACCGTGAACGTGAGCAAGCGCTTTCCCGCGTCGGCCGCGGCGGCCGACATCCGCTCGCCGTCGCGGGCCGCGCCCTCCGCGACGGACACCAGGTGCGTGGCGGCGAACTGATCTTGGACGTCGGCGGCGATCTCGCGACCGGGCTTCGCGCGCAGCACGCGTTCGACGCAGCCGCGCCGCTGGCGTTCCTCGACCAGCTCGACCAGTCCTGCCTGCTCCAGGGCTCGCACGTGGTAGTTGACGCGTTGCCGGGGCAGGTCGAGGACCGCCGCGAGCTGCGTCGCCGAGGCGGGCGATCTCAGCAGCTCCAGCAACGATCTGCGCAACGGCGACAACTCCACGCCCAGCACGGTCCCATTTGACAAAATTGTTTGTCAATACCGGAACGGGACCGGAAACAGTAAGGTTCGTTGACGGTTGCAACAAACCGCCCCACCCTGTGACCGTGAGAACTCCCCTGCTGGTGGCAGCGTTGGCGGCAGCAGCGATCGTTCCTGTGTGGACGGTCGCGGCGCAGGCCGACGTGGTGCCCGGAACCGCTTATCAAGTGACGAACGTCGGCAGCGGAAAGTGCGTGGAGTCGCTGGGAACGACCAACGGCGCACAGCTCCGCCAACAAGGATGCTCCGGACAGACCTGGACCTTCACGCCCACGAGCGACGGGTACTTCACCGTCGGCCAGGGTCAGGTCTGGGACGTCTCGAACGTCTCCGTCGCGGACAACGCGGCTGTCCACATGTGGCAGTCGTTCAACGCGAACAACCAGCAATGGCGCGCCGAAGCGGTCGGCACGGACACCTACCGGTTCGTGAACCGCAACAGCGCCAAGTGCCTCGACGTGCCCGGCGCCTCGACCGGTGACGTCCAGTTGGTCCAGTACACCTGCAACGGGACCAACGCGCAGACCTTCCGCCTCACCGGCGGCACGCAGCAGCCGGGCCAGCCCGACTTCGGCCCGAACGTGCTGATCTTCGATCCGTCGATGTCCTCCGCGACGATCCAGGCGCGGCTCGACGACGTCTTCCGTCAGCAGGAGGAGGGTCAGTACGACGCGCGCCGGTTCGCGATCATGTTCAAGCCGGGCAACTACAACGTCGACGTCAACATCGGCTTCTTCACCCAGGTCCTCGGCCTGGGCCTGCTGCCGGACGGCGTGACGATCAACGGCCAGGTGCACGTCGAGGCCGACTGGTTCGAGGGCAACGCGACGCACAACTTCTGGCGTGGCGCGGAGAACCTCGCGATCCGCCCGCCTTCGGGCACCAACACGTGGGCCGTCTCGCAGGCGTCCGCGATGCGCCGCACCAAGACCTACGGCAACATGCAGCTCGACGACAACGGCTGGTCGAGCGGTGGCTTCCTCGCCGACTCCGTGGTCACGGGCCAGGTCCGCTCCGGTTCGCAGCAGCAGTGGCTGTCGCGCAACACCGAGTGGGGTTCGTGGACGGGCGAGAACTGGAACATGGTGTTCGTCGGTGCCCGCAACGCACCGCAGAACACGTTCCCGGAGCCCCCGTACACGACGGTCGCGCAGACCCCTGTCGTGCGGGAGAAGCCGTTCCTGAACGTCGACGGCAGCGGCAACTACAACGTGTTCGTCCCGGCGCTGCGCTCCAACACCAGCGGCACCACCTGGGCGTCGGGCAACCAGCAGGGCACGAACATCCCGCTGTCCCAGTTCTACATCGCGAAGCCGGGCACCTCGGCGGCGACGATGAACGCGCAGCTCGCGGCCGGCAAGCACCTGCTGCTCACGCCGGGCGTCCACCAGGTCTCGGAGCCCATCCGCGTCACCCGTCCCGACACCGTCGTGATGGGTCTCGGCCTCGCGACCGTCATGCCCACCAACGGCAACATGGCACTCGACGTGGCCGATGTGGACGGTGTGAAGATCGCCGGCCTGCTCCTCGACGCGGCCCCGACCAACTCGCCGCTGCTGGCGCAGATCGGCGCGCCGGGCAGCAACGCCAACCACTCCGCCAACCCGACGTCGGTGCACGACCTGTACGTGCGCATCGGCGGTTCGGCCATCGGGCGGGCCACGACCTCGTTGGTGGTCAACAGCCACAACGTGATCGGCGACCACCTCTGGCTGTGGCGAGGTGACCACTCCATCGGCGTCGGCTGGGACGTGAACCGGGCGGACACCGGCCTGATCGTCAACGGCAACAACGTGACGATGTACGGCCTGTTCGTCGAGCACTACCAGAAGTACCAGACCATCTGGAACGGCCAGGGCGGCCGGACGTACTTCTACCAGAACGAGATGCCGTACGAGGCGCCCGACCAGGCGGCGTGGATGAACGGCTCGACCCGCGGCTACGCGGCGTACAAGGTCGCCAACAACGTCACGACGCACGAGGCGTGGGGCCTGGGCAGTTACATCTTCGCCAACGCCAACCCGAGCGTGGTGGCCGACCGGGCGTTCGAGGTGCCTCAGACGCCCGGCGTGAAGTTCCACAGCATGGTGACGATCTCGTTGGGCGGCAAGGGAACCATCCAGCGAATCATCAACAACACGGGCGGCACGGCCGGTCCCGGTTCCACCGAGGCCTACCTGGCCAACTACCCGTGATGTTTCCCCAAGAATTGATGTTCCACTGAGTGGTTTGAACGACACATCCCCATGTTCCGGTCCGCATAGACTGGAGCATGGGGATTCTTTCTGAGCAGTTGCGCGTCATCGAGGCCCTGAACCCGGTCTACAACGCGTTGACCAGTGTTTTCGAAGTTCGGGACGAGCCAATCGGCCCACTGGCCGGGGTCACGTTCTCAGTCAAGGACAACATCGACGTCGCGGGCTCCGCCACCACGCACGGCCTGAAGTCGCTGGCGGGCAACGTGAAATCCGCGGACGCGCCCGTAGTGGCGCGGCTGAGAGCGGCCGGGGCGACACCGATCGCGCACGCCAACATGCCGACTTTGAACGCCCGTGGCATGCACACGTACAGCGAACTGGCCGGGCACACCATCAACCCGTGGGACGCCACTCTCTCGCCCGGCGGCAGCTCAGGCGGTGACGCGGTCGCCGTGGCCACGGGCATGGTGCACCTCGGGATCGGCAACGACAGCGGCGGCTCGCTGCGGCTGCCGGCGTTCCTGAACGGCGTCTGCGCGCTGAAACCGAGCCACGGCCGCTACCCGCAGGGCAGCGTGCTCGGCCAGCCCGATCCGTCGTTCCCCACCCAGGTCATGACGGTCGAGGGCCCGCTCGCCCGCACCGCCGCCGACCTGTGGAAGGTGCACGGCCTGCTGTGCGGCGCCGATCCCGCTGACCCTCGCACGGTGCCGGTACCGGCCTTCGGCCCACCGGCACCTCGAGTGGCCGGATTCGTGCCGGGCGACCCGGTCGTCGAGGAGGCGGCACAACGCCTGGCGGAGGCCGGGTACGCGGTCGAGGCAGTAGAGGTGCCCAGGCTGGACGAGGCCGCGGACCTGTCCCTGCGGATGATCGCCACGCCGATCGCACTCGGCTACGAGCAGTTCGCCGCGTTCGCCGGGGAGGAGGTCGCGTTGTTCGCCCGCCACCTCCTGGAGGTGCGGCCCGGTCTCGACCTCGCGGAGTTCCTCGCGCTCACCGGCACCCGGCTGGCGATCCAGCGGGAATGGGCGCGGCTGCTCGACCGGTACCCGGTGCTGCTCGGGCCCGTGTCGACCATCGCGTCGTTCGAACCGGACCAGGACCGGCGCAGTCCCGAAGCTCTCGGCGAGTACTTCGACGCGCTGAAGCTGTGCGAGGCGAGCAGCTTCGTCGGCGTGCCGTCGGTCGCGGTGCCGACGGGGCTGCGCGGCGGGCTGCCGACCGGCGTCCAGGTGGTCTCCCGGATGTACCGGGAGGACCTGGCCCTGGACGCCGCCGAGGTCCTCGAAGTCCCGCTCAGCCCAGCCGTTTCGGCCGGTTGACCTTCATCTCGTCCATGTCCGTGACCTTGGCCTTCAGGCCCTGGAAGTCGACGCCGAGCGAGTCGAGGGCCGTGGCCGCGCGCCGCAGCCCCGCCTCGTCGGGCTTCTCGGCGGCGGTCAGGATCACGCGGTAGCTGAAGAAGTCGAGCTTCTCGTCGAACATCAGCGCGCCCTCCTCGCTGAACCCGCCGTCGCGCAGGAAGTCGAAGCCCTTGAGGCGGTCCTGCAACGAGACGCGCTGCTCGGAGGTCAGGTCGGCGAACCGGCCGCGGACGAGTACTCGGTAGGTGTGTTCAGCCACGAGCGAAGATGCTCCCCGAAGGGCCCGCGGTCTGGCGAACGATTTCCCGAGTGCGAAAGAATCGGGACCATGAACGCAAAAGAGCTGGTCACGCGCATCCGGACGGAGCTGCACCCCGGTGAGCACGACAACCTCGTGGTCAAACTGATCGAAACCGGACAGGCTCCGCGCGCGGTGATCGCCACGTTCGCCGCCGAGGAGAACCACATCGTGTCGTCGGACTGGCGAACATTCCTGGCGCTGGCGGCGAAGGCGGAGGAGCCGAACGCGCGGGCGTTCTTCACGTTGCTCGCGGGTGGCGAGGAACTGGTGCTGCCGATGCTGGAGCCGCTGGCGAAGGCGGCGGGCATGTCCGCCAAGGCCTTCCACGGCTACGAGCCGTTCCCCGGCTGCCAGTCCTACCCCGCCTACCAGGCGTGGATGGCGCTCAACGGGGAGCCGACCGACGTGATCCTCGCGATCCTGGCGAACTTCACGGCGTGGGGCGGCTACTGCGCGCGCATGGCGAAGGGGCTGCGCGAGCACTACGGGTTCGACGACGAGGCGTGCGCGTTCGTCGACTTCTTCGCCACGCCCGCACCGCAACTCGAAGACCGTGCGGTCGCCGCGATCCAGGCGTCCCTCGACGCCGGCTGGCAACCGAAGCACGCGTGGCGCTACGGCCGCCTGCTGCAGGCGTACGAACTGCAGTTCTGGTCCACGCTGGCATGACGGACACGGGGGCGGCTCGCGAAAGCCGCCCCCGGCCGCTATCGGGGCAGATAAGCCCGGTGGGCCTTGGAGAACTCGTAGTTGTTGTACTTGTCCCAGTTGATCGACCACGTCATGAGGCCGCGCAGGTTCGGGTAGACGCCCTTCGGCTTGTAGCTGCCACACCGCGTGCCCTTGGTGAGGCAGTCCAGTGCGGTCTGGACGTCCGCGACGGACGTGAACCCGTTGCCCGCGTACTGCGCGGCGGGCAGGCCGATCGCGACCTGGTCCTGCCGCAACGGCGCGAAGACCTTCGACGCGTCACCGCGCACCGGGAACCCGGCGAGCAGCATGTCGGTCATCGCCACGTGGAAGTCCGCGCCGCCCATGTTGTGGTACTGGTTGTCCAGCCCCATCACGGGTCCGGAGTTGTAGTCCTGCACGTGCAGCAACGTCAGGTCGTTGCGCATGGCCTCGATCACCGGCAGGTACGCACCCGTGCGCGCGTCGCCGGTGCCCGTGCCGCCGTAGAACTGGTAGCCGACCTGCACGAAGAACGTCTCCGGTGCCATGGTGAGCACGAAGTTGGCTCCGTAGCGGGACTTCAGCGTCCGCAGCGCCGAGATCAGGTTCACGACCACGGGTGTCGTCGGATTCTTGAAGTCGAGGTCACCGGGGTTCAGCGACAGCGAGTGGCCCTCGAAGTCGACGTCGAGACCGTTCAGGCCGTACTTGTCTATGATGCCGCCGACCGTCCGCACGAACGCGTCGCGCGCCGCGGTGGTCTCCAGCCGCACCTGGCCGTTCTGGCCGCCGATGGAGATGTTGACCTTCTTGCCCTTCGCCTGCTGGGCGCGGATGCCGGCGATGAACTCGGCCTCGGACTCGACGTTCGGGCACTCCGCGACCGGGCACTGGCTGAACCGCAGGTCACCGCTCGTCGCGCTGGTGGGCTCGGCGAACGACAGGTTGATGACGTCCCACTCGTCCGGCACGTCCTTCATGCGGATGAAGCCGGAGCCGTTGGCGAAGCTGGCGTGCAGGTAGCCGACGAGCACCTTGCGCGGCAACTGCCCCGTGGGCGGCTGACCGGTCGTCGTGGTGGTGGTCGTGGTCGTTGTTGTGGTCGTGGTCGTGGTGGTGGTCGAACTGGTCGTCGGGCCGGTGCCACCCGTGCACGCCGCACCGTTGATCGTGCAGTTCGACGGGTCCGCGGTGCCGGCGGCGTTGAAGCCGAACGACACGCTGGCGCCGGGCGCGACCGAGCCGTTGTACTCCCGGTTGACGAACGCGTTGTGGTTGCCGCTCTTGGTGAGCAGCGAGTCCCAGTAGGCGCCGACGGAGGTCGAGGCCGGGTAGTCGAACTCGACCTTCCAGGAGCTGATGGCCGCGCTGGTCTCGTTCTTGATCGTCACCGTCGCGGTGTAGCCGGTGCTCCAGGCCTGCTTGGAGAACGTCGCCGTGACTCCGGCGGCACTGGCGGGGGCGAGGCTCACGATCACGGTGCCGAGCACCAGTGCGGCCACCGCGGATATTCGAGCGAACAACAGCATGGGTTCCATCCCTCACGCGTTGGCGGCCGGCAGGGGGTCACCCCGAATTGGACTAGACCATCTATCGAGAAGTCAAGGTTCTAGACTTCTCGCCGTGCCCCACGCTCGTGCCGCCGACGGAACCAGGCTCTTCTACTCGGTCGAGGGCTCCGGGCCTCCGCTGCTGCTCGTCGCGGGCCAGGCGAACTCGTCGAAGTGGTGGTCACAGGTCCGCGAGGCCTTCTCCGCGCGCTTCACGACGATCGTCACCGACCACCGCGGAACCGGTTCCAGCGACAAGCCGGACGTCCCGTACAGCACCAGAACGTTCGCCGAGGACTGCGTCGCGATCCTGGCCGACGCGGGCATCGACAGGGCGCACGTCTACGGCACGTCGATGGGCGGCCGGATCGCGCAGTGGCTCGCGGCCGCACACGGCGAGCACGTCGACCGGCTCGTACTCGGCTGCACCTCCCCCGGCGGCCCGCACGGCATCGAGCGCAGCGCCGAGGTCCGCAAGTCGCTGGCGCAGGTCGACCCGATGAAGGCGCGCAGGGCGTTGGAAGCGTTGATGTACACACCGGCCTACCGAGGCCCGTACAACACGCTCGGCGACCCGCAGATGCCACCGCACGCACGCAAGCGACACCTCTTCGCGAGCGCCGAGCACGACGCGTGGGACGTGCTGCCGTCGATCGCCGCACCGACCCTGGTCGTGCACGGCACCGAGGACATCTTCAACCCCACGGCCAACGCTCCCCTGATCACGGAGCGGATTCCCGGCGCGGTCATGCACCTGATCGAGGGGGCCCGGCACGGCTACTTCGAGGAGTTCGCGAGCGAGGCGACGCCTCTTGTGGTCGACTTCCTGGAGAGCTAGCTCTTCTCTGGGGGATGAATGCGCAAGGCGCCGATCGTTCTACTCGTCCTGTCCCTGTTCACGTTCCTGCCCGCGCCGGCCACGGCGGCCGCGCTGCCCGGCGGCAAGGCCTACTTCGTCGTCTCGCGCGGCTCGTTCAAGGAGGGCACGGCCAACTGGACCCGGCTGAGCGACTACACGTTCACCGCCGACGGCAAGGTGCGCGCGAACACCTACCTGTGGCAGCAGAGCAAACCGGTCGCGCGGCAGGGCACCGGGCTCACGCCCAACGGCTCGTGCGCGACCAAGTCGCTGACGCCCGAGAAGCCGCTGGTCCGGGCCTGCGAGGTGCTCACAGCGGGCGGGTTCACCGGCGCACCGAACGAGGCGAACACCGGCAACTACCGGATCGACGGCGACCAGCTGCACATCACCTGGAACGTCCCCGGCTGGAACGAGCAGTGGGCGATCATCACGAGTCCCGACGACAAGCTCGCCAGGCTCGACTTCCGCTCCAACGCCCTGGCCACGATCGGCTACGGCTATGGCAGCAACACCCCGCTGAACGTCCGCCGGCAGATGTCGAGCGTGCGGGCCCACCCCGGCGTGCTCCCGCAGGACTCCCAGGGCTGGGAGGGTGGCGCCCCGCACACGAGCCCGCCTTCCGAGCTCACCCCTGGAGACCACATCACGTGCACGATCACGTCGTGGTGCCTGACCTACCTCCAGCCTCATGCGACGAACTCCTGCACCTCAGGCTGCAAGTCGACGAGCACCGACCGCTCGATCCAGTACTACATCGCGCGGATCTCGAACAACGACCGCAGGGACACCCGGTGGCACTGGTGCAGCTGCCTGACCGACGTCGGCGAGAAGGACGAGTTCTGTTACGCGCGGAACTCCCACGTCAAGCCGATGCTGCAGATCCTCGACGACGACGCGCGGTTCCGCGGCTGGGTGGGCGTCGAGGCGTCCTTCGACTACAGGAACGACCGCACCAAGGACATGTTCGGCACGTTCCGCCTCAGCGACTTCCGCTGACTCTCACCCGGTGACCCACCGCAGGCCGCGCATCAACGCGTGGCCCGCGAACCGCACCCCGGTGGCCTCCGCGATCGGCAGGTAGGGCAGCCGCAACGGCATCCGCGCCCACACCGGCAAGGTGGCGACCGCCGTGGAGCTCAAGATCGCGTACGGCCCGCGCGCCAGCATCGGCAACGGCGCCTTGAGCAGCAGGAACCTGGCCGCTTCCCGTGCCTCGTGCGTGCCTTTGAGCTCAGGCCGGTAGGAGTCGAGCTTCGCGTCGAGCTCGGCGACCGTGCGCGGCGGGTCCGGGATGCCCATGGCGTCGGCGATGACGGCCATGTCGGCGACGTACTCGTCGTAGTCGTCGAGCGGCTTCTCGCCGTAACGCCGGTGGCAGCACAGGAAGCTGTCGACCTCAGCCGCGTGCACCCAGCCCAGCAGGTGCGGGTCGTCGGCGCGGTACCGCCGGCCGTCCGGCGCGGTGCCGTGGATGTGCCGATGCACGCGCCCGAGCCGTTCGACGGCCTTGAGCGCGTCCTGGGTCGTGCCGTACGTGGTGACGCCGACGAAGAGACTCGTGCGCTGCAACCGGCCCCACGGGTCGGTGAGGTAGTCGGAGTGCTGCGCGACCGCCGCCATCGCCAGCGGGTGCAACGACTGCAGCAGCAACGCCCGCAGCCCGCCGATGAACATGGCGTGGTCAGCGTGCACGTGCCGGATCGGCCGGTCGTCGGCGAACAGGCGCGGCCCCGGCGAGTCGTGAATCCGGCGTGCGTGTTTCGCCCGCTCCGGACCCGCGACCTTCTCGAAGAGTCGCTCGCTCAGCTGCCGCCGCAGTGCATCCAGCATCACTCCATGATGCGCGCCGGTCGCTGAGAAAGGCACCCCGCCGAGGCAGGGCGCCTTTCAGCCTGGTCAGGCGAGCGCGATCTGGTCCAGATCGGGGGCACCCGCGCTGTCGTTGCCGAATCTGATGGTGTTGGCGCCGGCGTTCAGCGTCACCGGAATCTCGGCCACGTAAGGCGTGTTGTTGCCGACCCCGTCGAGCTTCACCTCGACCGGCGCGCCGCCGTTGACGGAGACGAAGTACGACCGCGGGCCGTTCACCGTGAACTGGATGAACAGCTTGTAGGAGCGCGTTTCCGGCACCGTCACGTTCGGGAAGGTGACCGACGCGTCCGCGCTGCCGCCGATGTTGCGCACCTTCTCCGCGCCCGAGCACGGCCCGCAGCCCGTCAGTCCGGTGCTGCCGAACTGGTTCGCCGAGTCCTCGGCCTCCCGCACGAACACGCGGTCGGCGGGCCTGGTGCGCACCGGCACCGTGCCCGAGACCTTGCGGTCGGAGCCGAGCAGCTGGAACGAGGCAGCGACCGGAATGCTCACCGAACCCGCGTCGGCGCCGGCGGGCGAGGTCGCGGTCCAGGTGCCTTCGAGCAGACCGGCCAGGCGCATCGACGCACGCGTGGCCGGCGCACCGGTCAGCGTCCAGCCCGCAGGGAGAACCGGCGCGAGGGACACGTTGTCGATCTGGTCGTCGGCGTCGAGCCGCAGTCGTGCGGTGATCTTCACGGACTGCTGGCCGGGCGCAACCCATTGCACGCCATGGGGTTCCACGGTCAGGGTCGTCTTCGGCGTGTAGGTCGACGGTGGCAGTCCGCCCACCGAGATCCGGTCCAGGCCGAGCTTGCCGGTGCCGGACACCTTCACCGTGTTGCGGCCCGCGTTCAACGGCACCGCCACCGACGTCGGGTCCGGCACGTCCGCCCGATCACGCGGCACCGCGACGGAAACCGGTGCCGCGCCGTTCACGGAGACCGAGACGACCGAGGGCTCGGCGGACGTCAGGTCGAGCCGCAGGCTGTAAGTACCAGCCGTACCAACGGAAACATCGCGGAACGTCACGGTGTCGCGCTCGCTCCCGAACCCGGTCACCTGCCGCGTGCCGGAGCAGGCCGCGCAGGACTCGCCGCGCACCGAACCCGACCGCGACGCGTCCTCGGCTTCCAGCACACCACCACCGACACCACGTGGATAGCTGTGGCCGACCCGGATCTCGTCGATCCTCAGCTGCTTGAAGTAAACGGGAGCCTGCGGCCCGCCCCAGGTGTTCAGCACGGTCAGCTTCAGGAACCGGGCCTCCTGCGAGCCGATGTCGATGAACTGCGTCCCGCGCGCCGAAGGCAACGCCCCGCTGCGCACATGCCACCAGCTGCGGCCGTCGACAGACGCCGTTAGCTGATAGTCCTTGATGCGTGAGGAATCCTCCGGCCGCCCGAACGACACGCGGGCGTGCGTCGGCGAGGACTCGCGCTGGTTGATCGCGAGGAACGCGGCCGCACGACGGCGCCCGAGATCCAAGGAGATCGAGACAGGCTGCGCGGCACCCGCGTCCCAGTACGTCTCATAGCTGCCATCCGTCAGATGAGAAGCCGGGAAACCGTTCGAGGAGGACGTCGCCGAAGCCTTCACTCCGGTGTAGAAGCCTTGCTGCCCAGCGGTCTCCACGGCGAACACCGTGTCGTACTCGTCCCACCGGGCAATCCCCTGGATCGTCAGATGCCCGGCCGACTGCGAGAACCGCATCCGTTCACCGGTGCGCAGATCACGAACAGAAGTGACCCGGTATCCGTTGTCCCGCAGGCGAACGAAGTCGGCGCGCGGCCGGGTGACGACATGGACGTACTGCTTGCCGGTACGGGGGTTGATGGTGATCACGCCGTGCGCGCCGTCGTTCCAGAACCCGGGCTGCATGCCGCCGTACATGTACCCGGCGCCCTCGACGCCCTGGATCGACTCGCGGATCGGCGGCACCCACGAGGCCATGAAGTTGTTGTAGGTCTCCTGTTGCGCGGGCATCCTGCCGTTCACCATCGGCGTCTCGGCCATCAGCGACTTGATCGACGAGCCCGCGTTGGTGATGTAGCGGCCGGTGTTCAGGCGCGTGTCGACGGCGTGGTTTCCGCCGTCGTACCACCAGTCGCCCGTGGTGGGGAGCTTGTAGCAGGCCTCGGACAGGCGGGGCATCGGCGTGAACGTCGCCGCCGGGTAGTCGTAGGACGGGAACATGCCGGTCTTCTGCTCGTTCGAGACCGTGTCCATGATCGGCGTGTCCTCGTTGTTGTTGCTCAGCAACCAGGTGGGCCGCAGCTGCCGGATCTGCTCGTAGAGCTTGTTGCGCTCCCAGTACTCGTTGTCGTTGTCGATCCAGAAGCCGGCGAGGTCGTCGTAGTTCTTCATCACCTCGAAGAACAGGTCGTAGCTGTACTTGCCGAAGCCTTCACGCGTGGTCAGGTCGACCTGCTCGCCGCGATGAGCCGAATACGCGGCCGAGTCGAGCATCTGCACACCCTGCTCGCTGTGCCACTGCGGGTCGTCGGTCATGTAGAGGACGACCTTGACGCCCTTGGCCTTGCCCGCCCGGACGAGCTCACCGAGCAGGTCCCGTTCGGTCGCGCAGCTGCCGGGGATCTTCGACGGCCACGGCCTCGCGTAGCCCAGCCGCGAGTGGAACGTCGCCAGCACGACGTAGGAGGCGCCGAGCTTGCGGGCCTCGTCGATCCAGTAGTCGGGGGTCCACCCGCCGCCGGTGACGTCGCGCTCCCACTCGGCGCAGTTCAGGTGCTTCGGGGCGGTGAACATGCCCCAGTGCAGGAACAGGCCGGCGGTCGACTGCCTCAGCCACTCCTGTCTCGGGTGCTGCACCTCGGCGTGAGCGGCGCCTGGGGTGAGCAGGCCTGCGAGCAACGCGGCCACCACAGCCACGCACCAACGACGTAGTCCCATGACCATCGCCTTCTCGTCCGGGGCGGCGGCGAGAAGATCCGATGATTGCAACCGGAAGCACCGGGGTCAAGGGGCGAAGCGCATCGGAAACCGACTACTCATCGGAGCAATCCAGGATCAGGCGCATTGTCAGGCGCTGCCGTGATAATCAGGCGTTTGGCTGCGCACGATCAACTTCGGTCACCGGGGACGGAACTGGATGAACGACGAGCACCTGCCCGGCTTCTACCACGACGCGGAGGCGGTCTCCCGGCTCGGACAGCGGCTCACCCTGCTGTTCAGCCGGGTGCGGCTGATCGGCGCGGTGGTCGCGGCCGTCGGCGGTGCGTTCAAGTGGCAGATCGGCGGCGGCGTCGACGTCTGGGCGTGGGTGGCGCTGGGCGGGTTCCTCATCGCGCTGTTCGGCGAGCTCCTGCTGTGGGTGATGCATCCGGAGCTGAAGTGGAACGCGGGCCGGACCGTCGCCGAACGCGTGAAGTCGCTTGCCTGGCGCTACGCCGTGGCGGGCGACCCGTTCCACGCGATCTCCCGGGAGCCGCGCAGGGAACTGGACCTCGCCATCGCCGACGCGGTGCGGGAACACCGCAGGGAGGTCATGCTCACCAGCGCGAACGACACCGGCGAGCAGGTCATGACCGAGCTGCGCGCCGCGCCGTTCGACGAGCGCAGGACCGCCTACCGCGAGGCCCGCGTCCAGCCGCAGGTGCGGTGGTACCGCGACCGGGCGGCGATGAACGAGACCCGCGCGAACGTGTTCCGCGTCCTGATGATCGTCGGCGAGCTCGTCGCGATCGTCTTCGCCATCCTGCGCATCAACGGCGTCTGGGACGTCGACCTGTCCGGCGTGATGGCCGCGGCCGTCGCGGGCGGCGCGGCCTGGATCGGCCTGCGGCAGTACGAGAACCTCAGGGTCACCTACGCGGCCGCGGCCGGCGAGCTCGCGGACATCGACCACCGGCTCCCCCACGTGCGGGAGAGCGACTGGGCCGCCGTGGTCGCCGAGACCGAGGCCGTGATCGGCAAGGAGCACGCCGCCTGGCTCGCGTCGCGGCCCAGCGCGACCTGAGCCAGGCGGAACGCCGTCAGCTCAGCGCTTCGACGACCTTGGTGACCATCGCCCGTTCCGCCGCGGCCACCTCGCCGTCGGCGCCCGCCACCGAGCGGCACATCTCCGACACGGCGGCGCGGAAGATCGCGACGTCGCGCGGTTCGTGGGCGTTGATGATCGCCACGGAGTCCCGCAGCGCGGCCAGGACACCGGACTCCACATCGGACGCGGAGCCCTTCGGCAGCGAGGGCGGCGCGGCGGCGATGATGGCGCGCAGGTCGTCCGTGAGCAGGGTGATGGCCCTGACGCCCGCCTGGCTCTCCTCGTCGACCGAGCCGGGGTCCGCAGTGGAC
This sequence comes from Lentzea sp. NPDC102401, assembly GCF_044765805.1. Classification (NCBI taxonomy): domain Bacteria; kingdom Bacillati; phylum Actinomycetota; class Actinomycetes; order Pseudonocardiales; family Pseudonocardiaceae; genus Lentzea; species Lentzea sp. NPDC102401. The sequence goes on along the minus strand of NZ_JBIWKS010000002.1, from coordinate 876,617 downwards.
ACCAGCACCATGGCACCGAAAACGGCCGTGCGGAGGGTCTGCCCCTCCGCCTCCGTGTACGCAGTCATGGGCGCAAGCCTATGCAACGATCAGTGGCTATGAGTGCGGGTCAGGTGCTTGGCGCCAACATCAGGGCGTTCCGGGAGCAGCGCGGGCTGTCGCTGTCGGAGCTCGCGCGGCGGTCGTCCATCGCCAAGGGCACGCTGTCGCAGCTGGAGAGCGGCGCGGGCAACCCGACGATCGAGACAGTGTTCAGTTTGTCGAACGCTCTGGACGTGCCGGTGTCGGAGTTGGTGACCGCGCGGACGCCGCCGGAGGTCGTGCTGGTGCGCGCCCGCGACGTCGAGGTGCTCAGCAGCAACGCCGTCGACCTGCGGCTGATGCGGCGGATGGACATCGGGGACACCGTGCTGGAGATCTACGACCAGCGGATCAGGCCCGGCGCCACGCAGACCAGCGAAGGACACCCCGGCAAGGAACACGTGCTGGTCACGAGCGGTCAGCTGCGCGTGGGGCCCGCGGACGAACCGTACGAACTGGGACCCGGCGACTACGTCTGCTTCCCCGGCTCGATGCCGCATTCGTACGAGACCGTCGGCGGTGAGGTCAGCTCGGTACTGGTGCTGGAGTACCCGAAGCACTAACGTTCATTCTATTGAACGGAGGTGGCGATGCAGCCGGACGTCGTGGTCATGGGCGCGGGCATCATCGGGGCGGCGTGCGCGCAGGCCCTGCGAGCGCGCGGGCTCCGCGTTGTCGTCGTCGACCGGCACGGACCGGCGTCGGGCACCAGCGCGGCCGGTGAGGGCAACGTCCTGGTCAGCGACAAGGAGCCCGGCCCCGAACTCGACCTGGCCCGGGCGAGTCGCGACCTGTGGCCGGAGTTGGCGGAAGACGCCGAATGGGAGGAAAAGGGCGGACTGGTCGTCGCCACGACGCCCGAGGCCGTCGTCCCGCTCCAGGCCTTCGCCGCGCAGCAACGGGCCGCGGGCATCGACGCCTGCGAGATCACCACCGCCGACGCGCTGACCCACGAGCCCCACCTCAACCCGGAGATCACCGCCGCCGTCCACTACCTCCAGGACGCGCAGCTCAACCCCGTCAAGGCCACCCGGACCCTGCTGCGCGGCATCGAGGTCAGACGCGCCGAGGTGTCCACAACGGACGGCCGCAGCGTCACCACCCCGGACGGCGTGATCAGCTGCGGCGCGGTCGTGAACGCCACCGGCCCGTGGGCGCGGAACTTCGGCGTCAACGTGCTGCCCCGGCGCGGCGTGGTGCTCGTGACCACCCCGATCCCCGGCACGATCCGGCACAAGGTCTACGACGCGGACTACGTCGGCGCGGTCGCGAGCGGCGACGCGGACCTGCAGACGTCCGGCGTGGTCGAGTCGACCCAGGCCGGCACGGTGCTGATCGGGTCGAGCCGCCAGCGCAAGGGCTTCGACGACACGATCGAGAGCAGGGTGCTGAAAGCGCTGGCGCTCAAGGCGATCGCGCTCTTCCCGATGCTGACGAACGTCCCGGTCATGCGCGCGTACGGCGGTTTCCGCCCGTACGCCCCGGACCATCTGCCGATCATCGGCGAGGACCCCCGCACGCCCGGCCTGTGGCACGCCACCGGTCACGAGGGCGCGGGCGTCGGACTCGCCCCGGCGACCGGGCGTCTGCTCGCGCAACTGCTCACCGGCGAGTCCCCGCTGGTCGATCCCCACCCGTTCCGCGTGGACCGGCCGGAGGTGATGAGGTGAAGGTGACGTTCAACGGCCTGGAGCGCGAGGTCGCGCACGTCGCGGAGTTGTTGCCCGGCAGGTTCTTCTGCGGCATCGGCGTGTGCTTCGGCTGCGTCGCGGAGATCAACGGCGTGCCCGAGGTCCGCGCGTGCCGCCACCCGCTGCGCGACGGCGACGTGATCAGGACGACGTCATGAGGGTCGTGGTCGTGGGAGCGGGACCGGCCGGGATGGCCGCCGCCAGAACCGCCGCCGACGCGGGCGCCGAGGTCGTGATGGTCGACTCGGAACCGGAGGCCGGCGGCCAGTACCTGCGCGGCAGGACCAAGTTCGGCCACGCCGGGGTCACGCACCTCAAGAACACCGAGGCCTGGCTGGTGGAGGGGAACACGCTCCACCTGCGCGGACCGGCACAACTGCACTTCGACGCGCTGGTCGTCGCCACCGGCGCCTACGACCGGCCGCTGCCCTTCCCGGGCTGGGACGGCCCCGGCGTCATCACCGCGGGCGCCGCCCAGGCCCTCGCGAAGCAGGGCGTCACGCTGGCCGAACGCGTGATCGTCACGGGCACCGGCCCGTTCCTGCTGCCGGTCGCGACGGCGTTGCAGGACCTCGGTGCCACGCTCGTCGGCGTCTACGAGGCGTCCTCCCCCGCCCGATGGCTCCGCGAGACCAGGGCGATCACCGCGAACCGGCACAAGATCGGCGAGCTCGCGAGCTACCGGAAAGTGCTGCCACGACTGGAGACCCGCACGGCCGTGATCGCCAAGCACGGCGACCGCGTGACCGTCGCGAAGCTCGACAGCCAGTGGCGGCCGGTCAGCCACCGCACCGTGCAGGCCGATCTCGTCTGCGTCGGCTACGGCTTCCTGCCCCGCACCGATCTCCTGCCGAACGCGAGCCGCACCGACGACTTCTACGACGTCGACGACCACCAGCGGACGTCGGTCGAGCACGTCTACGCGGCCGGCGAGGTCACCGGCATCGGCGGCGCCGACCTCGCCGAAGCCGAAGGCGTCATCGCCGGAGCCGCCGCGGCCGGGCAGGAACCACCGCGGACTGCCGTGGAGGCCGTGCGCAAGGGCCGCCTGTTCGCCCAGGCCCTGGCCAGGGCACACGCCGTGCAACCGGGCTGGCGGACGTGGCCGGCCCCGGACACCACCGTGTGCCGCTGCGAGAAGGTCAGGCTCGAGGACCTGACCGACGCGACCAGCATGCGCGAACTCAAGCTCACCAGCCGCGTCGCGATGGGCCGCTGCCAGGGCCGTATCTGCGCCCGCAACGCCGCCGAACTGACCGGCGTCCCGTTCGACGGACAACGCCGCGTGATCGCGGTCCCGATCCCCCTCGGCGAACTCGCCGCACTCCCGGAGGAGAACAAGTCATGACCGAACGCCTCGACGGCGTCATCGTCGCCACCGCACTCCCCTACGCGGAGGATCCCGCCGCGCCGGCCGGACTGCGCCCGGACCTCGACAGGTTCGCCGAGCACTGCCGGTGGGTCGTCGAGAACGGCTGCCGCGGCGTCGGCCCGAACGGCTCGCTGGGCGAGTACTCGTCGCTGACCGACGCGGAACGCCGCGAGGTCGCCCAGACCGCCATCGCGGCGGTCAAGGGCCGGGGAATCGCGGTCATCGGCGTGCACGGCGTAGGCGCGCACCAGGCTCGTCACTGGGCCGAACTGGCGGCCGAGGACGGCGCGGACGGCGTGCTGTGCCTGCCCCCGACGATGTACCGGGCCAACCGCGGCGAGGTCGTGCACCACTTCCGCGAGGTCGCGAAGGCCGGGCTGCCGATCATGGTCTACAACAACCCGATCGACACCAAGGTCGACCTGACGCCCGACCTGCTCGCCGAACTGGGTCAGATCGAGAACGTCGTGGCGGTCAAGGAGTTCTCCGGCGACGTCCGGCGCGTGCTGGAGATCCGCGCGGCCGCCCCGCACCTCACCGTCGTGGCGGGCGCCGACGACGTCGTGCTGGAGAGCCTGCTGATGGGCGCGACCGGCTGGTTCGCGGGCTACCCCAACGTGTTCCCGGCCGAGAGCAGGCAGCTGTTCGACCTGGCTCTGGAGGGCAAGCTCGACGAGGCTCGGGCGTTGTACGAGAAGCTCGTGCCGGCGTTCCGCTGGGACTCGCGCACCGAGTTCGTGCAGGCCATCAAGCGCTCCATGGACTTCGTCGGCCGCTACGGCGGTCCGTGCCGTCCGCCGCGCGGCCCGCTGAGCCCCGAGCAGCTCGCCCAGGTCGACGCGGACATGAAACTGGCCACCTCATGAGGTTCGCCAAGTACTTCAGCGCCGTCGACTCGCACACCGAGGGCATGCCGACGCGCGTGATCACGGGCGGGGTCGGGGTGATCCCCGGCGAGACCATGGCCGAGAAGCGCCTGAACTTCATCAAGAACCACGACCACATCCGCAGGCTGCTGGTCAACGAGCCGCGCGGGCACGCGGCCATGAGCGGCGCGATCCTGCAGCCGCCGACCCGTCAGGACGCGGACTGGGGCGTGCTGTTCATCGAGGTCTCCGGCCTGCTGCCGATGTGCGGGCACGGCACGATCGGCGTCGCGACGGTGCTGGTCGAGACCGGCATGGTCGAGTTGACAGAACCTGTCACGACCGTGCGCCTGGACACCCCGGCCGGGCTGGTGCTGGCCGACTACGACACCCGCACGAAGCTCGTGACGATCCGGAACGTCCCGGCGTACGCACACGAACTGGACGCCGTCGTCACCGTGCCCGGACTCGGCGAAGTGCGCTACGACATGGCTTACGGCGGCAACTTCTACGCGATCGTGCCCCTCGCGGACCTCGGCATCCCGTTCGATCGCGTGGAAAAGGAACGAATTCTAGCGGCTGGTCTGTCCATCATGGACGAAATCAACTCGGTGAACCGGCCGGTGCACCCCGTCGACGCGGCGATCAGCGGCTGCAAGCACGTCCAGTTCACCGCGCCCGGCCAGGACGGCGCCCACTCGCGCAACGCGATGGCGATCCACCCCGGCTGGTTCGACCGATCACCCTGCGGCACAGGCACTTGCGCCCGGATGGCCCAGCTGCACGCCCGCGGTGAGCTCGGCATCGGTGAGGACTTCGTGAACGAGTCGTTCATCGGGACGAGGTTCATCGGCCGGCTGCTCGAAGAGGTCCCGCTCGGCGATCGCACGGCCGTCGTGCCCACAGTGGCCGGACGCGCGTGGATCACCGGCATGGGTCAGTATCTTCTGGACGAGACCGATCCGTTTCCTGAGGGATTCGCGTTGTAGTCACTACAGTCATGCGCGTGACAACTTCACCCAGCCTGGAAGCGTTGCTGCGCATCGGACCGTTCCACTCGGCGCTGCGCGCGGCCATCCGCCGGCGTGGCCTGACGCTGGAACGGCTCCGGCTCCGCCTCGCGCAACACGACGTGGCGGTGGCGTTGTCGACGCTGAGCGACTGGCAGCAGGGCCGGGTGCGGCCGATCTCCCCGAAGTCGCTCAGGGCGGTGTCGGTGCTGGAAGAGCTGCTGGAGGTGCCGCCCCGCGCGCTGCGGACCCTGCTGGAGCACACCGGCCCGAGCGGCTGGCCGGACGTCGTGCCCGGCATGATGCCCGGCTTCAACGCCAACGACCTGGAGATCCTCTCCCGGCACGACAGGGTGTTCGTGGACGCCGCCCGGCACGCGTCCCGCGTCGACGTGCGGATGGTCGTCCGGGCCCGCCGCGACGGCGTCGACCGCTTCTACGCGCACTACTTCTGCGACGACTCGGTGGAGACGGCGGGGCTGCGCCAGGAACCGGTGCGCAACTGCCGTCTCGGCCGGTCCACCCGCGACGAGACCGCGCACGTGGTCGTCGACGAGCTGCTGTTCGACAAGCCGTTGCTGGAAGGCGAGACCTGGGTCTTCGAGTTCGTCGCGCACGACCCGACACAGCTGGACAGCATCGAGTACGCGCACGGCGTGCGGTGCTTCCTCGCGCAGAGCCTGATCGAGGTGCACTTCGACCCGGCCGCGCCACCCGTCGACCCGCACGTCTACCTCCAGGACTGGGAGGAACCTGAACCGCACCGGACGATCGACCTGGAACTGGACCACACGAACTCCGTGCACCACTTCGAGACTGATGTGTCGGTGAACTGGGTAGGTATCCGCTGGAGGTGGGCGTAGATGATCACTACCGACTTCGTGCCCGGAGCGCCTGCCTGGATCGATCTGGGCACGTCCGACGAGGCCGCCGCGGCGGAGTTCTACGGGCGCGTGCTCGGCTGGGGGTACCAGCCGCTCGAGACCCCGGGCACCGGCGTGTTCACCCACGCCGGCCGGACGGTGGCCGGACAGGTGCCCTCGCAGTCCGGTTCGTGGACCGTCCACTTCGCCGCGTCCGGCGCGGAACCGGCGGCCGACGTCCGGCTGACCGATCCGCACGGCGGTGAGTTCGGCGTGTGGCAGGCGGGAGAACGCCCCGGGATCGGCGCGGTGTCGATCCCGGGATCGCTGACGTGGCTCGAACTCCACTCCCCCGCGCCCAGCGCGTCGGCCTCCTTCTACCGGTCGCTGTTCTCGTGGGAGATCGAGCTGATTCCCGGGGCGCCTGGCCAGTTCCTGCGGCCGGCGGGCACGGGTGCGGGCCGGATGTTCGGCGCGATCGTCGCGGACACCCAAGCCTTCTGGCTGCCGTACTTCGAGGTGGCCGATGTGGATCAGGCCGCGGCCTCCGCACCGGTGCTCCTCGCACCCTGCGACCTGGACGGGGTCGGCCGGATCGCGGTGCTCGTCGACCCGTTCGGAGCCCGGTTCGGGGTCATGCGTTCCGTTACCGTCGAAAGCCTCCCAAATTCCGGAGTCGCCGGTTAGCGTGCGCAGGTGCAGTTGCCGTGGAGAGCCGCGCCCAGGGCCGCGCTGTCGAGTCCGCTCACGTTGCTGGTGAGCATCGCGACGACGTTGCTGCTGGGCTTCGTGGTGGCCGCGGCCGCACTGCACTCCTCCGCTGCGGGCAGTGCCGCTCTGGCCTATCAGCAGGGACGGATGTGCCCGCATTCCGTGCACCCGTCGCTGGACGGGGACGGGCTCGCGTTGCCGGCCGCCGTCTCGATGGCGGCGCGTAGCGATCTCGGCGCCGCCTACACGCGGATCGACCGGCCTGATTTCAACGGCCTCGCGACCTACGGCCGGTTCGGCTACCGGCCGGACGCGTTGTCGCACCTGACCGTGGTGCAGGGCGGTGGCACCGGGTTGTGGGTGCCGCAGACGATCGCCACGGCCGCCCGCGTGAAGATCGGCGACCGGCTGACCGGCTCGTCGCTCGTGGTGACCGCGATCTACGCCGACCTCACGCAACCCGTGTCCGGGTGGTGGTGCTCCGAGGCCAAGACCGTGGTGCCGAACCCGTTGGGCGGTGACGGCGCCAGCACGTCGGTGATCTGGGTGGCCTCCGCTTCCGACCTCGCCCTGCTGCCGCCGGAGTTCGCGTCGGGCGCCACCGTGTCGCTGCGTTTCCCCACCGAGGCTCCGGCGACGCTCGCCGAGGCGGAGGCGTTGCGGGACAACGGTAACGCGCGGCTGGCGGCGCTCGGGCTGCCGTTGACGCGAACCGATCTGCTGTCCGGTGCGATCACGGCGGCACGGACCGCGGAGCGCAACGTCTCGTCCGCGCTGCTCCCGCTGGTGATCATCAGCGTGCTGGTCGGGCTGGCGGGCGTGGGCACCGTGACCGTGCAATGGGCGCAACGCAGGCATTCCGAGTTGCGGCTGCTGTGGGTGCGTGGGGCGAGCCCGTTGTCCCTGGGCTTGCGCGGTGTGCTGGAGCTGGGGTCGCCGCTGGTCCTGGGCGGTCTGCTCGGGCTGGTGGCCGCGCGGCTGCTGTTGCCGTTGTACGCGCCAGGGGTCGTGCCGGCTTCCGGAACGCTCTGGGTGGCGCTGGGGTTCGTGCTGGCCGTGGTGGTGCTGAGCCTGGCGGTGACCGTGCTGGTGGCGGCCTGGCGGGCGCACCGGACGTTCCAGGCGCAGACCCGGACGCGGCGGCTCGCGCTGGTGCCGTGGGAACTGGTCGTCGCCGGACTGGCCGTGCCGGCATGGGTTCGCCTGTCCCACAACGGGTTGGGCACGGCGTTGAAGCCGGGTTCGCTGCCGCGCGTCGACGTGGCCGCGCTGGCGTTCCCGCTGCTCGTGGTGCTGGCGGCGGCGTTGCTCGCGACCCGGCTGCTGCGGTGGTCGCTGGTCTGGTCGCACCACGTGCGGTGGTGGCGGGTCCCGGCCGCCCAACTCGCCGTGCGCCGCCTGGCAGCGGCCTCCGGCCCCGTGACCGGCGTGCTGCTCGTCGGTGTGCTGGCGGTCGGCACCATCGCCGTCGGCAGCGCGGTGGCGGGCGCGCAGCAGTCGGCGCTGGACTCGAAGTCGGGCGTGTTCGTCGGTGCCAACAGCACGGTCCAGGTGTCGCAGGACGTCGCGCTCGGCCGGGTTGCGCTGCCGTCCTCGTTGCGGGGCAACACCACTCTCGTCGGCGTGAGCACGGGTGCGCTGGTCGTGGACCCCGCGACGTTCACCGACGCCGCGGTGCTGGACGACGCCGCCTCGGTGCGTTCGCTGCTCTCGGGGCTGCGGCGGGAAGGCGAGACCGCGCCCGCCGTGCGCATCGGCCGTTCGGCGAACCAGGAGATCCAGGTCCCCGGCCTGCCGTTGCTCAAGCCCGTCGCGTCGCTGCCGTCGTTCCCGAAGCTCGGCACGCGCGGCTACGTGGTGGCCCGTGACTCGGTGCCCGCCGCCGAACAGGTCGGCTCGTGGCACCTGTGGTCGTCGCTTCCGTTGTCCGCCTTGACTTCCGCGCTGCAGGCCGAAGGAATCCACTACACGAACGTCGCCGACCGCGCCCGTGTGCTGGACGGGTTGCCGTTCCTGACCGTCGAGTGGACCTTCGGCTTCGTGGCGGCGATCGGCGTGGTCCTGGCCGTGGTCGCCGCCGTGGCGCTGCTGCTGGCCGTCGAGGTCCGCCGCCGCCAGAACGCCGTCTCGGGCGCGCTGTCGACCCGCATGGGCATGCGCCCGGCCGTGCTGTGGTCGAGCCATCTCCTGGAAGTGGGCGCACTGGCGTCGCTGGCACTCGGGATAGGCTCGGTGGCCTCGTTCCTGAGCGCGGGAGCGGCCGTACCGCGGCTGGATCCCGCGCCGTGGCTGAACCCGGCCCCGATGCTGCCGGACCTGCTGCCGTTGCTGGTGTCGATGGTGACGTGCGGCGCTCTGGTGGTCGTCGTGGCGGCCTGGCTCGCGTTGCGCGGTGTGAGAACCGCACGGATGGGAGAACTGCTCAGGTGATTCGCGCTTGTGGCGTAGGAGTGTCCTACGGTTCCGTGCGCGCCGTCGCGGACATGTCGTTGTCGATCGCGCCCGGCCTCACCGTCCTGTCCGGCCCTTCCGGATCCGGCAAGTCGACCCTGCTGCGCGTGCTCTCGCTGATCGAACGCCCGTCCCTGGGCGAGGTGTTCGTGCACGACGTGGCGACCTCGTCCCTGTCGTGGGCGGAGCTGCGGGCGTTGCGGCGCAAGGAGATCGCCGTGGTCTTCCAGAACCCGGCCGACAACCTGATCTCGCACCTGACCGTCGGCGAGAACCTCCGCGCGGCCGGTGCCGCGGATCATTCGCTGCTCGATCGGCTCGGGCTGGGCGGGTCGGCGACCTGGCGGATCGGCGCGCTGTCCGGTGGGCAGCAACAACGTCTGGCGTTCGGGTGCGCGCTGGCCCGCGGCGCGTCCGTCGTGATCGCCGACGAACCGACCTCGCAGCTCGACGTGCGGTCCGCCGATCTCGTGCTGGAGACGTTGGAGTCCTTGCCTGTGCCCGCTGTGGTGGCGTCGCACGACCCGCGGCTCGTGTCGCTGGCGGACCTGTGCATCCCGCTGGCCGCGTCATGATCCGGGCGGACGGGGTGCACCGGGCCTTTGGCGGTGTGTCCGTGCTGCGCGGGGTGGATCTGGCCGTCGGGGCCGGTGAGCTGGTCACCCTGAGCGGGCCGTCCGGGTCCGGGAAGACCGCGTTGCTGTCCCTGTTGTGCGGGTTCGACTTCCCGGACAGCGGCTCGGTGTCGCCCGGGCTGGCCTCGTGGTCCGCCTGTGCCGTTCTGCCGCAGTCGCTCGGGCTGGCCTCCGAGCTCACGCTGGAGGAGAACGTCGCGCTGCCGTTGCGGCTGGCGGGACGCGAGGTGGCCGGGGTGTCCGAACTGCTCGCGGAGCTGGGGATCTCCGGGCTGGGAGCCCGGTATCCGGGGCAGGTGTCGTTCGGGCAGCAGCAACGGGCGGCGCTGGCCCGCGCGGTCGTGGCGCGGCCGTCGGCGTTGCTCGCGGACGAACCCACCGCGCACCTGGACGCCGTGAGCGCCGTGGCGGCCGTGGGCCTGCTGCGGCGGGTCGCCGACGAAGGCGCCGCGGTGCTGATCGCCACGCACCACGACGCCGTGCACGCCGTCGCCGACCGTGTGCTGCTGCTGGCCGACGGGCAGGTTCAGACGGCCGGCGGCCTGTCCTCGTAAGGCGTGGACAGCACGACCGTCGTCCGCGTCGAGACGTTCGCCGACTCCCGGATCTTCTGCAGGAGCTCCTCCAGCGCGACCGGCGAGCCGACGCGGACACGGAGGACGTACGAGGCGTCACCCGCCACCGAGTAGCAGGCCTCGATCTCCGTGAGGTGCTCAAGGCGCTTCGGGTAGTCGTCCGGCTCGGCCGGGTTGATCGGGAACAGCGAGATGAACGCGGACATCGGCAGGCCGATCTCGGCGCCGTCCAGCCGGGCCGCGTAGCCCTTCACGATGCCGCGCTGTTCGAGGCGCTTCACGCGTTGGTGCACGGCCGACACGGACAGGCCCACGCGCTCGGCGAGGTCGGTGAAGCTGCACCGGCCGTCCGAGGCGAGTTCCTTCAGTATCGCTCTGTCGATCTGCTCGAGGGTCAAAGCACCACCAGGTCGTGAGGTCGGTTGTTGAAGGACTCGACGCCGTCCGGGGTGGCGACCACGATGTCCTCGATGCGCGCGCCCCAGCGGCCGGGCAGGTAGATGCCGGGCTCCACGCTGAAGGCCATGCCCGCTTCGAGCGGCAGGGAGTTGCCGCTGACGATGTAGGGCTCCTCGTGCACGTCCAGGCCGATGCCGTGGCCGGTGCGGTGCACGAAGTACTCGCCGAAGCCCGCGTCGGTGATGACCTTGCGGGCGACGGCGTCGATCTCCTCACAGGTCACGCCAGGCTTCACGGCTTCCACCGCCGCCTGCTGCGCCGCCTGGAGCACCGCGTAGGTGTCCCGGACGTCGTCGTAAGTGGGCTCGCCCATCACGTAGGTGCGGGTCGAGTCGGAGTTGTAGCCCTCGGCGACCGGCCCGCCGATGTCGATGACGACGACCTCGCCCGCCTGCACCACGCGGTCGGAGTCGCGGTGGTGCGGGGACGCGCCGTTGGGCCCGGAGCCGACGATCACGAAGTCGGCGACCGTGTGGCCTTCCTCGACGATCGCGGCGGCGATGTCCTTGGCGACCTCACGCTCGGTGCGGCCAACACGCAGGAACTCGCCCATGCGCGCGTGCACGCGGTCGATCGCTTGTCCGGCCTTGCGCAGGGCGTCGATCTCGGCGGTGTCCTTGCGCATGCGCAGCTCGCGGATGATCGGCCCGGCCAGCGACTGCTCGCCGCCGATCGCGTGGCCGAGCTTGATGGTGTGCAGCGCGGGCATCATGTCCGCCACAGCCGTCCTGCTGCCCTTGAGCGCGGCCTTGACCAGCGCGTACGGGTCCTCGCCGTCGACCCACGTGACGACCTCGACTCCGAGCTCGTCCGTGGGGATGGCCGCGTAGCCCGGCTGCTCCAGCTTCGGCACGACCAGCGTCGGCGTGCCGCCCACGGGCAGCGCGAGGCAGGTGAGGCGCTCGAACGAGTCGCCACCGGCACCGATCAGGTACCGCAGGTCCGAACCGGGCGAGATGAGGAGGGCGTCGACGCCCGCCTGCTCGGCGGCGGCGGTCGCGCGGTCAAGCCGCGCACGCAGCGCGGACACGTCGATGGGCCCGGTGATCGTTGCCATGGTCGAAATCCTAGTGCGTGGACCGCGATGCTCGCCGCACGCCTTCGGCACTCGGTGGGACACCTAGCGACGCCCACGACGCGTCCGGCAAGCGTCAGAGGTCCACGCACGAGTAGTTTGTCCATTCGTGAGCTCTCCCCTGGTGCTGCTCGACTCCGCGAGCCTCTACTTCCGGTCGTACTACGCGCTGCCGGACTCGATGACGGCGCCCGACGGCACGCCGGTGAACGCCGTGCGCGGGTTCGTCGACACGATCGCCCGCGTCATCACCGAACGCGGCGCGGCCCGGCTGGTCGCCTGCCTCGACGCCGACTGGCGGCCCGAGTTCCGGGTCAAGGCGCTGCCGTCCTACAAGGCGCACCGCGTCGCCGAGGACGCCGCGGACGGGTCCGAGGAGGTCCCGGACACGCTGACACCACAAATCCCGATCATCCTCGACGTGCTCGACGCCGCCGGCATCTGCACCGGCGAGGCGGCCGGGTACGAGGCCGACGACGTGATCGGCGCGCTCGCCCACCACGAGAAGAAGTCACGCGTCGAGGTGGTGACGGGCGACCGCGACATGTTCCAGGTCGTGCGCTTCGAACCCACGCCCGTGCACGTCGTCTACGTCGGCCGCGGCTGGAACAAGGCCGAGGTCCTCGGCCCGGAGGAACTGGCCACCAAGTACTCGCTGCCCGTCGAGAACGCGGGTTCCGCGTACGCCGACATGTCCGTGCTGCGCGGCGACCCGTCCGACGGCCTGCCGGGCGTCGCGGGCATCGGCGAGAAGACCGCGGCGAAGCTCATCACCGAGTTCGGCTCGCTCGACGCCGTACTCAAGGCCGTGACCGACCCGATGGACCGCAAGCTCACCACCAAGGCCCGCAACGCGCTCATCGCCGCCGAGGACTACCTGGCGGTGGCACCGGTGGTCGTCCGCACGGCGCTGGACGCCCCGGTCGTGCTGGACCGCTCCGACGAGGTGCCGCGCGTGCCCGCCGACCCCGAGCGGCTGCGTGAGCTCACGCAGCGCTGGGGCCTGGGCAGTTCGGTGCCGCGCCTGGTGAACGCGATGGAGCGGCGCTCCTAGAAGAACGTCGAGCAGAGCGGCGCGACGGGGACGGCGAACAACGCGTCGGCCTCGTCGAACCGCGAGCCCTCGATCCGCTTGGCGGCCGCGAGGTCCGAGAACTTCGTGTCGCCGAGGTAGACGGCTCCGAGCAGTTCGACGGAGATCGTGATGTCGGCGGGACCCTCGGCGCGTTCGGCGCCGTCCGGCGACACGCGGTAGCAGCCGTCGTTGGCGGGCAGCAACTTGTCGCGCACCTCGATGACGACGGGCTCGGCGGCGCCGTAGGTGCGGGCGGCGAGCATGCGCGGCACGTCCACCAGCCGCAGCCAGATCTGGTCGTAGACGTCCTTCGTGCACACGACGCGCGGGTCCTCGAAGAGCCAGTTCAGCGGGTCGTCGAGCGCCGCGTCGACGTGGATCTCGTCCACCAGGTCCAGGCGCGTCAGGTAGATCCAGAGGTCGCGCCACGCGTCGGCGTTGGCCCACGCGAAGTCCTCGATCTCCATGGTGTGCTTGAAGTCCTTGTCCGCGGACACCTTGTAGGACACGAAGCCGTCGTCGCCGCCCGGTCCGCTGTGGACGACGGTGACCAGGTTCTCGGCCGCACCCTTGCGCTCCTGGTGGATCGCCCACCAGCCGGGCCAGCGGGAGATCTGACCGGGCCGGTCGAGGCCGATCTCGGTGTGCAACTCCGGCAGGAGCTTGTCCGAGGTGTCCGGGTCCACCATCCGCACGCGCCCGACCGGCGAACCCGGGATCACCGCCTTGCGCGCGTCGATCCGCAGGAACCGCACCCGCCCGGCGAGCCCGTAACCGAAACGGCCGTAGATGCGGCCCTCCGACGCGCGCAACGTCGCAACGGGTTCCGACAGCGTGGAGAGTTGCTCGCGCATGAGAGCGCTCAGCACGCCACGGCGCGTGTAGTCCGCACGAACCCCCACGCGCGACACGGCAGCGTGCGGTACGACGGCACCACCGGGCACCACCATGGAACCACCGAAGGTCTGCGTCGAGCCGACCATCTCGTCGCCCTCGAACGCGGCGTGCGTCCGGCCGGGCTCGTAGGTCTGCCGGATGATCTCCCACTTGTCGTCCTCGGCCGGACTCCAGTGCATCGCACGGCGGAAGAGCCCGTGGTGGGCGCGATACTGCGCTTCGTCGGTGAGAACGCGGATCTCGGTCACGCCCGCGATCCTGACTCAGCACGACGGCGAGCGCACCTCAGTTTCCGAGCGTCCAGTACGCCCGGCCCCACTGCGCGCGGCGCCGGAGGATCACCTCGACGAGGTGGTCCGCCTCGGACTCGGCGATAGGGATCTTGACGCCGCGATGGTCGGCCATGGCGAACTCCCGCAACGTGGTCGCCGGATGCCAGTCACCGCCGATCCCGAAGGAGTCGCAGAGGTACGAGTCGTGGCCGCCCCTCGCCCGCACCACGTGCAACGCGTCGTCCAGGTGGAGCGCCTGCCGGCCCTGGTTGAAGACCGCGAAGTAGTGCGGACCGGGCCAGCGATGCGACCACGCACCGCGCACACGTTCGATCACGCCGGCGACCTTCCACAGCGCGGTGCGCTCGTCCACCTCTTCGAGGCCGTGCGGACAACGGCTCCCACCGCAGCGCACGGGTGAACGCCTGCCCGGTTCCGTCGTCGCCGGCCCGCACCACCGCGATCGGACAGCGGGGCTCCGGCTCGCCGGCCGGAAAAACGAAGTAGCGCAAAAGAAAGCCTTCCCCCAGGAACTCCCAGGGGAAGGCTGACGCGAAAAGCGAGGATCAGCCGGTGGGCTGGCCGACCTCGTACTCGCCGTCCTCGGTCTTGACGACGATCTTGACCTTCTTGTCCTTGCCGCCGACCTGCACCTTGCACTCGAACGAGGTGTTGGGCTTGACCTCGTTCTCACCGGAGCAGGTCGCGGCGCCGACGTCGGAGATCTTGTACTCGTCCTTCAGGATCTGGACGATGCCGCTCTGCACCGCGGTGTTGTCGAAGATCTTCTTCTTGAAGAACGCCGGCGACACGAAGCCGGTGAACAGCACGCCACCGACGAGCAGGACGACGACCACAGCGGCGACCCAGATGGCCGCGCTGGACTTCTTCTTCGGCGGCATCGGCGGGCCGTAACCCGGCTGCTGGCCGTACGGGTTGGGCTGCTGTTGCTGGCCCGGCATGCCGTACTGCTGCGTCTGCTGGCCGTACGGGTCCTGAGCCGGGGTGCCGTAGGGGTTCGACTGCGGCTGCTGGCCGGGCACGCCGTACTGCTGCGTCTGCTGCTGCGACGGGTCGAAACCCGGATACGGCTGCTGCTGACCCGGCTGGGGCTGGCCCTGCGGCGGGCCGTAGGGGTTCTGCTGCCCCGGGTTCTGGGCCGGGAAGCCGCCGGACGGCGTGCCGGGAGGGAAACCGCCTCCATAGGGCTGCTGCTGCGGCGGCTGCGGCTGCTGGCCCCATGGCTGCTGCGGATCGTTCCCTCCGGACGGTCCGTACGGGCTGCTCATCTGTCGACCTCCACGTGTACGACGTTGCGGCGAAATCCAATCACACCGTTGACGTCAGTCTTTACTCCGACTCGCAAAACCTTCGTCAGGCCCATGTCACATCATCGCCACAACTCCGCGCCGCAGCGCGTCGACGGCCTTGGCCGCAGCCGCTCCGACCGGGTCCTGGCGGCCGACCACCTCACGGATCTGGTCCAAAAGGTCGATCACCTGCCGGCACCAGCGCACGAAGTCGCCGGCGCCGAGCTCGTTGCCACCGGCCTCGGCGGCGCTCAGCACCTTCTCCAGCGACTCGCCGCGCGCCCAGCGGTACACCGGCCAGGCGAAACCGGGGTCCGGCTGGCGGGTGATGCGTTCGAGCTTGTGGCGGCGCTCGTCGTCCTCGATCTCCGCCCACAGCCGCACGGTCTTGAGCATCGCGTCGGCGACAGGGCCCTGCGGCAGCCGCGCCTCGACCGGACCGTCCCGGCGCGCCTCGTAGACCAGCGACGACACGACGGCGGCGAGCTCTTCCGGCCTGAGGCCCTTCCACACGCCGTTGCGGATGCACTCGGCGGCGAGCAGGTCCGACTCGCTGTAGAGCCTGGTCAGACGCTTGCCGTCGGCCGTGATCTCCTCGGCCTCGCTGAGGTAGCCGCGTTCGCGCAGCAACGCCCGGATGCGGTCGAACTGACGCGCCAGCGAGTGCGTCGTCGCCGCGACCTTGCGCTCCAGCTGCTGGTTCTCGGCCAGCAGCCGGTGGTACCGCTCGCCCCACCGGGCGTGGTCCTCACGCTGGTCGCAGCCGTGGCACGGGTGCGCACGCAGGGCGCGGCGCAGCGTCGCGAGCTCGGGGTCGTCGTCCGCCGTCGTCTGCCTGCGGCCCCGCGACGGCACGGTGATGCCCGTGTTGCGGATCGTCGACGCGAGGTCGCGCCGCGACTTGGGCGAACGCACGTCGACCTGCTTGGGCAGCCTGATGTGGCCCAGCACCTCGACCGGCGACGGGAAGTCCGCCGACGTCAGCCGGCCGGACCAGCGGTCCTCGGTGACGACCAGCGGCTTCGCCTCCCCCATCGGCTCAAGACCGGGGTCGACGACCACGGCGAGACCGCTGCGACGCCCGGACGGCACGGCGATCACGTCGCCCTTGCGCAGCCGTTCGAGCGACTTGGCCGTCTCGATGCGACGCGAGTTCGTGTTCTGCTTCGAGAGCTGCTTCTCCCGGTCGCCGATGCGGCGGCGCAGCGCCGCGTACTCGCTGAAGTCGCCGAGGTGACACGTCATCGCCTCGGTGTAGCCGGCGAGCGCCTCCTTGTTGCGCTCGATGCGGCGCGCGAGGCCCACGACCGAGCGGTCCGCCTGGAACTGCGCGAACGACTGCTCCAGGATCTCGCGCGCGGCCGAGGCGCCGAGCTGGGCCACGAGGTTGACGGCCATGTTGTAGCCGGGCCGGAACGACGACCGCAGCGGGTACGTGCGCGTGGACGCGAGGCCGCCGACCGCCTTGGGGTCGATCCCCGGCTGCCAGACGACGACCGCGTGCCCCTCGACGTCGATGCCACGACGGCCCGCGCGGCCCGTGAGCTGCGTGTACTCGCCCGGCGTGAGATCGACGTGCGCCTCGCCGTTGTACTTCACGAGCTTTTCGAGCACGACCGTCCGCGCGGGCATGTTGATGCCCAGCGCGAGCGTCTCGGTCGCGAACACGACCTTGACCAGCCCGCGGACGAACAGCTCCTCGACCGTCTCCTTGAACGCGGGCAGCAACCCGGCGTGGTGCGACGCGATGCCCCGTTCCAGGGCCTCACGCCACTCCCAGTACCCGAGCACGGCCAGGTCGGCCTCCGGCAGGTCGCGCGTCTTCTCGTCGACGATCCGGCGAACCTGCTCGGTCTCCTCCGGCGAGTTGAGCCGCAGCCCCGCACGGGCCGTCTGCGCGACCGCCGCGTCACAGCCCGCACGGCTGAACACGAACACGATCGCGGGCAGCAAGGAGGCCGCGTCGAGCCGCTGGATCATGTCGGTGCGCGACGTCGGCTTGAACCCGCTGTTGCGCGCCGGACGGCCTGGGCCGCCACCACCGCCGCGGTTGCGCCCACGGCTGAACGGCACGTGGTAGCGCGTGAGTTCCTCGGTCTTGCGCAGCACCTGCGAGTTGATCCGCGCGTGCGTCTGGTCGCCCTCGAACAGGTCGAGCATCTGGTTGCCCACCAGCATGTGCTGCCACAGCGGCACCGGCCGGTGCTCGTCGACGACGACGGAGGTGTCCCCGCGCACCTCGACCAGCCACTCGCCGAACTCCTCGGCGTTGCTGACCGTCGCGGACAGGCCGACCACCTGCACGTGCTCCGGCAGGTGCAGGATGACCTCTTCCCACACGGGGCCGCGGAACCTGTCCGCCAGGTAGTGCACCTCGTCCATCACGACGTAGGCGAGTCCGTCCAGAGTGGACGAACCCGAGTAGAGCATGTTCCGCAGCACCTCGGTGGTCATGACGACCACGGGCGCGCCGCCGTTGATGCTCGTGTCACCGGTGAGCAGGCCGATCTTGTCCGCCCCGTACCGCGCGGTGAGGTCGGCGAACTTCTGGTTGCTCAGGGCCTTGATCGGAGTGGTGTAGAAGCACTTGCGGCCCTCGGTCAGGGCCAGGTGCACGGCGAACTCGCCCACCACCGTCTTGCCGGCACCGGTGGGGGCGCAGACGAGCACTCCGTGACCGTCCTCCAGGGCCTCGCAGGCCTGGCGCTGGAACGGGTCCAGCTCGAACGAGATCACGGACAGGAAGTCGGTCAGCTTGGGCCGTTCGGCACGACGCCGGGAGTCGGCGTAGGCCTCGGCCGGGGACCGCGAAGCACTTGACACACCATCAGGCTTTCACATCACACCGACAATCGCCGCCGAGATAGATTAACTTCAACCAACACTGAAACAACAGAGGGCGATGTCCCTCGGACATCGCCCTCCACCTGCGGTTTTGTCAGAACGTGCGCTGCACCCGGTCCGCTACCAGCTTCACGAAACGGGACGGGTCGGCGAGCTCGCCACCCTCGGCCAGCAACGCCAGCCCGTAGACGAGCTCGGCGGTGTCGGTGAGCGACTCGCGTTCGCCCGCCGCGAACGCCCCGTGCAGCCCCTCGACCAGCGGGTGCGACGGGTTGAGCTCCAGGATCCGCTTGATCTTCGGCAGCTCCTGCCCCATCGCCTTGTACATCTTCTCCAGCGTCGGAGTGATGTCGTAGGAGTCACCGACGACGCACGCCGGTGAGGTCGTCAGGCGCGTGGACAGACGCACGTCCTTGACGTCGTCCTCCAACTGCTCCTTCAGCCACGTCAGCAGGTCGCCGAACTCCGCGGCCTTGGCCTCGTTGGCCGTCTTCTCCTCGTCGGTCTCCAGGTCGACCTGCCCCTTGGCGACGGACTGGAGCGTCTTGCCGTCGAACGCGGGAACGGAGTCGACCCACATCTCGTCGATCGTGTCGGTGAGGATCAGCACCTCGAAGCCCTTGGCGCGCAGGGCTTCCATGTGCGGCGAGTTCTCGACGGACGTCCGCGAGTCGCCGGTCATGTAGTAGATGTGCTCCTGGCCGTCCTTCATCCGCGAGACGTACTCGGCGAGCGTCGTCATCGAGTCCGCGGAGTTCGTCGAGGCGAAGGAGCAGACCTCCAGGATCGCGTCGCGGTTGTCCGAGTCGGAGAGCAGGCCCTCCTTCAGCGCCGCGCCGACCTCGCCCCACAGCTTCGCGTAGTCGTCGGGACGCGAGGACTGCAGCGACTTGATCGACGAGAGGACCTTCTTCACCAGACGGCGGCGCATCAGCTGGATCTGGCGGTCCTGCTGCAGGATCTCGCGCGACACGTTCAGCGAGAGGTCCGCCGCGTCGACGACACCCTTCACGAACCGCAGGTACTCCGGCATCAGCTCGGCGCAGTCCTCCATGATGAAGACGCGCTTCACGTAGAGCTGCACACCGCGCTTGCCGTCGCGCATGAACAGGTCCATCGGCGCCTGCGCGGGCAGGAACAGCAGGGCCTGGTACTCGAACGTGCCCTCCGCCTGCATGCGGATGGTCTCGAGCGGCGCGTTCCAGTCGTGGCTGATGTGGCGGTAGAACTCGGCGTACTCCTCCTCCGTCACCTCGGAGGCCGGGCGCGCCCACAGGGCCTTGCGGGAGTTGATCTCCTCGCCGCCCAGGCGCACCGGCCAGGTGATGAAGTCCGAGTAGCGCTTGACGATCTCCTTGATCTTCGCCGGCTCGGTGTAGTCGGGCAGGCGGTCCTCGTCGTCGGACGGCTTGAGGTGCAGCGTGACCGAGGTGCCCTGCGGCGCGTCGTCCACGTCGTCGATCGTGTACGTGGCCTCGCCGGTCGACTCCCAGCGCACGCCCTTCTCGGCGTGCGGGTACTTCGTCACGAGGGTGACCTTGTCCGCCACCATGAACGACGAGTAGAAGCCGATGCCGAACTGGCCGATCAGGTCCGACGCGCTGCCGGACTGCTGGTCCTTGAGCTGCTTCAGGAACTCCGCGGTTCCGGACTTCGCGATCGTGCCGATGAGCCGCACGACGTCCTCGCGGGTCATGCCGATGCCGTTGTCCCGCACGGTCAGCGTGCGCTCGGCCGGATCGGACTCGATCACGACGTGCAGGTCGTCGACGTCGACGACCATGTCCTTGTCGCGGAAGGACTCCAGTCGCAGCTTGTCCAGCGCGTCGGAGGCGTTCGAGACCAGCTCGCGCAGGAACGTGTCCTTGTTCGAGTAGATCGAGTGGATCATCAGCTGCAGCAGCTGACGTGCCTCACTCTGAAACTCCAGCGTTTCCATGCATCCCTACCGAAAAACGAAACGAACCGAACAGTCCGACAATTTAGCGACCCATGACTGTGAGAGCGCCTGGAACCGTCCGAACTGAGACGGGCAACGCCTCCTGGCGTTCGCCGTCGGCGTAAGCGACCCAGCCGTTGCCCCCGGACAGAGAGACCTCACGCGCCCGGAACGTCCGCACGGCCGGGTGCTCGGTGTGCTTGCCCGTGCGCAACGTCGGCAGCATCCGCATCAGCATCGTGCGGCTGCCGTGCTCCACGACCGTCACGTCGAACAGCCCGTCGTGGGCGTCCGCACCGGGGCACACCGGGATCCCGCCGCCGTAGTTCGGCGTGTTGCCGATCGCCACGAGCGTGGCGTCCAGCTCGAACGTCCGGTCCTCGGTCGTCACGACCAGAGGCGCCGACCTCAGCGACGCCAGCTCGGCCACGATCGCGAGGTCGTAGCGGCGCGGACCGGCGGGCCAGCGCATCGCGTTCGCCCGCTCGTTGACCGCGGAGTCGAACCCGGCGCACAGCACCGTCGCGAACCACTGGCCCGTCGACAACCGGCCCAGGTCCAGGGTCTTCTTCGTGCCGTGCACGACGTCCTCGACCGACCGCGACCCCACGGCCACGGCCAGGTCGTTCCCGGTGCCCGCCGGGACGATGCCCAGCGCGGTGGACGTGCCCGCGACCGCCTGAAGACCCAGGTGGGCGGCACCGTCACCGCCGAGGACGACCAGCAGGTCGACCCCGTCCGCGACGGCCTCGCGGGCCATCGCGAGCGTGCCCTCGGCGTCGTGCGCGACGAGTTGCCGCAGCGACGAGACGTGCGGACGCAACGCGGCGGCGGTCGACCCGGCCATCCTGGCCGCCCGCCCCTTGCCCGACGCGGGGCACACCAGCAAGGCGGCCCGCGTCACGTTGCGTCGTCGTAGTTCACGCGCTTCGAGGGCTCCGAAGCGATGGCCTTCTCACCGGGGTCGTTGCCGTCGGCGTCGGACGCCACGTAGTGGAACGGCGCCGCCTCGTCGTCGTCCAGCTCGTCCAGGCCCTCGGCCGCGCGCAGCTTCGCCTTGCGCTTGTCGTGCACGCGGGAGATCTGGATCGCCATCTCGAACAGCACCGACAACGCGAGGGCCAGCACGACCATCGAGATCGGGTCGGTGCCCGGCGTCGCGATCGCGGCGAACACGAACAGGCCCATCAGCAGGCCGCGCCGCCACTTCGACAGCCGCTCGTAGGACAGCACGCCCGCGCGGTTGAGCATCACCACGACCAGGGGGAGCAGGAAGCTCACCCCGAAGATGAACAGCATCGTGATGACGAAGTTGATGTACTTGCTGCCGGTGAGGGCGGTGACCCAGTTGTCGCCACCGAAGCCGAGCAGCACCTTGAGGCCCTGGGGAACCACCAGGTACGCGAGCACCGCGCCGGCCACGAACAGCAGCGCTCCCGCGCTGACGAACATGCGCGCGAACCGGCGTTCCTTCTGGTAGAGGCCGGGCGTGATGAAGGCCCAGATCTGGTACAGCCACAACGGGCTGAGCAGCACCGCGCCCGCCGCCGTGCCGACCTGCAACTGCACGAGGAAGATCTCGAACGGCTCGGTCTGCAGCAACGCGCAGGTGCCGTCGTTGGTGATCTTGGCCCGGTACTGCGCCAGATCCGGCTGGCAGTACGGCCCCGTCAGGATGTCGCCCAGCGACGGGATCGGGCCGAGCCTCACCTGGAACCAGATGAAGCCGAAGATGGCACCGACGGCGATGACCAGCATCGCCAGGCCGAGCCGGTACCTCAGCTCGTAGAGGTGCTCTTTGAGCGACATCGTGCCGTCGGCGCTTCCCCGACGGCGCCTGCCGCGTTCCCGGCGTTCAGCCACCCACCGGAACGGACTTGCCACCGCGTTGACCGTCCTTACAAGTCAGGAGACCGGAAGGGTCAGTTGTTCGCGGCCTTGTTCTGGGTGGTCTGCTCGATGGGAGGCGCGACCACGGGCTGCTGCTGCACCTGCGGCTGAGCCGGAGGGAGCTGCTGGACCGGCTGCTGCACGGGCTGCTGCTGCACCGGCACGTCGTCCGCGTCCTGGTTGTCGCGCAGGCCCTTGGTCTCAGCCTTGAAGATCTTCGCCGACTTGCCGAGCGAACGCGCCATGTCAGGAAGCTTCTTCGCACCGAACAGCAGAATGATCACCACTGCGATGATGATCAGCTCGGTGGGTCCGAGGTTACCCATTGGTGATCCTCCTGTCTCCCCCGTCACGACGATCGTACGCGGGGTTTGCCCTGGTGCGGGCCTGTTCCTTGGGGCGTCGTTGTGCGAAGGCGACCCTGAGCGCAGCCGATCGCGCCCTGAGCATGCCCACGCCGTCCCCGACCCTGTCCCCCACCAGAGTGCGGGCACGGGCGAATCGGCGCAAGGATCGGAGGACTCGGACCATGATCGCGACGAGCACGATCAGGCCGAGCGCGATCAGCGCCAGGGTCGGTGTCGACGGCACAACCACAACCTATACGCCTTAGGTGGACAGCAGGTGATCTGCCCGGCGCAATGCCTCCCGCGCCTGGCGCACCACCTCGTCCGCCAGTTCCGCCGGCTGCTCTACGTGCACGTCGCCGCCCAGCCCGAGGAGCAGGCGGACCATCCAGGACGGGTCGTCGTAGCGCATGAGGACACGCGTGCGGCCGTCGGAGAGCTCGGCGGAGTGATCGACCGGGTAGTACTCGGCGACCCAGTGCGCGTCCGGTTCCAGCAACAGCACCGCGACCTTCTGGTCGTCCCTGGGGTGGAACAATCCCTCCGACGTATCGGTCAACTGGGCGTGCGGCGGAGGTGACGACGGCTCGTCGAGCACCTCGACCTCGTCGATGCGGTCGAGCCGGAACAACCGCACGCCGAGCGCCGAACGGCACCATCCTTCGAGGTAGCCGCGCCCCTCCACGAGCAGCAGACGCATCGGATCGACCACTCGGTCGCTCATCGCGTCGTGCGACTGCGAGTAGTAACGGATGCGCACGGCCCGTTCGCGCTTCACGGCGTCCTGCACGGCGGCGCGGACCTCCGCGGTCTCCCCGCGTTCGAACGCGCCGAGCCCGACCACCATGCCCGCGGGCTGCGCCTTGCCGACCGCCGCCTCGATCTTCGCCAGCGCCCGCTGCACGGCGTCCGTGTCGACCACACCGGGTGTGTCGGCCAGCGCCCGCAGCGCGACCAGCAGTGACGCCGCCTCGGCCGCGGTGAGGCGCAGCGGCCGGTCGAGGCCCGCGTCGAACGAGACGGTGATCGTCTCGCCCTCGAACGACAGGTCGATCAGGTCGCCGGGCCCGTAGCCGGGCAGCCCGCACATCCACAGCAGTTCGAGGTCCTTGCGCAGCTGCTTGGGCGTGATGCCGAAGTCGGCCGCGGCCTCCTTGATGGTGATGGCGGGCCTCGTGAGCAGGTAGGGCACGAGTGCGAGCAGGCGCGGCAGCCGTTCGTTCGACGCGGTCACCGCGCTCCTTCCAGTGCGCCCTGCAGGCGGTCGCGGACCGACTTGGCCAGGACCTCGGGTTCCAGCACCACGACGTCGGGCCCGAACCCGGCGAGCCACTTGGCCGCCGAGTCGGGGAACTTCAGGTCGATCTCGACGACGTCGCCGCCGTCGCGTTCCTCGACGACCTTCGCGTGCCGCCGCAGCCCCTGCGCCCGGTTCTTGGCCACCCAGATCTTGGCGGGCGCCGTGTGGTGCGGATCGACCTCCGTGCGCGCGATGAGGCTCATCAGGTCCGTGCCCTCGGGCACGGTGACCACACCGGGCTTGCCCACGGGCCGCACCTGGCCTACGACACGTGAGAGCCGGAAGCAGCGCGTGTCGTTGCGATCGCGGTCCCAGCCGACGAGGTACCACTTGCCGCGCCAGGCGACCACGCCCCACGGCTCGACCGTGCGTTCCTTGTACCCGCCGGGCGGCGGCTTGCGGTATTCGAACGAGACGACCTGCCCGGCCTGCACGGCCTGCAGCAGCGGCGGGAACGCGGGCTCGTTCGCGCGCACCTTGGGCTCGACGGCCGCGGGCGTGTCCTGGTCGACGTCCACGCCGGCGGCCCGCAGCTTGATCAACGCCCCGTGCACCGCGCCCGTGAGCTGCGGCGAGTCCCAGAGCCGGGCGGCCAGCGCCACGGCGGCGGCCTCGTCGGGCTCGAGGTCGATGTCGCCGAGCTCGTAGTCACGCCGCGCGATCCGGTACCCGTCCTCCGCGCCCTCGGCGTTGGACTGCCGCCCGGTCTCGAGCGGCACGCCGAGATCCCGCAGCTCGGACTTGTCCCTTTCGAACATGCGGAAGAACGCCTCGTCCGTCGGCGCTTCGTGATAGCCGGGGACGATGGCGCGGATGCGCTCCGCTGTCAGGTACTGACGGGTCGACAGCAGGCACAGCACCAGGTTGACAAGGCGTTCGGCGCGTGCGATGGCCACGGAGAGACCCTAACGCGTGCGCGCGCCGAAACCTCATCACCACCTGTCGTCAACGGTCAGTTCAGAACAGGGTCCGCAGTTCCCGGACCAGTTCGGCAGGTGCTTCCTCGGCCATGTGGTGCCCGCAGTCGAGCGCACGTACCCGCACGTCATCCGCCCACTCGGCCCAGATTCCCGGCAGGTCGTCGTACAGGTCGCCGAGGTCGTCCTCGGCCGACCACAGCGCCAGCACCGGGCACGAGATCCTCCGCCCGGCGGCGCGGTCCTCGTCGTCGTGCTGACGGTCGACCTCGAGACCGGCGCGGTAGTCGCCGCACATCGCCAGCACGGTCGCCGGGTCGTGGATCGCCC
Organism: Lentzea sp. NPDC102401; assembly: GCF_044765805.1. Taxonomy (NCBI): domain Bacteria; kingdom Bacillati; phylum Actinomycetota; class Actinomycetes; order Pseudonocardiales; family Pseudonocardiaceae; genus Lentzea; species Lentzea sp. NPDC102401. The sequence goes on along the minus strand of NZ_JBIWKS010000002.1, from coordinate 851,707 downwards.
GCTGGAAGTCGGCCCAGTTCTCCACACCCATCGCCAGCGGGGTGTCGTGGTAGCGGCGGCCGTACCAGAGATCGGGGTCCTGGTTGATCATCGCGGCCGCGAGTTCCTGCTGTGCCAGGAAGAACCAGTGGTACCAGTCCTGCGCGAACCGGGCGTCGCAGCGACTGAGGTGGGCGCCGATCGGCAGCCCGTCGAGCACGGCGAGCCGGGTGACCCTGTCCGGGTGGTCGAGCGCGAGCCGGATGGCCGCGGCGGCGCCCCGGTCGTGACCGGCGACGGCGAACTTCTCGTGGCCCAGCTGGCTCATCAGGTTCACGAAGTCGCGCGCCATGGCGCGTTTCGAGTAGTCACCGGGTTTGCTGGACTCGCCATAACCGCGAAGATCCGGGCACACGACCGTGTAGTCGTCAGCGAGCAACGGTGCGACGCGGTGCCACGTCGTGTGGGTGCGCGGATGTCCGTGCAAGAGGAGGACCGGCGGCCCTGCACCACCGGTCCTCACTCGCAGATTGGCCTCGCCAACGTCCCTGCAACGCAACGAGAATCCGTCGAACACCTGCATCGGCTACCCCGCTCGGGAGCGGCCGACACGTCCTTTTTCGCCAGACGCCCCGCAGGCGTTACACCGCGACGACGACCTCGGACTCGGGATCGTGGTCAAGGATGGTCGTACCTGCCACGACGACGGTCGCCTTGCGCCACGGCTGTTCGCGCGACAGGAACGGCAACTCCTCGGCCAGCCACGCGGCGACGTGCCGTCGCTGCTCGGCGGAGTCACCGTCGCGGGCGACCAGCCGTCGTTCCTGTTCGTCCAGATCACCCTGAATCCAGATCGAGGCGTCGATCCACGGAGCGCACTGCTCCCGGATGATCCCGGTGCCCTCGATCCACACGACGTCCAACCCGGACGCGACCTGGATCGCGCCGGGCCGGTCGTGCTCGGCCCAGGCCGCCAGCCGGAACGTCACCGTCCCACCCCGGTGCAGGGGCGCCAGGACGTTCTCGACCAGCAGGTCTCCCCAGTCGAAGTACGCGTGGTTCCAGGCGATGTCGTCGGTGTGCACCACTTCGGACCTGGGAACGATCCTGCGCAGCCGTTCGACGAGCGTGGACTTCCCGGCACCGCCACGCCCGTCGACCGCGACGAGCAGAGGACGCCCATCGGGCGCCTCCACCCGCAGTCGCCGCACGACGTCGGCCAGCCTTGTGACCCGCCATCCCGCGGCCTCGGTCTCACCCGGATGCAGACGCACGCTCTCAGGTCCTGCCGACCCGCCCCTTCTCCCCGGCCGCCCAGCAGGTGGAACCGACGCAGTCCACAGTGTCGAAACTTCCGGTGTCCGCGACCTTCCAGGACCTGCCGTCCCTGCTGGTGTCCGTCCCGGACGGACCGACCGCGACCAGCCCGTCACCGCGATAGGCGATGCCGGACCGATAACCGACAGGAGCCTGCTTGCCCGCGGTCCACCCGCGACCGTCGTTGGTGGCGAACGCCGGCGTCGGATCGGTCGGCTTCAGGTAGTCCCCGCCGATGGCCACACCCCGCCACGGCGTCTTGAACGCCACGGCGAACACCCCGGCAGCCTCACCTGACGGCAACGGCACATCGCTCGCCTTCCACGACCGCCCACCGTCCCGCGACTCCAGCACCCGTGCCTTCGCGCCGCCGCCGGTCGCGATCCACGCGTGGTTGCCACTGGTCGTCACGCACTGCCCGGACGCCGCGAACGCGAACTCGCCCGGCAACGCGTCCGGCATGCCCTTGGTGTCGTTGACGTGCCACGACCTACCGCCGTCCCACGTCCGCAGCACCCGGAACTTGCCATCAACCGGATCGCTCAACGCCAGCCCGCGGAACCGGTCGAAGAACGCCACGCAGTCGTAGAACGCCTTCGGATCGGTGTTGCGGAACTCCTCCTGCCAGCTCTTGCCGCCGTCGGACGTGCGGTAGATCCGCGACGACTCGCCCTCGCCGATCGACAACGCCACGGCGTTGCGCGCGTCGAAGGCCTCGATGTCGCGGAACTCCAGCGCCTCGGTGCCGGGCGGCCCCACGGAGTCCCAGGACCGGCCGCCGTTCGTCGTGCGCAGGACGGTGCCCTTGGAGCCGCTGACCCACGCGACCTGACCGTTGACCGCGGACAGGCCTCTGAAGCGCGCGTCGGTGCCGGTGGGTGACAGGTCCCAGAAGGTGTCGTCGGATGCCGAAGCCACCCCGGGAAGAACCAGGAAAGCGGCGAGTGCCGCCGCGATGATCCTCATGCGCCCACTCTGGTCGAGCCGGTGTCCACTTCCTACCCGCTGATCGGCCGGACACGGCTGAACGGGTGACTTGTCGCGTCGCTGCCGCACCCCCAGGCGTCCACAGGCCGAAGATCTTCCCATGCCCGAAAGCGCCGACGTCATCTCGATCGAGGTCTTGCTGCCGCTGACACAGCTCTCGGACCTCACCTCCTCGCACGAGTGGTCGGACAACGCGGCGGACCACGTCGGCTGGCAGGACGTTCGCGACGGTGCGACGAAGTCGGCGACGATCGCCGTGGTGCGCAGGCTGGCCGGAATCTGGGAGACCCGACGGCGCTCACTGGCTGACGACCCCTGGCTCGACGTCGAGTTCGGCACCCGGTTCACCGGCGCGGTCCGGTGGATGGTCAGCCTCGTGCGCACGATCAAGGACTTCGAACTGTCGGATGCCGAGGTGGCGCTGCTGGTCACCTTCCCCTACCTGCACCAGGCGTTCTGGACGAAGCAGGCCGCCAACGTGCTCCAGGGCACCTCCCCGGTGACCGCCGCGTTCACCGAGAACCACGGGCTGCCCGGCTTCCACGCGTTCGCCGCCCGGCACGGCATCCTGCACCGTCGCGGTGCCGACGCCGGTGATGCCGCCGCGAACAGCATCGCCTGGTGGCTGTTCCACCACTGGCTGGTGGGCGAGTCGAATTGCTACCTCGCCGACGGTCTCGTCTCGCTGCTTCCCTCACGTCTTCCGGCGCCGCTCAGGTGGGTGCTCACCCCGAAGCGGCTCATGGAGTTGCTCCGCGTCGTCCAGATCGACCCGGCGTTCATCCAGGATCCCGACCGCGAGAACGGGTTGAAGCCGATCGCACACATCGCGGGCGGCAGCGACCAGGAGCAGAAGGTCCGCGAACAGCTGATCGGCTACCTGCTCGTGATCGCCTACCGCACCGCGATCGACCCTGCCCTGACGCACCACGTGATCGCGGACCACCTCGGCATCGAGGACGGTGTGAGCCCTGAGGGAGTGCTCAGCGCTTTCAGGGACGCGCAATGGCTCGGCGACAGGACGCGCGTTCTCACCACCGCCTGCGACCACGACGCCACCGTGCTCGCGCTGCGCAGGCACACGACGGCGCTCGACGCCGTACTCACCGACATCGCCCGAGCCTCCGAGGTGGAGGGCCCGCTGCTCGCCCTCAAAGCCGTACCTGTGCACGTCTCAGCCGACGGCATCGAACTCAAGACGGCACAGGGCAGTGGCAAGGCACCGGTCTCACTTGGTCATCAGTTCCGCCTGGCCAGCGACAGGATCCAGGAGCTGCTGATGGGCGAGCAGCTCTACGGAACGCCCGAACTCGCCATCCGGGAGCTGTACCAGAACGCGCTCGACGCCTGCCGGTATCGCGAGGCCAGGACGACCTACCTGCGCAAGACCGGCGGCAAGGTTCAGCCGTGGAGCGGCAGGATCGACTTCCGGCAGGGAGTCGACGAGCGCGGACGTCCCTACCTCGAATGCGTGGACAACGGTATCGGGATGCGCGACCGCGAACTCGTACAGGTGTTCTCCCGGGCCGGCGTCCGGTTCTCCGACCTGCCGGAGTACGTCGAGGAGCAGGCGGACTGGGCGGGCCACGGCATCGAGTCGTATCCCAACAGCCGCTTCGGCATCGGGGTGCTCAGCTACTTCATGTTGGCGGACGAGATCACCGTGACGACCTGCAGGCTGTCCCGCGCGGGCGTTCCCGAACAACGGCTGGAAGTGCACATCGCCGGCCCCGGCGCGTTGTTCAAGGTGCGAGATCTGGGCAAGGGCGACGAGGCGGGCACCGTCGTGCGGCTGTGGCTGCGTCGGACGGCAGACCCGCCGCGCTGCACGGAGCTGCTGCGCCGGATCCTCTGGATCAGCGACTACGAGGTCACGTCCGACGACATGAGCGGCCTGCAGAGGTGGGAGCCCCGCGAGTTGTCCCCGGCCGCGCCGATCGGCACGGACGACCCGTTCGAGCACGACTCCCGAAGGATCGCCGGCCAGGTGATCGCCGCGCCAGGGGGCAGGGTGTGGTGGTGCGAGACCAGCGGCGCGGTTCTCGCGGACGGGATCTGGGCGGGCACGGACGTGTTCGGCGCCGTCGTGAACCTGACCGGCCGGGATCTGCCCCGGCTCACCATCGACCGCAAGACGATCATCGGCCTCGACCGTCCGCTGGTCGAGGAGCTCATGCGCGCGGCATGCGGAGTGCTGCTCGACGCGCCCCGTTCGCCGCTGTCGCACGGGTGGCTGTCGAAGCTCGTGCGGGACATGCCGCGCCTGGCGGACGAGATCTGCGAGCGCGCGATCGCGGTCAGGTACCGGCCCTGGACGGTCGCGGGGAGGGACATGCCGATCGAGGTGGTCGGCTGCTTCCCCACCGACGCGGACATGCTCTCCGCCAAGCGCTTCAACCAACCGCACTGGGACGACCGGACGGGACGATGGAGGCTGGCGGCCTGGCGCTGGGCGAGTTCGGAAGCCGGACGTTCAGGGAGTACCGGTGCGGTGGTCCCCGCGCTCCCTTCCGACGACTTGCTCCTCACCTCTGACGGCAGGCGCGACCGCTGGTTGTCCGACACGATTCAACCGGATCTCGGCCACGTCCTGTCCGCGGCGCTGCGAGCGCAGCGCTCGCCGCGCGAGGTGGCGGAGCGGCTGACCTCGCTCGGCTGGTCCACGCCAGAGCTGGAGCCCTTGCCACCCGACGCCAAGGCGACTGATCCTCGGCTCCTCAGCACGTACCGCAACGGCGTGTGGCCGTGGCTGTCGAGAAAGCAGCCGGTTTCCCACGAACACGTGCTCCTGGCCGCGGTGGACACCGGTCTGACCCCCGCAGCGGTGCTCGGGAGGCTCTCCGAACTGGGCTACTCCGCGACGCACCCGGACCAAGTTCCTGAAGCGGTGCACCCGATCGACAAAGCGCTCCTCCACGGCGGGCTCGACTACTGTCTGCTGTCCCACCCGGCGGCCGTACCGGCTTCCCACGTGCTGATGGCCGCGGCCGCGACCGGCTGGGCACCGCCCGCGGTGGCGCGACGGCTCACCGAGCTCGGCTACAGCACACCCGAGGCCGCGCAGCTGCCACCTGACTCCGACAGCCAGGACACCACGATCTTCACCACGTATCCCGGCATGCCCGTGAGAAGTCCTGTTCCGCTGTGGCAGGTCACCGCGGCCGCGATCAGGTCCGGTCGATCACCGGCTCAGGTCGCTGCCCGTCTTGCCGCGGCAGGTCTCGACGTACCCGCCCACGACGACCTGCCCGAACTCGAACTCCCGCTGGACGCCGCCCTCACGAAGATCCAGGAAGTCGACGACGGTCGAACCGATGAGCCGTTGCACGAAGCCACGACGAAAATCGGTCACGTGTTGAGCGTTGCGATCAGAACAGGACGAACACCGTCCCAGGTCGCACGGCGGCTCACGGAGCTGGGGCACGCGCCCCCGGAAGAACTTCCCGACACCGTGGAGCCCGATGACCTGGTCCTCGTCAGCACGACGATCGGAGCCTCGACCTGGCCCTACTCGCGAAGTTCCTGGTTGCGTTCCGGTACCTGGGTGCACCTGCAACGGATCCTGATCGCCGCGGTCAAGACGCGACGATCTCCCCTCGACGTCGCACACAGGTTCGGGCAGCTGGGTTTCAGCACCCCACCGGAATCCCTGCTCGGCCTCGACCCGAGCTCGGACGATCTGCTTCTGCTCAGCATGGCTCTGGACGGCAGGGCACCGTGGCTGGACGGCGACCATCCGGCTCTGATCCGCCACGAGCTCACCTTGCCGCTCGGGCACGTCCTGGTCGCCGCAACCCGCTTGGGCCTGTCTCCCGCAGAGATCGCGGCCAGGCTGGAACAGCTGGGCCTGCGCACCGAGGCGGCAGATCTCCCGGCCCGCGTCGACGCCATGGCCGACCAGCTGCTCAGCCGTGCGGTCGACTCCGACAGGTGGCAGCTTCAGCACTCAGACGAGTTCCTGTGGCTCAGCGCGACCGTGCCGGTGGAGACGGTGCACCTGCTGACAGCCGCTGCCAGGACGGGCCTGCCGCCGGCGACCGTCCTCCGCCGCCTCGCGGACATGGGTTTCCCGGCCGAGGACGTCCAGGAGCTTCCTCGCTCGGTCGACCAGACGGACCTCCTGCTCCTGAGCGAGGCGGGGAGCGGCGAGGACCCGTTCAGGTCGGTCGCAGAGGAGTTTCCGCTCGGCCGGGTGCCCTACATGGCCGCACAGACCAAGATGGCACCTGACGAGGTGATCGCTCGGCTGCAACGGCTCGGGATCACCCTCGGCTCCTGAGCGGCGGACCATCGCCCGCCGCTCAGCCGAGCGTCACAGCGACGAAATGAGCCTTTCGACGCGCTCGTCCACCGCGCGGAACGGGTCCTTGCACAGCACCGTGCGCTGCGCCTGGTCGTTCAGCTTGAGGTGCACCCAGTCGACGGTGAAGTCGCGGCCGGCGGCCTGGGCCGCGGCGATGAAGTCACCGCGCAGCTTGGCCCGCGTGGTCTGCGGCGGGGTGTCCTTGGCGGCCTCGATCTCGCCGTCGTCGGTCACTCGCTCGACCTGGCCCTTGCGCTGCAGCAGGTCGAACACGCCGCGGCCGCGGCGGATGTCGTGGTAGGCGAGGTCGAGCTGGGCGATGCGCGGGTTGGACAGGTCCATGTTGTGCTTTTCCATGTACCGGTTCATCAGGCGGTTCTTGATGGCCCAGTCGATCTCGCGGTCGATCTTCGTCAGGTCCTGGGCCTCGACGGCGTCGAGCGTGCGGCCCCAGAGTTCGAGGACGCGTTCCGCCATCGGGTCCGGTGAGCGCTTGGCGCAGTGCTCGACGGCCTTCTCGAAGTACTCGCGCTGGATGTCGAGCGCGGATGCCTCCTTGCCGCCCGCGAGGCGGACGGTGCGGCGGCCGGTCAGGTCGTGGGAGATCTCGCGGATGGCGCGGATCGGGTTGTCCAGCGAGAAGTCGCGGAACTGGACGCCCTGCTCGATCATCTCGAGCACCAGGTTCGCGCTGCCGACCTTCAGCAGCGTCGTCACCTCGGACATGTTCGAGTCGCCGACGATGACGTGCAGGCGCCGGTAGCGCTCGGCGTCGGCGTGCGGCTCGTCGCGGGTGTTGATGATCGGGCGGGAGCGGGTGGTCGCGGACGACACGCCCTCCCAGATGTGCTCGGCGCGCTGCGAGAGGCAGTACACGGCGCCGCGCGGGGTCTGCAGGACCTTGCCCGCGCCGCAGATCAGCTGCCTGGTCACCAGGAACGGCAGCAGGACGTCCGCGATGCGCGAGAACTCGCCGGCCCGTGCGACCAGGTAGTTCTCGTGGCAGCCGTAGGAGTTGCCCGCCGAGTCGGTGTTGTTCTTGAACAGGAAGATGTCGCCGCCGATGCCCTCGTCGGCGAGTCTGCGCTCGGCGTCGACGAGCAGGTCCTCCAGGATCCGCTCACCCGCCTTGTCGTGCGTGACGAGCTGCGCCAGGTCGTCGCACTCGGCCGTGGCGTACTCCGGGTGGGAGCCGACGTCGAGGTAGAGCCGGGAGCCGTTGCGCAAGAAGACGTTGGAAGAACGCCCCCACGAGACGACGCGGCGGAACAAGTACCGCGCGACCTCGTCCGGGGACAGACGACGCTGCCCGTGGAAGGTGCAGGTCACCCCGAATTCTGTCTCAATGCCGAAGATCCGCCGCTGCATGCCTCAACAGTAGGCGACTCTCAGGCGGAGCAGGGTGATCCGTTCGGGCGGCACGCCGGTTGCGGTTTAGTGTCGGAGGGGTGTGGAAACGGGTCAGCGCTCTCGACAAGAAGCTCATGAGCTCCTCGGCCGGACTGCGTCCGAGCAGGCTCGACAGGGGTTTGAAGAGGCTTTCGAAAGCCGCCAACCACAGCCTGCTGTGGTTCGTCGTCGCGGCGATTCTGGCGACCAGGAAAGGCCCGTACCGGCGTGGTGCGATGCGGGGTCTTGCGGCCATCGCCGGGGCCTCTACCAGCGCGAACCTGGTCGGGAAGTCACTTTTCCCGCGTCGGCGACCCGCCGCGGATCTGCTCGCGATGGACCGCCGTCTGTCCAAGCGGCCGACGTCGTCGTCATTCCCGTCCGGTCACTCCGCGTCAGCGGCCGCTTTCGCCACGGCGGTGGCCATGGAATCCCCCAAAGCAGGCGCTGTGGTGGCGCCGATCGCGGCCGCGGTCGCCTATTCACGCGTTCACACGGGCGTTCATTGGCCGACAGATGTCGCGGCCGGCGCGGCGGTCGGTGTCGGCGCCGCGTTGCTCACGCGCCGCTGGTGGCCGCTCGGGTTGAACGAGCCCGCGTCGGCCTACGAACACGCCGACCTGACGTCGCTGCAAGACGGCGACGGCCTGGTCGTGGTGGTGAACCCGTTCTCCGGCATCGGGCCGGATCCGACGCCGCAGATCACCGAGGAGTGGCCGAAGGCGCAGATCGTCTCGGTCGAGGAGCTCGACGACCTGCCCGACGCGAAGGCGCTGGGTGTGGCCGGTGGCGACGGGACCGTGGCCACCGTGGCGGCCGTCGCGGCCGAGCGCGACCTGCCGATGGTCCTCATCCCCTCCGGCACGTTGAACCACTTCGCGCGGGACGTGGGCATCACCGGTCTGCACGACACGGCGCAGGCGGTCGCCGACGGCGTGGGCGTGCGGGTGGACCTGGCGCAGGTCAACGACCAGTGGTTCGTCAACACGGCGTCGCTCGGCGGCTACCCGGACATGGTGCGGATCCGGGAGAAGCTGGAGAAGCGCTGGGGCAAGTGGCCCGCGGCCGGGATCGCGATGTTCCGCGTCCTGCAGCGCGCGAAGCCGTTGCACATGACCATCGACGGTGACAAGCACCTCGTGTGGATGCTGTTCGTGGGCAACGGGCCGTACCGGCCGAAGGGCTTCGCGCCGACCATGCGGCCCCGGCTGGACGACGGGCTGCTCGACGTGCGGTTCGTCCGTGCGGACCGGAAGTACTCGCGGACGAGGTTCTTCTTCGGCGCCCTTCTCGGGGCGTTGGAGCACTCGCGCATGTACAAGCACTTCGAGGTGGCGTCCTTGAACGTCGAGGTGCACGGTGCGCCCATCTCGATCGCGACGGACGGCGAGGTCCGCGAGAAGGCCAACCACTTCAAGTTCCGTTCGCGGGCGGCCGCGCTGGGAATCTATCGGCCCTAAGTGTTCGACATTGTCGAACGTGCGCAGCTAGAGTGGGGTGCGTGCCCGGACCCATTCAGTCCATCCAGCGCGCGGCCGAGGTCCTGAAGCTGCTCGCCCACGGCGGCGCGCACCAGCTGAGCGTCGGCGAGATCGCGCGCGCTCTCGACCTCGCGAAACCGACGGTGCACGGCATTCTGCGGACGTTGCAGGAGGTCGGGTTCGTCGAGCAGGAGGTCGAGGGCGGCAAGTACCGCCTGGGCGCCGCGCTGTTCCAGATCGGCACGTCCTACCTGGACGGCAACGAGCTGCGCGCCAAAGCGTTGAACTGGTCGGACACGCTGGCGATGCGTGCGCGCGAGGCGGTGCGCATCGGCGTGATGCACGGCAAGCACGTGCTCGTCGTGCATCACGTGTTCCGGCCGGACAACAGCCGGCAGACGCTCGACACCGGCGCGCTGCTGCCGTGGAACGCGACGGCCCTGGGCAAGGCGCTGGTCGCGTTCGGCGAGTGGCCGGACGGCGACCTGCAGCGGTTCACGCGCCACACCCTCAACCCCGAGCAGCTCGCCGACTCCATGAACGAGGTCCGCGACCGCGACTGGGCCTACGACCTGCACGAACTCGTCGAGGGCGAGGCGTCGGTAGCGGCGCCGATCCGGGACAGGCGGGGTGTGGTCGTGGGCGCGGTCGGCATCTCCGGGCCCGTCGAGCGGCTGTGCGACTCGCCCGACCAGCCGCCGCGCCTCGAACTCGTGTCCTACGTACGTGAGGCAGCTCGCAGCGTTTCGAGGGAGCTGGGCGGGCTCTCCTGGTAGTACTGTGGAATCGTTCGACAATGTCGAATGGTTCGCACAAGGGAGTGTGCACGTGGCTTACATCGCGGCGATCGACCAGGGCACCACGTCATCCCGGTGCATCGTGTTCGACCAGTCCGGCGGGATCGTGTCGGTCGCTCAGCGCGAGCACCGCCAGATCTTCCCGAAACCGGGCTGGGTGGAGCACGACGCGACCGAGATCTGGACGAACGTGCAGGCCGTCGTGCGCGACGCCCTCTCTCACGCGTCACTGACGTACGCCGACATCGCCGCGTTCGGCATCACGAACCAGCGCGAGACGACCGTCGTGTGGGACAAGGCGACCGGCGAACCCGTGCACAACGCGATCGTCTGGCAGGACACGCGCACCGACGCGGTGATCAAAGAGCTCGGCGACCAGGACCGGTTCCGCGAACGCTCCGGCCTCCCCCTGGCCACCTACTTCTCCGGCCCGAAGCTGCGCTGGCTGCTCGACAACGTCGACGGACTGCGCGCACGGGCCGAACGCGGCGAGGTCCTGTTCGGCACCATGGACACCTGGCTGATCTGGAACCTGACCGGCCGCCACGTCACCGACGTGACGAACGCGTCGCGCACCATGCTGATGAACCTGGAGACCCTCGACTGGGACCCGGAGCTCGTCGGCGCGATGGACGTGCCGCGCGACGTGCTCCCCGAGATCCGGTCCTCCTCCGAGGTGTACGGCACCTACGAGGGCGTGCCCGTCGCGTCGGCGCTGGGCGACCAGCAGGCCGCGCTGTTCGGCCAGACCTGCTTCGAGCCCGGCGAGGGCAAGTGCACCTACGGCACCGGCGCGTTCCTGCTGATCAACACGGGCGACAAGCCGGTGCGCTCGCAGAACGGCCTGCTCACCACCGTGGGATACCAGATCGGCGACGAGCCGGCGGCGTACGCGCTGGAGGGCGCGGTCGCGGTGACGGGCGCGCTGGTGCAGTGGTTCCGCGACAAGATCGGGCTGATCTCGTCGGCAGCGGAGATCGAAACGCTCGCACGGACCGTGGACGACAACGGCGGTGCGTACTTCGTGCCCGCGTTCTCCGGTCTCTTCGCACCGCACTGGCGCAGCGACGCACGTGGCGTGATCGCCGGCCTGACGGGCTACATCTCGCGCGGGCACCTCGCACGGGCCGTGCTGGAGGCATCAGCGTGGCAGACCCGTGAGGTCGTGGACGCGATGAACGCCGACGCTGTGAATGCCCACTCGGCAGCGGACCTCACGACGTTGCGCGTCGACGGCGGCATGACGGCGAACAACCTGCTCATGCAGTTCCTGTCGGACGTGCTGGACGTGCCGGTGGTGCGCCCGATCGTGGCCGAGACGACGTGCCTGGGCGCGGCGTACGCGGCGGGTCTCGCGGTGGGCTACTGGAGCACCACCGACGAGCTGAAAGCCAACTGGCACAAGGCGGCCGAGTGGAAGCCGTCGATGGATCCGGATGCCCGCGACAAGGGCTACCGGAAGTGGAAGAAGGCGGTCGAGCGGACCGTCGGGTGGATGGACGAGGACGATGACTGACCTTTCGCAACGAGACAGGGCTCGCGAAGAGCTTCAACACGGCAAGTTCGACGTCGTCGTGATCGGCGGCGGCATCCTGGGCATCGCGACCACCTGGGCCGCGGCGCGTTCGGGACTGCGGGTGGCGCTGGTGGAGAGCGGCGACTTCGCGGGCGCCACGTCGTCCGCGTCGTCCAAGCTCGTGCACGGCGGCCTGCGCTACCTCGCGATGGGCCCGTCGGCGGTGCCGATGGTGCACGAGAACCACAAGGAACGCCGCGCGCTGGGCGACCACCTGGCCCCGCACCTGGTGCGGCCGCTGCCGTTCCTCGTCCCCGTCTACAAGGGCGGGCCGCACAGCCGGTTCGTGCTGGGCGCGGGCGTCACGTTGTACTCCGCGCTGTCGGGCTTCGGCGACGGCATGGGGAAGGTCCTGTCGGCGCGCAGGGCGGTGGAGTGGGTGCCTGACCTGCGCGCCGACGGTCTGCGCGGCGCCGCGATGTACTACGACCACCAGATGAACGACAGCCGCGTGGCGATCACCGCCGCCCGCGCCGCCGCCGAGGCCGGTGCCGTGCTGCTCAACCACATCTCGGTCGTGGGCCTGCGCAAGACCGGCGCGAAGGTCACGGGCGTGGATCTGCGCGACTCGTTCGGCGAGTTCGGTGTGGACGCGAAGGTCGTCGTGAACGCGACCGGCCCGTGGCTCGATGTGCTGCGGCGCATGGAGGATGCCGCCGCCGACCCGTCGATCCGCCTCTCCAAGGGCTCGCACCTGGTGCTGAAGACGGCCTCGGAGTGGAAGGCCGCGCTGACGATCCCGGTCGACGACGTGCGCGTGTCGTTCGCGATCCCGTGGGAAGGCCACCTCCTGCTCGGCACCACCGACGAGGCCTACGAGGGCGACCCGGCCGCGGTCGCGTGCACCGACGCCGACATCGACCAGATCCTGGACGAGGCGGGCGTCGCGGTGTCCGGTCTGGACCGTTCACGGATCGCGTACACGTTCGCGGGCCTGAGGGTGCTGCCCGGCGGCCCCGGCGACACCTCGCACGCCAAGCGCGAGACCGTGATCACCGCGGGGTCCGGCGGCATGATCAGCGTGGCCGGCGGCAAGTGGACGACGTTCCGCAAGATCGGCGCCACCGTCCTGGCCCGCGTGAACGCCGAACTGGGCCGCACCTTCGACGGCCCCCTGGACGGCGTCGCGCTCCCCGGCTCGGCCTCGCCCGACACCGTGGGTTCCGTGCTGGGCCACGCGTTCGACGCGCTGCCCGACGACGTGGTCCGCCACCTCGCCACCCACTACGGCACGACGTCGCACGAGGTCGTCGCGCTCGGCCTGGAGAACCCGGCGCTGCTGGAGCGCGTCCACCCGGACGGCCCGGACATCTGGGCGCAGGTCGAGCACGCCCGCCGCACCGAGTGGGCGTCCGAAGTGGACGACGTGCTGCGCCGCCGCACCACCGTGATGGTCCGCGGTCTCGACTCCCCCGAGGTCCGTTCGCGGGTGTCGGAGCTGCTGGCCTCCTAGAGCGCCATGGCGCGTTCCACGAGGTACTCGGCCAGTCCGGGTTCCGAGTGGAACGCGCTGCGCAGCGCCAGCGTCCCGTCGCATCCCAGCACGACCTCGTCCCGTGACACGGCACGATGTTCGAGCCGCAGCCCGTCGAGATAGGCGTCGATGATCGCCTCGCGCACGGGCGGCAGGTCCGCGACGGCCATCCGTCCGGCCTGGGCGAGCCCCACGAGCAGCTGACCGAGGTCCGCGCCGACCGGGTTCGGGCACTGCCAGGTCACGTCGATCACCACGAACGAATCCGGATCGTCCAGTGGTACCAGCAGGTTCTGGGGGCACGCGTCGTTGTGCCCGTTCGCCTGGGGCAACGCTTCGAGCCGTGCCAGGAGGCCCGGCACCCGTTCCGCGAGGGCCGAGCAGTGCGGCCGCAGGAACGCGTCCCGCACGAGCCTTCCCTCGTACAGGACCCGCAACGCCCTGCCCGGCGCACCGCCGAACCTGCGCCCCGCCCAGCGGCCGAGCCCCAGCGCGGCCCGGCGGAACCTCGGCAGGTCCCACTCCACGTCCGCGCAGCGCACGTCCTCCAGCCACAACGCGATCCGGTCGCCGAAGTCGTCCACCCGCAGCACGCGCGGCCGGCGCATCCCCGGTGGCAGCGCGAAGTCCGACAACAGGAACTCCGCCTCGTCGCGCCACGGGAGCTCGCCCACCACGTCCTTGAACTCGTCCGGGATGTACGGCCGCCGCAGCACCTTCACGAACGCCGGCTCCCCCGCCGACAGCACCCGGTAGACCGCCGCCGTGGTCGGTGCGACCGGGTCGAACGGCACCGGGACCACGCGGGTCAGCGGTACGGGTCGGTGATCTCGCCGAGCATCTCCAGCGCCTCGCGGAGCTGACCCATGCGCCGCTTGCCCAGGTGTCGTTCCCATTCCGCCTCGATCCTGGCCAGTTCCTCGTTGGCGACGGGCACCGCGCCCAGCGCCTTCGCGGTGACCTTCACCAGCCGCGCCCTGCCGTCCGCCGGGTCGGGCACGCGTTCCACGTACCCGGCCTTCTCCAGCTGGTCCACCAGGAAACCGGCGGTCTGCTTGGTCACCTGGGCCGCCTCCGCGAGCACGGTCAGCCGGGTTCCCTCCGGATCGACGCGCATGAGCACGCGTGCCTGCGCCTGCGTGACGTCGAAGCCCGCCGCGTTGACCGCCGCCAGGACGCGGTTCTCCACGTCGCGGTTCGGGATGAAGAGCAGCAGACCGATGTTCACCCGGAACTCCCGTTGCTTTTGGTCAGATACTCTGACTAAAGTAGTCAGCCTCTCGAACTAAATCAAGAGGAGAGGGCGATGGACGAGACGCAGATCTGGCAGACGATCGACTCCGAACGCGCGGCGACCGCGGACCTGCTCGCCGGACTCACCGACGTCGAGTGGACCTACCCGTCGCTCTGCGAGGGCTGGACGGTGCGGGAGGTCGCCGCCCACCTGTCGCTCGCGCACCGGATCCGGATCGGCACGGCGTTCAAGGCGTTCGTCCGGGCTCGCGGGAGCTTCAACCGCATGGTCGACCGGACAGCGCGCGACGAGGCGCGCAGACCGGCCGCCGAACTCGTCGCGGAACTGCACGGCGCCGTCGGGTTCCACCGGCTAGCACCCGGCCAGACGCTCAAGAACGCGCTGATGGACACCATGGTCCACACCCAGGACATCGCGCTGCCACTGGGGATCGAACGCCACATGCCCCTCGACGCCGCCGTGGTCGCGGCGGACGACCTGTGGCGGATCGGGTTCCCGTTCCACGCGCGTCGCAGGCTGGCCGGGCACCGGCTCGTCGCCACAGACGTCGACTGGGCGGCCGGTGAAGGTGCCGAGATCAGCGGGCCGATCGAGGCGCTCGTGATGCTGCTCGCCGGGCGCACCGCGACGATCCCGCGGCTGAGCGGAATCACGGTCTGAGTTCGCGCACCATCCTGCGGCACACGTGGACGCGCTCGAACCGTTGGCGCATCTCGGCTTCCCGTTCGATCCTGGCGTGCAGGAACGCCCCGGCCGGCACCAGCCCGTGCTTCGCGGTGAGCACCGTGGCCAGTTCGTCGGCGGACGCGTGCACGTGCAGGTAGTGCTCCGACTCCGTGAAACCGTTGCGCGCGTACCAGTTCAGCGCGGGTCCGTCCTCACGGGCCCAGGCGTCGAGCGTGCGCGCCCCGCACCGTTCCAGTCGCGGCACGGCCTCCGCGAGCAGTGCCGTCGCGATCCCCTCGCCCTGGCGGTCGGGGTGCACCACCACGGTCTCGATGGTCGCCTCCGCGCCGGGCATCGACACGTCCAGGATTCCGGCCACCACGTCGCCGTCGAGCGCGACGAGCTCCAGGTCGGTGCGGTGCCTGGCCTGCCGGACGTCGTCGAAGTAGGTCGTCGCGAGGAATCCGAGCACCCGGCACCTCAGCCAGGACGCCTCGTCCGCCGGTTCGTAGCTCCTGATCTCCACCGGCCCGCCCCTGGACCTGCCCGATGCCCCGAGCCGGCGCGCTTGCCCGGTTCGCCCCGGTGCGGCGTCCACCACTCGTCCCCCAGTCCACTTCCCGCCGGACGTCTCCGGCACGGTCCAGGGTTCCTGATGCCGGGACCGCTCGCACTCCTGTTTCCGCGTCACCGTTTGCCAGGAACATACTCGGTATGCATACTCAGTAGGTATGTCGGTCAAACACGGTCTGCTCGCGTTGTTGCAGCGCGGGCCCATGTACGGCTACCAGCTGCGGGTGGCGTTCGACTCGGCCACCGGCGGCACGTGGCCGTTGAACATCGGGCAGGTCTACACGACGCTGTCGCGCCTGGAGCGCGACGATCTGGTCGCCGCGCTGCCGGAGAACGAGGGCCAGCGGCCCTACGAGATCACCACGCAGGGCCGTGACGAGCTGAAGAAGTGGTTCGCGACGCCCGTCCAGCGCGGTGACCGGCCGCGTGACGAGGTGGCGATCAAGCTCGCCCTCGCCATCACCACACCGGGCGTCGACGTCGCCAAGGTCGTGATGACCCAGCGCACGGCCACGATGCGCACGTTGCAGGAGTACACGAGGCTCAAGACCCAGCCAGGCGACCTGCCGTGGCTGCTCGTGCTCGACGCGATGATCTTCCAGGCCGAGGCCGAACTGCGCTGGCTCGACCACTGCGAGGCGAGCCTGCTGCGCTACGAACCCAAGGCCGTCCCCGCGACGACCGACGTCGAGGTGCCGAGATGACCGTCCTCGAACTGCGCGACGTGCATCGCGTCCATGGCACCGGTGAGACGGCGGTCAACGCTCTCAACGGCATGTCCCTCACCGTCGAACCGGGTGAGCTCGTCGCCGTGATGGGGCCGTCAGGCTCCGGCAAGTCGACCTTGCTCAACCTCTGCGGCGGCCTCGACAGCCCGACCAGCGGTCAGGTGCTGGTCGACGGCACGAGCCTGCGGTCGTTGTCCCGCAAGCAGCTCGCCGCCTGGCGCCGCAAGCGGATCGGGTACGTCTTCCAGGACCTCAACCTCATCGCGAGCCTCACCGCCGCCGAGAACATCGCTCTCCCCCTCGACCTCGACGGCGTCCGCAGGTCCCGGCAGCAGGCCGAGCAGGCACTGTCCGAGGTGGACCTCGACGGGTACGCCGACCGGTTCCCCGACGAGATGTCCGGCGGCCAGCAGCAACGCGTCGCCATCGCCCGCGCCCTGATCGGCGAACGCCGTCTCGTGCTCGCCGACGAACCCACCGGCGCCCTCGACTCCCGCACCGGCGAGACCGTGCTCCGGCTGCTGCGCTCCAAAGTGGACGCCGGAGCCGCCGCCGTCCTCGTCACGCACGACGCCCGCCACGCCGCCTGGGCCGACCGCGTGGTCTTCCTGCGTGACGGCGTCGTGGTCGACGTCTCGTCCCGCGACCAGCCAGAAGAACTGCTGAGCACGCCGTGAACGGGTGGCGCGCGGCACTGCGCATCGCCTGGCGGGAGGCCCGCAGGTCGGCCGGCCGCTCGGCCCTCGTCATCGCCCTGATCGCGGTCCCGGTCGCCGCGCTGTCGTTCACCGCGATCGTCCACGACTCGACCAGCCTCACCCCGGACGAGGACGCCGACCGCCGCATGGGCGCCGCGCAGGCCCTGGTCAGCTGGCCCTACCGCGGTCCCGTCATCCAGGAACCGACCAGGGACTTCGCGATCCCGAAGACCAACGCCGAGGGCCAGGACCCGTCCGAGGAACGCCTGAAGGCCCTGATCCCCGGCACCGAACTCGTCCCCGTCGACCGCGGCGGAGCCGGCATCCGCACGACGGCGGGTGTCGGCCGCGCGGGCGTCCGCATGCTCGACCTGACCAATCCGCTCACCCACGGCATGATCACGGTGCTGGAGGGCAGGGCGGCCGCGAACGCCAGCGAGATCACGTTGTCCCGCAAGGCGATGGACCGCACCGGCGCCGCGCTCGGCGGCACCCTCACGACCGAGGACGGCCGCACGTTCACCGTCGTGGGCGTCATCGAGGAACCGGACCGGCTCGACACCACGACCCTGGTGGCGCTGCCCGGCACGTTCGAGCGGACCGACCGCGCCTGGCTGGTGACCACGCCGTTGTCGTGGTCGAAGGTCAAGGAACTCAACGAGGTCGGCATCGCGGCGCTGTCCCGCACCGTGCTGAACAACCTGCCGCCCGCGTCCGAGCGCTATCCGGAACTCCCGGGCTCGCACGAGCTCACCGCGGACGTCCTGGTCCTGGTGGCGGGCCTGGCCGTGCTGGAGATGTCGTTGCTGGCGGGCTCCGCCCTGGCCGTCGGTGCCCGCCGCCGCAAACGCGACCTCGCGCTGGTGGCCGCGGTCGGTGGCTCTCCCGCGCACGTCCGCCGCATCGTCCTGGCGGACGGTGTCGTGATGGGCACGATCGCGGCGGTGAGCGGCGTGATCCTGGGCGTCCTGGCGGCGGTGGCAGGCCGTCCGTTGATCGAGTGGCTGCTGGCCGAACGGTTCGCCGCCCAGCGCTTCTACCCGTCCGCGCTGGCCGCGCTGGCCCTGCTGGCGATCGTCACCGGTGTCCTCGCGGCTCTCGTTCCCGCGTGGATCTCGTCCCGGCAGGACGTGGTCACGGCGCTGGCGGGCAGGCGGGGCATCACCCGCTCGCGCCGCCGCTGGCTGGTGCTGGGTCTGACGCTCGTGGCCGCCGGTGTCGCCGTGGGTGTCCTCAGCGCGATCCGGATGCAGTTCGTCGGCATCCTGGCGGCCCTGGTCCTCACCGAGGTGGGCCTGGTGCTCTGCACCCCGTCGCTGCTGGGTCTGCTGGCACGCGCCGGCCGGTGGCTCCCGGTGGCACTGCGCATCGCTCTGCGGGACGCCTCCCGCAACCGCACCGCCGCGGCCCCCGCCATCTCGGCCGTGATGGCCGCGGTGATCGGCGCGGTGGCCGTGAGCGTCCTGCTCACCTCGCAGTCCGAGCAGGAGGCTGGCCAGCTCGCGGGCAGCATGGGCGACGTCACCGTCTACCGCC
Source organism: Lentzea sp. NPDC102401 (assembly GCF_044765805.1). NCBI lineage: Bacteria > Bacillati > Actinomycetota > Actinomycetes > Pseudonocardiales > Pseudonocardiaceae > Lentzea > Lentzea sp. NPDC102401. Next base: position 832,948 of record NZ_JBIWKS010000002.1, on the reverse strand, counting down.
TGGACGACCTCACCAAGTCCAGCACCGCCCCCATCCCGCCCTCGGTGGCCGGTGCCCTGCGCAACGCCATGCCGGTGGCCGGGACCCACGAGCTCAAACTCCTCTCGTGCGACGGCGGCCCCTGCTTCGCCCACGTCCGCCCACCGGCGGACCGCGAATGCCCGTACACCCTCGACGTCCTGCACCGCGATCCCACCGAGGCAGAACAGCGATCCGCGCTGGCCGACGACCGCTGCGCCGGCGTGGGACGGACCCACCGCTACTTCGGCACCTACACCACCTCGAACGGTTTCCTGGTGGTGGCCACACCGGAGGCCGTCCAGTCCTTGCTGCACCTGAGCTCCGGCGACGTGGCAGCGGCCCAGACGGCCCTGCGCGCAGGCAGGATCGTCGTCAACGACCCGGATCTCGTGTCCGGCGACCAGGTCCTCCTGGCCACCGGTACGCAGGCCACGACCACCCCGGCCCCGGGCTTCGCCGCACCCCGACGGCATCCGGCGCCGCTGGCCGTGATGACCGAGGAGACCGCCCGGTCACTGGGATACGACGTCACGACGTTCACCATGTACGCCACCACGACCCGCATGCCGACCGAAGCGGAACAGGAAGCACTGACCGCGGCGCTGGGCGGCGAGTACGAGGTGAACGTCGACCGCCCGGCAGAGTCCGACGTGCAGCAGGCCCTGACCGTTCTCGGCCTGGTGGCGGGCATCATCACCCTCGCGGCCGCCGCCCTCGCCACCGGCCTCGCGGCAGCGGACGGCCGCCGGGACCTCACCACGCTGGCCGCGGTCGGCGCGCCACCGACGTTGCGCACACTCCTGTCCCTGAGCCAGGCAGGCGTGATCGCCGGGATCGGCGGCTTCCTGGGCACGGCGGCGGGCGCGGGCTCTGCCTTGGCTCTGCTGGCGGCGCTCAACGCCGGCTACTCCGGCTTCTGGCCCCGGCCGGAACCGAACCCGCTCACCGTCCCCTGGCCCACCATCGCGATCTCACTGCTGGTGGTCCCGGCCGTGGCGATGCTGGGCGCGGCCCTCTTCACCCGTTCCCGCCTACCGATCGAGCGCCGCGCATAGGCTGCGGCCATGACGACCTTCGCGATAGCGCACGGCGGGGGCGACGTCGGCTGGTCGTGGCACCTGGTCGCAGAAGCCTTGCGGGCCAAGGGTCACACCGTCGTCGCACCGGACCTTCCCATCGAGGACGAGTCGAAGGACCTGACGGACTGGGCGTCGACGATCGTCGACGCCCTCCCGTCCACTTCGGACGTGGTGGCGGTGGGCCACTCGTTCGGCGGCTTCGTCGCTCCCCTGGTCGCCGCCCGCGTCGACGCCAGGGCGCTGGTGCTGGTGACGGCGATGGTGCCGAGTCCGGGCGAGACGCCGGGAGACTGGTGGGCCAACACCGGCTACACCGGCTCGGGCCTGGAGGACCAGTTCTTCCACGACGTCCCCGCCGACCTGGCCGCGGAGGCGCAGAAGCGGGAACGCGGCATGTCCGAGAACTCGATGGCCAAGCCGTGGCCGTTGGACGCGATGCCGGACGTGCCGACGCACTTCGTCCTGTGCACGGAGGACCGCTTCTTCACCCCGGACTTCATGCGCGGGGTGGTCGCGGACCGGCTGGGCGTCGAGCCGGTGGAACTGGCTGCGGGCCACTGCGCGTCGCTGAGCAAGCCGAACGAACTGGCCGACCTGCTGATCGCCTGCGCGAGCTGACATCCACACAGCAGAAGGCCCTCGGGGAGAACATCCCCCGAGGGCCTTCGCACAGCGATCAGACCTACTTGGACTCGTCGTCCGACGGCAGCTCGACGTCCTCGACGGCCTTGCCGTCCTTGGTGGGCGCGGGCATCAGTCCGTCCAGCGCGGCACCGGCGATCCGCCGGAACGCCCTGCGGGGCCGAGCCCTCTCCAGCACCGCGACCTCCAGCTTGGCGGCCGGAAGGATCTCGGAGGCACTGTTCGAGGTGGACGACGACCCGGCGGACAACGCCTTCACCGCGACCGGAACGGCCTCGGCCAGCGTGAGACCGTCCGCGAAGGCCTCCTTCAGCGCCGTGTTGGCGGCGTCGACGGTGCCGCCCATCACGATGAACTGAGGCTCGTCCACGATGGACCCGTCGTACGTCAAGCGGTACAGCGTGTCCGACGCGGCGGTGTCGCCGACCTCGGCCACGGCGATCTCCACCTCGAACGGCTTGATCTGCTCGGTGAAGTAGGTGCCGAGCGTGGTGGCGTAGACGTTCGCGAGAGACCGGGACGTCACGTCGCGCGGGTCGTTCTGGTACCCGCGCACGTCGGCGAACCGGATGCCGGCCTGGCGGAGGTTCTCGAACTCGCTGTAGCGGCCTACGGCGGCGAAGCCGATGCGGTCGTAGATCTCCGAGACCTTGTGCAGCGTGCTGGAAGGGTTCTCCGCGACGAAGAGAATGCCGTCGGCGTACTTGAGCACGATGACGCTGCGACCCCTGGCGATGCCCTTGCGGGCGTACTCCGAGCGATCGCGCATCACCTGCTCTGCCGATGCGTACAGCGGCATCGTCATGGGTGGTGCTCCTGACGTCGAACCGGTGGGGGACTCAGCCTGAGGGGCGGGACCGGCGGCCTTCGACGACCGCGTCGGCGATCGTGGCGACCTGCGGTTCCGGCACCTCGACGGCACCGTCGGCGCCGTTGATGGTGACCACGATCGGGTAGAGGCGGCGGACCGGGTCCGGGCCACCTGTCGCCGAGTCGTCGTCCGCCGCGTCGTAGAGCGCCTCGACGACGGAGCGGATCGCGGCTTCGACGTCCGCGTCCGGGTCGTAGAGCTTCTTGAGCGCCGACTTCGCGAACAGCGAGCCCGAGCCGACGGCCTGGTAGCCCTGCGACTCCTCGTAACGGCCGCCGGTGACGTCGTAGGACACGATGCGGCCCGCACGCTCCGAGTCGGTGGCCGAGGTGTCGTACCCGGCGAACAGGGGCACCACGGCGAGACCGGCCATGGCCGCGTCGAGGTTGCCCCTGATCATCGCCGAGAGACGGTTCGCCTTGCCGTCGAGCGACAGCGGCACGCCCTCGATCTTCTCGTAGTGGCGCAGCTCCACCGTGTACAGGCGCACGATCTCGATGGCGATGCCCGCCGTGCCCGCGATGCCGACGGCCGAGTGGTCGTCGGTGACGAAGACCTTCTTCATGTCGCGCTGGGCGATGACGTTGCCCATCGTCGCGCGCCGGTCGCCGGCGATCACGACCCCACCCTTGTAGGTGGCCGCGACGATCGTCGTCCCGTGCGGGGCCTGGACGGTCCCCTCCGGGAGCTTCCGGGCGCTAGGCAGCATGTCGGGTGCCTGGGCCCGCAGGAAGTCCGTGAACGACGACGAGCCCGGCGTGAGGTACGCCGAGGGCAGCGCCGCGGCCGGGTAACGCCCGGTCGAGCTGTGGTCCATGTGTTGGTTGTTCTCCCGTCCCCGAGGTGGTCAACAGGCCCCCGAAGGCCTACTGACCGCCCTTCTGCACGTAGGCGCGGACGAAGTCCTCCGCGTTCTCCTCAAGCACGTCGTCGATCTCGTCGAGGATCGCGTCCACGTCCTCGCCGAGCTTCTCGCGGCGTTCCTGACCGGCTCCTGCGGCGTCGTCGCCACCGTCGTCGCCGTCGCCACCACCCTGGCGCTGCTTCTGTTCCTGGGACATCTCGGCCTCCCGCTCACTCGCCTGACAAGAACACTACCCAGCGGCACCGACAAAAACCCTGAGCCACTCGGGTAGACGATCACCCGCGAGTCAGTGCGTCCACCAGTTGCTCGGCGGTGTCCGAGGCCTCCAGAAGGGCTCCGACGTGCGCTTTCGTCCCGCGAAGCGGCTCCAGGGTCGGAATTCGCACCAGGGATTCTCGACCGAGATCAAAGATCACCGAGTCCCACGAGGCGGCCGCGACCGAGGTCGGGTAGCGCTCCAGGCACCGGCCGCGGAAGTACGCACGCGTGTCCTCGGGCGGCGAGGTGATGGCCGCGCGGACCTCCTCCTCGCTCACCAGGCGCTTCATCGAGCCGCGCGCGACGAGGCGGTTGTAGAGGCCCTTGTCCAGGCGGACGTCGGAGTACTGCAGGTCGACCAGGTTCAGCCGGGCCGCGCCCCACTCCAGGCCGTCGCGCTGGCGGTAGCCCTCCAGCAGCCGCAGCTTGGCGACCCAGTCGAGCCGGTCGGCGCACTCGGACGGGTCACGGGCCAGCGCGTCGAGCACCTCGCCCCAGATCCGCAGGACGTCGCGGTCGCCGACGCCCTCCTTCTCGACGAACGCCATCGCGCGCTCGTGGTAGGCGAACTGCACGTCGAGACCGGTGAACTTGCGGCCACCGGTCATCTCGACCTTGAACTTCAGGGTCGGGTCGTGGCTGATCTGGTGCACCGCGCGCACCGGGTCGACCATGCGCAGGTCGTCGAACCGCTGCCCGGCCTCGATCATGTCGAGCACCAGGGACGTGGTGCCGACCTTGAGGAACGTGGAGTACTCGGCCAGGTTCGCGTCGCCGATGATGACGTGCAGGCGGCGGTACTTGTCCGCGTCCGCGTGCGGCTCGTCGCGCGTGTTGATGATGCCGCGCTTGAGCGTCGTCTCCAGGCCGACCTCGACCTCGATGTAGTCGGAGCGCTGCGAGAGCTGGTAGCCGGCCTCCTCGCCGGACTGCCCGATGCCCACGCGGCCGGAGCCCGTGATGACCTGCCGCGACGCGAAGAACGGCGTGAGGCCCGCGATGACGGCCGTGAACGGCGTCGAGCGCTGCATCAGGTAGTTCTCGTGCGTGCCGTACGACGCGCCCTTGCCGTCGACGTTGTTCTTGTAGAGCTGCAGGCGGGGCTGGCCGGGCACGGAGGCGGCCTTGATCGCGGCCTCCTCCATCACCCTCTCCCCCGCCTTGTCCCAGATCACCGCGTCACGCGCGTTGGTGACCTCGGGAGCCGAGTACTCGGGGTGCGCGTGGTCGACGTAGAGCCGCGCGCCGTTGGTCAGGATGACGTTCGCCGCGCCCAGGTCCTCGACGTCGGAGTCGGCGGGGTGGCCACCGGGGCTGCCCAGGTCGAACCCGCGCGCGTCGCGCAACGGCGACTCCACCTCGTAGTCCCAGCGCGCCCGCCTGGCGCGCGGTATGTCCGCCGCCGCCGCGTACGCGAGCACCACCTGTGTCGAAGTGAGCACCGGGTTCGCGGTCGCGTCGCCCGGCACCGCGATGCCGTACTCGACCTCGGTTCCCATGATCCGCCGCATAGCTCACACCTTATGACCTCACCCCGACACCAAGCGTGAGGGGAGCTTCGCGTTGAAGCTCCCCTCAGCCTATTCACCCGGATGCCAGTCCGGCGGCAGGACGAATGCGGGACGCGCCGCGAGAAGGCCCGAAAGCGGCGGCCACGGCGAGCAGAACGACGATCACCGCGCCTGTGACCAGCGGCAACACCACCTTGAGGGCGGGCAGCGTCAGCGGGACGCCGATCGAGAGGAACGCGACCTCCGCGTAGACGAACCCGAGCACGCCTCCACCGATCACCCCGACCAGGGCCAGCATGATCGCTTCAGCGATGACTCCGCCCTGCAGTCCGCCCTGAGTGACGCCCAAGGCGCGCCTGAGTGCGAGCTCCTTGCGGCGTTCCTGGACGGAGATGGTCAGCGCGGTGCCGATGCCGGTCACGGCGACCGCCACGGACAGTCCGAGCAGCACCATCATCAGCACGGTGCCGAGGTGCATGTACCGGGCCGCCTCGGCCCGGTCGTCCGCGTCCGTCCGCACGATGACGGTCGGGTTGTTCGGCAGCGCCGCCTGCAGTCCCGCCCGGAACTGGGCCGGGTCGACGTCGGGCTTCAACGCGACCAGCACCTTGTCCGCGGGTCCCGACGTGGGACCGGCGATGATCGGCGTGTAGCCGGTGATGCTGCCGGGGATCGTGCCGACCACCTTGTACTGCGTGCCGTCCGCCTCGACGAACGGCCGGCCCTCCCAGTGCGGGGGCACGATCGCGGTCCCGGCCGTGAGCTGCTCGGCGCCGGACACGTTCTGGGCCTTGAGCCAGGCCTTGAACTGCTCGGGGTCGACGCTCGCGGCGCTGTCCGACGTCTTGTGCAGCACGACGCTCGCGGCCACGTCCGGCTGCGCGGGGATCTCCGGCAGCGGCCGGTCGCCCGCGTCCACCACGGTCGCGTCCGGACGTTCCTCGTTGGCGTACTGGAACGTCAGCTCCTCCGCGCCGCCCAGCACGACCAGGAAGAAGGTCACCATCGAGCTCGCCAGGAGCAACGGCAGCGCCACCGAGGCCGACCGCTGCGGCATCCTGCGCACCTCGGCGCCGGCGAGCTTCCACTGCGTCCAACCCGCACCACCGATCCTGCCGAACAGTCGCGCGATGAGCGGGACCGTGACCGGGCCGAGGATCCAGAACAGGCCGGTCACCGCGGCGATCGCGGAGAACGTGACGGCCAGCGGAGCGGCGGACGTTCCCTTGGCTGCGATCGCCGCCATCGCGAGCAGCGCGGCACCACCGGTGAACAGCACGCCGAACACCCACCGAAGGCGACGCACGGCGCGAGGCGGCACCTCGTTCTCCGCGTCACGCAGAGCAGCCAACGGCGAGACGCGCGCGGCATTGATCGCGGGACGAACAGCCGCCATCACGCTCAACAGCGCGGCGACGACGACTCCGAGGATCACGTATCCGAGCGACGGCAGCAGTTCCGGGCTGAGCTGCACCGCGCCGAACAGCACGGAGATGCCGGTGACGTCGAACGTCCTGGCCAGCAGCCACGCCATCGGCCCGCCCAGCAACGCGCCCGCGACACCCGCCAGCGCACCCGTCACGAACGCCTCGAACAGGCTCCTGCGCACCAACGGCCCGCGCTGGGCGCCGATGCACCGCAGCAACGCCGTCTGCCGCTGGCGCTGCGCGTAGACCGCCCGGAACGTGGCCGCCGCGACGAACACCGCCGTGGCCAGCGCGAGCACGCTGAACGGCAGCAGGAGGAACGTCAGTTCGTTGCCGATGCTGTCCGCGTCCGGCGCCGGATCCCACACGACGTAGGCCGCACCCGCCGCGCTCGCGACGGCGTCCCTGGCCCCGCCGATCACCCAGATCTCCTTGGTGAACGGCCGCGGGTCGAGCTTCTTCGCGAGATCCGGTCCCGCGACCAGGATCGGCCGCGAGTCCATCCCGCCCTTCTTCATGACCCCGCTGACGGTCACCTCGACCGGTTTGCCGTCCGCCGCGGCGAGCTTGATCCGGTCGCCGGGCTTGAGACCGCGCTCGTACGCGGTGATCTTGTCGACGGCGACCTCACCGTCCGCCGCCGGGGCCTTCCCCTCGGCCAGCGGCCAGCGCACCAGGTCGGGCTGCTGGACGTGCACCTCGGCGCGGTGCTCCCCCGCCCGGCCGTTGCCGTCGAGGAGGTCGGCCTGGGCGATCTGCACCGGCACGGCCCTGCCGACGGAGGAGAGCTTCGCGAGCAACGCGTCGTCGAGCTTCGGGCGGTTCGCCTCGGTGGCGCCCGCGTCGTACTCGACGGGTTTGGTGTCCACCACGTGGCTCACCGACGACGGTGTGAGGGGCGCGCCCTCGTCGACCGACCTGGTGAGCGCGTCGCTCAGCACGAGGGCGGCCAGCAGGCAGGCGACGCCGACGACGAGCGCGACGCCGGGCAGCAGTGCGCGGCCCGGCCGGGCGCGGAACTCGGCGACGCCGAGCCGCAGGGAAGTGGACACGAATCCTCCTCGGTGACGTCTGACGTTCACGAAGGTAGGAAGGAAGGCGATCAGCGGGCGTCGGACTGGGGTAGCAAGCTCGCGTACGACCACAGGAGGACACGGGGATGATCAACCTCTACGACGAGGACGCGAACGTGGTCGGCGAGGTGACCCGCGCCCGCATGCGCGCCGAGAACCTCTGGCACGGTTGCGTCCTGACGGTGGTGTTCTCGCTCGACGGCGAACGGATCTACGTGCACCGCCGCACGGACACCAAGGACATCTATCCCGGCCTGTACGACTTCTCGGCGGGCGGCGTGATCGACGCGGGCGAGACGCCGGACGAGGCGGCGGTCCGCGAGCTGCGCGAGGAGCTCGGCGTCGAGGCTCCGCTCACGCCGCTCTTCCGGACCACCTACGTCGACGAGCTGACGCGCTATCACGCGTGGGTCTACGAGACGCACAGCGACGGCCCGTTCGTCCACCAGCCCGAGGAGGTCGCCTGGGGCGGGTGGATGAACGCCGGCGAGCTGCGCGGCAAGATCGAGGACCCCGGCTGGCCGCTAGTGCCGGACGGCCGCGCGATCGGCCGGGAGTGGCTGAGGCTCTAGGCGCGCTTGAAGGTGTGGCTGCGCTCCACCTTCGCGATGTGGATCGTGTAGCTGTCGTACCACTCGGCGCGACCGCGCCGCTGCGCCGCCTGATGCTCGGCGTTGGTGCGCCACTGCGTGAGGGCTTCGGCATCGCTGAAGTACGCGACGGTGATGCCGAGCCCGCCGGGATTCTGCGCGTGGTCCATCCCGAGATATCCGGGGATGTCCTTCACCAGTTCTTCCATGCGCGCGTTGGTGTCGCGGTAGCCGCTCTGGTCCTGCGTCCGCACGGTGGTGAAGACGACCGAGTAGTACGGGGGTTCGAAAGCCTCGACGGGCGCATCGCTCACCGCGCCACCGTAACTAGTTCCAGGTGAGCTGAGAACGGGTTTTCCAGTACTGCTCCGCGGGCTCGGCCAGGTCCGGCAGGTCTGCCTCGATCCTCAGCACGTCCACATTGGACCGCAGCTGGCCCGGGCTCGCCGCACCGGACAGCACGACGTCCACCCACGGCTGCCGCGCGATCGCCGCCAGCGCGACCGCGTCCGGGCCGACGCCGAGCTCTTTCGCCTGGGCCGCAACCGCTTGCGGAGGCTCCACGACGAGCCGTCCGTTGGCCACGCCCTCCTTGACGATCACGCGCAACCCGGCGTCGTGCGCCTCCCGCAGGGCCTGGCCCGCCGAGGTCTCCAGCACGTTCCAGGTGGACTGGACGGACCGGAAGATGCCGAGCTCCAGTGCCTTGCGGATGGCGTCGGCCTGCCGCGGCCCGGACGTCGAGAAGCCCAGCGGCACCCCGATCCCGGCCATCGCGTCCTGCAACGCGCGATCGCCGAACAACGGGCTGTCGGCCGTCAGCGAGTGCACCTGGTAGAGATCGACTCGGGGCAGCAGGGCCGAGGTTTCCTGCCACTGGCGGGTGAAACGGGCGAGCGAGTGCTCCTTGACCTCGTGCACCTCGGCGTCGGGCCGCCAGTCCGCGGTGTAGGCGTAGCCCCACTTGCTGGAGACCGTCACGTCGTCATGGCCGGGCAGCCACGACGACAGGAAGTCCTCGGACAGCCCGTACGAGCGGGCCGCGTCGACCCACCGGATGCCCAGTTCGTAGGCCGTGTCGAGCACGAGATGGCACTGCGCGCGCATGGACTCGACGTCGCGCACGGCGGGCAGCGCGTCCTCACGGCCGAGGTTGATGTAGGCGGGACGACCGAGGGAGGCGAGACCGAGCGCGAGGTGAGCCATGCCGACAACGGTAAACGGCGGTCCCGAGGGACCGCCGCTCACGTGACCCGCCGGGGTCGGTCATGCAGAGAAGATCAGAAGTCGTCGGCGGTGCGGATGTGGTTGCGCACCCACTTGCCGGCGTCCTTCAGCGGACCTTCACCCGAGAAGCCGCTGCCGGAGCACGTGCCGCTCTTGAACACCGCGCCGGTCCGGTTGTCGTCGGAGAAGTTCCAGTTGGTCCAGGAGATCTTCGCGTCCTTCATGAACGTGATGAACTTGTTCGCCATGGTGAAGTCGTTGGGACCGTCACCGGAGGCCTCCTGCGAACCGAACTCGGTGACGAAGACCGGTACCTGGCTCGAGACCGTCTTCAACGCGTTGAGGTACGAGTCGCGGTGGTCCTTCGCGTAGAAGTGGAACGTGTACATCAGGTTCGAGGCGTTGACCTTGTTCTGGCTGACCTCGTTGATGTTCTTGCCGTCGGACAGGCCGAACGTCGACCAGCCGTGCGTGCCGACGAGCACGAGGCTGTCCGGGTCCTCCGCGCGGATCGTCGGGATGACGGCCTCCGCGTAGGACTTGACCTTCGCCCACGTCACGCCGTTCGGCTCGTTGGCGATGTCGTAGATGATGTTCGTCTTGTCCTTGTGCCGCTGCGCGATCTCCTTGAAGAAGGTCTTGGCGCGCGACGTGTTGGCGTTCGGGTCGCCCGGCGAGAGCTGGTGCCAGTCGACCAGCGCGTACAGGCCGCGCTTGGTGGCCTCCTCGATGTAGCCGTGCACCAGGTCGGTGAACTTGCGAGGGTTGGTCTCGTAGCCACCTTCCTGGATGTACATCGAGATGCGGAGGACGTCCGCCTTCCAGTCGTTGGCGAGCGCGTCCAGGGACGCGGTCTTGACGCACTGGGAGTACCACTGGATGCCGTGCGTGCTCATGCCGCGCAACTGGATCTGCTTGCCGTTCTTGTTGCACAGCTTCACGCCGCACACCTTGAGCTGACCGTTGACCGCCGCGGGCGAACCCGGCGGCAGCGCGGCAGCGGCGAAGGTGCCCTCGGGAGCGGCGGCGACGGAACTTCCCGCCATCGCACCGGTCAGCGGGAGCACGACTGCCGCGGCGAACGCCACCACAGACTTCTGCCAGGACATACGGGGTCTCCTCTCGGATGTCGGCGGCGGCTTAGTTAGGTAAGTTTCCTTACCTATTAAAGGTATAGATGACCTTAAAGGCACCCCAAGAGCGAGTCAAGCGTCTCGTCGCAGAAGAGTCACCGTTCCGGCACCCAGCGTCACCAGTACGTAAACGACCAGAACCGCGGCGGCCGCCAACGGACCCAGGGGCGCGTCGTCGACGACCCCGGCGACCTCCCACACCAGGTACGGCACCATCACCGCGGACGCGTCCACGTTCCAGGGCTCCGGCAGCATCGGCGTGATGGCGGGCAGACCCCACAGCAGCACGCCCACCACCACGATCGTGACGGCCGTCGACCTCACCGCGAGCCCGATCCCGAGGCCGGTCAGTCCTGTCACCAGGATCGACAGCACGGCCGCGCCCGCCCACGGCAGCACGTCGCCGATGCCGTCCCACGGCGCGATCGGTGGCGGCCGGTCCCCCATGATCAGCCAGCTCGTCCCGACGCTCAGCACGAGGGCGGCGGCACCGACCACCACGGCCGTGGTGGCGACGAGCACGCTTTTGGCCGCCAGCAAGCGTTTCCGGCCCGGCACGGCCGTCAGCGCGGTCAGCCTCGGGTCGGAGGTCGCGACCAGGGCGCCGAGCGCGGCGACGAGGAACTGGACGACCGGGGTGATCACCACGCTGCTGTCGGCGGAGGCGAACCTCGCCTGTTCCGCGGCCGGCGACGTGTCGTAGTCCTGGACGATCAGCCACGACAGCAGCGCGCCCGCGACCACCATCAGCCCGATGGTGATGATCAGCCCGTACGACGAGCGGACGGTGCGGAGCTTGAGCCACTCCGCGGCGAGCGCGTTCTTCACAGTCCCCTCCCGGAGGTGAGTTCGAGGTAGGCGTCCTCCAGCGAACCGTTGCGGGTCAACGCCTCCATCGGCGTCTCCTTGACCAGCTGTCCTCTTGCGACGATCACGACGTGGTCGGCGGTCAGCGCCATCTCGCTCATCAGGTGGCTGGAGACGAAGACCGTGCGGCCCTCCTTCGCGAGCCCGCGCATCAGGTCGCGGATCCACCGCACGCCCTCGGGGTCGAGGCCGTTGACCGGTTCGTCGAACATCAGCACCCCGGGGTCGGCCAGCAACGCCGCCGCGACGCCGAGCCGTTGCTTCATGCCGAGCGACAGCGCCCTGATCCGCTTGTGCCGCACACCTCCCAGGCCGACCTGCTCCAGCAGTTCGACCGCGCGCTTCTGGCTGATGCCGTTGCTGGCGGCGATCCAGCGCAGGTGGTCGAGCGCCCTGCGGCCGTGGTGCACGGCGGCGGGATCGAGCAACGCGCCCACGTGCCGCAGCGGCTGGTCCAGGTCCTGGTAGCGCCTGCCGGCGATCAGGGCCTGGCCGCCCGTGGGCCGGTCCAGGCCGAGGATCATCCGCATCGTCGTGGACTTGCCGGCGCCGTTCGGGCCGAGGAAGCCGGTCACCAGTCCGGGGTGGACGGTGAACGACAGGTCCTCGACCGCCGTGGTGTCGCCGTATCTCTTCGTCAGGTTCCGCACCTCGATCATGCGGAAGAGGCTGTCTCGCGGAGACCTTCCGCGGATCGGCCCGTGCTCCGATCCCGGGAATCGGACCGTGGTCCGAGGCACGGCGCCCGCCGGCTCGTTACCGTCGACGCCGTGATCGCCAAACTGCACCTCTACCTGGTCGACGTGACCGCCGCCGTGGTGATCGGCGTGCTCGTCGCCTACGCCATGGTGGAGAACCAGGACAAGCCGTGGTGGCTCGTCCTGCCAGGGGCCGCTCTCGTCGCGCTGCCCGTGGCGGTGCGACGCCTGTGGCCCGTGACCACTCTGGCGATCACCACGCTGGCGACGGTGGCCGTGGTGATCGGCCAGGTGCTCCCGGTCCAGGCGCTCGGGGCTCCGGTCGGCGCGATCTGCTTCGCGCTCTACACCGTGGCGGTCGAGCGCACCCGCGCGTGGTCGTTGGCAGGGCTCGTGGTCACCGTCATCGCCACCTCCGGCGTTTCCGGAGGTGAACCGGAGACCTTGCTGGTCGGCCTCGCCGTGCTCGGCGCGGTGTGGGTGATCGGCTACACGACGCGGTTGCGGCGTTCGATGATCGAGCGGGAGACGACGCAGCAGGCCGAGCAGGCACTCGCCGACGAACGACTGCGCATCGCCCGCGAACTGCACGACGTGGTGGCGCACAACCTGTCCCTGATCGCGGTGCAGGCCGGCAACGCCGCACACGTGCGCTCACCCGAGCACGCCTACGAGGCGTTGCGGGTGATCTCGGAGACGAGCCGGGCGGCCCTGACCGAGATGCGCGGGCTGCTGGGCGTGTTGCGCGCCGACGCCGACCTCGCGCCCTCCCCCGGTCTCGGCGGACTGGCCGAACTGGCCGACCGCGCGTCGCTGGCGGGTGTGCGCGTCACGCTGGACGTGCCAGGCGATGCCGTCGTGCCGGAAGGGGTCGGGCTGTCGGTGTACCGGATCGTGCAGGAGGCGCTGACGAACGTCGTGAAGCACGCGGCGCCGGCGTCGTGCACGGTGCTGGTAGAGGTGACACCGGAGGCCGTCCGCGTCGACGTGGCGGACGACGGGCCTGGGGTGAGGGAGCTCGGAGTGGGACACGGGTTGATCGGCATGCGCGAACGCGTGGCCGTGTACGGCGGCACGTTCAGCGCGGGCCCCGGTGAGTCCGGCGGTTTCCGGGTCGTCGCGGAACTGCCGCACCGATGATCCGCGTGCTGATCGCCGACGACCAGGCGTTGCTGCGCGCCAGCTTCCGCCTGCTCGTCGACAACGAACCGGACCTGACCGTGGTCGGCGAGGCCGGCACCGGCGCCGAGGCCGTCGCGCTGGCTTCCGAGGTGAGGCCGGACGTCGTGCTGATGGACATCCGCATGCCCGAGATGGACGGCATCGAGGCCACGCGGCTGCTGGCCGGCCCGCGCGTGCTGGTGCTGACCACGTTCGACCTGGACGAGTACGTCTTCGGCGCGTTGCGGGCCGGTGCCTCGGGATTTTTGCTCAAGGACACGCCACCCGCCGAACTGCTGGCCGCCGTCAGGGTCGTGGCGTCCGGCGAGTCGCTGCTGTCGCCGACGGTCACGCGCCGGCTGATCTCCGAGTTCGTCCGGCAGCCCGCCTCGCCCGTGGTGCGCGGGCTGGACCGCGTGACCGAACGGGAGAAGGAGGTCCTGCTGCTGATCGCCCGCGGGCGGTCCAACGCGGAGATCATGGCCGAGCTGCACGTCAGCCCCGGCACGGTGAAGACGCACATCGGGAACCTGCTGGCGAAGCTGCACGCCCGCGACCGCGCCCAGCTGGTGATCGCGGCCTACGAGTCGGGTCTGGTCTGAGACGGAGAACCGCCCCGGCCGTGTGCAGCGACCGGGGCGGTTCGGTGAAGCGGTGCTACAGGTACGTGCCGGTGTTCGTGGCCGTGTCGATCGCGCGGCCGGCGTCCTGGTTCTTCCCGGTGACGAGCGTGCGGATGTAGACGATCCGCTCGCCCTTCTTGCCCGAGATGCGAGCCCAGTCGTCCGGGTTCGTCGTGTTCGGCAGGTCCTCGTTCTCGGCGAACTCGTCGAGGATGGCGGCCTGCAGGTGCCGGACGGAGAGTCCGGGCTGCTTGGTGTCCAGCAACGACTTGATCGCCGCCTTCTTCGCCCTGTCGACGATGTTCTGGATCATGGCGCCGGAGTTGAAGTCCCGGAAGTACAGGACCTCCTTGTCACCGTTGGCGTAGGTGACCTCCAGGAACCGGTTGTCCTCGGACTCCTCGTACATGCGCTCCACGGTGTGCTGCACCATGCCCTCGATGCAGGCCTTCGGGTCCCCGCCGAACTCGGCGAGGTCGTCGGCGTGCAGCGGGAGGTTGGGCGTCAGGTACTTGTTGAAGATGTCCTTCGCGCCCTCGGCGTCCGGTCGCTCGATCTTGATCTTCACGTCGAGTCGGCCGGGGCGGAGGATCGCCGGGTCGATCATGTCCTCGCGGTTGGAGGCGCCGATGACGATGACGTTCTCCAGGCCCTCGACGCCGTCGATCTCGGCGAGGAGCTGGGGCACGATCGTCGTCTCGACGTCGGACGACACACCCGAACCACGGGTGCGGAAGATCGAGTCCATCTCGTCGAAGAACACGATCACCGGGGTGCCGTCGGACGCCTTCTCACGAGCCCGCTGGAAGATCAGGCGGATGTGCCGCTCGGTCTCACCGACGAACTTGTTGAGGAGCTCGGGGCCCTTGATGTTGAGGAAGTAGGACTTGGCCTGCTTGTCGGTCTCGCCGCGGATCTCCCGCACCTTCTTGGCCAGGGAGTTCGCCACCGCCTTGGCGATGAGCGTCTTGCCGCAACCGGGAGGGCCGTAGAGCAGCACGCCCTTGGGCGGGCGCAGCTCGTACTCGCGGAACAGGTCGGCGTGCAGGAACGGCAGCTCCACGGCGTCGCGGATCTGCTCGATCTGCCGGGAGAGGCCACCGATGTCGCTGTAGTCGATGTCCGGGACCTCCTCGAGCACGAGGTCCTCGACCTCGGCCTTGGGGACCCGTTCGTAGGCGAAACCCGCCTTCGAGTCGACCAGCAGCGAGTCGCCGGGCTTCAGCGGCGAGTCGAGCAGCGGCTGGGCGAGCCAGACCACCCTCTCCTCGTCCGCGTGGCCGACGACCAGCGCGCGGGAAATGGTGTCCAGACCGTCGTCGTCGGTCAGCACCTCCCGCAGAGAGCAGACCTCGCCGGAACGCTCGAACCCGCCGGCCTCGACGACCGTCAGCGCCTCGTTGAGACGCACGGACTGGCCGTAGGCGATCTTCTCCGGCTCGACCGCGGGGGACACGGCTACGCGCATCCTGCGGCCGGACGTGAAGACGTCCACGGTCCCGTCGTCGAAACGTGCCATGAAGACGCCGTACCCGCTGGGCGGTTGCGCCAGCCGGTCGACTTCCTCACGCAGCGCGAGCAGCTGGCTTCGTGCTTCGCGGAGGGTGTCTATGAGCTTCGTGTTTCGCTCGGTCAGCTGGCTGACGCGCTCTGTCGCCTCAGCCAAGCGCTGCTCGAGCAACCGCGTGTGCCGCGGCGACTCGGTCAGCTTGCGACGCAACGACGCGATCTCGTCCTCGAGGAACCTGATCTGCGCAGTCAGCTCAGCAGAAATGTTGCCCTGGTTCAGCTCGCCACCCTCATCGGGTTGGCTGCCGGGATGACCGTGCTGCATGTCGGCACCCTCCTCCCGTGTTCGTACCGATTACGGTACCGGCGATCACCGACAAAATGGGGTACTCACAACATCATCTTCGCTCGTGTGGTGCAACGGTGAACCCTCCAAGTGAGGTCAACTGCTCCATCTCGGTGTCCGGTCCGACCGTCCAACCGCTACGGTGCGTCTCAGAAACCACTACCGGCGTTTCGCGCCGCGACACGCCAGACGACCTGCGAGAAGTCCGAGGAGAGGGTCATGGGAGCACCTGTGCGGGCACCCGGCCCCTACGGTCTGCGACCACCCTCGGACGATCACGAGCACACCTGGTATGGGCCACGACCCGTCGACGGGCGGCAATCCGCCACCGTCCCACCAGGTGGACCAGCCGTTGGTCCGATCGGCGGTCACGCACCGCAACCCACCCCGTTCGTGCCCGTCGGAGGACCCGCGCGAGCGAGGCTCCGATGCCTCCGGAGGGCGTGCGGCCAACCGGGTGGTTTCGCCGACGCGACCGGCGCACCACCCCGACAGCGCAGAGCATCGCGCTCGATTCTCGGTGGAGTTGCCACAATCGTTATCAGACACGACCTTTGCGCGGCCAGATCGCGGGTACAGGGCGTATGCATAACCACTCGTGCGTGTCGATAGACCCCATTCGCCCGCGAGTCGTCCGGCGAAGTACGACAATGTCCAGCGAAAGATCACCTCATCCGCATCGGGGGAAGTTTCATGACCTACCCGCCGCAGCAGCCCGGCCCGTACGGGCAGCAGCAGCCGCCGCCCGGAGGTCCGTACGGGCAGCAGCCGCCGCAGCAGCCGGGGTACGGCCAGCAGCCCCCGCCCGGCTACGGCCAGCAGCCGCCACCCGGATACGGGCAGCAGCCCGGCCAGCAGCCGGGTCAGTACGGCCAGCCGCAGCAGGACCCGTTCGGCCAGCAGGGACCGCCCAGCGGCGGATTCCAGCAACAGGGCCAGTACGGACAGCCCGGCCAGTACGGCCAGCAGCCCTACGGTCAGCAGCCGTACGGCCAGCCCGGCGGGTTCGGCGGCCCTCCGCCTCCCAAGAAGAGCAACACCGGCCTGATCATCGGCGTCGTCATCGGCGTGCTGGTGCTCGTCGGCGGCGGCATCACCGCCGCCGTCATGCTCACGAGCAACAGCTCGAGCAACTCCAGCAGTTCGTCGACGGACTCCGGTTCGAGCGACAACGGCAACAGCGGCAGCTCCGACGACGAGGCCGACGTCAAGAAGGCCGCCGAGGAGTACATCGCCGCGGCGACCTCCAGGAATGAGAGCAAGGCCAAGTCGATGGCCTGCCAGGAGATGCTCGACGAGGCCGCGGAGGCCGAGAAGAAGGCCACCCCCGAGCAGAAGAAGCTCGCCGAGGAGATGAAGAAGCTCCCGGTGCCCAAGATGGTCTACAAGAGCGCGACCGTCTCCGGCAACGAGGCGACCGTCAAGATCACCATCACCGCGGACTACGGCGGCCAGACCCAGACCATCGACTCCGACACGAAGTTCAAGAAGGTGTCGGGCAAGTGGAAGGTCTGCATCCTGGCCAAGGACATCAAGGTCCCGACGCCGACCCGCTGACCGGGAAGCCGTCGGTACATCCACTTCGGGGGAACTCGTCATGACCTATCCGCCGCAGCAGCCAGGGCCCTACGGGCAGCAGCCGCCGCAGCAACCCGGTTACGGCGGACAGCCGCAGCCGGGACACGGGCAGCAGCCCGGTCAGTACGGCCAGCAGCCGGGCTACGGGCAGCCCGGCCAGTACGGGCAGCCGCAGCAGGACCCGTTCGGTCAGCAGGGACCGCCCAGCGGCGGATTCCAGCAGCAGGGCCAGTACGGCCAGCAGCCGCCCGGACAGCCCCCGTACGGCCAGCAGCCCGGCTACGGCGGGTTCGGTGGTCCTCCGCCCAAGAAGAGCAGCACCGGCCTGATCATCGGCGTCGTCATCGGCGTGCTCGTCCTGGTCGGCGGCGGTGTCACGGCCGCGGTCCTGCTCTCCGGTGACGACTCTCCGAGCAGCACGGACACCGCGTCGTCCAACACGAACTCAGACCCGGCGGACGGCAGCACGAAGCCGACCGCGCCGTCGTCGAAGAGCTCGTCGAGCGGCGGGGACAGCGACGCCGAGGACGTGGCGAACGAGTTCACCGACAAGATCCTGAAGGGCGTTCACGCGGGCACCAGCACCCCGGACGACGTCAAGGACCTGGTGTGCGCGGCGGAGTTCCCCAAGCTGAAGGCCCAGAACGCCAAGGCGAACCCGAGCGTGAAGGCCACCGTGTCGGAGGTCAGGACGTCGGGCAGCACGGGCACGTTCCGGCAGAGCCTCACCGGGCTCGCCGATCCGGCCAATCCGGGCAAGACCACGTCGGGCGCCATCATCTACAAGCTGTCCAAGGAGGGCGGCAAGTGGACGGTGTGCGGCATCGACAAGCTCGAAGGCAACTGATCTGACGCGCGAAAAGGGCCCCGCACCTCGGTGAGGTGCGGGGCCCTTTTCGCATCGGATCAGCCCTTGCTGGGGCGACGCTGCGGCCGCGGTGCCGTCACGCCGTCCGCGAGCTTGCGGGTGGTCAGCAGGAACGCGGTGTGCCCGATCATCCGGTGCTCCGGCCGCACGGCCAGGCCGACGACGTGCCACGGGCGGACGAGCGTCTCCCACGCGTGGGGCTCGGTGAAGCACGTCATCTCGCGCAGCGCCTCGGTGACGACGGAGAGCTGCGTGGTGGTGGCGACGTAGACGACCAGGACGCCGCCGGGGATGAGGTTCTTCGCGATCGTGGGCAGCACCTCCCACGGCGAGAGCATGTCGAGGATGACGCGGTCGACCTCGCCCTCGTGGTTCTTCACGTCGTCGACGGTGATCGACCAGTTGCCGGGGCGCTCGCCGAAGAACGTCTCCACGTTGCGGATGGCGTGCACCGCGTGGTCCTCGCGCACCTCGTAGGACTGGACGCTGCCCTTCTCCCCCACCGCGCGCAGCAGCGAGCACGACAACGCGCCAGAGCCCGCGCCCGCCTCCAGGACGCGCGCGCCCGGGAAGATGTCGCCGTACATGCAGATCTGCGCGGCGTCCTTCGGGTAGATGACCTGCGCGCCGCGCGGCATCGACAGCACGTAGTCGGGCAGCAGCGGGCGCAACGCCAGGAAGTTCGTGCCGCCGACCGACGCGACGACCGAGCCTTCTGGCTGGCCGATCAGCTTGTCGTGCGGGATGGCGCCGCGGTGGGTGTGGTACTCCTTGCCGGGTTCGAGAACGACCGTGTAGTGCCGGCCCTTGGGGTCGGTCAGCTGTACCCGGTCACCCGGCTGGAACGGTCCACTTGCGCTAATCACCGCGCAATGGTGTCAAACGCCCTTCTCAATGGCCGCACGCAGGTCCTCCCTGCGCAGCACGCCCGCCGGGCGGCCCTCCAGGTCGACGACCAGGAACTGCCACGCGGCGGTGCCCTGGACGCGTTCGACGATCTCCTCGCCGGGCTCGTCGGCCAGCAGCACGGTCTCGGGCAGGATCGGCTCGGCCGCCTGCTCCGCGGGTGCGAAAGGACTTGCGGCGGCGAGCTTTCGCGCCAGTTCGGTGTCGAGCAGACCGGCCGCCACGCCGTCGGCCCGCACCAGCACCACGCCCCGGCCCGCCGACGTGCTCAGCGCGTCCGCCACGGGGCTCTCGGCCGGCAGCTGGAGCACCGGCAGGATCAGGTCGCTGAGGGAGACACCGGCGGGCCACGTGCGGCGGCGTTCGCTCGCGAGTTCACTCCTCGCGCCGGCGACGACGACCCATGCCGTCAGCACGCACACGCCGAAACGCAACCAACGGTCTTCCGCGCCTTCCGCGACGCCGTACAGCGCCCACGCCACCAATGCGATGGCCACGGCGAAACCGCCGACAACGGCGACACGCGTGCCCATCGCCCGTTGCCCCGTCATGGCCCACACTCCGGCCCTCACGATCCGGCCGCCGTCGAGCGGCAGGCCGGGCAGGAGGTTGAAGACGGCGACGGCGACGTTCGCGGCGGCGATCTGGAAGACCAGCACCCACACGACGTCGCCGGGCTCCATGACCAGTGCGCCGATGCCGAAGACCGCCGCCAGCGCCACGGACACGATCGGCCCGGCGCCCGCGACCACGCCTTCGTGGCTGGGTTTGCCGGGCGTGCGCATGATCTCGGACAGGCCGCCCAGCAGGTACAGCCGCAGTCTTCTGACCGGCAGGCCGAGCCGCAGCGCCGCGACGCAGTGGCCGAGTTCGTGGGCCAGCACGCTCAGGCCGAGGAAGATCGCGAAGAGCGCGGCGAGCAGCAGACCGACTCCCGGCGGCGTGCCGGGGGCGAGATCGTCGACGAGCGGCGCGTAGAAGGCCACCACGATCGCCGAGCCGATCCACCACGACGGCGCGAGGATCACCGGGATGCCCGCCACCCGGAACAGCAGCAGGCCGCCCTCTCGTTCACTGATCCGCGCGGCCACGGGTGAACTGTAGGGCTCCGGGTGTGATCCCGCGGTCTGGTGGTGCTCCCGAAGTCGATGAGGGCGGTGTTCCCGAGTGGGAGCCTCCCCGAGCTCGCCCTCGTCGGCTTCGGGCTAGGGGTTGTCATGGTGGCGAGAACAGAATTGTCAGACCTCTGTCCTAGGGTGCGAACCATGAGCACCACGTTGCGCAGGCCCGCGCTCTCGCCTTCCCGGGCAGGGGACTTCAAGCAGTGCCCGCTGCTCTACCGGTTCCGCGCGGTCGACCGGCTGCCGGAGAGGCCGACGAAGGCGCAGGTGCGCGGCACGGTGGTGCACGCGGTGCTGGAAGACCTGTTCGCCCTGCCCGCCGCCGACCGCGTGCCCGACCGCGCGCGTTCGATGATCACGCCGGCCTGGGAGCGCGTGAAGGCCGAGCGCCCGGAGTTCTCGACGCTGTTCGAGGTCGAGGGCAGCGAGGAGGAGGCGGAGTGGCTGGCGTCCGCCACGAAGCTGCTCGACGGCTACTTCGGCCTCGAGGACCCCCGGCGCCTGGAACCGGAGTCGCGCGAGCTCCTCGTCGAGTCCGAGCTGCCGTCCGGCGTGCTGCTGCGCGGCTACATCGACCGCGTGGACGTGGCCCCGACGGGTGAGATCCGCGTCGTGGACTACAAGACCGGCGCCGCCCCCCGCGAGGTGGGCGAGGCGAAGGCGTTGTTCCAGATGAAGTTCTACGCGCTGGTCCTGTGGAAGCTGCGCGGCGTCGTCCCCCGCCAGCTGCGCCTGATGTACCTGGCCGACCGCCAGGCCCTCGCCTACACCCCGGACGAGTCCGAACTGGCCCGCTTCGAGCGCACCCTCGACGCGATCTGGCAGGCCATCATGCGCGCGGCCCCGACGGGCGACTTCCGCCCCAACCCCAGCCGCCTGTGCGACTACTGCGACCACAAGGCCTTCTGCCCGGCGTTCGACGGCACCCCGCCGCCCTACCCCGGCTGGCCGGAGCCCGACGACACCGAGACCCTCCAGGACCGCGACTGATGACGGCGTTCTACCTGCCGCTGGGCGACGACACGTTCCGCTCCACCGAGCACACCGTCGGCCCGTGGGGCCCGGACAGCCAGCACCTCGGCCCTCCCTCGGCGTTGCTGGTGCGCTCGCTGCTCGCTCTGGGCAACCCGTCGTCTTCGCTGGCCCGCGTGACGTTCGAGGTGCTCGGCCCTGTGCCGGTGGCCGATCTCACGGTGTCCACTTCGGTCGAACGCCCAGGCCGCTCGGTAGAACTGCTCGCGGCGTCGCTGTCCCACGAAGGCCGTGCGGTGCTGACGGCGCGTGCGTGGCGCATCGTCGACTCGGACACCACGGCCGTAGCGGGAGGCGAAGTCCTCGCTCTGACACCGCCCGCTTCCGCCGCACCGATGGAGATCCCGGACTTCTGGGGCGGTGGCTACCTCGCCGCCGTCGAGTGGCTTTCCGTGTCGGGCGGCATCTTCACGCCGGGCGACGCCCAGGTGTGGGCCCGCCCCCGAGTGGCCGTCGTCGAGGGCTTCGACCCCTCACCGGAAGAGCGACTGTTCTCCGTCGTGGACTCGGCCAGCGGCGTTTCGTCCCGTGTGGACATTCGCAAGTGGTACGCCATCAACACCGACCTGACGGTCCACCTGCACCGCCGTCCCGTCGGCGAGTGGGTGGGCATGGACGCGCGGACGACCATCGGGCCGGACGGGGTAGGGCTCGCGACCAGCGTGGTGCACGACGTGGAGGGGCCGGTGGGCACGACGGCGCAGGCGCTGTTCGTGCGCGAACGCTGATACCGGGCCCGCGCACGCCACCGTCGCGGGCCTGTTCCGCTGAGCCCGGAGTCGCGTAGCGTCAGCCTGACTGTGAAGAGGTTCGCGAACCGGCAGGAAGCGGGCCGCGCCCTCGCCGCGCGACTCGCGGACCTCCCGTGGCACGACCCGCTGGTCCTGGGCCTCCCCCGAGGCGGCGTTCCAGTGGCCAAAGAAGTAGCGCGACACCTCAACGCCCAACTGGACGTCGTCGTGGCGCGCAAGATCGGCGCCCCAGGCCATCCGGAATACGGCGTGGGCGCCGTCACCGCGGACAGCGAACCCATCTACGACCCGAGAGTGCTGCGAGCCCTGAACCTCACCGAAGAGCAAATGGGCCGCACCTGCGACGAGGAACGCGAAGAAGCCAGAAGACGCACGGCCCTCTACCGCGGGGACAAGCCGCTCACCCTCAAGGACCGCGACGTGATCCTCGTGGACGACGGCCTGGCCACCGGAGTCACGGCCAGGGCGGCGCTGCACTGGATCGCCCAGCACGAACCGCGGTCCACGACCCTCGCCGTCCCGGTGGCCGCCAGAGAATCGCTGGCCGCGTTCACGACGCCGGTGATCGCGATCCTTCTCCCGCGCCGCTTCGGCGCGGTCAGCCGCTGGTACGAGGCCTTCGATCAGATCACGGACGAAGAGGTGCTCAGCGCGCTCTCGTAGTGCTCCACCACGGGGAACGGCGAGTAGAAGCGGTGCAGCAGAGCCGACCACTTCGCGTAGTCAGGCCCCTGCCGGAACCCGACGGTGTGCGATTCGACCGAGTCCCAGCGCACGAGCAGCAGGTAGCGCGACGGCGTCTCCAGGCACCGCAGCAGTTCGAGACCGCGGAAGCCCGGCGAGGCGGAGATCAGCTCCCGCGCCTCGCCGAACGCCCACTCGAACTCCTCGGCAGAACCCGGCAGCACGTCCAGCAGGGCGTGCTCCGTGATCACAGCCGGCAGAACCTGATGTCCGAGGCCAGCACGGCCTTGGCACCGATCGCGGCCAGCTCGTCCATCACCTTGTTCGCCTCCTTGCGCGACACCATCGCCCGCACGGCCGCCCAGTCGGGGTTGGCCAGCGGCGCGACGGTCGGCGACTCCAGGCCCGGAGTCAGCGCGATGGCGTCGTCGAGGATCGAACGCGGGCAGTCGTAGTCGAGCATCAGGTACTGCTGCGCGAACACGACGCCCTGGATGCGGGCAGTCAGCTGCTTCTTGGCGGCGGACAGCTCCGAGCCGTGGCGGTGGATGAGGACCGCCTCGGACTCGCAGATCGGCTCGCCGAACGGCACCAGGTCGTGCTGGCGCAGGGTGCGGCCGGAGCCCACCACGTCGGCGATCAGGTCGGCCACGCCCAGCTGGATCGAGATCTCCACGGCGCCGTCGAGCCGGATCACCTTCGCGGTGATGCCGCGGGCCTTCAGGTCGCGGCCCACCAGCCTCGGGTACGCGGTGGCGAGGCGCTTGCCTTCGAGGTCGGAGACCTTCCAGTCGGTGCCGCGAGGCCCCGCGTAGCGGAAGGTCGACGAGCCGAAGCCCAGCGCCAGCAGCTCCTCGACGGAGTTGCCGTTGTCGTCGGCACCCGAGTCGGCGGCCAGGTCGCGGCCGGTGATGCCGAGGTCCAGGTCGCCGGACGCCACGTAGATCGCGATGTCCTTGGGGCGCAGGAAGAAGAACTCGACCTCGTTGTTGTTGTCGAGCACGGTCAGGTCGCGCGGCTCGTGCCTCTGCCGGTAGCCGGCCTCGGTGAGCATGGCGGAGGCGCGTTCAGCGAGCGCGCCCTTGTTCGGGACTGCAACGCGCAGCATGTGAGAAGTCTTCCGTCAGAGGTACTTGTAGACGTCTTCGAGGGTGAGCCCACGGCCCAGCATGAGCACCTGGAGGCGGTAGAGCAGCTGCGAGATCTCTTCGGAGAGCTTCTCGTCGGACTCGTACTCGGCGGCGATCCAGACCTCGCCCGCCTCCTCCAGGACCTTCTTGCCCTGCGCATGGACCCCGGCCTCGAGCGCAGCAACGGTGCCGGAACCCTCCGGCTTGGTGGCGGCTCGTTCGGTCAGTTCAGCGAACAGGGAATCGAAGGTCTTCACGGCACGACATCCTCCCATCCCGGCGACCCCCGTCCACACCGCGGTCGCATCTGTCCCAGGCCGTGGACGCGATCTGTCCTGCATGGACACCCGGTAGCGTGAACTTCTGTGTCTGAGTTCGCCGAGGTCCTCGAAGCACTCCGCCGCGTGCGCGGAATCAACCCGTTCTTCGCGCTCGACGTCGGCCGCCCGGACGAGTCCTGGCTGCCGGGAACGGCGCTGCTGGAGGGCCCGGCGCTCAGGACCACGATCGACGCCATCGCGATCCGGTACAAAGCGGAAGAACCACGCGTAGCGGCCAGCCTGTTCTTCCTCAGCTACACGGCGCGGCTGCTCAGCCCGCTCACGGCCGCGGGCATCCCGATCGACGTCCGCCCGGAGAACCTCTGGTGGCAGCACCACCCGGCGAACGGCCTGAGCGTCCGCATCGACCAGCCACGACTGGGCCCGGAGGCCGCCCAAGCGCTCGCACCGGTGGTGGAGGCGATCCAGGACGTGACCCCGGTGGCGCGTGGATTGTTGTGGGGCAACGCCATGTCGAACATCGCGGGCGCGCTCAAAATGGTTGTGCGCGCACGCATGCTCACCGCCGAGGAAGCGGAAGAACGCGGCGAACGGCTCATGAGCGCCCCGCCGTTCGAACAGGCGGGGGAATTTCTGACTTTTCCCGGAGAGGTCTCGTTCCGGCGTCGGTCGTGTTGTCTCTACTACCGCGTCGCCGCAGGTGGGAAGTGTGGTGACTGTCCACTCGTGAAGTGAGGAACGCAACAACTCTTATGGCCGGTTGTGCTTAACGGGCCGATCAACTTACGGTGCACGCGCCGCAGTGACGGGAAGCCGGTGAAAATCCGGCGCGGTCCTCGCCACTGTGACCGGGAAGCGATCCCCGCCGAGCACGTCACTGGCCCTCGCGAGAGGGCTGGGAAGACGCGGGGGCAGCGTTGATCCGGGAGTCAGGAGACCGGCTGCGGCGCCGCAAGGAGAGTTGACCTTCCACGAGGTATGGAGGAGCCCGTCATGACGAGCCCCGCAGCAAGCCTGTCCGCCGTCCGCGTGCCCAAATGGGCCTTCGCCGTCTCAGTGCTCGGCCTGATCGTCACCTACCTGGTCCTGCAGGAGAACGGCCTCGCGCTCGGCGCGGGTTCCGAGTTGCTGCACGAGTTCTTCCACGACGGGCGCCACGCGCTCGGCGTGCCCTGCCACTAGATCCCCCGATCCCAGGCAGGGAAGACATGACGACGACGTACAAGTCCCTTGCGCTGCGCGGAGTCGCGGCCGGCGGTGTCGCCGGTGTCGCCTCCGCGCTCGTGCAGCTCCTGGTGACCGAGATCCCGATTCGCGCCGCGCTCGCGGTCGAGGAGGCCCGGGAACCCGCCGGTGAGGCCGGCCACCCGCACGGCGGCGAGGAAGAGCTGGTCAGCCGCGGCGCGCAGATCGCGGGCGGCATGCTCGGCGTGGTGATCGTCGGCATCGCGGTGGGCCTGGTGTTCGCCACGGCCTACGCGCTGTCGAAGCGCTGGTTCACCGGCAGCACGCCGTTCAGCCGCAGCTTCGCGTTCGGTGCCGCGGTGTTCGGTGCCGTGGCATTGCTGCCGTGGCTCAAGTACCCGGCCAACCCGCCCGCCGTGGGCGACCCGGAGACGGTGAACTACCGGACCGCGCTCTACCTCGGTGTGGTGGTGGCCGGTCTGGTGATCGTGTGGGCCGCGAGCTGGCTCGCCGAACAGCTGCGCGCGCAGTCGCAGCCGGTGCGGACCACGGCCGTGCTGCTCGCGGTGGCCGCGGCCGTCGCGGTGGTGCTGCTGGCGTTCCCCGCGCCGCCGGACACGATCCCCGCGGACATGCCGGTGAACGTGCTGTGGCAGTTCCGCCTCAGTTCGCTCGCCCAGCTCGCCACGCTCTACGTCGGCATCGGCGTGGTGTTCGGCCTGCTGATCGACCCGGCCGCGCGCAGGGCCAAGGCCCCTGAGAAGGCCGCTGTCGCCTGATGGTGTGGGGTGGCCACGCGGCCACCCCACACCCGTCTAAAGAGACTTCAGGACCTCGGCGTCCACGCCGACCAGCGAGTCGCGGAAGATCCGCCGCTCCCCCGCCGCCACCTCGACGTCGCACGGCACGACCAGCACGGTGCACCCGGCCGCCACCGCCGCGGCCACTCCGGTGGGCGAGTCCTCGATCGCCACGCACCGCGCCGCGTCCACTCCCAGCAGCCGTGCCGCCTTCAGGTACGGCTCGGGCAGCGGCTTGTTCAGCCCGTCCACCTCGTCGCCGCACACGGTGACGTCGAACAGGTCCCGCCCGATCGTGTCCAGCGCGACCTCGGTCAGCGAGCGCTCGGTCGACGTCACGAGAGCCATCGGCACGCCCGACGCGCGCACCGCCCGCAGGGCCTCGGCTGCGCCCGGACGCCACGGCAGGCCCGCGCGGAACACCTCTTCGGTGCGGCGGGAGATCCAGGCGGCGCCGTCGGCCATGTCGGCCTCGGTGGGCTCGATGCCGACGTCGGCGAACAGCAGGCGCATCGTCGTCGGTACGTTGCTACCGACCATGCGTTCGCGGGTGTCCGGGGAGAGCACGCCGCCCAGCTTCTCCGCGTACTCGTAGAGCGGGATGTCCCACAGCTTCTCGGAGTCCAGCAGCGTGCCGTCCATGTCCCATAGGACACCGTGAAGATCAGACACAGCCAGGTCAGACATTGAAGTACTTCGCCTCCGGATGGTGCGCCACGAAGGCGTCGGTGGACTGTTCCGGGTGGAGCTGAAGTTCCTCGGACAGCGAGACCCCGATGCGCGACGGATCGAGTAGCTCGACGACGCGCTTGCGGTCTTCCATCCCGGGGCAGGCGCCGTAGCCGCGCGCCGCTGTGGCCGAGTGTGAAGTACTCCTCGGCGGCGACGGTGCCGCCGGTGGGCCGGACGAGTTCCTCGCGGACTCGCTCGTGCCAGTACTCGGCCAGCGCTTCGGTGAGCTGGACCCCCAGTCCGTGGACTTCCAGGTGCTCACGATACGCGTTCTCGCCGAACAGTTCGTTCGCGTGGCCGGCGATCGGCGGGCCTGTCGTCACGAGACGGAACGCGATGACGTCGACCTCGCCGGACTCCTTCGGGCGCCAGAAGTCGGACAGGCACGACCTCCGATCCCTTCTCCGGCGCGGAAAAGTGAACCGGAAGCGCTCAGCGGACGAGCTGGCGGGTTCTTCCAGAACGACTAGATCGTCGCCGTCGGAGACGCACGGAAGTAGCCGCGGACGACGGCGGC
Organism: Lentzea sp. NPDC102401; assembly: GCF_044765805.1. Classification (NCBI taxonomy): domain Bacteria; kingdom Bacillati; phylum Actinomycetota; class Actinomycetes; order Pseudonocardiales; family Pseudonocardiaceae; genus Lentzea; species Lentzea sp. NPDC102401. Next base: position 805,461 of record NZ_JBIWKS010000002.1, on the reverse strand, counting down.
GTGGGCAAGAACACCTTCCGCGGCAAGGCGTTCCATCCGGTAGCGCAGGCGTGGGCGGCCCTCGGTCGCGACCGGGTCCTCGTAGGCCGGGCCGCTGCCGCGCACGCCCTTGAGGCCCCACTGGGCCAACGTCGCACGCTCGTCCAGCGACGCCGAGCAGTCCGCGACCGGGATGCCCTTCACGACCCGGCTGCCCAGAACGGCAGGGCCGGGATCGGGTTTCCGACAGCCACGTCGGAGCGACCGGTCACGACTTCTTCCTCCACCGCAACGGCTTTGCGGCCGCGGCGATGCGCGGGGAACGTTCGCGACGGGCCTTGCGTTCCGCGGCCTTCTCCCGCATCTCGGCGTCCAGCACAGGAGCCTCGCCGCGCTTGGCGGCCATGATCGAGTCCTTCAGACGCAGGCCCTCGAAGGCGTCGCGGGCGTAGCGGGCGTCGCCGAAGTACATCTCCGTCAGGTCGTTCAGCACCTGACGGGGCGGCCAAGCTCAGTCCGAAGGAGACGTTCGACAGGCCCAGAGTCGTTCACACGTCCGGAAAACGACGCTTGAGCTCACGGATCGTCTCGACGGCGTCGCGGCGCACCTCCTCCTGGCCGGTGGAGATCGGGAACGTCAGGCAGTCGACGATGATGTCGCCGACGCGCATGCCCCAGTCGGTCGTCAGGTCCTCCCAGGTGGCGACGCGAACCTTCCACTCGGCCGTGCGGGCCTGGCCCTCGTCGTCGATGCACAGCGCCACGACCGCCGCGCCGCGCTCCGAGACGAGCCGCATGATCTTCCGGAACCGGGATTCGGGACCGTCGCCGTCCTCGTAGTTCACCGAGTTGACGACACCGCGGCCGCCAAGGCACTCCAGACCGGCCTGGAGAACCCTGAGCTCGGTGGGGTCGAGCACGATCGGCAACGTGATCGGGACGTACCGGCCCTCGGCGGTCGTCGCGCGCTCGGCGGTCGTCGCGCGCTCGGCGCCGAGCACGAACCGGGAGGTCGCGGACTTGCCGAACTCGTTCGCGACCTCCCGCGCCGCGTTCGGACAGGTGGAGGATCTGGTCCGGAATGTCGTGCTCGGCCAGGTTCGCGAGGTTCGCGCCGACCGTGTTCGTCTCCACGGCGTCGCACGACGTCCGGGCGGGGGACGTTCAGGATCTCGTCGCAGCCCTCGAGACCGTTGAAGTCGTCCGGGGAGAGGTCGACGGCCTGAAGCAGGGCGCCGTCAGCGACGACAACGCGGTTCACCAGCGCTTCCAGCAACGGCGACTCTCCGCGATCGCGCATGGGCCAAGCCTACGATGAGTTGACTGGCCGAACCCGTAGTCTGGCGCCGTGAACGATCCGTCCCAGGAATCCCCGACCCCCTCGAACCCGCGCATCCCGCTCACGGCTCCGATCATGGTCTGTGCGTTCGAAGGCTGGAACGACGCCGGCGACGCCGCCAGCACCGCGATCGAGCACCTCCAACTCACCTGGGACGCCACCCCGCTCGCCGAGATCGACCCGGACGACTACTACGACTTCCAGGTGACGCGCCCCACCGTGCGCATGGTGGACGGCGTCACGCGAAGGGTCGACTGGCCGACGACGCGGCTGTCGGTGTGCCGCCCTCCCGGTTCCGACGTGGACGTGATCCTCGTGCACGGCATCGAACCGAACATGAGGTGGCGCAAGTTCGCCGCCGAGCTGCTGGGCCACATCGACGCTCTCGGGGTGACGACGGTGGTGACGCTGGGCGCCCTGCTGATGGACACGCCCCACACGCGCCCGGTCCCGGTCACCGGCACGGCCTACGACGCGGACGCCGCCGAGAAGTTCGGCCTGGAGCACTCGAAGTACGAGGGCCCGACCGGCATCGTCGGCGTGTTCCAGGACGCGTGCGTGCAGGCGGGCATCCCGGCGATCTCGTTCTGGGCCGCCGTGCCGCACTACGTGTCGCAGCCGCCCTCCCCCAAGGCCACGCTGGCCCTGCTGCACCGCGTGGAGGAGGTGCTCGACATCGAGGTCCCGCTCGGCGCGCTGCCGGAGCAGGCCGAGGAGTGGGAGCGCACGGTCACCGAGATGGCCGACGAGGACGAGGACGTGCGCAACTACGTGCGCGCCCTGGAAGAGCGCGGCGACGCGGAGCTGCAGATCACCGAGGCCTCGGGTGACGACATCGCCGCGGAGTTCGAGCGCTACCTGCGCCGCCGCGGCCGTGGTCCGGGCTGGCCGTCGGCCGGCCCTCGCTAGCCGCCATCTTCACGCAGGTCAGAAGCCGTCTCGGTCATGTGGACCGGGACGGCTTTTTCACGCTTCCGAGTGATCGAGTCGAGGATTCCAGACGCCGAGGAATGGGTAACAGGATCCATCTCCAGACAGGAACCACCGTGTCTCTCGTGCGCAAGATCGTTGTCGGCCTTGCTGCGGGCGGCGGCGTGCTGTTGGCCGTGTCTCCCGCCAGTGCAGCTCCCCTCTCCCCCGTCGACTCCCTCGGGGAGAACGGTCCTCACACGACCGTGAGCGACGCCAGGGAGTCGTTCCAAGGCTTCACCGCGGGCCTCCACGGCTAGAAACTTAGCGACAACAACCACTTTTCGGCACCTTCCCCCGCTCGCCCCCATAGGGTGAGCGGCGGAGGTGTCAGTTGGGACGGTTGGCACGCGCCGGGCTGTACGCGGGCGCATTGATCGGGCCGTTCGGCGGCGCCGTCACCACGTCGATCCTGCCGGAGATAGGCGCCAGCTTCGGCCGCTCCGCCGGATCCGCGGCCTCGACGCTCACGTTCTACCTCGTGCCGTTCGCCGTGCTGATGCTGGCTTCCGGCACGCTCGCGCAACGCTGGGGTCCACAACGGACTGTCCGGATCGCCTACGTCGCCTACGCGCTGACGTCCCTGCTCGCGGCGTCCTCGTGGACGTTCGAGGTGCTGCTGGCCTCACGCGCGTTGCAGGGCGCGGCGAACTCGTTCACCACACCGGTGCTGCTGGCCGTGATCGCCGCCTCGACGCCGAAGGAGAAACTCGGGCGCGCACTGGGTTTGTTCGGGTCGATGCAGGCGGCCGGGCAGACGTCCGCGCCGCTCGTCGGTGGCCTGACCGCCGAGATCGACTGGCGGCTGGCGTTCGTCGTGATCGCGGTGGTCGCCGCGGCGCTGGCGGTCCTGGGCGTGCCGGAGACGGAGGCCGAACCGGAGCGCGACGCGAGTCTGCGCAGTGCTTTCGTGCCGAGCACGCTGAGGCCCGCGATCGTCGCCTTCGTCTGCTGGGGATGCCTGGGCGGGCTGTCGTTCCTCGTGGCGTTCCGGCTGGACGACGTGTTCGGTCTCGGCGCCGGTGAACGCGGAGTCCTGCTCACGGGATTCGGCGTCGTCGGGTTCCTGACCGCACGGCAGATTGGCAAGGCCATCGACAGGTTCGGTGCCGCCACCACCGTCGTCGTCGGCGCGACGCTGGGCGCCGGACTCGTCGCGGCCGTGGGCACGACACCGATCATGGCGGTCGCGGTCGTCGCGTGGGCGCTGACCGGTGCGGCCGCTCAGGGTGTGCTGGTGAGCATCAACGCGTTGGTGTTGCAGAGCGACAACGCCAACAGGGGCGGCAGCGTCAGTGTCGTGCAGTCACTGCGCTTCATGGGCGCGGCCGCGGCCCCGTTGGCGTTCGTCCCGCTCTACCAGGCGCACCCGTTGCTGGGCTTCCTGGTGCCGGCGGCTCTGCTGATCACGATCCCCGCGATCGTCACGTGGTCAGGTCGCGCCGGCGGAACCCGGCGAACCCCGCCGCCAGAAGCACCACCGCGACCACTGTGAGCCACGCGAGCGGCCCGAAGGTGATGTCCGGGTACTTCGGGACGTGCGTGAACGGCGAGACGTCGATGATCCACTGATCGAGCTGCAGGGCCGGGCCGAGCAGCGTGATCACCAGCGACACCGACACCACCGCCCAGCTCACTCCGGTGAGCTGAGGGAACAGTCCGAACAGGATCAGCGCCACGCCCGCGATCACCCAGGCGGCCGGGAGCTGGGCCAGTGCCGCGCCGAGCATCTTCGGCACGACCCCGCCCACGTCGTCGATCTGCAGCCCGTAGACCAGGCCCAGCCCGAGACCGGACGCCGCCAGCACGACCGCGCCGCCCACCAGGGCGAACACCGCGTGCGACGCGACCCAGCTCCAGCGCGAGACCGGCGTGGCCAGGATCGGTTCCGCGCGGAACGAGGTCTCCTCCGAGCGCAGCCGCAGGATCGCCTGCACGAGGTAGATAGAGGCGATCAGGCCGACCAGCTGGGTGACGGTCGCGAGGAACGCGTCCACCATCGCGTCGGCGCCGCCGATCTTGCTGACGATCTGCCCGAGCGTCGGGTTGTCCTGCACCATCTGCCCGACCGCCTGGGCGACGCTGCCGTAGATCACGCCCACCGCGAACAACGCGATGGACCAGCCGATCAGTGAACCCTTCTGCAACCGCCACGCGAGCCCGAACGGCGTGCTGATCGTGCTGTGCGGCGGGCCGAGCCGGGCCGGGAGCAGGCCGAGCCCGACGTCACGGCGGCTCACGACGTACGAGGAGACGCCCACCAGCACGACGAATGCCGCCAGCGGAAGCAGCAGCACCCAGAACCTGTTGTCCGCGAACGACCTCACGTTCTCGGTCCAGCCGATCGGCGAGAACCAGGTCAGCCACTGCGGGCCCGACTCCCCCGCCGCGTCGCCGGCCGCGCGCAGCAGGTAGACGACGCCGAGGAAGCCACCGGCGATCGCGTTGGACACGCGCGAGTTCTCCGAGAGCTGCGCGGTGAACGCGCTGACGCCGGTGAACACCAGCCCGACGCTCGCGGTGGACAGACCGAACGCGAAGGCGCCCGCCGGAGCGAGATCCTTGCCGATCAGCGCCAGCGCCTGCAGCAGACCGATCAGCAGGCTCGTGCCGCCCGCGACGATCACGGCGGCGGCGAGCGGCGCGTGCCGTCCGACGACCGTGGCCGCGACGAGTTCGGTACGGCCGGCTTCTTCTTCGGCGCGCGTGTGCCGCGTGACGACCAGCATGGCCATGATCGCGATGAACAGGCCGGAGAAGACGCCCCAGCGCCACACGACCAGGCCGCCGAGTGACGACCAGTCGTGCAACGGGCCGAGCATCGCGAGGAACGCGGAGTTGGCGTTCGCGGTGGCGCCGAGCAGGTCCCGTGACTGCTGCGTGTTGTACAGCTCCTCGAGCGCGGTCGTCGTCGAGTAGGTGACGCCGACCAGGAAGAACACCCAGACGGGCAGCAGGATCCGGTCGCGGCGCAGGGCCAGGCGGACCAGTTGCCAGGTGCCGGTCATTTCACGTCCTCGTAGTGGCGCAGGAAGAGCTCTTCCAGGGTCGGCGGCTGCGAGGTCAGCGTGCGCACGCCGGTGGACACGAGCTGCTTGAGCACGAGGTCGAGCTTGTCCGAGTCGACCTCGAACCGGACGCGGTTGCCCTCGGCCACGAGGTCGTGCACACCGGCCATCGACATCAGCCCGTTCGGCGGCCCCGCGAGCTCCGCGGAGATGGACGTGCGGGTCAGGTGCCTCATGTCGGCGAGCGTGCCGGTCTCGACGATGTGGCCGCCCCGGATGATGCTCACCCGGTCGCACAGCGCCTCGGCCTCGGCGAGGATGTGGCTGGAGAGCAGCACCGTGCGGCCGCGCTCGCGTTCGTCGTTGATGCAAGCCTGGAAGACGGACTCCATCAGCGGGTCGAGGCCCGAGGTCGGCTCGTCGAGGATCAGCAGCTCGACGTCGCTCGACAGGGCGGCGACCAGCGCGACCTTCTGCCGGTTGCCCTTGGAGTAGGTGCGGCCCTTCTTGCGCGGGTCCAGTTCGAAGCGCTCCAGGAGCTCCTCGCGGCGACGGGAGTTCAAGCCGCCGCGGAGCCGTCCGAGCAGGTCGATGACCTCGCCACCGGTCAGGTTGGGCCAGAGGTTGACGTCGCCGGGAACGTAGGCGAGCCGGCGGTGCAGAGCCGCGGTGTCCTTCCACGGGTCGCCGCCGAGCAGCCGCGCGGTGCCGGAGTCGGCACGCAGCAGGCCGAGGAGAACCCGGATCGTCGTCGACTTGCCCGCGCCGTTCGGCCCGAGGAAGCCGTGCACCTCACCGGTCTGGACGTCCAGGTTGAGATCGTCCAGTGCACGCGTCGAGCCGAAGGTCTTCACCAGGCCCGACACGGATATCGCAGATGTCATGCCCGGTAAGCTACACTTCTTTCACAACTTCGTGAAGGACGTAAATTTTGCTCGATCGGCTGACGAAAGGGGATGATGCCGCCGTGACGAGTACTACGGAGCGTGACACGCAGGCGGTGAGCCAGTTCGTCGAACGGTTCGGCGGGATTCTGGCGGACACCGGCGTTCCGCGCATGCCGGCTCGCATCCTCGCGGCGCTGCTGACGACGGACTCGGGACGGCTCACCGCGGCCGAGATCGCCGACCTGCTGCAGATCTCCCCGGCGGCGGTGTCGGGCGCGGTGCGCTACCTGACCACCGTCCAGATCGTCAGCCGCGAGCGCGAGCCCGGATCACGCCGCGACGTCTACCGGATGCGCGACAACGTCTGGTACGAGGCGACGTTCCGCAAGGACCAGATGCTGGGCATGATCGACGAGGTGCTCGGCGAGGGCGTCAAGGCGCTCGGTCCGGCCTCCGAGGCGGGGTCGCGGCTGGACGAGACGCGCGAGTTCTTCCGGTTCTGCCACGCCGAACTCGGCTCGATGCTGGACCGCTGGCGTGTGCACCGCGAGAAGTGGATGGAAGAGCGTCAGGACTGAAAGCAGAAAGGGGAGCCTCCACGGATGGAGACTCCCCTTCGCCGGCTGCGTCAGCCCGTGGTGAGCGTCAGACCGTAGGTCTCGAGGATCTCGTTGACCGGCTGGTAGTAGGTCGTGCCGCCGCTGGTGCAGTCGCCGGAGCCACCCGAGGTGACGCCCTGCGCCTGCGTGCCGCTGACCCACGAGCCACCCGAGTCACCGGGCTCCGCGCACACGTTCGTGCGCGTGAGGCCGCTGACCGAGCCCTCCTGGTAGTTCACGGTCTGGCTCTTGGCCTGGACCTCGCCGCAGTGCCAGCCCGTGGTCGAGCCGGAACGGCAGATCGAGGCGCCGACCGCGGACTCGGTGTGACCGGACACGACGACGTCGGCGCCGCCGTAGTGGTTCACCTTGGCCGTGGACGTCCAGGACGAGTTGGTCCTGACGAACGAGTAGTCGTTGCCGGGGAAGGACGACTTCTCGAACTCGCCCATCGCCGTCTTGTCGACGCCGGTCACCGTGTCGCCGGGCGACCCGCAGTGCCCGGCGGAGACGAAGCCGCCCGCGACCGCGAAGCCGACGGAGCAGCGTCCGGCGTTGTTGATGTAGTAGGCGTCGCCACCGCGGGTGTCCTTGAACAACCGCGGGGCCTCGTCGGTCTCGACGACCTTCGCGACCGAGCCCGCCTTCTCCACCAGCGTCCGCGCCGCCTGGGTCTGGCCGCGCTTGACGGTGATCGTGACCGCGTTCGCCTTCGTGTCGACGAACCAGCCGGTGACCTCGGCCGGAGCCTGTGCCGCGTCCAGCTTCGCCTTGGCCGCGTCGAGGTCACTAGCCTTGTGCGCGACCGTGCGGGGCTCCGCGCCGAGCTTGCGGAGCCGGTCGGCCTTGGCCGCGTCGGTCACGCCCACGACGAGCTTGCCGATGGACGCGTCGAACCACGCGCCGCCGTAGCTCTCGCCGGCGAAACCTTCCGCGACACGCTGCAGGACCGTGGCCGCGCTCTCCTGGCGCAACCGTTCCGCCGCCTGCGTGGCGTCCAGCCCGAGGTCGCGCTGCATCGCGGCGAGCAGGTCGGCGGACGGTCCCTCGGCGGCGACGGCGGCAGGGGAGACCGTCGTCGCGAGAGCACCCGCCAACACGGCCACAGCTGCGACAGCCATGCGCTTCATAGGCAATTCTCCTTGGTCTTCGGTTCTGTGCAGGGCCGGTGTAACGCCGGACCGGGCAACCGCGATGAGGAGATCAGCTGTGCTGCAACACAGCGCGTACGACACCGGATGAATGGCGTCCCCAGGCGGCGAACTGCCCGATCAGTTCGTTCCTCCGTCTGGGCGACGCTACTTCGGCATGCCTACCGGACGGTAGGGTCGATCGAGGGGTGGACCTCGCGGCGTTCGGGTTGATATAGGGAAAGCAAATACGTTCTCTCGGCCTATTTCCGTGACTGTCCGCAACTGTCGCTTTGACACGAAATGTCAAATCTGTCAACAGTTCGCACTCCTCGGCGTATCCCTCTGACCTGCGGTTTAGGGCTAGCGTGCTGGTCACCCTGTTCCCTGCACGAGGGAGAACCCTGCAATGCGAAGAGTCTTGGGTACGGGACTCGCTGCCGCGGCCGCCGTATGTCTGGCCGCCGCCGTGGTCCCCGCCGCATCAGCTCAAGAAAACGTGGGGACGATTCTCGGCGCCGACCGCGCCGATGTCGTGAAGGACAGCTACATCGTCTCGCTGAAGGCCGACACGGCGTCGAGGGCCGCCGCACCGGGCTTGGCGAGCAAGTACGGCGGCCAGGTCGGTCAGGTCTGGCAGCACGCGCTCAACGGCTTCTCGGTGAAGATGACGGCCAAGCAGGCCGCCAAGCTCGCCGCGGACCCGAAGGTCGCGTACGTCCAGCAGGACGCCGAGGTGCACCTGCTCGACGTCCAGCAGAACCCGCCGTCGTGGGGCCTGGACCGCGTCGACCAGCGCGACCTGCCGCTGAGCAACAGCTACCAGTACGACACCACGGCGTCCAACGTGACGGCGTACGTCATCGACACCGGTGTGCGCACGACGCACTCCACGTTCGGCGGCCGCGCGTCGTGGGGCACCAACACCTCCGGTGACGGCAACAACACCGACTGCAACGGCCACGGCACGCACGTCGGCGGCACCATCGCCGGCTCCGAGTACGGCCTCGCGAAGGGCGCCAAGGTCGTCGCCGTCAAGGTGCTGAACTGCTCCGGCTCCGGCACCACCGCCGGTGTCGTCGGCGGTATCGACTGGGTGACGGCGAACGCGGTCAAGCCCGCTGTCGCCAACATGTCGCTCGGCGGCGGCGCGGACGCCACCCTGGACGCGGCCGTGCGCCGTTCCATCGCGGCCGGCGTCACCTACGCCATCGCGTCCGGCAACTCGAACACCGACGCCTGCAGCACCTCGCCTGCACGCGTCACCGAGGCCATCACGGTCAACGCGTCGACCAACACCGACGCGCGCGCCTCGTTCTCGAACTACGGCTCCTGCACGGACATCTACGCGCCGGGTCAGAACATCGTGTCGTCGTGGAACACCAACGACACCGCGACGAACAACATCTCCGGTACGTCGATGGCCACCCCGCACGTCGCGGGCGCGGCAGCCCTCTGGCTCGCCACGCACCCGACCGACTCCCCGGCCGCGGTGTGGGACGGCCTGAACGCCGCCTCCACGCCCAACAAGATCACCAACGTCGGCGCCAACACGCCGAACAAGCTGCTCTACACGCTGTTCGGCGGCGGCCAGCCGGGCAACCCCTCGGTGACGAACCCCGGCACGCAGACCTCCACGGTCGGCACGGCGGCGTCGTTGCAGCTCTCGGCCAGTGGCGGCACCGCGCCGTACACCTGGTCCGTGAGCGGCCTCCCGGCCGGTCTGTCGGCGTCCGCCTCCGGCGCGATCTCCGGCACCCCGACCACGGCGGGCACCTCGTCCGTCACCGCCACGGTGACCGACGCCGCGAACAAGACCGGCACGGCGACCTTCTCGTGGGTCGTCAACGCGGTCGGCGGCAGCTGTGACGCCCGGACCAACTCGACCCCGGTCGCGATCCCGGACCAGGCCACGGTGACCAGCACGATCGTCGTCTCCGGCTGCGCGGGCAACGCGTCGGCCACCTCGTCGATCAAGGTCTCGATCACCCACACCTACAAGGGCGACCTCGTGGTCGACCTGGTCGCGCCCGACGGCACGGTCGTCAACCTGCACAACCGGTCCGGCGGCTCGGCCGACAACATCAACGAGACCTACACCAAGAACCTCTCTGGTGAGGCTGCCAACGGCACCTGGACGCTGCGCGTGCGCGACGCGGCGTTCCTGGACACCGGCACGTTGAACAGCTGGACGCTCGACGTCTGAGCAGACCAGCTGTAACCGCTGAACGAGACCGCCCCCGGTGCTTCCGCCTCGGGGGCGGTTTCCTTCACCCGCAGCGTTCCGCCGCCTCCGCCGCGGCCTGCAGCACGACCGGAGGCAGCCTCGGCACGTCCCGCGCCTGCCGCTGCGCCTCGGCGAACACCTCACGGGCGAGCCCGACGTCCGCGACCCCGGCGAGCAGGTACAGCTCCTTCACGAAATCGCGCCCGAGCCCGGCCTCCCGCCAGTCCGCCACGCCTCTCAAAGCGGCCCCGCACTCCCGCAACGCGTCCCAGGCGGAGCCGTGATCCCCGGCCTGGCGTTCGAGTTCCGCGAGGACGCACCACCCGACTGCGCGATTCCAGTCACTGTCCGCGAACGGGAGAGCCTCCCGCTGGGTCCGCGCCGCCTCCGCGAACTCCCCCAGATCCGCCAGCTCGTAGCGCAACTGGTTCAACGTGCCGATGTCCCTCGAACGGCCCAACGCCCACCGGTCCAGTTCCGCGCGGGCCAGCTCCCGCTCCCCCGCCAGCTTCGCGCGCTCGACCCACGTCAGCGGGTCCTCGTCAGCGGGATCCAGCGGGAACCACTCGTGGCGGCTCTCCAGCCACGCCCGCACGTCCTCGTCGTCCACCTCCCGGCCGAGGAGGAACTCCAGCACCTCGTCGCGATCGGGGTGGTCGCTCGCGCGCACGTGCGCGACCGTGGCCTCGGTGCCGGCGGCGAAGACGTGCTCCTGGTCGTAGCCGCACCAGGTGTCGAAGTTCGCGCGCTTGATCGCGTGCTGCCGCCACACGTCCTCGACCTGCCCGTGCACGGCCAGCAGAAAGCCAGCCAGCTGGGCCTGCTCGCCGATGCCCTGGAACGGCGCGTTGCGGCGGCACAACGCCTCCTGCTCGGCCAGGAACCGCAGCAGCGGCAGGTCCTCGGGCCGTCGGTCGTACTGCAACGCCCACAGGACCTTGGCGCGCGGCACCTCGTTCACGTCGTCGCCGTCGCCGGTGCTCTCGTAGCGCAGTTCCTGCCACGCTGCCGCTGACTCCCGCATGCGCGCGAGGTCGCGCCGTGCCGCCTCCATCACGGGTCCATTGTGGGCTGTCGCATACTTCATCCATGACTTCTGGGGGAAGTTGGCAGGTCGTCGTGCACAACGACGACGTGAACTCGTTCGTGCTCGTGCACCACATCCTGCGCACGGTTTGTGGCCACGACGATGCGCGGGCACGAGAGAAGACGATGGAGGTCCACCGCTCCGGCCGTTCCGTCGTGGGTGCCTACGACCGCGCTTCCGCCGAGGCGATGGCCTTGCGGCTGGTGAGGTTCGGGGTGCGCGCGACGGTGGACGGTGCGCGATGACCGAGGTGCACTTCGACGCCTTCCCCGCCGGCGACGGCCTGCTGGCCCGCAGTTCGGACGAGAACCTCACGGCCATGGCCGACCGGCTCGACGAGCTGGTGCGCCTGCTCGAGGACGGCGTGGTGCCGCCGGGACGCGAGAGGCGGTGGCGCACTCCGGCCGCGGACGTGCTGCTGAGGCGGATGTTCCCGATCTCCGACGAGTTCTGGGCCGCGCACCGCGAGATCCTCACCGATCCCGGCCCTGCGAGGAGGGTGCGCGCCAAGATCGACGAGCCGACGCCGTGGCTGATCGGCTTCGACGAGGTCGACGACTGGCTCATCGCGTTCGCCCTGATGCGCGCGCTCTACGTGACCCGGAGAACGGCGTCTGCCTCGGGCGCCGAGACGTTCAACCACGTCCCTGAGTGCCTGGCGGTGGCGCTGCACCCGAGCAGCGCCACCGGATGGCCTACCTAGAGGTCCACGCCCAGAAGCGCGTCCACCGCGTCACGGATCTGCGACGGCCCGTGCTTGTCCGTCCCGCCGTGCGTCAACGCCTCGTCAGCCCACGCGTCGATCGCGGCCAGCGCGCGAGGCGTGTCGAGGTCGTTGCCCAGGTGGTCGCGCAGCCGCGTCACGGTGTCCACAGCGGACGGTCCGGTGTCGAGGCCCGCGGCGGTGCGCCACCTGTCCAGCCGCGCCAGTGCCGTGTCCAGCAGTTCCTGCGACCACGGGCGGTCTTCGCGGTAGTGGCCGGAGAGCAGGGCCAGGCGAACGGCGTTCGGGTCCACCTTCTGCGAGCGCAGCTTCGAGACGAAGACCAGGTTGCCGCGCGACTTCGACATCTTCTCGCCGTCGAGGCCGATCATGCCCGCGTGCACGTAGTGGCGGGCGAACGGGTGCTGGCCGGTCTGGGCCTCCGCGTGCGCGGCCGAGTACTCGTGGTGCGGGAAGATCAGGTCGGAGCCGCCGCCCTGGACGTCGAAGCCGGCTCCGAGGCGGTTGTGGGCGATGGCGCTGCACTCGATGTGCCAGCCGGGGCGGCCCTCGCCCAGCTCCGACGGCCACGCGGGCTCGCCGGGGCGCTTCATGCGCCAGAGCAGGGCGTCGAGCGGGTGGCGCTTGCCGGGACGGTCCGGGTCGCCGCCGCGTTCGGCGAACAGCCGGAGCATCTCCTCGGCGGAGTAGTTCGACTCGTAGCCGAAACGGCCCGTGGCGTTGTGCGAGAAGTAGATGTCCGGGTACTCGGAGTCGTCCGCACGATAGGCGTGGCCGTCGGCGAGCAGCTTCGCGACCACCTCGACGATCTCGGGGACCGCCTCGACGACGCCGACGTAGTCCTGCGGCGGCAGGACGCGCAGCGCCTCCATGTCCTCGCGGAACAGGGCGGTCTCGCGCATCGCGAGCACCTCCCAGTCGTCCTTGTCCCGCAGCGCCCGCTCCAGAAGCGGATCGTCCACGTCGGTGACGTTCTGGACGTAGTGCACGTTGTGGCCGTTGTCGAGCCACACGCGGTGCACGAGGTCGAACGTGAGATAGGTGGCGGCGTGGCCGAGGTGCGTCGCGTCGTACGGCGTGATCCCGCAGACGTACAACCTGGCGGTGTCTCCTGGAGCCGTCGGACGCACTTCGCCCGTGGCCGTGTCGAACAGCCGCAGCGGGCGGGGGTCCCCCGGAACCCGCGGCACAGGAATTGATGACCAGGTCTGCATGCATCCGACACTAACGCGTGCCGCGGAGTGGAGCGTGATTTCCGGGGGCTGGGACGCGCGCGCTCGATCCGTTCGGACAGAAAGAGCGGACATTCGTTGACGCCGTCCTCACGCCGCCCCTAGCTTCCGAAGGCATGCTTCGTGTCGTCGTAGCCACGGTGGTAGCGCTCTCACTGGCCCCCGCAACCGCGCAGGCCGAACCCCTGGATGCCTTGGCGTATCTGGAGAATCCCAGAATGACCGGGGAGAACCAGGAACCTCCGCACCCGGACCTGAAACCCGAGCGCAGGCTCAGCCTCAACGGCGAGTGGCGCATCCGGATGTTCGACAGGCCACAGGACGTCAGAGACACGCCCGACGGATGGCGCACGGTCAAGGTCCCCCACACGTGGCAGACCGACTTCCTCGACCACCCGATGTTCCGCAACATTCCCACCGAGATGTACCCGGACGCCCCGCCGGCCATCCCGCACGACGTCAACCCCACCGGCGTCTACGAGAAGACGTTCGACCTGCCGGCGAACTGGGACCGCACGCTGGTCCGCTTCGAGGGCGTGACCAGCGGATACTTCGTCTGGGTCAACGGCACGTACGTCGGCTACGACCAGGGCGGCTACACGCCCGCCGAGTTCGACCTCACCAGCAGGCTCAAGCCCGGCCGCAACACGATCAGGGTCCAGGTCCACCGCTGGGGCTCCGGCTCCCACCTGGAGGACTACGACCAGTGGCGGTTCTCGGGCATCTTCCGCGAGGTCTGGCTCTACTCGACGCCGAGGACCTACCTCCAGGACGTCACGATCAGGACCGACCTCGACGACCGGTACCGCGACGCCACGATCAGCACGGACGTCAAGATCGGCGGCCCGCGGGAGGGCCACACCGTCCGGACCAGGCTCTTCGACCCGCGGGGCCGCGAGGTCGCCGTCCAGGACGGCAAGGTCGCGAACCCGCTGAAGTGGACCGACGAGACCCCGAACGTCTACGAGTTGCGCGTCGAGCTGCTCAAGGACGGCCGCGTGATCCAGACCGGGATGCAACCGGTCGGGTTCCGCGAGATCGAGATCATCGACCGGCAGTTCAAGATCAACGGCAGGCGCGTCCTGTTCCGCGGCACCAACCGGGCCGAGACCAGCGTGCACGGCAGCCGCTACGTCACCCGCGCTGACCAGGACGAAGACGTCCAGCTGATGAAGCGGTTCAACATCAACGCCGTCCGCACGTCGCACTACCCGAGCGACCCGTACTTCTACGAGCTCGCGGACCGCAACGGCCTGATGATCGCCGACGAGGTCGACATCGAGACCCACCACCACGACGGTTGCCCGAACAACTGCCTCGCCGAACGCCCCGAGTGGCAGGACGCGTTCCAGGACCGGTTCACGGCCATGATGCAACGCGACAAGAACCACCCGAGCGTCGTCATGTGGGACACCGGCAACGAGGCCGGTCTCGGCAAGGCGCACTACGCGATGGCCGAGTACGCGCGGAAGAACGACACCCGCCCGCTGTACCACCAGCCGAACGTGCCGGACGGCGACGCGCCGTTCGCGGACGTGGCCGGCCCGCGCTACCCGTCGCCCGCGAGTCTCGAAGCCAAGGCGAAGACCACGACCAAGCCGATCATCATGGGCGAGTACGCGCACGCGATGGGCAACAGCCTCGGCAACTTCAAGGAGTTCTGGGACGTCGTGCGCGCCTATCCGCAGGTGCAGGGCGGTTTCATCTGGGACTGGGCCGAGCAGAACATCGCTCTACCGCTCTACACCACACCGGACGACGCGAGCGGCATCCTCTCCTACCTGTCCGGCAAGCCGTCCCAGGTGGACGGACCGCACGGCAAAGCGTTGCAACTCAGCGGACTTGACGACTTCGTGGAGGTCTATCGCGACCGCAGGCTCGACGAGGTCACCACCGGCCTCACCCTGGACGCCTGGGTCAAGCCCGACACCTGGACCGGCGACTTCACCGTCATCTCCAAGGGCGACCACCAGTACGCGCTGAAGATGTCCGACGCCACCACGCTGGAGTTCTTCGTCCACAGCGGCACCTGGCGCACGTTCCGGGCCACCGTCCCGGCGGACTTCTACGGCAACTGGCACCGCGTCACCGGCACGTTCGACGGCTCGAAGCTACGGCTGCTGATCGACGGCCGGGAGGTCGCCACCACCGACCACAGCGGTGCGATCGACTGGTCGCACTGGCCGGTCAACATCGGCCGCAACGCCGAGACCATGCAGGAGAACGTCGGCACGCGCATGGCGCACGGCTCGGTCGATCAGGTCCGGATCTACCACCGCGCCCTGACCGGCACCGAGCTGGCTCAGGACCCGAAGAAGACCGCCGTGCTGGCGCTCGACTTCGAGAAGCTGGAGGACAAGGGCCGCAAGCAGTCCTACGGCGCGGGCACCGGTGGCGTCGACGGTGTGGTGTGGTCCGACCGCAGGCCACAGCCGGAGACCACCGAACTGATGGCCGTCCACTCCCCCATCCGCTTCTCCTTCACCGACAACAAGCTCACGACCGTCAGCGAACGCCAGTTCACGGGTACCGACGACCTCGAACTGCGCTGGCAGGTCCAGGACAACGGCCGCACGATCGCCGAGCACCGCGGCGGGCTGCGGCCGGGCACGATCACGTTGCCCGACTTCAAGGCCGAGACCGAGCGCTGGCTGACCGTCCGCGCCACCGACCGGCGGGGCGACGACGTCGGCATCGCCCAGTTCCCACTGGGCGGCACGCAGATCGCCGGCCTGCACACGCCGGGAGCACCCGGCAGGCTCACGACCACCCAGAACGACGACGAGATCGTGTTGTCCGGCAAGGACTTCCGCTACGTCGTGAGCAAGAGGTCCGGCACGCTCACGTCGATGCGCGTGCGGGGCACCGAACTGCTCAGGACCGGCCCGGAGCTGGACGCGTGGCGCGCCCCGCTGTCGAACGAGTTCATGAGCGAGGACGGTTCCTGGTACCGCAACGGTCTCGACCGCCTCAAGACCACACCGTCGAGCGTCACCGTCACCCAGAACGCCACCGACACGGTCATCACGGCCAAGTCCACCGCCCAGGCCGTGGCCGGAGCGTCGTTCGGCCAGACCTTCACCTACCGGATCACGGGTGACGGCGAGATCAACGTCGGCCACCGGGTCGCAGCCCAGGACCGCATGCGCGACCTGAGTTATCTTCCAGGCATCGGTTTCACGCTCAAGGTTCCCGACGACTACGGCAAGTTCACCTGGTACGGCCGCGGTCCCGGCGAGAACTACGACGACCGCAAGTCGGGCAACCCGGTCGGCGTCTACCAGTCCACTGTGGACCGTGAGTTCAACGACTACTACAAGCCGCAGGACTTCGGCAACCACGCGGACACGCGCTGGGCGACGCTGTCCAACGGCCGCGCGGGTCTGCTCGTCGCGGGCGACCTGGACGTACGAGTCTCACGGTACGACGACCTCGACCGTGCCGCGTACCCGTTCGCGCTCAAGAAGAACGACGGCTGGACCACCCTGCACGCGGCACATCGCGTGACGGGCGTCAGCGAGACGTTCCACGAGCCGTTGCCGCAGTATCAGGTGGAGGCGGGCAACGAGTACGCGTACTCCGTGCTGCTGCGCCCGCTCACGCCCGTGGAGGCCGCGACGGGCAAGCTCGGCCGTCAGGTCGACTGCGCCCCCACGGCAGTCCTCAACGCCACCGACACGGTTCTCGAACCAGGTGAGCAGGTCGAGGCGGAACTGGTCGTGACGAAGCCCTGCCCCGGCACGACCACGGCCAGGCTGACCGCGCCGGACAACTGGTCCGTCACACCGGGCACCGTCGACCTCTCCAGCGGTTCCGCGAAGGTGACGATCAAGCGCGAGGGCGGCGAGACCGGCACCCGCCCGGTCTTCGCGGAGATCAGCTCGGGCAAGGCGGCGAGCACGATCACCAAGGACTTCACCGCGACGCCGCGTCCGCCGCAGGGCGAGGCATCGGTGTCCGCGCTGGAGTTCCTCGACGAGCGCAACGGCTGGGGCCCGATCGAACGCGACCGCAGCAACGGCGAGAACTCCGGCGGCGACGGCAACCCGATGAGCATCCGGGGCGCCAAGTTCGACAAGGGCGTCGGCACGCACGCCGACTCGGAGTTCCAGATCTACACCGGCGGCAAGTGCTCGACGCTCACCGCCGCGATCGGTGTCGACGACGAGACGAACGGCGGCGGCACCGTCCGGTTCGAGGTGCTGAAGGACGGGGTGTCCGCGTACCAAAGCCCCACGCTGACAGGACAAAGCGCGGCCGAACCGATCACCGTCGACACGTCTGGAGCAACGGTGCTGACGTTCCGGGTGACAGACAGCGGTGACGGCAACGCCCACGACCACTCCGACTGGGCGAACCCCGTTCTGAGCTGCAACGCGGGGTGATCACAATCTTCACCGCGTCTTTCACCGTTCAGCAGGACACCTCGCGGTATCAGCCCCCGCCCCCCATATGCCCGATATGAGGGGCGGGGGCTGATACCGCGATGCGACCGTCTGAGGGGCGAAAGACGCGGCAAAGGTTAGTGATCACCCCGCGTGGGCGTACCGTTGGAGATCAAGGGCATTCGCCGATGAAAGGCGGGGTCTCATGGTCTTCTTCGAAATCCTCGGTGGTCTCGTCGTGCTCGGAGGCCTCGGCCTCGCGATGAGCGCGAGAGTGATCAAACAGTTCGAACAGGGACTGGTGTTCCGGTTCGGCAAACTCCGGGAGGGCGTGCGCGGGCCGGGGCTGACGATGCTGGTGCCCGGGGTCGACCAACTCAGGAAGGTCAACCTCCAGATCGTCACCCTGCCCGTGCCGGCCCAGGACGGCATCACGCGCGACAACGTCACCGTGCGCGTCGACGCCGTCATCTACTTCAAGGTGCAGGACGCGGCGAAGGCCGTCATCAACATCGAGGACTACCGGTTCGCGATGCAGCAGGTCGCGCAGGCCTCACTCAGGTCGATCATCGGCAAGAGCGAGCTCGACGACCTGCTGTCCAACCGCGAGCGCCTCAACCAGGGCCTGGAACTGATGATCGACACACCCGCGCTGGAGTGGGGCATCGACATCGACCGCGTCGAGATCAAGGACGTGGCGCTGCCGGAGAGCATGAAGCGCTCGATGTCGCGGCAGGCCGAGGCCGAACGGGAACGCCGCGCCCGGATCATCACCGCGGACGGCGAGCTGCAGGCGTCCAAGAAGCTCTCCGAGGCCGCCGGGACCATGGAGGCCACGCCCGGCGCGCTCCAGTTGCGGCTGCTGCAGACCATCGTGGAGGTGGCGGCGGAGAAGAACTCGACGCTGGTGCTGCCGTTCCCGGTGGAGCTCCTGAGGTTCCTGGAGAAGAACACGAACATCGAGTTGCCCAAGGACTCGGCCGAATGAGTTAACCGGAGTAACACCCCTTGCCGCACGGCGACGTGTGGACAGGGGGTAGTGAGTCATGCAGGAGAGGGTCAGAGGCAGGTTCGTCGGCATCGGCGTCGGCTCCTACGAGCTGGTGCAGCCGCTGCAGCACGCCGTGAGCGACGTGCGGGAGCTGCGCGCCCTGCTCAAGGGCTACGAGGGCGAACCGCTGGCCGACCCGGCCGAGGCCGACATCCGCGCGCACATGAAGGCGCTGCGCACCAAGCCGCAGGACGGCGGCGCGCTGGTGGCGTTGTGGAGCGGGCACGCCATCCCCGTCGCCGGCAACCTCAGGCTCCTGGCCAGGGACAACGACGGCGTGGTCGACGGCATCATGCTGCACGAGTTCGCGCTGTGGTGTGCCGCGTCGGGCGCGCACCAGGTGCTCATCATCATCGACGCCTGCTATTCGGGCGCCCAGCTCGACGAGGCCGTCCGCACGGTCGCGGCCGTCCAGGAGGAGTTGCTGGCCGGTCAGGTGCACTGGGCCGGCGTGCTGGTGTCGTGTTCGAGCATCGAAACGGCCCGTGACGGCCTGTTCGGCGGCAAGCTCCGCAAGCTGCTGCGTGCCGGTCCCACGGCCGATGAGGACGCATGGCGCTGGAGCGACCGCATCGCGTTGATCGACGGCGGCGCGGTCGGTACGGCGCTGCTGAACGCGTGGGACAGCGACGTCCAACGGCCTCGCTTCATGCAGTACGGGTCCGCACAGCCGATGCTGCCGAACCCTCTCTACGCCGCGAACACGGTCGTGAAGCACCTTCTGCTCGCGGCCCGCGGTGGTGACTCCACGACCAACCGGTCGTGGTTCACCGGCCGTACCGCCCAAGTCGACAAGGTCGTGAGCTGGGTGAAGTCCGGGGTGGCCGGCCTGCGGGTGGTCACCGGGTCGCCGGGCACGGGCAAGTCCGCGGTCGTCGGCCGAGTTGTCAGCCTGTCCAACTCGGCCGAGCGCGACCGCCTGCTGTCCGCCGGGCCGCCGTTCCGGCACGCCGACCCCGGTCCCGAGTCGGTCGACGCGGCCGTGCACGCCCGCGCGATGGACGCCGACCGCGTCGCCGACCTGCTCAGCCGCCAGCTCGTCGCGGCGGGCCTGATCCCCGCGCCCGACGGCCCGCGCCGGGGCGCCGCCGAACTGGTGGGCGTGGTCAGCGCGTTGGGCACACCGCCGGTGCTGGTGGTCGACGGCCTGGACGAGGCGCGCGGCGAGTCGTTCTCGATCGCCACCTCGCTGCTGACCAAGCTCGCGGCCTGCGCCGTCGTGATCGTCTCGACCCGGCAGGCGCAGCGGGTCGCGGGTGGCGCTCCCCTGCTGACCGAGCTGTCGCCGGTCGACGTGCTCGACCTCGACGAGGCGGGCAGCGAGGCCGACGTGCGCGAGTACGTCCTGGCGCGCCTGGGATCCAGCGCTCCGCAGTCCACTGTGGACGAGCTGGCGAAGCTGCCGTTCCTGACCGCGTGGATGATCACCGACCAGGTGCTGGCCGACGGCGGTGGCGACCTCCGGTTCTCGCTGGAGGCCGCGTTCGACCGTGAACTCGCGAAGGTGTCCTCAGCTCGTGCGCTGCTGACCGCGTTGACGTGGAGCTACGGTGCGGGTTTCCCCGAGGCCGAGTGGATGGCGGTCGCGCAGGCGTTGTCCGGCGAGGAGTTCACCCGTGACGACATCACCGCCGTGCTCACCGAATTGGGCCGTCACGTCGTGCAGGACGGCGAGGAGGGCACGGCGGTCTTCAAGCTGACGCATCAGACGTTCGCGGACCACCTGCGGCCGCAGTTCGCGCCGTGCCGTGACGTGGTGTTCGCACCGGGTGCGGAGAAGGTCGCCTGCGCGTTGATCCGGCTCTACCGGCAGCGCATGGAGGCCGGCGTGCCGCCGAACGTGCCGGGCTACCTGTGGAAGTACGCGTGGCGGCACTGCGGGCACGCCGGCACGCAGGCGTTGGACGGGCTGCGCGATCTCGCGGGCATGAACCGGATGTTGTTGCCGGACATCGCGCTCGCGGCGACGACTGCGGCGAACGAGCTGATGCACTGGGGTCGCGGCGACGAGGCCATCGCGCCTTTCGAAGAAGCCGCCGAGCACTTCCGCGCGTTGGTTCCCACGTTGCGGATGTACCTGGCGGACTTGGCTTTCGTGCTGAACAAGCTCGGCCGCCGGTTCCGTGACGCCGGACGCCTCCAGCAGGCGGTGGCGCCCGCGGAAGAGGCCGCCGTGCGCTACCGCGAGCTGGTGGCGTCGACGCCGACGACAGCGGAAAGCCTTACGCACAAACGGCTCGCGCAACGCATCGCGAAGACGACGACGCACGGCGTTGACAACCCGACGTACGCGGCGCACCTCAGTGGCGCGTTGGTGGACCTGAGCGAGATCTACGCGATGCTGGGACGTAGGCGGGAGGCCCTGTCCACGGCCCGTGACGCCGTTGCGGCGGTCGAAACCGATGCACCGCTTGCGCGCGCGGTGACGTGTCTTGCCGCACGGTGCAGCGACTCGGGCCTGCGCTACGAGGCCATGCAACGGTCGAAGCAGGCCGTCGAGCTGTACTACTCGCTCGCGCAGACGAACCCGGTGTTCCTCGCGGACCTGGTCAGCGCGTTGGTGGAACTGAGCCGCGACTACCTGGCCCTGGGCAGGCTGTCCGACTCCGACGGCATGACCCGGCAGGCCGCGGAGATCAGCGGCACGCTCGGCCGGCACGCGGCGTTCCGTCCCCAGCTCGCGGACGCGGCGCTGAGCCTGAGCGTCGCCTACAGCATGGTCGACCGCACGGACGCGGCCCTCAACGCCGCCCGGCAGGCCGCCGACCTCGCCGACGGCTCGCGGATCCACGCCCAGGCGCTGCACAACCTGATGCGCCGCCAGCGGGACGCGGGCAAGCACAGGGACGCGCTGGCCACCGGGTTGCGGACCGTCGAGGTCTGCCTGCTGCCGGAGAACACCGACCGGCTCTCGACGCTGGCCGCCGCGTTGTTCACGCTCGACACGCTCTGCGCGGGGCTCAAGCAGCCCGAGATCGTCGAGGAGACCTGGGAACGGGTGGCCGCGCGGTTCAACGGCCCGCACCTCGCCACGCTGCTGATGCTGCGGGCGGCCGCGACGAGAGCCGGTGATCCGGCGGCGGCGAAGTGGCTGTGCCAGGCGCTCACGCACGTCGGCCAGTCACGGCAGGCGATGCACGACGTGCACGACATCGCGCGCCGTCACTACGACTCCGGCCCGTGGCCGTGGGACTCGACGCCGGACTGGCTGACGGTCGACCGGGCGTTGCTCAGGACCGCCCGCTCGTGGGTGTTCGCGCGTTCGTACGCCGAGGAGCGCGCGCTCCTGGTCGCACACCCCGAGTTGTTGTCCACGGACGCGGATGTCGCCGTCACGGAGGCGTTGTACGGAACGAGCCTGATCGAAGCGCAGGTCATCCAGTCGCGCCGCACGACCGCACAACAGCAAGGCGTCGCACTCGCCTATCGGCCGTGGCTGCTCGCGAGCCTCGCGGACGAGTTCATGGACGCCACGCCCGCACGCCGTCGCGAACTCCTCGCCACACGGCGGGAGGAGTTGCTGGACAAGGAAGTGCTGAAGAACGTCCGCGACAACCGGCCCGTGCACGCGTTGCTGCTGCTGGCCGACGAGGACGCCGATGTGCTCGACCTCGTGCTGGACGCCGTGGAAGACCCCACGCGCGTGACCGAGATCCTGCGCGGGCTCGCCGGCGGCGCGTCACCGCAGGCGTTGACCCAGGCCGTGACGGCGTTGGAACCGCACGCGTTGGCAGCGCTGTACAAGGCGGTCGCACGCGCTCGGGCCGGTGACGAACGTCTGGCGCTGCCCGCGGCGGACCAGCGTCTGGCCTGGATCCACGAGCTGACCTACCTGGTGCCCGCGAACCTCGCGTTGCTCTCCCTCATCCGCAAGCTCGCCGAGGAGACCTGATGACCGATCTGGTGGTGGTTCTGCCCGGCATTCTCGGCAGCACGCTGCGCAACGCCGACGGCATGGTCTGGGAGGTGTCCGGCAAGGCCGCGTTGCGCGCGGTGCTGACGCTCGGCCGCAGCCTGGGGCGGTTGAAGCTCCCCGCCGGCATCGGCGACGAGCACCCCCAGGACGGCGTCGAGCCCGTGGCGTTGATGTCGGACCTGCACGTCATCCCCGGCATCTGGACGCCGTTGAAGGGCTACGACCGGGTGACGCGCCGGATGAACTCGCTCGGCTACAGCGTCGAGAAGGGCACCCTGCTGCTGTTCGCCTACGACTGGCGGCTGTCGAACCGCTACAACGGCGCGTTGCTCGCCCGGCGGGTGGACGAGGCGCTGGACCGGATCGGGCCGGACGCCAAGGTCAGCTTCGTGTGCCACTCGATGGGCGGGCTGGTGGCGCGGTGGTGCATCGAGCAGTGCGGGATGGCCGAGCGCACGGCCAAGCTGATCACGATGGGCACGCCCTATCGCGGGGCCGCCACCGCGTTGGACCAGCTGGTCAACGGTGTGCGCAAGGGGCTCGGGCCGTTGGCGATCGACCTGACGGAGTTCGCGCGGTCGATGCCGTCGCTGCACCAGCTGCTGCCTGAGTACGCGTGCATCGAGTCGCCGGGCGGCCTGCTCAAGACGACTGAGACCTCGTTGCCCGAGCTCGACACGAAGATGGTCACGGACGCGATGGCGTTCCACGGCTCGTTGACCGACTCGTTCGCTGATCAGACGTACGCGATCCTCGGCGGTAAGCAGCCCACGGCCACCACCGCTCGTATCGCCGACGGCAAGGTCACCTGCTTCCGGACGTACGAGGGTGAGGACCTGTACGGGGACGCGACCGTGCCCATGGTCGGCGGCGTACGGCGCGGGCTGGCGTTGTCGTCGAACACGCTGCACCGCGTAACGGAGCAGCACACGTCGTTGCAGGACAACGCCGCCGTACTGGACGCGGTGGAGTCGTTCCTGACCGCGAAGGCCGTCGTGCCGCGCAACGTGACGGCGACCGAGCCTCAGCTCACCGTGCCCGACCTCGTGCTGACCGGGGAGGACCTGGAGGTCACCGTCGAGCTGAAGGACACGGCGGCGCGGGCGGTGAAGGTGGCGCTGCTGAACGAGCAGGGCAAACAGGTCGAATCGCGCAGTCCGGCGATCTCCGAGAGGATGACGATCAAATTCGATGAATTGATCCCCGGCGCCTACTACGTGCAGGTCAGCGGCATTTCGGTAGGCGCTCCGGTGGTCCCGGTGACCAGTGCGGTGCTCGTCATGGATTGCCCCTCGGTCTGACCGGGAGGACGATTCACGTCTGGCACGGAGGAGGCGCGATGACCACGATCAAGCCCACGCCTGTGGTGCCCCATCCGGGGGCGGCGCGCGCACGGCCGAAGGGTTCGTACTTCCTCTCGCTGTTCAAGACGACAGATCCCAAGCAGATCGGGATCATGTACCTCACCACGTCGTTCGCGTTCTTCATGATCGGCGGCGTGATGGCGCTGCTGATGCGCGGCGAGCTGGGGCGGCCGGGCCTGCAGTTCCTGTCGAACGAGCAGTACAACCAGCTGTTCACCATGCACGGCACGATCATGCTGCTGCTGTACGCGACGCCGATCCTGTTCGGGTTCGCGAACTACATCCTGCCGCTGCAGATCGGCTCGCCGGACGTCGCGTTCCCGCGCCTGAACGCCTTCTCGTACTGGCTGTACCTCTTCGGCGCCATCATCACCGTCTCGGGGTTCCTGACGCCTGGCGGTGCGGCGGACTTCGGCTGGTTCGCCTACACGCCGCTGTCCTCGGCCGTGCACTCGCCGGGCATCGGCGCGGACCTGTGGATCATGGGTCTGGCGATCTCCGGCCTGGGCACGATCCTCGGCGCGGTCAACATGACGACCACCGTGGTGTGCCTGCGGGCGCCGGGCATGACGATGTTCCGGATGCCGGTGTTCACCTGGAACATCCTGGTCACGTCCGTGCTGATCCTGCTGGCGTTCCCGATCCTGACCGCGGCCCTGATGGGTCTCGCGGCGGACCGGCACCTCGGGGCGCACGTGTTCGACCCGGCCAACGGCGGCGTCATCCTGTGGCAGCACCTGTTCTGGTTCTTCGGCCATCCCGAGGTGTACATCGTCGCGTTGCCGTTCTTCGGGATCGTGACGGAGATCTTCCCGGTGTTCAGCCGCAAACCGTTGTTCGGCTACAAGGGCCTGGTGTTCGCGACGCTGGCGATCGCGATGCTGTCCGTGGCCGTGTGGGCGCACCACATGTACGCCACGGGTGCGGTGCTGCTGCCGTTCTTCGCGCTGATGACGTTCCTGATCGCGGTGCCGACGGGCATCAAGTTCTTCAACTGGATCGGCACGATGTGGAGGGGCCAGCTGACGTTCGAGACGCCGATGCTGTTCTCGGTCGGCTTCCTCGTGACGTTCCTGTTCGGCGGTCTGACCGGCGTGCTGCTCGCGTCGCCGCCGGTGGACTTCCACGTGTCCGACACGTACTTCGTGGTGGCGCACTTCCACTACGTGCTGTTCGGCACGATCGTGTTCGCCACGTACGCCGGCATCTACTTCTGGTTCCCGAAGATGACCGGGCGGATGCTCAACGAGCCGCTGGGCAAGCTGCACTTCTGGACGACGTTCATCGGGTTCCACGGCACGTTCCTCGTGCAGCACTGGCTGGGCAACGAGGGCATGCCGCGCCGCTACGCCGACTACCTCCCGTCCGACGGCTTCACGACGCTGAACACGATCTCCACGATCAGCTCGTTCCTGCTCGGCGCGTCGGTGCTTCCGTTCGTGTGGAACGTCTTCCGCTCCTACCGCTACGGCGACCCGGCCCCGCAGGACGACCCGTGGGGCTACGGCAACTCGCTGGAGTGGGCCACGACGTCTCCCCCGCCGCGGCACAACTTCAAGGAGCTGCCGCGGATCCGCTCGGAGCGTCCGGCGTTCGAGCTGCACTACCCGCACATGGTCGAACGGATGCGGGACGAGGCGCACTTCTCGCTGACCCATCCCGGAAAACACCGGGCGGGCAAGGACGAGGCCACCGAGAAGGCGCTCGCTTCCACCGACCGCGACGGGGCCGACTAGCGGCGTCCGGGGATCATCCCGGCGTCGACCACGGCCTTGCTCAGCGGCGCGGCCAGCTCGACGAACCGCTGCTTCTCCTGGTCGGAGAGGACGTCGTAGGCCGGCGCGGCCATGCGGTCCGTGTCGTCCTCGATGCCCTGCCGCAGCTCCCGTCCCTGCTCGGTGAGCAACTGGTCCTCGCCGACGAGCCCGCGCTGCTGCAGGTCCGCGACCGTCGCCGCCCACTGCTCTTCCGACCACGCACGCGTCTTGCGCAGCACGTCGGCCGGGTAGTCGCCCGTCGCGACGTGCAGCACCAACGCCTCGATGCCGCTGATGTTGTGCCGGAGAAGGGCCGCGAGGTGCCCGTCGCCGCGGAACTCGCGCAACAACGTCTGGGCGTGGAACAGCTGCAGACGGGGTTCGTCCGGCCACGGCAGGCGCGCGTGCGCGGCGAACAACGTGCGGCCGCTCAGCATCTCCTTCGACCGCTCGGCAGCGCGCTTCGCCAGTTCGGTGATCTCCTTCAGGTCGTCCGGCAGGGCCTTCGCGAGCGCCTCGTCCGCCGCCTCCCACCGCAGTTCGAGCATGCGCTCCGGCGTGACCTTCTCCCACGCCTGGGGAATGCGCGCCCGCACGATCTCGGGGTTGAAGTTGTAGAAGGTCGCGATCACGACGTCGGCCCCGACCGCCCCCAGCGCCGCCGCCCGTGACGCGAAATACCCTCCAGGCCGGTCGAGCCCGACACTCGCGTACCGGGACTCCGCCTCCGGGGCGAAGTAGATCATTCCGTGCACGGCCTCGAGCGAACGAAACAGGTTCCTGATCATGTGTCCAACCTAGAACGTTCCGGCTCGTAAGTCAGGCGCCAAAAATTGTCAGACCCCTCTGCCAAGCTTCTCGACGTGGACCCGAACACCTTCTGGAAGCTCATCGCCGACGCCCGCGCGAGCGTCTCCGACCCGTCCGACGGCGAGGCGGTGGCCGACGCCGCCGCGACTCTGCTGGCCGCCCGGCCGCCCGCGGAGATCGTTGCGACGCAACAGGTCCTGTGGGATCTGCTGGCCACGTCGTACCAGAACCCGCTGTGGGCGGCGGCCTACCTGATCAACGGCGGCTGCTCGGACGACGGCTTCGACTACTTCCGCGGCTGGCTCCTCACCCAGGGCGAGGAGACCTACAACTCAGTCGTGGCCTCGCCCGACGCGCTGGCGTCCTTACCGGCGGTCGTGGAGGCCGCCGAGTCCGGCATGGAGTTCGAGTGCGAGTCGGCCCTGTCGATCGCCTGGAACGCCCACATCAAGGCCACCGGCATGCAGTTGCCGCAGGACGCCTTCCGGATCCGCTACCCCGACCTCGACCCGGACTGGGACTTCGACTTCGACGACAGCGCCGAACTGGCCACCCGCTTACCCTGCCTCGCCGCGCTCTACGAGTCGTGAGGTGCCCGGCTGCCGGCAGCTGATCTCCACCGCGCGTGCCGGTGCCGAGACCTGCTGCGAGGTGGCCGCCCGCGCCACGTCACCGGCCGACGAACTGCGCCCGTGGTGGCTCGAGTTCGACGACGAGCAGGCGCTCCGGTTTCTTCCCACGCCTGTCCGCGCTCTAGCTGCGCTGAACGGGTGGCCGGGCGACGAGCACGCCGAAAGCCGCGTGGTCCAGCCACTGCGGAATCCTGGGCAGTGCACGGATCTGCGCGTTGTGGCGCCCGATGAGCTCCAGGTCGAGGGCCGCGATCACCAACCCGGCCACCGCCCCACCGACCACACCGCGCACCCGAAGCCGTGTCAGCACGAACGCCCAGAACGCGGACACGGCCAGGTGCACGACAACGCCCGAACGAACGCCACCGCCGACCAACGACCCGGCAGCTCTGGTGGCGCGCAACAGGTCGTCACCCACCACCAGCGCGTGCACGGTCGAAGGAACTCCACTCAGCACAACGGCAAGGAGGAACCGCATCAACGACGCCGGCGCCGAGACTTCAGGTAGTCGCTGACCACAGCGGCCCCGAGTCCTTCCTCGTCCGCCGACACCACACGTCCACCGCCTCGCCGGGCCACGATGTCGACGAAGGCGGCCAGCCGGGGGTCGTCGCCCAGCTTGAACACCGAGATCGTCGCACCGAGCCGAGCCAGCGCGTCGACCTCGTTCAACGTCTTGGCCAGGGTCCGGGGCAGCGGCGGGTAGTTGAACTCGGCATCCCCGTCGGGCTCCAGGTGCGCCGTGGGTTCGCCATCGGTCACGACGAGCACCACGGGCTGCGCGTCCGGATGGCGACGCACGTGGCGCCCTGCCAGCAACAGGGCGTGGTGCAGGTTCGTTCCCTGTTCCCACACGCCTTCCAGCGCGGTCAGCTGACCGATGTCCACGGCCTCGGCGTAACGCCCGAAGGTCACCAGTTGCAGAGCGTCCGTCCGGAAACGGGTGCGCACGAGGTGATGCAGGGCGAGGGCCGTGCGTTTCATCGGCACCCAACGGCCGTCCTGCACCATCGACCAGGAGGTGTCCACGCACAGAGCGACAGCCGCACGGGTGCGGTGTTCGGTTTCGGACACTTCCAGGTCCACGACGTCGAGGGACATCGAGCCGGAGCGCAGCACGGAGTTGCGCAGGGTTCGTGGCACGTCCCAGGGTTCGGTGTCGCCGAACTGCCAGGGTCTGGTCGAGCCGATCAGTTCGCCCGCGGCGCCGGCCGAGGTGGTCTCGCGTGAGCCCTGTGACGACCGCAGCTGGTCCACGACGCCGCGCAGGGCCGCTTCGCCCAGGCGCCGCAACGCTTTGGGCGTCAGGCGCAACGAACCGTCCGGGGCGCGTTCCACGATGTTCTGCTGGCGCAGCGCCTTTTCCAGCTCCGCCAGGCGACGGGCGTCGACCGAGGCCGACTCGCCGAGCTGGCGTTCCAGGGCTTCGAGGTCGATGTCCTCCAGGCGTGCGCCCGGATACGACTGCGAGAGCTGTTCGGCCAGGGCGTCGAGTTCGGCGAGGTCCGCCATGGCCTGCGCGCCCTCGCCCAGGCCCAGCGGGTCCTGGCCGCGGAAGCGGGCGGACGACGTCCAGTCCTCACCAGGGCGCAGGCGTTGCAGCAGCGAGTCCAGAGTGGACAGAGAGGAGCCGATGCCACCGAAAGCCTGCTGGGACAACGCGGACAGCTCGGTTCGCTGGGCGTCGGTCATCGAGTTCATCATGCGTTGCGCTGCGGCCGAACGGGCGGCCAGCGCGTCGATGAGCTCGTCGACGTTGCGGGGCTTCTCCGGGAAGAACTCGCCGTGCTTGCGCATGAAGTCGTCGAACATGCGCGGCGTGTCCGGGGAACCGGAGGCGTGTGCTTCCAGTAACGAGTTGAGGTCGCCGAGCATCTGCTGGATGCGCTTGACGTCCTCGGCGTCCACGTTGGACATGGCTTCCTTCATGCCCTGGAAGCGCTGATCCAGCAGTTCGCGGCCGAACAGGTCGCGGATCTGCTCGAACGCCTCGCGGGCCTCCTCGGAACGCCAGTCGTAGGAGGACAGCTCCTGCACGGCCGCGGCGGTGCCCGGCGGCAGGGCGTCGAGCTGGGCCTCGCGGAAGCGCGCGTCGTCGGACGGATCCGGGAACAGCGCGCGGCGCTCGGCCTCGACCGCCTTGTCCAGCAACTGCTTGACCTCGGTCAGCGTGCCGTCCAGGCGGTGCCGCCGCTGGATCGACGCGCGGCGCTGCCACAGGCGTGAGGTCATGTCGTCGAGGCCGCGGGTGCCGTCGACGCCGCGGCGCAGCAGTTCGCGCAGGGCGGACGCCGGTGAGGCGCCCTCCATGATCTCGCGGCCGAGTTCGTCCACGGCCGCGCGGAGGTCCACCGGGGGCGCCAGCGGATCGGCGCCGCCGCCCCAGCGTCCGTAGCGGTATCTCATCCGTACACCGATCGGTCGTCGTCGGAGGAGTCGTCCTTCGACAGGTGGCGGGTCAGGTACAGCGACTCCAGGGCCAGTTCCACGGCCGAGGCGATGCGGCCGACGGGATCCTTCGGGCCCGCGCCCATGCGGGCCGCCACCTCGTGCAGGATCGGCAGCTCCGGCAACGCCGCCAGCAGGTCGCCGGCGTGCACGCGGTCGCCGGTCGCGACGGGGTGGCCGTCCGAGACGACCTCGGCCAGCGCACGCAGGTTCAGCCCCGCCAGACGGGCACGGGCGGTGTCGGCGATCGAGCGGCGCAGCAGGTGGACCAGGACCTCGTCCTCACGGCCCTCCTCACCCGCCTCGAACTCGAGCTTGCCGCGCAGCACGTCCGGCACCGACGCGAGGTCGACCGGGCGGGCGATGGCCGGGGTCTCGCCGATCAGCGCGGACCGGCGCAGTGCCGAGGCCGCGACGGTCTCCGCCGCCGCGACCGCGAACCGGGCGGAGACGCCGGAGCGCTGGTCGATCGACGACGACTCGCGCAGGTTCCGGACGAACCGGGCGATGATCTCCAGCAGGTGGTCGCCCACCTCGGCGACGAGATCGGCCTCCTGGCGGACCAGGTCGACCTCGGCGTCGATCTCCAACGGGTAGTGCGTGCGCACCTCGGCGCCGAAGCGGTCCTTCAGCGGCGTGATGATGCGGCCGCGGTTCGTGTAGTCCTCGGGGTTCGCGGTCGCCACGAGCAGCACGTCCAGCGGCAGCCGCAGCGTGTAGCCGCGGACCTGGATGTCGCGCTCCTCCATGACGTTGAGCAGGGAGACCTGGATGCGTTCCGCCAGGTCGGGCAGCTCGTTGATGGCGATGATGCCTCGGTGGGCGCGCGGGAGCATGCCGTAGTGGATCGTCTCCGGGTCACCGAGCGAACGGCCTTCGGCGACCTTCACGGGGTCGACGTCGCCGACCAGGTCGCCGACGGACGTGTCGGGCGTCGCGAGCTTCTCCGCGTAGCGCTCGTCGCGGTGCCGCCACACCACCGGCAGGTCGTCGCCGAGTTCGGCGGCCCGCCTCTTCGACTCGGGCGTGATCGGGTCGAGCGGGTGTTCGCCCAGCTCGGAGCCCTCGATGACGGGCGTCCACTCGTCGAGCAACGACACGATGGTGCGCAGCAGGCGGGTCTTGCCCTGCCCGCGTTCGCCGAGCAGGACGACGTCGTGGCCGGCCAGCAGAGCGCGCTCCAGCTGAGGGAGCACCGTGCGGTCGAAACCGACGATGCCGGGCCACGGGTTGCGTCCTTCGCGCAGGGCCGCGAGGAGGTTCTCCCTGATCTCGGTCTTGACGCCGCGCGGCAGATGCCCGGCGGCGCGCAGTTCGCCCGCCGTGCGGGCCAGGTTCTGGGTCACGCAGACGACGCTACGCACCGAATCGGGACCCGTCGATGTGGAGCAACTCCAGGCGCGGGCCGGGCCCGTGCGCCAGAATGCGGGCGACATGAGTGACAGCGTTGATTTCAGATGGGCCCCTTCACCGGCGGACTGGCGGGCCAGCCTGCGCGCGATGGTGCCGATGTTCAGATGGGCGCCGTGGTTCGCGCTCGTGCTCGCGGTGGTCTCGCTGGTGCTGCTGATCGGCTTCGACGACGCGCTCTTCGTGGCGCTCTTCGGCCTGGTGTGCGCGCTGGTCATCGGGTTCATGGAGCCGGTCGCGGTGTGGTGGCGCTTCTCGTCCGACGAGATGATCAGCCGGACCGTGGTGGGCAGCGCCGACGAGCAGTCGTTCCGGATGGCCGTGGGCAACGCCGTGCGCGAGGAGATCGTCTGGCAGGAGCTGCCGGGCTGGACCGAGACGCGGCAGGGCTTCGTGCTGGAGACGCTCGACGAGGGCGCGGCGTCGCTTTCCGTGCCGCACCGGGCTTTCGCGTCCGATGAGGACACCGCGTCGTTCCGCACCCTCCTCGAAAAGCACATCGGTCCGGCCAATTAGTCGTCTCGGATCGGGCACACCGGGTGGGGCTCCCGGGGCCGGGCCACGTAATCTCGTCGGGTGTCCTGTGCAAGTGCCACGCTGGTCGTGTGGACGTCGGGATGGCTGCACGGTCTAGCCGCCGCCGACGACGTCCTCGACGCCCTGCACATGTGGGCCGAGCAGCACGAGGTGGTGGCCGACGACGACGGCACCGCCACGGCGCTCGACCTCCCCGGTCCCGACGAGGCCCCCGTGGGGCCCGCTCTGCTGCTGGCCGCGCTGCGGCGTGCGGGCGCGACCTCGGCTCGGCTGGTGCTACCAGTACCGGGCGACGTGCGAGGCCTGGGCGGCAAGGGCCCGCTCTCGACGTGCGCGCTGCGGTCCGGTGAGGCCCTCGTGGTGCCGTCCGTGCACATCGGGCTCGTGCCGAAGATCGTGGCGGACGGCGTGATGCGCTGGACGGTGTTCGACCTGCCGTCGTCCACCGGCCTGGAGCACATACCGATCGGCGAGGCCGAGCACGGCCTGGGCGCGGCGCTGCGCGAGGCGACGGCCGCCCTGGCGTCGCTCGACGTGGCCAAGCACCGCCCGAACGTGCGCAAGGAGATCACCGACCTGGCGGCGGAGAACTCGACGCTGCCGTGGCCGGACGCGATGCCGCCCCGCTCGCTGCGAGTGCTCCAACGGGCCGCCGAGGTGGCCGCGATCGTGTCCGTGGCGAGCTCCGACTCCCCCGGCGGCGCGATGTCGGCGTCGGCGATGACCGCGCGCACCGAGGCGCTGCGGCCGGTGTCGGAAGCCGTGCGCCGTGCACGGTGCGCGGCGGTCGACGAGGCCGTGCGTGTGCTGGCGGACAGCGGAGCCGGCCGGCACTGACGTCAGCTGACGAGGACGCGTGCCTGCGGGCACGCTGAACGCCGGACCTGCACAAGCACTGATCCAAACGAGTGGTTCTCCTCCAGCGACCCCGCCCTGGCGGGCAACTCCCCCAGAACTGTCGGTGCCCCGACATAGGGTGCCGATCGGGGAGGAACGCCGGATGGAGGACGTCGACCAGCGCCGGTCGAGCACAGCGCCCAGGTACGCGGGCGCCCTCATGCTGGCCGCGGTAGCCGGGCACCTGCTCTCGGAGACGGCCACCGGGGCGCTCTCGACCTGGCAGTCGTGGGTGCTCTACGGCATCGGCGCCACGCTGCTCGTGCTGTCCGCGTCCGCGATCGACCGGTTGAACCAGTTGGTCAAACGCATCCGGTTGCGCTGGGTGGTGTTCACGGCCGTGCTGGTGGTCGCGGCGGGACTGATCGCGCTCGCGGCACCGCCGGTGATCGCGTACGGGCGGGTGCTGCTGCTCGGCTGTCCACAACCGACCGAGGTGCGGGTCCTGACGTCGCAGGACGCGTTGCCCGCGATCGGGGAGGTGGCGCGGAAGTTCGAGCAGCACACGGCCGCGGAGAACCACGGGTGCCGCACGGCGCGGCTCTACGTGTTCGCGGCGCCGGGCAACCGGGGTGCGATCGCGCTGCGGTCCTCCTGGTCGTCGCCGGAACTGCGGGAGATCGGGCCGCACCCGGACGTGTGGCTGCCGGACTCGACCACGGAGACGAACGAGGTGGTGCGCCGCACCGGCGGCATCGGGTCGGCGGTGCGCATCACGCCGGGCGACTCCGTCGCGTTCTCGCCCGTCGTGCTCGCGGTGCCCACGCCGATCGCGCAGGACGTCGTCTCCGGCTCCCCGGAGACGTGGGGCGAGCTGATGACCAAGGTCGGCAGGACCGAGATCGCGATCGGCAGGCCGAACCCGCTGATGGCGATCGACGGCAGGCTCGCCACGGTGGCGTTGTACGAGTCGCTCGAACCGGCCGTCGTCGAGCGCAGGGTCACGGAGACCGACCGGCCGCAGCCGGGCGCCGCGATGATCACGACCGAGCAGGTCCTGGTGCGGCACAACAAGACCGGCTGTGCGCAGAAGCCGTGCCTGACCGCGCTGTACCCGTCGGACACCTACCGCGCCGACTACCCGCTGAACCTCGTCGAGTGGGACGCGCCGGACGTGTCCAACTTCGCCGCCCGCGCGCCGGCGAAGGCGTTCCAGGCGTGGCTCGGCACGCAGGAGGGCATGACGGCGCTCAACACCGCCGGGCTGCGTCCCGCCCGGCAGGCCGCGGGGGCCGAGTTCCGCGAGGAGTACGGGGTGCGGGCCGGCCTGGCGCTCGACCGCGCCGAGGCCGCACCCGACGAGGAGGCCCAGACCGCGTTCCTGAAGAAGTACGAGCAGGCCAAGAGGGACGGACGCGTCTGGCTGACGCTCGACGCGTCCGGGTCGATGGTCGAGCCGACGGCCACCGGTGAGAAGCGGTTCGACGTGGCGGTCGAAGGTGTCCGCAAGGCGCTCACACAGATGGGTGCCGAGGACACGTACGGCCTGTCCGTGTTCAACGACACCGAGGTCCGGCCACTCGTCCCCCTCGGCAGGCGGGACAAGGAGGCCACCACCGCCGCGTTGAACGCCGTGCGGCCCACCGGTGGCACGCCGCTGCACCAGGCGATCCTCGACAGCCTCGACCGGGTCGGCGCCAACGACGCGGACCACGTCAGCGCGGTGATCGCGTTGACCGACGGCGAGGACACGACGAGCCCGCAGACCCGGCAGGACGTGGTGAACGCGGTGCGGCAGAAGGGGATCCGGGTGTTCGTGATCGCCGTCGGCGAGGCCAGCTGTGCGGCCCACGCGCTGACCGCGATCACGGACGCGTCCGGCGGTGAGTGCCGTGACTCGACCACGGACACGCTCGGCGACGACCTGGCGGCGTTGTTCCGCCGGGTGTGGGGAGGTGCCGGATGAGATGGGTGCGGCGCACGTGGGCGGCTCTGCCGAGGCTGGGCCCGCCCGGTGTGGTGTGGGCGAACCGGTCGTGGCTCGCGATGGGCGTGGCCGTCGGCATCGTGCTGACGATCCTGTTCACCAGCGGGGTGCAACCGCTCTTCCGCGAGCCGACCGACTGGGAGAAGGGCAAGCTCGTCGTGCTCAGCGGCCGCGACCAGAGCGACGGCGGCCAGCGGCGCGCGTTGATCAACCAGTGGAACGCCGAGCACCCCGAACAGCCCGCGGAGATCATCGAACTGCCCACGGAGGCGGACGGCCAGCGCAGCGAGATGGTCGCGCGGGCCAGGGAGAAGGCCGACAACGCGGACGTCTTCAACCTCGACGTCACCTGGACCGCCGAGTTCGCCCAGTCCGGCTACCTGCGTCCGCTGTCCACCGTGGACACCAGTGGCTTCCTGCGGCGTCCGCTGGAGAGCTGCCGCTACCAGGGCGTGCTGTGGGCGTTGCCGTTCAACACCGACGCGGGCCTGCTCTTCTACCGCAAGGACCTCGTCCAGGACGAACCCCTCGGCCTCGACGACATCGCCGACACCTCGACCCGAGCGCTGCGTGCCGCGCAGGACGCCCGCCTCACCGCCGGTTACGCGGGCCAGTTCCTCGACTACGAGGGCCTCACCGTGAACGCCCTGGAGCTGATCTGGGCGGAGAAGGGCGACGTCGTCGACGAGAGCGGCAAGGTCGTGATCGACTCCGACCGCACCCGCCGCGCCCTGCGCTGGCTCGCCGACGGCCTCAAGGGCGAGAAACCCGTGGTGCTGCCCGAATCCCGCGCGCAGAACGAGCAGCTGACCACCCAGGCGTTCCGCGACGGCAAGGTCGTCTTCATGCGCAACTGGCCCGTGGCCCACCGCACCCTGCAGGGCAACCGCGGCGAGTCCGCGGGCCGCCCCGCCATCGACTTCGAGGTGGCGCAGCTGCCCGGCCCGAGCGTGCTGGGCGGCCAGAACCTCGCGATCTCCGCCAAGTCCGCCAAACCCCGCGCCGCCCAGGCCCTCATCGAGTTCCTCACCGGCCCGCGCAGCCAGCAGCTCCTCTTCGAACGCGGAGGCCTCGCCGCCACCCGCAGCATCGTCTACCAGGACAGCCGGGTCGCCACCGAACACCCGTACGCCCGCACGCTGCTGAAGGCGATCGAGGACGCGCGATTACGGCCGCTCACCCCGTACTACTCGCGCTTCAGCGACGAGTTCCGCACGATCGTCCGCTACGCCCTCGACCACGACGGCGCCCTGCCCGGCAACGCCGAGGAGGCGCTGACCGCGGCTCTTCAAGGCCGGTGATCAGGGCGTGCGCCTGCGCAGCGTCACCGCGCCCAGCACCAGCGCCAGGAGTCCGCACGCCGCCACGATCGCGAGGTTGCGCACCAGTTCACCCGTGACGTCGGACGACTTCGTCACGGCCGTGAGCGCGTCAACGGCGTACGACAGCGGCATGACGTTCGACAGCCATTCCAGCGCGGGCGTCATGGCCTCTCGTGGCGCGAACAGCCCGCACAACAACACCTGCGGCATCACGAACAACGGCATGAACTGCACGGCCTGGAACTCGGTGCGCGCGAAGGCACTCGCGAACAGGCCCAGTGCCGTGCCCAGCAGCGCGTCCAGCCCGGCGATGACCACGAGCAGCCACACCGAGCCGCCGATCTCCAGGCCGAGCCACGTCAGCGAGATGCCGACCGCGACCAGCACCTGGACCAGCGCCACGATCCCGAACGCCAGCGCGTAGCCGAACAACAGGTCCAGCTTGCCCATCGGCATCGTCATCAACCGTTCCAGCGTGGCCGTGGTGCGCTCGCGCAGGGTCGTGATCGACGTGACGATGAACATGATCGCGAACGGGAAGACCGCCAGCAGGGCCGGTGCGGCGCGGCTGAAGGCCTGGTCGGAGTTGAAGACGAACCGCAGCAGGATCAGCAGCAGCGACGGCATGAGCACCATCAGCGCGACGGTGCGGCGGTCGTGGCGGAACTGGGTGAGGATCCGCACGGTCGTGGCCAGCAGGATCGAGGTGTTCACGCTGTCTCCTTCGCCCGGACCAGCGAGAGGAACGCCTGCTCCAGGTCGCTCGTGCCGGTCTCCGACAGCAACGCCGCCGGGGTGTCGTCAGCCAGCAGCGCGCCATCCCTCATCAGCAGCAGCCGTTCACAGCGCGCGGCCTCGTCCATGACGTGGCTGGAGACGAGCAGCGTGACGCCACGATCAGCGAGTTCCCGGAACAACGTCCACAGCTCGTCGCGCAGCACCGGGTCGAGCCCGACAGTCGGCTCGTCGAGGACGAGCAACTCGGGCTTGCCGAGCAACGCGACCGCGAGACTCGTCCGCGACAACTCACCGCCGGACAACGACGACACGAGCTGCGACTCCTGGCCGCCGAGCCCGACCTCGTCGATCACCCGCCGCACGTCGGACCGGGGAGCCCGCAGCACCGCGCAGAAGTAGCGGAGGTTCTCGGCCACGCTGAGGTCGGCGTAGACGGCCGGGTTCTGGGTCGCGTACCCGATCCGGTTCCGCAACCAGGGGCTGCCGGCGGGGGCGCCGAGCACCGTCACCTCGCCGGACTCGACGATCTGCACGCCGACGACCGAGCGCATCAGCGTGGTCTTGCCGCAGCCGGACGGGCCGAGCAAGCCGGTGACGCTGCCCCGCGGGATCGTGCAGCTCACATCCCGCAGGACCAGGCGCTTGCCCCGGCGCACCCGGAGCCCGGTGACCTCAACGGCATCGGAACTGGTCATGCAACCAATTCTGCATCCGTTGAAAAACTGCTGTCTAGGTTCGGGCAGGCCTCTTGGCCGGTTCGCAACACAACGGCGCGCACGGGGCACCGTTCACCGTGCAGCCGGCCACCGCGAACGACGACAGCTTCCGCACGGGAGCATCGGCGGTGTGCTCGGCGACCAGTTCGACCACGAGCTCGGCGAAGCGCGGGTCCGCGTTCGGAGTGGCGGCGCGGGCGAACTCCATGCCCAGCTCCGCGGCACGGTCGCGCGCCTCGGTGTCGAGGTCCCACACGACCTCGAGGTGGTCGGACACGAACCCGATCGGGCACACGACGACCCCGGTGACGCCCTTGGCGTGCAGGGCGTCGATGTGGTCGACGACGTCCGGCTCCAGCCACGGGATCTGCGGCGGGCCCGAACGCGACTGCCACACGACGTCGTACTCGGTGACGCCCAGCTCCGCGGCCACGAGCCGCGAGGCCTCGACGATCTGGCGC
This sequence comes from Lentzea sp. NPDC102401, assembly GCF_044765805.1. Classification (NCBI taxonomy): domain Bacteria; kingdom Bacillati; phylum Actinomycetota; class Actinomycetes; order Pseudonocardiales; family Pseudonocardiaceae; genus Lentzea; species Lentzea sp. NPDC102401. Next base: position 767,909 of record NZ_JBIWKS010000002.1, on the reverse strand, counting down.
GAGTAGCGGTAGCCGCCCTCCGCGGGCGGCCCGGCGGCCTTGTCGGCGGACACCGGCACCGAGTGCGCGGTGAAGACCAGCCGGTACGGGCCGTTCAGGGACGCGGCGGCGGCGCGGATGCCGTCGGCGAAGGAAGAAATGAACAGCGGGTGGTCGAAGAACTGGCGCAGCTTCACGAGTTCGGGGCCGTCCGGCACGGCCTGCAGGGCGCGCACGATGTCCTCGTCGTACTGGCGGCACGCGGAGTAGCCGCCGTACGCGCTAGTCGGGAACACCAGCGCGCGCTTGACGCCGTCGGCCTTCATCTGCGCGACGACGTCCTCGACCATCGGGTGCCAGTTGCGGTTGCCGAAGTAGATCGGCAGCTCGAAACCGGTGGCCCGCACGGCCTCGATGGCTTCGAGGTTCAGGCGGTTGATCGGCGACACGCCGCCGAAGTGCTGGTAGTGGGCCTCGACCTCGTCCAGCCGCTCCGGCGGCACGCCACGTCCGCGAACCACGTTCTCCAGAAAGGGACGGACGTCCTCAGGACCTTCCGGTCCTCCGAAAGACAGCCAGAGCAGCGCGTCGAAACTCACCGCTCCATCCAATCAGACGCCCGATCGCCTCACATGACGAACAGATGTGACGTCAGAGACCGAGGAAGTGCACGCCGCCGTCGACGAAGACCATCGAGCCAGTGGTGGCCGGGAACCAGTCGGACAGCAGGCCGCAGACGGACTTCGCGACCGGCGTGGGGTCGTCGACGTCCCACGAGAGCGGAGCCTTCTCGCCCCACATCTTCTCCAGCTCGCCGAAGCCCGGGATGGACTTCGCGGCCATCGTGCGGACCGGGCCGGCGGAGATCAGGTTCACGCGGATGCCGTCCGGGCCGAGGTCGCGCGCCATGTAGCGGTTGATCGACTCGAACGCCGCCTTCGCCGCGCCCATCCAGTTGTAGGCGGGCCACGCCTGGCGAGCGTCGAAGTCGAGGCCGACGACCGACGCGCCGTGCGAGAGCAACGGCCGCGTGGCCTGCACGAGCGCCTTGTACGAGTAGGCGGAGACGTGCATCGCGACGGAGACGTCCTCCCACGGCGCGTCCATGAACGGCGCACCGAGGCAGCTCTGCGGGGCGAAGCCGATGGCGTGCACGACGCCGTCGAGGCCGTCGACGTGCTCACGTACGCGGTCGGCGAGCGTGTCGAGGTGCTCCTGGTTCTGCACGTCGAGCTCGACGACGGGCGCGGGCTTGGGCAGGCGCTGGGCGATGCGCGTCACGAGGCTCATCCGGCCGAACCCGGTCAGCACGACCTCCGCGCCCTGTTCCTGGGCGACGCGTGCGACGTGGAAGGCGATGGACGCATCAGTGATCACACCGGTGATCAGCAGTCGCTTGCCTTCGAGCAGTCCGGTCACTTGATCCAACCCTTTCGCAGTAAGGAGACCAGCCGTAGTTCAGATAACTCAGTGGCCCATGCCGAGGCCGCCGTCGACCGGCAGCACGGCACCGTTGATGTAGCCCGCCTCGTTGGCCGCGAGGAACGTCACGGCGCGCGCGATCTCGTCGGCCGCACCGTAACGGCCGGCCGGGATCTGCTTGAGCGCTGCCTCGCGGACCGCCTCGGGCAGGTCCGCCGTCATGTCGGTGGTGATGAAGCCGGGCGCGATGACGTTCGCGGTGATGTTGCGCGAGCCGAGCTCCAGCGCGATCGAGCGCGCCATGCCGACCATGCCTGCCTTGGAGGCGGCGTAGTTGACCTGGCCGGCGCCGCCGGTGAGGCCCACTACCGACGAGATGAAGACGATGCGGCCGAACTTCTTGCGCAGCATGCCGCGAGAGGCGCGCTGGGCGAACCGGAACGCGCCGGTCAGGTTCGCGTCCACGACCTGGGTGAACTGCTCCTCGCTCATGCGCAGCAGCAGCGTGTCCTGCGTCATGCCCGCGTTGCAGACGAGCACCTCGACGGGACCGTGCGCGGCCTCGACCTCGGTGAACGCGGCGTCGATCTCCGCCGAGTTCGTCACGTCGCACTTCACGCCGAGCAGGCCTTCGGGAGCGCCGGACCCGCGGTGCGTCACGGCGACCTTGTCGCCCTGCGCCGCGAACGCCTGCGCGATGGCGAGGCCGATGCCGCGGTTGCCTCCGGTGACCAGAACGGACCGACTCACTAGCTCTCCTGAGAATCGCTGCTGGTTGACCGGGTGAGGTTATCGGCTACCGGCAGGTAGACCGGCATCGGCGGAGGCATGTCACATCGAGGCGGGCATGATCGGGTGATGCGGGCCTTTCTCGATCAGCTCCGGCGCGATGTGGACGGCGACGTGCTCGACGACCCGGCCAGCCGGGCTCTGTACTCGGCGGACGCGTCGAACTACCGGCACGTGCCACGCGTGGTCGTCCGTCCGCGCACGACGGACGCGGTGGTCGCGGCCGTCGGGCTGGCCGCCGAGCACCGGGTGCCGATCACCAGCCGTGGCGCGGGAACGTCCATCGCGGGCAACGCGTGCGGCACCGGCCTGGTGATCGACTTCAGCCGGTACCTGACCGCGTTCGAGATCTCCGGGGACCGCGCGTTCGCCCAGCCGGGCGCCGTGCTCGACAGGATCAACGCGCAGGCCGGCGACCACCTCTTCGGCCCGGACCCGTCCACGCACTCCCGCTGCACGATCGGCGGGATGATCGGCAACAACGCGTGCGGCGCGCACTCGGTGAGGTGGGGCAAGACCAGCGAGAACGTCACGAACCTCCAGGTCCTGACCGCCGACGGCCGCACGTTCGACACGACGAACCCGCCTCCGCTCACCCTGCCGGACCACGACCCGGCGTGGTTTCCCCAGCTCGGCCGCAGGGTCAGCGGGTACGCGCTGGACGCCCCGACGCTCACGCAGCAGCTCGTCGGCACCGAGGGCACCTGTGTCGTGCTGCTGGGCGCGGAACTGAAGCTCGTGCGCAGGCCGGAACGCCGCGTCCTGGTCGTGCTGGGCTTCGCGGACACCTACGAGGCCGCCGACCAGGTCACCCAGATCGAGAACGCGCTCGCGATCGAAGGTCTGAACGAGTCGCTGGTGCACAGCGTCCGCAGCCGCCCCGAGCTGCCAGAAGGGCGGAGCTGGCTGTTCGTCGAGGTCGAGGACGACCCCGGACGCGTCGCCAGGATCACCAGGAACTCGATGATCATCCACGATCCGGCGCAGCAGCGGGCACTGTGGCGGATCCGCGAGGACGGCGCTGGCCTCGCCACCCGCATGGCCGACGGCAGCGAGGCCTGGTCCGGCTGGGAGGACGCGGCCGTCCCGCCGGAGCGCCTCGGCGCCTACCTGCGCGAGTTCGACCAGCTGCTGACCGGGTACGGCCGTCGCGGCATCACCTACGGCCACTACGGCGAGGGGTGCATCCACGTCCGCATCGACTTCGACCTCGCGCACGGCTACCGCGAGTTCCTGCAGGACGCCGCCGACCTGGTCGTCAGCCACGGCGGCAGCCTGTCGGGCGAGCACGGCGACGGACAGGCGCGGTCCGAGCTGCTCAGCCGTATGTACCCGCCGGAGGCGATCAGGGCGTTCCGCGAGTTCAAGCACGCCTTCGACCCCGGAAACCTGCTCAACCCCGGCCGGATCGTGGAGCCGCTGAAGCTCGACGACGACCTGCGGATCCTGGTCGCACCGCCGAAGATCCCGACCCGCGCGGAGTTCGCGATCGACACGCGGCGGTGCGTCGGCGTCGGCAAGTGCCTGAACACCAAGGGCGGCGTGATGTGCCCGAGCTACCGCGTGACCAAGGAGGAGAAGCACTCCACGCGGGGCCGCGCGCACCTGCTGTTCGAGATGCTCAACGGCGACGTGGTCAAGGGTGGCTGGAGGTCGCCCGAGGTCGCGGAGGCCCTGGACCTCTGCCTGGGCTGCAAGGGCTGCAAGCGCGACTGCCCGGTCGACGTCGACATGGCGAGCTACAAGGCCGAATTCCTGCACGAGCACTACAAGAGGCGGATCCGGCCACTTGCGCACTACGCCATGGGCTGGCTGCCGACGTGGCTGAAGTACGGGCTGGTCAACAGGTTCACCGCGAAACTCGGCCGGTTTGCCGGGATCACGCCGGAACGCGAACTGCCGACGCAGACCACTCGCCTCGTCCGCCAGCTGCACCCGCTCGGCGAGGGCGATCCGGTGCTGCTGTTCCCCGACACGTTCACGAACCACTTCGAACCGGGGGTCGGCCTCGACGCCGCGAACGTGCTGGCACATCTGGGAAACCGGGTCGAGGTGCCGTCCGCGAACGTCTGCTGTGGACTGACGTGGCACTCGACGGGTCAACTCTCCAAGGCCCGCCGGGTGATCGAACGCACCGCGCGGGCGCTGCACCCGTGGACGAGCCAGGGCGTCCCGGTGATCGGCCTGGAACCGAGCTGCACGGCGTTCCTGAGGACCGAGGCCCCGAAGCTCTCGCAGGAACCGTCCGTCCACGCGCTGGCGCGGGCCACCCGGACGTTCGCCGAGCACGTCGCGCCGAAGCTGCCCGCACTCGAGGGCGCCCGCGAGGCCGTCGTGCAAACCCACTGCCACCAGTACGCGGAACTCGGGTTCGACCCCGACCGCGAGGCGATGGCCAAGGCGGGGCTGAAGCCGAAGATCGTCGAGGGCTGCTGCGGGCTGGCCGGGAACTTCGGTTTCGAGAAGGGGCACTACGACGTCTCGATCGCCTGCGCCGAACAGGACCTGCTGCCGGCGTTGCGAGAAAACAAGAACGCGCTGGTGATCGCGGACGGCTTCAGCTGCCGCACGCAGATCCGCCACACCACCGAACGCGAGCCGGTCCACCTGGCCAGCGCGCTCGCGGCCCGGCTGGGTGTGATTTACCGCTGACTAACCGCGCCCGGCCATCGTCGTGCGCATGCAGAAGAGGATTGGTGCCGCCGTGCTGGCGGCCGCGGCGATCGCGATGACCTTCACGGGGTCCGCGCAGGCCGAGACGAACCCGTCGTGCTCCAGCGGAGTCACGCAGATGGGCGCCACCAAGTACGTCAAGAGCGGTAGCACGACCATTGCGTCGGTCAAGCAGTTCAAGGGCTGTGGCAAGAACTGGGGCTACATCTACGTCTGGGACTCGTGGCGCGCGAACCACCGGACCTACAGCCTCTTCGCTGGTGTCCAGGTCCGCGGCGCCGAGTTCCCGAGCGGCTACAACCGGGCCGAGAACAAGCAGGAGCTGTGGTCCTACGGCACGGACACGCTGACCAAGTGCACCAAGGGTTACGGCTCCATCCTGGCGTCGGGCTACAGCGGCGGTGCCGAGACCGAGGAGCGTTGCTGACATGCTGAAGAAGATCAGTGCCACCGCCCTCGCGGCCGCGGCCATCGCCATGACGTTCACCGGCGCCGCTCACGCCGAGACGAACCCCAAGTGCTCCAGCGGGGTCACCCAGATCGGGTCGACGAAGTACCTGAAGCACGGTTCCGAGACCGTGGCGTCGCTCAAGCAGTTCAAGGGCTGCAACAAGAACTGGGCGTACGTCTACATCTGGGACGCGTGGAAGGCCAAGCACCCGTCCAACCACATCCGGGCGGGCATCTGGACGCGCACCAGTGACGGCGCGGTCGACTACGCGGGCCACGACGGCACCAAGCAGGAGCTGTGGTCGTACGGCGCGAACACGCTGAACGTCTGCACCTACGCGGCGGGCAACGTGTTCGGATCCGGTTACAGCGCCTCCGGTTCGACCGACGAACGCTGCTAGTGGCGGAAGGCGGAGGGCGGTCGCCGCAAGACCGCCCTCCGCGAGGCCTGCTCGATCAGCACCACTCGCCGGCGAGGGACAGCGAGTTCACCCAGCCCAGCGGGTTGTCGTAGTCCTGGCTCGCCACCCACTGGTCGGCGTACGGCGGAATGCACACCTTCTGGTTGGGCAGCACGGCGTAGTGCAGCTCCACCAGGTCTGGCGACGCGTCGCAGTTGTGCCACCAGAGTTGCGTGGGCGCGCCCGCCTCGTAGTGCAGGCCGCACACCGACGCCGTGCTCACGGGTGCGGCGGAGGCCGGCACAGTCAGAGTGAGCGCGGCGGCGGCAAGTCCCGCCGACAGGATCAGCGCACGAGTCTTCTTCAAGAGCATTCAGATTCCCCCAGAACCTGTTGTGATGGAACGACTACGTCCCGTGCATCCGAACGTACGGGAACCTCCGCCCGGCCCGCGGGCAACTTAACCGTCCCTTAGGCGCGTCGCCACGCACACGAAACAGACTTCATGGCTGATACTGCTCCCATGCGGGTGCTGTTGGTCGAAGACGACGACGGTGTCGCCGACGCCCTGGTGGAAGCGCTGCGGGCGAACGGCCACCGGCCTGCCCGCGTGCGCAGGGGCTCCGACGCGCTGATCGCCCACCGCGACGCGGACGTGGTGCTGCTCGACCTCGGCCTGCCCGACCAGGACGGCCTGGAGGTGCTGCGCAAGCTCCGCAGGATCGACCCGGTGCCGGTGCTCGTGCTGACCGCCCGCGGTGACGAACGCACGGTGGTGCGCGGGCTCCGGCTCGGCGCGGACGACTACCTGGTCAAGCCGGTGCGGCTGGCCGAACTGCTGGCGCGCATCGACGCGGTGGCGCGGCGCAGCGCGGCCCGGTCGCAGGAACCCGAGGACGTCGTGCGGGTGTCCGATGTGGAGATCGACCTGCAGAGCCGTCAGGTCGTGGTCGGCGGGCGCGAGATCTCGTTGACCACCAAGGAGTTCGACGTGCTGGCGGTGCTCGCGCGACGTCCCGGCACGGCGGTGAGCCGGCAGCAGCTGATGGACGAGGTGTGGGGCAACGCGTTCGTCGCGGTGTCACGCACGCTCGACGTGCACCTCACACAGTTGCGCGCCAAGCTCGACCGGCCGGGGCTGCTGCACACGATCCGCGGTTTCGGCTACCGGCTCGGTGAATAGATGCGGCAACGGCTTCTGTTGGTGCTGCTGCTGTTCTCGCTCTCGGCCGTGACGGCGTTCGCGTTCCCGTTGCTGATGAGCACCGCCTCCGAACGCACCCAGCAGTTCGTGATCAGCCGCACCGCCGACCTGGACCGCTTCGCCACACTGCCCGTCGACGTCGTGGTGTCCGAGGCGGAGCGGTACGCCGAGGTCTACGGCGAGGAGATCGTGGTCGTCGACGCGTCCGGCACGCCCGTCGTGGAGTCGGGCATGACGGCAGGGGACGTGTCCGCGCAGATCGACGCGGCCCTGCGCAACCAGCCCGCCGCGCCCGTGCCGACCGTGCTGCCGTGGAACGGCGGCGACGTCCTGTTCGCCCGCCCGGTCGGCATCGGCACGAAGGTCGCGGGCGCCGTGGTGCTGCGGGCTTCCACGCGTGTGGCCGCGCTCGACGTGGCACGGCGCTGGGCGATCGTGCTGGCCGGGGCGTTGCTGGCGGCCTGCGCGTGCGTGCTGCTGGCACTGGTCGTCTCCCGCTGGCTGCTCAGGCCTTTGAAGGAACTCGACCGGGGTGTGCGAGCGGTCGCCGAGGGCCAACGGCGCACGCACGTCGCCGACACCGCCGGACCGGCAGAGCTGCGGGCGCTGTCGGAGTCGTTCAACCGCATGTCCGATGCCGTCGCCGAGGCCGCCGACCAGCAACGACGACTGATCGCCGACGCCTCGCACCAGCTGCGCAACCCGATGGCGGCACTGCGGTTGCGCGTCGACATGTTGCCCTCCAACGGATCGCTGCTGACCGAGGTCGAACGCCTGGAGTCGTTGCTGGACGGGCTTCTCGCCCTCGCCAACGCCGAGAGCACCGCGACCGAACGCGCGGCCGGCGGCGTCGAACCCGAACTCGCGGATCTCCAGGTCGTGGCACACGACCGGGTCGACGCGTGGCGCGCGGCGGCCCAGGCGGAGGGCGTCACGATCACCGTCGACGACCGGGCGCCCGGACTCGTGCGGTGCGCGGTGTCGGACCTCGCGCAGGTGCTGGACGTGGTGCTGGACAACGCCATCAAGTACGGCGGTTCGGAGATCACGGTGGTGTGCGACCGCGCCACGCTGACCGTGCGGGACAACGGACCCGGTCTGTCCAAAAAGGACATCAAGCACGCCACCGAACGGTTCTGGCGCGGCGACGACACCCGGCGCGGCACGGGCCTGGGCCTCGCGATCGCGGAACGCATCGTCACCGCGCACGACGGAAAGCTGAAGCTGCACACCGACAACGGCCTGGTCGTGACGGTGGAACTGCCGAAGGAGCCGCTGCTGTGAGGCGCCGGACGTTCCTGCTGGGCATGCTCGCGGTGACCGCCTGCGGTTCCTCCGAACCGGACGGCACCATCAGGATCGCCGGCGGCGAGCCCGGCGGTTTCTACAACGACTTCGCCGGACTGATCTCGCGCCTCTCCCCCGCCCCGCTGACCATCACGCCGATCCAGACCGGCGGCAGCGCCGACAACCTCAGGCACCTGCGCGAAGGCACCGCCGACATAGGTTTGTCGCTGAGCGACAGCGCCCACATGGAACCCGGCCTCGTCGCACTGGGCCGCGTCTACGAGAACTACCTGCAGCTGGTGGTCCTGAAGTCCTCGCCGTACACGACCGCCGCCGACCTGATCGGCAAGCCGGTGTCCCTGGGCGCGGCCGGATCCGGCGCCGCCCTGCAGGGTTCACGGCTCGCGCTGGGCGTTCAGGAGGCGCACTACCCGTTGCGCAACGCGGTCGACGCCCTCAAGGCGGGCGAGATCGCCGCCCTGCTGTGGTCCGGCGGCGTCCCGACCCCGGAACTCGACAAGGCCAGCGGGATCAGACTCCTGCCGCTGGACGGCTTTCTGCCGAAGCTGCGCCAGGACCACGGCAAGGTCTACGAACGCGTGGACGTCCGCATGGGCGTCTACGGCTCCCCGGTCGACGTCCCCACGATCGGCACGCCGAACCTGCTGGTGTGCCGGCCGGATCTCACCGCAGAGCACGCGAGCGCCGTCGTGCGGCTGCTCGTGGGCAGAGCCGCCGAACTGGTGCCGGAACAGGCGCTCGGCACGCAGTACCTCGACGTGCGCAGTCTGATCGACACGGGCAAGGTGCCGCTGCATCCTGGCGCGGCGGCGGAGTACCGGAGGTTGCACGGTTGACGTCTGCTTCGCCACCACCGGCCACGCGGCCGAGAACGCCATGTCAGCGTTCCGGTCCTGTCGTCGTCGATGAACCGGCCGCGGACAGGGTGCGCAGATCGTCGAAGGCCTGAGTGAGGTGCGCGTCCAGGCCCTGTCCGGGGTCGTTCGTCCAGGCTTGGACCGCCTGGCGGTAGGCGGCCCAGCCGGTCTGAGCCGCGAGCGCGGCCAGCCGGTCGGGGACGGCGCGCCGCCGCAGCGCCTCGGCCACGACCTCGGTGAGCGACGCGTGCTTGGCCAGCTCGCGTTCTTGTAGCGCCGGTGTGGCGGCGATGACGGCGAATCGCGGCTCCGCGAACGAGCGGTTGGCCTCGAGTGCCCGGCCGGTTCTCCGGAAGGCGAGGAGCAGGATCTCGAACGGCCGCAGACCCTCCGGCGCCTCGGCCACCGCCTGCGCCAGAGACGCGCGCAGATCGTCCTCACCGTCGAACAGGACCTCACGCTTGTCTGCGAAGTGCCGGAAGTAGGTGCGCTCGTTGACGCCGGCACGGGCCGCGATCTCAGCCGTGGTGGTCCGATCGAAACCGCGTTCCCGGAACAGCTCCAGGGCCGCCTGCTGAAGGCGGCGGCGCGCTTCCAGTCCGCTTCTCGGCATGTCCTGAGCCTACCGCGTCATGTCAGTGACTGGCGCCACGTTGCGCCAGTCACTGACGTAACGTGTAGCGTCAGTGACTGACATCAAGTAGCGCCAGTCACTGACATGAAACAGGAGTGCCATGCGCGTCTTCGTCACCGGTGGTTCCGGTCAGACCGGCCCCACCGTCGTCACCGAACTCATCGAGGCGGGCCACACCGTCATCGGTCTGGCCCGCTCGGACGCTTCCGCCACCCGGCTGGAGGCGCTGGGCGCCACCTCCCACCGCGGCTCTCTCGACGACCTCGACAGTCTGCGCGGTGGCGCCGAGGCCGCCGATGGCGTCCTGCACATGGCCTACGGCGGCGACTACGCCGATCCGGACGCTCTCGCCCGTCGCGACCGCGGCGCGATCGAGGCGCTCGGTCAGGGTCTTGGCGGGTCCGGTAAGCCGTTGGTCATCACGTCGGGCACGTTGGTGATGCGGAGTGGCCGGGTCAGCACCGAGGAGGAGGCACCGGATCCCGACTCGGTCGTCGCCGTTCGCGTAGCGGGCGAGCGGGCGTGCCTGAGCTTCGCGGATCAGGGGGTGCGAGCCAGTGTCGTGCGACTCGCGCCGACCGTCCACGGCCCAGGCGACCACGGGTTCATCCCCGCTCTCATCGCCGCCGCACGCAGGGCGGGTGTCTCGGCCTACATCGGGGACGGCGCCAACCGGTGGCCGGCGGTCCACCGCTCGGACGCCGCCAGTCTCTTCCGCCTGGCGCTGGAGAAAGCTCCCGCCGGAAGCGTGCTGCACGCCGTCGGCGAAAGCGCCGTGACGATCAAGAGCATCGCCGGGCAGATCGCGCGGATTCTCGGCGTCCCCAGCGTCTCGCTCACCCTCGAACAGGCCGCCGAGCACCTCGGAAACCCCTTCTTGGCAAGGTTCTTCTCGCTCGACGTACCCGTCTCCAGCGAGCACACACAGGCCCTCCTGAACTGGGCGCCGAAGCACAGGACCTTGCTGGAGGACCTCGAGACCGGCGACTACTTCACCCCACAAGCCAGCGCTCGCGCCGAGGAGATCTGGTCGCCACACCACGAAACACACGCGCACAGCCAAAGCTGACCCACGGCCCCGCGGACACGACAGAGCGATACTGGAACACCGCTTCACGTGCTCGACCGCATCGGAACCACAGTCACACGGGAAGAACACCATCGAGGAGCCCACAATGATCATCACGATGGCGTCGGTCTCGCTGGACGGGTTCTTCGAGGGCCCCGGCCACGACATCGGCTGGCACCACATGAGCGACGAGCTGCACCGCCACATCAACGACGAACTGGCGAAGATGACCACGTTCGTCGACGGCCGCCGCAACCACGAGCTGATGTTGCGGGCGTGGCCGCACGCCGAGGACCACCTCGACTGGCCGCAGCCGATGCTCGACTTCGGCCCGATCTGGCGGGACACACCCAAGATCGTCTACTCGCGCACGCGGCAGTTCACCGAGTGGAACACCGAAACGCGCACCGAGGTCGTTCCCGCCGAGATCAAGGCGCTCCCCGGCGACGCCATGATCGGCGGCAACGAGCTGCTTCAGACGTTCTTCGAGCACGACCTGATCGACGAGATCCGGCTCTACGTCAACCCGGTCGCGATCGGCGCCGGCACGCCGTTCTTCCGCAAGCCGAACGCCCTGGCGCTCAAGGGCACCAGGGCGTTCGACAACGGAGTCGTGCTGCTCACCTACGGCAGGCGCTGACCGAGCAACAGGGCCGCGGCGGCCGCGAACATCGCCGTCATCGTGCCGAGCAGCAGCCACGGCTTCGAGGCGTCGGCCTGTTTCTTCTCGTAGCCGATCTGCTCGCCGAGCGTGTCGTAGACGCGGCGCAGTTCCTCGGCGGAGGCGGCCTTGAAGAACTCGCCGCCGGAGATCTTCGCGATCTCCTTCATCGAGTCGTCGTCGACGGGCACGGACTGCTGCCGGCCCTCGATGTCGACCACGCCGTCCTCGGTGCCGAACGAGATCGTGGAGATCGGGGTCCCGGCCTTCTTCGCGTCCTCGGCCGCGTCGAACGCCTTGCGGGTGCCGACGGTCTCCTTGCCGTCCGTCATCAGCACGATGCGGGCGGGCGGCGGGCCCTCGGCGCCGCCGACGACCTTGCCGAACGAGTCGATCGACGCCATCGCGGCCACCAGCGCGTCACCCGTGGCGGTCGACTGGGCGAGCTTGAGCCCGTCGATCGACTGCGTGACGGCGGCACGGTCCGTCGTCGGCGCGACCAGCACGGTGGCCGAGCCGGCGAACGAGATCAGGCCCAGGTTGATGCCCGGTGTGAGGCCCTCGGCGAACGACTTGGCGGCCACCTGCGCGGCCTCCAGCCGGGACGGCTTGACGTCCGTGGCCTTCATCGACAGCGACACGTCGACCACGAGCATCACGGTCGCCCGGTTGCGCGGGACCCGCTGCTCGGACGTCGGACCGGCCAGCGCGACCGTCAGCAACGCGAGCGCCGCCAGCAGGAACGCCGCCGGGACGTGCCGCGACCAGCGTTCCCGCTTGGGCGCGACCTTCTCCAGCAGCTCCAGGTTCGTGAACCGCAGCACCCGCTTGCGCCGGACCCGTTGCGCCACCACGTATCCGGCGGTGAGCAGCCCCACCGCGAGCAGCAGCAGGAACCACCACGGGGCGACGAAGTTCGAGAAGCTCATGCGACACCCCCAGACCAGCGGCGCTTGCGCGCCACCACGAAACGAACCGTGTCCGCGATCCAGTCCGAGTCGGTCCGCAGCACCAGGTGCCCGGCGCCCGCGCGGCGCAGGCCCGCCGCCACCTCGCCCCGGTGTTCCGCGGCCGCGGCGCCGAACTCCTTGCGCAGCAACGCGGACGCGGTCACCTCGCGCTGGCGGCCGCTCTCCGGGTCGGACAGCACCACGGTGCCGACCTCGGGCAGGTCGACGTCACGCGGGTCGACGACCTCGATGGCCACGATGTCGTGACGCGCGGACAAGGCGCGCAACGGCCGTTGCCACTCCATGCCGCCCAGGAAGTCGGAGACCACCACGATCAGGCCGCGCCGGCGAGGCGGGCGGCGCAGTTGTTCCAGCAGCGCCGCCAGGTCTCCGCGCGTGCCCTCGGGCGCCCGGTCGATCTCGGCGATCTTGCGGATCATGCCGCGCGCGTGCGCCAGGCCACCGCGGGCCGGGATGCGGACGTTCTCGGCACCCGTCGAGACGGCGGCGCCGATCCGGTTGCCACCGCCGCGTGTCAGGTGCGCGACCGCGGCCGTCGCGGCGATGGCCAGATCGCGCTTCTCGCAGGCGGCGGTGCCGAAGTCGAGCGACGGCGACAGGTCGATCGCCATCCACGTCTCCAGCTCGCGGTCCGCGACGGTCTCCCGGATGTGCGGGATCGTCGTGCGGGCCGTGACCGCCCAGTCCATCCGGCGCACGTCGTCACCGGGCTGGTAGGTGCGCGCCTCGCCCGGTTCGGTGCCCGGCCCCGGCACGAGGCCGAGGTGGTTGCCCTGCAGCAGACCGTCGAGACGGCGCCGGACGTCGAGCTCCAGCATGCGCAGCGCGGCTTCCATCCGAACGCCGCGCAGGACGGGCGGCGCCCAGGACGGACGCTCTTCGGCCGCTCCCTTGGTTTCCTTTTCTGGCCGGCTCACGGCCTACCAGCCGGAACCGGCTGCTGCGGACGGGCCGACACCTGCGGCAACGGCACGATCTGCAGCACACGGGTGATGATGTGGTCGAGCGGCACGCCGTCGGCCAGCGCGTCGTAGGAGAGCACGAGACGGTGGCGCAGCACGTCCGGGACGACGTCCACGACGTCCTGCGGCAGCACGTAGTCACGGCCACGGACGAGCGCGAGGCCACGCGCGGCGGCGATGATGCCGAGCGACGCACGCGGCGAGGCGCCGTAGGCGACCCAGCCGGCGACGTCGGTGAGGCCGTGCTCGCCGGGCGCGCGGGTCGCGATCACCAGGCGCACCACGTAGTCGACGAGCGCGTGGTGGACGAAGACGCGCGACGCGACGCCCTGCAGGCGCACCAGTTCCTCCGGGGAGAGGACCTGGTTCGGCGTGGGCGCCTCGACGCCCATGCGGTAGACGATCTCGCGCTCTTCCTCCGCGGTCGGGTACTCGACCTGGATCTTGAACAGGAACCTGTCGCGCTGCGCCTCCGGCAGCGGGTACACGCCCTCGTTCTCGATCGGGTTCTGCGTCGCCAGCACCAGGAACGGGTTCGGCATCGGGAACGTGCGGCCACCGATGGACACGTGCCGCTCGGCCATGACCTCGAGCATCGCCGACTGCACCTTGGCGGGCGCGCGGTTGATCTCGTCGGCGAGCACGAAGTTCGCGACGACGGGCCCGAGCTCGACGTCGAACGTCTCGGTGGACTGGCGGTAGATTCGGGTGCCGAGGATGTCGGCGGGCACCAGGTCGGGCGTGAACTGCACGCGCGAGAACGAGCCGCCGACCACGCGGGCGAACGTCTCGACGGCGAGCGTCTTCGCGACACCCGGCACACCTTCGAGCAGCAGATGGCCCTTGGCCAGCAGACCCACGAGCATCCGCTCGACGAGCCGGTCCTGGCCGACGATGACCCGCTTCACCTCGAACACGGTGCGTTCGAGCAGCTGGGCGTCACGAGCCGGGGTGACGGGCGCCGATGCGTTCGGCGTTGCCTCGGCGGCGGGCTCGGTCACGTGCGGGCCTCCATGCGGAACAGGGTTTTACCGATAGTGGAACAGTCTTACCCTTCGCCTGTTCAACCGCTGTGAAGGGTGTCCAGGTCGGCGGGCGTGTCGACGTCCTGAGCCTCACCGGGCAAAGCGGACACTTCGACGGGGTCGAGTCGCAGCAGAGTCTTGCGCAACGGCAGATTCCGTGGATCTTCGGGGAGGGCTTCGCGCAGCTCAGCGGCGTTCCAGAAGCCGATCAGCCACTGCACGCGGTCGTCGGAGAGCACGGCGTTGCGTCCTGTCTCGCGCAGCCTCGCGATGGTGTCCTTCGTGAGGCCGGGCTGGTCGACGGCGAGCACCGCGACCCAGTCCTCCGTGATCTTCGCCAGTCCGGCGGCGAGTCCGGCGAGCGGTCCGCCGCCGGGTGGATCCTCGCGCGCCCAGACGACGCCGGGGAGGTTCTTCTCCGGTCCCACAACGACTTTCTGACTCGCGTCGTCCACAACGGACAGCACGTGGTCGAGCAGCGTGGCGTCCCGATAGGACAGTGCGGCCTTGTCGACGCCACCGAGCCGTTCGCCCGTGCCGCCGGTGAGGATGATCACCGCGTACGTCATGCCCTGCCTCCGATGTGCGTCGCGACGCCCTCCAGGAACAGGTGCAGGCCGAAGTCGAAGTCGGCGGCGACGTCCTCCGCGTCGAAGAGGTCGTCCACGTCGAACACGCCGGCCGAGACGATCTTCGCGAGAGCGGGCATGCGGCGCGGGTCGACGATCTCGCGCAACCGCTGCCCGTACTGGCGGCTGAACTGGGCCGGGTCGTCGTCGAACCCCTGCTGCAGCGTGACGCTCAGCCAGGCCTCGCCGTGCACGAACGTCATCAGGCCCATCACCACGCCGACCTTCTCCCCCGCCTCCAGCGGCGTGCCCTCGAGCGCGCCCAGCGCGCTGTCGAACCAGGCGAGGCTCTTGAGACCGGTCGGCGGGCCGCTCATCGGGATCTGCAGGAACCACGGGCGCCTGCGGATGCCGCCGAGCATCTCCCTCGCCCAGACTCCGAGCTTGTCCCGCCAGTCGCCGTCCGGCAGGGGCGGCGGATCGTCGAACGCGGCGTCCGCCATCAGCGCGAGGAGCTCGTCCTTGCTCTTCACGTGCCGGTAGAGCGCCATCGTCGCGTTGCCCATCTCCTGCGCGACGCGTGCCATCGACACGGCGGCAAGCCCATCGGCGTCCGCGATAGCGATGGCGGCCCGCGTGATGTCGGCGGCGTCGATGGTCGGCTTGCGCCCCCTCTTCATGCCCTCTAGTCAAACAGATGCGTATGCCATACGCTCATTTAGGTTTTGCGTATTAGGTACGCATAAAAGGGGGGTTCCATGATCGTCGAGACAGAGGGCCTGACGAAGAGATACGGCTCGAACACCGTGCTGAACGGCCTGGACCTGAAGGTCGCGGAAGGATCCGTGCTCGCGTTGCTCGGGCCCAACGGCGCGGGCAAGACCACCGCGATCCGCATCCTGAGCACGCTGACCAGGCCCGACGGCGGCGCGGCCCGCGTGTGCGGGTTCGACGTGGAGCGGGAGGGCGCCGCCGTGCGCGGCGTGATCAGCCTGACCGGCCAGTACGCGGCGGTGGACGAGGAGCAGACCGGCCGGGAGAACCTGGTCATGATCGCCCGGCTGCGCCGTCTCGCCCGATCGGCGGCCTGTGCGAGGGCGGTCGCACTGCTGGAGCGGTTCGACCTGGTCGAGGCGGCGGACCGGCGGGTGCGCACCTATTCCGGCGGCATGCGCCGGCGCCTGGACCTCGCGATGAGCCTGGTGGCGCGGCCGCGGCTGCTGTTCCTGGACGAGCCGACCACCGGCCTCGACCCGGTGAGCCGCACGACGATGTGGGACGCGATCGGCGACCTGGTGCGCGACGGCGTGACGATCTTCCTCACCACCCAGTACCTGGAGGAGGCCGACCGCCTCGCCGACCGGATCGTGGTGCTGCACAACGGAGGCGTCGTCGCGGACGGCACCGCGGACGCGTTGAAGAACTCGGTCGGCGGCACCCGGCTGGACCTGACCTTCTCGTGCGCCGAGGACGCGGCGCGAGCCCAGGCCGTGGTCGGCGGGGTGGCCGACGGGGCGACGCTGGGCGTGCCGTCCGACGGCACTGCCGTGCACCTGCACCGCGTGCTGGACGACCTGCTGGCGGCGCGGGTGAGCGTGTCGCGGGTGTCCGCGCACCGCCCGACCCTGGACGACGTCTTCACGACCTTGACGGCGGTGGCCGCATGACCGTCTCGCTGACGATGGCCGGCCGCGGCATCCGCCTGAGCCGCCGCAACCTCGACACGCTGATCATGGCGATCGTGCTGCCGGTGCTGATGATGGCGTTGTTCGTCTACGTGTTCGGCGGCGCGATCAGCTCGGTGCAGTCCTATGTGGACTATGTGGTGCCCGGCATCATCGTGCTGTGCACCGGTTACGGCGCCACGTCCACCGCGATGTCCGTGGCCGACGACATGAAGAAGGGCGTGGTCGACCGGTTCCGCTCGATGCCGATCAGCGGCTTCTCCGTGCTGACCGGTCACGTCGCCGCGTCGGTCGCCCGCAACGCCCTGGCGACGTTCGCGGTGGTGCTGGTGGCCTTGCTGATGGGCTTCCGGCCGACGGCGTCGCTGGGTTCCTGGATCGTGGCGATGGGCCTGCTGCTGCTCTACGTGCTGGCGCTGTCGTGGCTCGCGGCGGGCTTCGGGGTGATCGCGCGGACCGTCGAGTCGGCCAGCCTGCTCGGGTTCTTCATGTTGTTCATCCCGTACCTGAGCAGCGCGTTCGTGCCGGTGGCGACGATGCCGGCCTGGCTGCGCGCCGTCAGCGAGCACCAGCCGATCACGCCGGTCATCGAGACCGTGCGCGCTCTGCTGACCGACCAGCCCGTGTCGTCGGGCCGGCTCGCACTGGCGTGGTCGGGCGGCCTTCTGGTCGTGGCCTTCGGATGGGCCACCTGGCTGTTCCGGCGGATCAGCTCCCGTTGAGGTGCGCGGCGTCGAGGCGGGTGAGCTCGTCCGTGGTGAGGCTCAGCCGTCCCGCCTCGACGTTCTGCCGCAGGTGCTCACGATCGCCCGTGCCCGGGATGACCAGCACGTGCGGCCCTCTCGCGAGCGTCCACGCCAGCCGGATCTGCGCGGGCGAGGCGTCGCGGTCGTGGGCGATCTCGGTGACCACGTCGTCGTTGGCCGACGTCCCGGCCTCCTGGTTGGCGCCGGTGAGCGCGAAGAACGGCACGTACGCGACGCCCCGCTCCCCGCAGACCCCGACGAAGTCGTCCTGCTCGGGGTGGTGCCCGAGCCCGTAGGAGTTCTGCACGCACACCACGGGCGCGATCCGCTGCGCCTGGTCGAGGTGGTGCGGCTTGACGTTGGACAGGCCGAGGTGCCGGATCAGGCCGTCCTGCCGGAGCGCCGCGAGCTGCTCGAAGTGCGCGCTGACGTCGTCCAGACCGCTCACCCGCAGGTTGACCACGTCGAGGTGGTCGCGGCCGAGTTGGCGCAGGTTCTCCTCGACCTGTCCCCGCAGCTGCCGCGGCGTCGCGAGCGGCAGCCACTCCCCCTGCGGCGTGCGGCCCGGCCCGACCTTGGTCACGATCACCAGGTCCTCCGGGTACGGCGCGAGCGCGCTGTTGATCAGCTCGTTCGCCGACCGCGTGGCGGAGAAGTAGAAGGCGGCCGTGTCGACGTGGTTGACCCCGAGCTCCACGGCCTTCCGCAGCACCTCGATCGCCTGCCCGCGGTCGCGTGGCTCGGCACGGCGGTCGAACGCCGTCCCCCGCTGAGGCAGCCGCATCGCGCCGAACCCGATCCGGTTCACGGTGAGGTCACCCAGTCGCCACGTCATTCCCACCACTGTGCCAGCCTTGGCGCCGTGCCACTGTTCACCCTCTCCGAAGCCAGGACCGAACTCGAACGCCTGCTGCCGTCGCTGGACGAGATCGTGCGCCTGCGGGCCGACGCCGCCGAACTCGCCGCCGGCGAGTCCGCCCTGGGCGGACTGCCGGAGTTCAAGGCCGCGCAGGCCCGGCTCGACGAGCTGATGGAGACCGTGCAGCACAGCGGGGCGGAGCTGAAGGGCTTCGCGCCGTTGCTGGTGGACTTCCCGTCGGAGAGGGACGGTGTGCCGGTGCTGCTGTGCTGGCTCGAAGGCGACCGCGAGCTGGCCTGGTACCACCGGACGGATCTGGGGTTCGCGGGCCGCCGCCGGATCTAGCCCGGCGCGAGGAATCCGGCGATCAGCAGCACCGCGATCAGGCCGGTGATGAGTCCGGCGGCCACCAGGTGGTGCTTCCCGGTGGTGCGTCCGGGCATGCGGCTCAGGATGATCCCGGCTGCCACCGTCAGGACGCCCGCGATCGGGGTCAGCGCGCGCCACGCCTTGTCCCACGTGAACGGCAGGTACTCGTCCGCGCCGTACAGCGACAGGATCAGGGCGGGCAGACCCAGTCCGGCAGCGGCGGCGGCAGCGAGCGTGTTGAACCGTTGCTGCGCCTCGCCGTCCTGGGCCACGGCGAGCGTCGACACGCTGCCCAGCAACGACTGCAGGCGCGTCATCTCGTCACCGAGCTCGGTGTCCATCGCCTGGCAGTGCGGTAACGCGCCACCGTCGCGCATCCAGAGCTGCTCACGGATGGCCTCGCGCGCGAAGTCACGGGCACGGCTGAACGCGATCGACAGTTCGACGAGCTGGGCCATGATCAGCCGGAGCTTCGCGTTCGTGCGCTGGGTCAGCAGGTCGGCGACCTGGCGTTCCATCTCGTAGCGCAGCTGCCGCAGTTCGCCGACGGTGTTGCGCGATCCCTCGGCGATGCCCTTGGCGATGGAGACGTCCCGCTGGTTGGGCCGGATCGGGTGAGCGGGGTGCGTGAGGGTCTCGCCCAGCGCCTCACCGTTCCAGGGTTCCCGGTGCCAGCCGCCGGTCTCGGTCCAGGTGGCGCTGACCGCGATCTCGACGCGCGTCGCGGTGACCCGTGCCTCGCCGACCAGGATCTCCCGGCTGCCGTGGCGGCCGACCAGGCGCAGGTACGGCACGGCGAGGCCGCTTCTCGGGCCGGCGCCCGCGGCCACCTCGACCTCGGCCCCCATGCCCGGATCCGCGGGATCGCCCGCCAGCACGCGCAGCTTCACGTCCGTGATCTTCGCACGGGTGACCAGATCCGTCCGCCCTTTGCCCGGCCCGTGCCTGTTCCGCGATCTTCGAGCCCGGCAGGCTGGTGGTCATGAAGCGAGCATTGATCGTCATCGACGTGCAGGAGTCGTTCCGTCAGCGCCCCAACTGGGCCGAGGTGTCCAACCCGGACGTGGTCGGCAAGGTGAACCAGCTGGTCGATCTGAGTCGCGACGCCGGCGACCTGGTGGTGTGGGTGCTGCACTCCGAGCCCGGCTCCGGCGACGTGTTCGACCCCGCGCTGGGTCACGTGCGGCTGATCGACGGCCTCAAGCCGCTCGACGACGAACCGGTGCTGACGAAGACCGCGCACAACGCGTTCACCACGACGAACCTTCAGCAGACGCTCACGACGCGGGGTGTGCGGGAGTTGCTGATCAGCGGCATCCGGACCGAGCAGTGCTGCGAGACGACCACGCGGGTCGGGTCGGATCTCGGGTTCGACATGACGTTCGTGACGGACGCGACCGCCACCACGCCGTTGCCGCACTGGCGGACCGGGAAGGTGCTCGGCGTCGAGGAGATCATCGAGCGGACCGAATATGTGCTGGCGGGCCGGTTCGCGCGGATCTCGGATGTCGCTACGCTGACCGGATCGTGACCAGAGTCGTCTTCCTGCTCGCACCTTCCGTGCACCTGCTCGACCTCGCGGGGCCGGCGCAGGTGTTCTCCAGCGCTGCCGACCTGGTGGACGGGTACGCGCTGTCCTACGTCGGTGACATGGACACCGTGCTCAGTCATCAGGGCGTGCCGCTGGGCGCGTCGCGTGAGTTGCCCTCTCTTGAGGTGGACGACCTCGTGTTCGTGCCGGGGTGGCGGTCGCCGAAGATCGTGGGCACCGGACATCTGAGCGAACGCGCGCTGGCGTGGGTGCGCGCTCACCACGACAACGGCGGCACGGTGGCGAGTGTGTGTGCCGGCGCGGATGCGTTGGGGCGCGCCGGTTTGCTCGACGGACGGCGTTGCACCACGCATCACGAACTGCAAGAGGAACTCGCACGGCGCTATCCCGCCGCACACGTCGTGCGTGACGTCTTGTTCGTGGAGGACAACAGGGTCGTGACGTCCGCGGGCATCGCGAGCGGCATCGACCTCGCGTTGCATCTCGTCGCCGTGCGCCACGGGCCCACGGTCGCCGCCGCGATCGCACGCACGATGGTCATCTACGCGCGCAGGAACGGTGACGACCAGCAAGCCAGTGTGCTGCTGCGGCACCGCTCGCACATCAACGAGACCGTGCACCGCGTTCAGGACGTCATCGAGTCACGCCTCGCCGACCGTCTCTCGCTCGCGGAACTCGCCGTCCACGCCGGTTGCAGCGAACGGACCGTGACGCGGTTGTTCGGCCGTGCGACGGGCATGACGCCGTTGAAGTACCAGCAGGCGTTGCGCGTCGAACGGGCCGAACACCTGATCGGTCAAGGCGCCACGGTCGAGACCGCCGCGCGCAACGTCGGTTTCGAGGACGCCCGGATGTTGCGGCGGCTGCGTTCCCGCTGAGCCGCACGCGTGCGGCCGTCCACAGTCGACGGAACACCCTCGCACGCCACCGGAAGCGGCCTAAGCTGGCCGCGTGACGACTCTGGCGAACCGCCCCAACACAGCGTTGCTCGTGATCGACGTGCAGAACGGCGTGGTGAACCACGCCCACAACCGCGACGAGGTCGTCGCCAACGTCGCCGCCCTCGTCGACAAGGCGCGCGCGGCCAGTGTCGGCGTCGTGTGGGTGCAGCACAGCAACGCCGAGCACATGCCCAAGGAGTCCGACGGCTGGCAGTTCGTGCCCGAGCTCAAGGTCGCCGACGGCGAACCCGTGGTGCACAAGACCTACGCCGACTCCTTCGAGGCGACGAACCTCGAGGAAGTGCTGGCGGGCAAGGGAATCGGCAGCCTCGTGGTGTCCGGCGCGCAGACCGACGAGTGCATCCGCTCGACCCTGCACGGCGCCGTCGTGCGCGGCTACGACGCCCTGCTGGTCAGCGACGCGCACACGACCGAGGACCTGTCGGAGTACGGCGCGCCCACCCCGGACAAGGTCATCGCGCACACGAACCTGTACTGGGAGAACCACACGGCGCCGGGTCGCACCGCGGGCGTCGTGAAGACCGAGGACGCGTTCAAGTCCTAGGCGGAGAACTTCTTCAGCTCACCGGCCGGGAAGTAGTTCTGCGTGTCGGCACTGATGCGCACGAGGATCTTCCCGCGCTCGTCGTCGAAGTGGACGACGGTGCCGACGTTGCCCGTCATCGTCGTGCCGGTGATCTGAACGGTGTCGCCGATCTTGAAATCGCCCATGGCACCCGATCGTAACGACGAGGTCCGACACCGGCATCTCCCAGTCGGGACGCGGTCAGGCCCGCGTGATGAGGTGTCTGCTCGGCATGTAGTCGATCTTCCAGTCCTCGTACACACCGCACAGCCCGCACTTCAGGCACCGCAGCCCGACGGTCAGCCAGCGCACCTCGCCGTCCGGGCGGCACGACGACCCGAGAGCGGCGGCGAACTCCTCGCCGCCACAGGTGCACTCGCACTCCTCCGCGTCCTCGTCGTCCCAGTGCTCCTCGGAGTCGGCGATGAACTCCGCGAGGCCGCAGCCGAGGCAGGTCCGGCACATCGCCTGGTCCTCGGTCATCTGCACGTGGAACGACTTCTCGCCACACCCGCCGCACACGGACTCCACGACGTGCGTGACCTCGTAGCCGTCCTCCTGGTACTCGCGGATGGCCTCCTCGAGCGTCATCCCGCGATCCGGTTGATCTCGTCGCTGCGCAACACCCGCGTCGCCTGAGCGCCCTTGGCCAGCGCCACCATCGCGCGGCCGAGTTCGTCGGTGCTCGTGACGAACTTCGGCGCCACCTTCTTCAGCAGCGGGAACAGCCACGAGGACCACGAGTAGAGGTAGCGGTAGATGCGGGTGCGCGACGTGATCCCGTGCCGTGGCTGGATGAACCCGGGCCGCACCACGAACACCGGCCGGTCCAGCGCCAGCAGCTCGTTCTCCGTGCGCCCCTTCACCCGCGCCCACATCGTCTTGCTCTCGGCATCAGCGCCCTCGCCGGACACGTACACATAGGTGCCACCGACAACGCGTGCGGCCTCAACCGCGTAGTCGTGCGTCACGGGCGTGTACTCGGCCTCGCTCAGCCCCGCGGACGTCACGCCCATGCAGTAGAAGCACGCGTCGGCGTCGGCCAGGTCCGCCGCGATCGGCGACAGGTCACCGAAGTCGGCGTGCACCACGTGCCGCAGCTTGGGATCCGCCACGGCCGACGGCGAACGCCCGACCGTGACCACGGAGTCGACGGCCGGATCGAGCAGGCACTCCCGCAACGCACCCTGACCGACCATTCCGGACGCACCGAACACCACGATCTTCACACCGCAAAACTAGACCCCACCGCCGCGGTGACGCGCTCGCCGTCCCCCGTCGCGAGCAGGTCCAGCAACGCGCCCCGCAGCAACGCGAGCTCACGCGTGCGCGACGCCAGTCCGCCAGCGGTGTCGCGCACGTCCTCGGATTGAGCGGCGCGCAACACCTCCAGCCAGTCCTCCACGGTCGCACGCGCGAAGCCCGCCCACGGCCCGTCAGGCTCCACGAGAGAGCGCGCGTAGGCCTCCAGCCACAGCGTCAGCAACGGCCGGTGTGCGGGCGCGGACAGCCACTCCCACAGCCGCGCGACGACGCCGGGACCGGTGCCGATGTCGGCGAGCAGCTCCAGTTCGTCGGCACGCGCCCGCGCCAGCAACGCCCTGACCAGGCCTTCCTTGCTGCCGAACAGGTAGAGCAGCACGCGTGTGCTCGATCCGATGGCCGCCGCCAACGGCCGCAGCGACACGTCGGCGAGGCCGTGGGTGAGCACGTACCGGTAGGCGGCTTCGAGCAGTTCGGTCTCCCGGGCGGACGGCATGGCGGTATCTTGACATGACTGAAACAGTCGTGTCAGTGGAGGCGACCATGCTGATCCGCCCGCTCGGCCGGCCCGGCGACCTCGGCTGGGTGGTCCAGGCGCACGGCGAGCTCTACGCGTCCGAACTCGCCTGGGACACCTCGTTCGAGGCGTTGGTCGCCAAGATCGTCGGCGACTACGCGGCCGACCACGACCCCGCGAGAGAGGGCGCGTGGATCGCCGAACTCGACGGCCAACGCGTCGGATGCGTGCTCTGCGTTCGTGAGGACGACACGACAGCGAAGTTGCGCGTGCTGCTCGTACATCCGAACGCGCGTGGCCACGGCGCGGGCAACAAGCTCGTCAGCACGTGCATCGAGTTCGCCCAGAACGCGGGCTACAAAAGCATGGTGTTGTGGACGGTCGCAGGCCTCGCGTCCGCCCGGAAGATCTACGAGGCGCACGGGTTCGAACTGGTCGAGGAGACACCCCAGCACAGCTTCGGCCACGACGTGACCGGCCAGCTCTGGGCACGTGACCTCTGAGCGACAGACCCGGTGGCCCGCTCCCGGCGGGCCACCGATCCGATCACAGCATCCGGGTCACGTACGGCATGATGCCGCCGTACCGCACCGGGGAAATCCGCACCACGGCACCGGAATGAGGCGCCTCCACCATCATCCCGCCGCCCAGGTACAACGCCACGTGTGTGCCGCCGCCAGGGCCCCAGAAGATCATGTCGCCGGGGGCCATCTGCGACAGCGGCACCTTGCGGCCGGAGTTGTACTGGTAGCCGCTGTAGTGCGGCAGGTACACGCCGGCGCCCGCGAAGGCGTACATCATCAGGCCGGAGCAGTCGAAGCCGATCTTGCGGTAGTCGCCGTACGAGTCAGCGACGCCGCCGTCGCGCACGCCGTACGTCGGGCCGTAGTGGTTGCCGCCGCCCCACGCGTAGATGACACCGCGCTGAGCCAACGCCCGGTTGATCACGGTCTGCACGCGGTTGCCGGACGGCGCGGGCGCCGCGGCGGCCGGGCGGGGTGCCTGAGCCTGCGGAGCGGCGGCGGCAGCGGCTGCCGCGGCGGCCCTGCGGGCGTTCTCCTCGTCCTCGCGCTTCTTGGCCTCGGTCCACTGGTCGTACTGCTGGCGTTGCGCTTCCAGCCCGTTGACCGCGCCGCGCGCCGAGGCGAGCTCACGTTCGACGGCGTCCTTGTCGGACTGCAACTCCTCGGTCGCCGCGGCCTGCGCCGAGTGCGCGTCCACGGCCACCTGCTGGGCCTGCTCGGCGACCTTCTTGGCCTCGTCGGCCGCGGCCTGCTTCGCCTCTGCCTTCTGCAGCGCGGCGCGGGCGGCGGAGTCGAGGTTCGCGGCCGTGCCCTGGTCGCGGGTCACCTGGTCGAGCCGGTTCAGGCTGGACGCGGACACCGCCTCCAGCATCTGGGCACGGGCGAGAAGGTCCTCTGGCGACTTGGCGCCGATGTACGCGGAGAACGACCCGACGGTCGTGCCCTGCGCGTAGGACGCGGCCGCGAACTCGTCCAGTTCGAGGCGGCTCTTCTCCACGGCCTTGGAGGCCGCGTCGGCCTCGACACGGGCGGCCGTGGCCTCGCGGCGGGCCGCCTCGGCCTCGGAGATCGCCGTTTCCAGGTCCACGCGGGCCTTGTTGGCGAGCTCGCGCTTGTACGAGACGTCGTCGAGCAGTTCCTGCAGGCGCGACTCCGCCTGCGTGAGCCGCCCGGTCAGCTCGCCGACGCGGGCCGCCTTCGCGTCCGCCTCTGCCCGTGACGCCGAGATCTCCGAGTCACTGGGGTTCGGCGGAGGAGGCGGCACGGCAGCGGCCGTCCCCGTGAGGACGGCCGTCATCAACACCGCGACCACGGCGGAGAGTCGTGTCAACACGGGACATCACCTCCAACCGCATTAGACCAATCAGACGCATCCGGCGCATCAGGAACTAACGCACCGTCAACCACACGTGTCACAGTGGAACACGGTCGGTGGTCCTTTTGGGACGATCGAAGTCTCGGCGTGTCGCCGAATGGCCTAGTTGACGCCGCGGCCCCGGCCGGCCCAGTACGGCCCGCGGAGCTTGAACTTCTGGATCTTGCCGGTCGCCGTGCGCGGGATCGAGTCGCGGAACTCGATCGACGTCGGCGCCTTGTACCCGGCGAGCCGCTCCTTGCAGTGCTTGATCAGCTCGGCCTCGGTGGCCTCACCGGAGAGCACGACCAGCGCCTTGATCGTTTCACCCCACTTCTCGTGGGGCACGCCGATGACCGCGACCTCGGCGACGGCCGGGTGCGAGAACAGGCAGTCCTCGACCTCGATGGACGAGACGTTCTCGCCGCCGGTGATGATCACGTCCTTCTTGCGGTCGGAGATCGTCAGGTAGCCGTCGTCGTCGAAGTAGCCGCCGTCGCCGGTGCGGAACCAGCCGTCCTCGATCGCGTCCGCGGTGGACTCCGGGTTCTCCCAGTAGCCCTCCATGACCACGTTCGACCGCGCGAGCACCTCGCCGTTCTCGGAGATCCGCAGCTGCGCGCCCAGGGCCGGCGCGCCCGCCCGTGACTGCTTCTTCGCCTTCTCCTCCCCCTCCGGACCCGTCTGGGCCCGGTTGAAGGTGAGCAGCGGCGCCGTTTCGGTCAGGCCGTAGATCTGCAGGAACTCCCAGCCGAGTTCCTCGGTCACGCGCTGGATCGTGCGCGAGGGCGGCGGCGCACCGGCACACACGATCCGTACGGTGTCACGGCCGGGGATCTCGCCGTCCCACGCCTGCGCGGCGTCCAGCACGGCGTTCCACACGGCCGGTGCGCCGCACATGAGCGTGACGCCGTGGTCGCGCACACGGCGCAGGATCTCGGCGCCGTCGACCTTGCGCAGCACCACCTGCGGCACACCGAGGCCCGCGAGCCCGAACGGCATTCCCCAGCCGTTGCAGTGGAACATCGGCAGCACGTGCATGTACACGTCGCCTTCCCACGCACGGGTGTGCATGGCGAACGTGACCGCGTTCAGCCAGATGTTGCGGTGCGTCAGCTGCACGCCCTTGGGGCGCGCGGTCGTTCCGGACGTGTAGTTGATGGTCGCCGTCGCGTCCTCCGAGGGAGCGCTCCACGGCCGTGGCTCCACATCGAACCGAAGCAGAGACTCGGACTCCTCGCCGAGCGTGAACCGGTGGCGTGCCACGACGTCGTCCAGTTCCAGCTCGGGGTCGACGAACAACGCCGAGGCGCCGCTGTGCTCGACGATGTACTTCACCTCGTCGGGGCGCAGGCGGAAGTTCACCGGCACGCAGATGCGCCCGCTGCCGGGCAGCGCGTGCAGCAGCTCCAGCATCCGCGCGGAGTTGTGGCTGACGACGGCGACCCGTTCGCCCTCGCCGACGCCCAGTGCGTCGAACCCGGCCTGCCACGCGCGCACGCGGGTCGCCATCTCGGCGTACGTCGTCGTCGCGACCGGCTTCGCGGGCTGGTCCGGTTCGTCGATGGCCGCCGTCGTCGCTCCGAACGCGAACGACGCGCGGTCCAGGAAGTCCGTGGTGATCAGCGGTACGCGCATGAAGCGACCCTACGACCAGGTGCTCGGATCTCCCCAGGACGAGAATCGGCCTCCCCCGGATGGAGGAACGGAACTGAGGTCGGGAAGCACGTCGGCGACGGGTTCGTGCAGCACAACGGCCGCCACGGAGTCGTACGGCGTGGGTTCGGCGTTGCAGATGATGACCTGGGCACCGGCTTTGGCCGCCAGCGGCACGAGGCCCGCGGCGGGCTGCACCGACAGCGATGTTCCCGCCACCAGCAGCACATCGCAGTCCAGGGCGGCGAGACGGGCGCGGCGCAGCACCTCGCCGTCGAGTTCCTGCCCGAACGAGACCGTCGCGGACTTGAGGATTCCCCGGCAGCGCGGGCAGTCCGGCTCCTGCTCGCCCTCGGCGACGCGCTTCAACGCGTCCCGCATCGGACCCGTGGCACCGCATCCCAGGCACACGGTGGCGTGCAACGTGCCGTGCAGCTCCAGCACTCGATGCGGATCGGAGCCCGCCTTCTGGTGCAGGCCGTCGATGTTCTGCGTGACCACGGTGCGCAACCGGCCGGACCGTTCCAGTTCCACCAACGCCCGGTGCGCGGCGTTCGGCTTCGCGGTCCACACGGGACTGTCGAGCTTCGCCCGCCAGGAGCGCCTGCGCACCTCAGGATCGGAGAGGTAGGCGTCGAGTGACGCCCCGAGGCCCGCGTCGGCGTCGCGCGTCCACAGCCCGTCCGGACCGCGGAAGTCGGGGATGCCCGAATCCGTGGAGACTCCGGCCCCGGTCAGCACGGTGATCCGGTGGGCGGACGCGACCAGCGCCCGTGCCGCTGCGCACGCCTCCGAGGCCATCGGTTCACACTAGTCCCCGTGCGCAGCGCTGTGGGAGCCGCGATCGCGGCAGTGGGCTTGGTCACCACCATCACCGGGACGTTCTTGCCGTGGCTGAAATCCGGATCGACCACGAGGGACAGTTACGAGGTGCTCTCGCTCCGTGATCTCGCCGGGTTGGACGGGGTGGCGGGCACCGTCATGACGTCGATCTGGGTGGGGCTAACGCCACTGGCCATGGTCGCGATTGGTCTCTACGTGGTCCGTTTTCCACGGTTTGCCGCGTGCGCCGGCCTTCTCTTTGGCACGATCGGGGGAACCGTGGCCCTACTAGCCACAGTCCAAGGGGATAGCAAGGGCGCATTGGTCGGAATCAGCATCTCCGGACCGATGACGACCCTTGCCGGTGCCGTACTGACGATCGTGGGGGCGATCACGGTGCTCACCTCCAACAGGCGCAGCGCAGTGATTACTCCGGGAGGAAAACCGTGAGCTACCCAGGTGGCGGCGGCGGCCAGTGGCAGCCGCAGAACAACCCGTACGGCCAGCAGCCGCAGCAGCCCCAGCAGGGCGGCTACCCGCAGCAGCCGCAGCAGCCGGGTGGATACCCGCAGCAGGGCGGCTACCCCCAGACCGGTCCGCAGGGATTCCCGCAGCAGCCGCAGACCGGGCCGCAGGGGTATCCCCAGCAGGGCTACCCGCAGCAGGGTTACCCGCAGACGGGTCCGCAGGGCTTTCCGCAGCAGGGCTTCGACCAGCAGCCGTACGGCTACGCGCCGATGGGCGGCGAGCCGCCGAAGAAGAAGCGCACCGGCCTGGTCGTCACGGCCGTCGTCGCGGTGCTGCTGCTGATCGGCGGCGGTGTCACGTTCTTCGCGCTGAAGAAGGCCGACCCCGGCACGAACGCGGGCCAGGACACCCCGGCCGTCGCGGCGAAGAACCTCGTCGAGCAGCTGGGCAGCGGTGACGTCGTCGGCATCATGGCGTCGCTGGCGCCCGCCGAGGCCGCGCTGTCCAAGGACTACATGGACTCGATGACGAAGGAGATGAAGCGTCTCGAGATCCTCAAGCCCGAAGCCGACCCGAACAAGCTGACCGGCGTCGAGTTCAAGAGCGAGAACATCAAGTTCGACGAGGCGGCCGCCGAGAAGATCAACGACCACCTCACCATCAACAAGCTGGTCGAGGGCAAGATCACGATCACCTCGGACGCGTCGAAGATCCCGCTCACCGACAAGCTCGTGGACGCGCTCGGCACCGAGTTCAGCACGACCACGTCGAAGTCCGAGACCGTCGACATCACCGCCGAGGTGAAGAAGCGCGGCATGCCGATCGGCATCGCGTCGATCAAGGTCGGCGACAAGTGGTACCCGAGCGCCTTCTACACGATCGCCAACGCGGTCCTGGAGGAGGACAAGAAGAAGTGGCCCGCGCAGGGCATCGCGGCGCAGGGCGCGAGCTCGGCGGAGGACGCCGCGAAGCAGATGGTGAACGCCGCGCTCGACGCCGACCTGACGAAGGTCATCGCGCTGCTGCCGCCCGACGAGGCCGGTGTGCTGCAGGACCTCGGCCCGTTGCTGCTGGCCGAGGCCGGCAAGCAGAAGCCGACCGGCGCCAAGCTCAACGCGCTGGAGACCGACGTCAAGGACGTGACCGGCGGCAAGCAGGTCACGGTCAAGAAGCTGTCGATCACCGCCGAGGGCGAGACCATGACGATCACCCGCGAGGGTGACTGCTACGCGGCCGACGTGCCCGGTCAGGGCTCGCAGAAGCTGTGCGCGAGCGAGATCACGCAGCTGCTCAAGCAGCAGGGCGGCAAGCAGATCCCGGCTGAGGCCATCGACATCATCGGCCGGGTGGCCGGGTCGGTCATGAAGTCCGGCGTCGGCGTCGTCTCCACCGAGGTCGACGGCAAGTGGTACGTCAGCCCGGTCCGCTCGTACTACGAGCTGGCGCTCACGCTGTTCCGCGGCTTCGAGCCCAAGGACGTCGACGCGCTGATCGAGCTGCTCAAGAAGTAAGTTCTCGCTGCTCATCGACGGCCCTGTCACCCGCAACAGCGCGGTGACAGGGCCGTGGCAGTTCTCAGGCCGAGTCTCTGCTCATGGACATTCAGGTTCTGATCATCGGCGCCGGCCCGACCGGCCTCACCCTGGCGCTCGACCTCTCCCGCCGCGGCGTCCCGTTCCGCATCGTCGACGCCTCCCCGGCGCCGTTCGCCGGCTCGCGCGGCAAGGGCCTGCAGCCGCGAAGCATGGAGGTCTTCCACGACCTGGGCGTGATCGAGCCGGTGCTGGCGTCCGGCCGGCTCGACCTCACCATGCGCGCCTACCGGGGCCGCGAGGTGTTGCGCGAGTGGGACGTGCACGAGGGCCGCCACCCCACGACCGAGCGCCCTTACTCCCGCACGATGCTCATCCCGCAGTTCCGGGTCGAGCAGATCCTGCGCGACGCGCTCCCCCAGTCCGTCGAGTACGGGATGCCGCTGACGTCGTTCACCCAGGACGACTCCGGGGTCACCGCGGTGGTGGGCACGGAGACCGTGCGGGCGAAGTATCTCGTCGGGTGCGACGGTGGCAAGTCGTTCGTGCGCAAGGAACTCGGTGTCTCGTTCGTCGGCGAGACCCACGACGACCTCCGGATGCTCGTCGGCGACGTCCGGGTCTCCGGTCTCGACCGCGACCACTGGCACCAGTGGGGCAGCCGCGCCGACCAGTGGCTCGCCCTGTGCCCGTTGCCCGGCACGGACCTCTTCCAGTTCCAGGCGACCGCCGACGGCGACCGCGAACCGTCGTTGGAGCTGTACCAGCGGATCGTCCGCGAGTGCACCGGTCTGGACGACGTGATCCTGCAGGACGCGACGTGGATGTCCCTGCACCGCACCAACATCCGCATGGTCGACAGGTTCCGCGTCGGCCGGGTGTTCCTCGCGGGCGACGCCGCGCACGTGCACTCCCCCGCCGGCGCGCAGGGCATGAACACCGGCATCCAGGACGCCTACAACCTGGGCTGGAAGCTCGCGATGGAGACGCTGCTCGACACCTACGAGGCCGAGCGCAAGCCCGTCGCGGAGTGGCTGCTCGGCATGACGACCGCACTCATGATGTCCGGCAACCCGTTCGAGCGTCGTGACGACGAGACGCTGCAGCTCTCGCTGTCGTACCGGACGGAGGAAGGCGAGGGGCTGCGGGCGGGTGACCGCCTGCCGGACGGGATCACCGAGCAGGGCCGGATCTTCGACCTGCTGCGGGGCCCCGACTTCGTGACGCTCGACTTCCCGGACGGCCCGGTCCTGGTGCGCCCCGACGGGTACGTCGCCGCGATCGGCAGGTCAGCGATCGACGACTACTTCGGCGCGAACCCGGTCACGCAGCTGCACCACCGCCGGGTCGCTGCTCGGACCGCCGCGTAGCCGTTCCGCCTCGCCCAGGGCGTCCCGCGCAGCGCGTGCGTCGCCCTGGGCGCACAACCAGTCCGCGTACCACTCCAGCACCATCGCGCGGGCCGGGCCGTCGGCGCTCCTGTTGACGGTGTCGAGCGCCCGGCCGTGGTGCTCGCCCGCCTCGCCGAGCCGGCCGAGGCGGGTCAGCGCCAGTCCCAGTCCGGCGTGGACGGTGGCGCGGAACTGGTTCGCGGGCGAGTCCTCCGTGGCGTCGAGCACCTGCCGGTACAGCGTGACGGCCTGCTCGTAGTCACCGCCGAAGTACGCCATCTCACCGTAGGCCTGCGTGACCCGTGCCCGGTCCAGGCCGAAAGGCGAGGCCGGCACCAGTTCCAGGTCCGCACGGGCGCCGGCGAGGTCGCCGATCCTGATCTTGATGCGCGCCGCCTGCATGAGCACGGACATCGGCACCAGCACCGACTCCGGCTCGCCCAGCTCGGCGGCCACCTGCCTAGCCTCGGACACCGCCTGGAGGCCGTCGGCGAACGCACCCCGGTTGATCAGCACCATGACCAGGCAGGACAGCCCGAACACCACGGCCCACCGGTCCCCCACCTCCCGGAACCCGCGCAACGCCTCCCGGTACGCCGCCTCCGCCCGCGGCGCGGAGCCCTCGCTGAACTCACCGGCCACCAGCCCGCGCACGAGCGCCGCGAACGCGCGCATCCACGCGTCCGGCGACCGTTCCAGCCGACCGGCGAGCACCTCGAGCCGTTCCGCCAGTGCCCTCTGACCCCAGACCTGACCGCTCGTCAGCATCAACGCGCACAGCGCCGTCGGCAGGTCCTCCTGCCACAACCGCTCCGCCGCGGCGACGGAGGCCGGCGTGCCGAGGGAGGCCAGCACCTCCGAGAGCGGGTCGTCCGGCGTGAGCGAGGCCCAGCGGCGGATCTCCTCGAACCGCTTGGTCATCACCAGCCAATGCCACGTGCGCGCGGCCATCATGCGCCGTGCGACGGTCACGTCGTTCCGGACAGCCCACGCCTGCGCCGCGTCGAGGTTGGACCGTTCCACGTCGAAGACCTTCAACGCGTCCAGCTGCTCAGGGCCTCGCAGCAGCGGTTCGTTCCGCTCGGCCAGCGCGACGTAGTAAGCGGCGTGCCTGGCGGGATCGGTCCGGCCCTGCCCCAACGCGTACTCGCGCACGGTCTCCAGCAACCGGTAGCGCTCGCCCGAGCGCACGACCAGCGACTTCTCGACGAGCGCGGCCAGCAGGTCCTCGGTGTCCCAGAGGTCCTGATCTTGTCGGACCTGCTGAGTACGTTGAGATGTAGGGGTTCCCGGCAAGGGGGTACCCCTGCGCGAGCCTGCCTCGGGTTCGAAACGCACCGGCGCGGCATTGCCTGCAGACGCCTCGTGCCGGGCTGAGGTGTCCTGCGCCGCCTCTCCGGCCAGAGCAACGGAACCGGGGCCCGCAGGCTCCTCGATGACGCTTTCGCGCTCGCCCGGAAGCACTGCCCCAGGCTCAAATGCGGTTCCCGGCGAGGGAGTGGCCCCGCGCGAGCCTGCTCCGCACACGAAATGCACCGCCGAGGCCGTTGCCCCGCCCACGAACACGGCCAACCGCGCCAGCAGCGTGCGCTCGGCGTCGTCCAGCAGTTCCCAGCTCCAGTCGATCACCGCGCGCAACGTGCGATGCCGCGCCGGTCCGGTCCGCGCGCCGCGGTCCAGCAACCGCAGCCGGCTGTCCACCCGCGACTCCAGCTGCGCCACCGACAGCGACCGGGCCCGTGCCGCCGCGAGCTCCAGCGCGAGCGGAATCCCGTCCAGGGCAGCACAAACCCGCCGCACGACTCCGGGATCCAGCGCGGAGCCGACCCGTGCGGAGAACAGGCCGACCGCGTGGTCGAGGCCGAGCGGCGCCACCGGGTGCACGACCTCGCCCGGAATCCCCAGCGGCTCGCGTGAGGTCGCGAGCACGCGCGCGTCCGGCGCCTCGGCCAGCAGCCGCACGCACAACGCGGCGGCCGCGTCCACGACGTGCTCGCAGTTGTCGAGCACCACCAGCGACGATCCGAGCCGCGAGAACAGCGGCGCCGCCAACGGGTTCGGCCCCAGGGCGGCGTCGAGCGCCGCGAGCGGTTCGGCCGCCGAGTCCAGCTCGACGAGCCACGCCTGCGGCACCGACGCGGCATGCGTCAGCGCGAGGCGCGTCTTGCCCACGCCGCCGAACCCGGTCAGCGTCACCAACCGGTTGTCCCGCAACAGCTCCGCCAACGTGGCCAGGTCGCCGGCCCGCCCGACGAACGACCCGACCGGCGCCGGCAGGTTGCCCCGCGAGACGCGCTCGCGTAGCACCGTCAGGTGGGCGGCCGCCAGCGCCTCACCAGGATCCACGCCCAGTTCGTCGGCCAACGCCGAACGAACGCGCGCGAACACCGCCAACGCGTCCGACCGCCGTCCGGCGGCGTTCAGCGCCAGCATCAACCGGGCCTGGACGTCCTCGCGCAACGGATGCGCGGCCGCCAAGGCCTCCAGCCCCGCGAGGTCGTCGCGCAGCGACGCCAGCCGCACGGCCTCGTCGAGAGCGAACGGCGCCTCCTCGAACGCCGCCCCGCGCCACAACGCCGCGTCCCGCGTCCGTTCGAAGGCCTCGACGTCGGTCGACGCCTCCAGCCGGTACCCCGACGCGTGCGACGAGATCACCTCGGCGCCGACCGACCGCCGCAGCCGCGACACCAGTGACTGCAACGCGGCGGGACCGTCCACCGGTGGCTCGTCCGGCCACAGGTCGGCGATCAGCCGGTCCGCCGCCACGACGTGGCCGGGTTCCATCGCCAGCCGGATCAGCAACCAGCGCAGCCGTTTGCCGCGCACCTCGACCGGTGCGCCGTCCGCGGCCACGACCTGCAGCGGCCCGAGCACGTTGACCCGCATCAGGCCCGCCGCACCCCGGCCACCACCGCGGCCGACACCAGGACGGCACCGACCGCCACCGTCCCCAGCAAGGACAGCGACGCCCTGTTGTGCCCCAGCGCGTCCAGCACCCACCCGAGCGGAGTGGCCCGCCCGAGCGGATAGGTCAGCACCACCACCGAGAACACCGCCAGCACGGTGCGCCCGATGGAGTCGAGAACGGGGCGGGCGAACATCAGGCCCACACCGACGCCGAGCAACGCACATCCAGTATGCGCGGCGAGTCCGACAAAAAATTCGCCCGCCGTGTACGGGTGCGGGTTCGTCACCACCGGCCACACCGCCGCCAGCAGTGCCATCGCCAGCGCGATCGACACCGAGACCAGCGCGGCCGCCGTCAGCACCCGCGACCACCCACCGGCGGACACCACGGTGATCTCGCGCCGCACCACGTCCTCGGACGTCGCCACCACGACGGCCATCCACGCCGCGATCGGGTAGAGCAACGCCGACGACCCCGAGTACGCCTCCAGCGGCTGTCCGGCGTCGGAGGAGAACAGCATCCCCATCACACCGAGGAACACCAGCAGGGGCGCCAAATACCGTTGCCCGCGAAAGACATCAGCGGCGAGGTACCGAACGAGAGAGATCACCGCACACTCCGCACCGAGCATCCGAGCCGCAACGCCTCGGCGAGCACCTGATCACTGCGGTCCGGCGCCACGACCACCCGCACCGACGACCCGCGAGCCTGCACCGACCGCACGCCTTCCAACGCTTCCAGGAGGTCCAAAGCGGACACGCGGCTGAGATCGATGGTCACGTGCCCTCCGGCGAGGTCCACGCGCGTCGCCGAAGCGAGGTGTCCCTCGTGATCGGACACCAGCGCCGTCCGTTCCTCCAGCAACGACACCAGCTCGGCGGCCGCCGAGGCGTCGAGACCGGTCCACGGCTCGTCGAGCACCAGCACGTCCGAGGCCAGAAAAGCCTGCGCCAGTGCGACCTTCTGCGCGTTGCCCTTGGACAGCTCCGACATCGGCGCCGTCATCGAGCCGACGAAACCGAGTCGTTCCAGCACATCACCGGACTCAGCGCGCCGGATCCGTCCCATGTGCGCCAAATACGCCGAAGCGGACATCTTGACGTCAGAGGGAAAGCGCTCGGGCACGTAGCCGACCGAAGCAGGTCGCGAGACACGTCCGGACGTCGGCTTCAGCACCCCGGCGGCGATCTTGAGCAACGTCGACTTGCCGGTGCCGTTCGCGCCGGTCAGCACGGTCAGACCGGACACCTCCAGGGTGAGGTCGCGCAGCACCCAGGGCCCGCGCCCGTACCGCTTGGAAACCTGATCGAGGAGCACCACGCCAAGATAACCACCCATGACGTCGCTTCCGCTCGCTTTGGCGTGCATCTGGCTCGGCATGGTGCTGGCGATCTCGATCGAGGCACCGCTGAAGTTCCGCGCGCCCGGCATCACGCTGCCGCTGGGACTCGGTATCGGCCGGCTCGTCTTCCGGGCCCTCAACGCCTCGGAGATCGTGCTCGTCGCCGCCACAGCGCTCACGTTCGCGCTCGCCCCGCACCCGGTCCCCGCGACCGTGCTCCTCGTCGCCCTCACCGCGACACTGGCGGTTCAGGTCGTGGTGCTGCGCCCCCGACTCGAGGCCAGGGCCCAGAACATCATCGAAGGAGGGACGCCTCCGCCGTCCCGCATTCATCTCGCGTACATCGCGCTCGAATGCGCGAAACTGCTGATGCTGGGCGCCTTCGGAATCATTCTCATGTTCGCCTGAGGAAACTCTGCGTCGCGCCACATAGATGTCCAATCAATACAACCACGTCGCATTTCACACGATCGAGTGAACAGCGGCGACAAACCGTCACCCGAGCAACAAAGATGAGTTCACGGAAGCGCGATGAACGGACCCGCGCGGCTCGGTCAGCACGGAATGCGGTGACACCCCCTGATTAGCAGCAAGCAAGTCCCCTTCGATCTGCTCGCGGGCGCGTTGACCGGACGAGATGCGACGAACGCCACCGGCACGTTGCACATCCCGGGGAATCCGGGTGGACGAATTCACCTGCGCAACGGTGGCATCATCTGCGTGGAAAGTCCGGGCTCACCCGGACCGGATGCGTTGTTGTTGCGCACGGGGCGCATCAGTGAATCCGAGTGGACCGCCGCTCTCACCACCGGCACCCGCGGCAACATCGGCGACACCGAACTGCACGTCGTCGCCATGATGTCCACGCAGGACGCCGCGTTCTCCATCGTGGCCGGCGACATCGAGGACTGCGCGTTCAGCCCGCAGACGCTCGACGTCGCCGTCGCCATGAGGACGGCGATCGATCCGGTAAGCCTGCTTCAGGAGACCTCGCGCCGGATCTCGTCACTGCTCGCGCTGAAGCACCCGCTCTGTCCGCACCGCGAACGCCTGGCCCCGACCCCCGGAGCCCACCTGCTGCAGCACGGCCCGGTGCGCGGGGAGATCCTCACGCACGCCACCGGCAGGCGCACCACGCGCGACATCGCGTTCGCGTCAGGCCGCAGCGTCTACCCGGTGACCATCGAGGCCTGCCGGATGGTGATGGACGGACTGCTGACCGTCGTGCCCGGCACCGCGATCATCGCCGCGACGCCGCATCTCGCTGCTCCGCTTCGCCCCAGGCAGCAACCTTCCGCACCCCACCACCCGCCGCCTGACCCGATGGCCGGCGACGACACGCCGCTGCCCCGGTCTCTGCGGCGCCAACTGTTACCAAAACTGTTCAAACAACCCGAGAGGAAAAAGCCGTGAATCACGACGTGCTGGCCGCCGAACTGCACGGTCTGCGCGAACGAGTCACCGGGATAACGGACACCCTGATAGCCGCGAATGACGGCATCCTGATTCTCGCGGACACGTCCGAGAGGCTCGACACGGAAGTCATCTCCGCGTTGGCGGCCGCAGATCTCGGAATTGCCCGAAGAACCAGCGAGGTGGCCGGACAGGGTTCATTCCGGCAGACCGTCGTTTACAGCAGTGGCGGGTGCATGGCCGTCTACGCAGTCGGGTCACTGGCGCTGATGGTCGTGCTCGGCGACGAAGGCCTCAACGTGACCCGGCTCCACCAGGAGTCTCAGCCCGCGATCGAACGCATCAACTCCGTCCTCTCCGCCGCCTGAACAGAAATGTGAAATGACGCAACCCAACACGAGCAACAGAGTCATGGCCGACCAGATGATCGCGATGGTCCGGCACCTGCGGCAGGAGGTGCCGGGCTGCCTGGCCGCCGGCGTCGTCGACATGGCCACCGGCATGCTGCTCTCGTTCGAGACGACCGACAGCCATCCGTCCGAGGTGCTCGACCTGCTCGCCGGTGCGACGCTCGACCTCTTCCAGGGCCGCACGGTGACCATGATCGAGGACGTCTTCAAGGAGCGGCGCGGCGTCGCGAGCGCCGAGCACTACTTCCAGGAA
The DNA here is from genome assembly GCF_044765805.1 of Lentzea sp. NPDC102401. NCBI lineage: Bacteria > Bacillati > Actinomycetota > Actinomycetes > Pseudonocardiales > Pseudonocardiaceae > Lentzea > Lentzea sp. NPDC102401. The sequence goes on along the minus strand of NZ_JBIWKS010000002.1, from coordinate 730,344 downwards.
GTCCTGGTCAACAGCAGCAACCTCACACACCTGTTCATCCGCAACAACCACAACGAGGACGTCGTCGCCGTCGTCGTGTGCCCGAAGTCGGTGAACATCGGCATGCTCTTCGCCTCGGCCCGCCGAGTCGTCAAGGAACACGGCGGCGCGTAGCCAACGCCGCCCTCCCGCGGGTAGCCCGGCGACTTCCCCCAGCCCCCAGCCGGGCTACCCCTCGGCGACCTCGCAGATCGACTCGACCGGCCCGGCCCGCCGGGACCCAGCAGGTGCGCCGCCAGGAAGATGAGGCGGTCCGCGGACCTTGCCGCCTCGCCCCCGCACGAATGGGCAAGTACGGTCACCGGTCCGTCCAAGCCCTCCAGCGCCTCCCGCACCGCCTCGGCGTCTCCCCGCACGCCGAGCGCCGGAGAACCGGACGCGCTCGGCAGGTGGACCACCGACGTGGCGCACCACCACAGGGACGAGCACGGCACACCGCGCGACAGTCCCCGACCGGCTCTGCCAGGTCCTCCTGTTCCAGGTCCCGCGCGACCACTCCGGGACACGGTCGCCTCGATCGCCGGACACCGCACCGAAAGCGCGTTCAGCGCCGCGGTCAAGAGGTTCACCGGCCGCTCGCCGGGTGAGTACCGGACTCGGCTCGTGACTTAGGGCAACCTGGGTTGAACCGGCTTACAGGACAAGCGTACTGTTTGGGGTCGAGGGGCAGGGGTCAACCAGGTGAGGAAGACTCTCCCCCATCCCGAACTGACCACCGCGCTGTCACCAGTTATGGAGTTGCACGTGACTGCACCAGCTAGCAAGGACAGCTTCGGCGCCCGCGGCACGCTCAACGTCGGCGACGCCTCGTACGAGGTGTTCCGGCTGAGCGCCGTGGAGGGCGCCGAGCGTCTGCCGTTCAGCCTGAAGATCCTGCTGGAGAACCTGCTGCGGACCGAGGACGGCGCGAACATCACCGCCGACCACGTGCGCGCTCTCGCCAACTGGGACCCGGCCGCCGAGCCGAGCACCGAGATCCAGTTCACGCCGGCCCGCGTCGTGATGCAGGACTTCACCGGTGTGCCCTGCGTCGTCGACCTCGCCACCATGCGCGAGGCCGTCACCCAGCTCGGCGGCGACGCCGAGAAGGTCAACCCGCTCGCGCCCGCCGAGCTCGTGATCGACCACTCGGTCATCGCCGACATCTTCGGCCGCCCGGACGCGTTCGAGCAGAACGTCGACCTGGAGTACGAGCGCAACCGCGAGCGCTACCAGTTCCTGCGCTGGGGCCAGACTGCGTTCGACGAGTTCAAGGTCGTCCCGCCCGGCACCGGCATCGTGCACCAGGTCAACATCGAGCACCTCGCGCGCGTCGTGATGGTGCGCAACGGCCAGGCGTACCCGGACACCCTCGTCGGCACCGACTCGCACACCACGATGGTCAACGGCATCGGCGTGCTGGGCTGGGGCGTCGGCGGCATCGAGGCCGAGGCCGCGATGCTCGGCCAGCCGGTCTCCATGCTGATCCCGCGCGTCGTGGGCTTCAAGCTGTCCGGCGAGCTGCCCCCCGGTGCCACCGCCACCGACCTCGTGCTCACGATCACCGAGATGCTGCGCAAGCAGGGCGTCGTCGGCAAGTTCGTCGAATTCTACGGCGAGGGCGTCAGCGCGGTGCCGCTCGCGAACCGCGCCACGATCGGCAACATGTCGCCGGAGTTCGGCTCCACGGTCGGCATCTTCCCGATCGACGGCGAGACCATCGACTACCTGCGCCTGACCGGCCGTTCCGAGGAGCAGATCGCGCTCGTCGAGGCCTACGCCAAGGAACAGGGCCTCTGGCACGACGCGTCCCACGAGCCGGTGTTCTCCGAGACACTGGAGCTCGACCTGGCGACGGTCGTGCCGTCCATCGCCGGCCCGAAGCGCCCGCAGGACCGCATCGAGCTGACCAACGCCAAGGAGTCGTTCCGCCAGGCGCTGGGCGCCTACGTCGCGCACACCGAGTCCCCGGCGCTGTCCGGTGTGGACGAGGCCGTCGACGAGACGTTCCCGGCCAGCGACCCGGTCGCCGTCCACGAGGGCGAGAACGGCTCGGGCGCGCCGAAGGTGTTCCAGTCCGCCGCCGAGGGCGCCACCGGCCGCGTGTCGAAGCCGGTCAAGGTCACCCTCGACGGCAACGAGTTCGAGCTGGACCACGGCGCCGTGGCGATCGCCGCGATCACGTCGTGCACCAACACCTCGAACCCGTCCGTGATGCTCGGCGCGGCCCTTCTCGCGAAGAAGGCCGTCGAGCGCGGTCTCGAGCGCAAGCCGTGGGTCAAGACGACCCTGGCGCCGGGCTCGAAGGTCGTCATGGACTACTACGAGCGCGCCGGCCTCATGCCGTACCTGGAGAAGCTCGGCTTCCACCTGGTCGGCTACGGCTGCACCACCTGCATCGGCAACTCGGGCCCGCTGCAGGAGGAGATCTCGGCGGGCGTGCAGGAAGGCGACCTCGCCGTCGTCTCGGTGCTGTCCGGCAACCGCAACTTCGAGGGCCGGATCAACCCGGACATCAAGATGAACTACCTCGCGTCGCCGCCGCTGGTCGTGGCGTACGCGCTGGCCGGTTCGATGGACAAGGACATCACCACCGAGCCGCTCGCGTACGACCCCGAGGGCAAGCCGGTGTACCTGTCGGAGATCTGGCCGACCCCGGCCGAGATCGCCGAGGTCATCTCGACCTCGATCTCCGCGGAGGGCTTCACCAAGGGCTACACGAACGTGTTCTCCGGTGACGAGCGCTGGCAGTCGCTGCCCACGCCGACCGGCAACACGTTCGAGTGGGACAGCGAGTCCACCTACGTGCGCAAGCCCCCGTACTTCGAGGGCATGGAGATGGAGCCGAAGCCGGTCACCGACATCTCGGGTGCCCGCGTGCTGGCGCTGCTGGGCGACTCGGTCACCACGGACCACATCTCCCCCGCCGGTTCGATCAAGGCCGACTCGCCCGCGGGCAAGTACCTGACCGAGCACGGCGTGGAGCGCAAGGACTTCAACTCCTACGGCTCCCGCCGCGGCAACCACGAGGTGATGATCCGCGGCACGTTCGCGAACATCCGCCTGCGCAACCTGCTGCTCGACGACGTCCAGGGCGGCTTCACCCGCGACTTCCTGGCCGACGGCGCCCCGCAGACCACCATCTACGACGCGTCCGTGTCGTACGCGGAGGCCGGCGTTCCGCTGGTCGTGCTGGCGGGCAAGGAGTACGGCTCCGGCTCGTCGCGCGACTGGGCGGCCAAGGGCACCTCGCTGCTCGGCGTCCGCGCCGTCATCGCCGAGTCCTACGAGCGCATCCACCGCTCGAACCTCATCGGCATGGGCGTGCTGCCGCTGCAGTACCCGGCGGGCGACAACGCGTCGTCGCTGGGCCTCGACGGCACCGAGACGTTCGACTTCACCGGCGTCACGGAGCTGAACAACGGCACCACGCCGTCGACGGTGCACGTCGTCGCCACGAAGACCGACGGCTCGAAGGTCGAGTTCGACGCGGTCGTCCGCATCGACACGCCCGGTGAGGCCGACTACTACCGCAACGGCGGCATCATGCAGTACGTGCTGCGCAAGATGGTCCGCAGCTAGTAGCCGATCAATGCGAAAAGGCCCGTCCGGACACGTTCCGGGCGGGCCTTTCGTCACGGTTGAATAAACCCGGCTAACGTTTTTCACTGCTGCGCACGGGTGAATTTATTCGCCATTTGTTTTAGTCGGACTTAGCCTCTTCTGACCCATCACCAGTGGGCCAAGAGGAGGTATTCCAGTGGAAGCGAGAAAACTCAGACGAAGAGCCGGAACCACCGTCGTGGCACTCGTCGCGGCCATGGCCGTTCCGTTCGCCGGGCAGGCCGGCGCCGCTGCGGACGGCACCGTGATCGGCGACAAGTCGTTGGGCGCCAACGACATCCAGTGCGGCGGCACCGTCCCCGTCACGGTCACACTGAACGCCGAGACCGGCCTCGCGGGCAATCCCGCCGACATCGAGCTCGTGCTCGACCGGTCGGGCAGCATGCAGGGACAACCGATCGTCGATTTGAAAGCCGCGGCGAAGTCTTTCGTCGACATCATCGACCAGGCGACCGACGGTTCACTGAACGGCGTGATCGCCAACGGTTCACGCGTGGGCATGACCAGTTTCGCGACCAGCGCCTCGGTCGACATGGGACTGACCAGCGACGCCGCGGCGGTGAAATCGGCCATCGACTCGCTGTCGGCGAACGGCAACACCAACCACTCCGACGCCTTCTCGACCGGCCAGTCCCAGCTCGCCGGATCGGTGCCGGGCAACGCCAAGAAGATGATCATCATCACGGACGGCGAGACCACGGTCGGCGGTGACGCGAGTCCCGCCGCCGCGGCCGTCCGCGCCGCCGGTACCGAGATCTTCGGCATCGGCCTGGGCGCGACCGGCTTCCAGAACGAGATCAGGGACTGGACGACCGACCCCGACGACGGCGTGCACTACTTCTTCGCGCCGGACTCCGGCCAGCTGCAACAGATCTTCGGGACCATCGGCGCGGCGATCGTCGTGCCGGCCGCGACCGGCGTGAAGGTCGTCGACACCGTCGGGGCGCCGTTCTCGATCAGTGGCGTGGCCGTGTCCAAGGGCGGCGTGTCCCAGAGCGGCAATCAGCTCACGTGGACGCTCGACGAGCTGCGCACGGAGAGCGTCACGCTGACGTTCACCGCCACGCACCTGCCAGCTGCCGGTGGTGGCACGCTCGCCGTGAACCCCACCGTTGTCTACAGCGACGCGCAGGGCCACACCGTCGCGTTCCCCAACCCGACCGTGAAGGTGCACGGGTGCGCGGCGCACATTGACGTCGAGCCCGAGCACGCGGTGAACGAGCTGGGCACGCCCGGCCAGACCCACACCGTCACCGCGAAGGTCACGGACGACTTCGGTGACCCGGTGTCCGGCGTCGGCGTCACGTTCGGCGTGCTGACCGGCCCCAACACGGGAGCCGCCGGCAACGGCACGACGGCCGCCACGGGCCTGACCGGCTTCACCTACCCTGGAACGCAGGGGCTTGCCGGGCTCGGCACCGACACGATCCGCGGCTGCTTCACGCACGCCAACGGGACAGCGGTGTGCGACGACGTCACGAAGGACTGGGTGGACACCACGCCACCGGTCGTGACGTGCACGCCGACGAACAACCCGAGCGGCGGCACCGTTCCGCCCGCGAACAACGAGGACGGGTTCTACGAGCTGAGCGCGACCGACGCCGTCGACCCGAACCCGCAGATCTACGTCCGAGACACGGCCAGCTCCGCGGTGTTCGGCAGCTTCCCGAGCGGCACCAAGATCAAGCTGGTGCAGGCGCCGGGAGCGACGCCGACGCAGAAGCCCGGCACCGGTGACATCAACTGGAAGATCACGCTCAAGGGCGACGCGCTGGTGAGCGCGAAGGACGCGTCCGGCAACGAGTCGGCGCCCGTGCGGTGCAACGTCCCGCCACCGCCGAAGTGACGTGACGACCTGGACCGCTCGTTCTCGGGGGACGAGCGGTCCATTCGTCGCCGTAATGTCGAAACCCGAACCACCGGTAACAGCTAACTGTCCCCTCGCGATGCCAAGTCACCCTGATCACCGCGGGAGACCCTTCATGAGTTTGACCGTGCTCGGCGACCTGAACTGGTTGGCCGTCCTCGTAGCCACGATCGCCTACTTCGCCCTGGGCGTGGTCTGGTACGCCGAGTACGCCTTCGGCAGGGCCTACCAGCGGGCGTCCGGGTGGGACCTCAACGAGCCCGAGAAGATCAGCCCGACCGTCTTCGTCGTGCCGCTGGCCACGTGTTTCGTGCTCACGCTCGTGACCGCGATGCTCGGGGCGGCGTCGAACACCGACAACATCATGGAAGGCATCCTGCTCGGGCTCCTCATCGGTGTCGGCATCGCGTTGCCGGTGCGGTTCGTGACGGGCGCCTACGACATGACGAAGCCCGCTCCGATCACCTTCGCGGCCATCGGAGCGGGCTATCACGTCGTAGGACTCACGCTCGCGGGCGCGATCCTCGGTTTCTGGGTCTAGAGCGCATCCAGGCGGTTCCTGACCTTGGCTGCGAGATCCAGCCGGGACTGCTCTTCGTACATCTCCACCGACCGCCGCCAGGCTGCATGGGCCTCATCGCGGTTGCCGAGCGCCGCGTGCGCCTGGCCGATCAGGTCGAGGGTGCTGGGTTCGTTCCACGCATCACTGCCGATGTGCCTGTACCAGGCCAACGCCTGCTCGTGGTGTTCCAACGCCTCCCGATACCTGCCGGTCGCCTGAGCGAGCTGGCCGAGACTGTTGTGCGCCACCGCCTCCCCCGCTCCGTTGCCGAGTTCGCGATGCATGGCGAGAGCGCGCAGCGCCATGGGCAGTGCCGTGTCGTGGTGGCCTGCCAGGGCGTGCAGCCAGCTCGTCACCCCGAGTGCGTCCGCCTCGCAGAGCGGATCCCCCAGTTCGGCGAACGACCGCACAGCCCGCTCCCCGTGCTCCACCGCCTCGGCAAGACTGCCCTGGAGTTCCAGCAGCACCGCCAGCGTCATGCCGGCCTGTCCCTGCGCGAACAGGTCGTCCCCGATCTCCGACGCGCGACGCAACGATGCCGTCGCGGCCGTGTAGTCGCCTGTCTGGGTGTGCGCGGTGCCCAGCAACCTCAGCGCCTTGGCCTCCAGGCTCACGTCGCCCAGTCGTTCAGCGGCGGCCAGGCCGCGCTCCCACGACGTCACCTGGTCACGCAGATGTCCGCGGCGGTAGTGGAACGAGTTCAGCACGTGCGCGAGCTGGCCCACCTCCGGACACCAGCCCAGGGCGAGCACGGTCCGTTGCGTTTCCAGCAGACAGCGATGTTCCGCGTCGAACCACGCCAGTGCCGACGCGTAGTCAGGAGGACTCGACGGCACGCAACCGGGGCTGGGTTCGCCGAGCACCACGCGCCGCCGATGCGGATAGATGTGGAAGTCGGCGGCATGGGCGGTGTGCAGGTAGAAGTCGGTCAGCCGGCGCAGTCCCCGCTCGTGGTCCACCGCTTGTTCGGCGGCGTACCCGCGTACCAGGTCATGCATCCGATAGCGGCCCGGCACGTACTCGTGCACCAGATGCGCGTCTTCCAGCTCCCGCAACACTTCACGCGCCCGCGGTCCAGGCAGACCGGCGAGACTGGCCGCGGCTTCGAACCCGATGTCCGGTCCGGGTGCGTGACCGAGCAGACCGAACAAGATCGATGCACGATCCGAGAGCAGCCTGCAGGACCAGGACAACACCGAACGCAGTCCGTCCAGCCGATCCGCGCGGAGCTCTTCCGCGAGAACGGACAACGGGAAGTCCCCGTGCTGCCGAGCTCGTGCGGCAACTGTCGCGAGCGCCAGCGGCAACCCACCGCACCAGCTCACCAGTTCGGCCACCGCGTCGTCGTGACGGCCGACCCGGTCCTCCCCCAGCCTGCCGGTCAGCACCGCGCGGGAGTCCTCTTCGGACAGCACGTCCAGCCCGACCGGTTCCGCGCCGTGGTTCGTCACCAGTCCACGCAGGTAACGGCGGCTGGTCACCAGCACGGTGCAGGACGGGCTTCCCGGCAACAGCGGTTCGACCTGCGCCTCCTCGGCGGCGTTGTCGAGCACCACGAGCATGCGCCTGCCCGCCACCAGACTGCGGTACAACGCGGCCTGGGCGGTCAGGCTCACCGGCAGCGAACCGGGTGCGACCCCGAGGGCGTCCAGGAACAACCGGACCGCCACCGCGGGCGGTAGCGGATCACCGCCGGGCGCGAAACCCTGCAGGTCGACGTGCAGTCTGCCGTCCGGGAACGCGTCCAGCCGCGAGTGCGCCCACCGCAGTGCGAGCCAGGTCTTGCCGACCCCGCCCGCACCGCCGATCACCGCCGTGCCGCCCAGCACCTCGTCCAGCAGCGCGAGCTCAGTGCCCCTGCCGACGAAGTGCCTCGGTGCGTCGGGCAACTGCTTGGGCACCGGACGCCGCTGTTCGGGCAGGTGCAACGAGCCGATGGACCCCGCCTGCACGACGGCGGCGATCGTGCCCGCCGCGACCTCGTTGTGCGTCTCGTCCACCGGCACCACCCCGCCACTGAGCGTAGCGGTTTGTTCGGCTTCTTACGAACGCTAGACGCGCGCCGCCTTGTGCAACTCACGCAACGCGCGCACGGACGAAACGGCGTACTCGCGGTCCACGGCCTGCACGGCCATCACCGAGATGTACTCGTCCTCCGGCAGCTCCAGGCGGGCCCACGCGGCGCCGTCCGGGAAGCTGACCGACAGCACGTCGTTCCAGTCGAAGTGGTGGGACGTCACGACGTTGCGCACGTCGACCCCCTCGGCGTCAGCGGTGACGCGGGGACGGGTCAGCAGCAGCACCCCGCCCGCCAGCAGGAAGCCCAGCACGATCATGGCGACCTGGTCGGACGTCCGGAAGATCACGCCGGTCGGGGTGTCACCCAGCAGCAGGCCCACGATCGTGAACACGACGACGAGACCGACCGCGCACGCCCACGCGACGCGGCGGATCTTCTTGGGACGCAACACGATGGACGTCATCACTCGAAACCCCGCTCGGTCCAGGGCTGACGCAGGCCGCGCAGCACCAGTGCCGTGTCGATCGCGGCGACGGTCGCCTCGTACCCCTTGTCCTCCACCGAGTCCGGCAGGCCGGCGCGAGCCAGTGCCTGCTCCTCGGTGTTGGTCGTCAGCACGCCGTTGCCGACCGGCGTCGACTCGTCCAGCGCGACGCGCGTGAGCCCGTCCGTCACCGAGTCGCACACGTACTCGAAGTGCGGGGTGCCACCGCGGATGACCACGCCCAGCGCGACCACGGCGTCGTGGTGACGCGCGAGTTCCTGCACCACAACGGGAAGCTCGATCGCTCCCGCCACGCGCACCACGGTCGTGTCGACGCAACCGGCGTCCTCGGCGGCCTTGAGGGCGCGCTCGACGAGCTGGTCGGTGATCTTGGTGTGCCAGCGCGTCGCCGCGATCGCGACGCTCAGGCCCTTGCCGTCGAGCCTGGTCTGATCCGGACGGCCCTCGCCGCTCATTCCTGGTCCTCCGTAGCGGAAACAACGGTCTCGTACTGCTCGAGCTGGTGCAGTTCGTGGCCCATCCGGTCGCGCTTGGTGCGCAGGTACCGGAGGTTCTCCGGGTTCGGGGAGATCGGCAACGGCACCCGATCGATCACCCGCAGACCGTATCCGGCCTCCAGGCCGACGCGCTTGGCCGGGTTGTTCGTCAGCAGCCGCATGGACTTGATGCCGAGGTCCACGAGGATCTGCGCGCCGGTGCCGTAGTCGCGCGCGTCGGCGGGCAGGCCCTGCACCAGGTTCGCGTCCACGGTGTCCGCACCCTGGTCCTGCAGCTGGTAGGCCTGCAGCTTGTGCATCAGGCCGATGCCACGACCCTCGTGACCGCGCATGTACAGCACGACGCCACGGCCCTGTGCCGCAACGGCTTCCAGCGCCGCGTCGAGCTGCGGGCCGCAGTCGCACCGCAGCGAGCCGAAGACGTCGCCGGTGAGGCACTCGGAGTGCACGCGCACCAGCACGTCCTCGCCGTCGCCGATCTCGCCGTACACCAGCGCGACGTGCTCGATGCCGTCGAGCAGGCTGTCGTAGCCGAAGGCGGTGAACACGCCGTGCGCGGTCGGGATGCGGGCCTCGGCGGCGCGTTCGACCTGGGTCTCGACCCGGCGGCGGTACGCGATGAGGTCGGCGATCGTGATGATCGCGAGGTCGTGGTCCGCGGCGAAGACCTCGAGCTCGTCGCGGCGGGCCATGTCCTCCTCGACCTTCTGCGACACGATCTCGCAGAGCACGCCGGCGGGCGACAGACCAGCGAGACGCGCGAGGTCGATGGAGGCCTCGGTGTGACCGGGCCGGCGCAGCACGCCGCCGTCCCTGGCGCGCAGCGGAACCACGTGGCCGGGCCGGTTGAAGTCGGTGGCCTTCGAGGTCGGGTCGGCGAGCAACCGGATCGTGCGGGCGCGGTCGGCGGCCGAGATGCCGGTGCTGATGCCGTCGCGCGCGTCCACCGTGACCGTGTACGCGGTGCCGCGCTGGTCCTGGTTCGTGTGGTACATCGGCGGCAGGTCGAGGCGGTCGCAGTCGGAGTCCGTCAGCGCCACGCAGACGTACCCGGACGTGTAACGGACCATGAACGCGAGCAGCTCCGGCGTCGCCTTCTCGGCGGCGAAGATCAGGTCGCCCTCGTTCTCGCGGTCCTCGTCGTCCACCACGACCACTGGCCGTCCGGCGGCGACGTCCTTGATCGCGCGCTCGATGTCGGCGAAGTCGGTGCTCACTGGGCCTCCTCGCCCGCGATGGCCCGCAGGTGCGGGATCGCCAGTCGTTCAACGTACTTCGCCAGCACGTCGACCTCCAGGTTCACCAGGTCGCCGGGCATGCGCCGCCCGAGCGTGGTGAGTTCGAGGGTCGTCGGGATGAGGCTCACGGTGAACTGGTCCTCGGAGACGGTCACGACCGTCAGCGAGACTCCGTCGACCGTGATGGAGCCCTTCTCCACGACGTAGCGGGCGAGGGTCGGCGGGAGTCCGATGTGGACCATCTCCCAGTGCTCGGCCTTCTCCCGCGCGAGAATCGTGCCCGTGCCGTCGACGTGGCCCTGCACGATGTGGCCGCCGAGGCGCTGGCCGACCGCGGCCGCGCGCTCCAGGTTGACCCGGTCGCCCTGAGCGACCTTCGCGAGGCTGCTGCGCAGAAGGGTCTCGCGCATCACGTCGGCGGTGAAGGAGTCGTTCTCGACCTCCACGACGGTGAGGCAGACGCCGTTCACCGCGATGGAGTCGCCGTGCTTCGCGTCGCTGGTCACGATCGGCCCGGCGATGCGGATCCGTGCCGCGTCCGGCAGGTCCTCCGTCGCTACGACGTGGCCGAGTTCCTCGACGATCCCGGTGAACACCGCTCCTCCTAATTTTCCGGAACCGCGCTGATCCGCACGTCCGGCCCGCTCATGGTGACGTCTTGCACGGTCAACCGGACAGCGTCCGTGATGGTTGACACGCCCGCTCCCAGCACCGCCGCGGGACCGTCCCCGAGCAGCACCGGCGCGATGTAGGCGAGCACGCGGTCGATCCTGCCCGCGCGCCAGAACGCGCCGGCCAGCGTCGGTCCGCCTTCCAGCAGCACGTCGACCACCCCCTGTTCGGCGAGTGCGGTCAGCACGTCGTCCGGGTGGTGCGTGCGCAGGTGCAGCGCGGTGTGCTGGAGCTTCGCCCCGACCGGCAGGTCGCTCATGCCCACGACCACCGGCAACGGCTGGCGGGGCAACGGCATTCCACCGGTGTCCCTGGCCGTCAGCGCGGGGTCGTCCTTCCGGACCGTACCGGTGCCGACGATGATCGCGTCGAGCTTCGCGCGCATCTCGTGGACCTCGTTGCGGGAGGTCTCCGAGCTGATCCACTGGCTGGTGCCGTCACTCGCCGCGATCCGGCCGTCGAGCGAGGCCGCGTACTTCCACGTGACGTGCGGACGGCCCGTGCGCGCGTAGTGCAGCCACGCCCTGAGGGGGCCGTGGCTGACCTCGGTCGCGAGGAGTCCGCTCTCGACGGTGATCCCGGCTTCCTTCAGCCGGTTCGCACCGCCCGCCGCTCTCGGGTTCGGGTCGCTGACCGCGTGGATGACGTGCTTGATGCCGGCTTCGATGAGCGCGTCGGTGCACGGCGGCGTGCGGCCGTGGTGCGAACACGGTTCGAGGGTGACCACGGCGGTGCCGCCCTGGGCCTTCGATCCGGCCGCCTTGAGCGCCATGACCTCGGCGTGCGGGCCGCCGACGGGTTGCGTGCCGCCGAACCCCGCCGCGTTGCCGTTCTCGTCGAGGATGACGCAGCCGACCGGCGGGTTGGGGCTGGTGATGCCCCGCACCCGCTCGCTCTCCGCGATGGCGAGCGCCATCGCGTCCTCGGGCGTCACGTGGTCCTGGTTCCCTGGGCGCCGGCTGCCTGGGCGCGCAGTGCCTCGACGGCCTTGCCGGGGTCGGCGGCGTCGTACACGGCGGACCCGGCGACGAAGCAGTCCACTCCGGCCTCCGCGGCCTGTTCGATCGTGTCGGCGTTGATGCCGCCGTCGATCTCCACGACCAGCTTGAGGTGCCCGGTGTCGACGAGGTGACGGGCCTGGCGCACCTTGCCCAGCACGTCGGCCATGAAGCTCTGGCCGCCGAAGCCCGGCTCGACCGACATCACCAGCAGCGTGTCGTAGTGCTTCAGCACGTCGACGTACGGCTCCAGCGGCGTGCCGGGCTTGATGCTCAGCCCCGCCTTGGATCCGGCCGCCTTGAGGTTCCTGGCCAGCGCGATGGGGTCGTCGGCCGCCTCGACGTGCACGGTCACGTTGTACGCGCCCGCTTCCGCGTAGCCGATGGCCCAGCGGTCCGGGTTCTCGATCATCAGGTGGCAGTCGATCGGGATGTCGGTCACCTTGAGCAGCGACTTCACCACCGGCAGGCCGAGCGTCAGGTTCGGCACGAAGTGGTTGTCCATGACGTCGACGTGGATCCAGTCCGAGGTGGGCACCGCGGCGAGCTCGTCGGCGAGGCGCGCGAAGTCGGCGGACAGGATGCTGGGGGCGATCATCGGCGTGTGGACCACAAGGGTGAAGTCTAGGTGTCCAGCAGGTCGAGCAGCCTGCCGGGAGGCTCGTCGGTGACCACTACGACACCCGCGTTGGTGAGCGTCGTGACGTGCGTCTCCCACATCGGGTGACGGCGCTTGTCCGCGTTGGCCTGGGGCTGGACGACGACCTTGCAGTCCTGCACGCCGATGGCCTCGTTCAACGCCGTCAGCGCCTGGTTGTCGCCGATGCCCAGGGCCAGCTTGGCCACCGAGTTCGCGCTGGCGGGGGCGAAGATGAACGCGTCAGGCGTGGGGTAGGGCTTGGGCTGGCTCGGCATCCTGGGCTCCCAGCGGATCGGGAGTTCGGTGAGCGCCTGCAGCTCGTCGAGTTCCCCGGCTTCCTCGAACCACGGGACGACGGCCGGGGTGAACGTGATGGCCAACCGCCACCCCCGTCGCACGGCGGGCTCGGCGAGTTCCGTGCGGAACCAGCCTTCGACCCCGCCGCAGCCTGACGCGACCAGTCCGAGCAGCCCACGTGTCATGTGGACGATCTTAGGTCGGGCGCCCCCGCCAGTGCGGCGAGCTGGTCGAGCACGGCGTCCAGCGGCTGTCTGGTGTCGATCTCGACGGTGGCCGACTCGCGCAGCAGCGGCTCGATCTCGCGCGTGTCCGCGATGATCCGGTTCCGCTCTTCTGCCGTCTTGCCGAACGGATTGCCCGTCCTGCTCGCGACGCGTTCCAGGACGATGTCGATCGGCGCGCTCAGCAGGACGATCTCGGCGAACCTGGCGTAGAACGCCCCCTGGTTCGCGACCGTGCCCGCGATGAACAGCGGCTCACCGGACCGTTCGTGCTGCGCGATCAGCTCGTCGATCCGGTCTTCACGCCACATCGGCTCTCCGGTGCGGTCGATCCAGTCGCCTTGGTCGGTGTCGACCGTGCGATATCCGTTGTGCGCCAACAGGGTAAGGACCGTCGACTTGCCCGTGCCGGACATGCCGGTCACCAGGACCACCGCCACACCGCACCCCCGCCCCGTCACTCGGACAGGTGAACTCCGGACCCGTTGTGCGGCCTGCGGGCGACGAGGCCCGAGAACTGTCGGACCCCGTCGCTAGCGTCCTTCACGAGCGCTCAAACAGGGCGTCGCAGCACCGCGCAGAACATCGCGTCGGTGCCGTGCAGATGGGGCCACAGCTGAACGTGCGGTCCTTCCCCGAGGTCCGGAACTCCTGGGAAGAGCTCCCGCGTGTCCAGCACCTCGACCCCGGTCCGCCGCGCGACGTCCGTCACCACCCCTACGGTCTCGGAGAGATGAGGTGAGCACACGACATAAGCCACGACGCCGCCTGGCCGCACCAGTCGCAACGCCTCGGTGAGCAGCTCGCGCTGCAGCTTCGTGAGCGTGCCGACGTCGGTGGGCTGGCGCCTCCACCGCGCCTCCGGGCGCCTGCGCAGCGCGCCGAGACCGGTGCAGGGCGCATCGACCAGCACGCGGTCGAACGCTCCTTCGACGAAGCCGGTCTCCAGGCCGTCGGCCACCTCCACGGTGACCGGCAGGCCTGAGGTGAGCTTGCGCACGAGCTCGGCGCGGTGGGGTGCCTTCTCGACGGCGATCAGCTCGCCGCCCTCGATGCCGACCAGCGCGGCCAGCAGGGCGGCCTTGCCGCCGGGGCCTGCGCAGAGGTCCAGCCAGCGGTCGTCCGTACCACCGTTGTCACCGCCCTGGAGCGACGCGCGCGTCAGGGCCAAGGCACACAGCTGGCTGCCCTCGTCCTGGACGTTGGCGAGGCGTTCCCGGACGGGCTCGAGATCGCCCGGGTCGCCCGCGCCAGGCTCCAGGTGCACGCCGTAGGGCGAGTACGGCGCCACGTCGCCGCCGGTGATGGCGGCGAGCTCGTCGGCGCTCACCTCGCCGGGACGTGCCACCAGGTGCACGGCCGGGCGTGCGTCGTCGGCGGCGAGAGCCAGCTTCAGCGCTTCCTCGCGGCTGCCGAGGGCCTCCGCGAACGCCTGCGCGATCCAGCGCGGGTGGGCGTGGGTGAAGGCCAGGTTGCCGATCGGGTCGGTGTCCGGGTCGGGTGCGAGCTCGTCGACCCACGCGGCCTCGTCCTGCTCGGCCACCCGGCGCAGGACGGCGTTGACGAAGCCCGCGACGCCGGACCCGAGCTCGGCCCGCACGAGGTCGACGGTCGAGGCGACCGCGGCGTGGGACGGAATCCGGGTGCGCAGCAGCTGATACGTGCCCAGCCGCAACGCGTCGAGCGCCGAGCCGTCCACTTCGGACAGCGGGCGGTCCGAGCACGCCTCGATGACGGCGTCGAGCAGGCCCTGGGCCCGGGACGCGCCGTAGGTGAGTTCGGTGGCGAGCGCGGCATCACGGCCGGTGATGCGGCGGTCGCGCAGCATCTGCGGCAGCACCAGGTTCGCGTACGCGTCACGCTGCCGCACGGCGCGCAGGGTCTCCAGCGCGGCGAGGCGTGCCGGGTCCTCCACGGGTGGCCGGGAGGGTCCGGTGCGCCGCTTCGGCGGGTGGGGCCTGCTCGGGCGGGAAGGCTTGGAAGCGCCTCGCGGGTGGCCGGTCATGCGTTGTACTCCACTGTCTCTGGCTCCCCTGCGGCGCCGCGGATCACGCGCGCCACGTTCCTGTCCTGCCGCTCACAGGCGACGCCTGCCGAGCTCGTCCGGGAGCGCGTCATGCGATGCGCTCCCCTGATTCGATCCGCACGCCGCGCGCCCAGTCGGTGGCGGCCATGCGCTTCTTGCCCTGCGCCTGGACCTCACCGAGGGCCACGGCGGTGGTGGCGGTGCCCACGAGCACGCGTTTGCGCTCGACGAGCACCTCGCCCGCCGGCAGCGTCACGTCGGCGACCGGTGTGACGGGACCGAGCTTGAGTCGCTCTCCCCGGAACTCGGCCCACGCGCCGGGCTCCGGTGTCACGGCGCGCGCCAGGCGGTCGACGGCCGTGGCGGGCGTGGTGAAGTCGAGGCGCGCGTCCTCGACGGAGATCTTCGCGGCGTAGGTCACGCCGTCGTCGGGCTGGTCGACGGCGCGCAGGGTGCCGTCCTCGATGCCGTCCACAGTGGACAGCAACAGGTCGGCTCCCGAGAGGGACAACCGGGTCAGCAGGTCGCCGGAGGTGTCGCGGTCGCGCACCTTCTCGGTCACCACGCCGAACACCGGGCCCGCGTCGAGTTCCTTCACGATGCGGAACGTCGAGGCGCCCGTGATGTCGTCGCCGTTGCGCACAGAGGCCTGCACCGGCGCGGCGCCGCGCCACGCGGGCAACACGGAGAAGTGGAGGTTGACCCAGCCGAACTTGGGGACGTCGAGCGTCCGTTGTGGAAGGAGGTTGCCGT
Organism: Lentzea sp. NPDC102401; assembly: GCF_044765805.1. Lineage (NCBI taxonomy): Bacteria > Bacillati > Actinomycetota > Actinomycetes > Pseudonocardiales > Pseudonocardiaceae > Lentzea > Lentzea sp. NPDC102401. Next base: position 714,403 of record NZ_JBIWKS010000002.1, on the reverse strand, counting down.
AGGCGACGACCGGGCAGAGGTCGGGTTCCAGCGCGCGCAGGCGCTCCAGGAACTCGGGTTCCCCGGCCTTGGCCGGGGTGAGGACCTCGATGCCGTGCTCGTCGGCGAGCGCGCCGACCGGGGAGCGCTCGAGCCTGCGGCCGCGACCGGAGGGGGCGTCGGGGCGGGTGACCACGGCGACGACGTCGTGGCGGGAAGAGTCGATGAAGGCGCGCAGCGAGGGCAGTGCGACCTCGGGCGTACCGGCGAACACGAGTCGCATGGTCAGCTGGACCTGCCGAAGAGTGGGTGCGGGCTCTGCTTCAAGGTGGGGACCGTACCGTCGAACCACTCGGACTGCCGGATTTCCCGCATGGCCAGCTTGCGGGTGTCGGCGTCGAGGCGGTCGAGGAACAGCACTCCGTCGAGGTGGTCCGACTCGTGCTGGATGCAGCGGGCCAGCGTCTCGGTGCCTTCGACCTCGACGGGCTCACCGTGCATGTTCCAGCCCTTGGCCACCACGTGCAGGTGGCGCTTGCAGTCCCACGACATGCCGGGGATCGACAGGCAACCCTCGGAGCCGTCCTGCATCTCCTCGCCGACCACGTCCCACGTGGGGTTGATGAGGTGACCCGCGAAACCGTCGCAGTGGTACGTGAACACGCGCAGTCCAACACCGAGCTGAGGCGCGGCGAGTCCTGCTCCGCCGGCGTCCTGCATCGTGTCCCACAGGTCCTTGACCAGGGTGCGCAGTTCCTTGTCGAAGTCGGTGACCTCGGTGGCCGCGGTGCGCAGCACTGGGTCGCCGAACAGGCGGATGGGTTGGACGGTCACGCAATGCTCCTCGTGTGGACTGGAGGCCAGTCTACGAGGAGCGCGGTCAGTGCTCGGACGCGCTGCCGAGGAAGATCACGCCCACCAGCGCCACGACGAAGTGGCCGGTGAAGCGCAGCGCCGTCAGCACGGGGCGCAGCAACGCGTGGAAGTCGATGTGGGCTGCCGGGACGCTGGTGGCTGTGGTCGTCGTCATGGCGTCAACTGTGCCGTTCGCGCAGGTCAGCTCACATCGGCTCGGAGTATCGACCGTGCGTCAGCCCGAGGTAGGAAGATCGGGTGCAACACTCGGCCGGAAGGTGGACACCTCCAGGTCATGAGGCTGATGCGACCGATCTGGGAGGGGGCGGCCGGCGTGCGCGACGACGCCCCGTCGGACGCCGAACTGTGGACCCGCGGCGATGAGCACGCGTTCAGCGAGCTCTACGACCGCTATGCCGAGGCGGTGTGGAACCACGCGTACCGCCTGACGGCGTCGTGGTCGACGGCGGAGGACCTGACGTCGGCGACGTTCATGACCGCGTGGCGCCGCCGGGCCGAGATGACGCTCGTGCGGGACAGCGCGCTGCCGTGGCTGTTCACCGTCGCGGGCTTCCTGGCGCGTTCGGAGTTCCGCCGCAAAGCGCGGTTCACCCGGCTCCTGCACCGCGTGCCGCGCAACGAGGTGCAGCGCGACCACGCCGACGACGTCGCGGAGTCGCTCGACCACGAGGCTCGGCTGCGCGAGGTGCTGGAGGTGGTCGAACGTCTTCCCCGCGCCGAACGAGAGGCCGTGGAACTCGTGCTGTTCGGCGAACTGTCCACCGCACAGGCCGCCGAGGCCCTGGGGGTCGCCGAGGTGAGCGTCCGCTCGCGCATCTCGCGTGCCCGCGCCCGCCTGCGCAAACAACTCTCCTACGACACCCTGGAGGTGGAGTGATGGCCTTCGACCTGCCGCCCCGCCGCGAACTCCCCGCCGACGTCAAGGAGCGCATGCGCCCGGACTTCGCCGAGTCCCGCGAGTCCCCCGAGCGCCGCGGCCGCGCGCCGCTGGCGGTGGCGGCCGTGGTGCTTCTGATCGCGGGTGGTGTCGCCGCCGCCCAGGTCGTGGCGCAGCCGTTCATCCACAACGCCCGCCCCGGCCACGAGCGCGTCGTCCAGCCCTCCGGCATGGACCTCGCGCGGTGCCGCACCGCACTGGGCGACCAGAACTGGCAGTCCTCCGAGATGGTGGAGCTCGGCCTGAGCAAGGTCCTGGTCGGCCAGGACGGCCGCTTCTGCGAACTCACCCGTACCAAGGCCTATGTGGCGTCGCAGAGCTTCCGGCCCACAGACCTGCGGGAGGGCACGGTCACCTTCCGCTCTTACGGGATCATCGCGGGGATTCCTCCGAAGGACGCGCGGACGCTGAAGACCGGCCCGAAGCCGGAGTTCCGCGACCAGGACTTCAAGTCCAGCGACGGCGTCGTCACGCCACACTTCTTCGTCGTCGACACTCGGTACCAGAACTCGTACTTCGATCTCGTCTTCGATGACCGGGCCAACCCGGTGCCGGACATCCCCGAGGGGGCGGTCACCGAATCGCAGACTTTCGAGAGCGGGGATCCCGACCCGTGGACGCTGGTGAACGTCATCGCCAGGTGCACCGACACCTCGTACCGGAACGGAGCGAACGCCAGCGACCTCCAGAACTGGGAGCCGCTGCTGGTGTCGGGTCTCGACCAGCGAGGGGGTGTGCTCATCGCCCATCGTGAGCACGACGCGTGGGCGACCTGCGTCTTCGGCCCCGGTGTGATGACCGGCGTGCACTGGGAGCATCTGCCCGCCGTCACGAAGAAACCCGAGAAGCCCGTGCTGGTCACCATTCACGGGAACGAGTCGGCGCTCATGGCCGTCGGGCGCATCAAGCGCTCGGTCGACACCGTCGAGGTGTCCGTCGATGACGAGCAAGCGGTGACCGCGGACGTCGTCGACGGCTACTTCATCGCCACGATCCCGGTCTCCGCCACTCAGAACAGGATCGACTACTCCAAGCGCCTGCACGTCGTCGGCCGCGACTCCGACAACGAGGTCGTCTACGAGGGCGGGTTCGAGTGATCATGGAGCCATGACCTGGACGGCACCCGAAGTAGACGTGACCGACGAACCGCTCCTCGGAGCGGAACGCCCGATGCTGGAGGCGTGGCTCGACCGCCATCGAGCCACGTTCCTGCAGAACTGCGCCGGACTCACCGGTGAACAGCTGGCCGAGGAGTCCGCACCGCCGTCGAACATGAGCCTGCTGGGCCTGATCCGCCACCTCGCGGACGTGGAGCGCGTGTGGTTCCGCGTCCGTCTGGCGGGCCAGGACGTGAAGGCCCGGCACAGCGTGCCGGGCGACTGGGACGGCGCCTTCGAGGGCCTCGATCCGGCCCGAGCCGAGGCCGAGTACGCGGAGCTCGTGGCTGAGATGGCCGAGTGCCGCGCGGCGGCTGCCACGCGGGACCTCGACGACGTCTTCGCGCACGAACGGGCGGGCGAGATCTCGGTGCGCTGGCTCTACATCCACCTGATCGAGGAGTACGCGCAGCACAACGGCCACGCCGACCTCCTCCGCGAACGCATCGACGGACGCACCAACAACTAGCCGTCCGCGCTCACTCCGCGAACTGACAGCGCCGCCCACGGCGAAGGGACGGGCCGTCACGCGACCCGTCCCTTCAGCGTGCTGGTGCTGCGGACTCAGCCCACCTTCACCACGCGGGCCGCGCCACCTCCGCGCCGCGTCGGCTCGGCGACCGCGCGCCAGCGGCCGTCCTTCGCCCGTTCGACGGCCGTGGCGGCGCCGATCTCGGCGTTCTGGCTGAACCTGTGCCCGATGGCCTGCAGGCCCGCGGTGGTCGAGGCGGCGAGGAACGCGGCCTCCGCCGGGGTGCTGGCCGCGTTGCGCTGGGAGGCGCGCGGGGCCGCGACGGCGTCGAGCAGGGACATCTTGCGGTCCAGGCGCGCGGTCAGGATCTGGGCGACCGTGGTGATGATGGTGGAACCGCCCGGTGAGCCGACGGCGAGCACGACCTTGCCGTGGTCGAGGACGATCGTCGGGGCCATCGACGAGCGCGGGCGCTTGCCGGGGCCGGGGAGGTTCGGGTGCGGCACGCCGGCGGTCGGGGCGACGAACTCGAAGTCGGTGAGCTCGTTGTTGAGCAGGAAGCCGCGGTTCGGCACGACGATGCCGCTGCCGCCCTCCGCCTCGATGGTCAGTGTGTAGGCGACGACGTTGCCCCAGCGGTCGGCCGTCGTGAGGTGCGTGGTGCGTTCGGCGTCCTCGCGCAGCGCCGAGAGTCCGGCGGTGGCTTCACAGGCCTTCGGGTCGCGCGGGTCGGCGGCGGGCTGCGGGGCGGGCAGCACGGCGTCGGGCCTGATCAGGCAGGCGCGGCTGTCGGCGAACTTCTGCGAGAGCAGGCCCTCGGTCGGCACGCGGGAGAAGGCGGGGTCGCCCACCCAGCGCAGGCGGTCGGCGAAGGAGAGCTTGGTCGACTCGATGAAGCGGTGCAGGTACTCGACGTCGGAGACCTTCGACAGGTCGGTCGACTCGAGGATGTTGAGCGCCTCACCGACGGTCGTGCCGCCCGACGACGGCGCCGCCATGCCGTAGACGCCGAGGCCGCGGTAGCTGGTGCGCGTGGGGTCGCGGCGTTCGACCTGGTAGCGGGCCAGGTCGGAGAGCTGCATGTCGCCGGCGCGGACGTTGCGGGTCGAGCCGGGCACGACCGGCGGCTTCTGCACGGCCTTCACGAGATCGCGGCCGACCGCGCCGCCGTACAGCGACGCCAGTTCGGTGCGGGCGAGTTCGCGGTAGGTGTCGGCGAGCTGCGGGTTGCGGAACGTGCTGCCGACCGCGGGCGCCTGGCCGCCGGGCAGGTAGAGGTCGCGGGTCGAGGTGAAGTCGGCGAAGCGGGCGGCGTTGTTCGTGATCTGCGAGTTGAACGTCTGGTCGACGACGAAACCGCGGCGTGCCAACGCTTCCGCGGGCGCCATGGCCTCACGCAGGTTGAGCGTGCCCCACTTGCGCAGTGCCTGCTGCCACGTCTTGGGCGTGCCGGGGACGCCGACGGACTTGCCGCTGGTCATCGCCTCGGCGAACGGCAGGGGCTGGCCGTTCTCCACGAAGAGCTGGTCGGTCGCGGACCGCGGCGCGGTCTCCCTGCCGTCCAAAGTGGACACGCGGCCGGTGTGGGCGTCGTAGTGGACGAAGAACCCGCCGCCACCGATGCCCGCGCTGAACGGGTCGGTCACGCCGAGCGCGGCGGCGGTGGCGACGGCGGCGTCGACGGCGTTGCCACCGCGGCGGAGCACGTCGATGCCGATCTGGGACGCGTCGGGGTCGACGCTCGAGACGGCGCCTCCCCAGCCCACCTGCTCGGGCACGCGTGGCGATGACTCCGCCGCTCCTGCCGGGGCGGGAGCGACCAGTACGACGGAGAGCGTCAGTGCGGCAACCGTTCGCAACATGCGGAAACTTCTACTCCGTTGTGACCGGATGGCAACACCCCTTGAGGAAGGCCTAAGGTGCGGGCGTGTCGATCGATCTTGATCAGTTGCGAACCGATTTCACGAACACCCCGCTCGACGAGGCCGACCGCGAGGACGCGCTGCACCTCCTGCTGCGCGAACGCCGCGACGAGGACGCCGGCCTGCTGCGCCACCTGCTGGCCGAGGAGACCGCCGCGCACCAGGAGGGCTGGGGCGTGCGCGAGGCGTTGGTGCTCGCCGCCCTGCTGCTCGCCGAGTGCGGCCGCGAGGAGGACGTCTGGGCCCTGTGGGAGGCCAAGAACGCCTCCTTCGACACGATGGCGGGCCTCGACGGCTTCCTGCTGTTCCCCGCGGGCATCGCGGGCACGACGGCGCACGTGATCGCGGGTGAGGAGCACCCCGAACGCGGCGACCTCATGACCTACATGAGCGAGTACCTCGAGTACGAGAAGCTGACCGACGAGGACATCCGCGAACACATCGCCGGCCTGCGCTCCCACTTCGCGAACTGAGCGCCTACAGGACCTCCAGCGGGTCGAGCTTGATGCGCACCAGTTCCTGTTCCTTGCGCGCCGTCCGCACGGCCTGCGCGTCAGCCAGCACGGCGGCCAGCTGACGGCCTTCGGCGCGCGAGACCCGCACCAGTGCTCGTTCCTTGGTTTCGTCGTCGCCCAGTGGCACCGGGCCGAGGATCTCGCCGGTGGGCGGCAGCCGGAGTTCGTCGAGCATGGCGTTCACCGCGTCCGGGGTGCCGTCGATGGTCGCCATCCGGACCGCCGGCGGGAAGCCCAGCTCGGTCCGCGCGGCGAGTTCGGTGGCGGCGTGCCACACCGGGTCCCAGCGCACCAGAGCCTGTACCGGCGTCAGTGACGAGTCCGCGATCACGACCACCCGCCCGTTGCCGGGCCGCACCAGGCCCGCCGCCGTCATCCACCGCCTGAGTGCCTCCTCGGCGGCGCGCAGGTCGGCCCTGCCCAGCAACGCCCACCCGTCGAGCAGCAGCACGGCACCGTAGCCGCCCTCGGCGACGGGTTCGGCGCCCGGCGTCGCGACGACCAGGGAGGGCTTGCCCGGCACCTTGGTCAGCACCTCGTCCGCGCCGCTGGTCCGCACCTGAATCCCGGGAAACGCCCGCCCGAGCTCCTCCGCCGTGCGCCGGGCTCCGATGATCTGCCCGCGAAGCTTGCGCGACCCGCACGTGGGACACCGGAACGCGGCCTCCGTCGCCGCGCACCACCGGCAGTAGGCGGGCTTCGGCAGCCCGTCCTGGGTCCCGCCGGGCAACGCCAGCGGCCCCGCGCACCGGCGGCACCGGGCGGGCCCACGGCACTGACCGCAGGCGAGCGACGGCACGTAACCACGGCGCGGCACCTGGATCAGCACCGGCGAGTCGGTGAGGGCGAACCGGGCCGCGTCGAACGCGATGGACGGCAACCGAGCCGTGCGGGCAGCGGGGTCCTTGACGTCCTGCCACTCGTTGTCGCCCACCGACACCACCCGCGGCGCGACGGACCTCAGCGTCTCGCGCGACGCCACGATCTCGTGCGCCCAGCCCGTCTCGACCAGCAACTGCGCCTCGGCAGTGCGAGCGAACCCGCCGATGAGCAGCGCGGCCCCCGTCATGTGCGCACGCTGCACCAACACGTCACGTACGTTCGGATACGGCGACCGCTGCTCGACGTGCAGATCGTCACCGTCGTCCCACACGACGAGCAGCCCGGGATCCTTGACCGGCGCGAACGCCGTGGCCCGCGTGCCGACCACCACCCGCGCCACGCCCCGGCGCACGGCCAGCCAACGCTTGTAGCGCTCCGACGGCCCGAGATCGGCCGACAGCGTCACCACGCCTTCGATCAGCTCGCCACACGCCTCCGCGACTCGGGCGAGGTCGCGGTGGTCGGGAACGACGATGGCCACCCCACGCCCGGACGACGCGACGGCGGCAGCGGCCTCAGCGAGCCGCGCGGGCCAGTCCTCGGCGGGCAGCGCCTGCCAGACGGCGTGGGCGGGCCGGCCCTCGTGCAGGGCCTCCAGGTACTTGGGGCCGCGGGGATAACGCGCCCAGGCGTCCGCGGGGACGGGCGGCAGCCGCGAACGCCCGGCCGCAGCCTCGGACGGCGGAAAGGCTTCTGCCAGCGGGGTTGCTTTGGGCTGCGAGGCCGCTGCGGTCGGCGGGACCCCTGCCTGCGGGGCGGCTCCAGTCTGCGGGGCGGCTTCGGCCGGCGGGACTGCTTCGGGATGCGCGGCGGGTTCGGGATGCGCGGCGGGTTCGGGATGCGGCACGGCAGCCTGCGAGCCCGCTACGGTTCGCGGAACCCCGGTCTGCGGGGCAGCTTCGAAACGGGGGACGGCCCCGACCGGAGAGACAACCCCGGACTGCACGGCGGCCTCGGACTGCACCGCGGCCTCGGTCTGTGAGGCCGCAGCGGGACGCGCCGCTCCGGTCTGCAGGTCCGCTCCGGTCTGCAGGTCCGCTCCGGGCTGCGGGTCCGCTCCGGGCTGCGGGACCTCGGCCGGTGGGGCGGCCTCGGCACGCAAGGCAGCTTCGGCTAGGGCAACGGTTCCGGCCGAAGGGCCGCCTTCGGGATGTGAGATGGCTTCGCCAGGTGAATCCGCTGCGGCCTGCGGAACCCCAGGCTGTGCGGCCACCACGGCCTGCGGCGCGGCTTCGGCAGGTGAGTCCGCTGCAGTCTGCGAGGCCGCCACGGCCTGCGGGGCGGCTTCGGCCTGTGCCACCTCGGCCCGCGGCTGCCCCACCCACGCGGGCAACTGGGGCAGCGGCGGCGGCTCCACCGAGGCTGCGGCTTCCGCTCGGGCGTGCCGGGGCGGGATGGCCAGGCGCAGCACGTCGATCATGCCGCCCGCGTACCTGTCGGCGATGGCGCGGGCCAGGGTGGCGATCTCGGGTGCGAGGACCGGTTCGGGTGACACGACCTTCTCGATGAAGGCCAGTTTCTTGCCGTACTCCGAGGTTTCGGCGCGCTCCAGCAGGTAGCCGTCGACCAGTTGGCCCGCGAACCTCACCCGCACCCGGCAGCCGGGAACGGCGGCTTCGTCCAGTTCGGACGGAACCGAGTAGTCGAAGGGTCGGTCCAGGTGGGCCAGGGGCACGTCCACCACGATCCGGGCGACCGGCAGCGACTCCGCGGGGACCCGCTCCCCTTTTCTCGCTCCGGTCTTCGCGTTCATGCCTCCTGGTGTATCAGACACCCCCGACAGTCACGCGTTGCGCCTCACCAAACCGGTGAAGCCCGCCACGAACAGGGTCGCGAACGCCCAGGCCAGGATCTGCAGCAGCCACGTCGTCGCGAGGACCACCTGGCCCGGGGCCTCGCCCGCGTCGACCGTGCAGCGGGCGGCGTCCACCTTGACCAGCGGTGTCGCCACGTTCAGGGCATAGCCGACCTGTTCCACCGTCGAGCAGCGGACGGCGCCGGAGATCAACACCACACCCACGGACACGGTGAGAACGCCGGCCAGCCACACGAGTGCGAGGCCGGGGCGGTAGCCGTGGCCGACGGTCACGCCCCGGATCAGGTGCCAGGCCCGGCCCCACCGGGAGAGCTGGCCGCGGCGGCGCAGGTCGCGTTGCTGGGCCACCCGGATCCGCCGCACGTCGCGTTCGTGGCCGGCGGCCTGGTGGGCGGCGGCGAGCTGGGTCCACGGTTGTGTCGAGTAGCGCAGGGTGCGGGTCGCCAGGAACGAGAGCCATTCGTCCACAGTGGCGTCTCGTGGCAGGCCCTCGTAGGTGAGGCCTTCGAGCTGCGCCTTGCCCTCGACGCCGTCGAACGGCAGGAACAGTTCCTTGCCCACACGCACGTGCCGCAGGTCCAGCGCGACATCGGGTGAGCTGACCCGGCCGTCCCGGAAGATGAGCTGGCCGTCGACCCGTGTCCCGCGCAGGCGCACCGACGCGTGGATGCCGCCGCCCGAGACGTCGCACCCCTGGGACAGGAAGATCCCGTCGCCGACTCTCAGGTCGACCAGCACGAGCCCCGCCTCGAAACGGGCGCCGGCGCACATCAGCACGGCCGAGATCTGCGATCCGCTCAGCGTCACCGAACCCGCGGCGTGGAAGCCGTCGTCCAGGTAGACGCTGCCGCCGATGCGCATGTGCAGCGCGTCGACCGACTCCGCGGCGGACAGACGGGCGCCGCTCAGGCCGAGGTTGTGGTCCACGGTCAGGCCCCGCGCGTGCACGGCGGGCGCGGTCAGGCCGCGCAGGTCCAGCTGCGAGAACTGCGCCCGGTCGAGCAGCACCGGCTGCTCGGTCGTGCAGTCGCGCAGCACCAGCGGTTTCTTCGCCACGACGTCGGACAGGTCGAGCTGACCGGTGATCTTGGCCCCGACGAGCACGAACCCGCCGGGATCGAGTAAGTCGTGCTCGATCATCCGCCGCCGGATCTCGTCCCCCTTGATCTCCACGGGGGCAACGTTATCCGGAGATCGACTCCTGGCCGTTCTCGATGTGCCCGCACAGACGGCGGCGGAACCGGGGCTCCTCCTCCACGGTCACCGTCAGGTCGTACCAGCCGGAGTTCATGACCGTCAGCCATGGGATGACGTGACGATGTCCTGGCCTCACAACGTAACGACGCCGCCCCAGCACGAACGTCAGCCGCGACGATCCGCTGTTCTCGAACGTCAGCGTCAGCACACGGCTGTATCCGCGCACCGACGACGAGACGCGCGCACGGTCGGAGGAAGACCCAGCGAACTCACGGCGGAAGCCGTTGGGCCCCAGCAACACGAGATCGTGATCACCCGTGATCTCCAGCGATGCCGATGACGCGACGTCGAAGTGCTGCGGCAGCGCGAACTGGCCCGAGTACGGGTACAGCGCGAAGTGCACGGACGCCGATCCGGAGTTCGACATCTCCAGCGACGACCCGCGCAACGACGCGTCGGGCTGATACGGCAGAGCGCGCGCACGTCGCCGTCCGGCTTCCTGCTCCGGCATCTTCTGGTCGGACGGAGGCGCGGGACGCCAGCGCGGCGTCGCGGGCGGCACGGCGGCGGGCTCACCCACCTCCGGCCACGTCCGGCGCCGGTCGAAGTCGAACGCCGAGGTCAGGTCACCGGCGACGGTCCGGCGCCACGCGGAGATCTCCTCCGACCGAACCCCGGTCCACTTCTCCAGGAACTGGGTCATCGACGTGTGGTCGAACACCTGCGAGTTCACGTAACCGCCGACGGACCACGGCGAGACGACGGTCATCGGCACGCGCGCACCCAGCCCCAACGGCCGGTCGCCCACGTACTCGTCGGCAACGGACAACGGCGGGCGCGGCGGCGGCACGTGGTCGTAGAAGCCGTCGTTCTCGTCGTAGGTGATGAACAGGACCGTGGACTCCCACACCTCCTGGTTGGACGCCAGCGCGTCCAGCACCTGGTAGGTGATCGAGGCGGAGGCGGCGGGCGACGACGCGCCGGGGTGCTCCGAGTCCACAGAGGACGGAACCAGGTACGACACGGCGGGCAACCGGCCCGCGGCGACGTCCGCGCGGAACGTCTCCCCCAGCCCGCCGGGCTTCACCCGGTGCAGTCCGCGCGAGTACAGCGACTTCTCCGCGGCGGAGAGCTTCGAGAGGTCCAGCGAGCCGATCAGCGCGGGGTCGCCGGTCCCGTACAGCTTGTCCAGCGACTTGAACCCGGCGGGCAGCACCTTGCGCGCGATCTCCTTGAACCGCGCGTAGAACTCCAGGTTGTTGTCCTGGAAGTTGTCCCACTCCTGGTACACCCGCCACGACTTGCCGGCCGCCTCAAGGCGTTCCGGGTACGTCTTCCACGTGTACCCGGTGTGGGTGTCCTCGCTGTAGGCCGCGTTGCCGGTCGCACGGCCGCCCGACGGCTCGAAGCCCGTGTAGCCGGACACCCAGTAGTTCCGGTTCGGCGAGGTCGACGACGGCACCGAGCAGTGGTAGGCGTCGCACAGAGTGAACGTGTCCGCGAGCTCGTAGTGGAACGGGATGTCCTGGCGCGTGTAGAACGCCATCGTCGCCCCGGTCTTCGCCGGCACCCAGTTGTCGTTCCACCCGCCGCGCAACGCCGAGTGCCCGCCGTTCCAGCTGTGGTCCAGGTCACCGATGTACTGGATGTCACGGCCGGACGCCGCCTCACGCACCGGGAACGGCAGCACGCCCGACTGGTTGAACACACCCTTCAGCGCGTTGCGGTCGGAGAACCCGCGCACACCACGGAGGGTCCCGTAGTAGTGGTCGAACGAACGGTTCTCCTGCATCAACAGCACGACGTGCTTGATCGCGCGCAACCCTCCCGTACGAGGCTCACGGGCCAACGCGGCGTACACCGACGGCGGCAGCAGCGTGCCCGCACCGGCTGCGGCGACGGCAGCCATGAACCCACGACGAGAGAGCGACATGAACGGAGTTTGTAGCCTCGGAAGGTGTCGCGGAACCAACCTTTGGTTAGCGTTCGGGCAACGGCCGGTTGTGACTCTCTCCCCAGGCAAGACACAGAAGAGGGGAAACGACCATGAGACTGCGCATTGCCGCCGCCGCGCTCGCCATCGGGCTCTGCACCGCCGGTGTCGCCCAGGCCGACGAGGTGCCGCCGGAGTTCCAGAACAGACCCACGCCCGCGAACTGCTACAACGCCGTGCCCACGATCGTCGGCGCGGGCTTCATCGTCGGCGGGCCGGGACCGGACGTGATCGTCGGCAGCAACGGGCCGGACACCATCTTCGGGCTGGGCGACAACGACATCATCCTCGGGCTCGGCGCCGACGACACGATCTTCGGCGGCGACGGCAACGACCTGGTCTGCGCCGGCTGGGGCCCTGACAACGTCCAGGGCGGCGACGGGCACGACACCATCTACGGCGAGGCCGGCGACGACGACATGCTCGGCGGCGACGGCATGGACCTGCTGTCCGGTGACGCGAACTTCGACCGCGGCGACGGCCAGCTCGGCTTCGACTTCTGCCCGGCGTCGACGGAGGTCACCGTCAGCTGCGTGTGACCGCCTGCCGCAACAGGATCTCCGTGGCCGGGTCGGGTCTCACCCCGAGCTGCCGCAACGAGTCCAGCACGCGCGCACGGACCTCCTCGGTCCTTTGTGGATTCCGTGCGCGCAACGCGGCGGCGAGCGCCAGCCGGTGTCCTCGCGGTTCGAACGGTTCCAGCTCCAGCGCCTGGTCGGCGAGGTGACGTGCCTGCGCCGGATCTCCGGTGACGAGCCGGAGTTCGCCCAGCGCCAGCAGGTTGCCGACGTGCCGTTCCCTGATCTGGGCGATCTCCGCCTCGCAGAGGTCGGTCAGGTCCGGGAGCGGCTCGCCTCGCCACAACGCGGCCGCCTCACCCGGCCTGGCCGTGTCGCTCAGCTCGTGGAACGACCAGAGATCCACCGTCAGCCGGTCGCTGCGGACGAGCCGGAGGGACTCGCTGTCGCTGCGCAGGAAGTAACTGGCCTCGCCGCCGGTCCGGCCCGGCTCCAGGAGCCGCCGGAGGTGGGTCATCGTCACGCGCAGGTTTCTCGCGGCGCTCGCGGGGTCCAGGTCGGGCCACAGCAGGTCGATCGCCTGGGCGCGGGTGATCACGGTGCGCACCACGAGGAGTCCGAGGAGCTGGCGGACACGGACGCGGCGCAGTTCCGGCACCTGTGCGGTGAGGCCGTTTCTCGTGACCCGCATCGGCCCGATGACCTCGATGCCGATCGGGTGATCCGGTGGCGCGGGCACGGTGGCCAGGAGCTTCAGGGCACCGGCGGCGAGGCCGGGATCTCTGGCGAGCTCACGGAACTGGCGGTGCGCGGCCGGTCCGACGCGGTCCGCCAGCCAGGTGCCCAACGCGGTCCTGCCTCTCGCGGCCTGGCGGGCGGCGAGTTCCGCCGACCACGGCAGGGGCAGGAAGCAGAGGGCGTGTTCGACCGGCAGATCGGTGCGGAGATCTCCTTGCCTGGCTTGCAGGAACGCGCGTCCTGCCGCTCGGGCCCTGCGGTGGGACGGGCCCAGATCGGTGCTGTCCCAGCGTTCCCTGAGTTCGTCGCTGAGCACGTAGCCCAGCGTCAGGAACCGGCGCAGGTGCCGTTCGGCGACCTTGACGTCCACGGGCCACCTGGCCAGATGCTGCTTGTAGATGTCGCGGGCCAGCTCCTCGTCACCGCGGGTGACGGCGGCCGCCGCCTGCGCCGCACACGTCAGAACCGCGTCGCGCGGATTGTCCTGCTCGGCCGGCAGCTCAGCGGTGATCTCGCCGAACGACGCGGCGATGACCGCGTGAAAAGCCCGCGCCACGAATTCGTCGCGAGCGGTGCCGTCCTCGCTGCCTCCTTGGAACACAACGGGTTCACCGTCGAACCATCGCGCTGTGGCGACGTGACGGCGGGACAGGTCGCCGGTCAGCATCCTTTCGGCCAGCTCGACCGCGTCCTGGCCACGCCCGCACAGTGCAAGGCAGTGCACGTGGAACCGCGTCGTGGACACCGCAAGCGCTTGGGGCACCTCGCTCGTGGGTGCCTGGGCGAGGTGGGTGAGCGCGGTCTCCGGGTCACCGGCGAGCTCGGCGACCACCGCGGCGACGCTGTGCCGGAGCAGTCTCAGCACGGGTGACCGCGCTTCGAGTCGTTGTGCCCGTTGGGCGACGGCGACCAGTCTGGTGAGGTCTCCCCGGGAATGCGCGGTGATCACGGCCTGTCCCAGCGCCACCGCCGCACCGTCGTGGTCGCCGGTGTCGAGCCACTGCGCGCACGCCCCGTCGACGAGGCAGTCGATGGCCGGGTCGGTGAAGTCGTCGGCATGCCGGACCGCGGCGGTGAGCAACAGGAACGCCGGCTCCTGGAGCCGGTGTGCCGGAACGGCGTCGAGCCATCTCCTGGCCGTCGCGCTGGGCAGGACCGACAGCGTGGTCCGCACGAGCTCGACCGCCAGGCGCGCGAGCAGCGTCCAGTCGCCGGCCCGGCACACGACCCGTCCGGCCCCTGCCAGTTCACCACGCCGGACCAGCACTTCGACGGCTTCGGCCCGCAGGTGACCGGTGGGCAGCACGCTCGCCCACAGGTCGTGAGCCCGGTAGCGGCCGTCGTCGAGCCGGTCGACCAGTGGAACGCTCCGGACGAGGTGTTCCACGTCGGCGTCTACGCCCGCCACCGTGCCGACCTCCGCGGCGGTCGCGGTTCCGAGGATCACCAGCGCTGCCAGCGTGTCCCGCGTCGGTGCGGGCAGACGGCTCAGCACCTCCTCGGCGGCGTAGCGCCAGGACGCGGCCGGACCCGCGGTGAGGGACAGCCTGATCAGGGCGGGCCAGCCGTGCAGGTCCTCGGTGAGCTCACGGCCGAATCTCCTGGCCAGCGCGGACGTTTCGGCGTCGGTGAAGGCGAGGTCGGCGGTCTCGATCGTGGCCACCTCCCCCGCCGCCTCCCTGCGCGCCAGCGGAAGTCCCGGCACGACACGTCCGGACAGGACGAGGTGCGCGGTGGCCGGCAGCGCGCGGGCGAGGGTGGCGAGCAGCTCCGCTCCGGGCGATCCGTCCGGGACCTCGTGCACGTCGTCGAGCAGCAGGCACACGTCGAGCGGAGCTTTCCGGTGCAGTGCCTGGAGGATCTCCGCCGCGCCGGCCTGGGATCCGTGTTCCGCCGCGAGGGCGTCCAGGATCGCCGCGGCCAGCCGGGTCGCGTCCTCGTGGCCGGGGCCGCAGGTGACCCAGGCGTCGATGCCGCGTGGTTCCAGGAGATTCGCTCGGACCGCCTGGGCCAGCGCGGTGGTCTTGCCGAAGCCCGCACCGGCGGTCACCAGCGTGACCGGGCGGCACCAGCGGCCTCTCAGGCGGTCGACCAGGCGCGGGCGGGCCAGCTCGACGTCGAGCGGGCGCGGTACCGCGTGCAAGCCTGTCTGGTCGTCCCCCACTCACTGCGGAGGCCCGCGAGAGACCCGAAATACGCGAAACGGCCCGCCTCCTGGGGGAAGCGGGCCGTCGGGCGTGCTGGGTGATCAGGCGCCGGCGGCGTTGCGCAGGGCCTCGGCGCGGTCCGTCGACTCCCAGGGCAGGTCGACGTCGGTGCGGCCGAAGTGGCCGTACGCGGCGGTCGGGGCGTAGATCGGGCGGAGCAGGTCGAGGTCGCGGATGATCGCGGCCGGACGGAGGTCGAAGACCTCCGAGATGGCCTGCTGGATCTTGGACGGGTCCACGGTCTCGGTGCCGAAGGTCTCGACGAACAGGCCGACCGGGGCGGCCTTGCCGATGGCGTAGGCGACCTGGACCTCGACGCGGGTGGCGAGGCCGGCCGCGACGGTGTTCTTGGCGACCCAGCGCATCGCGTACGCCGCGGAACGGTCGACCTTCGACGGGTCCTTGCCGGAGAAGGCGCCACCGCCGTGACGGGCCATGCCGCCATAGGTGTCGACGATGATCTTGCGGCCGGTGAGACCGGCGTCACCCATCGGGCCGCCGATGACGAAGCGGCCGGTCGGGTTGGTGAGCAGCCGGACGCTGGAGGTGTCGAGGCCCAGTTCGGCGATCTCGGGGGCCACGACGTGTTCGCGCAGGTCGACGCCGAGGAGCTTCTCCAGGTCGATGCCGTCGGCGTGCTGGGTGGAGATGACGACGGTGTCGAGGCGCACGGGCTGGTCGCCCGCGTACTCGATGGTGACCTGGGTCTTGCCGTCCGGGCGCAGGTACGGCACGGTGCCGTCCTTGCGGACCGCGGTCAGGCGGCGGGACAGGCGGTGGGCCAGCGCGATCGGCAGCGGCATGAGCTCGGGCGTGTCGGTGCACGCGTAGCCGAACATCAGGCCCTGGTCGCCGGCGCCCTGCTTGTCGATCTCGTCGTCGGCACCCTCGACGCGGTTCTCGAACGCCGTGTCGACGCCCTGCGCGATGTCCGGGGACTGCGCGCCGATCGCCACGTTCACGCCGCACGAGTGGCCGTCGAAGCCCTTCGCGGACGAGTCGTAGCCGATCTCCAGGATCTTCTCGCGGACGATCGTGGGGATGTCCGCGTACGCCTCGGTGGTGACCTCACCCGCGACGTGGACCTGGCCGGTGGTGACCATCGTCTCCACGGCGACGCGCGAGCGCGGGTCCTTGGCCAGCAACGCGTCCAGGATCGAGTCACTGATCGCGTCACAGATCTTGTCGGGGTGTCCCTCGGTCACCGACTCACTGGTGAACAGCCTGCTGCTGTGCTGGCTCACGGACACTCCTTGTTCGAGGGGCTCACAGGGAAAAATTCTACTGAGAATCAGTCAAGCGAACGGTAACCGCGTCCCACACCGCGGACGCCACTTGTGTTTTGGGGCCGTGCGGTATAGGCGTCTCGGCGCCGTCCGGGGACAGCAGCCAGCCGGCGTTGTCGTCCTGCTCGAACGCCTTGCCGTCGCCGACCGCGTTCAGCACCAGGAGGTCGCAGCCCTTGCGCCGCAGCTTCGCCCGTCCGTAGTCGAGCACCGACGTCGTCTCGTCGCCGGTCTCCGCGGCGAACCCGACGATCAGCTGGCCCGTCCTACGTGCGGAAACGAGCTCCACGAGGATGTCGGGGTTCTTCGTCAGCGCGATCGGATCGGGGTCGCCGTCGGTCTTCTTGATCTTGTGCCCGGTGAGCGACAACGGCCGGAAGTCGGCCACCGCGGCGGCCATCACAACCACCTCCGCGTCCGCCGACACCTTGTGCATGGCGTCGCGCAGCTCCATCGCCGAGCCCACCCGGACCAGGTCGACACCGGCCGGCGTGGCCAGGTCCGCGGTGTTGCCCGCGACCAATGTCACTCGGGCACCGCGTTGCGCGGCCACCCGTGCGAGTGCATAGCCCTGCTTGCCGGACGAGCGGTTGCCGATGAACCGGACCGGATCGAGTGGTTCTCGCGTGCCACCGGCGGAAATCGCGACGTGCACGCCTTCGAGTGTCCTCGCGAGGGCGTCTCGGCGCACCAGCAGCAGCCGGGCCAGTTCGACGATCTCGGCGGGGTCGGGCAGGCGGCCCTTGCCGGTGTCCTTGCCGGTGAGGCGGCCGGACGCGGGTTCGGCGACGATCACGCCACGGCTGCGCAGCAGGTGCACGTTGTGCTGGGTGGCGGGGTGCTCCCACATCTCGGTGTGCATCGCCGGCACCAGCAGGACCGGGCAGCGCGCGGTCAGCAGGGTGTTCGTCAGAAGATCGTCCGCGAGGCCGTGCGCGGCCTTCGCGATCAGGTTCGCCGTCGCCGGGGCGACCACGACGAGGTCGGCGTTCTGCCCGAGTTTGACGTGCGGCACCTCGTGCACGTCGTCGAACGGGTCCGCCGACACCACCTGACCGGACAGCGCCTCGAAAGTGGCGGCTCCCACGAACTTCAGCGCGCCCTCGGTGGGGATGACCCGCACGGAGTGACCGGATTCGGTCAACCGCCGCAAAACCTCACAGGCCTTGTACGCGGCGATGCCCCCGCCAACCCCAAGAACGATCTTGGGGCGAACAGGGGCACCAGCGTCAGATGCAGCGGAATTCAAGCCTTCTCCCGTGAGACTGGACCAGCGAAGGTCACGTCCTCACGAGCCGAGGAACCCCGCTGGGGGTCCGGGGGCTCGCCCCCGGCGTGGGGTGTGGGGGCTCGGCCCCCACAAGACACTGACCGATGAGCTTGGTCTGCGCTTTCCGCAGACAGACCTCACCCCGAATCGGTCACTCGCCCTCGGTGTGCTCAAGCAGACCCGCGTGGATCTCGCGAAGAGCAATCGAGAGGGGCTTCTCACGCGGGCCCGGCTCGACGAGCGGGCCGACGTACTCGAGCAGGCCCTCGCCGAGCTGCGCGTAGTAGTCGTTGATCTGGCGGGCACGCTTCGCGGCGTAGATCACCAACGCGTACTTCGAGCTCACCTGCTCAAGCAGGTCGTCGATCGGCGGGTTGGTGATGCCCTCCGGAGAACCGGTCAGGTGACCGAGCTCGGTGTGGGTGATCACTCGTCAATCTCCTGAAATTCGTGGTCCGACCATCAAGGATAGCAAATCGGACGCAGCCGACTTCACGTCGGCGTTCACGACGACCTCGTCGAACTCCTTTTCGGCCGCCAACTCCTCACGGGCGATGGCGAGCCGGCGTTCGACGACGTCCGGGTGTTCGGTGCCTCTGCCGGTCAACCGGTCGATCAGGTGCTCCCAGGACGGGGGCGCCAGCATGACCAGCTGGGCGTCCGGCATGGCCACGCGGACCTGCCGCGCGCCCTGCAGTTCGATCTCCAGGAGCGCGGGGCGGCCCGCGGCCAAAGCTTCTTCGACGGGCCTGCGAGGGGTTCCGTAGTGGTTTCCGGCGAACTCGGCGTGTTCCAGGAACTCGCCCGCCTCGACCATCTGCTGGAACTTCTCGTGGTCCACGAAGTGGTAGTGCACTCCGTCGACCTCGCCCGGCCTCGGCTTCCTGGTGGTCACCGAGACGGAAAAGTAGATATCGGGTTGCTGACTGCGCAGCTCCGTCAGAACGCTGGACTTGCCAACGCCGGACGGCCCGGACAAGACGGTGAGGCGGGAACGGGCAGCACCCGTTCCCGCCTCGCTGCCAATCACTCTCCGCTGAACTCGGAGAGCAGGGCCTTGCGCTGACGGTCACCAAGACCGCGCAGGCGACGGCTGGGAGCGATCTCGAGGCGCTCCATGATCTGCTGAGCACGCACCTTGCCGACACCCGGCAGGGCCTCAAGCAGCGCGGACACCTTCATCTTGCCAAGGATCTCATCGCTCTCGGCGGACTTCAGCACGTCCGTCAGGGTCGTGCCGCCACGCTTGAGGCGCTCCTTGAGCTCAGCCCGAACGCGACGAGCGGCAGCAGCCTTCTCCAGCGCTGCGGCCCGCTGCTCCTCGGTAAGCTGGGGAAGAGCCACGATTTCCTCCGTGGTGTGGATTCTTTTCGGATCGGTGCCGCGACCGTACCGACCGCAATTGCCTGAGTACAACGTGACCCAGTCAGGTAAATCTTCAGCGGTCATGATTGCGGCGGGTGGTAGTAGTACCAAACCCTCCGGCGGCCTGATCACCGCCCTCCGGCAACTCATCGCCCACTCTAGGTGTGCTATGAGGCCGGTGACCAGCGGGGCAGCCGGTGGCGTGGACCCTACCAACACATGTTTGCCCTGGTGAGCGCGCCACACCCCAAAAGGCGTGGCGCGCCCCTCCTCAGAGGCTCCGCTGGACCCTCTGCACCGCGCTGACCAGCGACGACACGTCCGGGCCGTGCTTGAGAACATCTCGTGAAGAAGTCGGAAAGACGTTGCGCATGTCGGGTCCGAAGAGCCGTTTTAGATCGGCCACGGAGCCGCCCTGAGCGCCGAAACCGGGCGCCAGGATCGGTCCGTTGAACCCGGAGAGGTCTACATCCGTTTCCCCGATCGTGGCACCCACGACGAGACCAACATCGCCGCACGGGGAAATGCCTGAATTCCGAGCGGTGGCGAAATCGATGATCGTCTGCGCCACGGTTCGCCCGTCCGGCGCAACCGACCGCTGGACCTGCGCGCCTTCGGGGTTCGAGGTGAGGGCGAGCACGAACACGCCCCTGCCCGTCGCCCGCGCCGTGTCGAGCGCGGGCTGCAGCGACCCGAAGCCCAGGAACGGAGAGACCGTGACGGCGTCACCGGCGAGCGGCGAGCCGTCGCCCAGGTACGCCTGGGCGTAGGCGGCCATCGTCGAGCCGATGTCGCCACGCTTGGCGTCCACGAGCACCAGCGTGCCCGAGCCGCGCAGCTCCGCGATCACCCGCTCCAGCACGGCGACCCCACGCGACCCGTAGGCCTCGAAGAACGCCGCCTGCGGCTTCACCATCGCCACCTTGCCGCCGAACGCCTCCACGGCCGTCAGGGCGAACCGTTCGAGGCCCTCGGCGGTCGGGGACAGGCCCCACGCCTCCAGCAGGCTCGGGTGCGGGTCGATCCCGACGCACAGAGGTCCGTACGCCTCAACGGCTTTCGCGAGCTTGTCGCCGAAGGTCACTTGTCACCCCGCAGAGCGGCCTGGAGGGCCTGCAGCGGCTGGACGCCGATGTCCCCCTGGATGAGCGCCTCGATGCCGTGCACGGCCGCGGCGGCGCCCTGGATCGTGGTCACACAAGGGATGTCCTTCGCCACGGCGGCGGTCCGGATCTCGTAGCCGTCGATGCGCGGGCCGCTGTTGCCGTACGGCGTGTTGAAGATCATGTCGATCTCGCCGGCCAGGATCATGTCGACGACGTTGCCCTCGCCCTCGAAGTGCTTGCGCACCTCGGTGCACGCGATCCCGTTGCGCTTCAGCACCTCCGCGGTGCCGGACGTCGCGAGGATCTGGAACCCGAGGTCGGCCAGGCGCTTGACCGGGAAGATCATCGCGCGCTTGTCGCGGTTCGCGAACGACACGAACACCTTGCCCGACGTCGGCAGCGAGCCGTACGAGGCCGTCTGCGACTTCGCGAACGCCTTGCCGAACGACGAGTCGATGCCCATGACCTCGCCGGTGGACTTCATCTCCGGGCCCAGCAACGAGTCCACGCCGTGGCCCTCGGGCGTGCGGAAGCGGTGGAACTGCATGACCGCCTCCTTCACCGCGACCGGCGCGTGCTCGGGCAGCCGGGCTCCGTCACCGGTGGCCGGCAGGATGCCCTCCACGCGCAGTTCCGCGATCGTGGCGCCGAGCATCACGCGGGACGCGGCCTTGGCCATCGACACCGCCGTCGCCTTGGACACGAACGGCACCGTGCGCGACGCACGCGGGTTTGCCTCCAGGACGTACAGCACGTCGTCCTTGAGCGCGTACTGGACGTTCAGGAGCCCCTTCACGCCGATGCCCTTGGCGATGGCCTCGGTGGAGCGGCGGACGTTCTCGATGTCGGAGGCGCCGAGGGTGATGGGCGGCAGCGCGCACGACGAGTCGCCGGAGTGCACACCGGCTTCCTCGATGTGCTCCATCACGCCGCCGATGAACACCTCCTCGCCGTCGCACAGCGCGTCGACGTCGATCTCGATGGCGTCGTCGAGGAACCGGTCGACCAGCACCGGGTGCTCGGGCGTCACCTCGGTCGCGCGGGCGATGTAGCCCGACAGCGACTCCTCGTCGTACACGATCTCCATGCCGCGACCGCCGAGCACGTAGGAGGGGCGCACGAGGACCGGGTAGCCGATCTCGTCCGCGATCTCCTTGGCCTCGCTGAAGGACGTGGCCGTGCCGAACTTCGGCGCGGGCAGGCCGGCCTCGTTCAGCACCTTGCCGAACTGGCCGCGGTCCTCGGCGAGGTGGATCGCCTCGGGCGTCGTGCCGACGACGGGCACACCGGCGTCGGACAGGCGCTGCGCCAGGCCCAGCGGCGTCTGGCCGCCGAGCTGGACGATCACGCCCGCGACGGTGCCGGAGCGCTGCTCGGAGTGCACGACCTCCAGCACGTCCTCGAACGTCAGCGGCTCGAAGTACAGGCGGTCCGACGTGTCGTAGTCCGTCGACACCGTCTCCGGGTTGCAGTTGACCATCACGGTCTCGTACCCGGCCGCCCGCAACGCCATCGCCGCGTGCACGCACGAGTAGTCGAACTCGATGCCCTGGCCGATGCGGTTCGGCCCGGAGCCGAGGATCAGCACCTTGGGCTTCTCGCGCTGCTCCGCGACCTCGGTCTCGGCCTGGGGGTCGAGCTCGTACGCGGAGTAGTGGTACGGCGTCTCGGACTTGAACTCCGCCGCGCACGTGTCGACCGTCTTGTAGACCGGCCGCACGCCCAGGCGGTGCCGCAACGTGCGCACGCCGTCCTCACCGGCCAGCTCGGACCGCAGCACCGCGATCTGCCGGTCGGAGAGTCCAGCGCGCTTCGCCTTGCGCAGCAACGGTTCGTCGAGGACAGGAGCGTCCAGCAGCTCCTGCCGCAACGTGCCGAGCCACGCGATCTGCTCGATGAACCACGGGTCGATCTTCGACGCGTTGTACACGTCCTCAATGGACGCGCCGAGCCGAAGAGCACGCTCGACCGTGTAGAGGCGCCCGTCGTGGCCGCGCTCCAACTGCTTCAGAGTGGACTCCAGAGTAGTGCCCTCCGGGTCCGGCTGGGTCCAGAAACCGACCGATTTCGTTTCCAGCGAACGCAGCGCCTTACCCAGTGCCTCCACGAAGTTCCGGCCGATCGACATGGCCTCGCCGACCGACTTCATCGTGGTCGTCAGCGTCGGGTCAGCGCCGGGGAACTTCTCGAACGCGAACCGCGGCGCCTTCACGACCACGTAGTCGAGCGACGGCTCGAACGACGCCGGGGTCTCCCCCGTGATGTCGTTGGTGATCTCGTCGAGCGTGTAGCCGATGGCGAGCTTCGCGGCGATCTTGGCGATCGGGAAGCCCGTCGCCTTGGACGCCAGCGCGGAGGACCGCGACACCCGCGGGTTCATCTCGATGACGACCATGCGGCCGGTGTCCGGGTGGATCGCGAACTGGATGTTGCAGCCACCGGTGTCGACGCCGACCTCGCGGATGACCTGGATGCCGACGTCGCGCATGTGCTGGTACTCGCGGTCGGTCAGCGTCATCGCGGGCGCGACCGTCACCGAGTCACCCGTGTGGACGCCCATCGGGTCGATGTTCTCGATCGAGCAGATGACGACGACGTTGTCGTTGCGGTCGCGCATCAGCTCGAGCTCGTACTCCTTCCACCCGAGCACGCTCTCCTCGATGAGCACCTCGGTGACCGGGGACTCCTCCAGGCCGATCGCCGCGAGCCGCTCCAGCTCCTCTGGCGTGTACGCCATGCCGGAACCCAGGCCGCCCATGGTGAACGACGGGCGGATGACGACCGGCAGGCCGAGGTCGGCGACGGTCTTGCGCACCTCGTCCATCGACTTGCAGACGGCGGAGCGCGGGACCTCGGAACCGATGCCCCGCACCAGGTCCTTGAAGATCTGCCGGTCCTCACCGCGCTGGATGGCGTCGATGTCCGCGCCGATCAGCTCGACGTTGTACTTCTCCAGCACACCGCGCTCGTGCAGCGCGATGGCGGTGTTGAGCGCCGTCTGGCCGCCCAGCGTCGCCAGGATCGCGTCCGGGCGCTCCTGCGCGATGACCTTCTCCACGAACTCGGCCGTGATCGGCTCGATGTAGGTGGCGTCCGCGAACTCGGGGTCCGTCATGATCGTCGCCGGGTTGGAGTTCACCAGGCTGACCCGGATGCCCTCTTCGCGCAGCACCCGGCACGCCTGGGTGCCGGAGTAGTCGAACTCGCAGGCCTGACCGATGACGATCGGACCGGAGCCGATGACCAGGATGTGCTTGAGATCAGTCCTCTTCGGCATCAGCGGGCCTCATTCATCAGCGTCACGAAGTCGTCGAACAGGGGCGCGGCGTCGTGCGGGCCCGCCGCGGCCTCGGGGTGGTACTGCACGGAGAACGCCGGCGCGTCGAGCAGCCGGACACCCTCGACGGTGCCGTCGTTCGGGCAGTAGTGCGACAGCACGGCGCGGCCGAACTCCGAGGAGAACTCCTCACCGGGCGTGCCCTCCAGCGCGAACCCGTGGTTCTGCGAGGTGATGGCGACCTTGCCGGTGGTCACGTCGATGACCGGGATGTTGATGCCGCGGTGGCCGTAGCGCATCTTGTACGTCCCGCGGCCGACCGCGCGGCCGAGGATCTGGTTGCCGAAGCAGATGCCGAACAGCGGCAGCTTGCGACCCAGCGCCTCCTTCGTCAGCGCGATCGCGTGATCCTGCGTGGCGGGGTCGCCAGGACCGTTCGAGAGGAACAGGCCGTCGGGGCCGACCTTGAGGATGTCCTCGAACGAGCTGGTGAGCGGCAGCACGTGCACCTCGATGCCGCGCGCCGCCATCATCCGCGGGGTGTTCGACTTGATGCCCAGGTCGAGCGCCGCGACGGTGAACTTCTTCTCACCGATGGCTTCCACCACGTACGGCTTCGACGTGGTGACGTCGACCGCGAGGTTCGCGCCCACCATCTCCGCCGAGGCCTTGACCTGCTCGACCATCGACGCGTCGTCGGTGAGCCCGGAACCCGAGAACACCCCGGCGCGCATCGCGCCCCGCTCGCGGATGTGGCGGGTCAGGGTGCGGGTGTCGAGGCCCGCGATGCCGACCACGCCCTGGTTCGTCAGTTCCTCGTCGAGGCCGCGCCGGGAGCGCCAGTTCGACGGCGTGCGCGCCGGGTCGCGGACCACGTAGCCGGCGACCCAGATCCTCGAGGACTCGTCGTCCTCGTCGTTCCAGCCGGTGTTGCCGATCTGCGGCGCGGTCTGCACCACGATCTGGCGGTGGTAGGAGGGGTCGGTCAGGGTTTCCTGGTACCCGGTCATGGCCGTGGAGAACACGACCTCGCCGAGCGAGACGCCGGTCGCTCCGTACGCCTCACCGCGGAAGACACGTCCGTCTTCCAGCACCAATGCCGCGTTCGTCACGCCTTGCCCTCCGTGTTGATCGGGTTCTGGCTCAGAGCCGCGACCCATTCGTCGTAAACGTCCTTGTCGTCACCGCGGAATCCGGTGTCGAAGAGGTGGCCTTCGTTCTCCCACTGGACCACCAGCAGGCCCTCTTCGCTGAACATGACCTTCCCGGCCAGGCCGCGGTCCGTGCGGGCGTCCCGGATGGACCCGGCGGGGATGAAGATCGGTGACGCGCCGACGCGTTCGATGGCGACGCCCTCCGGAACCAGGCTCAGCGCGGCCTCCGCGCGGAAGCCGATGTCCCCGACCTGGACGCGGTCCTGCCAGTTGCCCGCGTTCGTCGTTCCGATGTAGACGCCCGTGGTCGTGAGCGTCGGCGTGCCCAGGGCGGCCGGGGTCGAGGGGAACGCGGGGAGGTCGGCCTGCGCGCGCTGGCGTCGCCTCCAGCCGTGCCACATGCCGTAGACGCACAGGGCGAAGAAGACGAAAACCGCCAGGGAAAGGAGAATGCGCGTCATTCCGCAATCCTCCCCGCCAGTGCGGTCACCCGGCCACGCAAGATGGTGGCCGTCACCGCGGCAGGCAGTTCCATGCCCTCGAACGGGGTGTTGCCCGCGATGCTCGCGAGCTGTGCGCCGTTCACCGTCCAAGACGCGTCCGGGTCGACCAGCACGAGGTTCGCGGGCTCGCCGACCGCGATCGGGCGGCCCTGGTCGGTCAGGCCGGCGATCTCGGCGGGCTTCTCGCTCATCACCCGCGCGACGCCGCGCCAGTCCAGCAGGCCGGTCCGCACCATCGTCTCGACGACGATGCCGAGCGCGGTCTGCAGGCCGAGCATGCCCGGACGGGCCGCCGACCACTCGCAGTCCTTGTCCTGGATCGCGTGCGGGGCGTGGTCCGTGGCGACGCAGTCGATCGTGCCGTCCGCGAGCGCCTGCCGCAACGCGTCCACGTCGGACTGGGTGCGCAGCGGCGGGTTGACCTTGTTGACCGGGTCGTAGGTGCTGAGCCGGTCGTCGGTCAGGATCAGGTGGTGCGGGGTGACCTCGGCGGACACCTTGGTGCCGCGGGCCTTGGCCCACTTCAGGACGTCCGCCGTGCCGGTGGTGCTGACGTGGCAGACGTGCAGCCTCGCGTCGACCTGCTTCGCGAGGATGCAGTCGCGGGCGACGATCGACTCCTCGGCCGCCGCCGGCCAGCCCTGCAGACCGAGGCGCGACGCGTTCTCGCCCTCGTGCGCCTGGGCACCGACCGTGAGGCGCGGTTCCTCGGCGTGCTGGGCGATCACGGCGTTGAGCGACTTCGAGTACTCGAGGGCCCGGCGCATGATCAGCGGGTCGTGCACGCAATGGCCGTCGTCGGAGAAGACGCGGACGTTCGCCTTGGACTTCGCCATCGTGCCGAGCTCGGCGAGCTTCTCGCCCTTGAGGCCGACGGTGACGGCGCCGACCGGGTGGACGTCGACCAGGCCGACCTCCTGGCCGCGGCGGGCGACGTGCTCGACGATGACGGCGTTGTCGGCGACCGGATCCGTGTTGGCCATCGCGAAAACGGCCGTGTAGCCACCGAGTGCGGCGGCCTTGGAGCCGGTCTCGATGGTCTCGGTGTCCTCGCGGCCCGGCTCACGCAGGTGGGTGTGCAGGTCGACGAAACCGGGCAGCAGAACCGCCCCGTTGCCTTCGATGACTTCGGCGTTCTCGTCCGTGCCTTCTGCGATCACGCCGTCGCGGATCAGCAGGTCGATCGGTTCACCCTCGCCGTAGGGCCGTACTCCCTTGAGAAGCAAGGGGTTCACGCGGTTTCCTCCTCGTGGGCAAGCAGGTGGTACAGCACGGCCATGCGCACGTGGACACCGTTGCGGACCTGCTCGGTGATCGCGGCCTGCGGGCTGTCGGCGACGACGGAGGCGATCTCCATGCCGCGCAGCATCGGGCCGGGGTGCAGCACTACGGCGTGTTCTGGAAGGAGCTTCAGGCGGCGCTCGTTGAGCCCGTACGCGATCGAGTACTCGCGCGAGCTCGGGAAGAACCCGCCGGTCATCCGCTCGGCCTGCACGCGCAGCAACATCACCGCGTCCTGCGAGGCGAGCTCGGAGTCGATCTCGTGCGAGACCGTGACCGGCCACTTCTCGACGCCGGTGGGCAGCAGGGTCGGCGGGGCGACCAGCGTGACCTCGGCACCGAGCGTGGTCAGCAGGTGCACGTTCGACCGGGCGACGCGGCTGTGCAGGACGTCACCGACGATCGCGACGCGGCGGCCGTCGAGGCTGCCCAGGCGGTCGCGCAGCGTGGCGGCGTCGAGCAACGCCTGCGTGGGGTGCTCGTGCATGCCGTCGCCGGCGTTCACCACAGAGGTGCTGGTGTGCTTGAGCCAGCCCGCGAGGCGGTGCGCGGCACCGGACGCCGGGTGGCGCACGATCACGCAGTCGGCGCCCGCGGCCTGCAGGGTCAGCGCGGTGTCGCGCAGCGACTCGCCCTTGCTGACGCTGGAACCAGAGCTGCTGACGTTGATCACGTCCGCGGACATCCACTTGCCGGCGATCTCGAACGACACCCGCGTGCGCGTGCTGTTCTCGTAGAACATCGTGATCACCGTGCGGCCGCGCAGCGTCGGCAGCTTGCGGACCTCGCGGCCGAGCAGCGCCTGCTTCAGCCGGTCCGCGGTGTCGAGGATCGCGATCGCCTGGTCGCGGTCGAGGCCGTCGGTGGAGAGCAGGTGCTTCACTTCAGCACCACTCCGTCGCGGCCGTCGAACTCTTCCAGCATCACGACGACGTCCTCGGTCTTGGACGTCGGCAGGTTCTTGCCCACGTAGTCCGCCCGGATCGGCAGTTCGCGGTGGCCGCGGTCGACGAGCACGGCGAGCTGGACGGCACGGGGCCGGCCGTGGTCGCGCAGCGCGTCGAGGGCGGAGCGGATCGTGCGGCCGGAGAACAGCACGTCGTCCACGAGAACGACCAGCCTGTCGTCGATGCCGCCCTCGGGCAGCTTCGTGGCCTCCAGCGGCCGCGTGGGGCCTCTGCGCAGGTCGTCGCGGTAGAGGGTGATGTCGAGCGTGCCCTCGTGCACCGTCCGGCCGGAAAATTCGGCGATCTTAGCGGCTAGACGTCGTGCGAGGGGGGCTCCCCGGCTGGGAATACCCATCAAGACGACGTCGGGTGCGCTGGGTGCATCGAGTGCGGTCTTCTCGATGATCTGATGGGCCATTCGGGCGACAGTGCGCGCGACGTCACCGGCCGAGAGAATCTCGCGATCCCCGGCCGGATCCGTCGCGCCACGTTGACGTGACGCCACGGCTGGACCTCCTTCCCCGCCTCACTGGACGGGTCCTTAAAGGACGTCGGACACCTAGTGACAACTAGGCTGACCTGCACGGTATCACCTACGGACGGTCAACCATCCGAGTGGTAGGCCAGGCGTGGCGCGCGTCTCTCCTTGAGATCAGCTTGACCTGCCGACCACGGCGAGTAATCATTACTCTGCGTATCGATCGAAGCCTCCCCGCAGCACGCCGGTACAGCTGACGGGGCGAATGAACGGAGAACCGCCACATGGGCGACTACGCCAAGGCGCTGGGGGCCAAGCTCCGCGCTATCCGCCAGCAGCAGGGTCTGTCCCTGCACGGCGTCGAGCAGAAGTCCGGCGGTCGCTGGAAGGCCGTGGTCGTCGGCTCCTACGAACGCGGTGACCGCGCGGTGACCGTGCAGAAGCTGGCCGAGCTGGCCGACTTCTACGGCGTTCCCGTCGCTGAGCTCCTGCCCGAGGGCCGCGTGCCCTCCGGTGCCGAGCCGGCCACCAAGATCGTGATCAACCTCGAACGGCTGCAGCAGCTGCCGGTCGAGAAGGTCGGTCCGCTGGCCCGCTACGCGGCGACCATCCAGTCGCAGCGCGGTGACTACAACGGCAAGGTGCTCTCCATCCGCACCGAGGACCTGCGTTCGCTCGCGATCATCTACGACATGACGCCGGGCGAGCTCACCGAGCAGCTCATCGACTGGGGCGTGCTGCCTCCCGAGGCCCGTCCCGCGAAGGAAGACTGAGCTTCACACGCCGTTCATGGCTCCCCGACGTCCTGCTTGTCGCCCTGAGGACGTTCGAGGGAGCCATGTGCGTTCTTCAGGTCATTCGGGTGAGAACAGCCGCCGGACGTGCTCCCGGTCGGTGATCGCGTGGATCGCCGCGATCTTCCGCTCGCGCACCGTGAACGCCACCAGTGCGACCGGCTGACCGTCCACTGTCGACACCAGTCCGGCCTCGCCACCGACGACCGCGGGGTCCATGCACGGCGCCGCCCGCATCGCCGCGATCTTGGGCGCGACCATGCCGGCGCCCCGCAGCCAGATCTCCTCCGAGCGCAGCGTCACGTCCGCGTCCAGCACGTCCTTGCCCGCCATGAACGCGTCGACGACCTCGCGCTGCCCTGCCAGGTCCACATCGGACACCGGTCTGCCCGCCACCCGTTTGCGCGCCCGTGCCTCCACCTGCAGCGCACCGAGCGGTGTGCGGCCGATCAGCGGCGCCACCTGCTCGAACGGCTCCTGGAACATGTCGTGCAGGACGTACGCGACGCGTTCGTCGGGGGTCAGCGCGTCGAGTGCGGTCAGCACGCCGAGGCCGGGTTCGTGGTTCGGTCCCGTGCTCACGACCGGGTCCGGCATCTCGAAGCCGTTCTTGGCGCGCACGCGCAGCATCGTGAGGCTCACCCGTGCGACGACCGTGCCCAGCCAGCCCGGCTCACCGGACTTCTCGATCTTGCGTCGCGCCTCTCTCACCGCGTCCGCCGCTTCGGCGAACCGACCGAGCATCCGGTAGGCGAGTCCGTCCCCCTGGTCCAACTCCCCGATCATCGTTGGTCCCCTTCACTCGAGCGCCCAGTTCCACTGGACACCTGGCGGGCGTTCGACGTGACCAGTGACAGCAGTGGTATCGCTCACGGAACAAGCGCGGCGAGCTGCTTCTGGTCCTGGATCACGTGGATCGCGACGATCCGGTCGTCGCGCACCGTGAACGCCATGATCGAGAACGGCACGCCGTCCACCCTCGTGACGAAGCCGATCTCATCGCCGACGACCGCGAACTCGACGGCCGCCATCGAGGCGTACTTCCGGAACAGGCTCGCACGGCCCGCGACCGTCCGCCCGCCGACGATCCGCAGGTCGCCCGCGCGCAACACGGCGTCCGGGTGCAGCACCGCGACCAGGCCTTCCAGATCGCCTTCCCGTGACGCCCTGAGGAACGCCCGCACCACCTCGCGCTGCTGAGGCAGGGCGACGTTCGGCTGCGGCCGGTCCTGCACGCGCTTGCGGGCCCTGCTCGCGAGCTGACGCGCCGTGGCCGGGGTCTTGTCGATCAACGGCGCGATGTCGTCGAACGGCACGGCGAACAGGTCGTGCAGCACGAACGCCAGCCGCTCGTCGGGCTTGAGCGAGTCCAGCACGATCAGCATCGCGAGCCCGACCTGGTCCTTCGCGACGGCCTGCTGCTCGGGCTCCTCCCCCGTCTCGATCACGGGATCGGGCATCTCGAACGCGTGCTCCCGCCGGTCGCGCAGCATGTTCAGGCAGACCCGCCCGACGACGGTCGTGAGCCACGCGGCCGGGTTGTCGATCTCGCTCGTGTCGGCGCGCTCGACGCGGAGCCAGGCGTCCTGCAGCGCGTCGTCGGCCTCGGCGAACGACCCGAGCATGCGGTGGGCGATGGCGCGCAACCTCGTGCGCTCCTGCTCGAACTGCGCGATCACGACTTCCCCTGTGGCCTGGCACACACCCTGTCACGTTCCCGAGCGCTGCCGGGTCGACCGGGCAACGACTCATTCGGGAGAGTAATCATGAAGATCCTCGTGACAGGCGGCACCGGCACCCTCGGCAGGCACGTGGTCGCGTCGCTGCGCGACACCGGCGCGGACGTCGTGACCCTGAGCAGGCACGGGGACATCGCCTGCGACCTGCTCGCCGGTGACGTCCCGCAGATCGACGCCGACGTCGTGGTGCACCTGGCCGGTGGGCAGAAGGGCGACGACGTGGCGACCCGCAACCTGCTCGCGGCGTGCGCCGGCGTCCGTCACCTCGTCTACATCTCGGTGATCGGCGCGGACACCGTGCCGCTGGCGTGGCTGCGCACGAAACTCGCCTGCGAGCAGGCGATCGCGGACTCGGGAATCCCGTTCACGATCCTGCGCGCGGCCCAGTTCCACGACCTGACGCTGACCATGGTGCGAGGCCTGGTGAAGCTGCCGATCGTGCCGGTGCCGGGCATGCGGCTGCAGCCGGTCGACGCTCGCGACGTGGCCGCGCGCATCGTCGAGCTGGCGCTCGGTTCGCCCGCCGGACGCGTCACGGACATCGCCGGACCCGCGGTCTACGAGATGGGGCAGCTCGTGCGGGACTACCTGTCGGCCACGGGCAAGTGCCGCCTCACCGTGCCGATGCCGCTGCCGGGCAAGGCCGGGAAGGCCTACCGGGCCGGGCAGAACCTGACGCTGGACGGCGACCACGGCGCCCGGACGTGGGAGGAGTTCCTGGCCGATCGGTAGAATCCCGGCAACGTGACCCCTTCCGACGCAGGACTTCTCGCCGATCAGAACCCGCTGCCGTCCGGTGTGGACTCACCGCTGCGCGAGCACCTCACGTTCCTGATCGAGGTCGACCGGCTCAAGACCGTGCTGCGCGCCTCCCCTCTGGCGGCGGTGGACCGGCGGGAGAACGACGCGGAGCACTCGTGGCACCTCGCGCTGATGGTGCTGACTCTCGCCGAGTACGCCGACGAACCGATCGACGTCGGCCACACGATGAAGCTCGTGGTCGTGCATGACCTGGTCGAGATCTACGCGGGTGACACGCCGATCTACGACACCGAACTGGGCGAGAGCCAGCAGGAACGCGAGGAGGCCGCCGCCGACCGGCTGTTCGGCATCCTGCCCGAGGACTCGGGCCGCGCGCTGAGGGCGTTGTGGGACGAGTTCGAGGCGCGGTCGACGCCCGAGGCGCGGTTCGCGAAGGCCATGGACCGGCTGCAACCGTTGCTGCTCAACTGGATGGCGAAGGGCGGCACCTGGCGGACGCCCGGCGTGACCGCGGAGGACGTGCGTGCGCGCAAGGCCGTGATCGGCGAGGGCTCGACGAAGCTCTGGGAAGCGGCGCTGGAGCTGATCAACGAGGGCGAGCGGCGCGGCTGGGCCCGGTCCTAAGGGGTGTGCCAGCCGCCGGCGAACCACTGCACCTCGCCGGTCGCCGGGTCGTAGCGGCGGCGTTCGACGGTGCCGATGTCGGCGCCGTAGACGTGGATGCCGATGGTCGGTTCGTCGGATTCGGCCACGACCGAGTGAACATCGTCGTCGGTCGTGCAGCACACGGTGACCTCGCCGCGCCGGAAGACCTGTTCGCCCAGCTCGACCAGGGGGCCTGGTCCGGTGGGCTTGGCGTAGCGGATCTCGCGTTCGGCGCCGGAGTAGATGCCGACGACGCCCCACGTCTCATGGCCGTGCACGGGCGTGCGCTGACCCGGCGCCCACACGACGACGGCGACGCACCAGCCGGTTGCGAGGTGCAGCGGGTAGTTGACGTGGTGGTCGGGCGACGGGCGGGTGAGTTCGGGCGGGAGGCGATACCCGCTGTCCAGCAACGCGGACAGTCGGTCCGCGACCCGTTTGGTGATCTCGTGCTCGTCGTCGGAGGCGGCCACGATCGACGCCACGTCGCCGAGGAAGGTCTGCAGGTTCATGACCTGAAGCCTGGGGCAGCGCTCGTATGACGTCCAATGCCAAAACCTCGGGGGTCACATCAACATCGTTGATGTGACCCCCGAGGTGGCAGTACTTACAGAACCGCGCGCAACTGGTCCGCGATGACCGCGATCCGGCCGAGCACACCGTTCACGAACCGCGGCGAGTCGTCCGTGGACAGGCCCTTGGCGAGCTCCACGGCCTCGTCGATCGCGACCGCGTCCGGCACGTCGGTCGCCCACAGCAGCTCGTACA
Source organism: Lentzea sp. NPDC102401 (assembly GCF_044765805.1). Classification (NCBI taxonomy): domain Bacteria; kingdom Bacillati; phylum Actinomycetota; class Actinomycetes; order Pseudonocardiales; family Pseudonocardiaceae; genus Lentzea; species Lentzea sp. NPDC102401. Next base: position 681,819 of record NZ_JBIWKS010000002.1, on the reverse strand, counting down.
GGCCGAGGCGCAGGATCGCGCGGTCGACCGCCGGCATGCGCTGCAGGGTCCAGCCCTCGGCGTGCTCCGAGATGAGGTCGTCGATGCGCGACCGGTGTGCGGTGACGCCCTCGACGAGCGTCACCGTGTAGTCGTTCACCGGCGGCACGTCGGGAGACCCGACGCGCGAGGCCAGCAACGTCACCGCGTCGCTGCCCAGCAGGTCGGCTTCGTAGAGGAAGTCGACCGCGCGCTTGCGGGCCTTGCTCCGAGCACCCATCAGGACTTGTCGCTGATGCGGCCGAGGTAGCGGCCGTCGCGGGTGTCGACCTTGATCTTCTCGCCGGTCGTGACGAACAGCGGGACCTGGATCTCGGCGCCGGTCTCCAGGCGGGCGGGCTTGGTGCCACCGGTGGAGCGGTCGCCCTGCAGGCCGGGGTCGGTGTGCTCGATGATGAGCTCGACCGACGTCGGGAGCTCGACGAACAGCGGGACGCCCTCGTGCGTGGCGACCATCGCCTCCTGGTTCTCCAGCAGGTAGTTCGCGGCGTCGCTGACCGTCTCGGCCGAGACCGGGATCTGGTCGTAGGTGTCGCCGTCCATGAAGATGAAGTCGGTGCCTTCCTTGTACAGGAAGGTCATGCCGCGCTTGTCCACGGTGGCGGTCTCGACCTTGGTGCCCGCGTTGAAGGTCTTGTCGACGACCTTCCCGGTCAGCACGTGCTTGAGGGTCGTGCGCACGAAGGCGCCACCCTTGCCGGGCTTGACGTGCTGGAACGCGGTGACGGTCCAGAGCTGGCCGTCGAGGTTCAGCACCAGGCCGTTCTTCAGGTCGTTCGTGGTGGCCACGGTGGGATTTCTCCTGTGTAGGACGGGGGTGTCAGACGACCACGAGTTCTTTCGTGGTCAGGGTGAGGAGCTCCGGCCCGCTCTCGCGGACCACGAGGGTGTCCTCGATGCGGACCCCGCCCCGCCCCGACAAGTAGACGCCGGGCTCGACGGTGACCGCCATACCGGCCGAAAGTGTACCGGCACCCGCCTTCGACAACGCCGGTGCCTCGTGGATCTCCAGCCCGACCCCGTGGCCGAGGCCGTGCAGGAACTCGTTCCCGTGCCCGGCCTTCTCGATCACCTCGCGGGACGCGTGGTCGACGTCGCTCACCCGCGCGCCCGGCGTGAGCGCGTTGCGGCCCGCCGCCTGCGACCGCGCGACCAGGTCGTACAGGTCGCGCTGCCAGTCCGCGGGCTTGCCGAGGACGAGCGTGCGGGTCATGTCGGAGTGGTAGCCGTCGACCAGTGCGCCGAAGTCGAGCTTGATGAGGTCGCCCACGTGCAGGGTCGCGTCCGTCGGCGAGTGGTGCGGCACGGCCGAGTTCGCGCCGAACGCCACGATCGAGGAGAACGACGGGCCCTCCGCGCCGTGGTCGAGCATGCGGCTCTCCAGCTCGCGCGCGACTTCGCGTTCGGTGCGGCCGGCGCGCAACCCGCCGTGGCCGATCAACGCCCCGAGGGCGCGGTCTGCCGCCGCGCACGCCATCCGCAGCGCCTCGATCTCGACCTCGTCCTTGACCAGCCGCAGCTTCTCGACCAGGCCTCCGGCCTTCACCAGTTCCGCCTTGCCCGCGGCGGCGGTCAGCTCGTCCAGGCCGTCGACCGTCACCTGGTTGCTCTCGAACCCGAGCCTGCCCTTCGCGCGCTGGGCCAGCGCGGTGTCGCACGGCCGGTCGATCAGCCGTTCCAGGTCGGGCACCTGCTTCGCCGACTGGGTGAGATAACGGCCGTCGGTGCAGAACACCGTGGTGTCGTCGCCGGCCGCGTCGACCAGGACGGCGGCGTTGGATCCGGTGAACCCGGTGAGGTACCGGACGTTCAACAGGTTCGTGACGAGCAGCGCGTCCAGGTTCGTGGCCTGGAGCTCCTGACGGAGGGCGGTTCGGCGTGCGGCGTACGACGACATGTCTCGCAGCGTACGGCCAGTCCTAAGCTGTCCGCATGCGTCCTTGGTTCGTCCGTGCGTTGTGGATGGGGCTCCTCCATGGAGCCGTGCAGACCGGCGTGGCGGCCGTGGGCGTGCGCAGCCCCGAGGCCTCCTCGGTCCGCCCGATCGCGATCGGGCTTCTGATCGCCGCCGCGGTCATCTGGGGCGCCGTCGACACGGCGCGCGAGATGGAGGGGCGCGGCATGCAGTGGTTCATCGCGGCGCTGATCGCGGGCCCGTTCGCGGGCGCGCTGGGCGTGATCGGGTCGGCGTTGCTGGTCGACCAGACCGGGCAGGAGGCGCTGTGGGTGGCGCTGACGGGCGGAGCGGCGTTCACGGCGTTGCTCGTGCTCGCCCCCGCCGGGCTGGGAATGCTGCTGGGCGGGTTCCTGGCCGGCAAGGACCCGGCTAGTCCGAGGAGCTGACGAGCAGCAGGTAGCGCGCCGAGTTGCTGAAGGTGCCCGACTCGCCCTTGACCAGCAGCTCGTGCTCACCAGGGTTGAGCGGCGGGATCCACGCCCACAGTCCGCAGCCCTGCGCAGGCACGCGTCCCTCGCGCTGTCCCACCACGTTGTCGCGCGCGGCCTGGTAGGTGATCGCGACCGGCGCGATCCGGCGCAGCTCCACCAACTGCCCGTCGAGGGTCACCGAGCCCTTGGCTGCCGCCATGAACGTCGCGCAGTTCGCGTCCGTGGAGGCGAGAGTGATCGCGGGACCGGCGAGCGGGCGACCGGCGGGCACCCGGCACCTGCGGTCCACGGCGCCGCCGAACGTGCCGGCGAAGAACCACACGTCCTGCGGCTGGTTCTCCGCGCACCACTGCCCGGTGTCGTCGACCACGGGGTTGCGGTTCTCCGGACTCGACGCCGCCCACGTCCACCACTTCGCCTGCAGGTCCTGATCGGACAGCCGCTCGCCGCCGGCCGTCGTCGTCTCGCTGCTGACGGGCGCGGGCTCCGGCGCGGTGGCACACCCGGCCAGGAGCAGGGCGAACGCGGCGATCCACAGTCTCGGCACGATCAGCATCTTGACACGTTCAGATGTCTGTCAGACACGTTCAGGTGGCGACCAGCTCGATTTCGAAGCCGTCCTGGTTCTCCAGGAACGCCGCGTAGTGGTCCGGTCCTCCCGCGTGAGGGTGCCTGTCCGCGAACATGAGTCTCCAGCCGTGCGCCTCGGATTCCCGGGTCAGCCGGTCGACGTCCTCGCGGGTGCCGGCGTGCAGGGCGAGGTGGTTGAGTCCCGCCTTCATCCGGTCGTGCGGGCCGGTCATGGCCGGGGACCGCTCGGCCACGACGTAGGTCTCGCCGAGCTTCCAGCTGACGCCGGCGCTCCAGCGCTGGTGCTCGGTCCAGCCCAGTTCGGTGAAGATCCACCCGAACGTGGCCTCCGCACGCGCGAGATCAGGCACCCACAGTTCGACGTGATGCAGCATTCCGCGCTCCCCTGGCTCCTGCGATCGGCTCGTGAAGATCGTCTCGAACGGCGGGCGGCCCGACCTCCAGAGCCCTGCCCAGACCTCGCTCCGGGACGGCTGGCCACCGTTCGTCCTGCGCGGCCAGATCCCCGCGACGCCGTGGCGGAGTACTTCCCGCGCTAAGACGCGCTGCTGCTCGATGACGCCGACACCGTGCTCGCGGTGGCGCCGAGCCGGGACGGCGAGACCTCGACGCTGCCGGACGGAGGGTACGACGGCGCCCTGGCCGCGGCGGTCACCGAGCACGAGGCCGGGATCGAGCCGGACACCCTGTGCGGACCGGCCGCACCGGCGGCGGGGTCCGGCCGACGCTCAAGGCGACCTGCCCGCTGACGCCGATGGAGGACTTCCAGCGGTGGACCCGCGAGGACGGCCTGCACCTCCGCCCGTGGATCCGCACCCACCAGCGGCTCGGCACCCCGGTCGATGGTCGTGACCGGCACCGTCGCGCAGTGGGAGCGGTGGACGGGCATGGCGTTCCCGCAGACCGGCCGCTACGTCGTCGCGGGAGGGCTGGACCTGGTCGCGATCGACCGGGAGCGCGACCAGGGCCTCTACGAGGAGACGAACCTCTGGACGCGCCACCGCTGAACTGGTGGCGTGACTCGGAACTAGCGCTTGAGCGCCAGCCAGCGCAGTGCCAGCAGGTAGCCCTCGACGCCCAGGCCCACGATCACGCCGCTCGCGACGGCCGAGATGACGCTGTGGTGCCGAAACTCCTCGCGCTGGTGGATGTTCGAGATGTGCACCTCGACCAGGGGCGCGGTGAGCTGGGAGCACGCGTCGCGGACCGCGATCGAGTAGTGCGTCCAGGCGGCGCCGTTGAGGACCACGGGGATGGAGGCGTCGGCGGCCTCGTGCAGCCACGCGACCATCTCGCCCTCGTGGGCGGTCTGGCGGACCTCGACCTCGAAGTTGAGTTCCTTGCCCTCGGCCACGCACAGGTCGACGAGGTCGGTGTAGGTGGTGCGGCCGTAGACGTCCGGCTCGCGGGTGCCGAGGCGGTCGAGGTTCGGACCGTTGAGGACGAGGACCCTCACAGCAGCACCTTTCCGGAGCCGGTGGTCGGCTCGGCGGCGACGGCCGAGTAGGCGGCGGCGATCAGGGCCGGGTCCGGGCCTTCGAGGCGGCCGGGCTTGGCGAGACCGTCGAGGACGACGAAGCGGAGCACGCCCGCCTTGTTCTTCTTGTCGACCTTCATGCCCTCCATGAGCTGCGGGAGGGCGTCCGGGTCGTAGGAGGTCGGCAGGCCGAGCAGCTGCAGCACGCGCTTGTGGCGGTCGGCCGTCTCGTCGTCCAGCCGGCCCGTGAGGCGAGCCAGTTCGGCGGCGAAGACGAGGCCCACGCTGATGGCGGCGCCGTGACGCCAGCGGTAGCGCTCGCGGCGTTCGATGGCGTGGCCGAGGGTGTGGCCGTAGTTCAGGATCTCGCGCAGGTTCGATTCGCGCAGGTCCGTGGTGACGACGTCGGCCTTGATCTGGATCTTGCGGCGGACCAGTTCGGCGAGCACCTCGCCGGTCGGGTCGAGGGCGAGCGCGGGGTCGGCCTCGATCAGGTCGAGGATGACCGGGTCGGCGATGAAGCCGCCCTTCACGATCTCGGCCATGCCGGCGATGAGTTCGTTGCGCGGCAGCGTTTCCAGCGTCGCGAGGTCGACGAAGATCGCGTCCGGCTCGTAGAACGTGCCGACGAGGTTCTTGCCGGCGTCGGTGTTGATGCCGGTCTTGCCGCCGACGGCCGCGTCGACCATGCCGAGCAGCGTCGTCGGGATGTTGACCAGCCGCACGCCGCGCATCCAGGTGGACGCGACGAAGCCCGCCAGGTCCGTGACCGCGCCGCCGCCCAGGCCCACGACGACGTCGGAGCGCGACAGGCCGATCTTGCCCAGCACGTCCCAGCAGAAACCGGCGACGGCCAGGTCCTTGCCGTCCTCGGCGTCGGGGACCTCGACGCGGTGCGCGTCGACGCCCACGGCCTTGAGCTCGTCGACCAGCACCTTCGCCGTCTCGGCCAGCGTCGGCTGGTGGACGATCGCGATCTTCGCCGTGTTCCTGAGGAACTCGACGATGTCGCCGAGCAGGCCGCGGCCGATCACCACGTCGTAGGCCTTCTCCGCGGCGACCCGGATGCGCACGGGCTCGGTCATGCTTGCTCTCCCTCGATCACCGCGTCGGTGACCTGTTCCGGGTCCAGCGAATCCGTCAGGACCTCGATCGTCGCGACCTCGCGGTACAGCGGCAGGCGCGCGTCCAGCAGTGCCTTGAACGTGGCCCGCGGGTTGATGCCGGACAGCAACGGCCGCGAGGACGACAGCCCGGTGCGGCGCACGCCCTCGGCCATGCCCACGTTCAGGAACACGACGGTGTGCTCCTGGAGGCGCTCGCGGGTCGCCGCGGACAGCACGGCTCCCCCGCCCAGCGCCAGCACGCCCTCGTGCTCGACCAGTGCCTTGGCGACCGCTTCCTCTTCCATGGCACGGAAAACGGACTCGCCGTCGTCGGTGAAGATGTCCGAGATGGGCTTGCCGGCCAGCGCGACGACGTCCGCGTCGGCGTCGCGGAACGGCAGGCCCAGGCGTGCCGCCAGCAGTTCGCTGACCGTGGTCTTGCCCGCGCCGGGCGGGCCGACCACGACGTAGCGCGGGCTCACATGCCCTCCCAGCGGGCTTCCAGGGCCTTGAGGTACGCGTGGGCGTTGCGGCGCGTCTCGTCGAGCGAGTCGCCGCCGAACTTCTCCAGCGCGGCCTCGGCCAGCACCAGCGCCACCACGGACTCCAGCACGACACCGGCGCGCGGCACGGCGCAGACGTCCGAACGCTGGTGGATCGCGACGGCGGGCTCGCCGGTGCGCACGTCCACCGTGGACAGTGCGCGCGGGACCGTCGAGATGGGCTTCATCGCCACGCGGGCGCGCAGGATCTCGCCGTTGGTGATGCCGCCTTCGAGGCCACCGGCGCGGTTCGAGCGGCGCGTCACGCCGACCGGGCCGCTGCCGCGGTCGATCTCGTCGTGCGCCTGCGAACCCCAGCGCTGCGCGGAGGTGAAGCCGTCGCCGATCTCCACGCCCTTCATCGCCTGCACGCCCATGAGGGCGGCGGCCAGGCGCGCGTCGAGGCGGCGGTCCCAGTGCACGTGCGAGCCGAGGCCCGGTGGGAGCCCGTAGGCGAGCACCTCGATGACGCCGCCGACCGTGTCACCGGCCTCCTTGACGGCCTCGACCTCGGCGACCATCGCGTCGGTGCCGCGGGCGTCGAAGCAGCGCACCGGCGACTCGTCGATCGCGGGCAGGTCGTCCGGCGTCGGCAGCGCGGAGTCCTCGGGCGTCACGGCCTTGCCGATGGACACCACGTGGCTCAAGATCTGCACGCCGAGCAACTGCTGCAGGAACTGCCGTGCGACCGTGCCCAGCGCGGTGCGGGCGGCCGTCTCACGTGCTGACGCACGCTCCAGCACCGGACGGGCCTCGTCGAAGCCGAACTTCTGCATGCCCGGCAGGTCGGCGTGACCGGGGCGCGGGCGGGTGAGGGCCTCGTTGCGGCCCGTCGTCTTGAGCAGGCTCGGGTCGACCGGGTCCGGCGACATGACCGTCTGCCACTTGGGCCACTCGGAGTTGCCGATCGTGACCGCGACCGGACCGCCCTGGGTCTTGCCGTGGCGCACGCCGCCGAGGATCTCGACCTCGTCCTGTTCGAAGCCCATGCGGGGCGAGCGACCGAAACCGAGCCTGCGGCGCCCGAGCTGGGCGACCAGGTCCTCGGTGGTCACCTCCACTCCTGCGGGCATGCCCTCCAGGACGGCGACGAGAGCGGGGCCGTGTGACTCTCCAGCGGTGATCCAGCGCAGCACGTTCACAATCCTTTCACAGCGTCGTCAACGCCCAGGTGGCGGCCAGCAGCCCCGGTCCGTGCGGCACGGCACGGCTGCGGCGGAGCGCGGCGACGACGAGCGTGACCGCACTGGACAGGATCGCCGCAGGTAAGAGGGACGGCAACGGGAGCGCCGCGCCGAGGCCGAGAGCGAGCTTCACGTCCCCGCCGCCCATGAGCGCGGGCCGGAAGCGCCGGACGGCGAGATGCGCGCCACCGAAGACGAGCGCCGAGAGCACCGCCGCTCCCAGTCCGTGGAACTGCAGGAGCAACAGCGCGGCGCCCAACGGGAGGGTCAGCGCGTCCGGCAACCGGTGGTGCCGCAGATCGATCATGGCGAGCACGATGCCGAACCAGGCCAGCAGGAACGACGAGGGTGGAGCGTCCAGGACGGCGGCGACCGTCCACAGGGAACCCAGCGCGAACGAGAGCAGGACCGTGGTCATGACACCACGGTCCTGCTCGGCACGACCTGGCACAAATTTCGGCCCGTCGTGAACGGTCCGTTCACGCACAGGCTTCACGGTGCCTCAGAAAGGGCTGGGAGAACGCCCGGAACAGCGGTTCAGCGAGACCAGTCGAACAGGGCGTCGTTCGCCGCCACGTCGACGTCCAGCGCGAGGCCGGCCAGCGCCTCGGCGGACGCGTCCAGCGCGATCACCGGGCAGATCGGCGCGAACCCGGCCGCCTCGACCTCGGCCGGGTCCCACGTCACGATCCGCTGACCGGCCTGGACCTGCTCGCCCTTGACGACGTGCAGCTCGAAGCCCTCGCCCTTGCGCTTCACGGTGTCGATGCCGAGGTGGACCAGGATGGCCGCCCCGTCACCGTTGGCGACCACGAACGCGTGCGGGTGCAACGTGACGATGGTCCCGTCGAGCGGCGAAACCACATCGGACTTCGATCGAACCGGCTCGACGGCCACACCGGGGCCCACCATCGCCTCGGCGAAGACCTGGTCCGGAACGGCGGAGAGCGCGACCACCCGACCGGCGACCGGGCTGCCGACGCGGAGGCTCACAGGAGGTCCTCGATGTCCGACGCGATGGTGTCCGCCTCGGGTCCGACGACGACCTGGACGACGTTGCCGGAGCGCATGACTCCGTGTGCTCCCAACGCCTTCAGGGCCTTCTCGTCCACGACGGAACCGTCCTCGAGCTCACACCGCAGACGGGTGATGCAGGGCTCGATCTCGACGATGTTGTCCCGTCCGCCCAGCGCGGCGAGGATCTTCTGAGCCTTCTCGTCAGCCACGTTCGTACCTCTCGTTCCCGTAACAGCGGTTGACACCCGCTCGGTGCGCGGAGCATTCTCCCGCACCAACTGGTCTAGACCGGAAAGTACCACTAGCGGCGAGGGAGGTGAGTCGAGTGAACGAGATCGTGGACGGGCCCAAGCCCAAGCACGCGCAGTTGCGGGAGATCCTGCGACGGCTGGCCGAACAGGAACTCGCTCCCGGCTCACCCATTCCGTCGGAGCGCGACCTCGCCGAGCGGTACGGAGTCTCTCGAATCACCGTGCGGGCGGCGGTCGGCCAACTGGTCGCGGAAGGCCTGCTCACGCGGGCCAAGGGACGTGGGACGTTCACCGCCAAGCGGCGCTACGACCTGCAGCTCTTCCTGGCCTCGTTCACCTCGGACATGAAGGCGCGCGGGGTCGAACCCAGCACCGAGGTGATCAGCTGCGCCCAGGCGGCACCGGGCTCGAAGGCCTCACTGGGCCTGGAGGCCGACGAGTACGCGTACCGCGTCGTGCGGCTGCGCAAGGCCGACGGGGCACCGTTGGCGCTCGAGGCCGGCTGGTACAGCCCGCACATGCTTCCCGAGCTCGACCGATGTGACCTGACCGGATCGATCTACGAGATCATCGCGACCCGGTACGGAATTCAGCTCGACCACGCGCGGCAGACCGTGTGGGCCGAGACCGCCGACGCGGAGACCGCGAAGGCGCTCGACGTCCGCAAGGGCAGCCCGCTCCTCGTGTTCAGGAGGGTCGCCAGCTCCGACGGGCGGCCCTGCGAAGACGTGACCTCCTGGTACCGGGGCGATCTCTACCAGGTGACCATGCAACTGGACCGGACCGTCCCGGGTTCCGGACCTAACTCCGCCAAGGGAGGTACCAAATGAGCGCCAGCGCCCCAGAGGCGACAGGCGGTCGCGGGTTCAAGGGCCTGGCCGGTATGCAGCGGTTCGGCCGCAGCCTCATGCTGCCGATCGCCTCACTGCCCGCCGCCGCGATTCTCCTGCGTTTCGGTCAGCCTGACCTGCTCGGCAAGGACGGCCTGGGCTGGAACAAGGTCGCCGCCGTCATCGGCGGTGCGGGCGACGCCCTGTTCAGCAACCTGCCGCTGCTGTTCGCCGTGGGTGTGGCCATCGGCTTCGCCCGCCGTGGCGACGGCTCGACCGCACTCTCCGCCGTGGTCGGCTTCGTCGTCACCCAGGCCGTGTTCAAGGCCATGTCTCCGATGGTGCTTCCTCTCGCCGAGGATCCCGCCAAGCAGGAGCAGATCAACTACTCGGTGCTCACGGGCATCGTGGTCGGCCTGATCTCCGCCGTTCTGTGGCAGAAGTACCACCGCATCAAGCTGCCGCCGTACCTGGCGTTCTTCGGTGGCCGTCGCTTCGTGCCGATCATCGTCGCGGCCGTCATGATCCCGGTCGCGGTCGTCATGGGCCTCATCTACCCGTGGTTCGACAAGGGTCTGACCGCGGTCGGCGAGGCCGTCTCCGGCAGCACGATCCTCGGCGCCGGCGTCTACGGCGTGATCAACCGCCTGCTCATCCCGCTGGGCCTGCACCACATCCCGAACACGTTCATGTGGCAGGTCTTCGGCGAGTACCAGGTGGACGGCGCCACCAAGACCGGTGACATCCCGAGGTTCTTCGCGGGCGACCCGACCGCCGGCACGTTCATGAGCGGCTTCTTCCCGATCTTCATGTTCGCGCTCCCCGCGGCCGCGCTGGCGATCATCCACACCGCCAAGCCGTCGCAGAAGAAGATCATCGCCGGCATCATGGGCTCGGCGGCCCTCACCTCGTTCATCACGGGTGTCACCGAGCCGCTCGAGTTCGCGTTCATGTTCGTCGCGTGGCCGCTGTACGTCATCCACGCGTTCCTCACCGGCACCTCGCTGGCGATCACCAACGCGCTGGGTGTGCACGACGGTTTCGGCTTCTCCGCGGGTGTGATCGACTACCTGCTCAACTTCAACATCGCGACGAGGCCGTTGCTGATCATCCCGATCGGTCTCGTCTACGCGGCCATCTACTACTTCCTGTTCCGCTTCGTCATCACCAAGTGGAACCTGAAGACGCCCGGCCGCGAAGACGACGAGTCGCCGGAGGCCGACGAGAGTGTCGTCGGCAGCAGCGGTGACACGGAGGTGCGCACCGGCGACACAGTCGTGCGCGAGAAGCGTCCTAGGAACGACAAGCAGTAAGCGCAACCAGTACTACCGGGAGGAACCATCATGGCCGAGCGACGGGTCACCGTGGCCAGCAAGGTCGGACTGCACGCCCGGCCTGCCGCACTGCTGGCGAAGGCCGCCGCCGACCAACCGGTGACGGTCACCATCAGCAAGGACGGCGGCGAAGCCGTTGACGCGGCGAGTGTCCTGGGACTCATGACCCTGGGCGCTATGCATGGTGACGAGGTGGTGCTCAGCGCCGACGGGGACGGAGCGGATGCCGCTCTGGACGCCATCGCCGAACTGATCGCCACCGATCACGACGAGTGAGCCGGGTCGTGAGTGGTCCTGGTCGCCCCGATGGCCGAGACCACTCACGACCCACCCGAAGTGCAGCACGACACCCGCGGTCACGACGCCGGCCAAGGTCGGCGGCGTGGCCTGCGGGTAGCTCACCATCAGCCAGACCCCGCCCACGGCCAGCACGGGCGGCACGAGAAGTCCCGCGGTCCACTTGTGCAGCAACAGGAACGCGAGCGTCGAGACCAGCAGCGCCGCGCCGAGCGTGTCGCTGAACCGGTGCCAGCCGAGCGACACCGTCTCCGCCGCGACCGCCCCCGCGCCGATCGCCCCCGGCACCGCCGCGACCAGCGCGAACCGCTTAGGCACTGCCATCGTCACCGCGATCACCGACGCCACCGCGGCCGTCGTGTGTCCACTCGGGAAGCTGTTGTGCACCAGCACGGCGTCGTCGTCCAGCGGTGGCCGCACCAGTACGTAGAGCTTCAGCACCTGCGCGCCCAGCACCGAACCTCCGAGCAGCAGCAACGGTGTCAGCGACTTCTTGCGTGCGAAGAGAATCACGAGGACAGCGGCGACAAGGATCGCCATGTCCACGTTGGACGCCCACGAGCGTTGGAGCGAAAGTTCGGGCAACGCGGCGTTCTCCGCCTTCTGCCCGAACGACGTCCACACCAGCGCGAAGTACGTGAAGAGGAATCCCAGCAAGCTTCCGGCCATGACTTCGAGAGTCCGCGCGCCGCTCCATGGGAACGTGCACGGCATGTCATGGTTCCGCTACAGAACCGGCGCCGGTGCCGTCTCCTGCCGATAATGGCTCTCGTGGCGATGGTCTTGCTGGTCGAGGACGACCCCGCGGTGCGTGAAGGACTCGGACTGGCGTTGCGCCGGCAGGGACACGACGTCCGGGCGGCGGGAACGGGCGAGGAAGGCGTCGAGAGACTGCGCGAGTCCCGCCCCGACATCGTGGTCCTCGACATCATGCTGCCCGGCATCGACGGCTTCGAGACGTGCCGCCGGATGCGCACGCACGCCGAGGTGCCGATCATCATGCTCACCGCGCGCGGCGACGACTTCGACGTGGTCGCGGGCCTGGAGGCGGGCGCGGACGACTACGTGGTCAAGCCCGTCGAACCGCGCGTCCTGGAGGCCCGCATCCGCGCCGTGCTGCGACGCACCGTCGCCGAGCCGTCCAGCCTCGAACGCCACGGCTCGCTGGTGATCGATCGGGCAGGCCTGCAGGTGCTCAAGAACGACGTGAAGGTCGCGCTGACCCCGACCGAGCTGAAGCTGCTGCTCGAACTCTCCCGCACCCCCGGCCGCGTGCTGACCCGCCAGCAGATCCTCGAAGCGGTCTGGGAGCACGACTACCTCGGCGACTCGCGGCTCGTCGACGCGTGCGTGCAGCGGTTGCGCGCGAAGATCGAGGACGTGCCCTCCGACCCCGGCTACGTCCACACCGTGCGCGGCTTCGGTTACCGCTTCGGCCCACGATGAGGTCGCTGTTCCGCGGCCTGCGCCCGAGGCTGATGGCCGCGTTCCTGCTCCTGACGGTGCTGGGCGCGGTGGGAGCGGCGGGCGCCTCCTATGCGACCGCCCGGACGTTGCTGCTGGCGAACGCGCAGGACGACTTCATGAACCCGCTGGTGAAGGACGTCCGCGACTACGCGCCCCGGCTGACCGTGCCGCCGGCGCAGCGGGACCTGGACGAGTTCGGCACGTACCTGCGCGGCTCGGGGGTGGTGCTGTACGAGGGCCTGCGCTCCAGCACCGGCCCTGATCCGGCGTTCATCCCCGCCGAGATGCGCGAGATGCTGAGGACGAGCAGGACGATCCTCTGGCAGCGTCGCACCGACCTGGCCGACCCGTACGTCGTCATCGGCATCCCGCTGCTGCGCCCGGACGGCGATCCGACCGGCGTGGAGGTGTGGTCGCTGCTGTACCTGAGAGGCCCGCAGACCGCCATCGACAGCTTCTCGACCGCCGCGTGGGTGGGCGTCAGCCTGGTGCTGCCCCTGGCGCTGGGTCTCGCGCTCTTCACGGCCCGCGGCGTGCTGCGCCCTGTCCGGCGCCTCGGCACCGCCGCCCGCGCGCTGGGGTCCGGCCGGCTGGACACCCGTGTCGACGAACGCGGCTCGGACGAACTCGCCGACCTGGCGCGCACGTTCAACCGTGCCGCCGAACGACTGGAAGCCTCCCAGGCCGCGTCCCGCCGCTTCGTCGCCGACGTGTCCCACGAGCTCCGCACGCCGCTGACCGCGATGAACGCCGTGACCGCCGTCCTGGACGAGGACGCGGCCACGTTGCCGCCCGACACGGCCGTCGCGGCCAGGCTGGTGTCGGCCGAGACCCGCAAGCTCACCCGTCTGGTCAACGACCTGATGGAGATCTCCCGCTTCGACGAGGGCCGCAACCTGCTGGAACTGGACGACTGGGACATCGGCACGGCGGTGCGCGACACGCTGGCCGCCCGCGGCTGGGCCGCGTCCGTCGAGGCCTCGCTGCCGGAGGGCGTGGTGGGCCGGGTGGACCGGCGCCGGCTGGACGTCGTCGTGGCCAACCTGGTGGGCAACGCGCTCAAGCACGGCGGCGTGCCGGTGCGCGTGAGCGTGCGGCCGGGTGTGATCGAGGTGTCCGACCACGGCCCCGGTATCTCTCCTGAGGCCCTTCCTCACATCTTCGACCGCTTCTACAAGGCAGACACGGCCCGCTCCCGTTCCGAGGGCAGCGGACTGGGATTGGCGATCGCATGGGAGAACGCACGCCTGCACGGCGGCACCATCGAAGCGGCCAACGCGCCCTCGGGTGGCGCGGTCTTCACCTTGCGCTTGCCCTGGTGACCCTCGCGGCCTGCGGCATCCGCCCGACCTCGATCCTCACCGGGGCCGAGGCGCCGACGGTCTCGTCGCACACGCTGACCATCTACCTCGTGACGCCGCAACGGGACGGCCTGGTGCGCCGGACCCGTGACTACACCGGCACCGTCGACATCACGACGGCCATGAACGTGCTGCTGGCCGGGCTTACCGACGAGGAGCGCAAGCTCGGCCTGGTGACCGAGCTGCCCACCACGAACGACAAGGCGGTCGCCGTGCTGAACGTGATCGTGATGCCGGAGGGCATCGAACCGCCGACGTCCAAGTGGGCGGTGTTCCAGGTGCACTGCACGGCGCTGGCGAGCCGCGCGAAGGTCGCGGGAGTGGAGTCGCTCCCCGACGAGAACTGCCCGTAGGCATCATGTCGGTCATGGCTCACACCGCCCGTCGCATGTTCGAGCTCCTGGAACCGATCTGCCTGGTGACCTTCTTCGCCCGCGAGTGCGGCGAGGAGCTGGCCGCGCTCGGCCACCGCACCTACTGGGACGGCTACTTCGCGAGCCGTGCCGCTCCGCTGGGACGGGTGCCGGCGGAGGTCGTGCACGCGGCGTTCTACAACTTCGCCGACGGGGAGGCCGCGCGGCACATCCCGGGCGCGTGGGAGACGATCCCGCCCGAGGCGTCCGTCGCCGCACGGGAACGGGGCAGCGCGGCCTCCCTGCGGCGGATCCTCGGCGAGGAGCAGGCCGGCTCCCCCGGTCTGGTGCGCGCCGCCGACCTGGTCACCAAGGCCGCGACGAGCGCATCGATGGAAGGCCGGGTGATGTACGCCGGGATGCGCACTCTTCCGGTGCCCGGCGACCCGGTCGCCCGCCTGTGGCACTCCGCGACCATGCTGCGCGAGCACCGCGGCGACGGGCACGTCGCCGCTCTCGTCAGCGCACGGATCGGCGGCACCGAGGCCCACGTGCTCTCCGCGCTGGCGATGGGCATCCACCCGGCGGAGACGTTCGGGCGCATCCACCACCTGCCGAAGAAGCGACTGGCCGCGGTCATGGACGGCCTGCGCGAACGCGGTCTCATCGACACCGAAGGCCACTTCACCGACGCCGGTCGCGAGACCCAGCAGGGCATCGAGGCCCTCACCGACGAGCTCGCCGCGGCGCCCTACGACGCCCTCTCCCCCACCGAACTGGACGAGTTGGTCGCCGTGCTCGACCCCATCACCGCGAAGCTGGTCGCCGCGGGATCGCAGTGACGTCAACGGGTCGTCCTGAAAAAGAGGCGGGACGCAGCGGCGGCCGTAGGCCGTGCGTCCCACCGGCCGGCCCTCCCAAGGTGAGGAACACCGGCATGCGATGGCTCCGGCCGAGTGGCACATCGTCCGCAGCCAACGAGTCAGCCGTAGGCAACCACGGGCCTCGCGCACACCGGAATCGAACAGCCGAAGATCAAGACGAAAGTTACGCGCGGGCGGCCAGGGCGGCGTCGAGCGCCGAACGCATGACGTCCTGCGGCGCGGGCTTCCCGGTGAACTGCTCCACCTGTCCGAAAGCCTGGTGCAGCAACATGTCCAGCCCGGTGGCCAGCCGCGTCCCGGACGCCTCCACGGCCGCGGCGACCGGCGTGGGCCACGGGTGGTAGATCACGTCCAGCACGTAGGGCGCACGGGCCAGGTCGGCGGCCAGCGGCACGGTGGCCTCGGCGGGCACCGTCGACACCACGACGTCCGACGCGCCGGCCAGCACCCCGAGATCCACAGAGGACAGCTCCAGGACCTCGACGGTGATGCCGACCCTGGAGGCGGTCTCCAGCGCCTCTCCCGCACGCGAAGGATCGCGCACCACAAGGGAAGCGGAAGAAATACCGAGCGCGGCGAACCCGGCCAGGGCGGCCGTCGCCGTACCACCGGCACCGAGCACGACGCCGTGCGAACCGCCGGAGAAACCCTTCTCCCGCAACGCACCCACCACGCCGTCCACATCGGTGCAGTCGGCGTGCCACTCAGAACCGTTGCGCACCAGCGTGTTCGCCGCCCCCACCGCCGAAGCACGCGGGGTCACGACGGACGCGAACGCCAGCGCGGCGCGTTTGGTGGGCATCGTGCACGAGAGGCCGACCCACTCCGGCCCCAGAGAGGCGACCAGAGCGGGAACCTCGGCCTCGGAGCACTCCAGGCGCGTGTACTCCCAGTCGAGGCCCAGGGCGGCGTACGCGGCGTTGTGCAGCACAGGGGAAAGCGAGTGCTCGATCGGCGAACCGATCACCGCGGCCTTGCGCACCACTAGTAGACGCCGTCCCTCTGTGCCTTCTGGTCGTTCGCGTTGTGCTCGTCGAACGTGGTCGCGAAGCACGACGTGCCGTCCGTCTGGCACTTCACGAAGTACAGGATGTCGCCGCCCTCCGGCTTGATCGCGGCGGCGATCGCCTGCTGCGACGGCGAGCCGATCGGCGTCGGCGTCAGGTTCTGGTTGAGGTACGTGTTGTACGGCCCCTGCGCGTCGCGGTCCGCGTCCGACGTGCGGATGTGGGGCTGGTTGTTCTTGTAGTTGATGGTCGAGTCGAACTGCAGGGGCATCGACTGCGGCTTCTTCTTGAGCCGGTTGTAGATGACCTGCGAGACCTTCGAGAAGTCCTTCTCGATGGCCTCCTTCTCGATCAGCGAGGCGATGACCAGGACCTCGTAGGGACGGAAGCCGGTGTTCATGGTGCCGCCGGGAATGCCGGCGCCCTGCAGCTTCTGGGCAGAGGACACGATGACGCTGCGGATCAACTCGACCGCGCTGACACCCGGTTTGACCTGGTAGACGCCGCGCATGATCAGGCCTTCGAGGCGGTACTGCGGCTCGGCGCGCTTCACGTCGGCCAGCGCCCAGTCCGGCACGCCGAGGGCGACCGGGTCGGTCTGCTCCGCGGCGGCCTTGATCTCGTCGCCGGTCAGGCACACCTTGGCGCCGTCCTTCTCCGTGCAGCTCGCGTCGGCCAGCAGGGAGTAGATGCCCTTGACGGTCTTGCCGTTGGCCTGGATGTCGGTGAGCTTGAGGCCACCGACGACCTGGACGGCCGGGACGCGCGTCTTCGGGTCGATCATGCGGGCCACGGCGTTCTGGCCCGACATCTTCGTCTTCATCAGGTAGAAGCCGGGCTGGATCGACGTCACGCGGGCGTCGGTCTTGCTGGCCTCGGTGAAGGCGCGCGCGGAGGCGATGACGCCGTTGTCGTACAGGGTCGACGCGATCTTGCTGACCACGTCGCCGTCCTGGACCTCGACGATGGCGTCGGCCTCGCCGGCACCGGCGAAGTCCTCGAACGAGCCGATGCCGCGCAGCTCCTTGTAGCCGTAGTAGGCACCGCCCATGCCGACGGCGAGAATCAGCGCCACGACGAGCCACAGGACCGTCTTCTTGCGCTTCTTCGCCTTGGCACGGGCGTTGTCCCGGCTGCGGTCGCGCTTGACCGGCCGTCGCTCATCCGCTTCGGGGTCGGTGAACAACCCGAGATCGTCGCCGCTCACACCTCGTCCTTTCGGGCGGACACAACCCGTGCCCGTGCGTCCAGCCAAGACTGCAGGATCTCGACAGCGGCAGCCTGGTCGACCACGGCACGCTGCTTCTTGCCCTTCACACCGCGCTGTGCCAGCACCCGGCTCACCACAACCGTCGTCAGTCGTTCGTCGCTGAGCCGTACCGGCACCGGGGCGATGCGGCCGGCCAGGGCCGCAGCGTACGCGGTCGCCGAGTCCGCCGCGGGACCGTGCCGACCGGCCAGCGTCTTCGGCAGGCCGACCACGACCTCGACGACGTCATGTTCGGCCACGAGACGTACGAGCTCGGTGAGGTCCGAGCCGCGCTTCTCGTCCCGCTGCAGGGTCACCAGCGGCGTCGCCAGAAATGCGGATGGATCGCTGAGGGAGACACCCACACGAACCGATCCGACGTCGACGCCGAGCCTCCTGCCGAGGCCCGGGTCGCCGACATCAGTGGAATCAGCGCTGTTCAAGCACCTTGTCCAGTTCGTTGGTGAGGGCCGTGATGGCGTCGGGAACGCCGGCCGGGTTGGTACCGCCGCCCTGGGCCAGGTCCGGCTTGCCGCCACCACGGGCGGCGATGGCCGGGCCGAACACCGGGACGAGCTTGCCGGCTGCGAGACCCAGGTCGCGGGCGGCGGCCGTGGTGGCCACCACGAAGCTGACCTTGTCGCCGTCGACCGAGAACAGGGCCACCACACCGGGCCTGCTGCCCAGGCGGTTGCGGACCTCGCCGCCGAGGGTGCGCAGGTCGTTGCCCGACACACCCTCCAGGCCCAGGGCCACGAGCGACAGCCCGCGGATGTCCAGAGCCTTGTCGGCGAGGGCGCCGGCGTTGCCCAGCAGCTCGGCGGCGCGGACCTTCTCGAGCTCCTTCTCGGCGGACTTCAGGCGCTCGACCAGCGACTCGATCCGCTCGGGCAGGCCGTCGGAGCCGACCTTGAGCATGTCGGAGAGGTTCTGCACGATGGCGCGTTCCTTGGCGAGGAACCGCATGGCCTCGATGCCGACGTAGGCCTCGAGGCGGCGCACGCCGGAACCGACCGAAGACTCACCCAGCAGGGTGATCGGGCCGATCTGCGACGAGTGCTCGACGTGGGTGCCACCGCAGAGCTCGCGCGACCACTCGCCACCGATCTCGACGACGCGGACGGTCTCGTCGTAGGTCTCGCCGAACAGGGCGACGGCACCCAGCTCCTGGGCACCGGCCATGTCCGTGTAGACGACGCTGACCGGCAGGTCCTTGCGCACGGCGAGGTTCGAGACCTCCTCGATCTCGCTGCGGGCCTCGGCGGACAGGCCACCGGTCCAGGCGAAGTCGAGACGCAGGTAACCGGGCTTGTTGTACGAACCGCTCTGCAGGGCCGACGGGCCGAGCACGTGGCGCAGGGCGGCGTGCACGACGTGCGTGCCCGAGTGGCCCTGGCGGGCGCCGACGCGCCACTCCGGGTCGACGCGGGCCTCGACGTGCTCGCCCTCGCTGACCTCGCCGGAGCGGACGCGCACCTGGTGCACCCACAGCTTGCGGGCGACCTTCTGCACGTCGAGCACTTCCAGCTCGGCGTTGGCCGTGACGATCGTGCCGGCGTCGGACTCCTGGCCACCGGACTCGGCGTAGAGCGGCGTGCGGTCCAGCACGACCTCGACGATGTCGCCTTCCTTGGCGCTCTTCACCCGAGCGCCGTTGTGCACGATGCCGCGCAGCGTGGCCTCGGAGGCGAGCTCGGTGTAGCCGGTGAACTCGGTCGGGCCCTGTTCCAGCAGCTCGCGGTACACCGACTGGTCGCCGTGGCCGGTCTTCTTGCCGGCGGCGTCGGCCTTGGCGCGGGCGCGCTGCTCGGCCATCAGCTTGCGGAACCCGTCCTCGTCCACGGACAGGCCGGCCTCGGAGGCCATCTCCAGCGTGAGGTCGATCGGGAAGCCGTAGGTGTCGTGCAGCTGGAAGGCCTTGTCACCCGGCAGGATGGCGCGGCCGTCGGACTTCACCTCGGCGGCGGCGCCCTCGAAGATCCGCGAACCGGCGTCGAGGGTGCGCAGGAACGTGTCCTCCTCGGCCTTGAGCACCTGCTGGATGCGGGCGAACCCGCTGACCAGCTCGGGGTAGGCCTCGCCCATCGAGTCGCGGACGACCTCGGCGAACTGCTGCAGCACCGGCTCGTTCACGCCCAGCAGGCGCGACGAGCGGACGATGCGGCGCAGCAGGCGGCGCAGCACGTAGCCGCGGGCCTCGTTGCCGGGCGTGACGCCGTCGCCGACCAGCAGCACACCGCTGCGGGCGTGGTCGGCGATGACGCGGAAGCGGACGTCGTCGACCTCGTTGGCGCCGTACTTGCGGCCGGAGAGCTCCTCGGCCCTGGTGATGACGGCGCGGACCAGGTCGGTCTCGTAGACGTTGTCGACGCCCTGCAGCAGGTAGGCGACGCGCTCGACGCCCATGCCGGTGTCGATGTTCTTCGACGGCAGCTCACCGATGACCGGGTAGTCCTTCTTGGCACCACCCTCGCCGCGGATGTTCTGCATGAAGACGAGGTTCCAGATCTCCAGGTACCTGTCCTCGTCGACTACCGGGCCGCCCTCCTTGCCGTACTCGGGGCCGCGGTCGTAGTAGATCTCCGAGCACGGGCCGCACGGGCCGGGAACGCCCATCGACCAGAAGTTGTCCTCGACACCGCGGCGCTGGATGCGCTCCAGCGGCATGCCGGCGACCTTCTGCCACAGCTCGATGGCCTCGTCGTCGTCCAGGTAGACCGTCACCCAGATGCGCTCGGGGTCGAAGCCGTAGCCACCGTTGTCCTGGGAGTTGGTGATCAGCTCCCAGGCCAGCCGGATGGCGTCTTCCTTGAAGTAGTCGCCGAGCGAGAAGTTGCCGGCCATCTGGAAGAACGTGAGGTGGCGGGTGGTCTTGCCGACCTCGTCGATGTCGGGGGTGCGCACGCACTTCTGGATGCTCGTCATCCGCGGGGCGGGCGGCGGGGCCTCGCCGAGGAAGTACGGCTTGAACGGCACCATGCCGGCGTTGACGAACAGCAGGTTGGGGTCGTCGAGCAGCAGCGAGGCGCTGGGGATGTACTTGTGCCCGGCCTTCTCGAAGTGCTCGCGGAAACGCTTGATGATCTCGTGGGTCTGCACGGGAAGTTCCTAAGTGTGTTGCTGGGGACAGTCAGGGCATGGTCACGAGGCGAACGGCGCTAGTGCTTCCCGTTCGCCCTGGGCGCTCGGCGCCCTGGCGTGAATCCCGTCTGACGTTCCACGGTGTCCTGCAACTCCTGTTCCCGTTCGGCCATCCCCGCGCGCACCTCGGCCCCGAAGGAACCGATGGCGCCGGCGAGTTCGCGCAGGCCTTCACCCACGTTAGTGCCGATACCGGCCGGAGTCGCCTGCTTTGCGACCTCGGCGGCCTTCTTCGCGGCGAACAGCCCCGCGGCGGCGCCCAGACCGAACCAGAAGAGACGGCTCACCTGGCACCCCGCTTCAGGCGGCGCTTGGCGTGCTTGTTCGGCTGCTCGGCGGCCTTGCGGCGGGCCTTGACGGCCTTGCTCACGCCGTAGGACAGCGCGGCGGCCTTGACCAGCGGCCCGCCGAGCGTGGCGGTGAACAGGCTGGTGAGCGCGGAGACGTTGCCGGTGACGGCGCGCGCGTTGGCCGTGATGCCGTCGACGCGCTCAAGCTGCGTGTTCACGTGCGTGAGCGTCGTGTTGGCCTCGACGAACAACGGGTCCGTGTTCTCGTGGGCCTTGCGCATCGCGATCGTGGCCTCGTCGAAGAAACGCGCCGCCTTGATCGCCACGATCCCCACGATGAGCACGAGCAGCACGAAGGCACCGGCGGCGAGCCACCCTGGCGACACGGATCCTCCTGGTGAACAGGCGTTCGGGCTTGGTTGCGGGTGAGATTACCGGGTAGGTCCGACACCCGACCGAGGGGCACCATTTGTTGATCTTCAACGACCGGTGGCGCCGTCGATCTGCTCGCGGATGATGTCGGCGTGGCCCGCGTGCCGGGCGGTCTCGGTGGTCATGTGCGCGAGTACCCAGCGCAGCGTCTTCGACACGCCTTCGACCGGGGTCACCATCAGCGCCTCGGGATGACCGGCGGCCTCGATCGCCCCGTCGCTGCCGGCGATCGCCGCGCGGTAGTCCGCGATCACCGTCGCCGCGTCGCGGTCGGCGGGCACGGTCATGCCGAACTCAGTGTCCGCGGACCACTCGGCGCCCGCGAGGTGGTGGCCGAACCAGTAGTGCTCGGCTTCGGCCAGGTGCTGAATGAGGCCCAGGATCGACGTGCCGCTGGCGACCATCGGCCTCCGCAGCTCGTCGTCGGTCAGCCCCTCCGCCTTCTTGAGCACGCAGTGCCGCTGGAACTTGAGGAACTCGTGCGCGACGTCGAGCTCACCCGTGTCGACGCGCGGCACCGGCTCGCGCTGGGTCTCCGGCATGGCGGTCAACCTACGCACATCCAATTGGGACGGACCACTCATTGACTCACGGCCGTCACAGCCTGTGAAATACCCGTCACACAGGGCTTGACGGCTCGGTCCTGCGGCGTGAAGTCAGGCCACCCCGAGTTGACCGTGCAGGAGGCCCAGTGAAGCCGGTGTCGCACCTGGACTCCTATCGGCCCCAGATCACGGCGGGCCCACCGCCCGTTCCGGACCTGTCGATGCCGTGGGAGGCCCGTGTCGCCCGTGCGGACGGCTACGACCTGCACCTCGTGCACCGCTGGAACCAGGCACCGCACGTGGCGGCGTTCTGGCGGCAGGCGTGGACGTTGCCGCAGTGGGAACGCCGGCTTGAGGAACAGCTCTCGGGAGACGACGACCGGCCGTTGCTGATCAGCTGGCACGGCCGCCCAGTGATCTACGCCGAGATCTACCGAGCGGCCAGGCACGCCGTCGCCCGCTGCTACCAGGCCCGGCCGCACGACCTCGGCCTGAACCTCGCGGTCGGCGACCTGGCCATGACCGACCGCGGACTCGTGCGGTCGCTGCTCCCCCGGCTCACCGACGCGCTGTTCGAGGCCGACCCGCACTGCACGCGAATCGTGCTGGAACCGGACGTGCGCAACACCCGCGCCATCAGGTCGTTCGAGGCAGGCGGGTTCGTGGCCGCGGACGAGATCATGCTGCCGGGCAAGCTCGCACTGCTGATGGTCTGCCGACGTTAGAACGCGGTGATGTCCTGCGGTGCGCGTTCCTTACGACTGAGCGCGCGCACCACGTCGATGGCGCGGTGCTTGTTGAGCGCCATGCGGGTCAGCAGGTCGATGACGGCCTCGTTGACGGGGCGCGGGAACTCGGGCGTCTCCAGCCCGACGCTCACCGCGAGGTCGTCGGAGTGCACGACGAACTCCATCAGCCTGCTGAGCAGGTACTCGTCCAGCGGCACCGCCCACGGCCCCCAGTGCGGCATCCGGACGCCCCGGTTCTCCTGTCCCGGCAACGTCTTCGCGAGCTCGTCGAGGGTCTGCTCGAACCGGTCGCACAGGGCCGAGTGTCCCTCCGCCGCCAGCTTCTCGCCGCCCGCGCGGATGCGGGTGTGGAACTCGGAGTCGACGTCGAGATCGGTCCACTTCGCCCGCTCGTAGTGCTCCATCAGGCCGACGACCGGCTCGTCTCCCGCGGGGGTCCCGATCATGCCCGGCAGCGGCAGTGCCTGGTAGGCGACGTGCCCGGCGAGGCCGCTGACCCCGAACTCCGGCAGGGCGCTGGGCCGGTCCCAGTTCTCCGCGACCTGCTGGTGGCGCAGGAGGTCCAGGGCGATGCGGGCGGTGGCCAGGAAGTCTTCTCTGATCGTCACTTCGCCGAAGCTACGCGAACCGGGGCCGCACTCGGAGACGATTCACTCGCCCCGGATCACGCGGCGCAGCCGGGGTAGCCGTTCCGCCACAGCACGTTCGTTGCCGCGCCCGGTCGGCTCGTAGTAGTCGCGCCCCACCAGGTCGTCCGGCGCGTACTGCTGCGTCAGCACGCCGTCCGGCACGTCGTGCGGGTACCGGTAGCCCTGGGCGTTGCCCAGCTTCGCCGCGCCCGCGTAGTGACCATCGCGCAGATGTGCGGGCACAGAACCGATGGCGCCCTTGCGGACGTCCTCGATGGCGGCGTAGATCGCGGTGGTGACGGCGTTCGACTTCGGCGCGGTGGCGAGGTGGATCGTGGCCTGCGCGAGGTTCAGGGTGCATTCGGGCAGACCGATGAGCTGCACGGCCTGAGCCGCCGCCACGCACGTCTGCAGCGCTGTCGGGTCGGCCATGCCGACGTCCTCGCTGGCGTGGATCACCAGGCGGCGCGCGATGAAGCGCGGGTCCTCGCCCGCCTCGATCATGCGCGCGAGGTAGTGCAGGGCCGCGTCCACGTCCGAGCCGCGGATCGACTTGATGAACGCCGACGTCACGTCGTAGTGCTGGTCGCCGTCGCGGTCGTAGCGGACCGCCGCCTTGTCCACAGTGGACTCCAGCAGCGACAGCGTGATCACGCCCTCGTTGGACGCCAGCGCCGAGTCCGCCGCCGCCTCCAGGGCCGTCAGGGAGCGGCGGGCGTCACCGCCGGCCAGGCGGATCAGGTGGTCCTCGGCCTCGGGTTCCAGCACCACGGAGCCGCCCAGGCCGCGTTCGTCGGACACCGCGCGCTTGATGACCGAACGCACCCCGTCGTCGGTCAACGACTTGAGCTGCAACACGAGCGAACGCGACAACAAGGGCGACACGACCGAGAAGAACGGGTTCTCCGTGGTGGCCGCGACCAGCAGCACGATCCGGTCCTCGACCGCGCCGAGCAGGGCGTCCTGCTGCGTCTTGGAGAACCGGTGCACCTCGTCGATGAACAGGACGGTCGACTCGCCGGAGCGGACCAGGCGGCGCCGGGCCTCGTCGATGACCGACCGCACCTCCTTCACACCGGCGGACAGTGCGCTCAAAGCCACGAACCGGCGGCCGGTCGCCTTCGACACCAGCGTCGCGAGGGTGGTCTTGCCGGTGCCGGGAGGGCCGTAGAGCATCACGGAGGCCGGTGTGGCGCCCTCGACCAGGCGGCGCAGCGGCGCGCCCGGCCCGAGCAGGTGGTCCTGGCCGACGACCTCGTCCAGCGTGACCGGACGCATCCGCACGGCCAGCGGGGCGTTGGCCGCGATGCGCTCGGCCTTCTCCTCGTCGGTCGCGCCGAAGAGGCCCTCGTCGAACAGACCTTCGCTCATGCGTTCGAGCCTAAGTCATGTGCGAGGATCGCGTTCCGTGCCCATCCCTCGTGCCGTGCTGCTCGCCGGACCCTCCGGCTCAGGCAAGTCGACACTCGCCGCCCACCTCGGCTGGCCCGTGCTGCGCCTGGACGACTTCTACCGCGACGGCGACGACCCGTTGCTGCCCCGCGACGAGCACGGCAGGGCCGACTGGGACGACATCGGCTCGTGGAACGCGGACAAGGCGCTCCAGGCGATCATCGAGCTGTCGAACACGGGCAGGGTCGAGGCGCCCGTCTACTCGATCAGCGAGGACCGCGCGGTCGGCACGCAGACGATCGAGCTCGGTGACGCGCCCGCGTTCATCGCGGAGGGGCTGTTCGCGGACCTGCTGGTCCAGGGCGCGCGGGAGGCGGGGGTGCTGCGGGACGCCATCGTGCTCGCGCCGAGTCCGCCCGTCACGTTCGTGCGCCGGTTCGCCCGTGACGTCGCGGAGGCCCGCAAGCCGGTGCCGACGCTGGTCAGGCGCGGGTTGCGGCTGATGCGCGAGCAGCCGCAGGTGGTCAAGCGGTGTGTCAGCGCGGGCATGCGGCGCACGACACCGTCCAAGGCGCGGACCGAGCTCGTTTCGTGATCGGGTTCGCCGGTGGCGTGGGCGCTGATCTGGCAGGATGCCGCTCACACCACGACCGGGGGTAGCCGAGATGTCCGAAACGCCCGGCTGGTCCTCACCGGACCAGCCGAACCAGCAGCCGCCGCAGCAGCCTCAGTACGGCTACAACGCGCCGCCGCCGCCCGTGCAGCCGACGATCAAGCCGGGTGTCATCCCCCTGCGCCCGCTGGCGGTCGGTGAGATCGTCGACGGCGCCATCACGACGATGCGCCGCTACCCGAAGCAGATCATCGGTGTGGCCGCCGTCGTCGCCGCGGTCACGCAGATCGTCGGCCTGCTGGTGCAGCTGCCGTTCCTCGACGACCTCACCGCCGTCGTGTCGCTCGATCCGAACACGATGACGCCGGAACAGGTGGCCGACCAGTTCACCAGCGCCATCACCGGTTTCCTCACCGGCGCGCTGCTCAGCGTCGTCCTGGCGCTGATCGGCACGGTGTTCCTGTCCGGCTACATCACCGTCGTCGTGGGCCACGCCGTGCTCGGCAAGCAGGTGACGTTCGGCGAGGCGTGGGCGGAGTTCAAACCCCGGCTGCTCCCGCTGCTCGGCGCGACACTGCTCCTCGGTCTCGCGTTCACCCTCCTGCCGATCCTGTTCCTGCTGCCCGGCATCGCGATGGGCTCCGGTCCCACCGTCGTGCTCGGCATCGTCATCTGCATCCCGCTGGTCATCTGGCTGTGGGTGAGGTTCGCGCTGGTCACGCCCGCGCTGGTGCTGGAGCGCTGCGGCGTCGGCACCGCGTTCGGCCGCTCCCAGAAGCTCGTCAGCGGCGCGTGGTGGCGGACGTTCGGCATCCTGCTGCTCGCCTTCCTGATCACCATCGTGATCGAATGGATCATCGGCCTGCCGTTCGGCCTGCTGGGCGCGGCGACGACCGGGTTCTCCGACTCCCCCGCGGCGGCGCTGAGCGCGGGATCGCTGACGCTGTCGACGATCGGCGGGGTCATCGCCTCGACGATCACGCTGCCGTTCAGCGCGGCGGTGACCGTGCTGCTCTACGTCGACCGCCGGATGCGGTCCGAGGGCATGGACATCGAACTCCAGCGGGCCGCGGGGCATGGCGGCAGCTGACGTACCGGTAGATCTCGGCCGCGACGAGGCGAGGGAGGCGGCCGTCCGGGAGCTCAGCGATCCGGCGTACGTCTCCGACGACCCCAACCCGCTGCAACGCGCCATCGAGTGGATCCTCGACCGCCTCGGCGAGCTCTTCGCCGGGGCGGGTGGCATGAGCGGCCTCACCGCGATCGTGATCATCGTGGCCTTGGTGGTGCTGATCGTGATCGTGATCCGGCTCCGCACCGGGCGCACGGGCCGTGCGCTGCGATCGGGCGCCAAGGTGTTCGGATCCACCGTCATGACCGCCGCGGAACACCGGGCCGCCGCCGAGAAGGCCGCGGCCGCCGGTGACCTGGCCGAGGCCGTGCGCGAACGTTTTCGTGCCGTGGTGCGCGAACTGGAGCAACGCGGCGTGCTCGACGCACGGGCCGGACGGACCGTGGACGAGGTCGCTTTCGAGGCGGGCCAGGCACTTCCGGCGCTCGCGGTCGACCTGCGCGGTGCCGCTGTCCAGTTCGACGACGTCTGGTACGGCGGCAGGACCGCGACCGCGGAGGGGTATCAGGCGTTGGTCTCCGTGGACGGCAAGGTGTGCAGATGACGGCGGTCTCCCCCGACGCCGGGCGGATCTGGACGGCCGCGCGCGGGCCGTTGCTGATCGGCGTGATCATCCTGTTCACCGCGGTCGTGATCACGTTGCTGCGCGGCGGCGGCGAGGGCGGGTCGTTCGACCCCCGCTCGTTCCGGCCGGAGGGCAGCCACGCGGTCGCCGACCTGCTGGAGCAGAACGGTGTGCGCGTCGAACTCACCGACGACGCGTCCTCTGTGGACGGTGCGACGCTGTTCGTGACGCAGCCGAACCTGATCGACCCGGAACGGCTCGCGGACCTGAGCAGGCGGGCCTCCGCGACGGTGCTCCTCGCGCCCGCGGCCGGGGTCAGCCGGCTGGCGCCCGAGACCCGGCAACCGGGCTGCCCACTGGCGGCCAGGGCGGGCGCGGCGACCACCGGCGGGTTCGTCTACGAGGGCGAACAGCGCTGCTACGACTCGACCTTGGTGCGCACCGGCACCGTGACGATGATCGGCTACGGCGGGATCTTCACCAACCGCGACATCGACTCCGAGGGCAACGCGGCGCTCGCGTTGTCGTTGCTGGGCCAGCACGAACGGCTGGTCTGGTACGTGCCGTCGGCGGCGGACAGGTCGCAGCAGAAGTCGCTGACGGACCTGGTTCCGGACGGCTGGAAGTTCGCCGCGCTGCAGCTCGGCGTCGCGGCCGTGCTGATCGCCCTGTGGCGGGCGCGCAGGCTCGGCCGGGTGGTGCCCGAACGGCTTCCGGTCGTGGTGCGCGCCGCCGAGACCGTGGAAGGCCGCGCCCGGCTGTATCGCCGGTCGCACGCCGCCGCACACGCCGCTTCGGTGCTGCGGCAGGCGACTCGGGACCGGTTGGCGCCGCTGCTGGGGGTGCCGGTGGGGGACGATCCGTCCGAGGAGATCGCCCGCAGGACTTCGCGTCCCGTCACTTCGGTGCGGGCGCTGCTGTACGACGAGGGGTCGGTGGACGACCGGGGGCTGGTCGCGCTGGCAACTGATCTGGACGCTCTGGAGGACGAGGTGCGCAAGGCATGACGGCTGTGGTCACCACCGAGGAAGCCCGCACGGCACTGGTGGCGCTGCGCGCGGAGATCGGCAAGGCCGTGGTGGGCAACGACGCCGCCGTGACGTCGCTGATCCTCGCGTTGCTGTGCAAGGGACACGTGCTGTTGGAGGGTGTACCGGGCGTCGCGAAGACGTTGCTCGTGCGTGCCCTTGCGCGCGCGTTGGACCTGTCCACGACGCGGGTGCAGTTCACGCCGGACCTGATGCCCGGCGACCTGACGGGTTCGCTGGTCTACGACTCGCACAACGCCGCGTTCTCGTTCCGCGAAGGCCCGGTCTTCACGAACCTGCTGCTCGCCGACGAGATCAACCGGACGCCGCCGAAGACGCAGGCCGCGCTGCTGGAGGCGATGGAGGAACGGCAGGTCTCCGCCGACGGCAAGACCCGGCCGCTGCCCTCGCCGTTCATCGTCGTCGCGACGCAGAACCCGGTGGAGTACGAGGGCACCTACCCGTTGCCCGAGGCGCAGCTGGACCGGTTCCTGCTCAAGGTGACCATGCCGATTCCCGCGCGGGAGCACGAGATCGACGTGCTGACACGACACGCGTCCGGGTTCGATCCGCGTGACCTGTCCTCGTTGCGGCCGGTGGCGAGTGCCGCGCACCTGGATGCCGGTGGGGCGGCTGTGCGCGCGTTGACCGTGGCTCCTGAGGTGATCGAGTACGTCGTGGACGTGTGCCGTGCGACTCGTCAGTCTCCGGCCGTCCGTCTGGGCGTTTCTCCTCGTGGCGCAACGGCTCTGCTCGCTGCCGCACGCGCGTGGGCGTGGCTCTCGGGCCGTGACTACGTGACGCCGGACGACGTGAAGTCGTTGGCCCGCCCTGCTCTGCGGCACCGCCTGGAGCTCCGCCCGGAGGCCGAACTGGAGGGCGTGACGGCCGACGGCGTGCTGGACGGCGTGCTCGGCGCGGTTCAGGTGCCGCGCTGACGTGGCGCTCACGGGTCGCGCGGGCCTGCTCGCGCTCATCGGGGTTCTCATCGTCGGTCTTCTACTGCCGTCCTGGCAGGGGATTCTCGTCGTGTTCGCTGTCTTGGTGCTGTGCGTGGCGGCTGACCTGTTGCTGGCTGCCGGCGTCCGGCCGTTGACGTTCTCACGCGCTGGGGCGACCTCTGTGCGCACGGGCGAGTTGTGCTCTGTTCAGCTCACCGTGCACAACCCGGGCCGTCGGCTGCGTGGCGTTCTTCGTGACGCGTGGGCGCCTTCTGCCGGTGTGGTCTCCGATCGCGTTCCGGTCGATGTGCCCGCTGGTGGCTCGCGTGTGTTGTCTTTCGAGCTACGGCCTGTGCGTCGCGGCGATCGCACTGCGGACCGTGTGACCGTGCGTTCCCTCGGCCCGTTGGGTATCGCGGCACGACAAGGCTCACACGCCGTGCCGTGGACCGTGCGCGCGTTGCCGCCGTTCCACAGCCGCCGTCACCTTCCGCCCCTGCTGGAACGCCTGCGCGAACTGGACGGCCGCCGTGCGTCGTTGATCCGTGGTGCCGGCACGGAGTTCGACTCGCTACGCGCGTACGTCATCGGTGACGACGTGCGTTCCATCGACTGGCGTGCGTCGGCTCGTTCGTCGGACGTGGTGGTGCGCACCTGGCGCCCGGAACGCGACCGCCAGGTGACGATCGTGCTGGACACCGCCCGCACGTCCGCGAGCCGCGTCGAGGGCGCTCTGGGCGGCCTGCCGCGCCTGGACACGTCGATGGACGCGGTGTTGTTGTTGTCCGCCTTGGCGTCGCAGGCCCGCGACCAGGTGGACTTCCTGGCGTTCAGCCACAAGGTCCGCGCCTCGGTCCCCCGCGCCACGCTGCCGGTCCTGGTGCAGGCCATGGGACCGCTGGAAGCCGAACTGGTCGAGTTCGACGCCCGCGCCGCCGTGGCCGAGGTCCTGCGCCGCGCCGGCCGCCGCTCTCTGGTCGTGCTGCTGACGTCGTTGGAGCCGTCGATCGAGCACGGCCTGCTGCCGCTGCTGCCGACACTGGCCTCGCGGCACCACCTGCTGATCGCCTCCGTGTCCGACCCGGCCGTGCACGCGATGGCCGCGGGACGTGGCGATTTGGAGGCCGTCTACACGGCTGCTGCCGCGGAACGCACGCTGGCCGAACGACGCCGTCTCACCGCGTTGCTCGCACGGTACGGAGTCGACGTCGTCGACGCACTGCCCGATGACCTGCCACGCGCTCTCGCGGACCGCTATCTCTCGTTGAAGGCCGCGGGCAAGCTCTAGACAGAGACCGGCGCGACGTCCTCACGTTCGCTCGCGTCCACGTCGCCCGTCTCGCCCTGCTGCGCGGCCCGCCGCCCGATCACGAAGACGTACAACAGGAACAGCACCTCCGCGACCACGCCGATGCCGACGCGCGCCCACGTGGGCAGTCCGGACGGCGTCACGAAGCCTTCCAGCACACCGGAGACCAGCAGCACCACGACCAGCCCGAGCGCCACGGCGACGACCGATCGTCCTTCCGCGGCAAGGGCTTGGGCCCGTGTGCGCTTGCCGGGGTCGATCACCTGCCACCCGAGCCGCATGCCGATGCCCGCCGCCACGAACACGGCCGTGAGCTCCAACAGCCCGTGCGGCGCCAACAGCCCGAGGAACAACTCACCGCGCCCCGCGCCGAACATCAGCCCGACGCCGACGGCGACGTTCACGGCGTTGGTGAAGAGCAGGTAGATCGGCGGAATCGCGAACAACACACCGAGCAACAGGCACGCGGCGGTCATCCACGCGTTGTTGGTCCACACCTTCGCCGCGAACGACCCGGCGGGATCGCTGGAGTAGTAGGACTCGTAGCCGCCGCCGACCTTGGTCATCTCGCGCAGCTCATCGGGCGCGGCGATGGCGGCCTGCACGTCCGGGTTGGAGGCGATCCACGCGGCGATGATGCCGGTGACCAGGTAGAACGCGACGCCGGCCGGCACCCACCAGCGCCAGCCGAGGTAGATGGCGGCGGGCAGCCGATGCGTGAAGAAGCGCGTGAAGACCCGCCAGGCCGGCGTGTGCGTGCCCGTCAGCGCCGACCGCGCCTGCGCGACCAGCGACGACAACCGTTCCACTGTGGCCGGGTCCGGGGTCTGGCTGCGCACGATCGACAGGTGCGTCGTGACGCGCTGGTAGAGCTCGATCAGCTCGTCGGCCTCGGCACCGGTGAGCCTGCCGGAGCGTTTGGCCAGCTTCTCGAGCCGCTGCCACGACTCGCGGTGGCGATCGATGAACACGTCCAGATCCACGATGAGTCACACTATCGGCGTGGGGGACCTCGTCACCGGTGAAGCCGTAGTTCTGGACCTGCGCGTCGCACAGCTCGCGAGCAGGGCCGTCGCGTTCGCGTTCGACGTGGCCGCGCAGTTCGGCCTGCTGCTGCTCGTGTCACTGCTCGTACCGATCGGCTTCGACGACGCGCTGCAGACAGCCCTCGCGCTGTCCCTGACGGTGCTGGTCCTGATCGGCTATCCGACCGCCGTCGAGTCGCTGTCCCGCGGCCGCTCGCTGGGCAAACTCGTGATGGGCCTGCGCGTGGTGCGCGACGACGGCGGCGCCATCCGCTTCCGGCACGCCCTGGTGCGCGCGCTCGGCGGCTTCTTCGTGGACTTCTGGGCGCTCGGCCTGGGCGGCGCGGTCGCGCTGTTCGTGTCGCTGTTCTCCCCTCAGGGCAAGCGCGTCGGCGACTACCTCGCGGGCACCGTCGTGATCCACACGCGCGTGCCGAAGCAGCAGGTGGAACTCGCCACGATGCCACCGCAGCTCGCCGACTGGGCGTCCGGCCTGGACCTGTCGCAGCTGCCGGACGAGCTGGTGCTGGCGGTGCGGCAGTACCTGAGCCGGTACTACGAGCTGACTGAACAGGCGCGGCAGGATCTGGGGTCGCGGCTGTCGGACGACGTCGGGACCGCTATCCGGTCGCCGCGTCTGGAGTACACGCACCCGCATCCGTACCTGTCGGCGGTGCTGGCGGAACGCCGGCGCCGGGCGGCGATCTAGGCGTTCGCCAGCCGGAGGCGTTCGGCCCCCTGCTCCCGCACGGCGTCACCGGACGGCGTCGGATCGCCGTGCAGCACCTCCCAGCGTGCGTTGTGCAAGGCGGTCCACATGCTCCCGGCCCACGCGATCTCCCTCTCCTCCACGGAGAACGCACGCCCACGGACCTGCTGATAGGTCTCGATGAACGCCGAAGAACTCTCCAGGGGCACAAGACTGGGCGGCGAAGCGTTGGCGAACGCTCCCGAGGCCGCGCCGACGAGGACGGCTTCGGGTTGCCACGCCAGGCTGTCCCAGTCGTGCACGGCCAGCACCGAGCCGTCCTGCCAGCGGAGGTTCTGCGCCTCGAAGTCGGCGTGGCCCAGCACGCACGGCAGGTCGGCACCCAGCAGCCGCGCACGCACACGAGAAGCCGCCTCCACGACGAACGGCGGCACCACGCTCTGGTCCCGCGCGTCGAGGAAGTCGATCGCCGGCCACACCCCGGGATCCGTGTGGTCCCAACGAGCCCAACGCGGCGACGGTAGCGGCGGCGGGACGGAGACGTCGGCCAGCAACGCCATCAAGGAAGCGAACACGGCGGCGTAGCGCCGGGCGATGTCGGGCGAAGAGCCGAGGAGCATCTCCCCGCCGGGCAACGACGATTCAGCGTGCACGGCCAACCTGTCCGCGAACACGACCGGCGTGAGCGGGCGGGGGCACGGAAACCCCCGCTCCGCCAAAGAAGCCTGCGCGGCCAGGCACGACACGGCTCGGCCGTCGTCCTCGCGGGCCTTCACGTACACCTCGCGGCCGTCGGCCAGGAGGAGGCCGTGGACCGACGAGATCGACACCCGCTCGTAGAGCACCTCGGACACCGGGCTGCCCAGCTCCGAAGCGCACCAACCAGCGAGGTCGAAGGTCATACGCCCAGCAGCTCGGTCAGCAGCAACGGGTTCATGTAGTCGTCGTAGCGGACGATCTCGCCGTCGCGCAAGTGGATGATCGCGACGGCGGTGAACGTGTAGTGGTCCTGCTTCACCTTCGACCAGCCGCGGTGGGTGATCTCGGCGACCGCGACGAACGGGTCGTTGGTGCGCCAGCACTGGGCTTCGACGCTCTGGATCTCGATCCTGTCGCGCACGGCGGCGCCGCGGACCTGGCCGAAGTACGCGCGGATCTCCTCACGTCCCTTGATCTCCTCCGGCTGGTAGTGGGTCGGGAATCGGTAGGCCATGATCCCGTCCTCGGCGAAGAGGTCGGCGAACTGGCTGTGCGTCTGCTCCCCCGCGACCATGCGGCGGACGTGGTCGACGATCTGTTCGGGCGTGCGCGTCATGGCTTCATCCCCAAAGTAGAATCGGAACGGTGACCCCGGTTATGACGATACGGAACGCACGCCCCGGTTGGCAACGATGAGGGCCGATGCGGCGCGGAATCGCGAGAAGGTGCTGGACGCGGCACGGGAGCTGTTCGCCGCCCAGGGCTTCGAGGTGCCGCTGGACGAGATCGCGAGCAGGGCGGGGGTCGGGCCCGGCACGGTCTACCGGCACTTCCCGACGAAGCAGGCGTTGTTCCAGGCCGTCACGGAGACGCGGGTGTCGGCCATGATCGCGTCGGCCGACGAGCCCGCGGAGGACGCGCGAAAAGCGCTGTTCGCGTTCCTCACCAAGATGGCGGACGAGGCTGCGGTGAAGCGGGACATGTCCGACGCGATCACCGTGTCACCCGAGCTGCGCAAGAGCCTGCACAAAGCGCTGGGCGGGCTTCTTCACCGCGCCCAGGAAGCGGGAACGGTCCGAGCCGACGTCACGGCCACGGACCTCGTGGTGCTGATG
The DNA here is from genome assembly GCF_044765805.1 of Lentzea sp. NPDC102401. NCBI lineage: Bacteria > Bacillati > Actinomycetota > Actinomycetes > Pseudonocardiales > Pseudonocardiaceae > Lentzea > Lentzea sp. NPDC102401. The sequence goes on along the minus strand of NZ_JBIWKS010000002.1, from coordinate 648,128 downwards.
AAGGGGATGTTGCAGAGCATGCACGACGGGGCGAATCCCGCCGTGCTGCTGGAGATCGTGCTGAAAGGACTTCAGTCGAGCCGGAAGCCGTAGGGCAGTTCGAGGCGGTGACGCGCCAGCAGAGCGGCGTCGGCGAGGATCTCACGGGTGGGGCCGTCCGCCACGACCACGCCGTCGTCGATCAGCACGCTGCGGGGGCAGATCTGCAACGCGAACGGCAGGTCGTGCGTGACCATGAGCATGGTGGGGGCCAACGAGAGCAGCAGCTCGGCCAGTTCGCGGCGGGCCACCGGTTCGAGGTTCGCCGACGGCTCGTCCAGCACCAGGATCTCCGGCGAGCAGGCCAGCACCGAGGCGAGCGCGACGCGGCGGCGCTGGCCGCCGGACAGGTGCAGCGGGGAGCGGTCCGCGACCGACTCCATTCCCACCGCGCTCAACGCCTTCAGCACGCGCGCGTCCACATCGGACAGACCGAAGTTGCGCGGGCCGAACGCGACGTCCTCGGCGACCGTCGGGCAGAACAGCTGGTCGTCGGGGTCCTGGAAGACGAGCCCGACGCGGCGGCGGATCTCGCGCAGGTTCTGCTTGCGGACCTCCAGCCCGGCGATCGAGATCGAGCCGGAGCCGCCGCCGAGAACTCCGTTGAGGTGCAACGCGAACGTGGTCTTGCCGGCGCCGTTCGGACCGAGCACCGCGACGCGTTCACCGCGGTCGACGCGCAGATCGACGCCGAACAACGCCTGGTGCCCGTCCGGGTAGGCGAAGGCCAGCTTCGAGACCTCCAGAGCGGGAGCCGCCACCGTCTCGGGAACGATCGTCGCCGAACCTCCCGGCTGGCCCGTCCAGCCACGCGACACCATCGCGAGATGCACCCTCTCTCCGCGTTCGTAGGACCGGATGAACAGCGTGCCGACCGACCGGGCCACCGCGCCCGCCTGCCACAGGAACCGCGGGTCGTCGCCGCGCGAGATGCGGGCGACGCGCATGCGTTTCGCCTCGCCCACGACGACTTCGCCGTACCGCAGCATCAGGGTCGCGATCATGATCAACGGCGCGGGCACCCGCAACGTCTGCAGGCCGCGCAACAACTCCCCCGGTGCGGTCGTGGCCGCCAGGGTCAGACTGATCAGCACGCCCAGCGTGCCCTTGGCCAGGATGTTCCAGCCCGCCAGCGAGCCTTCGATCGACACCGAGAAGCCGAGGACGTCGGTGCGCGGGTCCGTGCCGAAGATCGGCAGCAGGAACGCGAGCACCACGAACGGCGCCTCGATCACCGCGCGCTTGAGAAACCACAGCACGGGGACCCGCGCGGCGAACCACACCGCGACGATCACCAGCAGGTACAGCCCGAACAACGGGAACAGCGTGCGCGGGGTCGCCACGACACCCAGCACCGCCCCGAACGCCACGAGGATCTTCACGTGAGGTGCGAGGCGGTGCACCGGCGAGTCGCCGGCGTGGTGCAGGACGTCGTGGCCGCCGCTCATCAGGCGTCGGACTTCTTGCGCAACACCCAGAACAGGCCGAACGACAGGCCCAGCACCACGACCACGCCGAGCACGCCCGCGAGGCCGGTGAACTTGTCGTCACCGCCGAGCGCGTAGTCGGCGAACGTGCTGCCGGAGAACGGGTGCTCCTGCGCGTGCTCGGCGATCCCGGTGTCCTCGACGGTCTTGTCCAGGCCGTCCGGGTCGCCGGACGCGAAGTACGACAGCACCCCGGCGATCAGCAGCGACACGAAGACGAACCCGATGGCGAACTTCTTCACGACCGGACCTCCAGCGGCTTGCGGCCAAATGCGGTGTTGCGACCCTTGAGCAGGTAGACGAGATCAGGTCGGATCGACGCGACCGAGGTGACGGTGACGGCGGTGATCAGGCCCTCGCCGATGCCGATCAGCGCGTGCAGCCCCCACATCAGCAGCGCGACCTTGCCGATCTCCACGCCGCCCGCGCCGCCGATCGCGTACTCGACGACGAAGCCGGTCGCGGCGACCACCGTGTTGACGAACGCCGAGACGAACGCGACGGCGAACAGCCCGCCCTTGCCCCGTTCGGCGATCTTGCGCAGGGCGACGGCGACCAGGAACCCGGTCGCGGTGCCGATCAGCGCCATGTTGGTGACGTTCGCGCCCAGCGCGGTGAGGCCGCCGTCCGCGAACAGCAGCGCCTGCACCACCAGCACGATCGTCACGCACAGCGCGCCGACCCACGGGCCGACGAGGATCGCCGCGAGCGCGCCGCCGAGCAGGTGTCCGGACGCGCCGGGCAGGATCGGGAAGTTGATCATCTGGACGGCGAAGATGAACGTGGCCACCAGGCCCGCCATCGGCGCCGTGCGGTCGTCGAGGTCCGCACGGGCCTTGACCAACGCGAACCCGACGCCCACCGCCGCGAGGACGAGGAAGGCGACCGACACCGGCGCGTTCAGCAGACCGTCGCTCATGTGCATGGCAACAGGTGACATGAACCGTCACGCTAATTGCCCGACCTCGGCTATGGCTAGAACTGTGCAACAACGATTTGGAGGCAAGAAGGGCGTTGATCGTCACACGCTCGCTAGTCATCGGATGACTTCTGCGGTTAGATCCGTTCCGCCGCCGCCACGGCACGGCACGGAGGGACGAACAGTGACAGAGCTGTCGCGTAGAACCTTTTTGTACGGGACGGGCGCGGCCGTGGGGGCCTCAGCGCTCGGGGTGGGCTCCGCCGTCGCAGCGCCGGAAACATCGGGTCACAACGTGCACCGGGACGTGGTCCGCGATGCCCGCATGGAGTGGAGGAAACTGCCGCAGAACTGGGGCGACAGTCCGTTCCTCGCCAACGGATTCCTGGGCGTCCAGGTCTACGCGGGCCGCACCGCGAACGAGCTGAAGCTCATGCTCAGCCACTCGGAGGTCCAGGACCAGCGCGAACACTGGGAGGCCGCGGTCGGCCTGTCCCGGCTGCCGATCGGGTACCTGACCCTGCAGTTCGCTGGAGCGATCACCGCCGTCGACTGGACGTTCGACCTGTGGAACGCCGAGCTCACCGGCTCGGTCACCACCACGCAGGGCAGCGCCACGTTCACGATGCTCGTGCACAACTCGCGCAGCACGTTCCTCGCCTCCGTCAAAGGGGAGGCGACCTGGGGTTTCCAGCCGCTGGAGTCGTCGACGACCCGCCAGATCCGCAGGCCGGCCGACTACACGGCCAACCCCGCCGCGACCCTGGGCACGGCCAACGGCGTCTTCTACGCGGCTCAGCCGCTGCTCGCGGGCGGTGGCTACACAACGGCCTGGCAGAGCCGCAACGGCCGGTTCGCGGCCCACGTGGCGTACACACACCCCGCGGACACGCACACGTCCGACGCGATCCGTGAGGTGCGGCAGGCGCTCGCGATCCCGTCCGAGGTGCTGACGCTGCAGCATCGCCGCTGGTGGAACGCCTACTTCGCGAAGTCGCTGGTGTCCGTGCCGGACAAGCTCGTGCAGCGCTTCTACTGGTTGCAGCTCTACAAGATGGCCGCGGCGACGAGGAACGACGCGCCCGTCATCTCCGAGTGGGGCCCGTGGTTCCCCGAGCAGGGCAACAGCTGGACGGCCGTGTGGTGGAACCTCAACGTCCAGATCTCGTATCCACTGATCAACGGTTCGAACCACCACGAGCTCGACGCGGTGACGACGACGTTGAAGCGGTTCGAGCACAACCTGGAACTCAACGTGAACCCGGCGTACCGCGACGGGAACTCGTACGCCATCTGCCACCCCGGCGACCGCACGCTGCGGTCCGGGCCGCGCTACTGCGGCGTTCCTGGCGTCGCGCCGAACGACCATACGGGCAATCTTCTCTGGGCCTGTCACAACGTCTGGCTGGGCTACCGGCACACGATGGACAAGAAGATCCTCAAGGACGTCCTCTTCCCGATCCTCACGAAGGCGGTCAACTACTACGCCCGCTTCCTCGTCGAGGGAACGGACGGCAAGCTGCATCTGCCGGAGACCCGTTCACCCGAGTACGCGAACGCCACGGACACGACGTACGACCTCTCGCTGATCCGCTGGGGCGTGCGCACGTTGCTGTCCATCGAGGAGAACGCGCGCTGGCGGGACATCGCCAATCGGCTCGTGCCTTACCACCTGGGCCCGAACGGTGCTTTGATCGGCAAGGACGTGTCGCTCAACGACTCGCACCGGCACTTCTCGCACATGCTCTGGTTCTACCCGTTGCGCGAGCTGACCTACGACATGCCGGAGCACCGCGACCTGATCAACAAGACGTTCGACCACTGGGTGTCGCGGCAGCAGGCGTGGGCCGGCTACAGCTACGGGGCCGCGTCCGCGATGGCGTCGGCGATGGGCCGGCCGGAGGAGGCGCTCCAGTTCCTGCGCTACTTCCTCGACCGCAAACAGGTCGGCACGAACGCCGTGCTGACCGAGAACTCCTTCTACCGCGAGGGAGGCAACCTCGCGATCGAGTCGCCGCTGATGTCCGGCCAGGCCGTGCTGGAAATGATGGTCCAGTCTCACAACAACGTCGTGCGCGTCTTCCCGTCCGTTTCGTCCACATGGGCCGATGCGTCCATCTCGTCGTTGCGCACGCAAGGAGCGTTCCTTGTGGACGCTTCCCGTTCCTCCGGACGGACGGACTGGATCAAGGTCCATTCGGAGGCGGGCTCGCCTTTGCTTCTGGAGCACGGGATCGCGGGTGACATCGACGTGCGCGACACGTGGGGACGACGCCTCGACTACAAGACGCGTGGCTCGGCCATCGAGATCCCGCTTCGCCGAGGTCAGAGCGCCGTGGTGGCACGTCGCGGCACACGCCCTGACGTCTCAGCACGTGATGTGAAAGCGAACGGCTCGTCTTCGCGCTGGGGTCTGCCGTAACGTCCAAATTCGAACATTCGGATTGCGCGTGTGGACGAGTGGAGTGTGCGGTGGATCTTCAGCACTGGCTCAACGAGGCGTTGGCCAACCACGAGAAGTGGACGGCCGACTACGGCACCTTCACACCCCACTCGTCCCTGCAGGTCGACCCGGCGCTCTTCGGTTCGGCGCTCGCCGAGCTGCAGGACCGGCTGCGCGACAACTACCCGTTCTTCCACCCGCGCTACGCGGGCCAGATGCTCAAGCCGCCGCATCCCGCGGCCGTCGTGGGCTACCTGTCGGCGATGCTGATCAACCCGAACAACCACGCCCTCGACGGCGGTCCCGCGACCGCCGCGATGGAACGCGAGGTCGTCTCGGACCTGGCGACGATGTTCGGCTACGGCGACCAGCACCTCGGCCACCTGACCTCCAGCGGCACGATCGCGAACCTCGAAGCGCTCTTCGTGGCCCGTTCGCTGCATCCGACCCGTGGCGTCGCGTACTCCTCCGAGGCGCACTACACCCACTCACGGATGTGCGGCGTGCTCGGCATCGAGGGTTTCCCTGTCGCCGTGGACGGCCTGGGCCGCATGGATCTGGACGCGCTCGAAGACCTCTTGAAGACCGGCAAGGTCGGAACCGTCGTCGTCACCCCGGGAACTACCGCTTTGGGTGCCATCGAACCGGTGCATCTTGTACTGGACGTCGCACGCCGATACGACGCACGGGTGCATGTGGACGGTGCGTACGGCGGCTTCTTCACGTTGCTCGCGGGCACCGATCTCGCGCCTGAGCCGTGGGAGGCCATCGGCTCGTGCGACTCCGTGGTGGTGGACCCGCACAAGCACGGTCTACAGCCCTACGGCTGCGGCGCGGTCCTGTTCCGCGACCCGTCCGTGGGCCACTTCTACCTGCACGACTCCCCCTACACGTACTTCACGTCCGACGAGATGCACCTGGGCGAGATCAGCCTGGAGTGCTCCCGCGCGGGCGCCGCGGCGGCCGGGCTCTGGCTGACGCTGCGGCTGCTGCCGTTGACGCGCGACGGTCTGGGCGAGGTGCTGGCGGCCGGACGGCGGGCGGCCGTGCGGTGGGCGTCGATCATCCGCGAGTCGGACTCCCTGGAGCTCTACCAGGAGCCCGAACTCGACATCGTCACGTACTTCCCGCGGACCGACCCGCTGACCCTGTCCGCGGTGGACGCCGCCTCCCACCGCGTGATGGAGACGGGCATGAACGCGGCCGTCGACCCGATCTTCCTGAGCGTGGCACGGGCCTCGAAGACCGCGTTCGCCGCCCGGCATCCCGAGGTGGAGGCCGATGTGGACGGTGCGCGGGTGCTGCGCAGCGTGCTGATGAAGCCGGAGTCCGAGGACTACCTCGACACCCTGCACGCGCGGGTGCTGAGCCTGCTCTGAGCGCTGGTCAGGGGCCTGCCCTCTGACCGGTCAGACCCCGATTCAACGCCGAATTGGGCGACTCACCCCCGGTGAGTCGCCCAAGGGCGTCGAGTCAGCCGTGCTTGGCGCGCCGACCGGATCGGCGCGGCGGCAACGGCGTGTCTCCGCGCAGGTCGAGCCGGCGCTGCTCGCCGTTGGCCTCGAGGTGCGTCACCATGCGGCGCAGCATCTCGGCCAGCGACTGGGCCTCCGACGACTCCAGCGAACCGCTGACGAAGACCTCCTCCTCGTTGAACTTGGGGAAGAGGTCGGCCATCAGTTCTTCACCCTCAGGGGTGAGTCGCAGGACCGCCAGACGCCCGTCGGTCGGGTGGCCCAGGCGCTCCAGCAGGCCCCGTGACTGCAGCGTCTTGGCGACGCCCGTCAGGGTGCCCTTGGAGATGCCCGCCTCCTCGGCGACGTAGCGCGTCTCCATCTCGCCCCAGATCCACACGACCCAGAGCACGACGAAGCCGGTCCAGGTCAGATCGCTGGTGCGCAGCACCGAGTTCTCGAGGTGCTGGCGAATCGCGGTCGCGGCGCGGTGGATGTTCGACACCGCCGCCATCTGCTCGCGATGCAGCGGCACCGCACCGAGCTTGGCCTGGACGGCCTTCTCGGTCTCGGCAATCGTGTGGTGACCAGACAACTGAAAGTCTCCCGTGCTCGAGCTCAGGTGTTCCCGGCACAATACTTGCGGTTCCGAACTATGTCTGTGATGTGGTGCGAGTCGGTCCGCAACCACTTTGATCACGATCCCACATCGTGCATGATCTCGTGACGGTCGCCACCCGTCCAGTTACGGACTGTTGCCCCGTGGTGGACGATGAGTGTGGAGCACCGAACGGGGACCAATGGCGGTCTTTGCTCCACGGACGGGTCGATAGCGTTTGCCCCTCAACGTTATCCCCTCCGCGTCAGCGACACACTGTGCCGGAAAGGTAGTTCGACGTGGTCGGTGAACAGGTGACTCGGGAACTCGCGGCAAGACTCGGCGAGGACGGGATCGACGTGGTGCGCGTCGTCTTCCCCGACCTGCTCGGCACCGACCGGGGCCGTGACGTCCTCGTAGAGCACCTACCTGCGGTTATTCAGCGCGGACTGTCGTTCTGCCGGGCCGTGTACAGCACCACTCCCGGCGGCAAGACGACCGAGACCGGCGGTGTGCTCGACGCCGGGCTGCCCGACGTGATCGTGGTCCCCGACCTCGACACGCTGCTCCCGATCCCGTGGGAGCCGGGCGTCGCGTGGTGCATCGGCGACGCGGTGAGCCCGTCCGACGAAAGGCCCGTCGACGAATCTCCCAGACAGGTGCTGCGCAGAGCGCTGGAGGTGTTCGAGACCACCGGGCTGTCCCCGGTGATCGGGCCCGAGCTGGAATATTTTCTCTGCGAACCGGACGAAGATCGCCCGAACGGGTGGCGGCCGTACTGCGACGAGCCTGGAAACGTCTACGCGACCGGCCGCAGGGGCGATTCGGACGGTCATCTGCTGAGAACTCTGCGCACCCTGAGTTCGGCAGGCCTGCAGACGACCGGCGGCAACCACGAATACGCCGGGGGCCAGTTCGAGATCAACCTCGTCCATTCGCCCGCCATGGACGCGGCCGATCGCGCGTTCCGCTTCAAAACGAGCGTGAAGGAGCTGGCCAGGCGCGAGGGCCGGCTGGCGACGTTCATGGCCAAGCCGTTCAACGACGGCGGCGGCAGCGGGTTCCACCTGCACCTGTCGTGCCACGAGAAGGACGGCCGCAACGCGTTCCAGGCGCCGGGGAACTCCAGCGGCCTGTCGGACGAGGCGCGGTGGGCCATCGGCGGGATTCTGAAGCACGCCCCGGCGCTGGCCGCGCTGCTCAACCCCACGGTCAACTCCTACAAGCGCTTCGGCCCGGACTCGCTCGCGCCGTGGCTGATCGACTGGGGTCTCGACAACCGCAGCTCGATGCTCCGGGTGCCCGCCGAGCGCGGCGAGACCACCCGGCTCGAACTGCGGCTCGGTGACGCGAGCGCGAACCCCTACCTCGGCATCGCCGGCCTCGTCGCGGCCACCTACCTGGGCATTCGCGAGCGGATCGAGCCGCCGCGGCCGTCCGCCGGGTACGGCTACGACCCGTCGAAGGCCCCGACGCTGCCCGCCACGCTGCCCGACGCCCTCGCCTATCTGGAGGAGGACACGGCGATGGTCGAGGTGCTGGGCAAGGACTTCGTGCGGTCCTATGTGGACTTCAAGTGGGAGGAGGTGGCCCGGTTCCAGCGGTTCGTGACCGACTGGGAGTTCACCGAATACGCGTACCACCTATAGTTCACCTGCGATGACTGCACTTACGGACCGGCTCACCTCGATCGCCGACGAAGACGAACTGTTCGACGCCTTCTCCCACTGGGCGACCGAGCGCGGCCTCGCGCTGTACCCGGCGCAGGAGGAAGCGGTCATCGAGCTCGTCTCGGGGGCCAACGTCATCCTCAGCACCCCCACGGGGTCGGGGAAGAGCCTGGTGGCGATCGGCGCCCACCTGGTCGCGATGGCGGCCAACCAGCGCAGCTTCTACACCGCGCCGATCAAGGCCCTGGTCTCGGAGAAGTTCTTCGCGCTGTGCGAGGTGTTCGGCCCGGAGAACGTCGGCATGATGACCGGCGACGCCAGCGTCAACGACCAGGCGCCCATCATCTGCTGCACCGCGGAGATCCTCGCGAACATCGCCCTGCGCGACGGCCACACGGCCGACGTCGGCCAGGTCGTGATGGACGAGTTCCACTTCTACAGCGAGCCCGACCGCGGCTGGGCCTGGCAGGTGCCGATCGTCGAGCTGCCGCAGGCCCAGTTCCTGCTGATGTCGGCGACCCTGGGCGACGTCTCGTTCTTCGAGAAGGACCTGACCCGGCGCACCGGCAGGCCGACGGCGGTGGTCCGTTCGGCGCAGCGCCCGGTGCCGTTGAACTTCCAGTACGTCTCCACGCCGTTGCACGAGACGATCGAGGACCTGCTGCACGGCCGTGAGGCGCCGATCTACGTCGTGCACTTCACCCAGGCCGCGGCTCTGGAACGCGCGCAGTCGCTGATGAGCGTCAACGTCGCCACGAAGCCGGAGAAGGAGCAGATCGCCGCCACGATCGGCAACTTCCGGTTCTCGGCCGGGTTCGGCAAGACGCTGTCGCGGCTGGTCCGGCACGGCATCGGCGTGCACCACGCCGGCATGCTGCCGAAGTACCGCCGCCTGGTCGAGCAGCTCGCGCAGGCCGGCCTGCTGAAGGTCATCTGCGGCACGGACACCCTCGGCGTCGGCATCAACGTCCCGATCCGCACGGTCGTGTTCACCGCGTTGTCGAAGTACGACGGCACGCGCACCCGCATCCTCAAGGCCCGTGAGTTCCACCAGATCGCCGGACGGGCGGGCCGCGCCGGCTTCGACACCATCGGCACGGTCGTGGTGCAGGCGCCCGAGCACGAGGTCGAGAACATCAAGGCGCTGGCCAAGGCCGGTGACGACCCGAAGAAGCGCCGCAAGATCGTCCGCAAGAAGGCTCCCGACGGGTTCGTGTCGTGGAGCGAGGCGACGTTCGAACGGCTCGTCGGCGCCGAACCGGAGCCGCTCACGTCGTCGTTCCAGGTCTCGCACGCGATGCTGCTGAACGTGATCGGCCGCCCCCTCGGCGGCGCGTTCCAGGCCATGCGGCACCTCCTGGAGGACAACCACGAGGACCGCCCGAAGCAGCTCAAGCACATCCGCCGCGCGCTGTCGATGTACAAGGCGCTGGTCGCGGCCGGTGTCGTCGAACGCCACGGCGACGACTTCCAGCTCACGGTCGACCTGCAGTTCAACTTCGCGCTGAACCAGCCGCTGTCGCCGTTCGCGCTGGCGGCCATCGAACTGCTCGACCGCGAGGCGCCAGGCTACGAGCTGGACGTGCTGTCGGTGATCGAGTCCATTTTGGACAACCCGCGACAGATCCTGGGCGCGCAGGAGCACAAGGCGCGGGGCGAGGCGATCGGCGCGATGAAGGCCGACGGCATCGAGTACGACCAGCGCATGGAGATGCTGGACGAGGTCACGTACCCGAAGCCGCTCGCCGAACTCCTCGACGCCGCGTTCTTCACGTACCGCCGTGGTCACCCGTGGGTCGGCGACTACGATCTGTCCCCCAAGTCCGTCGTGCGGGACATGTACGAGCGCGCGATGACGTTCACGGAGTACGTGGCGTTCTACGGCCTGGCGCGCTCCGAGGGCCTCGTGCTGCGGTACCTGGCCGACGCCTACAAGGCGCTGTCGCAGACGGTGCCGGACGAGGCGAAGACCGAGGAGCTCAACGACCTGATCTCGTGGCTGGGCGAGCTCGTCCGCCAGGTCGACTCGTCGCTGATCGACGAGTGGGAGAAGCTCACCAACCCGGACGCTCCGGTGGAGGAGGTCCGTGCCGACCTGCCGCCGGCGGTCACCCGCAACGTCCGCGCGTTCCGCGTGCTGGTCCGCAACGCGCTGTTCCGCCGCGTCGAACTGGCCGCCAAGCGCGACTGGTACTCCCTGGGCGAGCTCGACCACGAGTCGGGCTGGACGGCCAAGGAGTGGATGGACGCGCTGGAGCCGTACTTCGAGGAGCACTCGGACATCGGCGCGGGCCCGAACGCGCGCGGCCCGGCGTTCCTGATCATCAACGTCGAGCGCGAGCGCTGGGTGTGCCGGCAGATCTTCGAGGACCCGGCCGGGGACAAGGACTGGGGCTTCAACGCCGAGGTCGACCTGGCGGCGTCGGACGAGCTGGGCGAGGCGGTCGTGACGATCACGGACGTCGGCCGCCTCTGACTCAGCGGTTGTCGAGGCGCTCCATCAGCAGGCGCGCCTCGTCAGGGCTGATCGGCAGTTCCTCGTAGGTGTTGCCGCCGTTGCTGATGCCCCTGAGCAACGAGCACCGCTCCCACACCCCCTTGCGATAGGCGTACTCCTCGAACGAGTCTCCTTGGACGAGTGCGAACGCGTTCGCGAGGTCGAGTGCGTCCACGACGTCGGAGAAGATCGCGAAGTATCCGGCTCCCTTCCAGTGGAGGCGCTGCCACAGCCTTCGCTGGGCCAGGGCCAGGTGGTAGGCGGCAAGGTCACCCGTCGCGTCCGGTGAGAGCTCCTCGACCCATCGGCCGCGGTGGGCCGCGACCTCGGCCAGCAGCGTCGACGGCCCCCACACCAGCTCGCGCGTGAACGCCTCCTCGTGCTCTCCGTTCGCCCTGACCACCGCGAACGGCAGGTTCGGCCCCTCCACGGACAGCACCTGGAAGCACCGTTGCGCGGGCTTCCCTGCGATGATCGTCTCGGCCTCCTCCTCGCTCACGGGCAGCGCACGGTACGACGAGTAGTCCTCCTTCTCCATCCGCCGCAGCACTCTCGACGGCACCCAGCCGCTGTGCCCGGTGTGGATCTCCTCCCCGCCCGGCCGTGTCCGCCTGAGCACGGAGTGCAGGTTGCGCGGTTCGAACTCGGTCTTCTTCCACAGCGCTGAGTACCGAGGCCAGCCGCGGTGCCGCTGGGTGCGCACGGCGATCTCGATGGCGGCTCTCGCCTCACCGGCGTCCGACTCGTAGGCGACCTCCTCGATCCGCAGATCGGTGCGCCCGAGCAGGTCGGAGGGTTGCCACCGCAGATCGCGGGTGAACGCCTCCTCCGCCGACGCGGTCTTCCTGACCACCGCGAACGGGTGGTCGCGCCGGTCGCGCAGGATGAAGTACTTCATGCGATCCCCCAGATCGGCCGAGCTCGAGCCCAGTCATAGCAGAGCGGCTCACGCCTCCTGACACAAACCGCGCAACCCCTGCGGCAAAAGAGTTAATTCGCCTGTCGAGAACTCTTCCAGCAAGAGCACGCAATGCCATGATTGATGCGACCCAGGACACACCGGCCCGGCCCAGCTCCTCCGGCGCCACCTGGTCTACCAGGGCTGTAGAACCGACATAGTGTCGAGAAACATCGACTAAACGCCGAAACCCGTTCATTTCAGCCGACGGCCATAAGTGGCCGCCAGTTGAGACAAGCGCCAAATGAGACGGATTGCGCAATCGATTGACCGGGTAGTCCCCTTGGGGCAACATCATTGCACTGGACCGCAGAGGTCGAGATATGGTGTTGCCCAGTGGGGAAATGTCTGGCGCAGCACGACTGGAGGAATCCGTGGACCCGGCACTGGACGCCTTGCGCGACCGGCTGGCGGAGATCGTCGCGTCACCGCCGGACAACACCGAGGAACTGGTGGACACGCTGAGCGGTCTCGCCAAGCTCTCGAACCAGTGGTCCGAGGCGATCCAGGCGCTGCGCGCGCCCACCCGCAGACTCGTCGGCCCGGCCGCCGCCGCCTCCGTGAGCGTCGCAGCCCGCCGCGCCGAGGAGTCGTTCATCGAGCTGGAGATCACGCTCGGTGACGCGCTGGCGGCCCAGCCTCGCGCGATCCGGCAGCCCTGACGGGATCTTTCGCACTCCGCTGACGGCCGAGTTCACTGAGGGTTCGCACCTCGTCACCGAGACACACCCGATCGGAGGGTTCCCGCTCCTCCTCTCCCTGGCGGATGATGCGCCCGATCGGGGTTTCAGGGCGGGAGGGGAACTCGTGGTGCACACGGTGCGCAACCGGACCCCCGCGGCGGGTCACCCTCCGTGAGGGGGCATGATCGCGTATCCGACGCCCACGGCTCACCAGGCGCGCGATGACCGAGCGTGGTCTAATCGCCGCCACGTGAGGATCGGCCGTACACAGTTTGGACTCGATCTCGAATGACCTCAGGTCTGCCCTGCCCCATCTGCGAGGGGCCGGATCGACGTGGCAGCCTCGAGCGCTCGCTGCGGGTGCTCGCCGTCGACGACGAGGCGCCCGCGCTGGAAGACCTCACGTACCTGTTGCGCTCCGATCCGCGCATCGCCCACGTGGAAGCGGTCACCGACGCCACCAAGGCGCTGCGGGTGCTGCACCGCGCGATGGACGCCGGGCAGCCGTTGGACGCGGTGTTCCTCGACATCCGCATGCCCGGGCTCGACGGTCTCGACCTCGCCCGTGTGCTGTCGCGGTTCGCGCAGCCGCCGCCTGTGGTGTTCGTGACGGCGCACCAGCAGCCCGCGGTGGAGGCGTTCGAACTCAAGGCGCTCGACTACCTGCTCAAGCCCGTGCGCGCGGAACGGCTCGCGGAGTCCGTGCACCGCATCGTGCACGAGGTCTGGGACTCGAAGACCGCTGCCGAACCCGCCGCCCCGGCGCCCGCGCAGCCCGCGAACTCCACGCCGCCGGAGATGGGTGACGAGGTCATCCCCGTCGAGCTCGGTGGCGTCACCCGGTTCATCCGCCTCGCCGACATCCGGTACGTGGAGGCGCACGGCGACTACGCCCGCCTGCACACCGCGACCGGCAGCGGCCTCGTGCGCGCGGCGTTGAACGGCCTCGAGGAACGCTGGCGCAGCGCCGGGTTCGTCCGCATCCACCGCAGCCACCTGGTGTCGCTCGGCCACATCGACGAGTTGCGGCTGGAGGACGGGCACCTGAGCGTCACGATCGGCGGCGCGGTGTTGCCGGTCAGCCGCCGGCACGCCCGTCACCTGCGGCAACTGCTCGTGCGTCGCGCCCGGCCCACTCCGGTGCCGGGCAGCGCCGGTGTCCTGCAACCGAGGAACGGGCTCGGGTCGTGACGACGCCACCACCCCGGCGGCCGGACCCGAGGCCGACCCAGCGCGTGGTGGTGACGAGCCCGCGCACGCGGGCGCCCCGTGCGCGCCGCCCGTACTCGGGCACGCGCGAGATCAACGAGCAGAGCGAACTCGGCGCCGTCTACATGCGCACGCTGATCCGGGCGCAACGGCGGCTGGGCCTCTCGGTGTGCCTGGTGGCGTGTGGCGCGCTGGGCCTGCTGCCGCTGCTGTTCGCGATCGAGCCGGAGTTCGGCAAGTTCCGGATCCTCGGGCTCGGCCTGCCGTGGTTCCTGCTGTGCGTGGCGACCTGTCCGATGCTGCTGCTGGCCGGCTGGTTCTACGTGCGGCAGGCCGAACGCAGTGAACGCGAGTTCGCGGAGCTGGTCGAACGTCCATGACGAGTGGTTACGCCATCGTGGCGGTGCTGGTCGTCGCACTGGGCACGATCCTGGTCGGCACCTACGGACTGCGCGTCTCCCGCACCACGTCCGACTTCTACGTCGCCTCGCGCACGGTCTCCCCGTGGTGGAACGCCTCCGCGATCGGCGGCGAGTACCTGTCGGCGGCGTCGTTCGTCGGCATCGCCGGGCTGATCTTCGCCTACGGGCCGGACATGCTGTGGTTCCCGGTCGGCTACACCGCCGGCTACCTGGTGCTGCTGACGATGGTCGCCGCTCCCCTGCGGCGGTCCGGCGCCTACACGCTGCCGGACTTCGCCGAGGCCCGCTTCCGTTCCCGCGGCGTGCGCGCGGTCGCGTCGATCCTGGCGCTGGCGATCGGGTGGCTGTACCTGCTGCCGCAGCTGGAAGGCGCGGGCCTGACGCTGAACACGGTGACGGGCGCGCCGGACTGGCTGGGCGCGCTGGTGGTCACGGTGGTCGTGACGGTGAACGTGATGTCCGGCGGGATGCGGTCGATCACGTTCGTGCAGGCGTTCCAGTACTGGCTCAAGCTCACCGCGATCACCGTGCCGATCGTGTTCCTGATCGTCGTCTGGCAGGCGCACGGCGCCGACTCGCTGACCAAGCCCGAGTACCCCACGTTCCGGCAGGACACCGAGGTCACGTTCCAGCGCCAGACCACGATCCACGCCGAGAAGGCCCTGTTCATCAAGGGCACCGGCGAGGTCGACGGCGTGCGCATCGAGAACACCGGCATCGTGCTGACCGAGGGCTACCACCGCATCGGGCAGGGCGCGGAGTTCACGTTCCCGAAGGACGCGCCCGTCCCGCATCTGTCCACAATGGCGCACAACACCAACGAGATGTGGTCGCTGCCGATGTCGAGCGGCCAGGACTTCCCGTTGTACGGGGCCTATTCGCTCATCATCGCGACGTTCCTGGGCACCATGGGCCTGCCGCACGTGATCGTGCGCTTCTACACCAACCCGAACGGCACCGCCGCGCGCCGCACGACGTTGATCGTGCTCGGCCTGCTGTCCGTCTTCTACCTGATGCCACCGATGTACGGCGCGCTCGGCCGGCTCTACACCCCCGAGCTGCTGATGACCGGCCAGACCGACGCCGTGGTGCTCGTGCTGCCGACCCGGATGATCGACGGCATCGGCGGCGAACTGCTCGGCGCCCTGGTGGCGGGCGGCGCCTTCGCGGCGTTCCTCTCCACCTCGTCGGGCCTGGTGGTGTCGCTGGCGGGCGTGCTCTCGCAGGACGTGCTGCGCCTGGGCGGCGTGCGCGGTTTCCGGATCTCCACGGTGCTCGCGGGCCTCGTGCCGCTGGCGATGACGTTCGTGTCGACCGGCATGCCCGTCGCGGACATGGTCGGCCTCGCGTTCGCCGTCGCCGCGTCCTCGTTGTGCCCCTTGCTGATGCTGGGGATCTGGTCGAGTCGCATCACGACGGTCGGCGCCATCGCCGGCATGCTCGCGGGCGGCGTGCCCGCGCTGACCGCGGGTCTGGTCACGATGTTCACCGACACCGGCGACGCCTGGTACGAGATCCTGCTCTCCCGCCCCGCCGCGTGGACGGTCCCGCTCGGCTTCTCGGTCATGTACGTCGTCTCCCTGCTCACCCAGCGGCACGTGCCGGCCGGGGTGCAGCGCACGATGGTCAAGCTCCACGCGCCCGAGAACCTCGGGCTGGACAGCTCGAGCTCGAACTCGGGCGAAGAGCGAAGCTAGGGGTGTGACATGCAGGACTTCCTCACCGCCGCCGCGATCCTGTTCGTGGGCGGAGCGGCCGTGCTCGTCCTGTGGCGGGGCACGCGCAACAAGCAGTCGCTCTCGACCGAGGCCCAGCGCGTCACCTACGAAACCCTGCACACGGCCTGGTCCGCCGCTCCCCCGCTGCGCGCCGGTCTCGTCCCCGACGCGGCGAAGAAGTCCGCCCGGCACCTGCGCACGTTGCTCGACACCCCGGCTCTCGCCCTGACCGACGAGACGGAGGTCGTGGCCTGGGAGGGCGTCTCCGACCACCACGCGGCCGAGGCCATGGCCCAGGCCGAGGACGTGTTCCTGACCGGCCGCACCCAGGCGTTCGACATCGGTTGCACCGAACCGAACTGCCCGATCAACTGCGCGGTCGTGGCCCCGCTGACCGTCGAGGGCCGCGTCGTCGGCACCCTGGCCGCCTACTCCCGTGAAGCCTCGGCCGGCCTCGTGCGCGCGACGAACCAGGTGGCCCGCTGGGCGGCGGGCCAGCTGGAACTCGCCGAACTGGACCGCTCCCGGACCCGGCTGGTCGAGGCGGAGGTGCGGGCCCTGCGCGCGCAGATCTCGCCGCACTTCATCTACAACTCGCTGTCCGCCATCGCCTCCTACGTCCGCACGAACCCGGAGCGCGCCCGGACCCTGCTCCTGGACTTCGCGGACTTCACCCGCTACTCGTTCCGCCGCCACGGCGACTTCACGACCCTGGCCGAGGAGCTGCGGTCGATCGACCAGTACCTGGCCCTGGAACGCGCGCGCTTCGGCGAACGCCTGAAGGTGACGCTGCAGGTGGCGCCCGAGGTGCTGCCGGTGACCGTGCCGTTCCTGTGCCTGCAGCCGCTGGTCGAGAACGCCGTCCGGCACGGCATGGAGGGCAAGGTCGAGCCGGGCCACATCCAGATCTACGCGAACGACGGCGGCGCCGAGGCGCACATCACGATCGAGGACGACGGCATCGGCATGGACCCGGAGAAGCTGCGCCGGACGCTGGCCGGGCAGGTGGACGAGTCGGCCGGCATCGGGCTCGGCAACATCGACGAACGGCTGCGGCGCGTGTACGGGGACGAGTACGGGCTGGTCGTGGAGACCGCCTGCGGGCTGGGCACGAAGATCACCGTGCGGGTGCCGAAGTACCACGCGGGCATCAACGGCATGTGAGCGCATGAAAACGCCGGAGCCACCCTTCCTCAGGGTGACTCCGGCGAAGCTCGAGGGGAGAGATCAGCTGGCGGCCTTCGCGGCCCTGCGGTCCGCCGCGTCCAGCACCGCGCGGATCCAGTCGATCTCGTCGGTCCCGCACGCGCCCTCAGCCGCGGCACGCCGGAGCCGGACCCACAGCCCCAGGTCGGTCCACTCCTGGAACCGCCGGTGCACGGTCGGCACGGTCACGCCGAACGACGCCGGCAGGTGCCGCCAGGCGCATCCGGACGACAGCACGAACACGATCGCGGTGAACACCGAACGGCTGCACACCCGGCCGCGGCCACCGCCCTGACGGCGGACCTTGGCCGGCGGGATGAGCGGCTCGACGACGGCCCAGAGGTTCGCCGAGACGAGACGGGCGGAGAGCTGGTCGATGACGTCACCGCGGCCGGACTCCATGCCGGACTCGGGCCAGGCGGACGTGCGCATCCACGCGTCGGGGCGCTGCGCCACGTCGGCGGGCCGCTGGTCCTGGCGGGCGGACTCGGCGCGCTGACGGGAGCGGAGCAGGGTGGCCAGGGCCGTGTCCTCGGCCGTGGTGCGGCGCTGGGGGACGGCGTAGGCCTGGTGCTGCTGGGCGTGGCGGGCGATCTCGGCGCCCACCGTGCGGCGGAACGACGGGTTGCCCGCGAGGCGGGGGTCGACCGGCTGGCCGTAGCGGGTGGGGACCTGGCTCACCGCCGCCTGACGTGGCGGGATCTGGCCCGCGGGCGCCTGGCGTGGGGGCACCGGGCGTCCTGGCACCTGACGGGGCGGGACCTGTCGCGAGAGTCGCGGGTCCGGGGTGCGAGCGAACTGTGAGTCGGTCATGGGGTCCTCCGCCAGGACTTTTCCGTCAGGTGACAGCGCTCACAGTAGGAAGGAGGCCAGAAAACAGGTAAGTACGTAGGCCATAAAAGGCGGTGAACGGGCGTGCGGCGGCGATACGCGGCTCGCCCTGTTGAGACGAGTGGCGCACTGTCTGCGACGAACGGATAACCGGTCGTGGTACCGCTCTCACGATCGGGTGGCCCACCGGACGGTAATGATCCGGTCGTTGACGCCACAGATACCGTTCGAACTGTGAAGCTCTTGGCCACCAGCGACCTGCACGTCTCCTACCAGGACAACCGCCAGGTCGTGGAGACGATCGCCTCACCGGACGAGACCGACTGGCTGATCATCGCCGGGGACATCGGCGAGAAGTTCGCCGACATCGAGTGGACGCTCGCCACCCTCCGGCCGAAGTTCGCGAAGCTGATCTGGTCGCCGGGCAACCACGAGCTGTGGACCACCAAGGACGACCCCAACCAGGCCCGCGGCGAGATGCGCTACAAGCAGCTCGTGGAGCTGTGCCGCAGCCTCGACGTCGTGACGCCGGAAGACCCGTACGTCACGTTCGACGGCGCCCAGGGCCCGGTCACCGTCTGTCCACTTTTCCTCGGCTACGACTACTCCTTTAGGCCGCACGGCGCCACGGACGTGAAGTCGGCGCTCGCCATCGCGCACGAAGCGGGCGTGGTGTGCACGGACGAGTACTTCCTGCACCCCGACCCGTACCCGTCCCGTGAGGCGTGGTGCCAGGCGCGCGTCGAGGAGACCGAGAAGCGGCTCGCCCAGATCAGCGGCCCGACGGTGCTGATCAACCACTACCCGCTCGTCCGCGACCCCACGTTCGTGCTGCGCTACCCGGAGTTCGCGCTCTGGTGCGGCACGACACTGACCGCCGACTGGCACAAGCGGTTCAACGTGGTCGAGATGGTCTACGGCCACCTGCACATCCCCCGCACGACGCACTACGACGGCGTGCGCTTCGACGAGGTCTCGCTCGGCTACCCGCGCGAGTGGAAACCACGCGGCACCACCCAGGTGAAGCTGCACGACGTGCTCCGGGAGGCATGACCGTGCTGGAGCAGGTTCTCCCCCCGCCCATCGCGGCGGTGGAGCGGTACGACGACGAGCAGCCGGCCGACCTCTTCCCCGAGGAGGAGGCGCTGCTGGGCAACGCCGTGCCCAAGCGCCGGTTCGAGTTCGGCACGGTCCGCGCGTGCGCCCGCGAGGCGATGCGGCAGCTGGGCGTCGAGCCCGCCCCGATCCTGCCGGGCCCGAAGCGCGAGCCGCTGTGGCCGGCGGGGATCGTCGGCAGCCTCACGCACTGCGCCGGGTACCGGGCCGCGGCACTGGCCCGCGCGGGCGACTTCGAGACGATCGGCATCGACGCCGAACCGCACAAGCCCGCGCCGGACGGCGTGCTGGGCGCGATCGCCATCCCGGCCGAGCTGCGCAGGATGCCGGGGCTGAAGGTCGACGACCCGAAGATCTGCTGGGACCGGCTGCTGTTCAGCGCCAAGGAGTCCACCTACAAGGCCTGGTACCCGGTCACGCGGCGGTGGCTCGGGTTCGAGGACGCGGACATCACGCTCAACGCCGACGGCACGTTCCACTCGCGCATCCTGCTGGCCGACACCCCGATCGCCGGGTTCGACGGCCGCTGGCTGGTGCAGGGCGACCTCCTGCTCACCGTGATCGCGGTGCCCGCGCGCGTGTAGGGCGCGTGTAGGGGCGGTCGGCAAGCTGATCACCATGGTGTTCAGGCCTCTCCTCCCCGCGGTGCCGCTCGAACGGCAGGAGATCGGTCTCGACGTCGACGTCCTGTTCGGCGCGGTGCCCAGCCGGGACCTCGACGCGTCGATCGGCGCGGTGGACGAGCAGCTGAGCGGCCACGGGATCAGGCGCGGGCTGCTCTGCTCGCTGCGGGGCGGGCTGTTCGACGCGTGTTCCGGCAACGACGAGACGCGCAGGGCGGCGGAGCGGACGGGGCACGTGCCGGTGGGAACCGTCGACATCCGCGACGCGCTCACGGCGGAGGAGGAGATCGTCCGGCTGGCCGCGAGCGGAGTGCGGCTGCTGCGGCTCTTCCCGGTCGAGCAGTGGGTGGAGCCGGACTCGCCCGGCCTCGCGTACGTCATCGACGTCGCGGCGGCGAACGGGCTCACGTTGCTCACCAGCGGGGACGTCAGCCGGTTCTGGGCGCCGTTCAGCGGGACGCGGGTGTGCTTCCTGGACGTGCACTCGTACCGGGTGGCGGACTTCGTGATCCTGGCCCGCCGGGAGCCGGGGTTCGTGGCGTCGACCCGCATGCTGGTCGGCCCGGACAACATCGAGAGGATCGCGGGAGAGGTGGGCGCGGACCGGCTGGCGTACGGGTCGCGAGCACCGCTGCACGACGTGATGCCGTCGGCCCTGCGCCTGCGGACGGCCAGGTTGGACGAGCGGGAATGGCGGCAGGTGGCCGGGGGAACGGCGACGGGATGGCTGGGGGACGGATCGTGATCATCGACGTGCACGCGCACGCCGGCCCGTGGTTCTTCTCGACCGAGGTGGGTGCGGTCGAGCAGAACATCGAGCTGATGGACCGGTACGGCATCGACCGGCAGATCGTGTCGGCGTCGGAGGCAGTCACGTACGACATGGTGAGCGGCAACCGGTGGATGGCGGACGTGCTGGCCGTGCATCCGCGTCTGCTCGGCTACCTGGTGATCAACCCGAACGAGCTCGACGAGGCGGCCAGGGAACTGGAACGCCACCAGGCGACCGGGCGGTTCGTGGGGGTGAAGATCCACACGACTTATCCGGGCCTGCCGCTGACGTCCCAGGCGACCGCGGAGGCGTTGAGGCTCGCCGCACAGGCGGGGCTGCCGGTGCTGATCCACACCTGGGACGACGGTGTGCTGGGCCTGGTGAAGGTGCTGGAGCGGCACCAGGAACTGCGGATCATCGCGGGACACATGGGCGGACCCGCGTGGCGGACCGCGGTCGAGGCGGCGTGCCGCACGGACCGCCTCTACCTGGAGCCGTGCTGTTCGATCACCGATCGCGACAGGTTCCGGTACGCGCTCGACCGGGTGCCGCTCGCCCAGATGCTCTTCGGCACGGACAGCACGCTCGTCGACCCGGCGATCGCGCTGGGCGTGGTGCTGGACGCGCATCTCACCGAACGGGAGTACGAGCACGTGATGTGGCGCAACGCGGCCGCGCTCTTCGGCATCGAGACGACGGCGGGGCTCGCGGCATGAGGAGGTGGCTCCTGACGGCACTGGTCGTGGCACTCTCGGGGTGTGCCACGACCAGCGCCGGGCCGGACAGCGTGACGCTGTGGATGTACCCGGTCATCGACGACGCGGCGAAGAGCAAGGCGTTCTGGAAGCAGGTCGAGGCCGATTTCGAGGCCACGCACCACATCGACCTCCGCGTCGAGCTCCAGCCGTGGGCGGGGCGGCAGGAGAAGATCGGCACCGCCCTGATGTCGGGCAGCGGACCGGACCTCGTGCTGCTGCAACCGGACATGATCCCGCAGTACGTCGCCCAGGGTGCGCTCCAGCCGGTCGGTGACGTCGTCACCGGCAGCGGACGCGCGTTCCGGCCGTCGGTGATCTCGGAGCTCAGCGTCGGCGGCCAGGCGTACGGCGTGCCGATCTACCAGACCGTCACGACCACGGTCTACAACCGCAGATTGTTCGCGGAGGCCGGCATCACCGAACTGCCGCGGACGTGGGACGAGGTGCGGGCGGCCGCGCCCAGGCTCGCGGCCAGGGGCATCCCCGTGCTCGACTACCCCGGTTCGGCCGAGGAGACGCTCAACATCACCTTCTACCCGTTGCTGTGGCAGGCGGGCGGCTCCGTGTTCAGCGCGGACGGGAAGAAGAGCGCCTTCTCGTCGCCGGAAGGTGTCGCCGCGCTGCGGTTCCTGACCGACCTCGGGGCGATGAACGGGTTGCCTCGCGACGTCACGACCCGCAAGAGCGATCTCAAGGACGATCCGGTCGCCGCGGGCAGGGCGGCGATGAGCCACGTCACGACCGCCGCCGAAGCCCGCAACATCATGGCCGGAATCGGCGCGGAGGACACGGTGATAGGCCTGCCGTTGCAGCAGAAGGTGCGTGCGACGTTCGGCCAGCCCGGCGCGTTGTCGTTGGTGCGCAAGGAGAAGAAGGTGAAGGATGCCGCGTGGAAGGTGCTCGCCCACCTCACTTCACCGAAGGTCGTCGACGGGCTGTGCGCCGAGTCCGGCTTCTTCGCGCCGTGGATGGACGCGTCGCCGCCCTCGGGTGACGAGGTGGACCGGAAGTTCGCGCAGGCGCTGCCGTTCGCGTCCGCCGGTGACGCGCATCCCCAGGCGCGCAAGGTGATGAGCCTGCTCGCACCTCACCTGCAGGCCGCGCTGCTGGGCAGGGCGACACCCGAGCGGGCGCTGGCCGACGCCGCGGCGGAGGTCGACGGGATGCTCGGCGGACGCTGATGCGCGCCAAGCTCACGATCCTGCTGTTCCTGCTGCCGGTGCTGGTGCTGTTCGGCCTGTTCCGGTTCGTGCCGCTGGTGGGTGCGGCGGGGCTGAGCCTGAGCGACCACGACCTGGACGGCGGGCGCGAGTTCGTCGGCGCGGCGAACTTCGCGGACCTCGCCGCGGACCCGAGATTCCTGGAGAGCCTGCGCACCACGGCCGGCTACGTCGCGATCTGTGTGCCGCTCACGGTCGTCGTCGCGCTGGGCACCGCGCTGCTCCTCGACCAGGTCCGGTGGGGTCGCGGGTTCTTCCGCGCCGCCCTGCTCGCGCCGTACGTCACCAGTCTGGTGCTCTCCGCCGTGCTCTGGCGCCGGTTGTTCGAACCGCTGGGAATCCTGGGAGACCCGGCGCTGGTGCTGCCCGCGCTCGCCGTCGTGAGCACGTGGAAGGGGTTCGGTTACTCGATGCTGGTCCTGTTCGCCGGCGTCCAGAACGTCCCGGCGGAACGCCTCGACGCGGCGAGGAGCGACGGCGCGAGCACCTGGCAGCGGTTCCGGCACGTGCTGCTGCCCGCGCTGCGGCCGGCGCTGTTCTTCGTCGTCGTGATCGAGACGATCGGCTCGTTCCAGGTCTTCGACACGGTCTACGTGTTGACCGCCGGCGGCCCCGTGCGCGCCAGCTACACCTTGGCGTACGCGGTGTACGACTACGCCTTCCGGCAGTTCGACCTCGGTCACGCCGCGGCCGCGGGCATCGTGCTGTGGGCCGTGGTGCTGCTGGTGTCGCTCACTCAGCGCCGGGTGCTGGACCGGAGTCCGTGATGCGGTCCAGGAAGGTACTTCCCGCCGTCGCGCTGGCCGTCGTGACGCTGCTGGCCTCGGCGCCCTTCGTGCTGATGGTGCTGGTCGCCCTCTCCCCGCCCGGCACGCGCACGCTGCCGTACGGATGGCCGGAGTCGTTGACCCTGCGGAACTTCGTCTCCGTGCTCGCCACCGAGGACCTGCTGCTCTGGACGGCCAACACGATGATCTACGCGGCGGTATCCGTGGTCGTGGTGCTGTTGTCCGCGTCGATGGCCGCGTACGTGTTCGCCCGCAAGCGCTTTCCCGGCAGGGACGTGCTGCTGTGGTCGATCGTGTCGACGTTGATGGTGCCGTTCCACGCGCTGGTCGTGCCGTTGTTGTTGCTGGTCGCGGCACTGGGCTGGGTCGACACGTACTGGGGCCTGATCGCGCCGACGCTGGCCAACGCCCAGGCCGTCCTGCTGCTGCGGCAGTTCATTCGCGCGCTGCCGGACGACGTCTTCGACGCGGTGCGGGTCGACGGCGCAGGCGACTGGCGGACCTACTGGCACGTCGTGCTGCCGTTGTGCCGCCCGGTGCTCGCGACGCTCGCGGTGTTCGTGTTCCTGTGGCACTGGAACGACTTCCTGTGGCCCCTGGTGGTCACGAACTCGACCGAGATGCGCACGCTGACCCTCGGACTGTCCACGATGGACTCCGCTCGGACGGGCCCCGCGGAGCTGATGTCCGCCGCCACCATCACCGCGCTGCCGTGCCTGCTCGTCTTCTGGCTGGTGCAACGACACCTCGTCAGCACACTCACCGGACGGGGACGGTGACCCCCAGGCTCCGCAGTGCCATCCCGGTCCTGTCGAGGTGCAGCGGCAGGTCGAGCCGGTCGAACAGCCGCCACGCGTGCAGGAAGCACTCCTCCGCCTTGTCGAAGCGCCCGTTGCGGTACTCGACCCAGCCGAGGCTGTACAGGGTCTCCGCCTTGCCGACGCTCTCGTCCTCCGGTGAGAAGGCGGTCTGCGACTCGGACATCAACGCCGACGCCTTGCCCGCGTCGCCCTGCTGGGCGTGGATGGCCGCAAGGACGTGCAACGCCAGGGCTTCGTCGCGCGGGCAGGAGGCCGCGCCGAACAGCTCGATGGCCTCCACCAGGGCGCGTTCGGTGGCCACCAGGTCGCCGCGGGCGTTGTGGTGCAGGCCCGTGCTGAACAGCGTGCACGCCCGTCCGTACGCGCACCCGAGCTCGTCGAAGATCGCGAGCGATTCGGTCAGGAAGCACTCCGCGTCGTCGAGACGGTCCTGGTTGCGGCGGACGACTCCCAGTCCCTGCAACGAGAACGCCTCACCGCAGGCGTCCTCGCAGTCGCGGAACACCGCCAGCGCGCGGGTCAGTTCCACGGCCGCGTCGTCGTGCTGCCCGTGGAACATGTGCACGCTGCCCACGCCGAGATCGGCATAGGCCTGGCCGTGCGCGTCGCCCAGATCGGCGAACACCCCCTGCGCCACCAGGAAGTGCTCGCTGGCCTCGTGGAAGTGGTCGCGGTGGAAGGCCAGCGCACCGAGGCCCTGGTTCAGGACCGCCCGGTGGTGCCGGTCCCCCGCCCGGTCCGCGGCCTCCAGCGCGAGCGTGTGGGTCCGCCGCCACAGGTCGTAGTGGCCGCGCAGGTCGAACAACGTGGTCAGCACGCCGGCGATGGCACAGCCCAGCGTCGTCATGCCGAGTGAGATCGCCTGCACGGCCGTCGCGACCAGCGAGTCGCGCTCGGTCTCGAGGAACGTGAGCGGATCGCCGACCGGCACGTCCGCCACCGAGCCGTGATCGGTCAGCCGCACCTTGAGGAACCGGCACGGCAGGTCGACCTCCGCCCGCACGGCCAGGTCCAGCCACGCGGTGAACGCCCTGCGCAGCGCCTCGGTGTCCTCGTCCCCGTCCTCCTGGGCCCGCTCGCGCCCGAACACCCGCAGCAGCTCGTGGAACCGGTAGCGGCCGGGACCCGCGGACTCGAGCAGGTGCGCGTCGGCGAGGCTGTCGACGATCTCCTCCGCGTCCGGCACCGCGACCCGCAGCAGTGGACCGGCGACCCAGCCGGGGAAGTCCGGCGCGTCCAGCAGACTGAGCAGCCGGAACGCCCGTTGCTGATCCTCGGCGAGCGCCTGGTAGCTCAACGCCAGACTGGCGCGCGCCTCCAGGTCGTCGATGCGCAGCTCGTTGAGGCGGGTGCCCTCGCACGCCAGCCGGTCGGCCAGCCGCCCGACCGTCCAGTGGGACCGCCTGGCCAGCCGTGATCCGGCGATCCGCAACGCCAGCGGCAGGTTGCCGCAGTAACGGGCGACCTCGGCGGCGGCGAGGGGTTCCGCGGTCATCCGGTCCGGCCCCGCGATCGACGCCAGCAACCGCACCGAGTCCTGCGGGCCGAGCACGTCGAGGTGCACCGCGTGCGCCGTCTCCACGAGCTGCACCCGGCTGGTGATCAGCACCGCGGACCCGGCCGACCCCGGCAGCAGCGGCCGGACCTGCGCCATGCCCGCCGCGTCGTCCAGCACGACGAGCACCTGCCGCGCGGCGAGCTGCGAGCGGTACAGCGCGGCCTGGGCGTCCAGGTCGTCCGGCACCGCGTGCGGGTGCACGCCGAGCGCGATCAACAGCTCCGCGAGCACGGTCGCCGGATCGCGCGGCGACGGCGACGTGCCGCCCAGCCGCACGTAGAGCTGCCCGCCGCGGAACTCGGGCCCGACCGCGTGCGCCACCCGCACCGCGAGCGAGGTCTTGCCGACGCCCGCCTTGCCGATGATCACGGCGGGTCTTCGCTCCTCCGTCAGAATCCTGGCCAGTTCCGCCGTCTCGTCAGCGCGCCCGACGAAGTCCTCCGGGCCGGGCGGCAGCTGCATCGGCCGCACCGCCCGCGGCGCCGAGGACGTGCCGCGCAGCACCTCCTGGTGCAGCCGCTGGATCTCGTCGCACGGCTCGACCCCGAGCGCCTCGACCAGCACGACCCGCAGCGCCCGGTAGGTCTCCAGCGCCTCGGCCCTGCGCCCGGCCCGGTGCTGGGCGAGGATCAGCCGCCGCCACAGCCCCTCCCGCAACGGCAGCTGCCGCACCAGCGCGCTCAGCTCCGTGATGACGGTGCCGAACTGCCCGGCCGCCAGCCGCGCCTCGGCGAAGTCCTCCCGCGCGGCGGCGGCCATCTCCTCGAGGCGCACCACCTCGCCCTCCAGCCACCCGCAGCGCGGCACGTCCTCCAGCGGCGCACCCCGCCAGCCGGACCACGCGTCCTCCCAGACCGTCACGGCCTTCACGACGTCCCCCGACGCCAGCGCCGCCCGTGCCTCCTCGGCGGAACTCTGGAAGAGAAAGCTGTCGAGCTCGTCCAGCTCGACGTGCAGCCGGTAGCCACCGCTGTCGGTGACCAGCCGGTCCGCCAGTCCGATGGCGGCCAGCTCACGCCTGAGTCGACTTACATGGGTGTGCACGTTCGCAATGGCCGACACGGGCGGCCGTTCGCCCCACAGCGCCTCGACGATGGCGGTCAGGCCGACCGGCTGCCGTGCCCTGACCAGCAACGCGGCCAGCAAAGCCCGCCGCCGCTGCCCCGTGTTGGGCAGCTGTTGTCCGTTGTTCATGACGCATAGCGGCCCGAGGACCGCGAACGTCGCTGTAGTAACCAAGGCTCCCCCACCCGGTCCAGTCGACGACTTCGGAGCGTAGCAGTGCATTCACGCTTGGACACGGGTCGAAGGTTGCCTTTGCCGGCAGATGGGTGTGGGCGGCATGTAGGAGCCGTGTAGATGGGCTCCATAGCGTCCTTTTCAGACCGCGAAGGTCCGCGGTTCTGACAGAGGGGACACCATGAACTTCAGGGGAATGCTGCGCCGAATCGCCGGCGCGGGGCTGGCACTCGCGGCCGTGGGCGCGGTGCTGATGTCGCCGACCACGGCCACCGCGGCGCCCGCCGACGCGGTTCCGGCATCCATCACCGCCGACCCGTCCGAGCCGTGGGACCTCGTCTACGGCGCCACCAAGGCGTCCGGAACCGTGCGTTGGCACGCACGGTCCGTCGACGTCGACTTCACGCTGAAGGCCAGCTACTGCCGCCGGCTCTACGTGACGCCCTACGACGCCAACTACAAGGAGTACCCCTCCAAGAGCACCAGCCTGCACTGCGACACCACCAAGACCGGCACCCTGAACCTCGCTGTGGACATCGCCGGCGGTCCCGCTCACGTCATCGCCTGTCTCCAGGACGGGGCCGACAACTGGCTCACCTGCGAGCAGTACGACCGCCCCTGACGGACAGCGCTGGGGGTAGAGCGGGCCGTCACCCCAGGGGCGGCCCGCTCTTCCGCGACAAGACACGGGTGTCGGCTTGATCAATCATGGTGCGGAGTGGTGGGGTGGACCCTCGACCGCCGGGAGGCCACCATGG
Source organism: Lentzea sp. NPDC102401 (assembly GCF_044765805.1). Taxonomy (NCBI): domain Bacteria; kingdom Bacillati; phylum Actinomycetota; class Actinomycetes; order Pseudonocardiales; family Pseudonocardiaceae; genus Lentzea; species Lentzea sp. NPDC102401. The sequence continues at coordinate 620,341 of NZ_JBIWKS010000002.1, read as the reverse complement.
GCGAGGACGTCGCGAAGCACGAGTTCACGCGCGAGGACCGCACGCGGTACCGCACCAAGGTGCGGCGATGTCTCGACGTGTTCGCGCGGATGTTGCGTGAAGCGCGCTTCGACTTCGAAAGGCCGATGACCGGCCTGGAGATCGAGATCAACCTCATCGACGAGAACTGCGATCCGGCGATGAAGAACCACGAGGCCCTGGACGTCATCGACGACCCGGACTTCGTGACCGAGCTAGGCCAGTGGAACATCGAGATCAACGTGGCGCCGCGCCGGCTCGCGGGCGGCGGCATCACGTCGTTCGAGGAGACGGTCCGCCGCAGTCTCAACGACGCCGAGGAGAAGGCACGGGCGGTCGGCGCGCACATGGTCATCAACGGCATCCTGCCGACCCTGCGCACCAAGGACATCTCCCCCGGCCTGCTCTCCGGCAACCCGCGCTACGCGTTGCTCAACGAGCAGGTGCTGGCCGCGCGGGGCGAGGACCTGCAGATCTCCATCGACGGCGTCGAGCGGCTGCACCTCACGGCCAGCTCGATCGTCCCCGAGGCCGCCTGCACGAGCACGCAGCTGCACCTGCAGGTGTCGCCGGAGCAGTTCCCCGCTTACTGGAACGCCGCCCAGGCCATCGCGGGCGTGCAGGTCGCCGTCGGCGCCAACTCGCCGTTCTTCCTCGGCAAGGAGCTCTGGCGCGAGACCCGCATCGCCCTGTTCCAGCAGGCCACCGACACCAGGGGCGACGAGCTCAAGGCCCAGGGCGTGCGGCCGCGCGTGTGGTTCGGCGAGCGGTGGATCAACTCGATCTTCGACCTGTTCGAGGAGAACGTCCGCTACTTCCCCGCGCTGCTGCCCATCACCGACGACGAGGACCCGCTGGCCGTGCTCGACAAGGGCGACACGCCCGCGCTGAGCGAGCTGAAGCTGCACAACGGCACCATCTACCGCTGGAACCGGCCCGTGTACGACGTGGTCCGCGACCGCCCGCACCTGCGCGTCGAGAACCGGGTGCTGCCCGCCGGGCCGACCATCGTGGACACCCTGGCCAACGCCGCGCTGTACTTCGGGCTGGTGCGCGCGCTGGCCGAGGACGAGCGTCCACTGTGGTCGCAGATGAGCTTCCAGGCGGCGGAGGAGAACTTCAACGCCGCCTCGCGCAACGGGATGGACGCGCAGATGTACTGGCCCGGCGTCGGTACCGTGCCGGTGGTCGAGCTGGTGCTGCGCCGGTTGCTGCCGCTGGCGCACGAGGGTCTGATCCGGTGGGGCGTCGACTCCTCGGAACGCGACCGGTTGCTCGGGGTGATCGAGCAGCGGTGCCTGAGCGGCGTGAACGGAGCCACCTGGCAGGCGCGGGAGTTCCACCGGCACTACGACCACTCGCACATGGACCGAGCGGACGCGCTGCGCACGATGCTGCGGACCTATGTGGACCTGATGCACGCCAACGAACCCGTGCACACCTGGCCGTTGACATGAGAAGAGGGGGTGTGGCCGCCAGCGGCCACACCCCCTTCGTTCAGCTGGTCGGGAAGTTGTCCGGGGTGCGGACGCGTTCGCGCACCCACACACCGGCTTCCTTCAGCACACCGGTACCCGAGAAGTTCGTGCCGGAGCAGGTGCCCGTCTTGAACACCGCGCCCGACAGACCGTCGTCGGAGTAGTTCCAGTTGGCCCACGAGATCTTCTTCTGGGCCATCAGGTCGATGTACTTCTGCGACGTCGTGAAGTCGTTCGAGCCGCCGCCGGAAGCCGTCTGCGTGCCGAACTCGGTCACGAACACCGGAACAGCGCTGGAGACGCGGTTCAGGACGTCGATGTACGCCTGCTTGTGCGAGTTGGCGTAGAAGTGGAACGAGTACATGAAGTTGGTCGCGTTGACCTTGTTGTTCAGCACCACCGACGGGTCCTCGCCGTCGGAGTGGCCGAACGTCGACCAGCCGTTCGTGCCCGAGACGATGAGGCTGTCCGGGTCGATGTTGCGGATGACCGGGATCATCTGCTCCGCGTAGGACTTGACCTTCGCCCACGACGTGCCGTTGGGCTCGTTGGCGATGTCGTAGATGATGTTCGTCTTGTCCTTGTGCCGGTTGGCGATCTCCGTGAAGAACGTCTTGGCGCGGGACAGGTTGTAGTTCGGGTCACCGGGCGAGAGCTGGTGCCAGTCCACGAGGACGTAGATGCCGCGACGCGTGGCTTCCTCGATGTAGCCGTGCATCATGTCGGTGAACTTGCGGGGGTCGGTCTCGTACCCGTCCTCCTGGATGTACATGGCGACGCGGATGAAGTCCGCGTTCCAGTCGTTCACCAGCGCGTCCCACCACTGGGACTTCGCGCACTGGTGGTACCACTGGATGCCGTGCGTGCTCATGCCGCGCAGCTGGATCGGTTTGCCGTACTGGTTGCACAGCTGCACACCGCACACGCGCAGCAGGCCGTTGATGTCGTGCGGCCTGGTGCCGCCGGGCGTGCCCGGCTGCGTGCGCACCGAGACGGAGTTCGAGGCGCCGGACAGGTTGCCGGCCGCGTCGCGCGCCTGCACGGTGAAGGTGTACGCGGTGTCCGGGGTCAGGCCGGTCACGGTGTGCGTGGTGCCGGTCGTGGTCTGCCCGTTGGACAGGACGTACGCGGCGACGCCCACGTTGTCGGTGGACGCGTTCCACGCCAGCGACACCGAGGTCGACGTGGTGCCCGTCGAGCGCAGGTCGCCCGGCACTGAGGGGGCCACGGTGTCCGGCGTGGCCGACTGGGCGTCGACGTCGATTCGGTCCAGGTTCGGGCCGCCGTTCACCGTCGTCGCGACCGTCTTGATCGTGTTGGAGCCCGCGTTCAGGGTGACCGTCGCGGACTTGATCGTCCACGTGGTCCACGCGCCGGTGCCCGGGAACGAGAAGTTCGACGCCACCACGGTGCCGTTGACCGAGATGTCCATCGGGCGGTTCGCCGTGGTGCCGTTGGCGAACCGGAACGTGAGTGCCGCCAGACCGGCGGTGCCCGCGTTCACGGTGAACTCGACGGAGCTGCCGACCTCGTTGTCGTAGTTGACGAAGCCCGAACCGGTGAAGCCGGCGTGGTTGGACTCGACGAGGCCGTTGGCGATCGTCGCGTTCTCCGCCTGGTACTGGACCGGGGCGGCGACCGCGACGGCCGGAGCGACAGCGAGTGCGAGAGCTGCTGGTAGGACCAGGAACAGGGATCTGGCCACAGGTGCCTCCTGTGTGAGGGGAACAGCAGGGCGCGGCGGCGATTTAGTTAAGAAGGTTTCCTATCAGTGGTGGCTTGAATCACAGCACCAGACCAGTACTCGTGTCAACAAATTCGGGCGACCGGAACAAGTGGGATGAGGCATCCTCGACCACCTGATGCGATCCAAAGTCACCGTGACCCCAGCGCAGCTCCCGGAGGTGCTGCTGCACGTCGCCGTCGTCCGGCCGGTCTTCCTGTGGGGAGCACCGGGTATCGGCAAGTCCTCGCTCGTCCGCAAGTTCGCCGCCGAGCTGGGCCTGGAGTGCGTGACGCTGCTGGGCACGCAGCTCGCGCCGGAGGACCTCATCGGAGTTCCGGAACTGGTCGGTGGCCGTTCCCGGTTCGCCCCGCCGGAGTCCATCGCGCGGCAGGACCCGTACTGCCTGTTCCTCGACGAGCTCAACGCCAGCTCCCCCGAGGTGCAGAAGGCGTTCTACTCGCTGATCCTCGACCGGCGCATCGGCTCCTACGAGCTGCCGAAGGGCTCGATCGTGATCGGCGCAGGCAACCGGGCGGTCGACAACGCCCTGGCGCGCCCGATGGCGTCCGCGCTCGTGAACCGCATGATCCACGTGCATCTCACGGCGTCTTCGAAGGACTGGCTGGCATGGGCGCGTGAGAGCGACATCCACCCGTGGGTGCTGGAGTACCTGACGCAGCGCCCGGACCACCTGTGGAGCGCGGCGCCGAAGGTCGAGGAGTCGTTCTCCACGCCGCGTGGCTGGCACATGCTCTCCGACGCGCTGCACTCGTTCGGCGACGGCATCTCCGACGACCTGCTGGAGGTGCTGGCGTTCGGCACGGTCACCGCGAACCACGCGTCGATGTTCAAGGCCTACGTGAAGACCGTGCGGCACGCGTACGGGCTGGAGGCCGTGCTGCGCGGCGACGCCCGCTGGCCGTCCGCTCCCCAGGACCGCGACCTGCTGTACTTCCTGGCCGAGGCGTTCCGCGCGCGGCTGGTGAAGGAACTCCCCCACGACAAGGCGCACGCGCCGGCGGCGGGCAAGCAACTGGCGCACCGAGGCAAGGCGCTGCTGCTGGAACTGGCCGAGCTGGCGCTGGAGATCGCGCAGATGGTGATCGCGGCCGACGACGACGGCAACCCCGTGCTGCCCGCGTGGTTCCTCGTCGAGGTCACCCGCGACCTGCCCCGGCTGGTCGCCGCACGCGCATGAGCCGCCGGACCCGCACGCCCGACCCGGCAGCGATGGCGTTCGAGGCCGCACACGCGCAGATCCGCCTGCACCCGCTGTTCGCGCCGTTGAGCAGCTACGAGAGCCGGAGCTCCGACCACCCCTGGGCGGACATCTCGCTGGACGGATCGATGCGCGCGCACCCGACGCGCAAGGCCGGTGAGGCCGAATGGGTGTGGGTGTTCGCGCATTGCCTGCTGCACCTGGGTTTCGGTACCGGCTCGTGCGACGAGGTGCTGGACTTCCAGCCCGCGATCCGGCTCGGCACCCGCCCGTTCTCGTGGGAGCCGGGCCGGTGCGTGCGCGGCGGACCTGCCAGCGACCCGAAGCGCTGGGCCGATCGGTTCGCCGCCGGACTGTCCAACGCCGCCGTGGCCGCGATCGACGTGGCGGGCGGCGCGCGGTCGTCGTTGTCCGACTCACGGCCGGTGCGCAGCGAGTGGGACCTGGCGCTGAGCTGGTTCGTGTCGAACTACCCGCTGCTGGGCGCGCTGGCGTCGACGATGACGGTCGTGGCGGACGCGGAACTGGCGCGGGGCTGGGACATCTCGATCGCGGCGGTGTCCGCGGCCTCGGCCGAGATCTACGTGAACCCGTTGGCGGGCTTGACGAAGCCCGCATGGCGGTTCGTGCTCGCGCACGAGATGTTGCACGCCGCGCTGCGCCACGGCGACCGGGTCGGCGGGCGGGATCCGTACCTGTGGAACATCGCCGCCGACTTCGTGGTGAACGGCTGGCTGGTCGAGATGGGCGTCGGCTCCCCGCCCTCCGGAGTCCTGCACGACCCGGAGCTGCGCGGCCTTTCGGCGGAGTCCGTCTACGACCGGATCGCGGTGGACCTGCGCCGGTACCGCAAGCTGCTCACGTTGCGCGGCAACCATCAGGGCGACCTGCTCGGTGACCCTCTTCGCGGGCCTTCGGACGTGGCCGACCTCGACGAGTTCTACCGGCGCGCGTTGCTGACGGGGCTGAGCTTTCACACGTCGTCTCGTGGACTCCTGCCCGCCGGACTGGTCGAGGAGATCCGGGCGCTGGAGCACCCGCCGCTGTCGTGGGACGCCCAGCTGGCGCGGTGGTTCGAGGAGTTCGTTCCGGCCGTGGAGAAGCGCCGCACCTACGCCCGCGCGTCACGGCGGCAAGCGTCCACTCCGGACATTCCGCGGCCCGGCTGGGTGCGGCCGGAGTCGCTGGAGGCGCGGCCGACGTTCGGTGTGGTGCTCGACACGTCCGGCTCGATGGACCCCCAGTTGCTGGGAAAGGCACTCGGCGCGATCGCTTCTTATGCCGCGGCACGTGACGTGCCCGCCGCACGCGTGGTTTTCTGTGACGCGATGGCATATGACGCTGGATACGTGCCCGTGGAGGACATCGCGGGCCGGGTGACGGTGCGCGGGCGCGGCGGAACGGTGCTGCAGCCCGGTGTCGACCTGCTCGAACGCGCCTCCGACTTTCCCGAGGCCGGTCCGATTCTCATCATCACCGACGCCGGGTGCGACGTGCTGAGGATCCGGCGCGAGCACGCGTTCCTGATTCCGGCGGGCGCGCATCTGCCGTTCCGCGCTCGCGGCCCCGTCCTCCGGATGTCCTGATGGAGATCGCCTGCGACGAGTCGGGGTCCGAGGGCGAGAAGCTCGTCGGCGGGGTCACCGCGGTCTTCGCCCATGCCGGCGTGCTGCTCTCGCGGGAGGCGGCCTCGGCGTGCGTCGAGACGCTGCGCGAGATGATCAAGTCGCCCGCGCTGGAGTACAAGGCGAACCACCTGCTGCGACAGAAGAACAGGTGGGTGCTGTTGTGGTTCTTGGGGCCAGACGGCCCATTGGCGGGCAAGGCGCGCGTGCAACTCGTGGACAAACGGCGGTACCTAGCCTCGCGGGTACGTGTCGAGTTCGGCGGCGTGACGGGGCCGCTGGAGCTCTACAACGACCTGCTGCGGGCCCGTGGCCCGCGCGGGAATCTCGACCCACTGTTCCCCGCCATCCTGCGCGCGGTGGCGCAGTGGCAGACTTCAGGGGGCGGGCCGGTGTCGATCGTGCACGACCAGCAGCTGTCGCTCACCGATGGACGGATCCGGCAGCTCAAGAAACTCGCGCCACGGCTGCAAAGCCTGACGCTGGTCGACTCGCAGTACGACGCCCGCGTGCAGGTTGCCGACTTCCTGGCCGGAATCGCGCGACGGGTCGCCGAGGAAGAACTCAACGGACGACCTGACCGCGAGGTGATCGAGTTGCTGATGCCCTTCGTGGTCGGACCTAGGATGTGGCATGCCTGACGCGATTTTCGCCGACCCAAGACTGGCTCGGCTCTACGACGCCTTCGACGGGCCGCGCGTGGACCTGAACCTGTATCTCGGCATCGCGGCCGAACTGGAGGCGGCGAGCGTGCTCGACGTCGGCTGCGGAACGGGCAGCCTGGCGGTGATGCTGGCGTCGTCCGGCCGCACCGTCGTCGGGGTGGATCCGGCGCTGGCGTCGCTGGAGATCGCGCGCGCCAAGGAGTCCAGGGTCACCTGGATCCACGGCGACGCGACGACGCTGCCCGCGCTGTCGGTCGACCTCGCGACGATGACCGGGAACGTGGCGCAGGTCTTCCTCGGGGACGACTGGGAGGCCACGCTGCGCGGGGTGCGCCGGGCGCTCAAGCCGGGCGGGCACTTCGTGTTCGAGACGCGCCGCCCGGAGCACCGCGCCTGGGAGGACTGGTCGCGGGCGAAGCCGCGGGTGCTGGTCGGGGTGCGCGAGCAGCTCGAACTGCTCAACGTGAGCCTGCCGTTCGTGTCGTTCCGGCACACCTACCAGTTCCCGGACGGCTCGGTGATCTCCTCGGACTCGACGCTGCGGTTCCGGTCGCGTCCCGAGATCGAGCAGAGCCTGACGCGCTGCGGCTTCGAGGTCGTCGACGTGCGCGACGCACCCGACCGGCCTGGCCGGGAGCACGTGTTCGTGGCGCGCAGGGTCAACTGACCAGCGCGGGCTGCTTCCAGGCCCGCACCAGCCACGGCAGGACGCGTGGCAGCCGGTCGGCCACGATGTCGTGCAGCACCAGCACCATCCGGCCGGAGTGCGCGGGACCGGCGTCCAGCCACACCACGTGCATCAGGACGCCGGTCTGCAGGTCGAGCCCCGCCTCCGCCTCCGCGAGGGCGGCGGGGGTGGCGGCGACGGGGTCCGCGACCTCGTGATGCGCGAAGCCGGAGCGACACAGCTCAGGATGCAGTTCCACCAGGGAATCCATGGCGGCGGCGAGACGTCCCACGCCCAGCCCTGCCCGAACCTGCACCGTAATGGCTCTCACATTAGGAGAGCCTAACCTAGGTCCACTCCGGGTTCCGCCCACTGAGTCCCAGGACACGGTCGAGCAGAGGCGCGTTCGAGCTGACCTCCACCGCGGCCCCGAAGAGCGAGCCGTCGCGGTCGTCAGGTCCGATCGAAGACACGAAGCCGTGCACCACCTGGAGCAGGCCTTCCTCGACCTCGAACGGCTGCCCGGTCGCCTTGGCGAGATCCCAGCCGTGCAGCACGATCTCGTCCAGTGCCACGGCACCGGCGACCTCGCCGGGCAGGTCGACGCCGCCGGCGCGGGTCATGCCCTCCCACGCCTCCGGCGAACGCCAGGCCTTCGCCAGTTTTTCGAGCCTCGCCGGTACGGACTCGCGGAAGTCGAGCGGCAGCCGGGCCGCGTCGCCGGTGCCCGAGCCTTCCAGCGGGGTCTTCAGCGCCGCCGCCGTGAACGCGACCGACAGGCCGTTCACGTGGTCGAGCAGGTCGCCGACCGTGTAGTCGGGACACGGAGTCGGCGCCTTCAGATCGCCGTCCGTCACGTTGCGCACCAGACCCGCGAGCCGGTCGGCCGCGGGAGTCAGGTCGAACATCAGTAGCCGTCGCCTCCCCAGAACTGTTCCTCGAGCGTGTCAGCGGTACCGGCGAGCAACTGGAGCGGATCGGTGAACTCGTGGATGTCGAGATCCTTGAGCGGCAACGAGTGCCGGACCACGACGTGCTCCCCCATGATCGCGAGGCCGCACGCGACGGTCGAGTTGCCCACCTCCGCCAGCACCGCGCGGAGGTCCACGTCCTTGGCCAGCCCGCACGGGGACGCGATCTGCACCCACTCGTGCATCTTGTCGAGCACTTCCCTGACGATGATCACGACCTGCGTGCGTTCATCGTCGCCTTCGTCCTCGTCCCCGAAGGTGAAGAGGATCCTCAGCTCCTCGTCCTCGTCGTGGATGACGTCGTACTCGGCGCGGACGTAATCCGCGAGGTCTCCCCAACTCGCCATGGCGCAACCCTACTGGCCGCGATGGCCCACAGCCCGACGACCAGAACAGCCGTCACCTCGGCGATGAGCAAGATCCTCTCTATGTAGCCCAACGGGAACACGCGCCACCACCGAACGTCGGAGGCCATGCCCATCACAATGGCGTAGAGGATGGGCATGAATGCGACGACACTCAACAAACCGGACGCCATAGTCCATTTGGCGTGTTTGCCCCACACGTGATCCCGGATCCACGGCCGCGCCAGCAGGATGACGGCGATCGGCAGGCTGACGAACGCGATCATGCTGCCGAACCGGTGAATGCTGCCGCTCAGCTCGTTGGTGCCCATGGCCCAGTTCGTCTTGGGGAACGCCACGACGAGGAACAGGCCGATCGACCACAGGGTGAGCGCGATCGCGCCTCCCGACCGCCACCTCGTCAGTCCTTTGTGGACCAAAACGGCGAGGATCGCGAGCGAGCCCACGGCCAGCGACACCACCGCGATGTCGAAGACCGTGCGGTAGTCGCCCAGCGCGTACTCGCTGATCGTGCGGCGCAGCGGGCCGACGGTCAGGTCGAGCAGGCCGACCATGGCCACCGTCGCGACGACGGCGAGTGAACCGCCGGTGGCGGCTAGTCGAGGTATCAGCACATAACGGACAACGCCCCGGTGAGCGTGCCGGGTTCCTGGGTTCAGGAACCCGACAGCTCACGCACAGGCTTTCACCAGCTTCAGCCGAAGACGCTGCCGCAGGTGATGTTGACCTGCGATCCCGTGAGGGTGCGCCCCCAGTCCGAGGCCACGAACACGGCCGTGCGCCCGACGTCCTCCAGGGTCGCGGCCCTGCCGAGCAGCGTGGCGCCGACGATGTCCTCCTCGATCGGCGCGCGATGCTCCTGGGGAACCGACTCGGGGATGCCGCCGGTCTGCAGCGTCACCACCCGGACGCCGTGCGGGCCGAGCTCGGCCGCGAGCTGGCGGCGCATCGACTCGACCGCGTCGAACGCCGCGAGCAGGCCGCCGAGCTGCCACTTCCGGTGCGCCGACGGCTCGCCGGTGCCGCCGAAGAACAGAATGACGCCCTCGCCCTGCCGGGTCATGTGCCGGGCCGCTGCCCGCGCGGTGAGGAACTTCGAGCGGACCGCCGACACGACGGGACTGAGGTAGTCCTCGACGCTCATCTCGATCATCGGCGTGCCCTGGACGTCGTTGTCGGTGGTGACGTTGACGGAGATGTCGATCCGGTCGAACGTGGCGGCGTGCCGGTCCACCGCCTCCTCGTCCAGCGCGTCGACCACGGCGTAACGGGCGTGGAGCTCGTCGGCCTTCGCCTTGAGCGTCGCCTCGGTGCGGCCCGCCAGGTGCACGTCGGCACCTGCCCTGGTGAACGCCGCCGCGATCGCGCCGCCGACGTTGCCCGCGCCGCCGTAGATGACCGCGGTCTTCCCGTCGAGGTTCATCGGTTCGCCGGTCATGGCGTCGAGGCTAACCGCGCAGAGCGGCACTCGCCTCTTCCGCGACCGCCCCGGCCACGGCGTTCAGCGCCGGCGAGTCGAGCTTCCACTGCTGCCAGTACAGCGGCACGGAGATGGTGCGGCCCGGCGCGAGGTCGACCAGGCCGTCCTGGAGCTGTTGCGGCGGCACCATTCCCCAGCCGAGTCCCGCCACGATCGTCCGCACGTACACCTCGGACGACGGCACGAAGTGGCGGTGCTCCGAGGCGCCGCGGCCACGGGTCAGCGTGCGCACGAACCGGTCCTGCAGGTCGTCGTTGCGGTCGAACACGACCACCGGCGCGTCCGGCAGCCACGACTTCAGCGGTCCGTCCTCGTGCCGGTCCACGAACGGCTGCGAGGCCATTGCCGCGTAACGGATCTCCCCCAGCTTGGTGACCGAGCAGCCCGCGACCGGCTCGCGCGAGGACGTCACCGCCGCCATCACCACCCCTTGCCGCAGCAACGCCGTCGTGTGGTCCTGGTCCTCGCGGTGCAGGTCGAACGAGATCCGCAGCGACGGCGAAACCCGTTGCAGCGCGGGCAGGAACCAGGTGGCGAGCGAGTCGGCGTTCACCGCGATCGGCACCCGCACGACGGCGTCCTCGCCCAGCGCCGCGTCGAGATCCTGGTCCAGCGCGAGCAGTTGCCGACCGTAGCGCACGATCACCTCGCCGGACGGCGTCAGCCGCACCGGCCGCGCCCGCACCAGCAACACACGCCCGGTCCGCTGCTCCAGCGCCTTGATGCGTTGCGAGACAGCGGAAGGCGTGACATGGAGGACGGCGGCAGCCGCGTCGAACGTGCCCGCGTCCACGACCGCGAGCAGCGTCCGCACCAGATCCAGATCCATCACGGCTGCTAATGATACGTAAGAATCTGTAGCTGGCCTCATCAAGACGGCGTCAATAGCGTGGACCGTGTGATTGACCTGCTGCTCGGCTTCGGCACCATGATGACCCTGATCGTCGCGATCGGCGCGCAGAACGCTTTCGTGCTGCGCCAGGGACTTCGCAAGCACGCGGTCGCCAAGGTCGTCGCCGTCTGCGCGATCTCGGACGCGATCCTGGTCGCCGCGGGCGTCGCCGGGTTCGGGGCGATCGTGAGGATGTTCCCGGCGGCGATCACCGTCGCCGCGATCGCGGGCGGTGTGTTCCTGCTGGGCTACGGCTTCCTGGCGGCCCGCCGGGCGTTCCACCCGTCAGCGCTCCGGGCGGGAGACGACGTGAACACCCGCCCCGTCCTGACCGCGCTGGCACTGACGTGGCTCAACCCGCACGTCTACCTCGACACGTTGCTGCTGCTCGGCTCGATCGCGGCCGGCCGCTGGCTGTTCGGCGTCGGCGCGGTCACCGCGAGCATCACGTGGTTCGTCGCGCTCGGGTACGGCGCGCGGCTGCTGGGCCCGTTGTTCGCGAGGCCCCGCGCGTGGCGGGTGCTGGACGGCCTGATCGCGGCCGTGATGATCACCCTCGGGGTGACGCTGATCGCCGGCTGGTGATCAGGACCCGAGCTTCACGGCCTTCGGGAGTCCTGCCGGGCCCGCCACCGGCCACGCCAGCGGATCCGGCCCCAGCTTCACCAGTTCGGCGACCTGCAGCCGGGACCACGGCGAGACCGCGCGCGTCCCGTCCAGCACACCGGACGCGTACTCGCTCCACGCCACCCGTTCGGTCGAGTCGACCTCGTCCGGGTTCGGCACGGGCTCGTCGTCGGAGAGCACGCGGAACACCGGGCACATCTCGTTCTCGACGACGCCGTCCATCTCCGCGCGGTAGCGGAAGGCCGGCAGCAGCAGTTCGGGATCGGGGGTCTTCATGCCGAGTTCGTCCCGCAGGCGGCGGAGAACGGCCTGGGCCATGTCCTCCTCCGGCAGGGGGTGGCCGCAGCAGGTGTTGGTCCACAGGCCTGGGAAGGTCTTCTTGTGCAGGGCGCGGCGGGTGAGGATCGTGTTGCCCGCCGAGTCGAAGACGTAGCTGGAGAACGCCAGGTGCAGCGGGGTGTCCGCGTGGTGCACCACTGCCTTGTCCTCGACGCCGATGGCCGAACCGTCCTCGGCCAGGAGGACCACCTGTTCCACAGTCACGGGCACCACGTAATCACACGCGGGCCAAGATCGGGAACCACGCGGACGAGTGAGCTTGAGCGTAGAGATAGCCGGACCATAGGTGTCGCAGGTCACCCTAGGGGCATGACTTCCCCGTTCGCTCAGGCTCACACCATGTTCCTGGTGCTGGTCAGCCCGGCGGGCCAGTACTCGATCTGGCCCGCGGTGCTGCAGGTGCCCGCAGGGTGGCAGGTCGTCCACGGAGTCGCCTGCCGCCAGTCCTGCGAGGACTACGTCCAGGCTCTCCGCAACGACCTTCCCCTGGCTGCCTGACAGGTCAGCGACACTCACCCCGACGACATCCACCGAGCGTCCGTCCACATCGGACTCGATGCTCACCGCGAAGAACATCCCCCGACCCGGACATCTCGTCCGAGCCGAGGGATGCGACAAGCCATGACAGGCCTAGAGCAGGGTGATGTACCCGTGCGACGAGGCCCCGCCGTGCTCGTTGTCGCCCGCGTACGAGGCCGTGAAGCCCTGCAGCAGGGTGGACAGGCCGACCAGCAACGCCACCTGGGCGTCGCACGTGGCCTTGCCGGACGAGTTGGTCGTCGCGGTGCAGAGCGGGTTGCCCTTCACCGTGCGGAAGACGACCGGCTGACCGGCGATCGGCGCCCCGGTGTGCTTGTCGGTCAGCGTCGCGTCGAGCGAGCGGACCGTGAAGCCGAGGAGCCGCAGTTGCAACTGCGCGGAACCGGACACGAGCTTCGACGCGGCGGGCGGCACGAAGTTGATCGCGATGCCCACCGGGCGCTGGCCCACGGCGATGGTGCCGGTGACCGTGTTGGACGCCGTGTCGATGACCGACACCGTGTTGCTGTTGAAGTTCGTCACGTAGGCGGAGGCGCCGTCCGGCGTGAGGGCCACGCTGATCGGGCGGTCGCCGACGAAGATCTTCTGCAGTTCGGTCATCGTCGTGAGGTCCACGACGGACACCGAGTCGAACTCGCTGTTCGTCACGTACGCCCTGGTTCCGCTGGGCGCCAACGCGATGCCGTGCGGCGTGAAGCCGACGGACGCGGTGCCGACGACGGTGCGCGAGGCCACGTCGATGGCGGAGACGCTGTCCGAACCCTTGTTGACCACGTACATCCGCGTGCCGTCCGCCGACGCCGCGATCGCGGTCGCCGCGTTGCCGACGGCGATCGTGGTGACGACGGTGTTGGACGTCGTGTCGATGACCGAGACCTTGCCCGGTCCGGGCAGGTCGTGCGTGACGTAGACGGACTTGCCGTCCTTCGTGACGACGACGCCGTCGGCGTTCGAGCCGACCGTGACGGTCGCGGTGACCGTCAGCGTGGCCGTGTCGACCACGGACACCGTGCCGTCCAGATAGTTGGTGACGTAGACGAAGCCGCCACCGGGGGCGACCGCGACGCCCGCCGGGTGGGTCCCGACGGGAACGGACTTGTCGACCGTGTTGGTCGGCGTGTCGATGACCGTGAGCGTGTTCTGCACGGAGTTCGTGACGTAGCCACGGGTTCCGTCGAACGCGACCGCTGCCATGTAGGGCGAGTTACCGCCGCTGTCGGCGATCGTCGCGGACACCGCGTTCGTGGCCGTGTCGATCACCGACACCCCGCCGCCGTTGTTGGCGACGTATCCGAGCACCCGGCCGGCGGGAGCCGCCGAGGCCGGAGTCACCACCAGTGCCGTGGTGACGGCAGCAGCCATCACCAGTGGACGCAACCGCATGTTCAATGCCTCCTGGCGCGAGTCATCCCGACCCTTCAGGACATCGCGACCGGATGAGCGGACGTTAGCCTCTTCTCGAACCAGTGATCGGAGTATTCGGCTGCGTTGTACGGAGCAATCTCCACGAACCCGTGCTTGGCGTACAGGCTCCGCGCCTCCACGAGATCATTGCGCGTGTCGAGCCGCAGCACGGTGACGCCGCGCTTCAGAGCTTCGGCCTCCATCGCGACGAGCAACGCCGACGCGGCGCCCTGCCCGCGGAACGGCGTCCGCACGAACATCCGCGTCAGCTCGCCGACACCGTTGTCGAGGAAGCGCATCCCCAGACAGCCGACATCGTTGCCATCGCACGACACCACGAGGAACACGGGCACGTCGTGGTCCTGCTCGTCGCGCTCGTAGGCGTCGATCTCGGCGTCGTTCGTCGGACGCCCCCAGTAGCGGCTGATCATCTCCGCGTTGTACTCGCGGTTGAGCGGCGAACGCGCGGCGTCGGTGGCCGTCACGGTCCAGTTGGTCATGCCACCATCATCGAAAGCCCGTCCACTGTGATTCAGGTCACTGCAACACTGGTACCGCGGGAAGCCAACTGGGGGCGTGATGTTCGCGGAGCTGTTCGACGAGCACGCCCATCCACTGCACAGATACCTGGCGCGGCGGGTGGGCGTCGACGTGGCTGACGACCTGGTGAGCGAGACCTTTCTCGCCGCCATGCGCGGAGAGGAGGGCTATGACCCGAAGAGGGGCAGCGTCGTCGGCTGGCTCTACGGCATAGCCACGAACCAGTTGCGCGGCCACGCCAAGCGCGAGAGCCGCCTGCTGCGCACCGCCGAACGGTACGGCGTCGACCTCGGTGTGGCCGAGTCGCTGGAGCACACGGTGGTCACCCGCATCGACTCCCGCGCACACCTGCGCCGGATCGCCCGCGAGCTGGCCAGGATGACCCCGGTCGACCGCGACCTGGTGCTGCTCGTGTCGCTGGCCGGCCTGTCCGTGCAGGAGGCGGCGGAAGCCCTCGACCTCAACCCCGGCACCGCCCGGTCGCGTCTGCACCGCCTGCGCGCGAAGCTGAAGGAAGTGGAACATGCGTGACGCGTTGGACGACGACCTCGCCGAGCTCTACTCCGTGCGGCCGGCCGACGACGTGCGGCTGGCACGGTTGCGCGAGCAGTTGTTCGCCGAGAAGCCCCAGCCCCGCTCGCGGCGCTGGGCGGGCATCGCGGCGGCGGCCGCGGCGGTGGTGGTGATCACCGGGCTCGTGGTGACGCTGCGGCCGGTCTCGCGCGACGCGCCCGCGACGATGCCGGTCGCGCCCGCCACCTCGTTGGTGGAGGCGGCGGCGATGCTGGAGCGGATCGGGCAGCCGACCGCGAAGTACCAGCACGTGAAGTACCAGGTGTGGCAGCTGGTCACGGATGCCGCGCCGCCGTTCGACGCGACCTCGGTCAAGTTCGAGTACGACGTGTGGCTGCCCACCGCACCGGGCGAGATGGTGGTGATCTACCGCAGGTTCACCGGCGAGCACCGAGCGGTCACCGGTCCGCAGCGGCCGATCAAGGACATCGAGGACCGGACCACCGGCGCGGTCCTCTGGAACTCGTTCTGCGCGGCCACACCGTGCCAGGAGGACAGCCTCTCGAAGCCGTTGCCCGCCGACGACCGGGAGAGGCTGGAGGCCGCGGCGCCGGCGTTGCTCTCCCCCTACACCACCACCGAGGAGACGGCCGCGCTCTACCGCAGGCTGGCCGAGGGGCCCGGGATCCGCTGGGACGGCGGAAGGGTGTTCGCCGAAGGCAGCCGGTTCGCCTACCAGATCGATCCCGCCACGGGTCAGGTGACGCGCATGGACGTGGAGGCGCCGCCCGACACCAGGTTGCCCGGTGGCACGCTGACGTTGAGCGTCATCGTCACCCGCGAGTGGAGCGATCAGCGCCCGTCGTAGCTGCGCGGCAGGTACCAGGCCAGGGCGGCGCGCAGCTCGGCGACGTCGCGCTCGCGCCGCCGCCTGGTGCGCTCGTGGGCGACCGGGAACACCCGCACTCCGCCGTGGTGCGCGCCGAAGAAGCGACGCGGAGCGGGGTCCTTCAGCCAGACGACGACCCACGGCCGTTTCTTGTGCGGCACCACGCGCACCCGTGCGAGCTCGTACCACCAGTACTGGTGGAACTTGCCGTTGCGCGTGGTGGCGATGCCCTCGCGGCTGATCTCGATGACGACCTTGCGGCGGGCGGCGGCGCTGAAGTACCGCACCGCGCGCACGACGAGCACGCAGAACGCGGCCAGGGCCAGCAGCTGCGTGGCGCCGTTGGCCTGTGCGGCCGGGTCGGCGATCGCGGCCGCGAGCAGGGCCACGGCGAGGTTCAGCGCGCCCCACGCCATCGGCACGAACCGCGACGTCGAGAACGTCGCGGCGGCGGGCGTCATCGGCGCGGGAAGCTTGCTGGTCGGCGCCTTGGGTGTGACGACCTGGCTGAGCAGGCGCGTCACCTCGGCCGGTTCGGGACGCTTGGCCGGGTCGCGGTGCATGCACTTCTGCACCAGCGGCCGCAACGGCTTGGGCACGCCGTCGATGTCCGGCTCGCCGTGCGCGGCCTTGTAGAGCAACGTGGCCGTCGGCCCCTCGCCGAACGGACCCTTGCCCGTCGCCGCGTAGACCAGCACGGCGCCGAGAGCGAACACGTCCGACGGGGACGCGACGTCCTGTCCGGTGATCTGCTCGGGCGACAGGAAGCCGGGCGTGCCGAAGACCATGCCGGTCTCGGTCAGCGCCGTGTGCTCCATCGCGCGCGAGATGCCGAAGTCGATGACGCGGGGCCCGTCGGCGCCCAGCAGCACGTTGGACGGCTTGAGGTCGCGGTGGACCAGGCCGGCCCGGTGGATCGCGGTGAGCGCCTCTGCCAGACCTTCCGCGAGGCGTCTCAAATGGTGCTCCGGCAACGGACCGTGCCGTTCGATCGCTTCCTGGAGCGTCGGGCCGGGCACGTACTCCGTCGCCATCCACGGCCGGGGCGCGCGCGTGTCGGCGTCCACGACCGCCGCCGTGCCTGCGCTGCCGACCGCACGGGCCATCTGGACCTCGCGGCGGAACCGCTCGCGGAAGCGCGGGTCGTCGGCGAGCTCGGCGCGGGCGACCTTGACGGCGACCTGGCGTCCGTCGCTGCCTTGTCCCAGGTAGACCGTTCCCATGGCACCACGACCAAGCCTGCCCAAGAGCAGGTAGTCCCCAATGCGCTGTGGTTGGTCCACCTTCACCGGATCGAGGGTAGCGGGAACTCGGGCCGAAACCTCACATCTGAGTAGATCTACGTATCGTTGTCGTCCATGGGCAAGACCCGCTTGTACCGCAACGGCGAACTCGTGGACAGGGACTTCCCGGTCTCCGAGATCACGAAGCACGTCAAAGATCACTCCGCAGTCGTGTGGTTCGACCTCTGCGCGCCGTCTCAGGACGAGATAGGTCTGCTGCGCGACGAACTGGGATTGCACGAGCTCGCGATCGAGGACGCGTTCACCGAGCGGCAACGCCCGAAGGTCGACCGCTACCCCACTCACCTGTTCCTGAGCGTCTACGCCGTCAAGTACTCCGAACACGAGATCAAGGCGTGCGAGGTCGACGTGTTCGTGGGCAAGAACGTGCTCGTGACGGTGCGCGAGAGTGAGGACTACGACCTCGCGGGCGTGCAACGCCGGTGGGACAGCGCGCACACGCTGGCGTCGTCGGGCGTCGGATTCCTGCTGCACGGCCTGCTCGACGACGTCGTGGACGGCCACTACGCGGCGGCCCAGAAGCTCGACGACGACATAGAGACCCTGGAAGACCACATCTACGACGAGAAGCCGCACGTCGGCCGCAGGGCGTTGCAGCTACGGCGCGCGTTGGTGCAGCTCAGGCGTGTCGCGTTGCCGATGCGGGAGGTGCTGGGTTCGCTGACGCACCGCGAGCACGACATCGTGGACGACGCGATGATGCCGTACTACCTGGACGTGAAGGACCACACGCTGTTCACGGCCGAGCTGACCGAGTCGATGCGGGAGCTGGTCACGAACCTGCGCGAGGCCGAGGCGATGATGCAGGGCAACCGCCTCAACTCGATCATGAAGAAGGTCACCAGCTGGGCCGCGATCATCGCCGTGCCGACGGCGATCTCCGGCTATTACGGTATGAACGTCCCGTACCTCGGCTTTGGGCAGAAATGGGGCTTTTGGCTGGCCACGCTGGCCATCTTCAGCCTCTCCTACTTCCTGTACCTGATGTTCAAGCGCCGCGACTGGTTGTGAGGAACCACCTGTGAAGATCCACCTGACCCGCCGCGACGAGCTCGCGATCATCACGATCGACGCGCCGCCGCTCAACCTGTACTCCCTCGACCTCGACGCCGAGTTCCACGAGGCCCTGGACGAGCTCGGTGACGCACGGGCGTTGCTGGTCAACGCTACGGGCCGGGTCGTGTCGGGCGGTGTCGACGTGTCGCTGTTCGCCGCGCAGGAGTACCGCGACGAGGCGCAGCAGCTGTTCGACCGCATGCTGCTCCTGCCGCAACGCCTCGCCGCACTGCCGATCCCGACCGTCTTCGCCGCGCACGCCCTGTGCCTGACCTGGGCTTTCGAGCTGGCGGTGGCGTGCGACCTGATCCTGGCCTCCGAGAAGGCCCGGTTCGGGCTGGTCGAGAAGGTCGTGGGCCTGACGCCGACGATGGGCGGCACGCAGCGTTTGGCCGCACGGGCGGGCGTGGGTCGCGCGAAGGAGTTCGTGATGACCGGCGACCTTTACGACGCGGCCACGCTGGAACGGTGGAATGTCGTCAACCGGGTGTTTCCCGACGAAGGTTTCGCATTGGCCGCGGAGCAGTTCGCGCTGAGTCTCGCGGCCGGTCCGACGCAGGCACATTTTGCGACCAAACAGGTGCTCGCACATTTCGAGAACGGGGGCGTGCCGGAGGCCGACGCCCACGTCACGACGATCGCGTCGGCGCTGTTCGAGACCGAGGACCTGCCACGCGCTGTGCACAGCTTCCTCACGGACGGTCCCGGTCGCGCGACATTCACGGGTCGCTGATCTCACACATCAAAGAATCATATGGCTCGGTGATTAAACCGTGATCTACCTGCTCACACGGATGGAGCATTCCCCGCCAGGCGGAAGATGATGTTGCGCCGCAACGAGATCCGCTTGACTCCTCCTGTCGTCCCAGGCATCGTGCTGACCGTTCAACGGCCCCGTACGAACTCCGTCGCACGAGATTTGTACACATTCCGCAACGGCCGACGACACAATTAGCGAGTTCACGGTCCCCCGTCGTGAACGCGCGTGGAGGTAGAACCAGCCGTGAGACCCAGATTGGCCCTACTGCTGACCGGTGGTGTCATCGTGTTGGCCGCCTGCTCCCCGACCAAGGCGGCCCAACCGACACCGGTGGCGGAGAGCACCAGCGCCACCTCGACCAGCACCGCGGCCAGCAGCTCGTCCGCCGCCCCGAGCAGTTCAGCGGCACCCAGCAGCTCCACCACGCAGACCGCCACCAACGGCCCCGTGAAGCCCCCGGCGAACTCCCCCGCCCCGGCCGGCTCCCCTGGCTGGAAGCTCACCCAGGCCAACACCGGCCTCGCGGCCCACGGCCTGAACTGCGACTCGCTGCCGCTCTACACCGGTCCCGGCGCCCCCGCCGCGGGCACCGTGATCTCCGGCAAGCGCGTCGAGCAGGCCCTCACGCTGTTCGCGGGCAACATCACCGTCGAGAAGTCCTGCATCCGCCCGAAGAACCTCGGTGAGACCGCCCCGCTGATCACCACGAACGGCCCGTGCGGCAGCAACTCCTGCCAGGTCACCGGCGCCCCCGTGACGATCCGCGACTCGAACATCGACGGCTCGGCCCTCTCGGCCAAGACCATCGCGGGCTCCTGCGCGTTCCTCGGCGTCGGCACCCTGCAGCGCAACTACATCAGCGGCATGGGCTCCGGCATCTGCTTCTACAACACCGGCAGCTCCCTGAGCGGCCTCGCCGAGGGCAACTACGTCCGCGGCCTGCGCTCGGACGGCGAGTCCCACAACGACGGCGCCACCGTCCGCGACTTCCCGCTCGACAAGAACGCGGGCCGCACCCTGACGTTCCGCAACAACCGCATCGACTGCTCGACCGGCAACGACACCGGCGCGCTGTTCATCCAGACCTACGGCGGCGACATCGACAACGTCACCGTCGAGGGCAACCTGCTGGAGGGCGGCGGCTACCAGCTCGGCCTGGAGTCGGGCTTCGACAACCTCTACGGCCGCAACATGAAGTCCATCAACAACCGCTTCAGCGGCACCGGATGGGGCGCGGCCTACGTGAGCCAGAAGGGCGCCTCGTACAAGTGGGCGGTGTGGCAGGACAACTTCCTGCACGACGCCAACGCGCCGGACGCCAAGGGCAAGCCCGCGGGCACCCCGTAGTCCCGTGACCGCCTGCGCCGCCGAGCCCTCGCCGGCGGCGCAGGCGGTGCGTGAGCTCCGTCAGGCGGTGCCGGAACGGCGCTCGGCCTCGGCGAGGCGTTCCTCGAGGGCCCGAATGCGGTCGTAGAGATCGACCAGGGTCACGCCGTCGGCCACCACGCCGGGGCGCTGCCAGTGCCTGCGCACGAAGTCCTCCCGGCTCTCCTGCGGTGACTGCTGGAACCCGGAGAAAGGCGAAGCACCGGGTGCCGTGTCCGACGTGCGTGTGCCCAGCGCGCCGAACAAGGACTTCTGCAGCTTCATCACGGCCATCCCACCGAGCACGATCACCACGAGAGCGGTGACGGGTATCAGCAAAGCCCAAGCGCCCGACATGAGAACCCCCTGATCCTGGGACAGCGGAGATCGACTCTACCGGCCGCGGCACACCCGCTCAGCCGTTGTCGCGGAACTTCAGCCACCGTCCGCTGAGCGAGTCCCAGATCTCCTGGTACCGCTCGAACATCTCCCGCACCCGCTCGGGATCCACGTCCGCGGCCGGGGTGGACGCCACGTAGTAGGCGAGGTCGTCCTCCAGCCGGTGGAACTGGTAGCTGGCCTCCTCCATCAGCACCCACAGCGAGCGCCACGCGAAGAACGGCTCCAAAGCGGACACCACGGTCACCACCGCCACGAGCGAGAACGCCGTTCCCGTCCAGGGGTCGAGGTTCTGCAGGCCGAGAATGATCGTCGACACCGCCGAAAGCACCAAAGTGGTCAGTCGGACAGTTACGGACTTCCACCTGAACCGCTGCTTGCGGGCGCGCGCGTACGCGTGTCCTCGTTCGATCTGCCCGAGCAGGTGCTGTGCGAGTTCGTGCGGCTTCAGGCCGGACGGCAAGTCGGTCACCGGCAAGACAATAGTTTCGAGGTAGCTTCCCCGCGTGCAGTTCGATGGACCGAGAACCTTGCTGGCCGTCCACGCTCACCCCGACGACGAGTCGCGGTCGACCGGAGGAATCCTGGCCCACTACGCCCGTCAGGGCGTCCGGATCGTCCTCGTCACCTGTACCGGTGGCGAGCTGGGCGACATGCCCGGTGGCATCAAGCCCGGCGAGCTGAACCACCACCCGCAGGCGGTGGCGGCGCGCAGGCGGGCGCAGCTCAACGCCGCGTGCGATGTGCTCGGCATCACAGACCTGGAACTGTTGGGGTACCACGACTCCGGCGAGACCGGCGAGGTGCCGCCCGGCGCGTTCTGCTCGATCCCCGTCGAGACGGCGGCAGGACGGGTGGCCGCGCTGATCGAGCACTTCCGGCCGCAGGTGGTCGTCACGCACGACCACCACAATCCACACCAGCACCGTGACCACGTCCACGCCGCGCGCGTCGCGCAGCACGCGGTCAAGGAGACCGGCATTCCGGCGAAGCTGTACCTGGAAGCGCACGACAGCCTCGCCACGACCACGGTCGACACGTCCGCGGTCGCCGACGTGAAGCGCAAGGCGTTGTACTGCTACGAGAGCCAGTCGCTCATCGGAAAGCTGACGGCGCAGCAACGGTTCGCGGCCGAGTCGTACATCCGCGCGATCGACACGACCGGCGCGCCGTTGCCGGAGACCGATCTCTTCGCCGGCATCACCCACCACGGGCCGGATCTGCCGCGGTGGTGAAAGCCGAGGGGCGTTCGTCCTGAAGACGAACGCCCCTCAGAAGCCGCTACAGCGGGAGTGCGGACAGCAGGCTGCTCGCGAGATCGCTCGCCTGGGCCAGCAGGCTGGAAGCCTGGTGCACAAGACCGCTGATCATGTTCATGAGTCCAGCCACGGCGAGAACCTCCCGGCAAGTCCCGGCGGGCCGTTCCCACCGGGTGTTGCCGGAATCAAAGCGCTAGCACAACAAGAGCGCGCGCCCTGTCACACCATTGAGCTAAATGGACAGTCTCAAGTGGACTAGCGGCGACCCAGTGACGTGCAGGTCAGCCCCGCGCGCCGGATCACGTCCGGGTCCAGGATGTTTCTCGTGTCGACGACGACAGGCTGCCGCACGGTCTCGGCCAGGCGAGACCAGTCCAAAGACCTGAACTCCGGCCACTCGGTGAGCACGACGAGGGCGTCGACGTCCTTCGCCGCCTGGTACGGATCGTCCACAACGGACACCGGACCGAGGTCCGTGCCACCGGCCAGCGCCGGGTCGTAGCCGACGAGCTCGGCGCCCGCCTGCTTCAGCAACGCCGCCACGGCCAGCGCCGGGGAGTCGCGCAGGTCGTCCGTGCCGGCCTTGAACGTCAGGCCCAGCAGGCCCAGGCGCACGTGGGACAGCGAGCCGCCGCGTTTGCCGGTGACGGCCAGGCGGAC
The DNA here is from genome assembly GCF_044765805.1 of Lentzea sp. NPDC102401. Taxonomy (NCBI): domain Bacteria; kingdom Bacillati; phylum Actinomycetota; class Actinomycetes; order Pseudonocardiales; family Pseudonocardiaceae; genus Lentzea; species Lentzea sp. NPDC102401. Next base: position 597,580 of record NZ_JBIWKS010000002.1, on the reverse strand, counting down.
CTTCTCGACCATCCGCTGGCGCTGGCGCTCGTTGGTGTCGATCGTGGCGCGCAGCAGCCGGAACTCGAAGTCGGCGGCGTCCGCGACCTGGAGCATCGCGTGCGTGTCCTTGGGCAGGCACGAGCCGCCCCAGCCGGGGCCCGGGTTGAGGAACGCCTGGCCGATGCGCTTGTCGTAGCCCATGCCCTCGGTGACGTCGGTGATGTTCGCGCCGAGCCGCTCGCACAGCTCCGCGACCGCGTTGACGTACGAGAGCTTCATCGCCAGGAAGCAGTTCGCCGCGTACTTGACCATCTCGGCCGAGGCCGCGTCGGTCAGCACCGTGGGCGCACCAAGGCGTGCGTAGAGCGCCGCCACGCGCTCGGCCGCGTCCTGCTGGTCGCAGCCGACGACGATGCGGTCGGGGTTCAGGAAGTCGTGCACGGCCGAGCCCTCGCGCAGGAACTCCGGGTTCGAGACGACGGCGACGTCGTCACGGCGCAGCAGTTCGGCGGTGCGGATCGAGGTCCCCACCGGCACCGTGGACTTGTTGACGATCACGGTGCCGGACGGCAGCAGGTCGCGCGTCTCGTCCACAACGGACTCGACCGCGGCCAGGTCCGCGATGCCGCCGACACCCATGGGCGTCGGCACGCACAGGAACACGACCTCGGCGTCGGCCACCGCGGCCGACGCACCCAGGACGAAGGACAGGCGACCGGAGGCCAGGCCTTCGGCGACCAGCTCGGCGAGGCGCGGTTCGAGGATGTCGACCTCGCCCCGCGAGAGGCGTTCGACCTTGCCCGCGTCGACGTCCGCGCACACCACGCGGTGGCCCAGCGAGGCGAGGCAGGCACCGGTGGTCAGACCGACGTAGCCGGTGCCGACGACAGCGATCCTTCTGACGAACATCATTCTCCCGTTCGGGTCACGGCGAACGCGCGGAGCACGGCGTCGTCGCTCACGTCGATCATCTTGTTGCCCCACTGGTCGGTGCCGGCGCCGAGCTCCGGCCTGCCGTCGGGGAACGGGCCGCGCGAGGCGAAGCCGGTGAGCCCGTCGAACACGGCCACGTAGTTCTCGGCCTGCGGGCGCCAGTCGAGCACGGCCTCACAGCGGCGACGGCCTTCGAAGCCGAGGCGCGCGCGGCGTTCCGCGTCGTCGAGCAGGTCGAGCAGCGACGTCGTGAACGCCTCGACGTCACCCGGTTCGACCAGCACGGCGCACTCGCCGGCGGACACCACGGTCTCCTGCAACCGGTACGTGACGACCGGCAGCGCGTAGGCCATGTACTCCATGGTCTTGTTCATAGTGGACACGTCGTTCAAAGGCGACAACGGATCCGGGCCCAGTCCGACGGACGAAGTCGACAGGTAACGGGTGATCTGTTCGGGCCCGACCCGTCCGGTGAACTCCACGTACGGATCGAGCCCCCAGGCCGTGGCCTGCTTCTTCAGGTCTTCGAGGCAGTCGCCGAAGCCCAGCAGCGCGAAGCGGACATCGGTGCGCCCGCGGTCGAAAACAACTCTCCGTGCGACTTCCAGGACTCCGTCGACGCCGTCCTGCGGTCCCATGATTCCGAGATACGCCACCAAGTGTTTGCCGCCGCGTCGGAGTTCGTCCACGCCCTCGACAGGCCGCATCACGGTGGTGTCCGGGCCGGAGCGCACGACGGTGGTGTGCTCGGGCGGAACGTCGCCCCGCGTCCACGCGATCTTCTGGTACGAGGTGTTGGTCGACGTCACCCGGTCGGCCGTGCGGAACGTCCGGCGCTCCAGCCACTTCAGGATCCGGTACTGCAGCTTGCCCGCGAACCCCGTGGGCTCACCGAAACGAGACAGGAAGACCTCGGGGTTGAGGTCGTGGTGGTCGAAGACGAACTTCACGCCACCGAGCCGCCACAGCAGCGCGAGAGCCCAGTACGTGTCCGGCGGGTTGCACGCCTGCATGACGTGGAAGCGTCTGCGGGCACGCACCTTCACGCTCAGCAACGCCGTGCGCACCCAGCAGTACAGGAACTCCCACGCATAGCCCAGCGCCCCCTCGGCCTGGGGCGGCGGAGCGTACTTGTACAGGTGCACTCCGTCGAGAAGTTGGTAGGCGGGGTCACCCGGACCCTTGGGGCAGATCACCGAAACCTCGTACCCGGCGGCGGTCAGGGCACGGCATTCCAGCCACACCCGCCGGTCCAGCGGCACGGGGAGGTTCTGCACGATGATCAACACGTGAGGCGATGACGTCACGCTCTGGTTCTCGTTCCGGAGGGCAAAACGGTTACACCTTGGCCGATTCTCGTAACGGAGGTTGCAAACGGCTCGATGTAGCGCGCAGAGCCCCAAAATGCGAGGAGCGGTTGTGGAACGGTCACCTGTCGCGGTGGTCATCGTCACGTACCAGAGCGAACAGGTCATCGAGGGATGCCTGAACTCGTTGCCCGACGGTGTGAAGGTGATCGTCGTCGACAACGCTTCCACCGACGGCACTGTGTCCTCCGCCACTCGGCCGGGCGTGCACATCGTGCGAAACCCTGTGAATGCGGGATTCGCGGCCGGTGTGAATTCAGGGATCAAAGCCGCCGAGGGCCACGACGTTCTCGTCCTGAACGCCGACATCCGGTTGCACCCCGGAGCCGTGGAGACACTCCGCGCCGCCGACAGGCCGATCGTCGTGCCGCGGCTGGTGGACGATTCCGGTGAGCTGTCCCACTCGCTGCGCCGCAGGCCACGCGCCGCCGGAGCGTTCGCGGAAGCCCTCATCGGCGGCGGCCGCGCCGGGCGGATCGGCCTGGGCGAGACGGTCACCGACGACAAGGCCTACCAGGGCGCGCACGCCGCCGACTGGGCGACAGGCTGCGCGTGGCTGATCAAACGGGAAGTCATCGAACAGCACGGCCTTTTGGACGAACGCTACTTCCTCTATTCGGAGGAAACCGACTACATGCTGCGCGCCGGCGGCGTCTGGTTCGAACCGCGCGCCACAGCCACGCACATCGGCGGCGAGGTCTCCACGAACGCCCGGCTGTGGTCGATGCTCACCCAGAACAAGGTCCGCCTGCACCGCGAGCTGCACGGCCGGTTCGCGGCACTCTTCATGTGGCTCGCCATGGTCGTGAACGAAGGGCTTCGCGCGCGTTCGCCGAAGCACCGCACCGCGTTGAAGGGGCTTTTCCGCATGCGCCGCTGGCCGGAGGAAGTGGCCTCCGAGGGCCCGAGCTACCTGTGCTTCTCGGCTCAGGACTGGTGGTACCACAACCGCGCCCACTCGGACTTCCAGCTGCTGCGCCGCGTCGCGAAGCACCGCAAGGTGTTGCTGGTCAACAGCATCGGCCTGCGGATGCCGTCGCCCGGCAAGAGCACGCAGTTCCTGCGCCGGATCCTCCGCAAGGCCAAGAGCGTCGCGATGCTGGTGCGTCAGCCGATCCCGGAGACGCCGAACTTCTACGTGATGACGCCCGCTCCCCTGCCGTTCTACGGCAAGCCGTGGCTGCGCAAGCTGAACTCGGTCCTCGTCCGCACGCAGGTGAAGGCGGTCTGCTTCTTCCTCAGGATGGGCACGCCGGTCGTGGTCGCCACGATCCCCACCGCGTGGGACGTCGTGAAGCCCATGAAGACCAAGGGCCTGGTGTTCAACCGCTCCGACCGGCACTCGGCGTTCCCCGAGGCCGACCAGGGCACCATCGCCGGGCTGGAGAACCAGCTGCTGTCCAATTCGGACTCCGTGCTCTACGTCTCGCGCGCCCTCCAAGAAGAGGAATCCGCGCTGACGGGAAACCGGGCGCACTTCCTCGACCACGGCGTGGACGTCGACCACTTCACCCGCCGCACCGAACTGCCCGCGGACATCGCGAGCATCTCCGGCCCGCGCATCGGGTTCTTCGGCAGCCTCGACGACTACCTCGTCGACTTCGACCTGATCGAGAAGGTCGCGCAGGAGTTCCCCGAGGCGTCGGTGGTGCTGATCGGGGACGCGACCTGCTCGATGGAGCGCTACGACAAGTACCCGAACGTCCATTGGCTGGACTTCCGGTCCTACGACCAGATCCCCGGCTACGGCTCGGGGTTCGACGTGGCGCTGATGCCGTGGCTGGACAACGACTGGATCAAGCACGCGAACCCGATCAAGATGAAGGAGTACCTGGCCCTGGGCCTGGCCGTCGTGTCGACGGACTTCCCCGAGGTCGAGCGCTACTCCGACGTCATCCGGATCGCCCAGGGCGAGGCCGACTTCATCGACCAGATCCGGCTCACGCTCAAGGACGGCGGCCTGAAGACCCCGGCCGAACGCCGTGCGGCCGTGCTCACCGCCTCCTGGGACTCCCGCGCCCGCGAGCTCATGCAGATCTCTGAAAAATCCTCTTCTGGGGAGCGCTAGACGTGTGCGGCATCGCAGGCATCAGAAGGTTCGACGGCGCACCCGTCTCCCGTGAGCTGCTCGCCGAGATGGCGAAGCGGCTGCACCACCGCGGCCCCGACGACAGCGGCTTCTTCTCGGACGGCTCGATCGGCTTCGCGCACACCCGGTTGTCGATCATCGACCTGGCCGGGTCGCCGCAGCCGATGGCGGGCGCGTCCGGCACCACGCAGATCGCGTTCAACGGCGAGATCCTGAACTACCGGCAGCTTCGCGAGACCCTCAGCTACCCGTTCCGCACGAACGGCGACACCGAGGTCCTGCTGGCGCTGTACGAACAGCACGGGCCGTCGGCGGTCGCCAAACTGCGCGGCCAGTTCGCCTACGCGATCCACGACGCCCGCACCGGCGAGACGCACCTGTTCCGCGACCGGCTCGGCATCCTGCCGCTGTACTACTACGCGGACTCGAAGATGTTCGCGTTCGCGTCCGAGATCAAGGCGCTGCTGCCGGCGATCGGCGCGGCCGAGGTCGATCACGAGTCGCTGCACGACTACCTGGCGCACCGGTCCGTCCCAGCGCCCCACACGCTCGTCAGAGGCGTCCACAAGGTGCCGCAGGGCCACCACCTGGTCGTCACCGCGAAGGGCGAGGTGCGGACCGAGGCGTACTGGGAGCTGCCGCGCGAGTCGGAGATCAGGCAGGTGACGCCAGAAGAGGCCGTCCGTCTGGTCGACGAGGCGCTCACGGCCTCCGTGCGCGACGCTCTGGTCGCGGACGTGCCGGTCGGCGCCTACCTGTCCGGTGGCGTCGACTCGTCGCTCATCACGGCTCTGGTGGCGCGGGAACGGGGTGACGCGGAGCTGCACACGTTCTCCGCGGGCTTCGGCGACCCGCGCGTGGACGAGATCCACCACGCCGAGAAGGTCGCCCGCCTCGTCGGCAGCCGCCACCACAACGTCATCGTCACGGCCGACGACTTCCGCGACAGCTGGGCCAAGCTCTCCTGGCACCGCGACGCGCCGCTGTCCGAACCGGCCGACGTGGCCGTGTTCCGCCTGGCCGAACTCGCCCGCAGGGACGTGAAGGTCGTGCTGTCCGGCGAGGGCAGCGACGAGCTGTTCGGCGGCTACCCCAAGTACCGCTTCGCCACAGCCACCCGGCTCGCCGGTGCCGCGCCGTCGTTCGCGCTGAAGCGCCTGGAGAAGGCCCTGCCCGCCTCGAAGGCACGGCTGGGCGTCGCCCTGCGGGCGATCTCCGAACCCTCCTACGCCGAACGCATGCGCGGCTGGTTCGCGCCCTTCACCGTGTCCGAACGGGCAACGCTGCTGGGCGGTCCCGCCACCCGGTCCGTGCTGGCGCCGTACGAGAACGGGCGCGGGGACGCGTTGCGGCGCATGCTCTACGCCGACTCGCACACCTGGCTCGCGGACAACCTCCTCGAACGCGGCGACCGGATGTCGATGGCCGCGTCGCTGGAACTCAGACCTCCCTTCCTCGACCACCGCGTCGCGGAGCTGGCGTTCTCGCTGCCCAGCAACGTGAAGGTGCGCGGCGGCACGACCAAGTGGGTCGTGAAGGAGGTGGCGCGCCAGCACCTGCCGGCCGACATCGTCGACCGGCCGAAGTCGGGCTTCAAGGTGCCGCTCGACGCCTGGTTCCGCGACGGCCTGCGCGACATGGCCTACGACCTGCTGACCGGGCCCACGTCGTTCGTGGGCAAGACCTTCGACCGAGCCGCGGTGCGCTCACTGCTCGACGACCACGACTCCGGTGACCGCAACGAGCAGCCGCGCATCTGGACGCTGCTGTCGCTTGAGGTGTGGCACCAAACGCTCAGCTGGTAGGACGGTCCATGAACAGGGATTTCGTTTCCGGGGCAGGTGGGTGACCCGTGTACGTCGCCTCCTCCCGCCCGGCCAAGACCGACTTCCGCAAGCGGTTGCCCGGCACGGTGTTCGCGCTCGGCACGGTCAGCCTGCTGACCGACGTCTCCGCCGAGATGATCACCGCGTTCCTGCCGGTGTACCTGCTCTTCACGCTGCACCTGGGTTACGCGCAGTTCGGTCTGCTGGACGGCGTCTACACCGGTGCGACGGCCCTGCTGCGGCTCGTCGGCGGCAGCGTCTCGGACAGGTTCCGCAGGCCCAAGGCCGTCGCCGCGGCCGGCTACGGGCTCTCGGCGCTCACCAAGGTCTTCTTCCCCCTGGTCGGCGCCTCCCCGTTCGGCATCGGCGCCCTGATGGCGGCGGACCGGGCCGGCAAGGGCATCCGGACCGCCCCGCGCGACGCGATGATCTCCCTGGCCACGCCGGAGGATCGGCTCGGTGCCGCGTTCGGCGTGCACCGCAGCATGGACACGTTCGGCGCGCTCCTGGGCCCGCTCATCACGTTCCTGCTGCTCACGCAGATCGGGATGGTGCCGGGGCCGATCTTCGCGGTGTCCGCGGCGTTCGCGGTCATCGGCCTGATCGTGCTCGTCTCGTTCGTGCGGGAGAAGCCGGCCGCGGAGAAGCCGAAGGGGCCTCGGCCGTCGTTCCGGGCCGGGCTCAACCTGCTCACCGACAAGCACTTCCGCCGCACGACCATCTCCGCCGGGATGCTCGGGCTGGCGACGGTGTCGGACGCGTTCGTCTACGTGCTGGTGCAGAAGGCCACGAACATCTCGCTCGGCTTCCTGCCGCTGCTGCCGCTCGGCACGGCGGTCGTGTTCCTCGCCGCCGCCGCGCCGCTCGGGAAGCTGTCGGACAGGGTGGGGCGCTGGCGGATGTTCCTCGCCGGCCACGGACTGCTGCTCGGCGTGTACGCGCTGCTGTTCATCCCCGAGGGCGGCAGGGGTGTCGCGATCGCGGCTCTGCTGCTGCACGGCCTTTTCTACGCGGCCACGGACGGCGTGCTGTCGGCCAAGGTGAGCGAGTCTGCTCCGGAGTCGTTGCGGGCGTCCGGACTTTCCGTGGTGCAGACCGGACAGGCGCTGGGGCGTCTCGTTTCGTCCGTCGCGTTCGGACTGTTGCTGCAGTTCTCCAGCTTCGGGACGAGCGTCACGGTGGCGGTGTGTGCGCTCACCGTGACGCTGATCGCGGCCTACGGAATCAACCGCGAGACGCCAGCTTCTGTTTGATCTTCTCGAAGCCGCCCTTGCCGAGCACCTTCATGGCCGCGTTCTTCGCGGCCACGCGTCCCGAGTCGCGCACGAACCGGACCGGCTGATCCACCAGGCGGTCCTGCGCCACGGCGAGCGAGCCCGGCGCCGCCACGTCGTCCAGCGAGTCCCCGAACGACGCCTTGTACGGCTCGGGCGAGACCAACCGGCCGCGTGTGCGGTTCGACACGTTGCCGCCGTGCACGACCTGCAGCCAGCCCGGCGCCCCGTCCAGTTCCACGACGGGGAAGTGCAGGTGCATGTGGTTGTGCCAGTGCGCCCAGCACGTGACCGGCTCGTCCCAGGACTCCCGCACCGAGACGAAGGCGTTGTGCCGGTCGACCCGGTGGTACAGCCCGCCTGGAGACTTGATCAGGCCGTTGACCAGGTAGTACGCGGCGGTCGTGGTGGGGCGGGGAGCGGCGCAGAGGCGTTCCACGAAGTCGACGGCGAGGCCGTCGTCGTTGTCGAGGTTCGTGGTGATGAGCTCGTCGCCGACCTGACCGTAAAGCGATCGGATGTCCGATCTCAGTTCTTCCCGCGATACTTCCGCACGGTAAACGGGCGTGTACGCGTCACCGTGTGAGGCGATTTTGTCCTTGAGCCATTGCGGTGATTCGGGGTCGAAATAGATGAGCCAACGCGTCCGTTCGTCCGTCTGAGCGAGCACCGATGGCAGGCAGTAGCGCTCGAACAGCGCAACGCGTTCGGTCAGCCACCCTTCCTTTGCCCGGACGTAACTCTCGGCACCCTTCGAAGGCAGGTTGAAGCGCGTCAGGATGACGTGGTCGGCCATGACTCCCCTTACTCCGGTCATCCCTACATCGCCTGATGGGCCCAAAACGTTGCGGGGCTAACGAATGCGAACCCACACCGATAGTGAGGTTGTGCCAACGCTTCCCACAGTGGACGTCGTGATCCCCTGTTACAACTACGCCCACTTCCTACCGGCCTGCGTCCGCAGCGTCCTCGACCAGCCTGGCGTGGACGTCCGAGTGCTTGTGATCGACGACACGTCGTCGGACAACACGCCTGAGGTGATGGCCGAGCTGATGGCCGCGGACAAGCGCGTCGAGGGCTACCGGCACGAAGTGAACAAGGGGCACATCGCCACCTACAACGAGGGCCTGCTGGACTGGGCGAGCGCCGACTACACGGTGCTGCTGTCCGCGGACGACCTGCTGGCGCCGGGAGCACTCCAGCGTGCCGCCGAGGTCTTCGAGCAGAACCCCGAAGTGGGCATGGTCTACGGCCGCGTCGTCTACTACAGCGACCACGACGCGTTGCCGAGGGTCGCTCAGCTTCCGGCCACGTCGAGGGTCTGGCGCGGCGACGACTGGATCGAGAACCGCTTCCGCAGCAGCCGCAACGTGATCTCCTCGCCGGAGGTCGTGGTGCGCACCAAGATCCAGCAGAAGGTCGGCGGCTACCGCTCGGACCTCCCCCACGCGGGTGATCTGGAGATGTGGCTGCGCATCGCCGCGGTGTCCGACATCGGGTACGTCAGCGGCAGGCCCGGCGCGTACTACCGGGTGCACGAGAACTCGATGATGCGCACGACGTTCAAGTCGGTGTTCGCCGACCTGGAGCAGCGCCGGGACGTGTTCGACCTGGTTCTGGAGCAGAACCCGAGCCTGCCCGCGCGACTGAAGACGCTGGCGCACAAGGCGATCGCGAGCGACGCGCTGTGGCGCGCGGTCCGGCTCCATGACAGGAACCAGCTCGACGGCACCGAGCAGGAACTCCTCGACTTCGCCCGCGAGACCTACTCGCGGCTCGAAGAGTTGCCGGAGTACAAGGCACTGCTGCGGCGCAAGAAGTTCAGCCCGCGTTTCCTGAGCCGTACTCAGTTGTTCCTCGCACCCCACGCCGTCAAGCGCGCGAAGCTGTGGATCGGCACGCAGCGCTGGAAGTGGCGGGGCGAGTGGTGAGCACGGACACCGGCCGGCTCGAAGGCGAGGTCTCCTCGGCGATCCGCTGGAGCGCCGTCAACTCACTCCTGCAACGACTCGCCGCCGTCGGCATCAGCGTCCTGCTCGCGCGCCTGATCGCGCCCGAGCAGTTCGGTGTCTTCGCGGTCGCCCTGGTCGTGCTCAACATCGTGCTGAGCGTGTCCGAGCTCGGCGTCAGCGCCGCCCTGGTCCGCCACAACGGGCCGATCGAGGAGATGGCGCCGACGGTCACGACGCTGTCCCTCGCGTCCGGCACGCTGCTGGCGTTGATCTGCGCGGTCGGCGCGCCGTGGTTCTCCAACGCGATGGACGCGCCGGAGGCCGCCGGGGTCATCCAGCTGATGTCGGTCGCCCTGATCATCGCGGGCGCGACCGCGGTGCCCGGCGCGATGATGCAGCGGAACTTCCGGCAGGACCACAAGTTCTACGCCGACACCGCCGCGTTCGTGGCGGGCACGGCCGTCGCGGTCGTGCTGGCGCTCATGGGCTTCGGCGCGTGGAGCCTCGCGTGGCAGCGGATCGCGCAGAACCTCTCCGCCGCGGTCATCATGTTCTGGCTGACCAAGGACAGGTTCCGGCCCGGCTGGAATCGGGTGCAGGCCAGGGAACTGCTCGCGTTCGGCCTGCCGCTGGCCGGATCGAGCCTGCTGATCTTCGGCGTGATGAACGTCGACTACATCGTCGTCGGCGCGGTGCTCGGCACCATCCCGCTGGGCTTCTACCTGCTGGCGTTCAACCTCGCGAGCTGGCCGGTGGCGGCGTTCAGCGCCCCGGTCAGAAGCGTGTCGCTGGCCGCCTTCTCGAAGGTCCGCGAGGATCCCGACCTGTTCCAGAAGGCGTTCGGCCGCGCGCTGGGCCTGCTGGCGCTCGTCACGGTGCCCGCGTGCGTGCTCCTGGCCGCCTTGGCCGAGCCGCTCATCCGCGTCGTCTACGGCGAGCGCTGGTCCCCCGCGGCGACGGCGCTCGCGTTGCTGGTGCTGCTCGGCGCGGTCAGGGTCGCCCTCGAACTCGGCTACGACTTCCTCGCCTCGGCCGGCCGATCGCGAGCGATCCTCGTGATCCACGTGGTCTGGCTCGTCGCGCTGGTGCCGTTGCTGGCATTGGGCGCGCATCTCGACGGCATCCGGGGCGTCGCGGCGGCCCACGTGATCGTCGCCGTCCTGATCATCACACCCGCGTACCTGGTCACGTTCAAGCCCTACGGCATCCGGGCCGGCGCGCTCGGCACCAGGCTGCTGCGGCCGTTCCTCGGCGGTGTGCTGATGGTCGCGGTCGTGCTCGTGGTCCGGAACGTGGTCGACAGCGAGGTGCTGCAGATCCTCGTCGGCGGCGCGCTGTCCTGCCTCGCCTACCTGCTCGTGGTGTTCCCGATGAGACACGAGATCCTTGCGGTGCTGAAGAAGAGGGCCGACGCGTGAGGCGACTGAGGCAGGTCACGAAGATCGTCCGCGAGCAGGGCGCGAAACAGCTCGGCGTCCGCCTGCTCACCGCCGCGACCCGCAGACTCGGCGCCGAGGGCGAAGAACTGCCGGTGCGTCTCGAGGACGTCCGCAAGGCCGACGTCGAGCAACGCAAGCCCGTGGTGATCCCGCCGATCCCGCCGGACGGCAGGCTCACGATCAACTGGGTCACCACTCCCCCGTCCAAGGGATCCGGCGGCCACACCACCATGTTCCGGCTCATCCGGCACCTGGAGTCGCTCGGCCACGAGTGCAGGCTCTACCTGTACGACACGTTCGGCAACACGGTCGCCGACCTCGAACCCGGTGTCAGGGCGGCGTTCCCGTTCTTCCGGGGCTCGATCCACGACGTGACGGACGGCATGGCGGACGCGCACGCGGTCTTCGCGACGGCGTGGATCACCGCGTACCCGGCGTTCAACGACCCTTGCGCGGGCAAGAGGTTCTACCTCGTGCAGGACTACGAACCGTGGTTCTACCCGTCCGGCGGCCTCTACGCGCTCGCGGAGAACACGTACCGGATGGGCATGCACGGCTTCACCGCCGGCCGGTTCCTCGCCGACAAGCTCCTCGACGAGCACGGCATGCCCGCCGACCACTTCGACTTCGGCTGCGACGCCGACAGGTACAGGCTCGGCGACGACAGGCGCGACGGCATCGTCTTCTACGCCCGCCGCAAGGCACCGCGCAGGGCGTTCGAACTCGGCGTGCTGGCGCTGGAGGTCTTCGCCGAGAAGCACCCGGACCTCAAGATCCACGTCTACGGCGAGAAGGTCGGGCAGCTCGGACCGCAGTTCCACGACCACGGCCTGGTCACGCCCGACGACCTCAACGCCATCTACAACCGGTGCTTCGCCGGGTTGTCGCTGTCGATGACCAACGTGTCCCTCGTGCCGCACGAGATGCTCGCGGCCGGATGCATCCCCGTGGTGAACGACGCGCACTTCAACCGCGTAGTCCTGGACAACGACCACGTCCGGTACGCGACACCCACCCCGCACTCACTGGCGCGTGCTTTGTCCGAAGTGGTCACATCGCCGGACTTCGACGCGGTCGCCCGTGCGGCCGCGTCCAGTGTGGAGGGACGTTCTTGGGATGCGGCAGGACATGAGCTGGAAAAGGTGCTCCGCCGCGAACTCGCTACATGACCGGGGACGGCGACGTGGCGTCCTGGATCAGCACCCGAGCGTCCTGCGAGCCGTCGGCGGGAACCACGTGAACGGCGGGCAACTTGGCGTCCTTGGGCACCGCGGCGAACGCGAGCTCCGTCCCGGTGAGCCACGTCGCCTGGTCGTCGACACCGGCCGTGCCGGGCAGCCGCTTCTCCGTGTTCGTGGCGAGGTCGAGCACCGCGAGGTCCCACGGCCCGAGGCGGCCGATGCGCTTCTTGTACGCGACCTTCGTGCCGTCCGGCGACAGCGACGGACACTCCGCGTCACGGCGCAACGACGTCACGGACTTGCTCACCAGATCGCCCTTCACCAGCCAGGTGAAACCACCGCTGGCGAGCGTCGCGTAGAAGGTCAGGTCGTTCGAACCCACCGTCAGACCCCAGTAGTTGGCGTCACTCGCGGTGAGCGGAGCACCCTCCACAGTGGCGGCGAAGTGTTCGAGCGACTCGACGGTCTCGCCGGTGCGCACGTCGAAGTAGCCCGTCCGGGTGGAGAAGCCGCCGGGAACCGAGTACGAGTCACCGGTGACGAAACTCGTCCAGGACACCACGTTCCCGGACTGCGACACCTTCGCACGGCTCGGGATGCCCGGCAGCGGAACGGTCTTGATCGGCTTGCCGCCGCGGCTCACCTCGGCCGCGTAGGTCGGGCCGGGACCGGAGAGCTTGAGGCACACACTGGTGCCGCCGGCGGCGTAAAACCGCTGGCAGGCGAGTTCCATCTGGGTACGGGTGCCGCCGTCGGCGAGCTTCTCGACACGGTTCTGGCCTCCGGCGAGATCGACGAAGAGAAGATCGCCGACCTTGGCCTGCGTCACCTGTTCGGTGCCGCCCGACTGCTTCGCGTCGGTGGCCGCCGTGACGACGTAAGCCGTTGTCCCGCCGATGACCACGAGAATGGCCGCGACGGTCACGGTCAGACGTCCTGCACGCATGCTGCCTCCTGGTTTCCACCTGTTCATCGCCGTACAGCTACGGCCTGTAACAGTTGGCAGCTCACCCCGATTTTCAAAGCAGGCGATACCCTACGAACATTGCGTTCGCAATACCGAGCCGCGGATCGGGGATTTTGATGGACTTCTGGGGAACCGTACGAGTGCTGCGGCGGCGGTGGTACATCGCCCTCCCCGCAGTGCTGCTCACGGGCATCCTCGCGCTGTTCGTCTACATCTCCGTGCCCACCCGGTACGAGTCGAGCGGCGTGCTGGTGCTCACCTCCCCCGCGGCCGGCGGCCGGTACTCGGAGAAGACCAAGCCCGAGGACGTCGTCAGGGTCAACCCGCTGCTGCAGTTCGACGGCAGCCTCACGACCACCGCGCAGATCCTCACGCAGGTCCTCGGCGACCCGATGACGGCGGAGGAGTTGGCGGGCAAGGGCTCGACGTCCGTCTACACCGCGAACACCGGCCCGGTCGGCGGCCCGCTGCTGTTCATCACGACCGAGTCGGACTCGGCCGAGTCGGCGGAAGGCCTCGTCGGCAAGGTGCTCGAGAAGACCGTCGCCGAGCTCGCGGCGCAGCAGAAGGCGTTGAACGCGCCCGAACAGACGTTCATCACCGCGCAGATCCTGGTGAAGCCGACGACGGCCTCGGCCAAGATCGGCGGCAAGGTCCGGTACGTCGGCGCGGCCACCGTCGTGTTGCTGCTGTTGACGCTCGCCTCGACGTTCGCCGCCGACTCGATCATGCTCAAGGCCAAGCGCCGCAAGGACAAAGAGGCGAAGGACGGCAAGGACCCCGCACCGTCCGAAAAGGAGACGACGCCGCAGCCCGTTCCGCCGGTCCGGCCTGGTCCGCAGCACAACGGCAACGGCGGCGCACCTCAGCGGCCGATGCCCCAGGGCGTGCCGAACGCGCACCAGAAGACCGTCATCATCGCCGCACCCAAGCCAGACCCAGCATGGCCGACGAAAGACGACTGACCGCCCAGCGAGCCGACGGCGCCACTCTGCTCATCTTCTACATGGTGGCGCTGCTCGTCGTCCCCGCCCGGTTCACCATCGCGTTCGTCCCGATCACGCTGCCGCCGGCGTTGTTCGTGGCGATGTGCCTGGCCGTGGTGTGGTTCGCGGCGCACCTCGTCGACCACCTGGGCATGGCCAAGGGCCGCAACGCCGTCCGCACGGTCCTCGCGATCTACGTGATGCTGCACCTGATGACGTACGCCCTCGCGACGCGGCGCTACCTGCCGATCGACGAGCTGTCGGTGTCGGACTCGGCGTTGATCAGGGTCGTGTCGATGGCGGCGCTCGCGGTGTTCGTCGTCGACGCGGTCCGCAGCGGTGAGCGCCTGAGCCGCGCCCTGCGGGTGATGGTGGCGTGTCTGACGGTCAGCGCGTTCGTCGGCCTGTTCCAGTTCGGCCTGGGCCTCGACCTGGCCTCGTACATCACGCTGCCGGGCCTGCGCGTGCAGGACAACGGCTACTCGGCGCTGGAGTCCAGGTCGATCTTCTTCCGCCCGGCCGGCACCGTGAACCACCCGATCGAGTTCGGCCTGGTCTGCGTGCTGGGCGTGCCGTTCGCCGCGCACTTCGTGTTCCAGGCGAAGGACAAGGGTGAACCCGTCGGCCGCTGGTGGATGGCGCTGTCGCTGCTCGCGCTGATGGCGATCCTGTCGCTGTCCCGCACGGCCATCATCGGCCTCGTCGTGACGGGCATCGTGATGGCGATCCTGCTCCCCCGCGAACGAGGCCTGCCGCTGCTCGGCGTCGGCGCGGTGTTCCTGGGCGGCGCCTCCGTCGTCGTGCCGGGTCTGTTCGGGACGGTCACCTCGATGTTCTCCAACATCGAGGACGACCCGTCGTTCCAGGGCCGCACCAAGGACTACGACGGCGCGTGGCTGGAGATCGCCAAACACCCGTGGCTGGGCCGCGGTTTCGGCACGTTCCTGCCGTCGAAGTACACGATCCTCGACAACCAGTACCTGCTGACGATGATCGAGAACGGCTACCTGGGCCTGATCGCTTTCGCGCTGCTGTTCCTCGCCGGCATCTTCGCGGCGCTGCGGGCCCGCGCGCTGTCCCGCGACGAGGGCGTGCGCGGGATCGCCATGTGCCTCGTGGCCGCGATGCTGACGTCCGCGCTGGGCGCCGCCACGTTCGACGAGCTCGCGTTCAGCGTCGCCACCGGCATGACGTTCATGCTGATCGGCGTCTCCGGCGCGTTGCTGCGCATAGCCAGACAGGAGGCCGCCGAACGTAGGGCGGCCGAGGTCAGCCCAGCCAGCTGAGCAGGCTCTGCCAGGCAGGGGCGGAGAACGCGAGGACGTCGCCGCTCGCGTTCTTCGAGTCCCGCACGAGGGCGTCTTGGGACAGGGAGACCTCCACGCAGTCGCTGTCGGTCGTCTCGGCGCTGTAGGAGCTCTTACGCCAGGTCCGTTCGCGGGTCATGAAAGTCCTCTCGAAGTCCGCTGACGTACTCCGCCAGCTTGTTCTTCGATTGTTCCTCATTCAACGCGACCGCATCCAGCCGCTCAAAGAGCGACCTGCTCCACGTGACGGCTGCCTCGTCCTGGGCGAACACCTTGGCCAGATCGGTCTCCGTGTAGGCCAGGGGCGACGCCTTGGCGAACTCGAACAACGTGCACTTCGAGCGAAACGCGAGGCCCCTGATGTTGGCCGGTACAACTCGGAGGATGTGCGCGTTGAAGAGAAGGCGCAGGTACTGGTCTTCCATGACCTTGGCGTCCCCGACCCGCATCTGGAGCGCAAGTTCGTGCACGTAGAACACGCATTCAGGGCGGTAAGGCCGCTGCCAGATGTTCTGCCGCGCCATGCGGCGTTCGACACCCCTCTCGATTTCCTCCGGCGACTCGAAACCTGCCTCCGTGAACAACGCGCGCATGAAGGATTCCGTCTGCAGAAGACCTGGGATCGACAAGATCTCGTAGACGAAGATCTTCTTCGCCATGGCCTCGACCATGGCGAGCGTGCGCAGGTTGGTCGGCGCCTGAACGAAGTACAGATCGAAGGCATGGCGGTACCGGTTGGTGAAGTCCTGCAGGAACTCGATGCCCTTCCCGCACGTCGCCAGGTATTGGGCGAGATCGACCTCGGTGGGGCGGGCCTTGCCGGTCTCGATGTTGGACACCTTGCTCGGGTCCCAGCCGAGCTGGACGGCCATGGACCGGCCTCCGAAGCTGGTGTTGTCCTCGCGCAACCTGCGCAGCTCGTCGCCCAGATCCCGGCTGTACGCGGTGGAGAAGATCGCAGTCATGCTCTTGGACCGTAACCGTTGAAGTAACTCCAAAGAACGGCTCGTTCGGGTGAAAACGGAGCAGATGCGTCACGCATTCAGAGGGATACGGCACGCAAATAGCGCCATAGGGCCTGACCTGCTCTTTCACCTGATCGTGGAATGGAATTCGAACACATGTTCATGCCACGATGGACACATGTCAGCCCTCGGTCTCGCCTCCCCGCTGGAGCTCCTCGACGAGCTCAAGCGGAAGGTTCGCGCGCTGCACCAGCTGCAGTTCCAGGTGCTGGAGATCGTCGGCGCGCTGGATCAGCAGGGTGCGGCGGAGTCGTTGGGCTACAAGGATCTGATCGAGCTCTTCAAGCACTCGCTGCGCTGGGACCCCAGGCTCTCTCGCCGCAAACTCGCCCAGGCCAAGGCTTTGTGCCCCACCGTCACCCCGAGCGGGGCGAAGGTGGAGCCGTTGCTTCCGCTGGCGGCGGCGGCGATGGCCACCGGAGATCTGTCCGAGGACCACGTCGACGTGGTGGCGGAGGCGATGGCAGGCCTGCCCGCCATCGCCGAGGTCCACCTCGTCGGCTACGCCCAGCAGCACGAACCCCGATCGGCCAAGGCGTTCTGCAGGGAACTCGCCTACCGCCTGGATCAGGACGGCCCAGAACCGAAGGATCCCGAGCCGGCGCAGCCGCGCAACGTGGTGCGCCGTCAGTGGAAGAGCGGCCGCTACCACCTCTTCGCCGACGTGGACGCCGAGACCGGCGCGAAGCTGGACGCACTGATCACCCCGCTGGCCAAGCCCGCGCCGACCGATCTCCGCTTCGCACCGGAGCGAGAAGGCGACGCGTTCTGCGAGGTGATCGACCTGGCGATGCGCGCAAGCCACCACCACATCGCCGGCGGCGAACGCGTCCAGCTGACCGTCACCGTCGACTACGACAAGCTCCGAGCCGGCATCGGCGCCGCCCGCCTGGACAACGGCGAGCAGATCCCGATGCACCAGGTCCGCAAGATCGCCTGCGACGCGGCCGTCATCCCCATGGTGCTGGGCACCCGCTCCCAGGTCCACGACGTGGGCCGCAAGACCAGGACCATCAACGCGGGCCTGCGCCGAGTCCTCGTGGCCAGGGACAGAGGCTGCACCTTCCCGGGCTGCGACCGCCCGCCGAGTCACTGCGAAGCCCACCACGTCCAGCACTGGTCGAACGGCGGCGAAACCAACCTCGCCAACCTGACCCTGCTCTGCCGCCGCCACCACGACCTGGTTCACCACTCCGACTGGCAACTCCACATGGCCGGCGGCATACCGACCTACCGACCACCGGCCTACATAGACCCTCACCGCACACCACGCCACAACCAGATCCACGCGGTCGCCTGACCCACACCCAGCCCGCCCAGCCGAGCTGTGCCGCCCGACCGACCCCGCCGCCCACAGCCCACCTCAGCTGGAAACCGAGATGACGTGCTTGCCCAGTACGCCGCCGCGTTCGAAGGCCTCGTGCGCGACCGCGATGTCGGTCAGCGGATACACGCTGTGCACCACCGGGCGGAGTGCGCCAGAGGTGACGTGGTCGGCCAGGTCGTCCAGCACCGCGTAACCGGGGTTGGCGCTGAACGTGCGGATGCGCCGGGAGCCGTGGACGCTCGACACCGCGATCGCGGCCAGGGCGGGACCGGAGAGCGCGATGGTGACCATCCGGCCGCCCTTGGTCAGCCTGCGGCGATAGCGCGCCAACTCGGAGCCGACCGTGTCGACGATGACGTCGAACGGTCCGATCTGGTCCGGGGTGGTGGTGCTGTGGTCGAGGACGACGTCGGCGCCCAGAGCGCTGAGGGCCCCGGCGTGGCGGTCGCGGGCCAGTGCGGTGACGTGGCCGCCCATCGCGTGGGCCAGTTGCACGGCCGCGGTGCCCACGCCACCGGCCGCACCCCGGATCAGGACCCGCTCGCCTTCGGCCAGTTCCACGCTGTCGCGCAACGCGATCAGCGCCGTGCTGCCCGCGACGACCAGGGACGCCGCCTCGACCGCCGACACACCCGCCGGAGCCGGACTGATGCGGTCGGCGGTGACCACGACGAACTCGGCCGCTCCCGCGACGGTGTGGCGTTCGCGGGGGTGCACCATGCCCCACACCCGGTCCCCGGCGCGGTAGTCCTCGACGCCGGAGCCGGTCGTGACGACGACGCCGGTGAAGTCCAGGCCGACGCCGATCGGGAAAGTGCGGCCCGACACCATCTTCAGCCCACCGGCGCGCACGATCGTGTCGTGCCCGTTCACGCTGGCGGCCTCGACCCGCACCAGGACCTCGCCGGCACCGGGAGCGGGCCGGTCGATCTCGACGACCCGCAGGACGTCCGGTGCTCCGAAGCTCGTGATCTGTGCGGCCTTCATGTCGTGTTTCCTCCTGTGATCGGCTGGTGTGGCACCGATCCTGGGCTCCCCTCGCGTGATCACGGTCGTTCGCTTCGTCCTGGGTCTGCCAGACCCACCTTCGTCGCTCGCGCCGCGGGCATACTGGCCCGATGACCGACGATCCCCGCCGTGAGCTGGCCGAGTTCCTGCGGACCCGGCGCACCAGGGTGCGGCCGCAGGACGTCGGCCTGGAGCCGGGGCCGCGGCGGCGCGTCGCGGGGCTGCGCCGGGAGGAACTGGCCCTGCTGGCCGGGGTGAGCCCGGACTACTACCAGCGCATGGAGCAGGGCCGTGACGTGCGGCCGTCCGACCAGGTGCTCGACGCCATCGCCGGGGCACTGAACTTCACCGCCGAGGAGTCCCGGCACCTGCACAGCCTCGCGGCCGCCGCGCGCACCCCCGCGCGGGCCGGCCGCCGGTACCAGCCGGAGGAGGTGCCGCCGACCACGCTGAGGCTGCTACGCGGAACGACCTCGCCCGCGCTGGTCGTGGGGCGCTTCCTGGACGTGCTGGCCTGGAATCCGCTGGCCGGGGGCCTGCTGGGCGCGTTCACCGAGGTGCCTGCGGCGGAACGGAACCTGCTGGCGCTGTTGCTGCACCCGGAGGCAGACCAGGCATGCCCGGACCGGGCGGCCACGGTCGCCGAACTGACCGGGATGCTGCGGGCCCAGGTCTCCGCCGAGCCGGGGCACCCGCGTGCGACGGAGCTGGTCGACGAGCTGAAGGCGCGCAGCGGCGAGTTCGCGACGCTGTGGGCGCGTCACGACGTCGAGGACACGACCCGCGGCCGGATGCGCGTCGATCACCCGCTGGTCGGGGAGCTGAACCTGGACTGGGACGCCTACCCGATGCCGGGAGCGCCGGGGCCCGTGCTCATCGTGTACACCGTCGAGCCGGGCAGCCAGGACGACGAACGGCTTCGCCGCCTGGCACACCTGCTCTCCGCACAAAATGAGTGGGCGGCCACCCCGGCACGGTGATAGACAGCGCGCGTGCACAACAACCTGGCGTTCTCCGACCTTCTGCGACTGATCGAGGAGCGGACCGCCGCCTTCACCACCGCCGTCGCCGCCGCCCCCGATCTGGACGCACCGGTGCCGTCGTGCCCCGGCTGGACGCTGTACGACCTGGTCCAGCACCTGGGCGACGGCCGTCGCAAGTGGGCGGAGATCGTCGCCGCGGGCCCTGCCGATGCTCCCCCGGTCCGCACGCCGGTCGAGGCGCCGCGCGAGGACCTGGTGGCATGGATGACCGAGTCGTCGCGGCTGCTGATCGACGCGCTGAAGGAGTCCGGCCCCGACCGCGCCTGCTGGGCGTGGTGGAGCGACTTCCAGTCGCCGCGGACCACCGGCACCGCCGCCCGCCACCAGCTCCAGGAGATCGCGGTCCACACCTACGACGCCCAGCTCACCATCGGCGCGCCCCAGCCGCTGCCGGCCGAGGTCGCGCTCGACGGCGTGGAGGAGTTCCAGACGACCTGCGTCGCAACGAAGTCACCGTGGCCGCACGAGCCCGTGCTCGTCGACTACCACGCCTCCGAGGGCCGCTCCTGGCGCGTGACGCTCGACGCCGACGGCGCCCGACTGGGTGACGTCCCCGGCACGGCCGACACCACGTTCAGCGGCACGGCGAGCGACCTCGTGCTCTCCTTCTACGGCCGCAAGACCGCGGACGACCTGAAGGTCGAGGGCGACCAGCGCACCTTCGGCCGGCTCGTGGCCTGGGAGCCCGCCTGAGTCAGTAGAACGTGACGGCCGACCGGCGGTGCACAAGGCCCAGCCGCTCGGCCGAGGCCACGCTGTCGGCCCCCACCATCCCGACCCAGTCCTTCGGATCGGTGGCGCGCAACCGTGCGATGACCTCGTCGGCGACCAGTTCCGGAACTCGGTCACCGACGTCGATGCCCAGCCGGAACGTCACCGACACGGCGTCCCACGGCGCGTCAGCGGGATGCCTGAAGTCCAGCACAGCGGCGTCGTGGACGTCTCGCGCGCTGCCGCAGTAGCCGGGTCCGCAGTCCCAGCGGCCCAGGATCGCCGGATCCGCCCGCAACCGTTGCTCGACTAGCCGGGCCACCGTGCGCGCGGGCCATTCCCAGCTGCGGTCCGACTCCGTGAACGCCAGCTCGCGGTCGTACTGCCCTGCGTCGAACCGGAACTCGCCCGGCAGCCGGTCGCTGTGCATGTTCCAGCGCCAGTCCTTCCACACGACCTCCGCGCCCTCGCGCACGATCGTGACGTACAGGTTGGTGCCGTCGTAGTCGTCGAGGAGCACCTCCCGGGGCTCGTCGGAGGCCAGGAGCCGGCCGCCGTCGACCACCCGTTCCGGCGGCCCGGAGAGTCCGCCCTCGAACAAGGTCGCGTAGATCGGCATGTGGTCGAGGAGGATCCTGGCCTCCACACCGCCGGTGGGTTCGGGCGCGTGCGTCACGATCCGCACCGCGAACCGTCTCGACGGCACACGCAGCCCCCGGCGTTCGCGCAGCACCCAGGCCGCACGGCCGTCACTCGCCGCTTCGCGTGCCAACACGCCTCTCCAACGGGACAGCACCCTCCTGATCTCGCTCAGCAGACCGTTGCGCAGGTCGCCCACCACCACGGCCGCGTACCCGGACACCAACTCCTCCGCCACGGAGCAGAGCAGCACGGCACGGTCCACTGTGGCCGGTCGGGTCGAGGCGAGTGACACCCAGCGTCTCAAGGCTGTCGTGTCGTGCGGGTAGTAGCCGAACTCGGACGACAGATCGTTGGTGCACATGCGGTGCAAACGCTTCCCCATGCGGTCCCACAGCTCGTCGTCCACGTGCGCTCGGTCGAGCAGCACACGCAGTTCGTGTTTGCCCGCCCTCTCGCGCACGTGCTGCATATACCCCGACGAGTTCCGGCACGCCCAGCCGCAGACAGCCGGGTCCGGGTGCCCGCGCAAGGCATCGCCCACCTCACCGCGGACACCGGGTACCTGGCCGGCAACACAGATGGCGTCGGGCTCCGCACCAGGAATCGCCAGCAGCACGCGCACGGCCTGTGGGGCGGCGAACTGCCGCAGCCCGAGCGTCCTGATCGCGGGGACGTCGTCCTGAGCGGCACGGCCAGTCAGCAGGGCGAGCCCGAGCAGGACCGCCCGCTGGTCGGTGCTGGTGATCAACTGTCTGGCCGCGGACAACAGCCGTGTTGGCGGGTCCAGGTCGCGCAGTACAGCTCTCACGTCATAGTCGTAGAATGCGAGCTGCGTGCACCTGTCGTGCAGATCTTCGGCTGACAGAGCCGGATCCCGCAGGAGTGCGGTCAACGCCTGCCGGCGTTCCTCGAACCCCACGTCGAGGAGGTCCGGCCATCCGCCGCTCACAGGGCGGAGAAGAACTCGATTCGCTTGATCATGGCTCGGACTGTACCCGAAACGACGCGGGCCGACACCTCGGTCGAGGCGTCGGCCCGCATGGCCGGAAAGACCGTCAGACGGCTTTCAGGCCGTCCGGGGTCTCCTCGTGCCGGATGCCGCACTCCGGACACGACAGATCGTCTGAGAGGCGCACGCCGCAGGCGCAGACCCAGCCCTTCACGACCGCCGGGTTGCCCGCGACGAACGCGTGCGCGGGCACCGACTTCGTGATGACCGCACCGGCCGCGGCGAACGCATGCTCGCCGATCTCCGTGCCGCACACGACGATCGCACCGGCGCCGAGAGTCGCGCCGCGCCGCACCAGGGTGGTCTCCAGCGCGTCGCCCGTCTTCTTGACGTGGGCGCGCGGGCGGAGGTCGTTGGTGAAGAGCACGTTCGGGCCGAGGAACACGTCGTCCTCGCACGTGACGCCGTCGAAGACCAACGTGCCGTTCTTCACCGTCACGTTGTTGCCCAGCACCGCGCGTGACTCGACGAACGCGCCGTCGCAGATGTTGCAGTCACGGCCGATGCGCGCGCCTGGCAGCACGTGCGCGAAGGCCCACACGCGCGTGCCGTCGCCCACGTCCTCGGACTCGCACAAACCCTTGGGGTGCACGCGAACGCCGGTCATCGCAGCGCCTCCTTCAGTGCGTCGGCCACGCGGGTCTGCTGGGCCTCGGTGATCTCCGGGAACAGCGGCAGCGACAGCAGTTCCGCGGCCGAGGTCTCCGCCACCGGGAACGAGCCGTCGAGGTGCGCGAACGCGCCCGTCCTGTGCAGCGGCGTCGGGTAGTGGATGCCGGCGCCGATTCCCGCGGCGTGCAGGGCGGAGAGCACGCGGTCGCGGTCCGGCACGCGGACGACGTAGAGGTGCCAGACGGGCAGGTTGCCGTCCAGCACGACCGGCACGCGCACCCGTTCGACGTCGGCGAGCAGCTCGGTGTAGCGCTGGGCGGCGGCGCGGCGGGCCTGGTTCCAGCCCTCCAGGCGGCGCAGCTTCGCGGACAGCACCACGGCCTGCAGCGTGTCGAGGCGGCTGTTGAAGCCGAGCACCGGGTGCTCGTACTTGCGCGGCGAACCGTGCTCGCGCAGCAGCTTCACCGACTCGGCGATCGCGTCGGACGTCGTCAGCACCGCGCCGCCGTCGCCGTACGCGCCGAGGTTCTTGCCGGGGTAGAACGAGGTCGCGGCGGCGACACCGAGGCCACCGACGGCGACGCCGTTGCGGCGTGCTCCCTGGGCCTGGGCGGCGTCCTCGACGACCGGCAGGCCGAGCGGCAGCAGTTCGACCGGCGCGGC
This sequence comes from Lentzea sp. NPDC102401, assembly GCF_044765805.1. NCBI lineage: Bacteria > Bacillati > Actinomycetota > Actinomycetes > Pseudonocardiales > Pseudonocardiaceae > Lentzea > Lentzea sp. NPDC102401. The sequence goes on along the minus strand of NZ_JBIWKS010000002.1, from coordinate 574,237 downwards.
CTGGCCGTAGAGGTGAACCGGCACAACGGCTTTGGTGCGTGAAGTGACCACTGAGGACACCTGGTCGACGTCGATCAGCAGCGTGTCGTCCACGCAGTCGACGAGCACCGGAGTCGCGCCGGCACGGGCGACGGCCTCGGCGGTGGCGATGAAGGTGTTGGCGGGCAGCACGACCTCGTCGCCGTGGCCGACACCCAGCGCGCGCAACGCCAGTTCGATGGCGTCGGTGCCGTTGCCGACACCGATCGCGTGCGCGACTTCCTGGTAGGCGGCGAACTCCGACTCGAACCGGGCGACCTGGGGGCCGTTGATGAAGGCCGTCGTCTTGAGCACCTCGGCCCAGCCGTCGGCCACCTCGTCGGCCACCTGCTCGTGCTGGGCACGCAGGTCCACCAGTGGAATCTCGATCACGCGCTCTCCCCACGCAACGGGCGGGCCGGCACGCCGGCCCACGTCTCTCCCGCGGGAACGTCCCGCAGGACAACGGCTCCCATGCCGATGACGGCACCGGCGCCGATCTTCACGCCCTCGCGCACCAGGGCTCCCTGTCCCAGGTACGCGGCCTCCCCGACGTGCACAGAACCCGCGAGCGACGCGCGGCCGGCGAACGTGACGCCGTCCGAGACCTCGTCGTCGTGGGTGATCAGCACCTGGGGCATGGCCACCACGTGCTTGCCGATCGACAGCGGGGTCGTGATGACGACACCCGCGAGCAGAATCGTTCCGGCGCCTGCAAAAGCACCTGAGGTCACAGCCGCCGGATGCACGATGGTCGCCCACCGCTCGTCCGGCAGATCGAGCCTCCTGGCCACGTCCAGCCGGACCAGCGACCGCCGCGCACTCGCGATGCAGAGCACGACGGCCGCGTCCGGATGATCGGCCAGGGTGTCGAGCCCGCCCAGCACGGGCACCCCGTCCATCAGGGTGCCGTGCAGGGCGGTGGAGTCGTCGAGAGCCCCGATCGGGTCCCACGTCTCCGGGAGGAGGCGGACCGCCGCGAGAGTCTCGCGAGCCAGTCCACCTGCCCCGAGGAACAGCAGTGGCCGAGCAGTCACAGGCGCATCACTGGAACATCACGTCCACCCAGTAGTTGCCACCGTTGTAGGTCGACGTCGGGAACCCGGACCCGGCGGTGAACACACCGGCGGACGGCGCGGCACCCAGCGGCGGCGAGGTCACCGAGCCGAAGTAGCCGGCGTTCACCGCGTAGTGACCCGTGGTGGTCGTGTACGAGGCGGTGTAGGTGGTGTTCGCCGTGATCGACACCGGCGACGAGAACGTCAGCGTCTGCCAGCCCGACTCGGTCTCGTTCGAGAACGTGCCGGTGGCCAGGCGCTGGCCGTCCGCGGACCAGAGCGACCCGGTGTGGGTGCCGGTGTTGCCCGCGCCCTTGTAGAACTTCACGCCGGTGATCTGCCCGTTCGTGCTCGACGTGAACTTGACGCCCAGCTCGTACGCGCCGTTGTCATCAGCCGAAGTTACCGTCGGAACGGTCGCCGCGCTGAACAGCGAACACGGGCAGGTCTGCGTCGTCGTCGTGGTGAACGACCACGTGACCGGGTTGGCCATCATGTTGCCGAACGTGTCCGCGGCCTTCGCGGTCACCGAGTACACAGTGGACGCGGCGAACCTGGCAGCGGGCGTGAACGTGATCATCCTGCTGTCCGGCGAGAGCGCCCGCGTGCCGGCGATCTTCGCGCCACCGGGGTCGGTGACGTCGAACTGCGCCGAGTTGAGATCCACGGGCTCGTCGAACGACACGGTGACCGTCGAGTTCAACGCCACGTCGCTCGCGCCGGTCAGCGGCGTGTGCGACTGCGCCACCGGAGCGACGTTGTCGGCGTTGGGCTGGTACATCACGTCGACCCAGTAGTTGCCGGAGCCGTACGTCATCGTCGGGAAGCCCGCACCCGGCACGAACACGCCGTTGAGCTCCTGCGGCGCCGACAGCGGACCGGAGTTGACCGGACCCGTCCCGAAGTACCCGGCGTTCACCGCGTAGTGCCCGGTGGTCGTCGTGTACGAGGCGGTGTAGGTCTGGCCGGAGCTGACGACCACCGGCTGCGAGAACGTCAGCGTCTGCCAGCCCGTCGCGGTCTCACCCGTGAAGGTGCCCGTCGCGAGGCGCTGACCGCTGGCGTTCCAGAGGCTACCGGTGTGCGTGCCGGTGTTGCCGGTTCCCTTGTAGAAGCGGACACCGGTGATCTGGCCCGACTGGGTCGGGGTGATCCTGACACCCAGCTCGTACGCGCCCGAGTCGTCCGCGGACGTCTCGTCCGGCACCGTCGCCGTGCTGAAGAGCGAGCACGGGCAGGTCGGCGTCGTCGTGGTCGTGAAGTTCCACTCCGCGGCCGCCGTCATCGCGATGCCGTTGACGTCCGCGATGCCCACGTGCGCCTGGTACTGCGTACCGGACACGAGCTTGGCGGACGGCGTCCAGGTGACCGTCTTCTGGTCGCCGGACAGCGACACCGAGCCGGACAGCTTGGCGCCCTTCGGGTCCTTCAGCCAGATCTGCGCCGACGCGGGGTCGACCGGCTCGCTGAACGTCGCCGTGAGGGCGCTCTGCAGGCCCACGTTCGTCGCGTTCACGGCCGGCGCGCGGTTCGTGATCGTCGGCGGCGTGGTGTCACCGTTGAGGCCGTTGCGGTAGATGACGTCGACCCAGTAGTTCGTCGCGTTGTAGGAGTTGTTCGGGAAACCAGTGCCGTACTTGTAGACGCCGTTGCCGCCGTCCGCGCCGTTCTGCAACGCGTGCAGCGACTGGTAGCTCGCCTCCTGGCCGTTGAAGTAGCCGGAGGTCACCGAGTACCGGCCGTTCGGCGCGTTGTACGAGACGATGTACGTCGTGTTCGCCTGCACCTGGACCGGCGAGTTGAACATCAGCTTCTGCCAGCCGGACGTGGTCTCCGCGGTGAACGTGCCCGTCGCGAGCAGCAGACCCGTGGAGGTGTACAGCGAGCCGGTGTGCGTGCCGGTGTTGCCGGTGCCCTTGTAGAAGCGGACGCCGAGCACCTCGCCCTTGCCGTCGAAGCGGACCTTGGTGCCGACCTCGACCTGGCTCGTGTCACCGGAGTCGATCACCGCCGGTGCCGCGAAGTCGTCCCAGACGGTGCACGGGCAGGTCGCCGGGCGCGGCGAGCCTGTCGTGAACGTCCAGTTCGACTGCGAGGACAGGTTTCCGGCCGCGTCGGCCGCCCTCATCGTGACGGTGTAGGCGGTGGCGGCCGCCAGTGGCGCGGACGGTGTGAACGTGATCGTGCGGGCGTCGTTCGAGATCGACTTGGTGCCCGTGACCGCGCCCGACGGGCCGGTCACCGTGACCTGAGCCGAGCTGAGCGTCACGTTCTCGTCGAACGTGCCGGACACCGTGGTGTTCAGCGCGACCGACCCGGCGTTGGTCACCGGCGAGTTCGCGTTCTGGATCGGCGCGCGGGTGTCGGGACCGGGGTCCGTCGCCCACACCACGTCGACCCAGTAGTTCGTGTTGTCGAACGTCTGGTTCGGGAAGCCGGCGCCGAAGCGGAAGATGCCGTTCGGTCCGTCCACACCGGACTGCAGGCCGGTGATCGGCTGCATGTACGCCTGTTGCTGGTAGAACCCGCCGGTGTCGTAGGCGAAGTGCCCGGTCGGCGTGTAGTACGACACGATGTAGGTCGTGTTCGCGTTCACCGCGATCGGCGACGGGAAGAGCAGCGTCTGCCAGCCCGTCGGGCTCTCGTTGGTGAACGTCCCGGTGGCGAGCAGATCACCGGTGGAGGACCACAGGCTGCCGGTGTGCGTGCCGGTGTTGCCGGTGCCCTTGTAGAACTTCACGCCCCGGACGTAGCCGTTGCTCTCGGCCTTCCACTTCACGCCGAGCTCCAGCTGCGAGCTGTCGTCGGCGGAAGCGACCTTCGGGACCTCCGTGCCGGCGAACATGCCGCACGGGCAGGTCTTGGCGGTGACGTTCGGCGTCGCGCTCACCGGCGTGGACAGGTTCAGCGAGTCGTCGACCGCGCGGACCCTGAGTTGTGCCGTGCCGGACTGGTTCGGCGTGTACGTGTAACTCCACGACGTCTGGCCCGCCTGCCAGTTGGCGTAGTGCCAGCGGGTGCCGCCGTCGGTCGAGACCTCGACGCCCGCGACCTTGCCGGACGCGTCGATCACGGTGCCGCTGAAGGTGTAGGCCTGGCCGACCGTCGACTGCGCCGGCAGGGTCGAGATCTGCACGCCGGGCGCCGCGTTGTCGTTGATGGCGCCGGAGATCGTCAGCTGGTCCGCGCCCCACAGCTGGTAGGGCTGCACGCCCATGTCCGCGAGGAAGTTGACCGTCGCCTGCTTGATCCGCTTGTCCGACGTCGGCGTGTTGGTCGGGAACGCGTGCTCGTCGTCCACGCCCCAGGCCCACTGCACCGTGCCGGCACCGAACACCAGCGCTCCGGAAGGCGCACGGTAATAGGTGATCGCGTGCGTCTCTGGACCGCCGCCGTACTCGTCGCCGTAGTTCTTCAGGCCGTAATAGCCTTCGAGGTTCACCGTCGTGCGGGACATCTGCGCGACACCGGCGGGCTGGAAGCCGTTGTCGTAGACGGTGTTCCACTCGTAGCCGAGCGTGCCGGGCTGGAACGTGTACGTGGTGCCCGCGGCGAGGTTCACCAGGTCGGTGTTGCGCCAGAGCCGCATCTTGCCGTACGCGGCAGGCACCTGCAGCGAGTCGTCACGCCGGCCGTTGACGGTGAACATGTTGCCGAGCAACGCGTTCTCGGGTCTGCCGCCGTCCTGGGGCGGACTGTAGCGAGGATCTCGCCAGGTGCCGGTCCATGTGCTCGTGCCGTCGTTCTGGGTGCCCTTCGTCTCCTTGAAGCAGACGATGGTGCGCCAGTCGGTCTGGGAGGAGTCCATGCTCTTCTCCCACTTGGTCTTCCAGAAGATCTCGTTGCCGGTCAGGAACGCCATGTGCACGCCGGCGTCACGGGCGGCCATCACGTTGTTCCACTGCTCGTTCGACCAGTACTCGTCGTGGCCGACCGCCATGAAGACCTTGTGGTTCTTGATCAGGTTGCCGCGCCGGGCCGAGTCCACGTCGGTCGTGTAACTCATGTCGTACCCGTTGCGCTCCATGAACCTGAGCATCGGGTACTCGGCGTTGAAGATGAAGTTCTCGTCGCCGTCGCCGCCGGTGTAGGGGCGGTTGTAGCTGACCTTGTACGAGCTGCCGCCCTGGCCGGGGCCGTCACCGAAGTAGAGGCTGTTGCCGCCGTAGCGGTTGTACGCGACCCAGGTGGCGTCGGAGGTCTGGAAGAACACCTTCGAGGTGGAGGCGTCGTCGCGGACGACGAACGCCATCTCGTTCTCGGCGCCGGTGTCGTTGCGCGTCATGCGCACGTAGTAGATGCCGGAGACCGCGGTGGAGGGGATGTTCCAGGTGACCGACACGGCCCAGTTGCCGCAGTCGATGAGCGCGGTCGGCGCGTCCCGCAGACAGGGTGGCTGGTTCTGCGGGGTGTTGCGGTTGACCGTGCCCATGTACCGGGCGCCCTTGCCGCCGTACCAGCCCATCCGGTAGATGTCGAGCTTGTAGGAGGAGGCCGACGTCAGCATCTTGAAGCTGACGGTCTGGCCGATGTTGTAGCTGATGTCCGTTGTGTACCCGAGGATCGTGTCGTCCCGGTACTGGGCCTGCCAGTTGTCCGCACCGGTCTGCGTGTTCTCACACGCGACCTTGTTGGTGACGGGGAAGTCACACGGAGCTGCGTTGGCGTTGGGGGCGTTGAAGACCCCCATCACGAACATCGTCGATGCGATTAATGCCGTGATCACAAGCACCCGCACGAGACGCGACTGCTGAGCCACCATTGGGTTCTACCTCTCGGACGGAGTTACCGTGTGTGATCCGCGCACTACGCTGGACAGCACAGGGCTGCTACTCCGAACGTCGGCGATCTGGTTAGAACTGTTACGTGTCAACACAAAAATGTTCCAGTGGGGGTTGAATCTTTATCTTTCAACCACGCACGGTCAGTTGGGATGTGTGGAGAGTTTCCGACAACGCTGACACGACGGTGTCCTGTTCGGACTCGGTCATGTCGTGGAACAGCGGAAGGATCAGCGTCCGGGCCGTGAAGGCCTCCGTCACCGGCAGCTCGACGCTGGGATGACCCTCGTAGGCGGGTTCGAGGTGTGACGCCATGATTCCGCGCCGTGCGCTCACACCACGTTCGGCAAGGCCCGCAAGGACTTCCTGACGGTCGGTGCCCTCGGGCAGCCAGACCCAGAACGACTGGTAGTTCGTCGTTCCGTACTCAGGGTCACGAACGGTCTCGACGACGCCGTCCAGCAACTCGTGGTAGCGCGCGGCCAACTCACGGCGACGGGCGATGATCGCGTCCAGTTTGGACAGCTGCACCAGGCCGACGGCGGCCTGGATGTCGGTCATCCGGTAGTTGAACGCCGTCTCCAGGTACTGCTCGATGACGGCGCTTCCGCCGTTGTGGCGGTCCGCCGCGGAGACGCTCATCCCGTGCTCGCGCAGGCGCTTGAGCCGGACGGCCCACTCGGGGTCGTCGGTGGTGACCATGCCGCCCTCACCGGTGGTGAGGAGCTTGCGCGGGTGGAACGACCAGGCGGCCAGCAGCGCGTCCGTGCCGACCGGCTTGCCCTTGTAGGTGGAGCCCGCCGCACAGGCCGCGTCCTCGATGACCGCGATGCCGCGCGGTTCGCACAACGCCTTGAGCGCGTCGACGTCCGCGGGCACGCCGGCCTGGTGCACGACCATGACCGCGCGTGTTCGTCCGGTGAGCACGGGTTCCACTGTGGACGTGCTCAGGTTTCCGGTCTCCACCTCGACGTCGGCGAAGACGGGGGTGGCGCCGGTGTAGCGCACGGCGTTGGCGCTGGCGATGAACGACAGCGACGGCACGACGACCTCGTCGCCGGGGCCGATGCCGAGAACGTGCACGGCGAGGTGCAGACCCGTTGTGCAGGAGGACACCGCGACACCGTGCTGCGCGCCGACCGAGGCGGCGAACGCTTCTTCGAACTCCCGGACTCGGGGACCCTGGGCCACCCAGCCGGACCGGACGGCCTCGGCGGCGGCGAGCGCCTCTTCTTCGCCGAGCAACGGCCGCATAACCGGAATCAAGGCTCTACCTCTTCGCTGGCGGAGTTGGTGTCCGCGGCCGCCGCTCTGCTCGACGGCGGGTGGAGCAGAGCGACGACCGCGGAAGGGGGTGCGGACGCGGCGGACCTGGGGGTGTCGGCCGCGCCCGCGGTCTGGGGCGCACGAACGAACGTGCGGATCTTGCGGTACTGCGGTTCTGCGACGCGGATGCGGCGGCCTGGCGGGGCTGCCGCATCCGCGGCCTTGCTGGCGGTGCGGTGCGAACGCTGTTGCTGGTTCGTTCGCGGTCCTGCGGGGATCAGGCGTTCTGCTCGGCGGCGGCCTTCTCGGCACGCCACCACGCGACGAGGTCGCGCAGACCGCCGTCCATCCCGATCTCGGGCTTCCACCCGAGCTCGGTGGCCGCGAGGCTGATGTCGGCGAGCCGGCGCGTGACGCCGTTCACCTTGCGTTCGGGGCCGTGCTCCAGCGGCAGGTCGGAGTCCATCGCGGCAAGCAACGCGAGGGCGAGCTCCTTGAGCGATGTCTCCTGGGAGGACGCGATGTTGTACACCGTGTCCGTGACCGGCGCCTTGGCCGCGAGGATGTTGGCGCGTGCGATGTCGTGCACGTGCACGAAGTCCATCGTCTGGGCGCCGTCGCCGAAGATGAGCGGCGACTTGCCGTCGACGATGCGCTCCATCCAGCGGATGAGCACCTCGGTGTACAGACCGTGGACGTCCATCCGCGGGCCGTACACGTTGAAGTAGCGCAGCGCCACGTAGTCGAGGTCGTACATGGCCTTGAAGCTGCGCAGCATGCCTTCGTTGAACGCCTTCGCGGCGCCGTAGAAGGTGTCGTTGTTGTACGGGTGGTGCCGTTCGTTGGTGGGGAACGACTCCGCGAGCCCGTACACCGACGCCGACGACGACGCGATGACCTTCTTCACCCCGGCGGCCGCGGCGGCCTCCAGGATCGTGAACGTGCCGTCGACCAGGCACTCCAGCGCGAGCCGCGGTTCCTCGGCGCACTGGGTGATGCGGATGGCGGCGAGGTGGAAGACGAGGTCCATGCCCTCGGTCAGCTCGCGCACCAGGGCCTTGTCGTTGATGTCGCCCTCGACGATGCGGACGACACCGGACTCCAGGGCGGACGCCAGGTTCTCGCGACGGCCGCGCACGAAGTTGTCCAGCACGACGACCTCGGCCGCGCCGGCCTCGACGAGCTGGTCCACCACCGAGGAACCGATCGTGCCCGCACCACCGGTGACGAGCGCACGCTGACCGGCGATGGGCTGACCCCACTCCTTGGCCGACATCAGGACACCTTGCCTTCGACTTGTTGAACAGGAACGAAAACTCCGCCGGCGCGCAGCGACTCCGACGCCGCCTCCAGCACCGCCAGCACGCGCAGACCCGCGCGGCCGTCGGTCAGGGGCGCCCGCTTCTCGGTGATGGACGCGGCGAACTCCGCCATCATCGTGCGCAACGCCTCGCGTTCCACCAACGCCGGCGCGACCATGTCGCCGGTGCGGTAGGAGATCTTCTGCTGCTCCGGGGACTTGTCAACGCCCCGGTCGTAAATGGACAGTCGCTGTGCGGGATTGTTGTCGTCCCACACGACCGTGCGCTGCGAACCGCCGATGACCATCGTGCGAATCTTCGTCGGCGACAGCCAGTTCACGTGCACGTGCGTGATCGCCCCGTTGGACAGCCGCACCGTGAGGTGGCCGACGCACGCGACGCCCGCGCCGATCGGGTCGGAGCCGTGCGCCGCGACCTCCACCGGGTGGACGTCGTCGGGCAGGATCGCCTCGAAGATCGACAGGTCGTGCGGGGCGAGGTCCCACAGCACGTCGACGTCCGGCTGCACCAGCCCGAGGTTGATGCGGACCGAGTCGATGTACTGGATGTCGCCGAGCTCGCCGCCGCGGATGATCTTGCGCAGGTGCTGCACCGACGACGTGTAGGCGAAGGTGTGGTCCAGCATCAGCGTGAGGCCGCGCTGTTCGGCGGTCTCGACGAGCTTGAGGCCGTCCTCGAAGTTCGCCGCGAGCGGCTTCTCCACGAGGACGTGCTTGCCGGCCTCCAGTGCCGCGAGGGCGACGGGCAGGTGTGTGGCCGCGGGGGTCGCGATGGCGACCGCGTGGACGTCGGGGTCGGCGAGGACCTCGTCCAGCGACGCCGTGGCGCGCACGGTCGAGTACTGACCCAGCACGCGCTGGGCCTTCTCGACGTCGAGGTCGCACAGGTAGCGCAGGTGGAGCTCCGGGGTGGCCTGGGCGTTGCGAACGAGGTTCGGTCCCCAGTACCCGGCTCCGATGACAGCAAGGCCGATCGCAGCGTCATTCATGGCGGCTGTCCCCATCAGTCGAGCTCAGGTCACCCTTGCCGGTGAGCGTGAACAATTCGCAGTTCCCCATCAGTAGGCCCCCTGGCCGCCGAAGACGGCGCGGAAGGTCTTCCACATGATCACGAGGTCGAGGGCGAGCGACCAGTCCTCGACGTAGCGCAGGTCGAGCCGGATCGACTCCTCCCACGAGAGATCGCTCCGTCCGCTCACCTGCCACAGGCCGGTCAGTCCGGGCTTCACCAGCAGGCGGCGCCGCACGTCCGAGGAGTACTTCGCGGTCTCCTCCGGCAGCGGCGGGCGCGGGCCGACGAGCGACATGCTGCCCGCGAGGACGTTGAACAGCTGCGGAAGCTCGTCGATCGAGTAGCGGCGCAGGAACGTGCCGACCTTGGTGATGCGCGGGTCCTTCTTCATCTTGAACAGCACGCCGTTGCCTTCGTCGACACTGGCGAGCCTGGCGCGCAACGCGTCGGCGTTGGTCACCATCGTGCGGAACTTGATGATCGTGAACGGCACGCCCGTCTTGCCGACCCGCTTCTGGCGGTAGAAGACGGGACCACGGCTGTCGATCATCACAAACGCGGCGACGGCGAACATGAGCGGTGCCAGCAGGACCAGGAGGACGAACGCTCCGACGCGATCGACGACTTCCTTGACCAGACGGCGGAATCCGCTCAGCGCCGGTTCACTCACGCGCAGCAGCGGCATGCCGAGTACGGCGCTCATGTGCAGTCGCGGGCCTGCGACCTCCATGAGACCGGGCGACACGACCATTTCGGCACCGGAGCCTTCGAGCGCCCACGCGAGCTGCTGGAGACGGCGAGGCGTCCAGTAGGCGTCGGGCGTGACGGCGACGATGCGGTACCCACCGCGGCGGACGTGCTCGGCGAGCTCACGCAGCTGGCCGACGACGGGAACACCCTCGACGTCGGTGCCGGAGCGGCCGCGGCCGTCGATCGTGCAGATCGCGTCCACGCGCCAGCCGAGGTGGGCGACGCGCTTGGTGCGGTGGATGAGGTCCTCGACCGTGTCCAGATTGCCGGCGGCGAGGACCGAGAGCAGAAAACGTCCTTCACTGCGGCCGCGGTGCAGCGGGCGGCGCAGGAGGTAGCGCATGGGAAACGCGACCAGGGCGATCGCGGGGACTACGACGAAGATCCACAGGCGGGCGCCGGGGATGTCGACGGCGAGCGCTCCGAGGCCGAGCGCCACGACGGCACCGAACAAACCCCGGCCGAGTCTTCGGAACTCCTCGGCACCCTGGCCGAGAACGGTCGGCGTCCACACGCGGTTGATCGCGAGCGAGCCGACGACGACAACTACTGTGAGTATGTCCAGCAATGCAAGGGAAAGCGGGCCGAAAGCGGCGTGGCGGATGCTCATGACGGCACCGACGGCGATGACGACCAGGGCAACGGTCAGCACGTCGGCGGTGATCACGGCATAGCGGTAGCGGCTTTCCCAGCGGGCGACGGGTGGGTGCGTCTGTCTGTGTTCCGACAGAGGATTGAGCGTGGAGCGCACCCCGTCGGCGTCACGGGCAGCGACGTCACGGGCAGCGCGGACCTGCTCACTCATCGTTCTGATCTCCCCGGCTCAGCGGCGATTTTGGACACGCACAGGCACAGGTCACCCCGAGGACCTTGGAAACTTCCAGCTTCGCGATCTTCGGCACGACGTCAAACTGGATTGGCGCCCGAAGCTCGCAACCGGTGATTCGCACGTACCGGCATCGGCGTTACAGACCCTGGAAAAAACTTTTCCGAAGTCCGAATACCGGACGTGACGCGCGTCTCACCACCTGGAAACCGTGACGACGTAACACGTTTCCAGATGTCCACAAGGGACATAATTGGATACGTATGCCGCGAGGTAATGGCTCAGAACAGGTCTTCAGGCCCTAGTCTGATCGACTACCACTGTGCATGCGCTTACCGCTGAACGGAGTAATGCGCTACGACCGAACGGAAATGCGCACTTCGTCACTCTCGACAACCACTACGTCACCGTGCCGCAGCTGTGCTCCACGCCGGAGCTCCACAGCGCCGTTGACGTGGACTTCCCCGTCCTCGATGAGCCCTTTGGCGTGTGCGCCGTCCTCGGCCAGCTGCGCCAGCTTGAGGAACTGTCCTAGCCTGATCGGCTCTTCGGAGATCTCGACCGTCCGCATGAGTCCCATCATCCCAGTAGGGCGGTCCCCACCGCTCGCTCGGGGGGCCACACCAGCGCGTTCGAGTGAAGGCGTTGACACGCTTGAAGTATGAAAACTTCGTGGGGGTACGCCGCCTGGTTGGCGGTATCGGGATTCGTCTGCGTCGCGATAACGATCTTCGCCGCGAGCGCGTACGTCACCCTGGACATGGATCAGGCGAGACCGCCGTTGCACGGACCGGCCCATTACGGCCTTCTGGTCGCCCACATCTTCACCGGAACGGTCGCGGTCCTCGCGGGTGTCTCGCAGTTCTGGCCACGCCTGCGCGGCCGGCATCCGCGGGTGCACCGCGTCATGGGTCGCGTGTACTTCGCGGCCGTCCTGCCGTCGTCGTTGCTCGGCGTCGTGTGCGCCCAGCTGTCGCTGGCCGGGCTGGCCTCGTCCGCGCCGCTGACGGTTCTGTCAGTGCTGTGGTTCGTGACGGCGCTCTACGGCCTGAAGACGGCACGGCGGCGCCAGTTCGGCGAGCACCGCATCTGGATGATCCGCGGTTTCGCACTCACCGGCGCCGCCGTGACGGGTCGCCTCTGGGGTCTTGCTCTCGGCGCTGTGATGCCCGACGGGGACGGGCTGCTCATCTTCGCCACCGCGAACTGGCTGTCGTTCGTGGTGAACCTGCTGGTGGCCGAGTGGTGGATCCAGTCTCGGGGTTACACCCGGACCTTGCCCTCCGTGGCGTTCAAACCGAGCATTTCCAGCAGGTCAGCGCAGTCGAGCGCGTCCGTGGCGTGACAGGCCACGGTGCGTGCCGCCTTGCTGTTCTGAATCGTGCTGTGCTCCTTCTCCAGAGCCTTGGCCTCGGCGAAGGTGCCGGTTTCGGGCTCGGCGATCGCGGGACGCGCCCAAGTCATCTCGTGCCTGCTTCCGCATCGGGGGATGTGGTCATCATGGCAACTGGGTGACGAAAACACCAGAACCGACGCTTACCGTAATCGATCACCCACGCTGCGTGGTAGCCGTGGGAGCGCTTTCTTCGAACGAATCCCTGATCATTTTGCCACGATTCGACTTCACCTGCCGTACCTGAGCACCGATTCCACTTCGGTCACAAATGCGACCAGTCGTTCGTCGTCCACGTCGTCCGGCGTGGGACCGTCCACCGCGAGTCGTTGCAGCGCAACGGAAGTGGTGGCGCTCTCCCGCGCCAGGCGGCGGAACCCGAACGTCGCCTCGTACAGCGACATCGCGGTGCCCAAAGCGGCCAGAACCGTTGCCACGAAACCCCACATGGCCCTGCGCGGCCCGTCCGCCATCCCCACGGCCGCGGCGGCAGCGGCGGCGATGAAGAACGCGGCCGCGAGCGCGACCGTCCACGTGCGAGCACGGGAGTAACGCTTGCGGGCGCGCTCGAAGTGGTCGAGCCGGTCCTGGAAGCGGTGGCGCAGATAGGCTTCCACGAACTGGGCCTGGCGCTGCTTGTCGCTCATGTCCGTACCACCTCGTGCTTGCGGTTGCTGACCGCGGCTTCCAGGTCCGCCACCTTGTCCAGGCGCTCCTCCTCCGTGGCCGGGGCGACGGAGGCGAGGTGCGCGAAGTACAGCGCCCGCAGGCGTTCCGCGCGCGACCGGGCGGTGAGGTACTTGTCGAGCGACTCCCGCTTGCGCGCCACGATCGTGATGGCCGCGGCGAACGCGCCACCCGCCACGACGAGCACGCCCGGCCACGGCGTGTCCTTGAGCCAGGTCTGCAGCCCGGCGAACACCGTCGTGGTGAGGCCGCCCGCGATCGCGAGCACGGCCGTGAGCCGGTAGCGGTTCTGCTCGACCTCGGCCTCGGAGTCGAGCTCCTGGAACGCCGGCGCGACGACCTGGTTCGCGTCGTGGATGGCGTCGGCGAGCGTCGGATAGGCCACGACGAAGCCGGGATCGACGAGCGGGCGCGGTTCCGGCGCCTTGTACCGGACCTTGGGCAGGATCCGCGGCGGCTTGACGGGCTTCTCCTTGCCCAGCAGCCGTTCCAGCGCGGTGACGGCCTTACCGGCGCCCTCGTCGACGTGGATGATGAAGATCTTGCCGCTGCGCACGAGCACCGCGAGGTCGCCGGTGAGGTCACCCGTCGCGATGCGGTCCGCGAGACCACCGGTGCCGGCGAGCACCAGCAGCGGGTTGTCGCCGCTGAGGTGGTCGATCACCTCGCGCTCGTTCTCGCCTCCGACGACGAGAGCGACGACGGGCTTCTTGTGGCGCACCGCGTCGATCGTGCGGAACAGCACCGGTGTCGAGTCCGTCCACTCCGAACCGGGCACGATGACGGCGATGCTGTGGTTGGGTTCCAGCGGGACCTGACCGTTGGTGGAGCTCTCGGTGAGGTCGTGCACCTTGCTGCTCGGCGCGACCCCGATCACGACGGGCCAGCGCTGCTCGCACGCCTGCAAAGCCATGCCCAGCAAGTGGACAACGCCTCGGTCGGTGCCTTCGGTGACGAACACGGCGCCGTTGCGCGCCGCCGTCACGACCACGGATCTGAGCACCGGCAACAACTTCGCGGCGAGATCCGTCTCAATGTCCTGGGTAGAGCCGAAGACCGAGATCACCGTGCGGCCTCGGGGAAGTCCGAGGGCCTTCGGTTTGATGTCGGCGTCCGGCTGGGACAGCCGTTTGACTGTCGGGCCGCCTGCTGTGGGCATGCCGCGCACCATAACGCCGTGATCGACCGTCGGCCAGAGCCGTTCAGACCCGTCTCAGGTGGCCCACACGCTCCTGGCCAGCCGCGACAGGTCGCTCAGGTCGTCGATCACGATCTGGGCTCCAGCTTGGTGGAGATCCTGTCTCGAACTGCGCCCGGTGGCCACGGCGACGAGCCGCACACCGGCTTTCGTCGCCGCGTAGACGTCGTGCGGGGTGTCGCCGATGAGCACGACCTCGTCCTGTGCGAACGGCCGGATGCGTTGTGCGCGTTCACGGGCGAACGTCACGAGCTCGGCACGGTCGGCGTGGTCGTCGCCGAACGCGCTCGCGTCCCAGTCGACGAGGTGCGCCAGGCCGAACTCCTCCAGTTTGATCCTCGCCACACTGCGGAGGTTCGCGGTCAGCACGCCCTGGTGCACACGCGGGTCGTTCGCGAAGTGTTCCAGCGCCTGGAGCGCGCCGGGCAGGACCTCGCCGTGGCCGGGCAGCTCGGCGCGGCGCGTCTCGAAGGAGTCCGCCAGCGCGTCGGCCAGCAGCCGCGACGCCTCCTCGGTGTGCTCGATGCCGTGCTGCCGCAGGGTCTCGGAGATGATGTCCAGCTCGGTGCGTCCGCCGAGGTCGACGGGGCCCGCGATCTCCCGGCCGAACGCCGTCCGGAACGCCTCGCGGTACATCAGTCCGCCGAAGCCGCGCGCGGCGATCAGCGTGTTGTCGATGTCCCACAGCACCAGCAGTTCGGGCCCGGTCACTCCGAGCACCCCCTCACCCCGTAAAATGCCTGCTCATGACCTCGATCGACCCCGCAGAGCTGGAAGTCTGCCTGCGCGTGCTTGCCCAGGTCGAGGACCTGCCGGCGGAACACGACGACGCCGTGCGCGTCCGCCGGGCCACCGCGAAGATCTTCAAGGCCGCGAAGAAGTTCCGGAAGACCGAGCGCAAGGCCGCCATCACGGCCAACGACCGCGCCGTGACCGCGCTGACGGCCACCGGATCGCCGGACCGCATCGACGACGAGACGCAGGGCCTCCCGCTCGTGTCGAACGCCGCCGGTGCGACCGCCGGCACGTTGCTGCGCGCGCGGTCCTGCTACACGTGCCGCAAGAGGTTTGTCGAGGTAGACGCGTTCTACCACAACCTCTGCCCCGAGTGCGCCGCGTTCAACCACAGCAAGCGCGACGCCCGCACGGACCTCACCGGCCGCAACGCCCTGCTGACCGGCGGGCGCGCGAAGATCGGCATGTACATCGCGCTGCGCCTGCTGCGTGACGGCGCGCACACCACGATCACCACCCGGTTCCCCAAGGACGCCGCGCGCCGGTTCGCCACGATGCCGGACGCCGCCGAGTGGATCGACCGGCTCAAGATCGTCGGCATCGACCTGCGCGACCCGTCCCAGGTGCTGGCGCTGGCCGACGAGGTGGCGTCGCGCGGCCCGCTGGACGTGCTGATCAACAACGCCGCCCAGACCGTGCGCCGCTCCGCCAACGCCTACACGCCGCTCGCCCAGGCCGAGCACGACGAGCTGACCGGTGACGCCCGCCGTCCCGAGCTGATCTCGTTCGGCGGGCACGGACAGCTGGCGTTGCCCGGCACCGCCGTTCCCGAGGCGCACTCGGTGACGACGCTGGCGCTGATGGCGGGCTCGAAGGACATCGACGCGGGCGGCCTCGTGCCGGACACCGCGCCGGTCAACTCGTGGATCCAGAACGTCGACGAGGTCGACCCGGTGGAGCTGCTGGAAGTGCAGCTGTGCAACTCGACGGCGCCGTTCCTGCTGATCTCGCGGCTGCGGTCGTCGATGGCGAAGTCCTCGTACCGCCGCAAGTACGTGGTGAACGTGTCGGCGATGGAGGGCCAGTTCTCCCGCGCCTACAAGGGTTCCGGGCACCCGCACACGAACATGGCGAAGGCCGCGCTGAACATGTTGACGCGCACCAGCGCCGAGGAGATGCTGCAGGCCGACGGCATCCTGATGACCGCCGTCGACACGGGCTGGATCACCGACGAGCGGCCGCACCCGATGAAGATGCGGCTCGCCGAGGAGGGCTTCCACGCCCCGCTGGACCTGGTCGACGGCGCGGCGCGGGTGTACGACCCGATCGTGCGCGGCGAGGCCGGCGAGGACCTGTACGGCTGCTTCCTGAAGGACTACGCACCCAGCCCTTGGTGATGTCACAGTAGGCCTTCGGAGTGACTTTCGTCGGAAACACGCGTCCGAGGTACCTGTCGGACGCGCCCGAACGAGGTCTTTCATCAGGCGTTATGCTTAGTTGAACACCTGTTCGAGTACTCATTTGTCATGAGGACTGTGTGGCGGGGAGCACTTCGGTTCGGGATGTCGACGATGACGGTGCGGCTGGTGTCGGCCGCCACCGAACATCGCAGCAAGGTGCATCTGGTGCACCGCGAGGACAGTGGCCGTGTGCGTCACCAACAGGTGTGCGGCGAGTGCTCGCTGCGGCTGACGCCGGAGGACATCGGACGGGGCTACGAGCTCGACGACGGCCGGATCGTGCAGATCGATCCCGGCGATCTGCCGGCGCCGGAGGACGGCGTGATCGACGTGCAGCAGTTCGCGCCGCAGGTCGATCTGGACCCGGTCGCGTTGCACCGCAGCTACTACGTGGAGCCGGACGACCTGGCCGTGCGGTCCTACGTGCTGCTGCGGGAGACGCTGGAGCGCACCAAGGCCGCGGCGATCGTGAAGTTCGCGTTGCGGGGCAAGGAAACACTGGCGGCGCTGCGGCCGCAGCAGGGCGTCCTGGTGCTGCACACGCTGTTGTGGCCGGACGAGGTGCGGGAGCCGCACTTCGCGTTCCTGCACCGGGACACCGAGGTGCGGACCGGCGAACTGGCCGCCGCGGCGGCGCTGGTGCGGGCGCAGACGCGTCCGTTCCGGCCGCACGACTACCCGAACACGCACCACGAAGCCCTGCTGCACCTGGTGGAGGCCAACGTGTGACCGGCTCCTGATGGTGCGGGTGCGCGACCCGCGTCTCGGGGATGAACGCGGGTCGCGCGCCCGTTCTGTCAGGGGGCGGCGCTAGAGTCGGCAGCCATGCTCGCCAGCCCGTCCGATCTCGTCGACCTGCTCGAATGCGAGCACCGCAGCTTCCTCGCTCGGGACGTTCGGCGTGGTGACCCCGCCGAGCTGCACCGTCTGGCCGCCCGGACGGCCGAGGAGATGCGGTCCGGCGCGGACCTGGTCGAGAACGCGGTGTTCTTCGACGGCGTGTTCCACTGCTCGGCTCAGACTCTCGTGCGCACCGCCGAGGGCTACGAGCCGTGCGACGAGGCCTCGGACGCCACTCCCCTGGCCGTGTTGTCCTTGGTCGCGGCTGCCGAGGCGCTGGGGGCCGCGCGGGGGCACCTGATCGTCGACGGGCGGCGGACGTCGTTCCGCGTCGCCGACTTCCTTCCCCTGCTCGGGCGCCTCCGCACGCGGCTCGCGAAGCCCTCACCCGCGCCCCAGCGGTCGTGGGGTGATGTGCGGGCCGCGTGCAACGGGTGCCGGTTCGCTCGTCACTGCGCTTCTGGTCGTGAGGAGGCGCGGGACCTCTCGCTCGTGGCGGGTCTTAGGGCTGACCAGCGGCGGAAGCTGGTTTCGGTCGGCATTGACACGATCGACGCGCTTGCGGCGACCGAGGAGCGGCCCGCCACTCTGTCGCCCGCCTCGTTCACGGCGTTGACCGCGCAGGCCCGGCTTCAGGTGCAACAGGAACGCACGGGCGTGACGACTTACGAGGTCGTGGCGCCCGAGGCGCTGGCGAACCTGCCGGAGCCGGCCGAGGACGACGTGTTCCTGGAGGTCGACGGCGACACGTTCCGCACGCCGGGGTGGGAGGGGACGTTCGAGGAGTTCGTCGACCGGACGCCCGCCGGGACGGTCTACCACTTCACGCCGCACGATCTGGCCGGGCGGGCCGCGCGGACGGCGACGAAGGAGTCCGAAGTGGACGAGCTCGTGCGGCGGTGCGTCGATCTCGGCGCGCTGACGCGGCGGGTGCTGCGGGTGTCCACCCGGGAGTACACGCTGCCGGCCTTGACACCGTTGCTGGACGACGAGATTCCCACTCGTGGTCTGCGGGATCTGTTGCACGCCATCAAGCTCGAGCGCGAGATCGAGACCGCGCCGCCGCACGAGCAGGACGAAGCGGCTCGCGAGAAGGCAGCCGAGCGGGCGCGCAGGCTGGCGGCGCTGACCGAGCCGTTGCTCGCCGAGGGGCACGACCTGTTCGCGGCGACGGTCGGGTATCACCGGCGGGAGGCGAGTCCGGCGTGGGGCGACTTCTTCCGGCAGGCCCTCGCGCCCATCTCGGATCTGGAGACCGACTCGAACTGCGCGGTGCCGATCACGCTGAAGGCCGAGGACTGGGTGCCGCCGGCCGGACGGGTCCGGACGCACAAACGGCAGGTGCGCGCGCGGATCGATCCGGAGCGGCCGCATCCGTTCGGCTCCGGGGAACAGGTGCGGCTGCTCTACCCCGGCAACGTGACGCGCAACGCCGTGGTGGCGGACGACAACCCGTACGAGCTGGTGCTGACGGAGAGCAACTCGCAGGAGCATTCAGAGCTGCCGATCGCCGTGCTGCCGGGCAGTCCGGTGCCCGCGTCGCCGAAGGACGAGGCCGTCGCGGACCTGGCCGAGCAGGCCGTCGGCCTGTTGCCGCTGCTCCCCCGCAACCCCGGCATCGACCTGTTGCTGCGCACGCCGCCCGCGCAACCGTTGCCGCAGCACGACGACGTGGTGCAGGCCGTGATCAAGGCCGTCGACCAGCTCGACGGCGGGACCCTGGCCGTGCAGGGGCCGCCCGGCGCCGGCAAGACGTACCTCGCGACCAAGCTCGTGCGGCACCTGATCGACCAGGGCAAGACCGTCGCGGTCACCTCGACGTCGCACAAGGCCGTCGAGAACGTGCTGTCTTCAGTGGATCCCGACATCCCGATGGCCAAGCGCTCCAAGGAGAAGAAGCCCGTCGAGGGCCTGCCATGGGACCAGCCCAAGGACAACGGTGCGCTGGCCAGGTGGCGTGAGGAACACCCGCAGGGCCACCTGGTCGGCGGCACCGCTTGGACGTTCTCCAACGCCGTGATCAAGGCGCAGCCGTTCGACGTGATGATCATCGACGAGGCCGGGCAGTTCGCACTGGCCGACGCGGTGGCCGTGGCGACGGCGGCGCGCAACCTGGTGCTGCTGGGCGATCCGCAGCAACTGCCACAGGTCGTGCAGGGTGTGCACCCGCCCGGTTCGGACGCCTCCGCACTGGGCCATCTGCTCGGCGAAGCGGACGTGATCCCCGCGCATCTGGGCTACTTCCTGGCCGAGACGCGGCGCATGCATCCGGCGGTGTGCCTTCCGGTGTCCGAACTTTCTTATGCCGGTCTGCTCCATTCGCACGAATCGGCCGCGCATCGGTCGATCTCCGGCATCGAGCCCGGGATCTACCTGCGCGAGGTCGACCACCGGCACAACATCACGTCGTCGGTCGAGGAAGCCGAAGCCGTGGTCGACACCGTGCGCGCGATCGTGGGTCGTACGTGGACGGACAACGGCAAAACGCGCGAACTGACCGATGCGGACATTCTCGTGGTGGCGCCCTACAACCTGCAGGTGCGGGTGATCCGGCGACGGCTGGCCGATGCGGGGTTCGGCGAAACTCGGGTGGGCACTGTGGACCGCTTCCAGGGCCAGGAGGCACCCGCCGTCATCATGTCCATGACGTCGTCGTCCACCGTGGACCTGCCGCGTGGCCTGGACTTTCTTTTGTCACGCAACAGATTGAACGTGGCCCTGTCCCGTGCCCAGGTGCTCGCCGTGATGATCTGCTCGCCCCGGCTGCTGGACGCTGACGTTCGCGGCGTCGAGCAGATGCGACTCGTCGCAGGCACGATCGGCCTAACAGAAAACATGAGGATCTATCCGTGGTGACACCGTAGCGTTGTCATACGGTGACCTTTCGACCCCGCTCGGTTGCTAGCGTGGCGCGGTTCACCCGGTCGGGTGATTCAGATCATGAATGTTTGCTCGATCCGCCACGCATCAAGCAGAGCAGGAGAGATTCGTTGGCAAGGAGAGTTCTCGGTGCGTTCGCGGTGACCGTGACCGCCGCATTGGCCACGCTGGCACTGACCGGCACGGCGCAGGCGCACACCCCTGTCGTGAACAAGGGATGTGACGAGAAGGCTGGGAAGTCCTGGTTCACCGTGTCTCTCAAGGACTACGGCAAGGACAAGGACAACACGCTGGTCGTCAAGATCGACGGCGTCGAGGCGTTCAAGACCACCTTCAAGGGCAAGCTCGGAGAGCAGAAGTTCGAGCGCGACGGCAACGTCAAGCACACCTACGAGGCGACGATCACGGCCTACGACGACCTCAAGTTCGAGCGGGGCTGGAGCAAGGTCGAGACCCGCACGACCGAGGCCTGTGTGAAGACGCCGCCGACCAAGCCGTCGGAGACGACGAGCACCAAGCCGACCACGACGGCTCCGGAGGTGCCCTCGTCCTCCGCCGAGGTCCCGCCGTCGTCCACCCCGGCCGCTCCTGGTGGAAGCGCTCCCGAGCCGCCCCTCGCGGCGACCGGTGCGTCCCCGATGTGGCTGCTGCTCTCGGGTCTGGGGCTCGTGGGCGCCGGTGCCGGCACCCTGCTGTTCCTGCGCCGTCGCAGCGCCTGAACAAGCTGAACTGAAACGGGGCGGTCCGAAGAGGACCGCCCCGTTTTTCGCGTTACAGGTCCAGTTCGGTCGCCGGACCGTGGCCCTCGCGGATGAACCACTCCGTGCCGAACGCGTGCGCGAACGTGGGTTCGTCCAGCGACAGGAAGAACGACTGCTCGGGGATCTGCGAGGCGTGCGCGCGCATCGCCTTCCGCTTGACCTCCAGGTACTTCGTGACGTCGACGCCGACGTTGATCTGCGACTCCGGCACCGCGTCCTCGCCCAGTGGCGGCGGTTCCTCGATCCCGGAGCGCCGGAACGCCTCGCGGAACTCCGACTCCCGCACCATCGCCTGGTAGACGGCCGGCGTGCCCGCGATCTCCGCGGCCCGCATGCCCACGCGGTGCGTCTGGATGTGGTCCGGGTGGCCGTAGCCGCCGAAGCTGTCGTAGGTGGTGAACACCTTGGCGTCCTCTTCGACGAGGATCGCCGCGAGCTTCTGGGCGGCTTCCTCGACGTCCGCGGTCCAGAACGACCCTGGCTGCCCGTTGAGCTCGTCGCCCATCATCCCGGAGTCGCGATATCCCAGGAACTCCACGCGCGCGACCCCCAGCAGGTCCGCCGACGCGTGCGTCTCCACGACGCGGCGCTGCCAGAGCTCCTCGCCCTCCGCCAGGTCGTCCGGCACCTCTCCGGCCTCCCCGCGCGTCGCGACCACGAGCACGACCCGGTGTCCCTCCTCGAACGCCTTGCGCATCACGCCACCCGTGACGATGCACTCGTCGTCGGGGTGGGCGTGGAACGTCACCAATGTCGCCATGTCCGCGACGTTACCTGTGAATGGAACTTCGCCATTCCCCCGCGCCCCCGCCGCTCCCTAAGCTGGGGAACAAACCCTCGGCCGCGGGGAGGACGCCGTGCGCGTGCTGTGCACAGTCGCGTTCTCGGCCGCCCACGCCAGGGCCACCCTGCCGCTGGTGGCGATGCTCACGTCACTCGGCCACGAGGTGCTGGTGGCGGGCCCGCCGTCGGTGCTGCGCGGCTTCGCGGACGAGCCGGTTCGCGTCGCCGCCGTGTTCCCCGAGGTCGCCGACCAGCTCGCGGACCTGTTGCAGGGCGAAGTGCTCACGCTCCCACCGGACTACGACCCGTTCTCCGACGAGATGATCGTCGAGTTCGCGGCGGGCCCGCACATCGCCGCGGCCGTCCAGGCACTGCTGCCGGTCGCCACCGAGTTCCGGCCCGAACTGGTGCTGCGCGGCGGAATCGAGTTCGCGGGCCTGCTCGTCGCCGAGCATCTGGGCGTGCCGCACGTGACCACGCCGTCCGGTGTTGGCCAGTACATGGACCGCCTGACGCTGCTGAACGCTCTGAACGAACGCCGCGCGGAACTGCGCACGCCGCTGCACGAGTCCCTCGACTCGGCGCACCGGTACGGCCGGTTGGACGCCGTCCCACCGGGCTTCTCGTTCGCCCGCCAGCCGATGCCTCCCGCGTTCGCCTTCCAGCAGCCGTCGCACCACAGCGCCGGGGAACGGCTGCCGCAGTGGCTCGCGGACCTGGACCCGTCGCGGCCGCTGGTGGTGGCGTCGACCTCCACGTCGGGCGGGGTGTTCGAGTCCGAGTCGTCGCTGGAGCTGTTCGACTTCGACGCGCTGCCCCCGCAGGCCCTGGACCGCTCGCCGCTGGCCCACCTGGAGGCGATGGTGGCCGGACTGTCCTCTGTGGAGTGCGAGGCGGTGGTGCTGACGGGCGGGCTGCCGGTGGAGGCCACGGCGGCGAACGTGCACCTGGTCGAGTCGCTGCCTCAGGCGTTGCTGTTGCAGAGCGCGGATCTGCTGGTGTCGCACGGCGGGTACAACTCCGTTCGCGAGGCGATGCGGGCCGGGGTGCCGTCGGCCGTGCTGCCGGTCCTGCACGACCAGATGCACAACGCTCATCGGGTCAGCGATCTCCAGCTGGGCGTGCGGGTGCACGACTTCTGCTCCGACGCGGTCGCTCAGGCCTGTCAGCGGGCGCTGACGGACGACGGGATCCGGGCGGGCGTGCGGCGGGCGCAACGGCACGTGCTCGGGCTGCCGTCGATCCGGGACGTCGCCGACTACCTGGAACGGATCGTGCACCGCAACCGGAAACTCGTGCGCATGTGAAAGGGCGGCGCCTCCCCCAGATCTCAGGGATGGAAGGCGCCGCCCCTCGGCGAACCCGTGGAGCTATTGCAGGGTCAGGTTCCAGGAGTTGATGTACCCGGTGTCACCGGAGTACACGTCCTGGACCCGCAGCTTCCACGTGCCCGCCGCGACCTCGGACGAGGCGTTGACCGTGTAGGTCGCCACCACGTTGTCGGCACTGTCCGAAGAGGACGAGTTCTTCAGCCGGTAGGCGGTGCCGTCCGGCGCGATCAGGTCGATCACCAGGTCACCGCGGTAGGTGTGGACGATGTCCACGCCGACCTTGGTGGCCGAGGAGGCGTTGCCCGTCACCGTGGAGGTGATGGACGAGGTGATCGCGGTGCCGCGGTCCGGGATGGCGACGTCGGTCGTGTTCTCCAGGCCACCGGAGGGCGGCGGAGTCGTGTCGACGGCGGCCACGGTCTTGGCGGCGTCCGCGAGACCCGCGCCGCAGCCACCCGAGCAGGTGCCGGGAAGCGGACGGGCGTTGGTCTTGATCAGGTCCTTGACCTGGGCCGGGGTGAGCGACGGCTTCTTGGCCACGAGCAGCGCCGCGAGGCCCGCGACGTGCGGTGCGGCCATCGACGTGCCCTGGTAGGGCTTGTAGTTCTCGGCACCGGGGGTGGTGGCGCCCGCGTTCAGCGTCGACCAGATGCCGTTCTCCGGCGTGGTGATGGTGCCGGGGGTGTCGGTGCCGCGACGGGTCTCGCCGCCGGGCGCCGCGATGTCGATGCGGGTGCCGTAATTCGAGTAGAACGTGCGGTTGCCCTCACGGGACGACGCCGCGACGGTGATCACGCCGCTGCAGTTGGCCGGGGTGTAGAGCGACGCGTTGTCGTTCGAGTTGCCGGCCGCGACGACGACCGTGGTGCCGCGGTTGATGGCGCCGTTGATCGCGTTCTGGTACGTCGTGGAGCAGGAGGACTTACCGCCCAGCGACATGTTGATGACCTTGGCGACGTTGGCGTTCGCGGGGACGCCGCTCACCGTGCCGCCGGACGCCCAGGTGATCGCGTCGGCGATGTCCGAGGTGGCGCCACCGCACTTGGCGAGCACGCGCAACGGCTGGATCTTGGCGTCGTAGGCGATGCCCGCGATGCCCTTGCCGTTGTTGGTGGCCGCGGCGATCGTGCCGGCGACGTGCGTGCCGTGCCAGGACGACGCGCTGTCCTGCGCGGGCACCGGGTTGCCGTTGGCGTCGGTGCCGCACTCACCGCGTGCGGTCCAGTCGCCCTCGTCGGCCGGGTTGGAGTCGCGGCCGTTGTTGTCACGGGCACGAGCGGCGTCGGAGACGAAGTCGTACCCCGCGACGACTTTGCCTGCCAGGTCGCTGTGCGTGACGTAGCCGGTGTCGATGACCGCGACGGTCACCCCGGAGCCGGTCGTGCTGGACCACGCGCCGGGCACGTTCATGCCCGCGGTGGCCTCGAAGAGGTCCCACTGCCGGGAGTACTCGGTGTCGTTCGGGTCGGCGAACGGCTGCATGAGCAGGTCCGGCTCGACGTAGGCGACCTTCGGGTCGTTCTTGAACGCCTGGATCGTGCTGTCGGCGTTCGTGGTCTTCGCGCCGAGGTCGACGACGACCGCGCCACTCGCCGTGCGGCGGTGCAGGGACTTGCCCTTCTTGCGGGCGTCGTCCGAGGCAGCGGTGTCGGACGAGGCTTCGGCGGTGCCGGGCTTGTAGCCGACGATCAGCCGCTCGAACGGACGGTTCACCTGGGTCGAGTCCGGCTGGGACTGGATCTGGCTTGGAGCGGCGTTGACGGGTGAGGCAACGCTGAACACGGCGGCGGAAACTGCCGCGGCGCACAGGGTCGTGCGTCGCAATCCGTTCACGTGAGGTCCTTCCACGCAGGGCCTTCGCGTGCCGTTGAGGGCGTCAGTGTTCTGAACCGGCTGCGGAGGTGGAGGGACCGTAAGCCGGGTCACAGCTGCGAAAACAGGTCTAGATGAGGCCGTTTGACGACACTGGCGTGTTCACGACAGGGGTACTGCTCTGAATGGCGCACAATGTGGCCGTGTTGGGACACCTGGGCGTCAACGCGGAACAGACCGCTGTTTACGAGCTTCTGGTAACGGGCGGCAGCCGCACGACCGGCGAGATCGGCGCGTCCGCCGCCCTGCTGGAGTCGATGCGGGAGCTCGGCATGGTCCGGCACCTGCCCGGCGACGTGTGGCAGGCCGTCCCGCCCGACCTCGCCGTGGAGGCGCTGATCGCGGCCCGCGAGGAGGCCCACCGCCGGGCTCGCGCGGACATCGGCCCGTTGATGGAGCTGTACCTGCGCAACCGCGACGAGGAACTGGCGGACAACGCGTTCGTCGAGGTGGTGTCCGGAAAGGACGCCGTGCGCGATCTGTGGCGCACCCTGCTGGGCGGCGCGCGCGAGGAGGTCTGCGTCCTGGACCAGCCGCCGTACCTGTCGCCGCAGGAGGAGCACGCCGAGCTGGAGGACTCGACGCGGCAGCGCGACGTGCAGTGGCGCGTGGTCTACGACAGGTCGGCCGTCGACCTGCCGGGCCGCGTCACCGAGATCATCGAACTGGTCGCGGCCGGCGAACGGGCCCGCGTCACGCCGACGCTGCCGTTCAAGCTCGCCGTGATCGACGCGCACGCGGCGGTGCTGCCGGTGGCGTCCGGCGACGTGATCGACAAGGTCCTGCTGATCCGGCCGTCCGCGCTGCTGGACGTGCTGCGGTCGACGTTCGAGCTGTACTGGGACAAGGGAATCCCGTTCAGCCCCGGCGGCATCTACGCGGCGGCGGCCGACGTGGACCCGAACCTGCTCGGCCTGCTCGCCGCCGGGCTGACCGACGAGTCGATCGCACGGCAGCTCGGGCTCGCGCCGCGGACCGTGCAGCGCCGGGTGCGGCAGCTGATGGACCGGTGCGGGGCGCAGACCCGGTTCCAGGCAGGTGTTCAGGCGATGCGGCGAGGCTGGCTGTAGAAACGATCTCGCACGCAACCTCCGGTGATCACCTGGCGTCTTCCCTTCGCAAGCGAACGATCACCAGGGGGAACTATGCGCATGCGCAACGTGATGGCGGCTGCCCTGACGGGCTTGGCACTTCTCGGTCTCGCGGGCACGGCGTCCGCTCAGACCGGCCTGACGTGGCCGCCGAAGGACGTCACGCCGGTCCACAAGACCAAGGCGGAACTGGAGAAGCAGGCGGCCGGGTTCACCGCTCGCCTGCAGCAGACCTTCCCGAAGGTCTTCCGCGGCGCGCAGAACGTCGAGCCCGGTAACTGGGGTGGCGAGGCCGAGGGCGTGTTCGACGACATGCAGTACATGACCAACTGGACCGAGTTCACCGTCGGCGGCCAGGGCAACACGGTGTTCATGCAGGTCAACGCGCCGGGCTTCTTCTCGAACTCGCCGGCGCAGGTCTGCGAGCAGAACACGTGCACCGGCAGGGAGAGCGACCACCGCGGTGGCGTGACGGTCTTCACCAAGAACGACCTGTACGGCACCGCGACCGCGTGGAACTTCCGCCGCAACGGTGAGGTGGTCTACGTGCAGAGCTGGACGCCGGGCACCGAGGCACAGCTGGCGGCGGTGGCGTCGGACCGCGCGTACACGTTCACGCGCTAGCTCGAAGAGAGAGCGGGCGCTTCCGGTCATGGAGTCACCGGAAGCGCCCGCTCGATCAGCTGGCGACCTTGCGCGCGGCCACCAGCTGCCCGTCCGCGAACCCCTCGACGCGCACCTCGCGCCCGGTCGCGGTCAACGTCGCGGTGTGCGCGCCGTCGGTCACGTCCAGCGAGGTGGCGGGGCGGCCGTCGACGTAGACGTCCACCCGGTCGAGGTTCACGGTGTCCAGGGAGACGGTCGTTCCCTCGACCGCCACTCCGAGCCGCCGCACCGGCAGCGCCTTCAACAGCTCTCCCGCCCGTGCGAGCAGATCCACGTTGCCCTGCAACAGGTCCGCGCGCGTGACCTTGTGCTGGTGCGTCGGGCGCACACCCAGGTCCTCCACCGGCGTTCCGGCGAGCTTGCCGACGCGCAACGTGCGGCGGATCGACACGCGCATGTTCGCCCTGTTGGGCAACGGCTTGTACGGTGACTCGGCGTCACCCGGCGCCGGGATCGTCAGCAGCGTCTTCAGCAGACCGTGCGTCCACACGTTCGCGCCGCCCGCGCCGGTGTTGTCGTCCACTCCGAGGATCGGGCCCAGGTCGTGGTCGGCCCAGCCCGCGGCGAAGATGTCCGTGGCCGAGTAGCAGCGCGCGTCGGTGATCAGCAGCACCGGGCCGTGGTAGGTCTGGCCCACCGCGTTCGCGCCGTCGACCGGTGTGATCGTGTGCGAGCAGGAGAACGCCTGGCCCGTCTCCGTCGAGCTGTCGAGCGACGGGAACCACGGGCCGAGGTCGATCTGGCCGGTCGGGTCCTCCGCGTGCCGGCGGCAGATCCGCAGGTTCAGCGGCGTGCTCAGGAACTGCACGGGCTCCGGCTGCACGGACCTCGGCGTCATCGTCTGCAGCAGGAACTCCGAGGCGAAGATGTGGCCGCCGCCGTTGTCGCGGACGTCGACGATGAGTCCGTTCTGCGGCAGCAGGTTCGCGAGCCGGACGAACTCGGCGAGGAACGCCTGCGGGTCGTCGACGCTGAACGTGAAGATCCGCAGGTGCCCGAACGTGCCGGACGGCGTGGCGACCGGACGCGCCCGGAACACGCCGGGCATCGTCGTCGCGACGTCCTGGGACGCCATCGCGACCGCGCCACCGGCGGCCTCGGCCTGCACGACCTTGGGCGCGTGCAACAACTTCTTGGCGCGCGCCTTCTCGTCCGAGTCCAGGTCGACACCCTGGGCGGCCGCGGCCGGGCTCAGTGCGTCGACGTCGGTCATCGGAGGGAGGTTCTCCGTGACCTGCCAGTCGACCCGGATGTCCCCGGCGGCGCCGGTCTCGTCGCGGTAGCTGACGACGACCCAGTCCTCGTCGGGCGGGAGCTGGATCACCAAGGGGCGCAACGTGAGCGACTCGAGGCCGCGGGCCAGGTTCGCGGCGGTGTTGCTGCCCGCGAAGACCGCGCCGTTCAACGCCACCGCGCGGGCGATCGGCGTGCCGTTCCAGTGCGTCACCTCAGCGCCGATCGCGAGACCGTCGAAGTCCGCGACCGTGCGGGCGACGACGTACTGCTCGGTGCCGTCGGCGGCGAAACAGCGCTCCAGCTGGAACGGCAGGAAGGCGATCCTGCCCGCGAACGGCGCGGGCAGCAGGTAGTTCGTGTGCAGGTCGCGCACCGAGTGGAAGGTGCTCGACAGCTCGCGGTGGAACTGCCACTCGGCCTCGGCCGTGGCGTCGGTCTGCCGTTCGAGTCTGGCTCGGAGAACCCTGAGTCTCTGCACAGGGTTCACCGCGTGCATGGCGACCTTGAGGGGCAGGTGCGCGTAGTTCTGCTCCAGCAGGATCAGCGCCTGGTCGACGATGAGCTTGCGCTGCGCCAGGGTGAGGGTGCCCGCCGTCGCGAGGAACTCGGCGAGTCCGACGGAGTTTGCGACGTTCGGGTGAGCGGTTGTGGTCATGGTGGGGCCTCCTTGTCCAGTAGAGGCTTTCCAGGGCGCCTGGATACACCTGTTTCACCCGTTCGGCCGCTAACTGGAGCAGTTTTCAGGACGACAACTGGAGTAAAGGGGAGGCCGGTCATGAACCCACGGTTCTTGGAACTGCGCATCCACGGGGTCAACAACACGCCCCCGGACGCGATGCTGGCCCTCCCCGAGCACGCCGTCGAACAGTTCCGCGGCGACCGGTTCGGCAGCTTCTGGCGGCCGAAGCCGGACAGGCTCGCCGAGCTGCCGCCGGATCACGCCGGGCAGGTGCCCGCGGCCGTGCGGCGCGAGGCGTACTCGTGGGGCGGCATGGCGCGCAGCAGTCCGGGTGTGCCGGGCAGCGGCGTGCCGTCGGTGCTCGCGAACGTGCTGGGGCGCGTCGGATGGGCGTTGCTGCTGCCGTTCGGACTGGCGAACGTCGCCTACTGGTCGCGGAAACTCCCCGACGACTCGACGCCGACGACCAGGCACATGGTCTGGTGGAACGCCGGGCGCGGCGCGGCCTCGACACGGCTCTTCGGTCTGGGGCTGACGGTGTTGCTGGTGCTCTCGGTGTGCGAGGTGGCGATCGACGTCTACGCGATCCAGTGCTCGCTGCCCGGCACCACGTGCAAGCGTCTGCCGGACTTCCTGGACGTGCTGGGCGATCCCGCGCGGCACGTCAGGGTGCTCGCCGCGTCCGTCGTGCCGGTGTTGTTGCTGCTCGGACTGGTGGCGCTGACCTCGTTGTCGCGCAACAGGTACGAGCAGGCGGCGATGCGGCGCAAGCCCGTGCGGCGGCCGGGCGTGATGCTCAGCAGGGCGTCGATGTGGGAGGGCAGCCCGCGGATCCGGCGGCTCACCCGGCTGCACATCTCGGCGGGGTGCTGCGTGGTGGTGCTGGTGACGAGCACCCAGTTGTGGCGGCACGGGTTCTTCCTGGTGCTGACCGTGCTCGCGGCCGGGGTGCTGGCGGTCGTGATGGCGCGGGTGGTCGTGACGGCGACCGACTGCCCGGACGTGCCGTCGACCGAGAAGGGCGGCCTGTGGTCGTGGCTGCTGATGATCTCGGCGGTGCTCCTGCTGGTGGCGCACGGGTTCGGTCTGTACGCGATCGAGCCGGCGTTCGACGGGCCGTTGTGGCTGACGTCGTGGGGACCGCCGGTCGTCACGGTCGCGCTGCTCGGGTCCGTGCTGGCGGCGTGGTCGTGGCGGCGCAACGACGCCAAGGGGCCGCTGGTCCTGCTCGTGCTGTTCGTGGCTTTCATGGTCGCCACGTACTGGGTTCCGCTCGCCTGGATCGGTGCGGCCGTGGTCGGCGGGGCGCTGGCGTGGCGCGCCCGGCCGCGGGACGGTGACCAGTGGCAGGCCTGGCGTGGCGCCGGTCCCGGTGTGCTGCTGGGGTTGTCGCTGACGTCGTCGGTGACGATGGCGACCGTGCTGGTGCTGACGTTCCGGGGCTGGGTCGGCACGGGCCTTCAGGCGCCGCCGTTCTACTCGTGGTTCAGCGCCGCGTTCGCCGTCGCGCTGGTTCCGCTGGTGCTGCTGGTGATCGCGCAGGCCGTCGTGCTGCTGCCGCGGGTGACCAAGCCCGCCGTGCTCGACGACGACGCCGAGGTGCTCGTCGTGCGGACGCGGCACGTGGTCGCGGTGACGCACCGGGCGGAGACCGCGGCGGGTGTGCTGTCGACGCTGGGCGTGCTCGCCCTGGTGCTGACCTGCTACCTGACGTTCGCCTCGCCTTCGTGGTCGCAGTGGTCGGGCGTGACGTGGGTGGTGGGCAAGGGCGACTGGGTCACCGGGCTCGCCGGGGTCGCGGTGATCGGGTCGTTCGTCGGGGCGGGGATGCTGACCAACCGCCGGCCGCTCGGCCTGGTGTGGGACCTGATGTGCTTCCTGCCGCGCACCGCCCACCCGTTCGCGCCGCCCTGCTACGCGGAGCGCGCGGTGCCGGAGATCGCGGACAGGTCCCGCGAGTTCCTGGACGAGTCGCCTGATCACCGGGTGGTGCTGTCCGCGCACAGCCTGGGCGCCGTGCTGGCGGTGGCGGCGCTGTTCGCGCTGCCGGAGGGGTATCTCCAGCGCGTGCGGCTGCTCACCTACGGCGTGCAGCTGCGGCCGTACTTCGGGCGGATCTTCCCCGAACTGCTGGGTCCTTCGGTCCTGGGCACACCGGAAGTCCGTGCGGGCGCACTGTTCTCGTGCGATCCGTGGCACCGAAATCCCGGCAGCACACCGGAACGCGGACTCACCAGGCTGATGGGCAAGAACTGGATCAACCTGTGGCGCCGCACCGACTACCTGGGTTTTCCCGTGCACGGCTGGGAACCCAACGACCTCGACCGGCGCGCCGGCGAGACGAACGGGTCACCGGACAAAGTGGAGACTCACAGCGACTACCACCTGTGCACGGCCTATCGAGACGCGCTCACGGACCTCGTCTCGGCCGATCTGAACCAGTCACCCGATCGTGAACGTGAAGGGGATGGGAACCTGGAACGCAGCTGACTCAAGGAGAAACATGCGCACGACTGTGGCGACCCTCGCGGGAGCCGTACTGCTCACCGGAGGACTGGCCGCCTGTTCGAGCGAGCCGGCACCCCCGTCCGCACCGCAGACCCAGGCCGTCAAGCCGGTGGCGGAGACCGACGTGGCGGCGCCCGCGGCGTCCGGTGACCAGCCCAAGGGCATCACCTACGACGTGACGCGGATCCCGCTGGGTGCCAAGCTCTCCACCGGATCGTCCGTCGCGAATGGACAGACGACGGTCGAGCTGAAGGTGTCCGGCCTGCTGCCGAACACGAAGTACGGCTCGCACGTGCACACCAAGCCGTGCGGCGCCAAGCCGGCCGACTCGGGCCCGCACTACCAGAACGAGAAGGACCCGGTGTCGCCGAGCGTCGACCCGAAGTACGCCAACGCGCAGAACGAGATCTGGCTGGACTTCACCACCGACGCGCAGGGCGCCGCGACCGGCACGGCGACGGTGAAGTGGGAGTTCCGCAAGGGCGAGGCGAACGCCGTCATCGTGCACGCCGCGCACACCAGCACCGAGCACGGCAAGGCGGGCACCGCCGGTGACCGCCTCGCGTGCTTGACCGCCGCGTTCTAGCAGGGGCCGGTCAGGGCCACCCCTCCCGCGAGGTGTGGCCCCGACATCGGTTCCAGCACCGCCGCGCGGACGAGGTTCAGCACCTCGTGCCGGGATCCGGCACGGCGGACGAGCCCGCGCACGCACAGGTCCCGCAGGGACCGGCCAGGCTCGGCGTCGTCTCCCCCGGCCATCCGCACCAGCAGCTCCCGCCCCTCGTCGTCCACGGTGGACAGCGAGCGGCGCAGCGAGTCGCGCAGGTGCGCCGAGGTCGGGTCGAGCGGGTTGGTCCGCAGCCGGTCCAGCAGGTGCTGCGGCGAGTAGACCATGAACCACCCGGCCGCGAACTCGAGTGCGGACGGCAGCCCGTCCAGCTCGTGCACGAGACCCATGAGCGCGGCCTGGTTGGCCGGCTCGGGCTTGAACGCGGGCCGCACCCGGTGCACGTGCGTGAGCAGCACCCGCATCGCGGCGTCGTCGGCCAGCGCTCCCAGCGGGAACACGTGCTCGTCGGCCAGCCCGGTCGGCGCGAGTGCCGTGACGACGATCCGCAGCCTCGGGTGCGCCTCCAGCAGACTCGGGTCCGGCAGGCGGTCGGTGACGAGGACGGTGTCCTGGTCGTCGTCGACGGACGGGTTCGCCTGCGCCGGGTGCCACAGGACCGACCAGCCGTGCCGGAAGTGCAGCTCGCCCGCGACGTCCAAGGCGAGCCGGGTCTTGCCGACACCACTCACGCCGGTGATGGTGACCAGCCGCCGGGACTCGTAGCCTCCCGCGTCCGGCCGTCCCTCCGTCAGCAACGCCGACAGCGCCGCGGCCTCCGCCTCCCGTCCCACGATCAGGCCCGCCTGCCCGGCCGGTGCGGGCGGCGCCACGGCGGTGCGGCCCGCTGCCCGGCCTCCCGCCTGTTGCAGGTCCGCGCGGCCGGCCTCGTCGAGCCGCAGCCCGTCGGCGAGCAGGCGCACCGTCTCGGCCCGCGGTGAGCGGGTGCGGCCGCATTCCAGGTCGCGGATGGCCCGCACGCTCACCATCGCGAAGTCAGCCAGCTGTTGCTGGGTGAGGCCCGCGCCGATGCGGTGCGTGCGCAGCAGTTCTCCGAACTCCCTCATCCCGTTCCCCTCCCTCGGACATCGAGTCTCGGGTGAATCGGCCGCCGAAACATGGGTGGCGATCCCCCATATTCACGTCCGCCCGCAAATCTGGGGGGTTGGTCCCCATGTGCCGCCCGCCCGCGCGTGCGAGGTTGGCCGCGTGACCTCCGCGGCCGAGACCAGCACCGGCGAGAGCTGGACAGCGGCTTTCGCGCACGCTCTGCGCCCGCTGATCGACGCGTCCCGCACGGAGGTCGCGCCGCCGTTCGACGCGGCGTTCGCCGAGCAGCTCGGTCGCCGGCTGGTGGCCATCGCGGCGCGGACGCTCGTGCTGGAGCTGCACAACGCGCGGGACGCGCTGACCGCGCCCACCAGTTCCGAGCGGTTCACCGAGTTCACCAGGACGCTGAGCCTGTCGTCGGTCTTCAACCGTTACCCGGTGCTGGCCCGGTTGCTCGCGCAGGCCTGTGAACAGGCGGTTTCCACGCACCACGAGCTGTCGTCGCGGTTCACCCGCGACCGCGGGGAGATCATCCGGACGATCTTCGAGAACACCGATCCCGGCGCGCTGATCTCCATCGACATGGGCCAGGGCGACGCACACCGGCAGGGCCGGACCGTGGCCGTCCTGACCTTCGAGTCCGGCCAGAGGCTGATCTACCGGCCACGACCGGTCGGGCTGCACGCGCGGTTCCAGGACCAGCTCGACTGGCTTTCCCGGCGCACCGGGATCGAGTTCCGCACGCCGCGACTGCTCCCCCGCGACGGCTATGGCTGGCTGGAGCACATCCCGTACGTGCCGTGCGCGGACGTCGCCGGGGTCGCCGAGTTCTACAAGAGACTCGGCGCGCTGCTCGCGTTGCTCTACGCGGTCGACGGCACCGACATGCACTACGAGAACCTCATCGCGTGCGGCGACCAGCCGGTGCTCGTGGACGTCGAGACGCTGTTCCACCCCACGCTCACACCGGGCACGGATCCCGCGACGCTCGCCCTGGTGCGTTCCGTGCACCGCACGGCGCTGCTCCCCCACGTGCTGCTGGGCGACAACGGCGTCGCGGACGTGTCCGGGGTCGGCGGTGACCACGGCGTGCTGTCGCCGTTGGACGCGGTCGACTGGGCCGACGCGGGAACCGACCGGATGCGGCTGGTCAGGCGCCCCAAGACGTCGTCGGGGGCGCTCAACCGGCCGCTGTTGCAGGGTGAGCCCGCCGAACCAGCCGACTACCAGGACTCGCTGCTGGCCGGGTTCCGCGCGGGCTACGACGCGATCGTGACGCATCGCGACGAGCTTCTGCGGCTCGTGAAGGCCTGTGTGAACGAAGAAGTGCGGTTCGTGGCACGCGCGACACGGCAGTACGCGCGGTTGCTGGACGAGTCGACGCATCCGTCCGTGCTGGCCGACGCGCTCGACCGCGACCTGGCGTTCGGCGTGCTGGTGGTCGACGATCCGCTGCTCGACCGGCTGGTGCCGTTCGAGGTCTCCGACCTGTGGCGCGGTGACGTGCCGCTGTTCACGTGCCGGCCAGGGTCGACCGACCTGTGGACCGCGTCCGGGCTCCGGCTGCCGGGGATGCTGCCGGAGCCCGGACTGCACGCCGTGACGCGCAAGATCCTGGCGATGAGCGAGGTCGACCGGCACGACCAGCAGTGGGTGATCACGGCCCTGCTGGCGTCACGGCCGCGGCCGGTGTCGCACCACAGCGGCGTCGCGGTGTCTGGGCACGTCGCGCCGGTCGATCCGGATCCGGCCCGGCTGCTGGTCGCCGCGTGCGGGATCGCCGACCAGATCCTCGCGCACGCCGTCACCGGCAAGGACCGCGTCAACTGGCTCGGGCTCGAACTGGTCGACGACCGGCACTGGACGGTGCAGCCGCTCGGCGCCGGCCTGTCCAACGGCTACACGGGGGTGGCGCTGTTCCTGGCCGAACTGGGCGCGCTGACCGGCGCCGCGCGGTACGAGGAGTTCGCGCGCGACGCCCTGCGGCCGTTGCCGGCGCTGCTGGAGATGTTCGCCGGGGAGCCTGAACTCGTCACGGCGGCCGGCGGCGGGATCCACGGCCTGGGCGGCATTTGCTACGGGCTCGCGCGTCTCACTTCGTTGCTCGGCCTGGACGACGAGCTGTTGACCCAGGCCGTGCGGCTGATGCCGAAAGAAGATTCGTCGCTCACCGTCGTGGACGGCGTCGCGGGCTCGCTGGCCGCGATGCTCGCCGTCGGCACGCCGGACGCACTCGCGCTGGCCGATCACTACGCGTCCGCTCTGCGTGGTGCTATTTGTCCCGCGAATGGTTTCGCCCGCGGCCATGCGGGAATCGGATGGGCGCTGAGGCGTTACGCGGCCACGGTCCGCGACGAGTTATCTGACGTGACCGCACGATCGTTCCTGGAGAGCGACGCCATCGACCCGACCGACACCGGCTGGTGCACGGGCCTGGCCGGTGCCGCGCTCGCCAGGGACGACGAGCGCCTGGCCGGTCTGCTGGCGTCCAGGAAACCGTTGCGGGACATGAGTCTCTGCCACGGCGAACTGGGTGTCGTCGAAGCACTGGCCGCGCACCACCCCAGCGCGGCGACCCGTCGCACGGCGTTGTTGCTGGGAGCACTGGAGGAACACGGCGCGCACTGCGCCACCCCGGGCGGTGTGCCGTCACCCGGCCTGTTCACAGGTCTGGCCGGCATCGGTCACGGCCTGCTGCGCCAGGGGTTCCCGGTCCCGTCGGTCCTGCTACTGCAATCGTCACCTGACAAAGAGGAGTGCACCTGATGAACGAGTCCCTGCACCGCACCGCCGACCAGCCCGACCCGGCCGAGCACGCGATCGGGGAGATGGAACTCGCGCCGAAGACCTTCGCGGGTGCGCGGGCGCGTGCGTTGATGGGTGTGACCATGGCGATGAGCGCGTTCGTGGCCATCACACCCGCGATCTCGGACACCACGGTGAGCGACAAGTAGGAAACTTTCACCCCTAATACGCCTGGGCAGCCGATACGGAGAACTGCACAGGACCGTTAGGGTCCCAGACATGCAGACCAGAGCGCCCCACGTGGTCGGTCGTGACCGCGAGGTCACGGCCATCACGGGGGCACTCGGACACACGCGCGAGTCCCGTGGCGGCGCCGTCTTCCTCACCGGGGAGGCGGGGATCGGCAAGTCCAGGCTCGCCCGGTACGCGGCGGGCCACGCGTACGACGAGGGCATGCGGGTGCTCAAAGGACGCGGCACGACGATCGGGCCGATGGTGCCGTTTCGTCCAATCGCGGAAGCACTTCTGGGTCTTTTTCGCGGCGAACCGCCGGACGACTCCGCCTTGGGACCGTACAAACCCGTGCTGGGCACGCTGATCCCGGAGTGGCACGACCACCGGTCCACGACGGAATCTGTCGTGGTTCTGGCAGAAGCGGTGCTCCGGCTGCTCGCCTCGGTCGCGCGCAAGACGCCGTGCCTGCTCGTGCTCGAAGACCTGCACGAGGCGGACGCGGAGACGCTCGCCGTCGTGGAGTACCTGGCGGACAACCTGGAGGACCAGCCGGTCCTGCTGCTCGCCACGATCCGCACCGAACCCGGCCACGCGCTGGAACTCGTGCACCGGATGGGACAACGCGGCTCCGGCCGGCTGGTGGAGCTGCACCGGTTGTCACAGGACGAGGTCGGGCAGATGACGGCCGCGTGTCTGGAGAGCGAGCTGATCCCGGCGGAACTCGTCGATCGCCTGTGGACGGACAGCGCCGGAAACCCGTTCGTCATCGAGGAACTGCTGCACGGCATGGTCAGTGGCGGCCTGCTGGTGGCCGGGGCGCACGGCTGGCAGGTGCTGGGCGAGCTGAAACTGCCGGTGCCGGCGGCGTTCGTGCGCAGCGTCGCGCACCGCACGGACAGGCTGGGGCCGCAGGGCCGCGAGGTGCTGTCCATCGCGGCGGTGCTGGGCCACCGGTTCCCGCTCTCCGTGGTGCAGAAGGTGACCGGCACCGACGACCGCGCGCTGCTCAGCCACCTGCACGCCGGGGTGGCCGCGCAGCTCGTGACGCCGGACGAGCCCGCGCCGGACTGGTACGCGTTCCGGCACCCGCTCACCGCGGACGCGTTGCTGGCCCAGCTGACGCCGGCCGAACGCGTGGACCTGTCGTGGCGCACGGCCGACGCGATCGAGGACCTGCACGCCGGGCTGCCCGGCGACTGGTGCCCGCTCGTCGCCAAGCTGCGGTTCGACGCGGGATCGCCGACACAGGCAGGACTTCTGTTCGCCGAGGCGGGCACACGGGCGTTGGCGGGTGGTGCGGCGGAATCGGCCGTCACGTTGCTCGACCGCGCGCAGAGCCTGCTCACCGGCGACGCGCGCGCCGGCGTTCTGGACACGTTGCTGCCGGCGCTGGCCGAGACGGGCGACTTCGAACGCGCCTTCGCCCTGGAGATGAAGGACCTCCAGGGCCTGGACGGGCCGCTGCGCGCGAAGCTCCACACGCGACTGTCCCGCGTCGCCTACCTCGCCGGCTGGTTCACCGAAGGCGTGGAACAGGTGCGCCTCGCGCGGACGTTGCTCGGACCGGACGCGCCCGACGAACTGGTCGCGCAACTGGACGTCAACTCCGCCTACCTGACGCTGAACATCCCGAGCCCCGACCGGATCTCCTCGGCCGCGGGCCTCGCCAGACAGGCCGCGCTGGCGGCGGACCGGGCGCAACTGCCGACGGTCGCGTGCGAGGCGTGGCAACTGCTCGGGATCATCGCGCGCGAGCAGGACATCGACGAGGCGAACACCTGCTTCAGCAAGGCTCTCGCGCTCGCGGACACGCACCAGATGCCGATCCAGCACGTCTACGCGCTGGTTCGCCTGGCGGGCAACGACTGGCTGCAGCACGGCACCACCGCGTCACTCGGCCGCACGCACGCCGAGGCGTGCCGGGCGGGCGCGATCACGGTGGCGCACAACGTGGACGCGATCCTGGCGCTGCAGTCCGTGCTGACCGGGGACTACGCGGTGGCGGCTGAGGAGATCGAACGGTGCCTGCGCACGACGACCCGCCTGCGGTTCCACGCGCTGACCCGCTATCTGCTGATGGCGAAGGCGACCCTGGCCGCGCACCGGGGCAACCGCGCCGAGACCGACGACGCCATCAGCGAGTTCGAGGCGGTCGCGAAGAACGGGGCGCAGGAGTATCCGTTGTGCTTCGGGCTCGCCCGCGCGTTCTGCGCCCTGCTGGAGGAGAACCACGCGCTGGCGATGGCGGAGCTCGACCGCGCGCTCGCGCTGGAATCGCAGAACCCCACCACGTTCCACCTTTCCGGCACGCGCGGAATGCGCGTGCTGCTCGGCGTGCTCGACGGCCGGTTCGGCTGGCCGGACTACTGGGAGCTGACCGCCGCCTCCGCCTCGGGAATGCGGTGGAACCGGCAGTTCACCGAACTGGCGCGCGCCGTGCTCCTCGGTCGCGACAACCGGTTCGCCGAGGCCCTGGAAGCCTTCCAGCACGCCCAGGAAGCCTCGGAGCCGTATCCGCTGGCCGGACACCTGGGCCGGCGGCTGATCGCGGCGGAGGCGACGGGCTGGGGCGATCCCGTGTCCTGGCTGCGTTCGGCCGAGGAGTACTTCCACCAGGCCACGATCCCGGCGGTGGCGTCGGCGTGCCGCGGCCTGCTGCGCCAGGCCGGTGCACCCGTCCAGCAACGCCGCAACGGCACGGAACAGGTGCCGCGGCAGTTGCGCGGGCGCGGCGTGACGGTGCGCGAGTTCGAGGTGTTCGTGCTGCTGGCCGACCGAATGGG
Source organism: Lentzea sp. NPDC102401 (assembly GCF_044765805.1). Taxonomy (NCBI): domain Bacteria; kingdom Bacillati; phylum Actinomycetota; class Actinomycetes; order Pseudonocardiales; family Pseudonocardiaceae; genus Lentzea; species Lentzea sp. NPDC102401. Next base: position 535,666 of record NZ_JBIWKS010000002.1, on the reverse strand, counting down.
CAACAAGGCGATCGGGACCCGGCTGCACATCTCGCCGCGTACGGTGGAAAAGCACGTCGCCTCGCTCATCGCGAAGACCGGCCAGCCGGACCGTGAAGCGCTTTCCACCTATGCGGCCACGCTGAGCCGCTAGTTTCGATCAGGGCCGAAACGTCGAGGGACATCGGCCGAAAGACTGATGCAACCTCCGGGACCTATCAGGTGTCCTTATCGGTAGGTTGGTCGAAACGACATGGGGGACGTTCGTGCGCAAAATTGTTCTCGCGCCGCTGTGCGCGCTGGTCACGGTGACCGTGGCGGCGTGCAGTCCGTCAGGTCCGGACCAGACCAATCCGGAGCTGGCGCCGCGCGGCACGCCGATGACCAAGGTCAAGCCCACCAGGCAGGACCTGAGCACCAAGATCAGCATCACCGGCAAGGTCGAGATGAACCCGACGTTCGGGCTCGTCGCACCGGTCGCGGGCGAGGTGCGGTACTTCGACGTCCCGGCGCCCAACGGCACGCCGACCAGGCCCATCCGGGTCGCCACGGTGTGGAAGGACCAGACGCCGAACTACGTCGAGGCGCCGCCGGGATCCACGTTCAGCGGCAGGCTCGTCGACGACAAGGCGACGGTGACGGCGGGCATGCCGATCGCGTCGGCCAAGCACGTCGGCTACGCGATCGTCGGCGACATCGACGGCCAGCAGGCGTACAAGATCAACGGTGCGCTCACCGACGTGGTGGTGCAGATCAAGAACGGTCCCGGCCCGTTCCCGTGCGCGGTGCTCGGCACGATCGCCGCGCTGCCGCAGGGCACGATCCCGGAGAAGCCGCCGGTCACGCCGGACACCAAGGACGACAAGAAGGACCAGCCGCAGCAACAGCAGCAGCCCAAGGACCAGACGCAGCAGCCGAGCGGCTCCACGGGCCTGCGCATCGTGTGCACCGCGCCCGCCGACGTGCAGATGATCAACGGCGCCAGCGCGTCGATCGAGGTCACCACCGGCAAGTCGGCGCAGGCGCTGGTCGTCCCGGTCGAGGCCGTCGCGGGTGCGCAGGGCAAGGGCAAGGTCGACGTCATCGCGGGTGACGGTTCGCGCCGCACCACCGACGTGGTGCTGGGGCTGACCGACGGCAAGGTCATCGAGATCAAGTCGGGCCTCACCGGCGACGAGGAACTGGCCGTGCCGGGCCCGAACCTGCCAGAGGGTCAGCAGCAGGGCGGCGACCAGACCAAGCCGACGGGTCCGTGATGACGCAGTCCTTCGATCAACCCACGGTTCAGGTGCAGGCACCGCTGCTGCAGCTCAACGGCATCACGAAGGTCCTGAAGGGGCAAGGGGAACCGCGCACGATCCTGTCCGGCGTGGACTTCACCGTCCATCCTGGACAGAGCGTGGCGATCCTCGGCCGGTCCGGCTCCGGCAAGTCGACGCTGCTGTCGCTGATCGGGCTCTTCGACCGCGCCGACGAGGGCCAGTACTTCCTGCACGGCAACGACATCACCAAGCTGCCCGAACGCAGGGCCGCGGCGTTGCGCAGCGCGGAGTTCGGGTTCGTGTTCCAGCGCTTCTTCCTGCTCAAGCACCTCACCGCGGCGCAGAACGTGGCGATGGCTCTGGTGAACGGCCAGGGCTGGTCGGCGCGGCGCAAGCGCAAGCAGCTGGTGATGGAGGCCCTGGAGCAGGTCGGCATCGCGCACCTCGCGAAGTCCAAGCCCACCAGGCTTTCCGGTGGTGAGCAGCAGCGCGTGGCGATCGCCCGCGCACTCGTGCGGCAGCCGCGGATCATCCTCGCCGACGAGCCCACGGGCGCGCTCGACACCGAGACCGGCAACCTCGTCGTCGAGGTGCTGCTCAACACGACCAGGCAGGGCTGTGGCCTCGTGCTGGTGACGCACGACCACGACCACGCGCGCAAGATGGGCCGCGTGATGGAGCTCCGCGACGGGCGGTTCAACTGATGCTTTCCGGCAAGTTCCGGTCCGCCCTGGTCATCGGCGGACAGGGCATCCGCGCCCGAAAACTGCGCACGTTCCTCTCGATGGTCTCGCTGTTCCTGGGTGTTCTCGCCGTCGTGGCCGTGCAGGCGGGGTCGGAGATCGCCGAACGCGCGATGCTCACCGACGTCGAACTGCAGTCGGGCAAGGACGGCACGATCCGGGGTTACGTACCCGGTGAGAAGGGCGCGCCGGCGATCGTCGAGTCGACGTTCAAGGGCCGCATCGACGCCGTCGCGATGATCAGCTCGCAGGCGATCATCGGCGAGCCCGGTGTGCGGCCGATCAACGAGGGCGGCATGCCGTTCGAGTACGCCGGCCGCGGCGGGAACTACTACGGCCCGCGGATGATCTGCGACGCCGACGGCACGTGCCAGGAGCAGAAGGAGCCGGAGAAGAAGCCGGACGGTCAGGCCATCGAGGTCAGCATGGTCGCGCTGACCGGCGACATCCGCCCGTTCAAGCCGTTCCGTGCGGTCTCCGGCAGCTGGCTCGACTTCGGGACCGCGCCGTCGCTCGCTCCCCGGATCGTGCTGAACGAGGAGGCCGCCAAGGGCCTGCGGCAGTACCGCGTCCCCGGCGAGATGACGATCGAGGGCGCCACCCACCACGTGACGCCGCAGATCATCGGTGTGGTGCAGGACGGCGACATGCAGCCGCGCGTCTACATGCGGCTCGACGAGCTGCGCACGTGGATGCCGTCGGCCACCGCGACCAGCAACGCCAACCAGTTCCGCGGCGGCGGCACGAGCCTCGAGCTGTTCATGCAGCCGGGCACGGACGACCTGCAGCAGCTGCTCAAGGCCAAGCTCGTCGGCGCGGGCCTGCCGCAGGAGCAGATGCAGTTCCAGGCGGTGAAGTCCAAGGAGCGCATGGAGTCCCAGCTGCGGATCATGCAACTGATCTTCCTCGGCATGGCGTTCCTGGTGCTGCTGATCGGTGTCGCGGGCATCCTGAACGTCGGCCTCGCCACCGTCGGTGAGCGCGTCGAGGAGTTCGCGCTGCGCCGCGCGGTCGGCATGTCCCGGCTGCTGCTGGCGGGCATCGTGCTCGCGGAGACGTTGCTGACCGGTCTGCTGACCGCCGCGCTCGCGATCGGCGCGGGCGCCGCCGGTTTGCAGGTGGCGCTGATGATGTTCGGCAGCCGTTTCCCGTCGCTGGTGGGCACCGCCTTCCCGTGGGAGGCGGGTGTCGCCGGTGTGATCGCGGGCCTCGTCGCCGGTGTGCTGGGCGGGCTCATCCCGGCCATCCGGGCGGCACGGATCCCGATCGCCACAGTCATGCGGGCCTAGTCCTCGGCCCGTCGCCGACGAAGCCCCGGACCGCGATCATGCGGGCCGGGGCTTCGTATTTCGGCGACTAGTTGAGCTCGTCCGGGTTCGGGCCGATGCGGCCGCCGCGGTCCAGAGTGGACAGCGCCTCGATCTCGGCGTCCGGCAGCTCGAAGTCGAACACGTCGATGTTCTCCCGGATCCGGGACGGCGTCACGGACTTCGGGATCACGACGTTGCCGATCTGCAGGTGCCAGCGCAGCACGACCTGCGCGGCCGACTTGCCGTGCGCCAGCGCGATCTTCTGGACGACCGGGTCGCTCAGCAGCTCGCCGCCCTGGCCGAGCGGCGACCAGGCCTCGGTCTGGATGCCCTGCTGGGCGTTGAACGCGCGCACCTCGTTCTGCTGGAAGTACGGGTGCACCTCGATCTGGTTGACCGCCGGCACGACGCCGGTCTCGTCGATCAGCCGCAACAGGTGATCGGGCTGGAAGTTGGACACGCCGATCGCACGGACGCGGCCCTCCTTCTGCAGCTCCACGAACGCCTTCCAAGTGTCGACGTAGTTGTCGCGCGCCGGCGTCGGCCAGTGGATCAGGTACAGGTCGAGGACGTCGAGGCCGAGCTTGCGCAGCGACTCGTCGAACGCACGCTTCGTCGCGTCGTAGCCGTGGTCGTCGTTCCAGAGCTTGGTGGTGACGAAGATGTCGTCACGGTCCACACCGGACTGGGCGATGGCGGCACCCGTGCCGGCCTCGTTGCCGTAGGCCGCGGCCGTGTCGATGCTGCGGTACCCGGCCTTCAGCGCCTCCACGACGGCGGGGGTGGCCTCCGCGTCCGGCACCTGCCAGACGCCGAAACCGAGCTGGGGCATGGTGACGCCGTTGTTGAGCTTCACGGTGTTCAAAGCGGAATCCTCACTGTGGTCAGGACTGTGTTCGATCAAGGGAGCAGCGTCGGAGCGGTGCCGCCGTCGACGCGCAACGCGGCTCCGGTGGTCGCGGACGACAGGTCCGACGCGACGTAGGTGATGAGGTTCGCGACCTCGTGGGGGCGGATCAGGCGGCCCAGCAACAAGGTCGGCCGTTCGGTGCGGACGAACTCCGCCTCCCCGCCGTCGCCGACGCGCTCGCGGATGAACTCCTCGACACCGGGCGTCAGTGTCGGGCCGGGCAGCACCGAGTTCACGGTGACGCCGGTGCCCTTGACCTCCTGGGCCATGCCGCGCGAGATGGCGATCTGCGCGGTCTTCGTCATGCCGTAATGGACCATCTCGGTCGGCGTGAAGACGCCGGACTCGCTGCTCACGAAGATGACCCGGCCCCAGCCGCGTTCGACCATGCGGGGCGTGTAGTGCCGGGCGAGCCGCACGCCGGACATGACGTTGGTGTCGAAGAACCGCTGCCACTCGGCGTCGTCGATCTCGAAGACCGGCTTCGCGCCGTAGATGCCCAGGTTGTTGACGAGCACGTCCACGTCGGGCACCTGGCCGGTCAGTTCGGCCGCGCCCTGCGCGGTCGCGAGGTCCGCCGCAACACCGCGCACGTCACCGTGGGCGCTGAGCTTGCCGACCGCCTCGGCCACGCGGTCCTCGGCGCGGCCGGTGATGACGACGGCGGCCCCCGCTTTGAGCAGCCCTTCGGCGGTGGCGAAGCCGATGCCGGCGGTGGAGCCCGTCACAAGTGCCGTGCGTCCCGACAGATCCATGTCTCTCCCCGGTAGACTTGTTGAAGACGATTACAAGCGTACGCAATAGTTGCACACGCTGTCTATTCGAGAAGGGTTGACCTATGTCACTGGACGACGACGCCGTCCAGGCGCGCGCACAGGGATGGCGCACGCTCGCGGCGTTGCACGCGCGCATCGAGGACCGCCTCGAACGAGCGCTGCAGAAGGGCCACGGACTCTCCGTCAGCGAGTACACCGTTCTGGACGTCCTCAATCGCCAGGACGGGTTCCACCTTCGGATGAACCAGCTCTCCAACGCCGTGGTGCTCAGCCAGTCAGCTACAACGCGCCTGGTCACGCGACTCGAGGACCGCGGCCTGCTGGCCCGCTACCTCTGCCCGACCGACCGGCGCGGCATCTACACCGAGGTCACCGAGAAGGGCCACGAGCTGCTCGCGCTCGCCCGGCCCACGCACGACGAGGTGCTCTCCGCGTCGCTGTCGGAGGCCGGGGACGTTCCGGAGCTCAAGCCACTCGTTGAGGCGCTCGCCAAGCTGTAGCCGCTGGAGCAAGATCGCGCGCATGGATCTCCACGCCCTGATCCGCGCCGAGGCGCCGTTGGCCGAGCAGCAGCGCGCCCTCACCGAACCGGTGCTGGCCGCGCTCGTCGACCACGGCGTGCACCGCCTGATCGCCCCGAAACGCTACGGCGGCTCCGAACTCGGGCTGCCCGACTGGAGCCGGGAGGTCCAGGAGCTGTCGCGGTCCGACGCCTCGACCGGCTGGACCGCGATGACGACCACCATCTCGTCGTCGCTGGCCTGGTACCTGCCCGTCGACGCCGCCGATGAGGTGTTCGGCGATCCGCGCGCGTTGATCGCGGGCACCGCCGCGCCGTTGGGGAAGGCCGTGGAAACCGACGGCGGTTACCGCGTGACCGGCCGTTGGGGCTGGGGCAGCGCCGTCACTCACGCGTCGTGGGTCATCGGTGGCACGCTCACGCCCGTGGGCCCGCGTCTGGCCGTGTATCCGCGTGAGGACGTGACGATCCACGACACGTGGCACGCCGCCGGCCTGCGCGCGACCAGTTCGCACGAGTTCTCTCTCACGGACGCCTTCCTGCCGTCACGTCGTGCGGTGTGGCCGATCGGCATCACGCCCGGCATCGAGGGCCCGATCACGGTGTTCCCCTACTTCAGCTTCCTGGCCGTGGGCGTCGCGTCCGTGTGCCTGGGCGTGGCCCGCCGCGCGATCGACGAGATCGAGGCGCTGGCCGTCGAGAAGGTGCCGCAGTACGCGACGTCCCGCCTCGCGGAACAGACCGGCGTGCAGATCGAGCTCGCGCTGATGGAGGCACGGCTGTCGTCGGCGACGGCGTTCCTGCACGAGGCGCTGAGCGCGGCCTGGGACGCGGCGCTGACCGGTGCCGCCGCCGCGGACCCGGTGAAGGCGCGGCTGCGGCTGGCCTGCTCGTTCGCCTCGGGTGAGGCGACGGACGTGGCGCAGAAGGCGTTCGCGGCGGGTGGCGGCAGTTCGGTGTTCGAGTCGTCCGCGCTGCAACGCTGCCTGCGCGACGTGCACGTGGCCGCGCAGCACACGGTGGTGTCGCGGCGGATGCTGGAGACCTACTCGATGCTCAAGCTCGGGCTCGCCCCGGACATGACGAGGTTCTGATGGACGCCCTCGAAGCGATCATGACCACGCGGGCGATCCGCCGGTTCACCGACGAGCCCGTGGCCGTCGACGACGTGTGGACGTGTCTGCGGGCAGCCCAGCAGGGGCCGTCCGGTGGCAACGTCCAGCCCACGCGCTATCTGGTCGTCACCGATCCGGACGTGCGCGCCGAGGTGGGCAGGCTGTACCGCAGCGCGTTCACCCGCTACGCCGAGATGGCGCCGGAACGCACTGACGCGGTCGGCCTGCGGATCGGCCGGTCCGCGAACCACTTCGCCGACACCCTCGCGTCCGTGCCGGTGATCGTGTTCTTCCTCATGCCGCGGCTGCCGTCGCTGGTGGAGGGCATCGACATCGGGCCGGTGCACGCGTCGGTCTACCCGGCCGTGCAGAACTTCTGCCTGGCGGCACGCGCGTTGGGGCTCGGCACCACGCTGACCACGGTGATCAGGGTGCGTCAGGCGGAGACGCTGGAGTTGCTCGGCGTGCCGGAGCGCTGGGAGATCGCCGCGATGGTCCCGCTCGGCCACCCCGCCGAGAAGTTCTCCGTGGCCGTGCGACGCGACGTGGCGGAGGTGACGTCGTTCGACCGCTGGAATTAGTTAGGGTGCGTTCATGCCCGACACGCAGTACGAAGACCTGCTCCGCCACGTCCTGAAGGAGGGCGTGCGCAAGGAGGACCGCACCGGCACCGGCACGCGGTCGATCTTCGGCCACCAGCTGCGCTATCCGCTCGCCGCCGGCTTTCCGCTGATCACGACGAAGCGCGTGCACTTCAAGTCGATCGCGTACGAGCTGCTGTGGTTCCTGCGCGGCGACAGCAACGTCCGCTGGCTGCAGGAGCACGGCGTGTCCATCTGGGACGAGTGGGCCTCCCCCGAGGGCGAGCTGGGCCCGGTCTACGGCGTGCAGTGGCGGTCGTGGCCGACCCCGGACGGCGGGCACGTCGACCAGATCGCCGAAGTGCTCAGGACGTTGCGGACGAACCCGGACTCGCGCCGGATCATCGTCTCCGCCTGGAACGTCGGCGAGATCCCGCAGATGGCGCTGCCGCCGTGCCACGCGTTCTTCCAGTTCTACGTCGCGGACGGCAAGCTCTCCTGCCAGCTCTACCAGCGCAGCGCGGACCTGTTCCTCGGCGTGCCGTTCAACATCGCCTCCTACGCGCTGCTGACGCACATGATCGCCGCGCAGACCGGCCTCGGTGTCGGCGACTTCATCTGGACCGGCGGCGACTGCCACATCTACGACAACCACGTCGAGCAGGTCGAACTCCAGCTCAGCCGTGAGCCGCGCGAGTTCCCCGCGTTGAAGACGGCTCCGGCGGCCTCGCTGTTCGGCTACGAGTACGAGGACTTCACGATCGAGGGCTACGACCCGCATCCCGGCATCAAGGCTCCGGTGGCGGTGTGATCGGGCTGATCTGGGCCCAGACCGCCGACCGCGTGATCGGCCGCGACAACGCCATCCCCTGGCGCGTTCCCGAGGACATGAAGCACTTCCGGGAGATCACCGCGGGCTCGGCCGTCCTCATGGGACGCCGCACCTGGGAGTCTCTGCCCCCGCGCTTCCGCCCGTTGCCGGGCCGCCGCAACCTGGTGCTGTCGCGCACCGGGCAGGAAGGCGCGGAGACGTTCGACAGCCTGGAGAAAGCTCTGGCCGACGTCACCGGCGACCTGTGGGTGATGGGCGGGTCGGCGGTGTACGCGGCGACGCTGCCGTTCGCCGACCGCGTCGAGGTGACCGAGATCCGCGAGACGTTCGAGGGCGACACCTTCGCCCCCGCCGTGGAACGGGAGCCAGTCAGCGTCGGCGAGTGGCTGGAGTCCAGCTCAGGCCTGCACTACCGGTTCGTCAGCTACTAGCGACGGCCGCCGAACTCCCACTCGTGCACCTCGACCGCGTCGTAGCGGTCCGCGGTCAGCACCCCCGCCGGATCCGCCGACCTGACCAGCGCCGCCGTGCCCAGCCAGGCGTTGCCGTCGTCCGAGAGCAACGGCCCGTACGCGATCAGCTCCTCCGGCCGCGCCGGGACGAGGTCCGCGGGCTCTCCGGAGCCGAACCCGAGCACCAGGTGGCCGCCACCCTCGCGGCCACCGGGGAAGTCCCACATCGTGCGTCCGAGGGCATTGCGCCACCTGCGCACCAGCACGTCCCGGTAGCCACCGGCCTGGTAGATGGGCTCGTCGAACGCGAACGCACGAGCCGCCCGCGCGTCCGGCACGTCGACGACGTGCACGCTGCCCGTGACCACATCGCCTGCGAACGTCGGGCCTCGGGCGATGAGTTCGAACCCGTCCATGTAGGACCAGTGCTCTTCGACCAGTCTGGAACGCACCGGCATCGAACCGGGCCGATCCCGGTGGTAGCACAGGAACTCCACTAGAGCCCCACTTCGGCGGTCCACACGGGAAGGACGAAGTCCTCGTCCGTTTCCGGCCAGGCGTCAGCGAGATAGCCGCCGACGACGGCCGTGAGCGTCGCGTCCGGATCGACCTTGGCGTCGAACGGCAGCGCGTCCTTCTTCGCCGAGCTCGTCGAACACTTCAGGTGTCCTGCCCGCACGTCGCACCAGACGTAGAAGGTCGCTGTCCGCTCCATCGCGGCCACGCGCTCACCGAGCCGCCGCGCGGTCTCCTCGAACGCGGCGACCACCTCCGCCACCACGGGTGTCTCCCCCTTGGCCCTGCCCAGCGTCCAGGTGTTCTCCTCCGCCTGGGCCAAGAGATCACCTTTCAGCAGCAACGGCTCGTCCGCGACCTCGCGGATCCACTTCGTCAGCGTCACCGGCGCCGTGCCCTCGCGTGCCACGCTTCCACGATCAACTCTTCCAACTCCCCCACCTCGATGTGTTCCAGCCGCACCAGGATCGCCGGATACCCGTTGAAGTGCGGCGTCGTGAAGTAGACCGAGTGGTCCGAGGCCAGCAACGCCTCTTTCGCCCCGAGGTCCGGGACGCGGGCGGCCAGGATCGGTCCGGACGGGGCCGCCGCGCCCAGCGCCGACAAGTCCGTCTTGCGCAGCGGCCGTTCCCAGACGAACAGCTTGTCCTTGACCCTCCAGTCGACGACGCCCTCGCGCACCCGCTCCGTGACATCGGGCATGGAGGTGGCGATCCGGTGCACGTCGTCCCAGGTGGCCATCGCTTGCTCCTACAGGTGGTCCGGCGGACGCTGCTGCTCGGCCAGGAACCGCTCGAACTCGGCCCCCAGTTCGTCCGCGCTGGGGAGGTCGGTGTTTCCCACAGTCTGGATGAAGGCGTCGTACTGCCGCTCGAGCGCTTCCACCACCTGGGCGACCTCCTCGGAGTCCGCCACCTGCCGGTGGATCTCGGCGTCGGCGGCCTGCGCGGCGTCGACCAGCGACCCGATGGGCAACGCGAGGCCAGTGGCGCGGGCGAGGGCGTCGAGCAGGGTCACGGCGGCGGTCGGGTACTGCGACTGCGCCAGGTAGTGCGGCACCTGGGCGGCGAAGCCCATCGCGTCGTGGCCGGCCTGACCGAGGCGGAACTCCAGCAGCCCGGACACGTTGCCGGGCACCTGCACGCGGTTGAAGAACGGCTGGTACTCCGACACGAGCTCGGGACGCGTGGCGTGGCCGATGACGTTCAACGGCCGTGTGTGCGGCACGCCCATCGGGATGCCGTGGAAGCCCACGGTCAGACGCACGCCCCAGCGGTCGATCAGCGAGCGCACGGCCTGGATGAACGCCTCCCAGCCGCGGTCCGGCTCGGGACCGGTGAGCAGCAGGAACGGGTGGCCGGCGCTGTCCCACAGCAGGTGCACGACCAGTTGGGGGGCGGCGTAGTCCTCCCAGTGGTCGGTCGCGTAGGTCATCAGCGGGCGGCGGGACCGGTAGTCGATCAGGCCGTCGATGTCGAAGCGCGCGACGACACGGCTTTCGAGGGTCTCCAGCAGGTGCTCGGTGAGCAGACGGCCCGCGGCACCGGCGTCCATGAAGCCCTCGAAGTGGTGCAGCAGCACCGCACCCGTGAGGTCCGGGACCTCCGAGTCCACCTCGTACAGGTTCTCCGGGTCCACCGCACGCCTCCTGAACTGTCGCTCTCGTCTCGTCCAAGCCAACCACGTGCACACGGAACTGATTCCGCTCGGGTCGATTAGCCCATACGGACCGTGTGCGCGCATCACCCCACGGGTACTCCATCGCGGTGTATAGGCGCTGGGTGACGCGTGGAGCATTGGTCGCGGCCGTCCTCATTCTCCTCGGAGCGGCGGCGTTCGGTTTCACACAAATAAAACCCTTCGGTGACGAATCGATCGATCGCAGTCAGCCCGCGATGCTGAAGTCGGTGCGGGACCTGAGCCAGTACCACGCCGCCGCGGGCGAGTTCCAGGTCGTGCTGGACATCGAGAACGACGTGAAGTGGGTGCCCGCCGCACTGGCGGGCGAACGCACGCTGTTCGTCGCGGCCGGGTCCGTCAACGCCTTCGTGGACCTGGGAACGCTCAAGGACGACGGGCTGATCCTGTCGCCGGACGGCAAGACCGTCGAACTGCGCGTGCCGAAGCCCCAGCTGGACAAACCGAACCTGCACCACGACAGGTCGTACGTGTTCAGCCAGGAACGCGGCCTGATCAACGACCTGCAGGCCCTGGCGGGACCTCCTGACCAGCAACGGTTCTACGTCGCCGCGGAGGCCAAGCTCACCGAGGCCGCGCAGAAGTCCGAGATCCTCAAGCGGGCCGAGGACAACACCCGCGTGATGCTGACGGGAATGTTGCAGGCACTGGGATTCCAGGTGAAGGTCGTCGGCGACTGAACCTCCTGGCCGATCCCGGCGAACGTCCAGCGGTGACCCACTCGCTCCGGGATAGGATCCGCCGGTGGAAGACGATCTGATGGCCTGGGCGCCCGCGCAGGGAGCCGCGCGGACGCCGGAGATCGCGTTGCCCGGCTACAGCGGCTTCCGCGTGATCGCGCAGGGCGGCGAGGGCACGATCTACCGCGCTCGCCAGGACGGCTTGGGCCGCGACGTCGCGGTCAAGGTGCTGCAGGTGACGGACCCGGCCACGGTGACGCGCTTCCGCCGCGAGCTGGCCATCACCGTCGAGCTGGGCCGCCAGCACCCCCACATCGTCACGGTGCTGGACACGGGCACGCTCCCGGACGGCCGCCCGTGCATCGTCATGGAGTTCTACGAACGTGGCTCGCTGCACGACCGGTTGCGCGCCATGGGCCCGTTGCCCGTGCAGGACGTGGTGGCGGCGGGCATCGCGGTGGCGGACGCGCTGGCGTTCGCGCACGGCCAGAGCATCCTGCATCGGGACGTGAAGCCGCAGAACGTCCTGGTGCTCCCGACTTCGTACGTGCTGGCCGATTTCGGCATCGCGCGCGGCGCCGACGCGGGGCATTCCGCGTCACTGCAGATGGTCAGCTACCGGCACGCCGCTCCGCAGATGCTGGAGGGCGCCGCGCCGTCGTTCGCCGACGACATCTGGTCGCTCGGCTCGACGCTGTTCACGTTGCTGGAGGGCAAGCCGCCGTTCGCCTCGGACAACCCGGACGAGGACACGCTGCTCTCCTACGTCGGCCGGGTCGGCAGCGGCGAACCCCGGTCGCTCACCCGGTTCGACGTGCCGGCGCCGCTCGTCGCCGTGCTCGGGCGCTGCCTGCGCAAGGACCGGGCCGAGCGCTTCGGTTCAGCGCTGGAGCTGCGCGACGCGTTGATGGCCGTGAACCCGGGCACCTCGCTGTCCACTGTGGACCCCGATGCGACGGCGATGCTGGGCGAACGTCCCGACTACTACCCGGAGGGCCCGACCGAGGCGCCCGGTTTCGGGCCGCGCGGGTTCAGGCCCGAGCCGGAACCGGAACCCGAACCGGAACAAGAGCGCGACGACTCGTGGCAGGGCAGGCTCGAAGACCTGACCTACCGGCAGCACGATCTCGTCCCGCCGCCGCCTCCCCGGCCGCAGCCGGTCGCGGTGCTACCGGCAGTAGATCTGCCTCCCGTCGAACCGATGACCGCGCCGGTCCGCAAGAGCAAACGCGGCGTGGTGCTGGCGTTGCTGGCCGTGATCGCGGTGACCGGCGGGCTCGCCGCGGGCATCTTCCTCAACCGGGGCGACGACCGTCAGCAGGCCCAACCACCTGTGACGACAACGACACCGCCCGTGCCGACCTCGGACTCGGCCGCCGCGGGACCGTCGCCGAACACCGACCCGAGGTTCGTCCCGGTCCTCAAGCGCGCCGAGTACCGGGGCAGGGCGATCGAGCTGGAGTGGAGCGATCCCAGCGACGGCCAGGCCGAGTTCGTCGTGGTCGACGTGACGGGCGCCAAGCCGAACGCCGTGACGCGAGTGACGGGCGGCGGCACGAAGTACGTCATCGAGGACGGTGGCGGCGACCGGCGGTGCTTCCAGATCGCGGCGTTCGGCTACAACGGCGAACGTGGCAGCTCCCCAAAGGTCTGTGCCAACAAGAACTGACCATTTCCCGGCCGTTGTTGTTGCGCACGCACGAACTGGCGTAGGTTGCCCCGGTGCAAAGCGCTCGTTATGCCGGCCCACCGATGTTCGCTCGACAACGAAAGCGCCGCATTCTCATTGTGTGGGCGGTCGTTCCACTCGTGGTCGGCATCGGGATCGGCATGCTGATCGGCGGCAACCTGCAGTCGGAGTCCCAGCAGAACACGGGTGCCTCGCCCACTTCCCCGGCCGTGCCCGACCAGCTCGACTACACGGACATGCCCTGCGACCCCGGCTCGTCCGTCCTCGTGCTGCACTCGCTGGAAGGCGCGATGCCGGACGCGGACGTCAAAGTGTTGCTGGACTACGAAACCATGTGGGTGCAGCATCGTGAGAGCGCGAACCCGGCTCTGCGCGGCCAAACCGCTCTTCTGACCAGGCGCGACGACGTCTGTCCTGTCATCGTGCCCGACGACCCGCGCTTCACCAAGTTCGTGTGGCTCGGTCCGTTCCCGTCGGACACGGCGCCTGGGCTGTGCGAGGCGCTGTTCAAGGTCATCGGGAAGAACTGCATTCCGGCACAGGTGGTGCGCTGATCCGTCAGCGCCGGAACAACGGCCGCGGGTCGACCGCCCACACCACCCTGCGCCACCAGGAAGCCTTGCGCCGCACCGCTTTCTTCACCTGCCGGGCCAGCCGCCAGCTGTTCTCGTCCACGACCGGCTGCGGTGCGAACGCGGCCTGGTCGACCAGGACGGCCAGCTGAGCGCCTGCCTCTCCCCACTCGCGAGCGACGTCCGGCACGGTGCGGCTCGGCTTCGGCCGCAGTCCCGCGAGCTGCAGCGCGTCGAGCACCTCGTGCCACGCTCCCACCGGTCCGGCCGCGCGCAGCCGGACGCGCCGCGAAGTCCGCGCCACGTACAGCCCGACGAGCAGCAGCACCGGCGTGAACACCCAGAACGGGAATCCCTTCGGAGTCTCGGGCGCGGCCACCTGGTCGCCCTGCACCGCGGTCGGCTGCACCAGCGGCGGCACCGACTGGAGCGAGGTCGGCGTCGGCTTCGCGGTGGTGGAGGCGAGCCTGTTCAGCACCTCGCGCTTCGAGGCGGCACTGGGCCCGCTTCCGTTGCCGGACACGGGATCGAACGCGACCCAGCCCCACCCGCTGAAGTACACCTCCGGCCACGCGGTGGCGTCGGCGGCGCGCACGATCCGCTCGCCGTTCTGCTCGGGCACCGGCTGGAACCCGACCACCACCCGCGTCGGCAGCCCGACGGCCCGCGCGAGCACCGCGTAGGCCGACGCGAACTGCTCCGCCGTCCCCGCTCCCGCGCCGGACTCGCCCGCCGCGCCGAACAGGAACGTCTCCAGCCGCGCGTAGGACGACCCGACCGGCGCCTCGGCGTCCGGCCTGCGGCCCAGCCGCACGACCTGTTCCAGCGCAACGGCCTTCTCGTACGGCGTGCGCGCGTTCTGCGTCGCCTGCCGCGCGTAGTCCGCCAGTGTGAACGGCAGGCGCGGCAACGCCGTGTACCTCGTTGCGCTGGAAGGAACCTGGGCCTCGGCGAGATCGGTGTCGGCCGGCGTCTCGACGACGCCGCGCACCGTGTAGCTCAGCCCGGTCTTGAGTCCTTCGGCCACGACCAGCGAGCCGGTGTCCGGATCCACCATGGCGTCGCTCAGGGACACCGCCTGCGGCTTCCCGACGCCCGGCAGCCACTCCCCCGTCAGCCCGGTGATCCGCAGCTCGACGCTGGCGTCCTGGAACTTCCCGCCGGTCGGCAGGTCCGGCGCGTCCACCACGCCGAGCGGCCCGTACGTCGACGCGGCCTCCCACGACGCCCCCGAGTACCGGCTCAGCGTCACCAGCCGCACCGGCACCTCGGGCCCGCGCATCCGGAACAGTTCCGTGTCCCCCTGCGCCGCCCACGAGGCGAGCTGCGGCAACGGGTTCGAGAGGGCGAGGTCGGTGACGGGCGGCGTGACGAGCTTGCGCGGCTCGAACCCGTTGGTGGGCAGCACGAAGGTCAGCAACGTCAGCGCGGCCAGCGTGGTGGCGAGCACCGCCGGCGGCACCACGGGCCCGCGCCGGTCGATGATCAGCCATCCCAGCGCGAGCACCACGACCAGCGTCAGCGCCACCAGCCCGTAACGGTCCGCACGGCCCGTGGTGAGCAGCGCCGCCGACACGTACAGAGTGGCCGCGCCGAGCGCCGGCACGAACAACGCCGTCCCGCGCCTGGTCACCGACAGCACCATTCCCGTGGAGATGCCGATGATCAGCAGCAGTCCGGGCACGAGCAGTTCGGGCGTCGCGGGGGCGGGCCGGGCGGCGGTGAGCAGCCTCGGCACGGTGTCGAGCAGCACCCAGGTCGGGTCGCGGTCCGGGGACGCGCCGCGGGCCAGGAAGAACCCGCCCGTCATCGCGAGCACCATGACCGCCAGAGCGGCGAGGCCGGCCGGGACGAGGCGTTTCAGCGGCAGGGCCAGGAAACCCGCGAACGCGGCGAGTCCGAAGTAGACGAACGCGCCGTCCCAGGCCTGGGCGAGCTGGAGCGAACCGACGAGAAGAATGGCGGCGACCCACGCGAACTTCATCGGGCCACCACCGCGTTCCACGAGTCGACCAGGTCCTCCGCGCGCGCCCCGCTGATCACCAGCACCGACCCCGCCGCGCCGACCGGCCGTTTCTCGTCCACCACGAGCACCGCGCCGAACGCGGCCCGCCCGGCCTCCAGCACCAGCGCGGGAACGCTCTTGCCGCTGATCACGGCGACCACGTCGAGGTCGCGCACCGGCACGGTCGGGCGGCCGTCGACGTCCTGGAGTTCCAGGTCCGCCAAGGCGGACAGGATCGGTGCCGAGTCCTGCTGTTCCTCCATGTCGGTGCCGCCGGACGACGTCAGCAGCCGCACCGGGTGCCCCTGTTCCAGGGCCGAGGTGATGAGCGACGCCGCCACCTCGACGGCCTCCTCGAAGCGCTGTTCCTCGGCGTACGAGGAAGCACTGTCGTCCAGCAGCACCGCCAGGTGCGGGCGGGCCGGGTCGGCGTCCTCGCGGATCATGAGGGTGCCGGTGCGCGCGGACGTCGCCCAGTGCAGCCGGCGCAGATCGTCACCCGGCACGTACTCGCGCAGTCCCACCAGGTCCGTGCCGCCGCGCTCGACGCGTTCGTCGGCGCCGACCTGGCCCCGGCGGGCACCGGACGGCAGGCCGCGGACCGGCAGCACGCGCGGCACGACCCGCACCTGGACGACCTCGCCCAGCACGGTGCGCGCCTGCGCCAGACCGGCCAAGCCCTTGCGCCGCAACGTCAACGGGCCCACGTCGAACACGCCGCGGCGTTCGGTGGGGATCGCGTAGTCGACGGCCTCGACCGCGCCGGGTGCCAGCAAGGGCACGTCGACGTCCATCGGCGAGCCCGCGACCATGTCGACGGCGTCCAGCGCCACCGGCCAGCGCCCGGTCGCCGACAGCTCCAGCCGGCCGGTGCAGCGGGCCAGCCGGGGCACGGTGCGCGGGCGGACCGTGCGCGAGACCGACAGCGGTGAGGCGACCAGCACGGAGACGATCGAGGCGATGACCAGCGCGGTCAGCGCCAGGCCGAACGCCGCCATCCCCGCGTACCGCCACCACAGCCCGACACCGAGCATCAGCAGGCCCAGCACCGCGGTTCCGGTGCCGCGCAGGGTGAGTCTCATGGGGTAGCGGACTTGGGCGCCGCGGGCTTGGGCACCGCCACGCGCGACAGCACGTCGGACAGCACCTCGGCCGTCGTCACGCCCGACAGGACGCTCTCCCGCGTCAGCACCAGGCGGTGGGCCAGCACCGGCTCGGCGATGTCCTGAACGTCCTGCGGCACCACGAAATGCCGCCCCTTCGACGCCGCGTAGACCTGCGCGCACCGCACGAGGGTCCGCAGACCACGCGTCGACGTGCCGAGCCGCAACCGTTCGTCGGTGCGGGTACCGGTGCCCACGGACGAGATGTACTGCAGGATCGGGTCGGCGACGTGCAGCAACTGCAACCGTCCGCTGAACGAGCTGATCTCGCGCGGCGACGACACCGTGCGCACGTCGGCCACCCGGCCCGCGCCGCTGCCGGGACGCAGCACGTCCAGCTCGTCCTCCACCGACGGGTAGCCGATGGAGGTGCGCAGCATGAACCTGTCGAGCTGCGCCTCGGGCAGCCGGTAGGTGCCGTCGAGATCGATCGGGTTCTGCGTCGCCACCACGAGGAACGGGTCCGGCACCGCGTGCCCGATGCCGTCGATCGTGACGGTCCGCTCCTCCATGACCTCCAGCAGCGCGGACTGCGTCTTGGCGGCCGCGCGGTTGATCTCGTCGGCCAGCACGATGTTCGCGAACACCGGACCCGGCCGGAACCGGATCTGGCCCGTCTGCGGGTCGTAGACCGAGGTGCCCGTGACGTCGGACGGCAGCAGGTCCGGCGTGAACTGCACGCGCCGCGACAGGCCGCCCAGCGCACCGGCGACGGCACGAGCCAGCGTCGTCTTTCCCGTGCCGGGCACGTCTTCCAGCAGCACGTGGCCGCCCGCGAACATCGCCACCAGCACCAGGTCGATCACGTCGCGCTTGCCGCGCACCGCGCTCTCGACCGCGTCGCCGAGACGGGTGTGCAGGTCGCGGAAGGCGGAAACCTCACCGGTGTCGATCACTTTTCCTCTTCTCCACGACGAGCACCGATGCGCAGCAGGAACGCGCACGCCAGCAGACCGAGCCCACCCGCGCCCATCGGCGCCGTGCCGGCTCCCGCCGGTGCCAGCCGCGGGATGCAGCCGGGTTTGCCCTGACACTCGTCGATCACGTAGATCACGTTCTTCGCCGCCGAGTCGACCTGACCGCCACCGGTTGCCGCGTAGGCGCGCACGACGATCGAGTTGGTGCCTTCCTCCACGTCGATCCGGGCGGTGGTGGCGTTGCACGCGATGCCGACCGAGTACCCCTGCGTCTTGTTCACGACCTCGCAACGGCCGTTGTGGCTTGCCCAGTCCGCGGGAGGCGCCATGTTCACCGTGCGGCTCGGCGTCATGCGCCCACCGACGAACCCGGTGATCACCGCCGCACCCGCCGTCGGCAGCGACGGCGGAGGCGGTGGAGGAGGTGGCGGCGTGGTGGTGGTCGTGGTCGGCGGCGGGGTGTTGGGCGGGGGCGTGTTGGGAGGCGGCGTGTTCGGCGGGGGTGTGTTGGGCGGCGGGGTGTTCGCGGGCGGCGTCACCGTGAACGCGCCCATGCCCGCGGCACCGGCCGTCGACGCCGTCGAGGCGCGCACCGTCACGTCGAGCCTGCCGCTGGTGCAGAACGTGGAACCCGTGCACGGCACCGACAGGTCAGTGGACGTACCGGCCGACTGAGCCGACACCGAACCACCGCTGAACGAGCCGGAACCCGCGACCGTGTACCCCACGACCGGATCGGTCGACGCGGCCGCGCTCCAGCTCACCGTCACGACGAGCGCCGAAGCGCTGCGCGACTTCTCCCGCACCGTCACGCCCGCGGGCGCGGCCGGAGCCGTGCCACCGGCGGACGGCGGCGTGGACGGAGTCGACGGCGGAGGCTGCACCTCGGTGGTCGGGCCGTTGCCCAGGCCGGGGTTGCGCGGCGGCTTGGTCGGCTCGTTCGGGTTCGGCGGCGGGGGCGGCGGCACGGACGGCGGCGGCGAGCGGTCCGGGTCCTTCACCGGGACCTCGGGGCTGCGGATAGTCATCGTGCGCGTCGCGCCGTCCGCGTCGACCAGCACGCCCGTGGAGGAACCGGGCACGTTGACGAACAACCGGCCGTCGTCGAACACGAGCTCGGGGTCGGAGCCGCCGGACGTGCGCACGTCGTCGCCACCGCGGTGACCGCTCCGGTCGAGGATGATGACCTTGCCGGATCCCTTGCAGGGCACGTAGACCTTGTCGCGGAACACAGCGGGCCGCCCAGGGTTCGGGCACCCCATCGCGCCGACGTCGACGCGCAGGACCTCACGACCGACGACCAGCACCACGACCGAGGACGACGGCACCGACGCGGGCACCAGGTCCAGCGGCGAGGTCTGCGCGGCGATCACCTCGGCGTCCGAGCGGGCGGTGGACGAGTCCACGTCCTCACCCGTGCCGTCGCGCACCACGACACCGCCGTCGAGACCGATGAGCGTGACGCCCTGGTCGTGCGGCACCAGGACGGTGCGAGGCCCGGCACCGGTGACCTGGCGCTGCGAGCGCTCCTGGAACCGCTCCTCGTCGTCCGACCAGTCCAGGGAACGCAACGTGCCGCCGTGATCGACCAGCCACAGCACACCGCGCTCGTCCACGACGGCGTCGGCCAGGGGCTGCCCGGCCTGCCACGTCTGCCCGATGTCGGCCAGCGTCAGCGGATCGGCGGTGTGCACGGTGCCGGCCGCGCGGTCGACGACGAACACCAGCCCGTTCGCCACCAGCACCTTGCTCGTCGCACCGGGCGGCGCCTGGCGGCGGCCGGAGGCGAGCAGCGTGGCCAGGTCGATGACGGTGATCTCGCCGGTGCGCCGGTTCAGGACGATCAGCCTGCCGTCCTCCTGCGCGATCTCGAGCTGCGAGTCGGGCCCGCTGATCTGCAACCGCGTCTGCGGCCTGCCCGACACCGGGTTGACCTGCACGACCTCGCCGCGCTGATCATCGCCCAGCCAGGTGAGCCCGTCCGACACCGAGACCGACGTGCGCGAGATGCCCTGCCCGAGCGCGGCGCCCGCGAGCACCAGAACACCCAGCAGTGCCGCGACGAAACTCGCCGATTCCCGCCCTCCACCGGAGATAATGCGTTTGATCCGGTGCCACCAAGACATAACGCGCCCTCCCTCGCCCGCCGGGGATGCTAACCCCCGGCTCTGACAACTTCGGGCGGCGCATGGTTCCCGGTTCGCCTGGTCAGCCGACTGGCAGACATCAGGAATGGCGATGGACGCCGACCGGCAGTTTTGAAAACCGAATGGCGTTCCCCCAACTCGACTAACGCATAAGGCAGAGTGGACGCATGGAAATCCCCGGCATGGGACTTGCCAAGCAGGCGCTCGACACCGCCCTCGGCACGACAGTGGCCGTCGCGGCCGTTCCGGCCCGCGTGCTGAGCCTGATCGGCGAGGTCGAGCAACTCGTCCGCAAGGTCAACGGCACGATCGACGCCGTGGACGGCATCGTCGTGAAAGCCGGCGACCTGGTCGATCGCACGGCCAATGTCGTGGCCGACGCGGAGAAGGCCGTCGACGAGGTCCGCGCGATCACGGCGAGCGCGAGCGACGTCGCCGAACGGGCCGGGCTGGTCGTCACGACGGCGGGCCACACCGCGAACACGGCCAACGAGCTGATCGGCATGTACGAACCGCTCGCCAAGCAGGCCCAGCCGCTCGCGAAGCGGTTCGTGGACGAGCTCTCGCCGCACGAGGTCGAGGCCGCGATCAAGCTGGTCGACGAGCTGCCGGTGCTGACGGAGCACCTGACCAGCGACATCCTGCCGATCCTCGCGACCCTGGACAAGGTCGGTCCCGAGGTGCACCAGCTGCTCGAGGTCACCAGCGACATGCGCCAGGCGATCCTCGGCATCCCCGGCTTCGGGTTCATGCGCCGCCGCGGCGAGAAAAAAGAAGAGGAAGAAGGTGTGAGGGAGCTGGATAACGGGTAGCCCACCCGAATGACCGCTCTCGCACGTGAAGATCAACTGACCTGGTGGCTGCTGACCAGCGTGTTCGGCCTGCTGGCGGCGATCAACGTCGCACTGGCCGTCACGGAGAGAACGACCTGGCCCTACGCGCTCGCGGCGTTGCTGCTCGCCGCGAGCGCGTGGAGTGCCAGACAGGCGCTCAGACCTTCCCCGTCGTCTGATGCGTCAGGTTCGACGGTGATCCGAACCGGAACGCGCGCACCCGATAGGTCGCGGTTTTCTCGTCTGGAAGTGTGATCACCCCGTACGAGGTGGTGTCCGGGTCGAGCTGCACGGCGACGCGGTAGTCCGCCGCGCCCGCCGGCCTGACCTCGATCAGGTACCCGTCCTCGTCGGACGCGTGGTCCTCCCAGGTGAACAGGATCCCGTTGGCGTGTTTCACCTCCGCCTTCAGGCTCGTCGCCGCCGCCTCGGGTGAGGCCACCGGCGTCGCGCCCCCACCGCGCTTGACCGGCGCGGTCCAGTCCGGCCCCTCGATCTCCGGCACGTCCTCCCCTGGGGGCAGCGCGACGTCCACAGTGGCCGAAGCAGGTCCGACGAACGGCCGGACCCGGTAGTAGAACTGGGTTTCCGGGATCAGGTCCGGATGCTCGTACGTGTCCTTCGCCGGTGCGGCGAACTCCAGGATCGTGTATTCGCCGTCGGCCGCGTTCGCGTACTCGACGACCTGCCCGGCCGACCCCGCCTCCGGACGCCAGTGCAGCGTCACGTCGATCGGCGAGGTCAGCTCGGACGTCAGCACGGGCTCCTGCTGTTCCTGGCCGCAGGCAGCCAAGAACAGCAGGAGCACCAGAGCAGTCGGGCGTCGGATCACTTGCGCCAGAACTTGATGTTGCTCCAGACGACCGTGGCAGGTCCTTGGCCGCTGGAAGTCCTGTACGCGCCGAACTTGTCGTAGAAGCTCGAACCCGAGCTCGCGTAGGTGTGCGCACGCGAGCCGTTGATGTACGTGCGGTGTTCCGTGGCCGTGTTGTGCACGGTGTTCACGCGCACGGTCGCCCCCACGGTCGCGCCGGTGGCGATGGTGTCGCCCCCGTGCACGGCGTAAAGCCGGCCGCCGCGTTCCACGGCGAGCATCCAGAACGGTCCCGCGCTGGGAGCTTCCCGGAACGTCTGCTTGAGACTGATGCGGGTGCCGCCGAGACTCGTGATCCGGAAGCTCCCCTCGAACTGACGCGTGCCGCCGGTGTAAGTGGCGTAACGCCGCTCGGCACGCTGGTCACCGCTCGCGGTCGAGCAGGTGAGCTGGAACGTGAGGTTGTCGACGTTGCCACAGCCGCGTTCCTGAACGGTGAACGACGGCGAGTAGCTGGTCCACGGACCCGTCTCGACCTGTGCCCGCGCCGGTGAGACCGACACGAGCAGACCGGCTGCCAGCGCGATCCCCGCGACACCGCGGAGTCGTTTGGACATACCGATACCTCCTCAAAGCGTGCTGAGGACAGCACGTTTTCTCAGGGGGCGGTATCGGGAGAGTAGCCGATACTGATCGAATGTTCGACCTCCATCGTCTGCGACTGCTGCGTGAGCTTTCCCAACGGGGGACGCTCGCCGCCGTCGCGCAGGCGCTGAACTACAGCCCGTCGTCGGTGTCGCAGCAGCTCTCCCTGCTGGAGTCCGAGGTCGGCGTGCCCCTGCTGGAACCGGTCGGCAGGCGGGTGAAGCTCACGCCCCAGGCCGAGATCCTGGTGCGGCACACCGAAGAGGTGCTCGCGCGGCTCGACCAGGCCGAGTCGGAGGTGGCCGCGTCGCTGCACGAGATCACCGGCACGCTGCGGGTCGCGACGTTCCAGACCGCGGCGCTCGCGCTGATCCCGGCGACGCTGGCACGCATGAGAGACGAGCATCCGTCACTTCGGATCGAGTTCCAGGTCCTCGACCCAGCGGAAGCGCTTTCCGCGTTGAACGCCAGGGACTTCGACCTCGTCTTCGTGGAGGAGTGGCCGGACCAGCCGGAGGCCAGGTTCACCGGCCTCGAGTACCGGGAACTGTGCCGGGACCCGATCCGGCTGGCCGTCCCACGTGGACTTCCGGTCGCCGAGATCGGCTCCTACCCGTGGATCATGGAGACCGAGGGCTTCCCGCAGCGGATCTTCAACGTGAACTGGTGTCGCCACAACGGCTTCGAGCCGGACGTGCGCTTCTCCTCCACCGACGTGCTGGTGAAGCTGCGGTTCGTGGAAAGGGGTCTCGCGGTCGCGTTGCTGCCCGACCTGATCTGGTACGACCGCGAGATCACCGTCGACCTGCACGAGCTGCCGGTGCCGATGTCGCGGCTGCTGTTCACTGCGGCACGGGCAGGACGAGGTCAGCATCCCGCCGTGCGGGCGTTCCGGGAGGCGCTGGCGCTTTCCGTAGCGCCGCTCCGACCCCTGCCGTGATCACCAGGGCGATGCCGCACAACGAGATCACGCTCAGGTGCTGGCCGAGCAGCAACGCGCCTGCCAGCGCGGCCGCGGCGGGTTCGAGCGCGAGCACGACGCCGAACGTGCTGGGCTGCAACGTCCTGAGCGCCCTGATCTCCAGGGTGTACGGGATCGCGGACGCGAGCAGCGCCACCAGCGTGCCGAGCAGCAGGATCCTGGGCTCGAACAACGTGGCACCGGCCGTCGACAGCCCGTACGGCAGGGTGAGCGCCGCCGCGATCAGGCTCGCCCCCGCGAGACCGCCGGTGCCGAGCCCGGCCGTCGCGAGCTTGCGCCCGGCGAGGACGTAGCAGGCCCAGAACGCGGCCGCGATCAACGCGAGCACCACACCGATCAGGTCGAGTTTCGCGCCGGTGTACTCGTGCACGCCCAGGACGACGACACCGGCGAGTGCCAACCCGACCCACACGAAGTCCCTGGGCCGCCGGCTCAGCGCCGCCGCGAGCCCGAGCGGCCCGAGGAACTCGATCGTCACCGCGACGCCGAGCGGGATGCGGTCGATCGCGAGGTAGAACGTGCCGTTCATGCTGGCCATGGTCATCCCGAGCACGAGCGTCTCCTGGCGGAACTTCGGCCGCACGACCACGGCCAGCATCAACGCCGCGATGCCCAGCCTCAGGGCCGTGGCGCCGGGCGCGCCGATCTGGCCGAAGAGCTGGTTCGCGAACGCCGCGCCGAACTGCAGTGAGACGACCGAGCCGAGGACGAGGAAGACCGACATGCGCCCAGTGTTGTTTCCGCCGTCCCTTCAGTACAGCGAATGTTTGCGAGCGATATCGTTCGGTTTTCCCGAACATTTAGACTGTCCGGTGCGATGAGACGCAAACCCTCCTCCCCTCTCCCCCAGCGCAACGGCCTGGACGCGGCGCGGTTGAAGCTGCCGCCGGAAGGCCCGTGGCTGTCCCTGCGCGAGCACCTCGTGGAACGCCTGCCGCGGGTGGCGGCCGAGCGCATCGACGAGATGCTGGCCGAGGAACGGATCTGGAGCGTCTCCGGGCCGCTGGGCGTCGACGCGCCGTTCGTGCCCGACTCCTACATCTGGTTCCACCGCGACCTGCCCGTCGAGGTGCCGGTGCCGTTCGAGGTCGGCGTCGTGTACCAGGACGACGACATAGTGGTGGCGGACAAGCCGCACTTCCTCGCGACCATCCCGCGCGGCCAGCACATCATGCAGACCGCGCTGGTGAAGCTCCGCGACTCGCTGGGCCTGCCGGAGCTCTCGCCCGCGCACCGGCTGGACCGCGTCACGGCCGGGCTCGTGCTGTTCGTGGTGCGCCGCGAGCTGCGCGGCAAGTACCAGACGATGTTCCGCGATCGGTTGGTGCGCAAGGAATACGAGGCGATCGCCCCGTACGACCCGGCGTTGGAGCTGCCCCGCGTGGTGCGCTCACGGATCATCAAGGAACGCGGCATCATCACCGCGTTCGAGGAGGACGGCGAGCCGAACGCCGAGACCCACGTGTCCCTTGTGGAGCATCGCGGTCCTCTCGGCCGCTACCACCTCAAGCCGGTGACCGGCCGCACCCACCAGCTGCGGCTGCACATGTCCGGGCTCGGCCTGCCGATCGTGAACGACGACTTCTACCCGGTGCTGAAGGAACGTCCGCTGGACGACTTCTCGGCACCGCTCCAGCTCCTCGCCCGCACGTTGTCCTTCGTGGATCCCGTGTCGGGCGTCGACCGCTCGTTCACCTCGGGGTTGACGCTGTCCGCCTGGTCATGAGACGTGCGTGCGGAGGGTTCCGATCGGCTGCGGCGTCCAGACCTGGCCCATCCGGTCGAGCAACCGCTGGGCGAGCGCGCTCATCTGCGGGTGGGTCTCGGTGAACGTCGCCACGACCCGCGCCCGGAACATCAGCCGGCCGCGTGCCGTCGTGCTGTACCAGAACCAGTCCTCGTCGACGACCTTGGCGAGGTGGTCGGTGCCGTCCCGCTCGGAGCGCTGCACCAGCGCGTCGCCGTTCACGAACCACCGCACGCACGCGTCTTCGAGCCCCGCGGTGAAGCCGCGTTCCTCGAAGTAGGCCCGCTCGGCGGCCTCCCGCAGTTCCCGGGGCGTCTCGGTGACGGTCGCGCAGGTCGGGAAGCCGATGCGGAGGTAGACGACCTCGGTCAGCCCGTCGCCCAGCGCCGCTCCTTCGAGGTCCACGAACCTCGCGCCCTGCGGCGTGTACATGTCGTTGCCGGGGCACGGGTCGCCGTGCACCAGGTCGAACTTCCCGGAGTCCTCGAACACCAGCTCGTTCTCGGCGCCCCCGATCTCGACCTCCATCGCCCGCACGAACCGCAGGAACGGGGCGGGGTCCGGGACCGCCTGGCGCGGCAGCAGCCCGGCGTGCTCCGGCCCGGTGGCCCTGTGGAGGCGGGCGAGGCCGCGGGCGTAGTCGATCACCCAGTCCTCCCCGAACTTCTCGGAGCGCAGCCGTTCGAGCACCACGGTCCGCTTCTCGTGGTCGACGTCGAGGACGCGCGGCACCACACCTGTGTGCTCGGCGAGCCTGAGCGCGGTGACCTCACGCTCGAACGCCACCTGGTCGCCGACCACCTGCTTGACGATCCGGTCACCGTCCGCCCAGACGCGGGACCGGACACCGCTCGCGAGTCGCTGCACGGAAACGACTATTCCACACCCATAAAGAATACGCCACGAAACAATCTTCCATTCGGCGCAATGCTGTAACAAAGGAAGATGTCCGGCCGAATTCACCGTCGTGCAGAACCATGGGGCGGGAGCGAAGCCGGGGCGGTTGCCTTCGCTGACCGGCATGAGATTCATCGCCGCGTTCGTCGTGTTCGGATTCCACATCAGCTCGGCAGGGTTGTGGCCGTATCTGGACATCGGATTCCGGCAGGGCGCGACCGGGGTCAGTTTCTTCTTCATCCTGTCCGGATTCGTGCTCACGTGGTCTGCCAGGCCGGGCACCGGTGCTCCCGCGGTCTGGCGCCGCCGGGCCGCGAAGATCTTCCCCAACCACGTCGCGACCTGGCTCGTCGTGCTGGTCGCGGCCGCCGCGGTGACGCCTGCGACGGCGCTCGTGAACCTGTCGCTGATCCAGGCGTGGTTCCCCGGCGAGAGCGTCTACTTCAGCCTGAACACGCCCTCGTGGTCATTGTCGTGCGAAATGGCCTTCTACCTCGCTTTCCCGTTGCTCATCAAGTGGCGAATGCGTAGACCGTGGTTGATCGCATCGGCAACAGCGATCGCGATTATGATCGTTCCGGCAATCGCACTAACGATGCCTGGTCCGATCGAATACTGGTTCGTTTTCGTCTTCCCGCCGGTGCGCGCTTTGGAGTTCGTGCTCGGCATGGCGATGGCGCGGGTCGTGCAGCAGGGGAAGTGGATCGGCCTGGGGCTGTGGCCCGCGAGCGCGCTGTTCGCCGCCGCGTACGTCGGGTCGGGCTACCTGCCGGCCTCGTTCCCGTACGTCGCGGGCACGGTCGTCCCGCTGGCGCTGCTGATCCCGGCCGCGGCGGTCGCCGACCTCACCGGCAGGCCCTCGCCGTGGCGCTCGAAACCGATGGTGTGGCTGGGGACCGTGTCGTTCGCGTTCTACATGGTCCACCAGATCGTCATCCGGGTGAGCGGGAAGCTCCTCGACGTGCACGCGTTCCCGCTGGTCGCGGCGCTCGGGATGTTCGTGGTGTCGATGGTCGCGGCGTGGTTGCTGTACCGGCTGGTCGAGGTGCCCGCGGAACGGTTCCTCAAAGGGGCACCTCGACCAGCACCGGTCACGCCAGCGTCAGCGCGTACAACTCCACCCGCGGATCGTCGGGCAGCGTGACCGAACGGACCGTCTTCGCGGCGTCCAGCCTCAGCGACTGACCGAACAACCGGACCGGCGGGCCGTCCACGCCCTGGCCGGCCTTGATGCGGTGCGGCATCTCCAGCACGGTCGGGCCGCCGCCCGCCCAGTCCGCCACCGAGGCCACGACCTCGGCCGAGGTGCCGTCGGTGTACCAGACGGTGAAGGCGGCCGGCACCGGTCCGTTGTGCGACGAGCCCACGACGTGCAGCCACGAGAACTGGCCGGTGGGCAGCAGAAGCCCCTGCCCGTGCGCCTCCACGAAGTTCGGCTTCGTGCCGGTGGGGTCAGGCGCCTGGTAGGTGATGCCGCCCCACGTGACGGGCCCGGCCGGGGGCAGCAGAGCCGCGTCGTAGCTCCAGCCGCCGCCGTCGAAGTCGCCGGACGCGGAGTCGGCGACCGTCGCCGTGCCGTCGTGGTTGAGCTCCGGCGTCACATCGACCGAACACGTCGAGAACGCGCACAGCGCGGCTGGTTTGACCTCGACCACGGCCTTGAGCGCCACCGACTCCACCTGCACCGAGACCTCGTACGAGCCCGGAGCCACCCCGGCGGGCACCGTCAGCGTCAACGGCACCGTCCTCTGCGTCGGCAGATGCCGCGACACGATGACGAACGGCTTGGCGCCGCTCACCTTCCAGCCCGCGGGCGCGGTCGCCTGGGGCCGCACGGACGTCGCGCCGGGCGACTGGACCAGGACGTCGAGCTGCACCGTCAGCGACTGCGCGGAGTCCGAGGTCGGCACGACGATCTCGGTGTTGCGCAACGACGCCGACAGCGCGCGACGCGAGTCCTCGTTGCCATCGTTCAGCGATGGCGGCTCGTCACCCTTCGCGGTTCCCCACGACGAGGGCTTGGACGACACCTGGTGGGCGAGCTTTCCACCGTGCTGCAACGAGGACCAGGAGAGCCAGGTCTTGCGGACGTCACGGCCACCGAACGACACGCTCTTGACGTACCGGTTGGTGTCCGAGACCCCTGGCGCCGTCACGGTCAGCGTGCCGCCCTGCGAGCCGTACTGTCCGATTCGGACGGTCGCGGACTCGAACTGCGGCGAGGACAACGCGAGGAAGTCCGCGCCGTTGAACGTCGGGTAGATGCCCAGCGACGAGAAGACGTACCAGGCCGACATCGTGCCCAGGTCGTCGTTGCCCGTCATGCCGTCCGGGCCGGTGGTGAACAACGTCATCGCCGCCCGCACGACCGTCGCGGTCTTCGACGGCGTGCCCGACCAGAGGTACATGTACGGCGCGAGCAGGTCCGGTTCGTTGTTCGGGTTGTAGGTGGGCTTGCCGTAGTAGTCGTACGGCTCGGTGATCCAGTCGTGCCGTGCGGTGCCGGCCGGGTCGGCGAGCAGCTTCTCGTAGGCGAAGAACGAGTCGAGCCGCTTCTCGGTCTCCTTGCGGCCGCCCATCAGCGACACCAGCCCGGCCGGATCCTGCGGCACGAGCCACTGGTACTGGTAGGCGCCGCCCTCGTGGAACTGGTGCGAGGCGTCGACCGGGTTGTACGGCGTCAGCCACGTGCCCGCGGCGGTGCGCGGCCGGAACTGGCCGATCGACGAGTCCCAGAGGTTGCGGTACCACTGGCCGCGATCGGCGAACAGGCGCGCGTCGGCCTTCTTGCCCAGCCCCTTGGCCATCAGCGCCAGCGACGCGTCGGCCGCCGAGTACTCCAGGGTCGCGGAGGCCGGGTGCACGCAGTCGTTGTCGCCGCCCTTGTGCGCGCAGTCCTTGCCCAGCTCCAGGCCGGACGGGATGTAGCCGCGGTCGTTGTAGTAGGTGACACCGGATCGCCCGTTGTACGGCGAGTCAGCGGGAGGCAACGACGTCGCGTTGGCGCGCAACAGCTTGTACGTCTCCTCCTCGTAGCCCTTGAGCAGTCCCTTCGACCAGGCCTCCACGAGGAACGGCGTCACCGGGTCGCCGGTCATGATGTTGGTCTCGGACGACGCCAAAGCCCAGCGCGGCAACCATCCGCCGTCCCGCCCGCTGGCCACGACGGACAGTGCGACGTCACGGGCGACCTTCGGTTCCAGGATCTGCAGGAGCTGGTTCTGTGGTCTGTACGTGTCCCACAACGAGAAGTTCTGGTACGGCGTGTAGCCCGACGCGGTGCGCACCTTGCCGTCGAAGCCCATGTACTTGCCGTCGACGTCACCGGCGAGGTTCGGGTGCATCACGGAGTGGTAGAGCGCGGTGTAGAACGCGACCTGCCGGTCCCGTGTCCCACCGGAGATCCGCACGGCGTCCAGCTGCTTCTTCCAGACGTCCTTGGCCGCGGCGACCGCGCCGTCGAAGTCGTAGGAAGGAGCCTCCGCCGCGAGGTTCTTCCGCGCGCCCTCGACGCCGGTGTACGACAGGCCGAGCTTCAGCACGACGTCCCGGTCCGCGGTGGCGTCGAACGTGACCCAGGCGCCGTTCCCGCCGGCGCCAGCCGCGTCGCGGACGCCCGCCGTGGGAACGCTCCCTCGCCACGCCCCGAAGGAGGCGAACGGGCGGTCGAACGAGGCCGTGAAGTACACGGTGTGCTCGTCCTTGCCCGCGCAGAACCGGCCGTTGCGCACCCGGCCCTCGATCGTCCGGTCACCGACGACGTGGATCTCCGAGTCCAGCACCGTCTGGTTGGAGCGCCCGGTGTTGAACAGGACGTTCGCTGCGCCGGAGGACGGGAACGTGTAGCGCTGCCAGCCGGTCCGCTGCGTGGCCGTGAGCTCGGCGTTCACGCCGTACCGGGACAGCCCGACGCGGTAGTGACCGGGCTGCGCGGCTTCGTCCGAATGACTGAACTCGGACTTGTAAGCGTTGCTGTCAACGTTGTCAACGGACCCGACTGTCGGCATGACCGGCAGCTCGCCCATGACGCCGCAGCCCACGCCCGACAGGTGTGTCTGCGAGAAGCCGTAGATGGAGGTGGCCTTGTAGTCGTACCCGCCCTGACCTCCCGTGTCAGGGCTGACCTGCACCATCCCGAACGGCACCGAGGCACCGGGGAAGGTGTTGCCGAAGTTCTGCGTGCCCACGAAGGGGTTGACCAACGACGAAGGATCCTCGTCCGCCTGTGCCGCTTGAGCAGGGACTGTTAACCCCAGTAACAGCCCGACTACAACCAGTGTCCGCATGGGAGGCAGTATTGCCCGATCGTCGCCGCCCCGACACCCATCGGAGGCGGGGCGGCGCGCATTGGTCGCGGTGGCGCCGATTCCTGTCTCGTTTTGTCCAGGAACTAGCAGCGCTTGCTGGAGAACGCGGTGAAGTTGTCGTCCTGCTGGACGCTGATCATGCCGTAGGCGGCGGTGCACTGGGACAGGGTGGAGGCCGGCTTGCCCCACAGCTCGACGGGGGCGAACTGGCTGCTGTTGCCGCCCTTGTAGGAGTTCGGCGTGCTGTCGCCGGAGCTGCTGTAGACGGCGATCGCGGTCTGCGTGCCCCAGTAACGACCGGTGGCGCGGAAGCTTTCCCAGACGTAGACGTAGGAGTAGTTCGCCCCGCACCCGGCGAACTGCTTCACGGACGCGATGTTGTTGCCACGCCACTTGACGTACCCGGTCGACCCGATCTGCGCGGCGCTGGCGCAGCCGGGCGGCGTCTCCGCGTTGGCGACACCGGGAGAGACGAAACCGAGCAGCACGAACACGGCGGCGATGATGGCCCTCTTCATGCGGGTGATCATCGCCGTTCGCGCTGACAACTCACTGACACCCGAGTAAGCAGGAGGCATGCCCGTACAGCTCAACCACACCATCGTCCACGTCAGCGACCAGGACCACTCCGCCCGCTTCCTCACCGAACTGCTCGGCCTGCCCGACCCGGTGCGCTACGGCCCGTTCCTCGTCGTCGAGGTCGCGAACGGCGTCTCGCTCGACTACATGACGGCCCGCGGCCCGATCACCGAGCAGCACTACGCGTTCCTCGTGACCGAAGAGGAGTTCGACCAGATCTTCGGCCGCATCCAGGAACGCGGCCTCGACCACTGGGCCGACCCGTTCCACTCCCAGCCCCAGCAGATCAACCGCAACGACGGCGGCCGCGGCGTCTACTGGAACGACCCGGACGGCCACGCCCTGGAGATCATCACGCGGCCGTACGGCTCCGGCAGCTGACGAACCGGTTCACGTATCTAAAAGGTATAGACCACCTCTTGTGCTCGGAGTTCTTGCCTGCCACCGTGAGAGCGGTAACACACCGTGGGCGCGCAGATGCTCCGAGGAGTTGGTCCCATGTTCCGGACACGCGCCGCCGCCCTGATCGTCGCGCTGATCGGCGTCTTCACGCTCGTTCAGCCGGCGACGGCAGCGCCGTACATCATCACCGAAGCGCAGTTCAACCGCATGTTCCCGTCCCGCAACGCCTTCTACACCTACACGGGCCTGAAGAACGCGATCAACTGGTCCGGCTCCTTCGCGAACCAGGGCAGCGAGACGGTGAAGAAGCAGGAACTCGCCGCATTCCTCGCCAACGTCTCCCACGAGACCGGCGGCCTCTACTACATCCGCGAGATCAACCAGAGCGGCGACTACTGCGACGAGAGCAAGCCGTACGGCTGCCCCGCCGGGACCAGGCAGTACTACGGCCGCGGCCCGATCCAGCTGTCGTGGAACTTCAACTACAAGGCGGCCGGCGACTACCTCGGCATCAACCTGCTGAACAACCCGGACCAGGTGGCCACGAACGCCACCACCTCGTGGAAGACCGCGATCTGGTACTGGATGACGCAGAACGGCCCCGGCACCATGACCCCGCACAACGCGATGGTCAACTCGCGCGGCTTCGGCCAGACCATCCGCAGCATCAACGGATCCCTGGAGTGCGACGGCCGCAACCCCGGCACGGTGGAGAGCCGGGTCTCGAAGTACCGCTCGTTCACCGGCATCATCGGCGTCGCAACGGGATCAAACCTCTACTGCTAGTGACAAAACAGGTCTAGACCCTTGACTGGTCTGGACCATTGGTGCCAATCTCAGCGCTGTTCACATACCTGATCCTCCGGGCGCGAAGACTCCAGGAGTGAGTGACCTTGCTGAGAAAACGAATTCTGGCGTCTCTCGCGGCGGTGACGATGGCGGCGACCGTGGCCGTCATCGCGCCGACCGCGTCATCCCAGGCGGAAGTGTCCGCACAGGCCTGCACCTTCACGAACTGGGTGCAGGGTCAGTGGTACACGACCGGTTCGATCGTGAAGTTCGAGAACAACTACTACATCGCGGAACACGACAACCCGGGCTACAGCCCGACGGTTTCCACCTGGTACTGGGAGCCGACGAGCTGTGACGGTGGTGGCGGAGGTGGCGGCGGCGGCACCTGCACCAGCGCCGCGGACTGGGTCGCGGGCCGGCAGTACTACACCGGCAACATCGTGCGGTACAACGGCTCCTACTACATCGCCGAGCACGACAACCCAGGTTATGACCCGACGGTCTCCACCTGGTTCTGGGAGCCGCACAACTGCGGTGGCGGCGGCGGAGGTGGCGGGGGCGACTTCCTCATCACCGAGGCCCAGTTCAACCAGATGTTCCCCGGCCGCAACAGCTTCTACACCTTCCAGGGCTTCGTCGACGCGACGCGCACGGTCGCCGGGTTCGCCACGACCGGCAGCGACACGGTGAAGAAGCAGGAAATCGCGGCGTTCCTCGCGAACGCGTCGCACGAGACCGGTGGCCTCGTCTACATCGAAGAGATCAACAAGAACAACGACCTCTGCGACGAGAGCCAGTCCTACGGCTGCCCGGCCGGCACCTACGCCTACTACGGCCGCGGTCCGATCCAGCTGTCGTGGAACTTCAACTACAAGGCGGCCGGCGACTACCTGGGTCTCAACCTGCTGCAGAACCCGTACCAGGTGGCGCAGAACTCCACGACCGCGTGGCGGACGGCGATCTGGTACTGGATGACCCAGAACGGACCCGGCAGCATGACCGCGCACAACGCGATGGTCAACAGCGCCGGCTTCGGCCAGACCATCCGCAGCATCAACGGTTCCCTGGAGTGCGACGGCCGCAACCCGGCGCAGGTCCAGAGCCGAGTCTCGAAGTACCAGCAGATCACCGGAATCATCGGTGTGAACCCTGGCGGCAACCTCTACTGCTAGTGGTCGCCCTGACTAGGACTTGAGTGGTCCTAGTTCGGTCGTAGCTTCAATTCATGACCATGGAGCTCAACGACCTGTTGCACGAGCTGAACGATCAGCGCAGGACCTTCCGCGTCACAGTGCGAGGTCTCACCGCCGCAGACGCGGTGAAGCGCACGACCGTCAGCGAGCTCACGCTGGGTGGGTTGCTCAAGCACCTCACCTGGTGTGAGCGCGGCTGGACCCACATCCTGACCGAGCAGCCCGGCACTCCGCCCGGCATGCTCGACTGGGATCAGTACACGTGGACCGGCGACGACCTCGACGCGTTGCTGGAGTCCTACGACGAAGCGGTGCGCGCGACCGATGAGGCCGTGCGCACCGCTTCGCTCGACAAGCTGGTGCCGCTGCCGTCCGCGCCGTGGGATCAGAACCCCCGTCCCATGTCGATCCGGCGGATCGTGCTGCACCTGATCCGGGAGACCGCGCAGCACGCCGGTCACGCCGACATCCTCCGGGAGACGCTGGACGGTCAGTCGACCACGGCGTTCCTGTACGAGTGATCAGGCCGCGAGCTGTTCCTTGACCTGCGCCAGCGACGGGTTCGTGAGCGCCGCGCCGTTCGGGAAGTGGACGGTCGGCACCGTGCGGTTGCCGCCGTTCACCTCCATCACGAAGTCGGCCGCGCCCGGCGTCTCCTCGATGTTGATCTCGACGTACGCGATGCCTTCGCGGTCGAGCGAGCTCTTCAGGATCCGGCAGTAGCCGCACCACGAGGTCGAGTAGACGGTCAGCTGGTCGGGAGCCATCAGGCGCACTCCATCGTCGGGGTTGGACATCGTCGTCAGTGTCAACGTTCGGCGAGGAGCACTTCTTCCCGGGGTGCCGCTGTGCCGCGCGCCACTCGAACGGCGCAACCGCAGGCGATCGTCAGACAATCGTCAGGTCAATTCCCTGCACGGTGAGTGAACATAGTTCGCGCACGGCCGAAGATTTCGGGCGTGCAATTCGTCATGAATTCATGCGGACATTGCCGATCAATTCAGTCACCCATTCGGCGGCCCGTCACCACGCAGAGTTTCCGATATCGTCTGAATTCCGCCGCCGCTACCGCAGTCATGTTTGGAAAGGCTGACCATGCTGAAAACGGTGGCGGCTGCTGCCCTCGCGCTGTCCGCGGTCCTGACCGCGCCGGCCGCGAACGCAGCATCCGATGTTCCTGATTTCGTGACGATCGACGTCGTCACCGTGAACGGTTCCGGCTGTCCCGCCGGCACCGCGGCTGTTGCGGCCGCGGACGACCGCACGGCGTTCACGGTCACATACAGCCAGTACCTGGCGCAGGCCGGACAGGGCTCAGGCCCCACCGACTTCCGCAAGAACTGCCAGCTCAACATCAGAGTGAGCTATCCGCAGGGCTTCACCTTCGGCATCGCCCAGGCCGACTACCGCGGATTCGCCAACCTGCAGCAGGGCGCCACGGGCACGGAGAAGGGCAACTACTACTTCCAGGGCATGTCGCAGACCGCGAGCCGCACCCACACGTTCAACGGCCCGAAGAGCGACAACTGGCAGGCCACCGACCGCGCGACGGTGTCGGAAATCATCTACGCGCCGTGCGGGGAGGTCCGCCACCTGAACATCAACACCGAACTGCGCGTGAACGCGGGAACCGCGTCGAAGGCCAACAGCTTCATGACGATGGATTCCACGGACAGCAGCGTGAGCACGAAGTACCAGTTCTCCTGGAAGCGTTGCTGATCCAGGCACCGATTGCCGCCGCCCGTTCATTTCGTTGAACCCCAGACGGAAAGGTGCCCCATGCTCACCACACTCGCCGCGGCCGCGCTCGCGATGTCGACGATCATCATTCCCCCCGGTGGCGCCCCCGGCGACACGCCCCCGCCGGAGAACATCACCATCGACGTCGTGACGATCAACGGTTCAGGCTGCCGGGCGGGAACGGCCGCCGTCGCCGTGAGCCCCGACAACAAGGCTTTCACCGTCACCTACAGCGAGTTCATGGCGCAGGTCGGCCCTCAGGCCCTGCCCACCGACTTCCGCAAGAACTGCCAGCTGAACCTGCGCGTCAACGTGCCGTCCGGCTTCACCTACGGCATCGCGTCCACCGACTACCGCGGCTTCGCGCACCTCGAACGCGGCGCCACGGCCCTGGAGAAGGCCAACTACTACTTCCAGGGCATGTCGCAGACCGAGTACAAGCAACACAACTACAAGGGCCCGCTCAGCGACGACTGGCAGGCGACGGACACGACCGACGTGGCCGCCATCGTCTACCACCCCTGTGGCGAGAAGCGGAACTTCAACATCAACACGGAGCTGCGGGTCATGGCGGGCACGTCCGACCCGAAGAAGGTCACCAGCTTCATCGCGATGGACTCGACCGACGGGTCCATCGAGACGACCTACCACTTCGCCTGGAAAATCTGCCCGCCCAAGCCGTAGTACCCGCTAGGTGCCGGGCATTCCGCGAACGGGGTGCCCGGCACGCCCCTAGATCAGGAAGCGGTACGCCGTCGACCCCGGCTCCACGTGCTGGATCTTGAGCGGGGACTCCTTCATCCGCCCCCACAGCAGGTCGTAGTCCTCGCGGCGGCCCAGCTCGATGCACACCAGCGCGGCCCCGGTCTCCCGGTTGTCCCGCTTCATGTACTCGAACTGCACGATGTCGTCGTCCTTGCCCAGCACGTCGTCGAGGAACCGCCGCAGCGCGCCCGGCTCCTGCGGGAACTCCACCAGGAACCAGTGCTTCAGGCCGCGGTGGATCATCGACCGCTCGACGATCTCGGCGTAGCGCGAGACGTCGTTGTTGCCGCCCGACAGCAGGCACACGACCGTCGAGTCCGGCGCGACGGAGATCTCCTCCAGCAACGCGGCCGAGGCCAGCGCTCCGGCGGGCTCCGCGACGATGCCGTCGATCTGGTACAGCTCCAGCATCTCCGTGCAGACCGCGCCCTCGGACACGGTGAGGAGCTCGGCGCCGCTGTCGCGCACCATCGGGAACGTCACCTCGCCGGCGCGGCGGACCGCGGCGCCGTCGACGAACGAGTCCACCTCGGGCAGCGTCACGGGGCCACCGGCCTGGATGGCGGCGATCATGCTCGCGGCACCGGCCGGTTCCACGCCGATGATCCTGGTGCGCGGGAAGCGTTCCCTGAACCACGTGCCGACGCCGGAGAGCAGGCCGCCACCGCCGACGGGCACCACGATCACGTCGGGCGCGCCGCCGAGCTGCTGGACGATCTCCAGGCCGACTGTGCCCTGACCGGCGACCGTGCGGCGGTCGTCGAAGGCCGGGACGAGGGTCGCGCCCGTCTGCTGCGCGTACTCCTTCGCCAGCGCGGCCGCGTCGTCGTAGGTGTCGCCGTCCACGACCAGCTGCACCATGCCCTGACCGAGGGCGTGGATGCGGTCGCGTTTCTGGCGCGGCGTGGTCCGCGGGACGTGCACGCGGCCTTCGATGCCGAGGCGGCGACAGGCGTACGCCATGCCCTGGCCGTGGTTGCCGGCCGACGCGCAGACCGCTCCACCGAACGCGAACTCGGTCTGGCAGAGCAGGTTGAAGGCGCCACGCAGCTTGTAGGAACGGCCGACCTGAAGGTCCTCGCGCTTGAACCACACGCGCGCCCCGGTCCTCTCGGACAGCCGCTGGTTGACCTCCAGCGGGGTCGTGCGTGCGACACCGCCGAGCCGGGCTGCGGCCGCGGACACCTCATCAGCGAAGGACATGTCAATACATCTTCCGTGAACGACTTGGGTCTGGCACGCGTACCCCTAGAAGGAAGGGGGCGGTGCCTGTGTTTCGCCTTGTGGGCGTGCTATCGCTGCTCATGATGCTCTCCGCGGTTCCGGCGCACGCCCATGGCGCGCCCACTGACCCCGCGAGCAGGGCTTTCCTGTGTTCGCCAGGTCAGCCCACAGCATCATCCCCGCTCTGCCGCAGCGCCATCGCGGCGGGGTTGCCGTCCAAGGAGTGGGACAACATCCGGCTCCCGAACGTGCGCGGCCAGGACGAGGCCAAGGTTCCGGACGGCCGGTTGTGCAGCGCCGGGCTGCCGAAGTACGCCGGTCTCGACCTGCCGAGCGCGCAGTGGCCGGCCACGAAGCTGAAGAGCACGGACTTCACGTACAAGGCCACGATCCCGCACCAGGGCTCGTTCCGGTTCTACGTGACGCGCGACGGCTACTCGCCCGCCGCGCCGCTGCGGTGGGCGGACCTCGACCAGTTCCTCAACGTGCCCTCTCCCCCGTTGGTCAACGGCTCCTACGAGTTCAAGGTGCAGCTGCCGAAGGACCGGACCGGACGCCACCTGATCTACACGGTCTGGCAGAACACGGACACACCCGACACCTACTACTCGTGCACGGACGTCGAGATCGCCGCGGCCGTGAAGCCCGCGCCACCGGCGGCCCAGCCCGCACCCGTCGCCGCACCCCCGGTGCAGGCCGCGCCCCCGAGCTCCGCGGCGCCGTCGACCACGCCGTCCGCGCCGAAGTCGAGCATCCCGCGACCTGTTCCCGTTGCGTCGAGCGCCGAACAACCTCCTTCCAACGCAACGAGGTTCGGCATATCGGCCGTGGTCGCCGCGCTGGGTGGGCTCGCCGTTCTCGGCGGGATCATGTTGTGGCGCAAAAGAATTCTGTGAACGTCCCGGTCCCCAACAGGTCTAGACCTTCTCTACGATGATCTTCGGGCGCGCAACCCCTGCTACACGAAGGTGTGTACCCGAATGGCTCGAAAACTGTTGGCATTGCTGGCAATGCTCGCCGCCACCCTCGTCCCGGTTTCCCTCTCGGCAACGAGCACGGCACAGGCGGCACCGTTCAAAGTCCTCGCTTTCTACAACGGCACCTGGGACGCGGCGCACATCGCGTTCGTGAACGAGGCGAACCCGTGGCTCACCCGCGCGGGCCAGGAGAACGGCTTCACCTACGAGTCGACCCGTGACTGGAACCGGCTCAACACCCTCACCCCGGCCCAGGCGCAGGTCGTGATCTTCCTCGACGACGCGCCCACCGGGGCGGCCGCGCGCACCGGCTTCCAGCGCTACATCGAGGCCGGTGGCGGGTTCTTCGGCTTCCACGTCAGCGCGTTTACCCAGAACGCGAACGAGTGGCCCTGGTACCACAACACGTTCCTGGCCAAGGGGAACTTCGTCAGCAACACGTGGGGCCCGACGACCGCGGTGCTGAAGGTCGAGACCCGCACCCACCCGTCGACGCTGCGGCTGCCGGAGAAGTTCACCTCCGCGGTCAGCGAGTGGTACAGCTGGGACCGCGACCTGCGGCAGAACCCGAACATCCAGATCCTGGCGAGCGTCGACCCGTCGAGCTTCCCGCTCGGCACCGACCCTAACCAGCAGTGGCGCAGCGGCTACTACCCGATCATGTGGTCGAACAAGAACTACAAGATGATCTACGCGAACTTCGGGCACAACGCCATGGACTACGCGGCGAACAAGCCGCTGTCGTCCACGTTCGCGAGCGCCACGCAGAACAACTTCCTCATCGACAGCCTGCTGTGGCTGGGCGGTGGCGGCACCCCGCCGCCGCAGGGTGAGTGGAAGACGGTCGTCAACCGCGGCAACGGCAAGTGCGTCGACGCCGCCGCCGCGGGCCTGAGCAACGGCACCGTCATCCAGCAGTACTCGTGCAACGGCACCACGGCGCAGAACTTCCGCGCGGTGGCGACGACCGACGGCTACTCCCGCGTCGAGTACCGCAACGACCCGGCCAAGGTGCTGGACGTGAGCAACGTGTCCACCGCCGACAACGCCGGTATCCACCTGTGGGACTTCGGTGGCGGCACCAACCAGCAGTGGCGGGTCACCACCGGCTCCGACGGCTACTCGACGCTGACGGCACGCCACTCCGGCAAGTGCCTGTCAGCGCCGGCCGGGTCCGGTGACGGCGTGCAGCTGATCCAGGCGACCTGCAACGGGTCGGCCGCGCAGAGCTTCAAACTGGGCTAGTTCTTCGGGCCTAGGAGGATCGTGAGTGGTTCTGGTCGTCGAGGCGGCCGGAACCGCTCACGACCACCCGTTCCCCCGGAAGCGGGTCTGTCGGGTGCGGTGCTCCGAGGAACCCGTACATGTCGTTGAGCTGGTGCAACGCCTGCACCGCGTCCCGCCACACCGGGCAGGGCCACGCGCGATGCCGCCCGTACCAGGCGTGACACGACTTGCACCGGTGCCGCTCGTCCGGCTCGTGCATCCGCAGCAGCCCCCGCCACCACGGCAGGGCGGCACGAAGCTGCTCACGCAGTTCGAACACCTCGTTGGGCGAGTCCGTCTGCGCGAGCTGGTTCATGGTCTTGTAGACGACGTCGATCACCGAGCGGTGGAACGACCCCTGTCGTTCAGCAAGCGCCATGTCCCGGAACCTCCGCGAAGTGGCGATCAGGTGGACTGTCATGACTGTCGTGGACCGCGCGGACACCCTCCGCAGTTGAGACAGACACGGGGGGAGTCTATGTTGGCCATTGGAGGGCTTTCAACTGGTGAAAATCCAGTCACCCAGATAGCCCTTTCCATGGGTGGAGACGCTCACTGCGCGCGACCGGGGAGGCGGCATGGCGGTGCAACGGTCCCTGGCTGACAAGCTCAACCACCTCTTCGCCCGGCATACCGCCAGGTCAGGCCAGGAGTACAGCAACGAGCAGGTCGCGGCGGCCATCGCCGACACGGGCGTGACCATCTCCCAGAGCTACATCTGGCAGCTGCGCAAGGCCAAGAAGGACAACCCGACGTTCAAGCACTTGCAGGCACTGGCAGGCTTCTTCGGTGTGCCCGTGAGCTACTTCTTCGACGACGAGGTCACCGACCGCGTCGACGAGCAGCTGAAATCGTTGCAGGACGAGCAGTCGCGCCTCAACGAGATCGCCTCGGGCAGCGACGCGCAGCTCATGGCGATGCGGGCGGGGGAACTGTCGCCGGACCGCCGCCGCCTGGTCATGGAACTGCTCGACGTCGTCTACCGACAGGAACAGGCCGAGCGCGGCGAAGGATGACTCGTGGCCGAACGAGATTTGCGCAAGCGGTGCCGCCGCCTGCTGAACGAGCTGGACATCCAGCCGCCGCTCGACGTCGGCGAGCTCTGCCGCCGGGTCGGTGACCAGCGCGGCAAGCCCATCCGGCTGATCGCGCACCCGATTCCGGTGCCCGGCCCGTACGGCGTGTGGATCGCCACCGCCAAGGCCGACTACATCCTGTACCAGCAGGAGACGTCGAAGGCGCACCAGAACCACATCATCCTGCACGAACTCGGCCACCTGCTGGCCGGTCACACCAGCGACGAGCAGGACGACGACCTGCTCGCGGGCCTGTACCCCGACCTCGAACCGGACGCGGTGCGGCGCGCGCTGCGGCGCACGTCCTACGACTCGGAGCACGAGCGCGAGGCCGAGACGGTCGCGACGATCATTCTGGAATGGGCGTCGGTGCTGGACAAGGTGGCGCCGCGGGCGTCGGAGGGTCCCGCCCGCCGCATGTCGAAGTCGCTCGCGGACCGCCTGGGGTGGTTGTAGGTGGAGTACCTCAAGGAGACCCAGGGCATCGTCGCGTTCTCGGCGCTGGCGGTGGTGCTGTACCTGCTGGTGCGCCGCCCGCACGACCCGCGGCTGCGTTCGGTGACGGGCCTGGTGGCCGGCTGGGCGATCGGGTATCCGTTCGGACGCGCGGCGGCGAACGGGCGGTGGTTCCTCGGGCTCGACCCGATGGTCTGCCAGCTGATCCAGCACTCGATGCTGCAGGTCGGCGTGTACGGCCTGATCTGCTTCTTCATCTTCTCGGCGCTGGACGACGAGAAGGCCCGCAGGCACGCTCTCCTGCAGCTGATCCCGCTCGCCCTGTGCATCAGCTTCATGACCTGGGCCGTGCTCGCGATCCCGGACGACCTGCGGGTGGCGGCGGCCCGCGTGCCGAACTCGCTCGGCGGCGGCCCGACCGGCGTCCTCGCCATCACGGTGTTCTACGCGCTGGGCAACGGCTATCTGCTCTACGGGTTCGCGGCGATGTTCGTGTGGGCCCGCCGCTACGCCCGCGGCGCCGAACCCCGGCTGCGCCGCGGCCTGCGGATCACCTCGACCGGCCTCGCGCTGCTGGTGCCCGCGGACGCGATCTTCGTGTCGTCGAACGTCTCCCGCTACTTCGGCGAGCCGCTCCCCCGCTGGCTGCTGACGGTGGCCGTGTGGTTCCTGCTGCCCGGCGTGCTGCTGTGCGTCGTCGGCGTGATCTACCCGATCGCCGCGATGCGGTTCGCGGCGACTCGTTTGTGGCTGCGGCACTTGCGCGCGTACCACCGGCTCTCTCCACTGTGGACGTTGCTGAACCAGTCGTTCCCCGAGGACGCCCTGCACCGCGTGCCGTCCAGGCGCGACACGTTGTCGTTGCGGGGCGTGCACCGGCGCTACTACCGGCGGGTGATCGAGTGCCGGGACGGGCTGGTTCGGATCAGCCCGTACGTCGCCGAGACGCCGGACGAGCTGCCGCTGTCCGAACGGCTGCGGGCCGGGCTGGAGACGCGCAGGTCGGGGGCGGTCACGATGCGGCGGCCGATCGCTCTGGCCATTCCCGAGGACGACGGCATGGACGCGGACGTGCGGGAACTCGAAAAGCTCGCGGTGGCGTTGCGCTGAGCTTATGGTCCCGGTGTGGACCTGCCCGTGATGCCGCCGGTGAAGCCGATGCTCGCGAAGTCCGTGCCCGTGCTGCCGCGCGGGGACGGACTCGCGTACGAGCCCAAGTGGGACGGCTTCCGCTGCATCGTGTTCCGCGACGGCGACGAGGTCGAGCTGGGCTCGCGCAACGACAAGCCGCTCACCCGGTACTTCCCCGAGGTCGTCGAGCTGCTGCGGGAGGCGCTGCCGCCGCGATGCGTGGTGGACGGCGAGATCGTGCTGGTCACGCCGGACGGGCTGAGCTTCGACACCCTCCAGTTGCGCCTGCACCCGGCGGCGTCGCGCGTGCGCAAGTTGTCGGTGGAGACGCCGGCGAGCTTCGTGGCGTTCGATCTGCTGGCGTGCGGCTCCGAGGACGTCACCGGGCTCTCGTTGCGCGAGCGGCGCAAGCTGCTGGAGGAGATCGTCACCGAGGTCCCCGGCGTCTACCTGACACCGTCCACAGCGGACCCGGACGTGGCTCAGGACTGGTTCACCCGGTTCGAGGGCGCGGGGTTCGACGGCGTGATGGTGAAGGCCCTGGACGGCGTCTACGAGCCCGACAAGCGCGTGATGTTCAAGGTGAAGCACGAGCGGACCGCCGACTGCGTGGTCGCGGGCTACCGGTGGCACAAGGACGGCGAGACGGTCGGGTCGCTGGTGCTCGGGCTCTACCAGGACGGCGAGCTGCACAACGTCGGCGTGGCCAGCAGTTTCACCGCGGCGCGGCGGCGGGAGCTGGTCGAGGAGCTCAAACCGTTGCTGAATCCCGCCGAGCATCCGTGGAGCGCGTGGGCGACGTACGAGGGTCCTGGCATGAACAGCCGCTGGAATCCCGAGAAGCAGCTTCAGGTCGTGCTGCTCGAACCGACGCGGGTGGCCGAGGTGCGGTACGAACACGTGCAGGGTGGACGGTTCCGGCACACCGCGCGGTTGGTGCGGTTCCGTCCGGACAAGACGCCTCTGGAGTGCACGTACGGGCAGTTGGACGAGGTGGCGCCGGCCGAACTGGACGCCCTGTTCGGTGAGGCCGAACAACGCAGGCGGACAATCGAGCCGTGAAGGTGATCAAGCGGGACGGCACGCACGAGATCGAGATCCAGCGGTCGCGTTTCCTGTGCCACGTCGCCCGCGTCACCTCCGACGCCGAGGCTTCCGAGTTCTTCGCTCGCGTTCGCAAGGAGCACTGGCAGGCCTCGCACAACTGCACGGCCTTTCGAACCGCGGACACCCAGCGCTCGTCCGATGACGGCGAACCGGCCGGCACCGCTGGTGTTCCGATGCTGGAAGTGCTGACGCGCAGGGATCTCGTGGACACCGCTGTCGTCGTCACCCGCTACTACGGCGGGATCAAACTCGGTGCCGGTGGACTGGTCCGTGCGTACGGACGGGCCGTGTCCGAGGCCATCGACTCGCTGGGCACCCTCACCCGTGAACGGCACGAGAGCGTGCTTCTGGCCGTGGACCACGATCAGGCCGGGAAGCTGGAGAACGCGTTGCGCGCGGCCGGGCACCACGTCGCGGACACCGAATACGGTCATGACGTCACCTTCACCGTTCTCACGAAGGACCCGGAGGCGTTCGAGGTCTGGCTCGCCGCTCAGACGGGCGGCGCTGTCACCGCCATCAGGGGCGAGCCCGTGGACCTCGACGGTTAGAACTTTGCCGCCCAGGTCAGGGCGTAGTCGGCGACCTCTTCCCAGCCCGGCGTGCCCAGGACGAAGTGCGGGCGGTTCGGGAACTCCTTGATCTCGGTGATCGCGGGGCCCTGGTAGCGCCGGGCGTTCTCGCGGTTCATCGACGCGGGCACGACGTTGTCGCCCTCGCTCGCGATGAACAGCAGTGGCGCGCGGTCCGGGTTCTTCAGGTCGACCTTGGTCGCGTTGTGCGTGGTGAAGTTCGCGGTCGCGGCCTGCCACAGCGGGCGTCCGGGCGCGGTGATGGCGAACCGCTGCCGCAGCGCCTCGGCTTCGTCGGCCGGCAGGGTGTTCGTGAACGCGTAGTGCCATTCCGCGGCCGACAGGGCAACGTTGCGCTTGGCGTTCGCCGGGTTCTTGAGCACCGGGAACGCGGCCTTGATCGAGGAGAACGGCAGGCCCAGCGTGCCCTTGGCGGGCGCCGAGTGGATCGCGACGCCGGCCTTGCCGAGGCCCCGGTCGAGGAGCTTCTGCGTGATCAGGCCGCCGAACGAGTGGCCCATGATGATCGCGTCCTCGGCGTGGTGCTCGCGGATGAACTTCTCGACGTGGTCGGTGATCTCGACGACGCCCAGGCCGTTCGCGACCTCGGGATGGGCCCTCATCTCGGCGACCTCGCCGTAGCCGGGCCAGGTCGGGGTGAGCACCTCGTGGCCGGCCGCCTCGAACCGCTCGGCGACGTTCTTCCAGCTGGCGGAGGTGAGCCACAGTCCGTGGACCAGCACGATCTTCGACATTTCCGTCTCCCTCAGTGGCGGAGAACGCTCGTTCTCCGGTGTGTTTGCTACAGTAGAGAACGAGCGTTCTCCACAGCAAGGGGTAACCAGGGTGACCACGGACACAGAGACCCGAGAGAGGGTTCTGGAGGCGGCTGACCGGCTGTTCTACGCGAAGAGCGCGCACGCGGTCGGCATGGACGAGCTGCGCGCG
This sequence comes from Lentzea sp. NPDC102401, assembly GCF_044765805.1. Classification (NCBI taxonomy): domain Bacteria; kingdom Bacillati; phylum Actinomycetota; class Actinomycetes; order Pseudonocardiales; family Pseudonocardiaceae; genus Lentzea; species Lentzea sp. NPDC102401. The sequence continues at coordinate 491,345 of NZ_JBIWKS010000002.1, read as the reverse complement.
GAGGCCGGGGTCTCGCTGAAGAAGCTCTACAGCCTCTTCGACGGCAAGGAGGCGCTGGTCGAGGAGGTGCTGCGCCGGCGGGAGGAGGCCATCACCGCCGCGACCATGAAGTACGTGCTGCGCGCGTCGACGCCGGAGGAGCAGATCCTGGCGGTCTTCGACTGGATGGCGGACTCGTCCGGGACAACGGACTTCCGCGGGTGCGCCTTCATCAACTCCTACGCGGAGCTGGGTCCGTCCTCGGAACGCGTGACGGCCGTGGTGCGCCACCAGAAGTTCGGCGTGCGGGGCGCGATCGCGGCGCTGGTCGCGGCGAGCGGGCGGCCGGAGTGGGTGGCGGACTCGATCTTCCTGCTGTTCGAGGGCGCGATGACGAACACGGCGATCACGGTGTCGTCGGAGCCGGCCCGGCAGGCACAGAAAGCGGCGCGCTTCCTGCTGGAAAAAACAGCCTGAAGCGCGCCGCGTTCTATCCGTCAGTGCTTACGTGCAGGGCAGAGCATCTGGATCGGCGCCCGCCTTGGGCACCCACCGGATGTTCGCGAACGAGGCCTGGAACGCGCCGTCGGTGTAGACGAGGAACGGCGTGTTGACGCTCTCCAGGTCCAGTCCCTTGTTGGAGAAGCAGGAGACCGGGATCTTGACGGTCGCCTTCTGTCCGACGGGGAGGTCGCGGAACGCCTGCGTGGCATCGATCTCCGCCATGCACGGGTACTGGCAGTGCGAGCTGATGACGGTGCGGTTGGCCGGGGCCTGGTGCACGATCACGTCGAACTGGATGGCCGCGTTGGCGTTGCCGTAGCCGCGGAGGTCGCTGACCGCCGCGCTCTGCAGGTACACCTGGCCGGGGCCGGTGCCGGTCCACGTCGTCTTGAGCGCGTCCTGCTGGACGTTGACGTCGGACTGCACGACGTTGATCTCGGCGTGCGAGGCCTGGCCGTCGGGGCCGACCACGGTGCCGCCCCAGTTCTCCGCCGACCCGATCATCGACTGGTACGGCGCGATGTCCGTGCGGTTGAAGATCTCCAGGTCCTCGGTGGCCGTGCCGCCGCCACCGCCGGAGCACAGGACGCCGGGGCTGGTCTCGTCGAGCGTGCCGACGCGGCCGGTCTCCCAGTCGCGCAGGCCGTAGCCGAGCTTGAACAGCGGCTTCTTGGCGGGCTCACCCGGTAGCGCGGGGCAGGCCTCGCCCGGCCACGAGTAGGACAGCTTGCCGCTGAACCCGTTGTGGCGGCCCTTGATCAGCAGGTCGGCGATGCCGCCGCCCTCGGAGCCCGGCAGCCAGGCGGCCACGAACGCGTCGGAGCGGTTGATCTCCTTGTTCATGTACAGCGCGCGGCCGCCGACGTAGACGGTGATGACCGGCTTGCCCTTGCCGGACACCTTGTCCAGCACGGCGAGGTCCTGCGGCTGCAGGCGGGCGGACTCGAACGACCGCTTGCCGAGGTCGCCCACGCCCTCCGCGTACGGCGTCTCGCCGATCACGGCGATGACGGCGTCGAACTGCGCCGGGTCGACGCCGTCCGCGGTCTCGGCGAACGTGACGTTCGCGGTGCCCACAGCGTCCTGGATGCCCTTGAGGATGCTGGTGGCGTTCGGGAAGTCGGCGTTGGTGTTGCCGGTGCCCTGCCACGACAGCGTCCAGCCACCGGTCTGGTTGCCGATGTTGTCGGCACTCTTGCCGACGACGAGAACCTTGCTGCGCTTGGACAACGGCAGCACGCGCTTGTCGTTCTTCAGCAGCACGGCGGACTCGCGCACGGCCTCGCGGGCGAGTTCCTTGTGCAGCAACGCCTCCTGCTCACCGGCGTGCTCACGCTGGCTCGGCTTGGGGGCGTCGAACGTGCCGGCGCGCAGCTTGACGCGCAGGATGCGGGTCACCGCGTCGTCGATGCGCGCGATCGGGATCTGGCCCGACTCGACCTGGGCGATCGTGTTGGTGATGAACGCCTTCCAGTCCTGCGGCACCATGATGATGTCCATGCCGGCGTTGATCGCCTGCGGGCAGCTGGCGTTGGTGCAGCCGGTGACCTGGCCGATGCCGTTCCAGTCGGAGACGAGCAGGCCGTCGAAGCCCATCTTCTCCTTGAGGATGCCGGTCTGCACGTACTTGCTGCCGTGCACCTTGCCCTCGTTGATGACGTCGTTCGTCCAGCTGTTGAACGAGATCATCACCGTCTGGGCACCCGCGGCCAGCGCGCCGTAGTAGCCCTGACCGTGAATGTTGATCATGTCCTGCTCGGAGGAGGGGTTGATGCCCTGGTCCTTGCCCCCGGTCGTACCGCCGTCACCGAGGAAGTGCTTGGCGGTGGCGATCACGCCGTCCTCGCCGATGCGCTTCTTCGCGTTGTCCTGCAGACCCTTGATGGCCTCGAACCCGTAGGCGCGCGTGATCCGCGGGTCCTCGGAGAAGCCCTCGTACGTGCGGCCCCACCGGTCGTCCTGCACGACGGCGAGCGTCGGCGAGAAGGCCCAGTCCTGGCCCGTCGCGCGAATCTGCTCGGCCGTGGCCTCGTTGATGTCGCGGATGAGGCACGGGTCGTGCGCGGCGCCGAGACCGATGTTGTGCGGGAAGACCGTCGCGCCGTAGACGTTGTTGTTGCCGTGCACCGCGTCGATGCCCCAGATGACGGGGATCTTGGTGCGCGACTGCTTCGACGCCTCGAAGTAGGCGTCGGCCAGCGCCAGCCACTCCTGCGGCGTCGCGTTCTTCTTGGCGCCGGGCCAGCTGCCACCACCGTTGAGGACGGACCCGAACCCGTAGGTCGTGACGTCCGCGGCCGTGATCGCGCCGATCTCGGGCTGCGTCATCTGGCCGACCTTCTCGGCCAGCGTCATGTCCTTGAGGATCGCCTTGATCCGAGCCTCGTCCTTGCGGTCACCCGTGAGCTGGCTCTCGACCTTCGGCCAGTCCTTGAGCGTCGGCAGGGACTTCTCGATGCGAGCACAACCGTGCTCCGTCTTCGGCTGCCCGATGACCGGCTGCTTCGGCGGCCAGTGCTGCGCTTCCTGCGCGACGGCCGCCGATGTCGTGCCGGCGACCAGTGTCAGCCCCAGCACCGCGGCGAGAGTGCTTCTCCAATGCATGCCGCGATCCTCAACGGCGTGTTACGTCCACGTCAATGGGAACGCTCTCACGACTTTGTTCCGGAAACTTCCTGGACGAATTTCGCTTATCAGGCTTGTGCGTTCGTGTGGAGTTTTGTGGTGGTCCGGATGGACGACGCCGATCGGCCTCACATGCTCGAAGTGGGTCCGGACAGCGAACGGCCCCCGGCTCCCGCGGGAACCAGGGGCCGTCGAGCGACGCGTCAGCCGGCGAGCGCGCGCACCCGGCGCAGCACCTCGTCGGTGCCCAGCGTCCGGGCCACGGCGTGCAGGTCCGGGCTCGCCTTCGACCCCGTCAGCGCCACGCGGATGAGCTGCGCGGCCTCACGGATGGAGCCGGGGTAGGCGTCCGGGTTCTTCTTGAGCTCCTTGGGGTTCGGGGCGAACCCGTGCTTCGCGGCGAGCTCCCGGATCTGGCCGAACCACTCCTGGCCGTCCTCCAGGTCCGCGTAGCCGTCCGCGAAGTCCGCGGCGAACGCGGAGATCAGCTCGGGCGACAGGCCGCCGAGGCGCTCGTCGGTCCGGTCGGACACGAGCGGGAACAGCGACGGGAAGAAGAAGCCGTAGGCGGTGCGGAAGTCCGCCCACTTGCGGAGGTCCTTGCGCGGGTTCGCGACCTCCGGGCCGCGCTCGACGCGCAACGCCGCCAGCGCCGCGTCCCGCTCCGAGGCCAGCACGGTGACGAGCTCGGGGTCGTAGGTCTCGGCCCACTCCGACACGAGCGAGATGATCTCCTCGCCGGACAGCGTGGCCACGTAGTCGGCGCAGATGTCGTCGAGCTTCACCAGGTCGACCAGCGGACCCGCGACGCCGCACTCGGCGAGCGAGATCGGGGTCTCCAGGGCCTCCGCCAGCGGCAGCTCGGCCAGGCGGGCGTTCACCAGTCCGCGCAGGTAGTACTGGACGGCCGGCGCCGGGAAGCCCGCCTCGATGAAGAACTCGACGGACGCCTCGGGGTCCTTGCGCTTCGAGAGCTTGCGCCGGGAGCCGCCCTGCTGCTTCATCAGCGGCGCGATGTGGGCGTACTCGACGCGCTCGAAGCCCAGGGCGTCGAACAGCTGCAGGTGGGTGGGGACCGACGAGATCCACTCCTCGCCGCGGATCACCAGGTTGACGCGCATCAGGTGGTCGTCGACGGCGTGCGCGAAGTGGTAGGTGGGCAGGCGCGGCGACTGGTCGGACGCCTTGAGGATCACCACGTCGTTGCGGTTCGCGTCGTGCTCGAGCGGGCCGCGGATCGCGTCGACGAACGACGTCCGCTCCCCCGCCTTGCCCGGCGAGCGGAAACGCACGACGTACGGACGGCCCTCGTCCAAAGCGGCCTGAACGTCCTCGGCGGCCTTGTCGCGCCAGATCGCCCAGCGGCCGTAGTAGCCGGTCGGCAGCTTGGTGGCCTGCTGGCGGGCCGTGATGTCCGCGAGCTCTTCCTTCGTCGCGAAGCACAGGTACGCGTGACCGGAACGCACCAGCTCACGCACGTACGTCAGGTAGACCTGTTCGCGCTGCGACTGGTGGTACGGGCCGTACGAGCCCACCTCGTCGGCCTCGTCGGGCTCGATGCCGAAGTACTTGAACGCCCTGTTGAACTGCTCGACGGCGCCGGGAACCTCACGCGCCTGGTCGGTGTCCTCGACGCGGACGATGTACGAACCACCGGAGTGGGACGCGAGGTCGCGGTCGATCATGCCGACGTACAGGCCGCCGATGTGCAGGAACCCGGTCGGCGACGGGCCCAGGCGGGTGACCTTCGCGCCTTCTGCCAGCCCGCGAGGCGGGTACTGCTCCTCCCAGAAGGCCGGTTCAGGCAGGTCCGAGGGGAACAGGGCGTCGACGACGGCACGGTCGAGCATCGCTAGGGGTCTCCAAACCAGGGAAAGAAGTACCCCCAGGTTATCAACGTGCGCGAGCCGAAATGCTGGCCCCTCGGTGATCGGCCTAAGCTCACCGGCCATGGCCAAGTACCTCGACGTCCACCCGGTCAACCCGCAGAAGCGCGCCATCGACCAGGCCGTGAAGATCCTGCGGGAGGACGGCCTGATCGCCTACCCGACCGACTCCTGCTACGCGCTCGGCTGCCGCCTGGGCAACAAGGACGGCATCGACCGCATCCGGGAGATCCGCAAGCTCGACGACAAGCACCACTTCACGCTGATGTGCGAGAACTTCGCCCAGCTCGGTCAGTTCGTCGTCGTGGACAACGCGGTGTTCCGGGCGATCAAGTCCTCCACGCCGGGCAACTACACGTTCATCCTGCCCGCGACGAAGGAGGTGCCGCGCCGCATGATGCACGCGAAGAAGAAGACGGTCGGCGCGCGCATCCCCGACCACGTCGTGACGCAGGCGCTGCTGGAGGCGATGGGCGAGCCGCTGCTCACCAGCACCCTGCTGCTGCCCGACGAGGCCGAGCCGCTGGTGCAGGGCTGGGAGATCAAGGAACGCCTCGACCACGTGGTGGACGCGGTGATCGACTCCGGGGAGTGCGGCACCACGCCCACCACGGTGGTGGACTTCTCGAGCGGCGAGGCCGAGATCATCCGCTACGGCGCGGGCGACCCGACCAGGTTCGAATGACTAGGACACGACCAGCGCGTAGTCGGCGTCGGTCGCGGCCGTCTCGACGTGCCCGTCGACGTTGACCGAGGTCGCGATCACCTCGACCGTCCAGTTGCCCGCGGCGGGCGTCTGGACGAGGACGTTCTCCACGGTGTCGACGGTGTTCGCGACGCCGCCGGACGTGGACCAGTTGCCGGCCAGAAGGCCGTTGTTGCCCCAGTAGACGGTGCCGTTCGGGGCGGTGACCTTCAGCGTCAGGTCGTTGACGGTCGCCTTGGCCGCCGTCGGCGAACCGGCCGGGTCGGTGTAGGCCAGCGTCGCGCGCAGCGGCGTCTGCCCGGTGGACGCCACGGTGTACTTGCGCGACTGACCGGTGGCCAGCAGATCCGTCTCGTTCACCAGCACCGGCAGCTTCCAGCCGCCCGCCTTCGCGCGGTCGTAGAGGTTGCGGACCGACGCCGTGCCCCAGCCCTGGTGCGTGCGCGTCTGGTCGTGGGTGGTGCCGGTGAACGTGAACTGGTTGGCGGTGTTGATCAGCAGCGCCTTGGCGGTCGCCGCGTGCGGGCGGGACGTGAACACGTCACGACCCTTGCCGGGAGCGCCGTCGAACACGCCGTCGGCCCACATCTGGAACAGCAGACCGGCGTTGCCGCAGGTGATCGGCGTCGCGCCGGACGTGCCGCCGAACGACGTCGTGTAGGCGGTGTCGCTGGTGGACGTCGTGGTGTCGATGCGGTCGTAGTAGTTCGAGATCTCCGGCTTGATCCGGCCGTCGGCGGCGGGGCCGATCGACGCTCCGCCGTTCCACTTGTCGTCCGCGCGGTCGAGGGTGTTGTAGTGGTACTGGCCGCCGACCGACAGCACGTTCTTCGCCCACGCCTGCGGGCGCGAGCTTCTGGTGCCCGCGTTGCTCTGCGACTGGCAGATCAGCAGGTCGTGGTCGAACACGATCCGGTCCATCTGCTGCGAGATCGAGTTGTACGCCGTGGTGAGCGAGTCACCCCAGCTGTTGGACTGGAAGACCGCCCGGTACTGGCCCGCCGGGTCGACGAGCTGCTTGGTGTGCGCGTAGCGGTCGCCGGTGTTGTAGACGGCCGTGATGCCCTGGCCCTCCGGCAGCAGACCGCGGTGCGCGGACGAGACGCCGGACGCGAAGATCTGCCCGTACGTCGAGGTGCCGTGCGAGGTGTTGGTGGTGTTGGCGGTGTGCTGCAACGGTGGCCGGGTGCGGAACTCCTGGTGCGTCAGGCGGAACCCGCCGTCCATGACCTCGCCGCGCACGCCCTGGCCCTTGTAGCCGCCGACGCTCTCGATGTAGTTGGCGCCGGACGACTCGCGCGAGATCGCCATGTCGGTCTCCGGCGCGGACACCGGGTCGATCGCGATCACGGCCGGCAGCTTCGCGAGCTGCGCGGCTTGTGCGGCGTCCAACGTGGCCATGATGTGCTCACGGCTCGCGGAGATGACGTTCACCTTGCCGCCCAAGGACTTCACCTTGGCGGCGACCGCCTTCTGGTCGCGCTCGTCCTGCTCGACGAGCGTGATCAGGTAGCCGGAAGCGCCGCCCAGCGCCATGATCTGCGGCTGGGCCTGGAACGGGCGGACCTCGCGCACGTAGCTCAGCCGCGAGACGCGCGCGGTGCTCGTCATGCGGGCGAGGTAGGTGCCGTCCTGGACGAACGCGCCGAGCCGCACGCCGAGGCCCTGGAGCTGGTGGCGCTGGCCGTCGTTCAGGGTGGTGCGGAATTGCAGCAGGAAAGCGCCCTCCGCCGGGGCAGCGACGGCAGGAACGCCGCTGACCAGCGAGAACACGGCGGCAACGGACAATATTGTGCGCAGCACGAAGACAACCTCCATCGGCAGGGGTGGCGGCGACCGGAGGAAGTCACCGCCCGTGACCAGCACGTTACCGGCAAAGACCAGGTCAGGACATCAGTCGTTCGGCGGTGATCATCTAGCGGGACGATGTAGAAGAATCCGTTCGGCCGCCCAATTCGTTCACCCGGATGGTGCATCCGGAGTAACGTCCGATCGGGTAAGCCCGACATGCCCGGCAAAGCATTTCCGCGCGGAGGACGGATGCCAGTCTCACCTGAGCAGCTGATGGAAGAACTGCGCACCTTGTGCCGTGGGCGCGGTGTGCAGACTCCCGGTATCGACTTGCACGTCGGACCGGCGCTGCGCCAGGTGTGCGGCATCGTCGAGACGGACGGCGCCGAAGCCGTGCGGACGAAACTGCGCGACTGGGTCCTGAACGCGACGCGCGGTTTCCCGGTCGAGGTCCGCAACGCCGTTCTGGCGCCCCTCGGCCTGCACGACGACGCGCAGTTCCGGTTCCTCAACGAACGCATCGAGTGGCTCGCGAAGCAACAGGACCGCGGGGCGCGCACGGTGCGCAGACGGATGGACGCCGGACTGCAGCGCCTGGTGGAGGTGGCGCTGCAGCCGGCTCCTTCGACGACGCACGTGGCGCCGTCGGAACTGTGGCACGTCAAGGAGTTCGACGCGCTGCTGAAGCTGGACGGTCCGACGCCCGCGTGCACGGAACGCCGGACCGTTGTGGCCGACACCGATGGTGTCAACGAGATCGCGTGGTCGATCACGATCCCCTCACCCACGCCAGAAGGTGCTCCAGGTGACCTGGACGTGGAGGTGTTGCACGGGGTCGAGCTCATCGGCCACGAACGTCCGTCCCCGCGACGCTTCCTGATGAAACTGCGGTTGCCCCGACCCCTCAACGCGGGACAAACGCACCAGTTCGCGCTCGAAGTGCGCGTGCCGCGGGGACAATCGATGCGTCCGACCTACGTGTTCTGGCCGGAGCGGATGTGCGAGTCGTTCCGGTTGCGGGTGCGATTCGACCGGGACGACCTGCCGGAGTCGGTGTGGCGCGTCGAAGAGGCTCTGGCACGCGACACCGACGATCTGACGCCTTGGCCGCAGACGCTGCCACTGGACGAGATCGGGGAGATCGACGTGCAGTTCCCCCATCCCCGCCAGGGCCGCGGCTACGGCGTGCAGTGGACGCCACGCTAGAAGCCGTGCGGGTTCAGATCGTGTCGATGCAGAAGTGCGGTTCCACGGCTGACACCTCCCTTTGATGGTCAGGGAGAACCGCAGTCCGAAACGAAGTCAGATCACCGCTGCGATGAAGACGCTACCTGCCATGAATCCAAGAAAAAGGCAGACAACGGCAACCTTCATGACGGTGGCGAGTGAGCAGATCATTCTCATGGAAGAATTCACCTTCTCATTCTGACTGGCTTTCGGGCTGTTGTTCTCGCCGATGCACCAAGAGTGGCTTTTCGCCAGTCGAATGAGAACGGGTTTCCTGTTTCCAGCTACACGAGGAAACCCTGGAATACTATTTCTGGTTCGTGCGGCGCAACGCCATCACGAGCAGCGCGTGCGAACTGCCGGCGTGCGGGAGCATGCCCTGCCGGACGAGGTCGAGCGCGTGGCAGAACGGCATCGTCCGCACGCGCAGGTCCGCCTCACCGGGTTCGAGCGCCGCCTCGCCCTGGGTGAGGTCGGTAGCGAGGAAGATGTGGTCGACGTGGTTGCTCAGGCTGTCCGCGCCGTGGATCTGGCCGAGCCGCTCCCACTTCGCCGCCCGCAGCCCGGTCTCCTCCGCGAGCTCACGACGTGCCGCGGCCAGCGGATCAGCGTCCGTGTGGTCGACGGCGCCGCCGGGCAGCCGCCATTCGGTGCCGCCGTGCGTGTAGATCCACTGCCGGGTCAGCACGACCTCGTCGTCGTCCTGGATCGCGAGGATCGTGACCGATCCCGGCGCCACGACGTGCGTGTAGGTGCCATGCCCGCCATCGGGTCTGACGACCCTGTCGGAACGGACCTCGAACCATTGCGACCGGTGGACCACGTTGGTCGCCAAGCGCTGCCAGACCATCACCACACCAGCCGCCTCGTCGAGCCGCGTCATCACCATGACTCACATGGAACCATCGCCGACCGTTCCAGATAGCCCCAGTTGATCGTCAATCAACGGCCAATAAGTGGACATTCGGCATTCGGGTGTTTGGCGGCGTACACACTTCCGGGGGGAGGGGGGTGAAGCCGTTGTCGCCCACGTTCGCCCAGGAGGTTCGCCGCCTGCGCAACGAGCGCGGGCTCTCACTCAGTCAGATGACCGGCCTCGTACCGTACAGCAAGGGACACCTCAGCAAGATCGAGAACGGCCAGGTTCACCCGAACCCCGAAATGGCCAGGCTCTTCGACAACGTCCTTCAGGCTGACGGTCACCTGATCGAACTAGCGGACGCGCCGGCCCGTCCGATCCCGAGCGACCACACGACTCTCCTCACCTTCGACTCGATGTTCGACCACCACCGCGCTCTGGGCCACCGCCTGAGCCCCGAGGTGGTGTTGTCCAGTCTCCGCCCCCAGGTGGACGCGCTGAGTTCGATGGCCCGCTCCGCCGACGACCCCGGCCTCGGCAGGGGCCTCTGGCTGCTGGCCGCCCGCTACGCCGAGTACGCGGGCTGGATGGAACAGGAACGCGGCGACGACGCCTCGGCGGCCGAACTCACCCGGCGCGCCGTCCAGTACGCCGCGCGAGGCGGCGACCCGGACCTGGAGGCCTACGCCTACGTCAGGGCCTCGGAGTTCGCCCTGTACCGCGGCGACGCCCACGCCACGGTCCACTTCGCCCGCAAGGCGGGCAAATCCCGTTCGATCGCCGTCAAAGCCGTGGCAGCCCAACGGGAAGCCCAGGGCTACGCGCTGGCCGGCGCCGCCGACCGCTGCCAGGCCGCCCTCGACCGCGCCGCCGAACTGCAGCGAGCCGTGAGCGAATCCCGTTACGGCACAACGAGCGTCGTCGACCAGGTGGCCATCGCCCGCGCCTGGTCGTTCCACGACCTGGGCCGCCACGCCGAGGCCGCCGCGATCCTCGACGACCAGATGCCGCTGATCGCCCCCACCGCCCTGCGCGCCCGCACCCGCTTCGGCCTGCGCAGAGCCCTGGCCCACGCCGAGGCGGGCGACGTCGACCACGCCTGCGACCTGGTCGCCGGCCTGCTGGACGACATCCGCCAGGTGCGGTCCGCGACCGTCCACATAGACCTGACGGCGTTCAGCAAGCTGTTGTCCCGCCTGCGTCCCGCGGCGGGGCGTGAGGTGGCGGGAGAGATCGGCGACATCCTGTTCGCCACCTAGACGGCGGCCCGGTCCTCGCGTTCCAGCGCCTCGGCCATCTCCACCCAGGCCTCCGCGACCCCGCGGGCCATGTCCGCCACCAGTTCCCGGCAGTGCGAAGGCACCCCGGACACCACGGTGGCCCACTCCCCGGACGACACCGCGTGCGTCTCCAGCCACCGCAGCACCAGCCGCCCGTGCTCGTTGAACCGCAACGACGGATCTCGGCGCAGAATCGGCAGGGTGGCGTCGGGATCGCGGACGTCGGTCCGCCCGGCGGGCAGCACCGCGTCGGCCCGTTCGGAGGCCCGCATCCGCTCGGGCACCGGATCCAGCCCGGCGCTGAGGCGGCGGCGGACGTCCCGGACGGTCCCCGGTGACACCCCGGAGGCGCGGGCGATGTCGCGCAACGAGGCGTCGGGCCGTTCGGTCACCATCCGGCCGGCGAGCCTGCGCCCGGCGGCGGAGTTGACCGGCCTGACCTTGCCGTCGCGGCCCACCCGCACCGGGGCCTGCCCGCCCACGGCCCGGCGCAGCACGCCGACGGACTTGGCGGCGAGGCCGGTGGAGGCCGCGATCGCGCGGTCCGACCACTGCGGATGCGACCGCAGCAGCCGCCGGGCCGCGGCCTCGCGATCGGCGGTCGGCAGCGTCGCCAGGTTCAGCGTCACCGACAACCCGAACAGGTCCTCGACGGGTCCGTCGACGTACTCGACCTCGACGGAGCGGCAGCCGCGCAGCACCGCGGCCTTCAGGCGGTGGATGCCGTCGACGACCCTCATCGTCGGGCGGTGCACCACGATCGGTGGCAGCTGGGCGCCGGACGACGCCAGTGAACGAACGAAGTCGTCGCTGCAGCCGCGAAGCCGCGGCGATTCGGCGGACCGCAAAGCGGTGATGTCGACGAGCATGCGAAATCAAGCCCCCCAGGCTGATTGTCCCCCGGGACCCCCAGGTACCCGGTGACGACCACGCCAGGTTAGCTAGTCGTTCAACGGGAGCGCCACTCGATCGCGGGACACACGTCCATCACCATGCGCAGGCCGGCCTCACGAGCGCGCGCGTACGCCGCGTCGTCCACCACGCCGAGCTGGAACCACACGGCCTTGGCGCCGATCTCCGCGGCCTCGTCGGCGAACTGGCCGGCGTCCTCCGAGCGGCGGAACACGTCCACGACGTCGACGGCGAACGGGATGTCCGCCAGGGTCGCGTAGCCCTGCTCACCGTGCACGGTCTCGGCCGACGGGTGCACCGGCACGATCTTCTTGCCGCGCTGCTGCAGGAACCGGGCGACGCCGTGGGCCGCGCGGGACGGGTTGTCCGAGAGCCCGACGATGGCCCAGACCTGGCAGTTCTCGAGGATCCAGTCGACGTCTTCGCGCATGCCCTCCACACTAACCTTGTGACCCCGGTCACAATTGACGGAAGCTGGTCGAAACGCCGGGGTCCCCGATCGACGCCTGGGTAGAACCGCACCAGACACCAGGCAGAGGAGACCCGAGATGCGCTTCATGGTCATCGTCAAGTCCACCCCGGAGACCGAGCAGGGCGTGATGCCGACGTCCGACGAGCTCGCCGCCATGGGCAACTACAACGAGGAGCTCGTCAAGGCCGGAGTGATGCTCGCGGGCGACGGCCTCTACTCGAGCGACAAGGGTGCGCGCGTCCGGTTCGACGGCAAGGGCGCGACGACGGTCATCGACGGTCCGTTCACCGAGTCCAAGGAGCTGATCGCGGGCTTCTGGATCTGGGAGCTGCCGAGCCTGCAGGACGCCGTGGAGTGGCTGAAGAAGGCGCCGTTCCAGGAGGGCGAGGTCGAGATCCGCCAGGTCCACGGCGACGAGGCGTTCGGTGACGTGCTGACGCCCGAGATCAAGGCGCAGGAGGACCGGCTGCGCGAGCAGATCGCCTCCCAGAGTCAGTGAGTGGGCGGCAGCGGCACGTCGGGCGCTGAGTGCGCGGTCAGCGCGACGCTCAGGGTCAGCAACGCACGCGGCGAGGTCGGACGGCAGCCCGTGAGCCGTTCGATCAGCCGCAGGCGGTGGTCGAGCGTGCTGCGGTGGATGTCGAGCCGCCGCGCCGCCGCCGTGCGGTTGCCGTCCTCGCCGATGAACGCCCGCAACGCGTCCAGCAACGGCCGTTGCGCCACCACGGGTTCGATCACGCGGGCCAGCCGCTCGGCGACGTGCGGCTGGCGCAGCACCGCGAAGTCCGCCAGGACGTTGCGCAGCTCGTAGACGCCCGGCGCACGGCGGGAAGCGATCCTCAGGACGTCCTGCGCCGTCGCACGGGCAGCCGCGAGATCACGCCGGGGAGCCCAGGTGACGCCCATCCACACGTCGAGACCCAGCTGCTCGTACAGGTCACGGGCCAGCGCGAGCTGACCGTCCTGGGCACAGGGCAACAGCACGTAGCCGCCGAGAACGCCGTCGAGCACCAGCGCGTCGGCGTTGTCCCGCAACGCTTCCAGCACGCGAGCGGTGTCGTCCTCAGTGGACGCGCAGAACGCGATCACCGCGTACGCCAGCGCCAGTCCGTCGAAGGAACCGTTGTCACGGCCGGAGAGCAGGGTTCTGGCGAGCCGGCGGCGGGTCGCCACGTCCTCGACCGGGGGAAGGTCGAACGGGCGGAGGATGTCACGCAGCACGTCTCCCAGCAGCCTGCTGTCCAGCACGGTGGTCACGCGTCGCCTCCTCGGGGGGCCTGCGATGTCGCACCGAACGGTAGGGAACTGCCGACAGTCGGCACAGGAGGCTTGAGGGAGTCTTGACGTTCACCGTGATGAGCTGAATCCGTTCAGCCCCAGGCGTTCGCGCGGCTCGTCCCGATCGCCGTGCCCAGAACCGCGAGGTCACGCGGGTTGACGGGGCTCAGTCCGGTGAGCTCCTCGATCTGCCACAACCGGTAGTCGATGGTGCTGCGGTGGATGAACAGCTTCCTGACAGCTACCGCCCGGTTGCCGTCGGCCTCCAGCAACGCCAGCACGGTCTCCACGAGAACGGGGTTCGCCAGCAGCGGCGCGACGACCTTGTCCAGCTCGTCGCGGACCTCCGGGGTCTGGATCATCGCGCTCTCGAACAGGACGTCGTCGATCCGGTAGACACCCGGCGGCCGGCCGAGCGACGACACGAGCGAATCGATCTCGTCCACCTCCTTGCGCGCCAGGGGAACGCGGGCGGCGGGCCGTTCCGCGACGCACAGCCACACCTCGCCACCGATCTCGGCGCACACCTCCCGGCACGACGCCAGCGCGGCCGTTTCGGAGACCGGCAACAGCAGATGACCGGACGACGCCCGCAGCACCGTTCCGCGTCGGCGGAACGCGTTCACCACCCTGTCCACCAACGCTCCGCGCACCGAGACGACGGTGTAGAACGCGGCCGCGCCATCAGGTGCGCCACCGGCCAGCACCGCGTCCGCCAGCCCGTCGTCGGCGGCGCAGAACGACGACATCAGCTCGGCGGCCAGCGCGGTTCCGGCGGCGGCCAGCGCACGGCAGTCACCGCCGTCGTCCAGCATGGCCTCGGTCAGCAACCTGTCGGTGGACCGCAGGGCCACGACCACGTGCGCGACCGGGACCTTCGCCGAACGCAACCGTGAGCCGACGCGATGCGCCACGGCCACGGCGGCGTCCTCCCAGCCGTCGGCGTCAGCGGCGGCAGCTCGATAGACGGCGAGGAACTCCTCGTGCAGCAGACGACCGACGTCGAAGAGCACGGGTCCCTCCCCTCTTTCGCGCCGCTGAAGGATTTCAGCGCGGGCAGTGGGGAAACCCCCAGCGTTCTCCAGCGGTATGCCAGTGCCCGCGACCCTAACGTCGGGTGCATGGCACCTCAGCTGCTCGCCCCGGCGCGGCCGCCGATCCTCACGCCGTCGAACGAGGCCTGGCGCCAGTTCGCGCAGGCCCTCGCCCCCGTCGAGTTCGGCCGCGGCGACGTGCTGCTGCGGCTCGGTGTGCCCGCCGACGACCTGATCGTCCTGCGGTCGGGCAAGGCGAAGACCTGCTGCGTCTCCCCCGACGGCCGCGAGCTGGTGCTGGACTTCCACTGCGCGGGCGATCTCCTGGTGGAGCCGACGCTGTTCGACGCGGCGCCGTCGGTGTCGACGACGGTCGCGATCACCGACGTGCGGGCCGGCCGGATCTCGCGGGCGGACCTGACGCAGTGGCTCGCGCTGTGCCCGGAGATCACCGAACGGCTGCTGGGCCAGATCGCCCGCCGGCAGCGCGAGTCGCACCAGATGCGCATGGACCTGGTGCAGATGGACGCCCCCGCGCGGCTCGCGAAAGCGTTGCTGCGCCTGGCCGGACGGTTCGGCACCGACCGCCGCGGCGCGGTGCTGATGATCGAGGACCTCACCCAGGAGGAGCTCGGCCAGTACGTCGGGTCGCGCCGTGACACCGTCAACAAGACGCTCTCGGACTTCGCCCAGCGCGGCTGGATCTCGATCGAGCGCAAGAGCATCTTCCTCACCGACCCCGCCCAGCTGTCCCGCCGGGTCCGCGTGGGCATGCCCGCTGTGCCTTCGCAGCGCTGACCCAACCGCCAACGCAGGGAGATCCTCCAATGACAACAGAAACCAGGGCCGGCACGGGCAAGGTCGTGCTCGGAGTCGTGGCCGCGATCGTGGTGGCCTCGATCGGCAACGCCGTCGTGTCGTACCTGGCGCAGGCGCTGGGTGCCGACCCGAACGCCGTCGAAGGCCTGAAACCCCAGGGCTACGTCGTGCTGACCGCGCTGGGAGTGATCATCGCCGCGATCGCGTGGGCGACGATCCGCAAGCGCGCCAAGGATCCCGCACGCACGCTCGGCAAGCTGGTCCCGATCGTGGTCGTGGTGTCGTTCCTCGCCGACGTCCCGGTCTTCTTCCTGCCGGGTGCGAACCTCGTCGGCGTGTTCGCGCTGATGGTCATGCACGTCGTCGTGGCCGCGGTGTCCGTGCCGATCTTCCGGCGAGTGCTTCCCGTCTAGCAGCAACGAAAAGGCCGGGAGGGCATGCCCTCCCGGCCTTTTCCGCGTTCACTCCGAGAGACTGAGCTCCGGCCACACCAGCGACGTGGCGCCCCACGTGAGGCCGCCTCCGAACGCCGTGAGCAGCACCTTCTGCCCCGCCTCCAGCTCCCCCGACCGCACGCCGTGCGCGAGGGCCAGCGGGATCGAGGCGGCGGAGGTGTTGCCGACGTCGGTGATGTTGGAGATGAACTTGTCCCGCGGCACCCCGAGCTCCGCCGACACCGCGTCCAGGATGCGGGTGTTGGCCTGGTGCGCGATCACTCTGTCCACATCGGACGCGACCCAGCCCTGCCGCTTGATAGCGTTGCGCGACGCGGCGGACATGCGCGCGACCGCGTTCGCGAAGACCTCCCGGCCCTCCATCTGGAAGAACTTGTCGCCGTGCGGCACGATGTCGCGCGACGACCGCTGCCGCGACCCACCGGCCGGCACGGTGATCAGGTCGGACAGCTCGCCGTCCGAGCCGAGGTCGAACGGCCCGAGCGCGCCCGGTTCGTCCGGCGATCCCGCCCGCAGCACCACCGCGCCCGCGCCGTCGCCGAAGATGACGGACGTGGTGCGGTCCTGCGGGTTGAGGATCGTCGAGTAGGCGTCGCCGCCGATCATGACGAGGCTGTCCACGATGCCGGCCGTGATCAGCCCGGCGCCGACGCCCAGCCCGTACACGAATCCAGTGCACACGGCCGCGATGTCGAACGCCGGGACGTCGATCAGTCCCAGCCGCGACGCGATCTCCGGAGCCGTCGCGGGACAGGGCCTGTCCGGTGTCGTCGTCGCGAGGATCACCGCTCCCGCGCCCGGCACGCCCGCCGACCGCAGTGCCCGCCGCGCCGCCTCGACCGACAGGTCCGAGGTCGCCATGCCGGGTTCGACCACGTGTCTCGTGGCGACCCCGATCCGCGATCTGATCCACTCGTCGGTCGTGTCGAGTCTGGCTGTCAGTTCGTCGTTGGTGACCACCCGCGGCGGGAGCCATGACCCGAGTCCCGCGACCACCGCTGCGCGCATTCTCCGACCTTCCTCACCGTTCGTCAGCCAGGACTTCCGGGAGGAAGCGGCTGGGAAACCCTTGGAACACCACGGGACGCTGGAACCGTTCGACGGCTCGCACGCCGACGGAGGTGTGGAACGGCGACGTGGTCGCGGGCCAGGGACCGCCGTGGTGCATGGCCGGGGTCGTCGCGATGTCGTTGGGCCACTGGTTCCACACGATCCGCCCCGCCCGCCCGGTCAGTTCGCTGACCAGCTCGGGCAGGACGTCGTCGTCCTCGCCGTGCACGGTCGCGGTCAGCTGTCCCGGCAACGTGGCGGCGAGCTCCAGCAGTTCGTGGCTGTCGCGGTAGGTCACCACGACGGACACGGGCCCGAAGCACTCGCTGAGCACCTCGTCGTGGCCGTTCAGGACGTCGGTCGCGGTGGTGCGCAACAGGGTCGGCGCGTGCCCACCCGCCACGGAGCCACCCTCGACGAGCACGTCGAGGAACTCCGTCAACGCCTCCACACCGGTCTCGAACCGCTTCGCCACGAGCTTGTTGAACAACGGCTCCGCCCGCAACGCGCGCACCTCGGCGGCGACGTCGTCGGCGAAAGTCTCTGGTACGACGAGAAGTCCGGGCTTCGTGCAGAGCTGCCCGCTCTGCTGCGCCAGTGCGCCGGCGAACCCTCGCGCGATCTCCCGGCCGCGCCTGCGAGCGGCCTGAGCGGTCACGAACACGGGGTTCACGCTGCCGAACCCGCCGTAGAACGGGATCGGTTCGGGCCGGGTCGCGGCGAGGTGGTGCAGTTCGCGGCCCACGCGGCTGCTGCCGATGAACGCGACGGCCCTGATCCGCGGGTCGAGCACGAGCTGACGAGCGCGGCGCTGCCCGTGCACGAGCGCGAACACGCCCTTGGGCAGCACTGCCTCGACGATCTCGGCGGTGCGGTCGGCGAGATCGGGGTAGCTGTGGCTCGCCTTGACCACGACCGGGCATCCGGCGGCCAGTGCCGACGCGGTGTCGCTGCCGGCCACGGAGAACGCGAACGGGTACGAGGTGGAGCCGAAGACGGCGACCGGTCCGAGCGGCACCAGCATGCGGCGCAGGTCCGGCCTCGGTCCGGCCGGCCACGCCGGGTCCTCGCGGTCGACGACGACCCCGTCGACCGCGCCCGAGCGCAGGTGGGCGGCGAACGAGCGCAGCTGGAAGGTGGTGCGGGCCACCTCCGCGCGCAGGCCCTCGCCGGGGAGCCTGCACTCCCACTCGGCCAGCGCGACCAGGTCGCCGGTCTCGCGGTCGAGCGCCTCGGCGACGGCGTCGAGTGCCGCCGCCCGCTCGTCCGGCCGGGTCGTGCCCCATTCACGGGCGGCCTCCGCCGCCCGGTCGAGGATCTCCTCCACGACGGCCTACTTGATGTAGTCGGCGGAGACCCGGGGCGGCCAGCTGGCGACGCTGAGCACGCCGAGGCTGTAGGCGCGCGAGACGAGCGCGGCGCGGTTGGGGGCCTTGAGCTTCTTGAGCATCGTGCCGACGTGGTACTCGACGCCCTGACGCGACAGGAACAGCCGCGACGCGAGGCGCACGGTCGACTCGCCGGTGGCGATGCCCTCCAGGATGCGGGCGTCGAGGTCGGTGAGGATGCGGTTGCGGTCGACCACGACGGCGTTGGGCTGCTCGCCCTTCTCCGGGTTCACGACGACGACGAACTGCACCAGGCCGCCGTGCACGTCGTGGACGGCGATGCCGGTGATGTCGCCGGTGAAGACGGCGTGGCGCGGGCCGATGCCGGCGAGGTGCTCGACGAAGCGCTGGCGGCGGCCCTCGACGAGGCGGTCGAACTGCTTGCGCATCGGGCCGTGCACGCCGGGGTGCAGCAGCTCGTAGAAGCTGCGGCCGAGCAGTGACTCGCGGGAGTGGCCGAACTGGGTCACGAAGTCGTCGTTGGCCTCGACCACGCGCAGCTGCAGGTCGAGACGAGCGAGGCAGAGACCGGAGCGTTCGAGCAGGGAGCGGAACACGTCCGCGTCCGGAACGGCGATCTGGTCGGTGGCGAGAGAACCAGCGGCAACAGTGTGCATCAGAGAGAATCCCTCTCGTGCAGAAATGAAACTTGAGGCGGCATCGAGGCGATCTAGAACTATTTCCCGAATCTCACCTTGACACGTTGAATCGTAGGAAGATCTGCCGAACCCGGTCAACGAGGTGTGAGGGGTGGCCCCTAATGTTGTGGTAGGGGTGGGCTGGGGGTTCGGGGAGGCGTCCGCGTATTTCGGTAGGGCGTTTCGGCTGCGTCTCACCTGATGGCGCGATACAGCTCTGAACTGCGAGGATGCCGCGCGACCGATCGAGACGCCACCGCGCGGTAACTGAGGCACAGCTCAACTGTGCGGCACATGCGCACAAGAAATTCGTAGATGTGTCGCCGGTGTTACGCGTCGGGCGGGTAGGCCCTGGCGAGTGCGCCGGCCAGTTCCGTGCGGCGGCGGATGCCGAGCTTGCGGAACGAGTTCGTGAGGTGCTTTTCGATCGCGCGTGAGGTCACGGCGAGTTCGTCCGCTATTTCGGCGTTGGTGAGACCGCGGACCACGAGCCCGGCGACTTTGAACTCGGCGCGGGTCAGTGCCACGACGATGCCGGGGGAATTACCGTCGAGTTCCTTCGCGATTCTCTGAGCCAGTCTTTCGGCGCCGCTTTCCACCGCGAGCTGATACGCGTCGCTGAGACGGCGTTGTGCCTGGGGGTCGCCATCCGCGCGTTCGCGCGCGCCGAGGTGAAGCAGCGTCTTGGCCCGTTCGAACGGGTTGGCGCGCAGGACCTCGACGGCCTCGCGCAGCATCTCGAGGCCCTGGCCGCCGGGCGTGTAGCGGCCGAGCACGGTGAGCGCCCGTCCGATGCCGAGCGGAGCGCCCCACTGGACGGCGCGGTCCCAGCCGGCCGCCGCGGCTTCTCTCGCGGCCGCGAAGTCTCCGAGCTGGGCATGCAGCCGTGCGACGTACACGCACCACGGCAGCAGCACGGGATTGCGCCACCCCGCGGCGTCGAACACGCGACCGCAGTCCTGGAGATGTTCGAGCGCCTGCGCGTGCTCCCCCGCCAGCGCCTCACCCATCGCGTGCAGCATCCGGTACACCGCCTCCACGCCCGCGGGTTCGTCGCGATCGGGCCGGGAGGCGAGGAGTTTCGCGATCAGCCCGGGATCGCGCAGGTCCATCGCGACGGCGATGAGCCCGATCGCGGCGGTCGTGGTGTCGCCGCGCCAGTCCAGCACGGCGAGGTCGACGGCGTGTTCGGCGGCCGCGCGCGCCTCCCCCGGTTTGCCCAGGTGCATGAGGACGAACGACTGCTGGGCGCGGATCAGGGCCTGCTCGACGGTGGTCGTCGCCTGCCCGAACGCCTGGTCGAGCCACGGCACGGCCTCGTGCGCGGCGTCGGCGGCGGCGAGGACCTTGATGAGCAACGGCAACGCGGTGTGCACGTGCTTGGGGTGTGGCGGTTCCTGTCGCAACACGGTCCGTGCGATGGCCGCGACCTCGTGCGCGGGCATGCGGGCGGTGAGCATGGCGGCGTCGAGCAGCACGATCTGCAGTTCGCGTTCGCCGGGGGTGGCGCCGCTGATCTGCCGGAGGCGGTGCGCGGCGTCGGCGAGCGACGCGGGATCGGAGTGCCACGCACACCGTTGCCGTGCCTCGAGCCGGTACGCGAGCTCCGGGTTGTGGGTGAGACCGGCGGCGACGTGGTCGATGAGGTCGCGCACGGGCCGTGGTGCCGAGCCGAGGGCGGTCGGCGCGATCCGCACGAGCGCGGCCGCCCGTTCCTCGACCTCGCGGAACAACGGCACGGCGTAGGAGATGTGCCGGACGGACGCGGCGGGGTCGAAGAGGCGTTCGGCGGTGGCGAGATCGACGAGCAGCCGGGCGCGTTGCTCGGAATCCCCTGCCACGTCCCGCAACGCGCGGCGCAGGTAGCGGGCGGCGACCTCGGGCGCGCCTCTGCGCAACGCCGTCGCGGCGGCTTCGCCGAGCGCCTCGATCGCCCACGGGCCCTGCGCGGAGGTGACGGTGAGCAGCCGGGCCGCGACCTGTTCGGCGGGC
This sequence comes from Lentzea sp. NPDC102401, assembly GCF_044765805.1. NCBI lineage: Bacteria > Bacillati > Actinomycetota > Actinomycetes > Pseudonocardiales > Pseudonocardiaceae > Lentzea > Lentzea sp. NPDC102401. The sequence goes on along the minus strand of NZ_JBIWKS010000002.1, from coordinate 470,450 downwards.
CTGCCGTTGTCGTGCAACAGCTTCACGGCCTTCGCCTGCCAGTCGTCGCGTTCGGCGACGGGCATCGACTCCTCGATCGCGTCCCTGATCACCGGCCTGCCGAGCACGAGACCGGCCTGGTCGAGGACGCGCTGGGCCTCGCGCGCCTGCCGGTCGGTGAGCCCGGCGAGCCGGCCGACGAGCTCGTCCTCCCCGAGCACGGCCGCGGCCTTGGCGAAGTCCTGGGCGAACCGCGGCTGGGTGGCGAGGTCGCGCACGAGCCGTTCCCTGAGCCGCGCGGGCCGCAGCTCCCGGACGTGCGGGACCTGGTCGGCGGTGGGGCTGGTGACGTGGTGCAGCACCGCGCACAGGAACAACGGGTTGCCGCCGGTCACGGCGTGGCACGCGGCGACGAACTCCTCGTCGGGGCGCCTGCCGACGCGGCGTTCGACGAGTTCGGCGATCGCCCGCGGCGACAACGGTTCCGGCCGGATCTCGGTGCTCCCGATCAGTCCGCGCGCGCAGTCCCTGGTGGCCGCGACGAGCAGCACCGGCTCGCTCTCCAGCACCGCGGAGAGCGTCACCAGCCAGTGCAGCGACGGGTCGTCGGCCCACTGGAGGTCGTCGATCAGCACCAACACCGGTTGTTCCGCGCCGATCGCCCGCACCAGCGCGGTGAGTCCGCTGATCGCCGCTTCCTGCACGGCGAACACCGAGTCGACCGGCGTGTCCTCCTCGAACACGGGTCTCGCCAGCCCTGCCGGGCCGCTGAGCAGGCGGGCGCTGTCCTGCGCCAGCACGGGATCCAGCAACTGGCGGGCGACGCCGAACGCGAAGTCCCGCTCCAGCGCGGAACAGGTGGCCGTGAGCACGCGGAAGCCGGTGGCCCGCGTCCGGATCGCGTCGAGCAGCGCGGACTTGCCGCAGCCGAGCGGTCCGGTGATGACGACCTGGCCACCGTTCCCCTCGCGGGCGCGGTGCAGCGCCTGAGTGAGCCGGAGCAGTTCGCCGGTGCGTTCGAGCAGGATCATCACGAGGCCAGGTAGTCCGCCAGCTCCGCACGGCTGGAGATCCCGAGTTTGCGGTAGGCGCGGGTCAGGTGCACCTCGACGGTCCGCAGCGTCACGAACAGGTGGTCGGCGATCGCCCGGTTCGTCACACCGGCCGCCGCCAGGTCCACGACCTTGCGCTCACTGGCCGTCAGCACCGCCAGGCCGTCCACAGTGGACGGCACGCGCATCCGCCCGCCGACGCCGAGCAGCACCGTCCTGGCCGAGTCGGCGAGTGCCCTGCTTCCGGCCCGCAACGCCAGCCCGACGGCGGCCCGCAGGTGCGCCCGTGCCTGCCGGAGATCGTCCAAGCCGGCCCACCGCTGGCCCAGCAGCAGTTCGGTCCGCGCCTGCTGGATGAGCGACGGCACCGCCGCGAACCCGTCCGCGGCGGCCCTGGCCATGTCCATCGCGCCGAGCCCGGTCGTGGCATAAGCCTGTGCCAGCAGGGAGAACGCGGCCGACTCCCTGGTCGGCCACGCCTTTGCCAGCCGGTCCGCCTCACGCATGGCTTCGGTGGCGTCCCGTCCGGCCAGCGTCATCACCTGCACGACGTCGATCCACGTCGGCAGCGCGCCGGGGTCGCTGAGCCCGACCTCGATCATCACCTTCTGACAGGCCGTCATCCGTTCGGCCGCCAGCGGGAGGTCGTCCTGCACGACCGCGAGCCAGCCGGACGCGCGCAGGTACTCGCGGTGGACCGGGGTGAGGTGCCGGACGTCGTCCTCGTCGACCTCGTCGAGCAGCTTCTCCGCGAGCGGGGTGTTGCCGGTCTGCAACGACAGCCAGGCCAGCAGGACGATCGCGCGGGGCAGCCGCCAGCCGCCGTCGCGCATCGCCTGGACCGCCGTCGCCGCGTCCTGGGTGGCGCGCGGGAGATCACCCAGCGACATGTGGACGAGTGCGCGCTGCACGAGTGATCGGCAGCGGGCGAGCGAATCCCCGTTGCCGGAGAAGGCGTCCACGGCCCGGTCCAGCACGGAGAGCGCCTCCCCCGTGTGGCCCGCCACGCGCAGAACCGTCGCGGCGGACAGCATCGACCAGTCGGTGAGCGCCTCCGAGTCGGTGAGGGCGGCCCGCGCGTACCCGACGGCGGCGTCCATCGTTCCCCCGCCGCGCATGACGGCCTCCGCGACGACGCCGAGCAGACACCGTCGCGCCGTCGTGTCTCCCGCCGGCGGTGGCGTGGCCCTGGCGACGGCCGCCGCGGCCACGCGGGCGTCGTCGAGGTCGATCGACAGCTGCACGGCGTCGAGCAGCGTCACCAGGTCCGCGGACAGCGCGGGGTCTCTGGCCAGCCGCAGGAACGTGCGGGTGCGCCCGGTCAGCGCGTGCTTCACGGCGAGCGCGGCCCGCAGATCCGGGTCGGTGGTGCGGTGGAACGCGGCGGCGAGGTGTTCGCACGCCTGTGCGGGATCGTGCCGGGACAGCTCGGTCGCCAGGGTGACCCGCAACTCGACGTCGTCCGGGCTGAGCTCGACGAGCCGGCGCAGGTAGCGGGACGCGTCGCGGGGCTGCCCTCCCGCGGCCGCCTCGTGCAGCACCTGCGACATCCAGGGCGCGTCGACGGCGGGCAGGTGGACGAGCTGGTCGGCGACCGCGCCCGCGTCGTGCCCGAACTCGTCCAGCACGACGGCCGCGCGGTGCCGCAGTTCGGCGGCCTCGGCCGGGTCGAGCACGTCGAGCACTCCCGCCCGGTACCAGGCGCGGACGTGGTCGGGCAGGCCGTCGCCGAGCAGGTGGTGGCGGCGCAGGGTGGAGATCCCGTTCTCGGCCACCCGCGTGGAGACCCCGGCGAGCGGCCCGACGAGTTCCTCGCGGTCGACGACCACGAGCGCGGTGGCGATGGCACGCAGGTGTTCCGGCAGGTCGCGCAGCCTCCTGGCGGCGACGAGTTCGACGGACTCCTGCCGCAACGCCTGCGCGGCGCGGATGTCCGCGAGCACGGTCGTGAGGTGACTCGGGATGCCGCCGGACAGGCGCAGGCACAGGTTCGTGAACACCGCGTCCGGCGGGAAGTGCAGGGTCGTGGAGATCATGTCGGCGACCTGCGGCGTGGTGAGCGGCTGCAGGTCGACCACGTGCGCGCTGGCCAGATCCACGTGCAGCGGCGAGTTCTGCGACAGCACCAGGCTGACCGGTTCGTCGCCGAGCCTGCGCAGCACGAAGTCCACCCAGCGGACGGTCGCGTCGTCGCACGCGTCGAGGTCGTCGAGGACGAGACAGACGGGCGACTTTCGCGCCAGCGTCACGACATCACGCCACATGCCCCGGTACGCGCGGTAGAAGGAGGCGGCAGAGGTGTCCGTCAGTTCCGGAACTCCCGTGCCGGCCTGGGCGAGCAACCGGCGGGCGACGGTGAGCGGCAGACGTTCGCCGCGGCCGCCCGCGCTCAGCACCGTTGTCCCGGCACGAGTCTCGGTCGCGGCGGCCAGGCGCAGGACGGCGGACTTGCCGGAGCCACGGCCCCCGCGCACGAGCACGGCCTGCGCGCCTCTGCCACGGCGAGCCGCGGTCGTGTGGTGCGCCACCGCGGTGAGCACGCTCTCACGACCGAAGAGCTCCGACTGGTCGTCCACCGCCTACCGCCTCAGGCTCGAAGAGTGACCCTGCGCCGAGGATAAATGCCCCAGGTGACCGGACCGCAAACTCCGCGAGGCAAGTGTCAAAGTCTGGCACGGTGATTCCGCATTGTGCGGGTGGCGAATCCACCGCCGGTTCCAGTCAGTGAACTAATACGCCACAACGCGGCCCGGCACAACCCGGTAGAGGCTCGGTTTCTCCGGGAGGAACGCGAGTCCGAAGCGGGTGAGGAACTCGCGGAAGGCCGCGTCCACGAAGTCGTCGTCGGGCAGGCCGTCCCAGGTCTCCGCGGCGGCCCTCGCGACGTCGACGGCGGTGCTGTCGTAGACGACGAGGTCGGGCAGGTCGCCCGCGAAGTAGCCGCGGGCCAGCGAGATCGGCGACGAGCTGTCGTCGAGGAACCCCACCACGTCCCACCTGCCCTCGGTCGCCTCGCTCAGCGCGAGACGGGCGGCGACCTCGGACGAGGTGGCGTAGGTGACGCGGTAGCCGCGGCGCACCAGTTCCTCGATCACCGCGAGCGCCGGTAGTGCCTGGCCCTGCGCGGGGTTGGCGAAGATCGCCACGTGCCGCCGTCGGGTGCCGACCTCCTCGGCCATCGTTGATGACCACCTCTCTGCGAACGACGTGCTGCCTGATGCCGTTGTACCGCGTTCAATGTCAGGAGAATGCCTCACTTTCCTTTGTTCCCGAGCCGGAATCCGCGGCCCGTTTTCTGCCCGAGGTGACCGGAGGCGACGAGCCGGCGCAGTTCCTCGGCGGGTGCGGGTTCTCCTGTGGGAGAGGCGGCGCTGAGCGTCTCGAGAATGGCGAGCGAGATGTCGAGGCCAATGGTGTCGAGGAGGGTGAAGGGGCCCATCGGGTGGTGGAACGCCGTGACGATCGCCGTGTCGATCTCGTCGACGGTGACGTCGGTGCGGCCGAGCAGGCGAATGGCGTCGTTGAGGTACGGGAACAGCACGTGGTTCACGATGAACCCGACCCGGTCGGCGCAGTCCACGCCGGTCTTGCGCAGCCACTTCACCAGCGCGTGGGCGGTGGCGTGCACGTCGTCGGCGGTGTGGCCGGTGCGGACGATCTCGACGAGCTTCATGACCGGGGCGGGGTTGAAGAAATGCAGCCCGATGACGTCCTGGGGACGGCTCGTGGCGTTCGCACAGTCGGTGACGGAAAGGCTCGACGTGGTGGTGGCGATGATGGCGCCGGGTTTGACGGCGACGTCGATGCCCTGCAGCACAGCGCTTTTCACGGCCATGTTCTCGGCGACGGCCTCGATGACGATGTCGGCCTCGGCGAGCGCCTCGTAGCCCGTGCCGGTGGTGAGCCTCGCGAGAACGTCCTGACGGTCCTGTTCGGACATCCTGCCTTTCTGCACGAGTCTGGTCAGGGACGAACAGATCCGCTGCCGCGCGTCCTCGGCCTTGTCCGGTGTGCGGGCGACGAGAGTGGTGGGAATGCCCGCGACGATCAGGACTTCCGCGATTCCCCGGCCCATCAGCCCGGCGCCGACGACGCCGGCACGGCGGATCTCACGTGGTTCGCCGTCGCTGACCCGGTGGCGGGGCGGGGGCTGGATCTCGCCGCGGTCGTCGTACCGGTGGAAGCCCCGGCCCGTTTTCCGCCCGAGGTGGCCTTCCTCAACCTTGCGGACCAGCAGCGGAGACGGGACGTAGGAGTCGGAACCGGTGCTGTCGTGGAGGTGGTGGAGAGCTTTGCGGACGGTGTCGAGTCCGATCAGGTCGAGCAGGTGCAGCGGGCCGAACTTGAGTCCACAGCCCAGTTTCAGGGCGGCGTCAAGGTCTTCGACGGTCGCGTGGCCCTCGTCGGCGAGGTTCATCGTGCGGTTCATGCACGCGTACAGCAGCGCGGTGGCGGCCTCGACGGGCCGGCAGCCGAGGCTCACGAGCTCGGTCCCTGCCAGCCGGACCGCCTTGCGTGCCAGGTGAAACGCCTCCGGGGAGGCCATGGACGTGCCGATCAGGCTCGCGTGCCGCCCGTACGGCGGCGGGATGGAGTAGCGCAGTCCGACGACGCGCTCCGGCGCGCCGGACGCGATGGCGAGCTTCGCCACGGACAGCGTCGAGGTGGCGGTGAGGAAGACCGTGCCCGGCGCGCACTGGTCGGCGAGCTGCCGCAGCACGGTCTCCTTGACGCCGAAGTCCTCCGGCAACGCCTCGATGACGAGGTCGGCCCGCTTGAGGTCGACGAGTTCGGTCGCGAGGCCCAGCCGGGGACCGCCGAGCCTGTCGTGGACGCGCGCCAGCACACCGAGATCGCTGTCCACGCCGATCACCTCGGCCCCGTTCTCGAGCAGGACCTTCGCGAGGCCCTCCCCGAGGCTGCCGAGCCCCACCACACCGATCACGAGCATGTCCGTCTCCTAGCCTAGAGACCGAGTTCTTCGTCGAGCATCGCGAACATCTCGTCGTCCGAAGCCGACTCGAAGTCCTTCTCGGTGCTGGTGTTCTTGGCCCACTTCGTGCGCAGGACGTCGAGCCGTCCGGCGATCTGCCGGTGCAGCGCGGGATCCACGCTGGCCGCGGCGAGCGCCTTCTCGAACGCGTCGAGGTCGGCCAGCACGCTCGGGAGCCCGGCCTCCGGCGCGTCGGCCAGCAGCTCGGTCCTGAGGTGTGCCACCAGGTCGTTCGGCGTCGGGTAGTCGAACACCAGCGTGGCGGGCAGCCTCAGCCCCGTCGCGCCGCCGAGGCGGTTGCGCAGTTCGACCGCGGTGAGCGAGTCGAAGCCGAGATCCTGGAACTGCCGGTCGCCCTCGATCTGCTCGTTCTCGCCGTGGCCGAGCACCTCGGCGACCTGGCCTCGCACCAGGTCCAGCAACGCGTCGGTGCGTCCCTGGTCGGTGAGCGCGGTCAGGCGGGCGATCAGCGAGTCCGCCGTTTCCTGGCCTGCCACGGCTTTCTTCGACCTGGTGCGCACGAGGCCGCGCAGCAGCGGTGCGACCTCGTGGTTGCGCAGGACCGCGAAGTCCAGCTTCACCGGAAGGGGTGCCGCCGCGCCGGTCTGGAGTGCCTCGTCGAAGAGGGTGACGCCGAGTTCCTCGGTGATCGCCGGCATTCCGGAGCGGGCCATGCGTTCGGCGTCCTGGGCACTGAGCATGCCGGTGTCCCAGGCGCCCCACGCCAGGCTGATCGCCTTCTGGCCGTGCGCCTTGCGTTGTGCGGCAAGGGCGTCGAGGAAGGCGTTGGCCGCCGCGTAGTTGGCCTGGCCCGCGTTGCCGAACGTGCCGGCGACGCTGCTGAACAGGATCAGGGTGGCTTCCGGCGCCAGTTCGTGCAGGTACCAGGCGGCGTCGACCTTCGGCTGGAGCACCGGGTCGATGCGGTCCAGCGTCAGGGTCTCGATGGTGGCGTCGTCCAGGACGCCCGCCGCGTGGATGACCGTCGCCGGGTTGTGCGCGTCGAGCAGTGCGGCGAGGTCGTCGCGGTCACTGACATCGCAGGCCGCCACTGTGACGTTCGCTTCGAGGTCGCTGACGTCTGCCTGGCCGGTGCGGCTCGCGAGGACGAGGTTCTGGACACCGTGGTTCTCGACGAGGTGCTTCGCGATGATCCGGCCGAGACCGCCCGTGCCACCGGTGATGAGCACCTTGCCGTAGTCGGTGGTGGCCTCGCCGCGTTCCGCCCTGGTGAGGCGGCCGCCGAGGATCTCTCCGTCGCGGATGACGATCTGCGGTTCCTCTGCCTGGATCGCCTGCCGCAGCACGGCGAGGCTGGAGCGTTCGTCGTCGATGTCGAGCAACCCGAACGTGCCGGGGTGCTCGGACTGCGCGACCCGGACAAGGCCCCAGACCGCCGCGGCGACGGGATCCGGTGCTTCCGTGCCGCTCGCCGCGATGGCGTTCTTCGTGACGAACCAGAGCCTTCCCGGCCGGTTCGCCGTGATCCACTCCTGGACGTTGATCAGGGCATCGCTCACGGCGGCGTGCGCGGAGTCCACGACGTCGTCGGAGCAGGGCCTGATCTCGGTGAGGACGACCTCGGCGTCGGCGGTCTCGATGGTGTCGTAGACGCGCCCGGCGACGAAGTGGTCGACCAGTCCGAAGTGGTCCTCGCCCGCGATGGCCACGGTGGCGTTGACGGGTTCGGTGGCGGTGATCGGATTCCAGTCGAGCGTGAACAGGGCGTCGCGGGTGGTGTTCTCGTTGAGTTGCCCTGTGTTGACCGCCCTGACCACGAGCGACCGGACCTCGGCGACCGGGTTGCCCTGCGGGTCGGCGACGACGATGTGCATCGCGCCGCTGTCGTCCCTGGTCATCCTGACCCGGACCGCTGCCGCACCGGTGGCGTGGATCTTCACGCCCTCCCAGCTGAACGGCAGCCCCGCTCCCCCGTCGCCTTCCTGCAGCAACGCGGTGTGCAGCGTGGCGTCGAGCAGCGCCGGATGAATGCCGAACGCGCCGGGTTCGACGCCGTCGGGCAGCGCGACCTCCGCGAGGATGGCGCCGTCGTGGCGCCACGCGTTCTTGAGGCCCTGGAACGTGTCCCCGTACGCGAACCCGATCTCGGCGAACTTGTCGTAGACGCCGTCCAGTTCGATCGGCTCGCCCTGCGGCCACTCGGTCAGCGCGGTTCCGCGGCTCTCGCTGGTGCTGAGCGTGCCGCCGGCGTTCTCGGTCCACGGCAGGTCGGTGTCCTCGGGCCTGCTGTAGATCGTGACGGCACGCCTGTCGTTCTCCTCGGCGCCGATCGCGACCTGGATCTGCACGCCGCCCTGCTCGGGCAGCATCAGCGGCGCCGCGATCGTGAGCTCGTCCAGCGTGTCCAGCCCGAGTTCCTCACCGGCCTTGAGCGCGACCTCGACCAGCGCCGCACCGGGCACGAGCGCCCGTCCCATGATCACGTGGTCGGCGAGCCAGGCGTGCGTCCGCAGCGAGATCCGGCTGGTGAACAGGTGCCCGTCCTGCCCGGCGAGCTGGACCGCCGCGCCGAGCAACGGGTGCCCGACACTGCCCAGACCAGCCGCCTTCACATCGCTCGCGCCCTCCACGACCTTCGGCCAGTACGACTGCCGGCGGAACGCGTAGGTGGGTAGGTCGATCTTCTTGGCGTGGCCGAGCAGCGGTGTCCAGTCGACCTTGACGCCCTCGACGTGAGCCTGGCCGAGCGCCGTGAGGAACCGCGTGACCTCGTTCTCGTTCCGCTTGATCGTCGGAATCGCTCCGTCGACCAGCGGGGTGAGCGCCGCGTCGGGCCCGATCTCCAGGAACGTCCTGTCTCCCAGCGCGGTCACGTTGTCGTGGAACCGCACGGCATCCCGGACGTGGCCGACCCAGTAGTCGACCGTGGTGGGGTCACCGGCGGTCTGGAACGCGATCGCCGGTTCGGTGAAGGTGATCTCGCTGATCGCCTCCCGGAAGTCCGGCAGCATCGGCTCCATCAACGGCGAGTGGAACGCGTGACTCACCCTGAGCTGCTTGTACTTCCACTGCTTGGCGATCTTGAGGACCTCGTCCTCCTCGCCCGCCAGCACCACGGTCCGCGGCCCGTTGATGGCCGCGATCGACACGTTGCCCGTCAGGTACGGCGTCACCTCCTCCTCCGAGGCGATCACCGACACCATCGCGCCCCCTCGCGGCAACGCCTGCATGAGCGCGGCCCGCGCCGTGATCAGCTGACAAGCGTCCTCGAGGCTCAGCACACCGGCGACGTGCGCCGCCGCGACCTCACCGATCGAGTGCCCGGCAACGTGATCCGGCCTGACGCCGAACGACTCGACCAGCCGGTACAGCGCGACCTCGACGGCGAACAGCGCCGGCTGCGCGAACCCGGTCTGGTTCAGCGCCTCCTGATCCTCACCCCACATGACTTCTTTCAGCCCGGGGTCGAGGTGCTGCAACGCGGTGTCGAGCGCCTCGGCGAACACGGGATACGCCTCGTACAGCTCACGCCCCATGCCGATCCGCTGCGACCCCTGCCCGCTGAACAGGAACGCCACCGGCTTCCTGCTCACCGCCCCACGAGCCACGACCTCACCGCCGAGCACCACGGCCCGGTGATCGAACAACGTCCTGCTCGTCAGCAACGAGTACGCGACATCCTCGGCCGCTCCCTGGGCCTGCCGAATCCGCTCGACCTGCCCGTCCAGCGCCGCGTCTGTCTTGGCCGACACCACCAACGGCACGAGGTTGTCCACAGGCCGCGAGTTGTCCACAGATTCCCGCGCGGCCCCCTGACCAGCATTTTCATCGCGTACGCTGGAAATTGGGGGGATCCCCGACGCTCCCGGCGCCTCCAAGATCACGTGTGCGTTCGTGCCGCTGATGCCGAACGACGACACCGCCGCCCGCCGCGCCCGCTCCACCGAGGGCCACGCGGTGTTCTCCTGCAGCAGCTCGACCGCGCCCTCGCTCCAGTCGACGTGCGACGAAGGCGTCGAAGCGTGCAATGTCCGCGGCAACACCCCGTGCCGCATCGCCTGCACCATCTTGATGATGCCCGCGACACCGGCCGCCGCCTGCGTGTGCCCGATGTTCGACTTGATGCCACCGAGCAGCAGCGGCACGTCCCGATCCTGCCCGTACGTCGCCATCAGCGCCTGGGCCTCGATGGGGTCGCCCAAAGACGTACCGGTGCCATGAGCCTCGACGGCATCGACATCAGCAGCGGACAACCCGGCCGACGCCAACGCCTGACGGATCACCCTCTGCTGCGACGGCCCGTTAGGCGCCGTCAGCCCGTTGGACGCGCCATCCTGATTGATCGCGGAACCACGCACGACCGCAAGAACCGTGTGGCCAAGACGCACAGCATCAGACTGACGCTCCAACACGAGCAGACCCACACCCTCAGACCAACCGACACCATCTGCCGTGTCCGAGAACGCCTTGCACCGCCCGTCCTCTGACAGACCACGCTGACGGGAGAACCCGACGAACGACCCCGGAGTCGACATCACGGTCACACCACCGGCCAACGCCAACGAGCACTCGCCGGCCCGAAGAGCCTGCATGGCCCAATGCAGCGCCACCAACGACGAAGAGCACGCGGTGTCGATCGACACCGACGGCCCCTCAAGCCCGAGCGCGTAGGACACGCGCCCGGAGATCACCGAAGGCGAAGCACCGGTCGAGCCGAAGCCCTCGGTGTCCGCACCGCCGATGAGCTGCGTGTAGTCGTTGTACATCACACCGGCGAACACACCCGTCGAGCTGCCACGCAACGATGCCGGCGCGATCCCGGAACGCTCCAACGCCTCCCACGCGGTCTCCAGCATGAGCCGCTGCTGCGAGTCCGTCGCGACGGCCTCCCGCGGCGACATCCCGAAGAACTCCGGATCGAACTGGTCCGCGTCGTGCAGGAAGCCGCCCGCACGCACGTACGACGTGCCGGGGTGGTCAGGGTCCGGGTGGAACAACGTGTCCAGATCCCAGCCGCGGTTCGCCGGGAACGGCGTGATCGCGTCGACGCCGGAAGCCACCAGGTCCCACAGGTCCTCCGGCGAGGAGACACCGCCGGGGTATCGGCAGGCCATGCCGACGATCACGATCGGATCGTCCGAAGTGGACACCAGTGCGGGCAGGTCCGAGACGTCCGTGACCGCTCCGAGCAGCTCGTCCTTCAGGTACCCGGCCAGCTGCGCCGACGACGGGTAGTCGAACACCACGGTCGCCGGCAGCTTGAGCCCGGTGACCGCCGTGAGCCGGTTGCGCAGCTCGACCGCGGTCAGCGAGTCGAACCCGAGCTCCTGGAACGCCCGCGCCGGGTCGACCGCCGCGATCGTGTCGTAGCCGAGCACCGCCGCGACCTCGCCGCGAACCAGGTCCACGAGCGCTTCACTCCGCCCGGCTTCGTCCAGAACGGACAGTCGCTGCACCAGCCCGGAGGCCGTCTCCGACCCCGCGACCTTGCGCCGTGCCTTGACCCGGATCAGCCCGCGCAGCAACGGTTTCACGTCGCCGTTCTGCTTCAGCACCGCCAGGTCGAGCCGCACCGGAACCACCGCGGGTTCCGCTCCGGCGACTGCCGCGTCGAACAACCGCAGCCCCAGCTCGGACGAGATGGCCGGCATGCCGGAGCGCTGCATCCGTTCGGCATCCTCGGCCGACACCATGCCGGTGTCCCAGGCACCCCACGCCAGCGACACGCCGGGCAACCCGTTGAGCTGCCGGTGCGCGGCCAGTGCGTCGAGGAACGCGTTGCCGGCGGCGTAGTTGCCCTGCCCGGCGTTGCCGAACACCCCGGCCGCCGACGAGAACATCACGAACCTGGACGTCTCGGTCGCGAGATCGTGCAGGTTCAGTGCCGCATCCACCTTGGCGCGCAACACATCGTCGACCCGCTCCGGCGTGAGCGACTCGATCACACCGTCGTCCAGCACACCGGCCGCGTGCACGACACCACGAACCTTGTGCTGCTTCAACACCTCCCACAACGCGGCCCGATCAGCGGCATCGCAGGCGACAACAGAAACTTTCGCACCCAACGCCTCCAGCTCACTCACATCACCGGAACCGCTGCGGCTCACCAGCACCAGCTCGGTGACCCCGTGCGTCTCCACCAGGTGCCGTGCCACGATCCGCCCAAGTCCGCCAGTGCCGCCCGTGATCAGCACCGGGCTCTCCCAGCCGCCCTCAGCGGTCCGGCCCGCGACCCGTCCCAGACGCGCCGCCCGAGCCTCACCGTCCCGCACGACCAGCTGCGGCTCGTCCAGGTCCAGCACCCCGAGCAGCGTCGCGAGCGACGACTCCTCGGCGTCCAGGTCGATCAACCCGAACCGGTCCGGGTGCTCGGTCTGCGCGGTCCGCAGCAGCCCCCACACCGCCGCACCGGCCAGATCATCACCCTCGACCGCGCCGCGCGTGACGAACACGAGCCGCCCGTCCCGGTCCTCGCGAATCCATTCTTGGACCAGCTCCAACGCCCGGTGCGTCACGGCCCGCACCGACTCGGCGTTCTGCTCCCCCGCGACCGGCACGAGCACAACGTCCGTGTCCGCCAGCGAAAGCAGGCCCTCGACCCGTCCGACGGACAACCCGAGCACGTCCGGCCCGAGCACGCTGACCGTCTTGCCCGCCTCGGCCGGCGGCACCGCGACAGGCGTCCACCGCACCGCGAACAAAGCGTCCAGCTCAGCCGGCTGCTCGGCCGCGACGGCCCGCATCACCAGCGACTCGACCGACGCCACCGGGTTGCCGGCGGGGTCGGCGAGCGCGATCCGCAGCCCGTTGCCGTCGCGCGTCATCTTCACCCGCAACGCCGTAGCCGCGGTCGCGTGCAGCGACACGTTCTCCCACGCGAACGGAAGCCCGGCGACCCCGCTCTCGTCGAGCAGCGAGACGTGCAGCGCGGTGTCGAGCAACGCCGGATGCAGCCCGAACGGCTTGACGTTGACGTCGTCCGGCAGCGCCACCTCGGCATACGTGGTGTCGCCGTCACGCCAGGCCGCCCGCAACCCCTGGAACAGCCCGCCGTAGGCGAACCCGGCCTCCGCGAACTTCTCGTAACACCCTTCCACGTCAACAACTTCAGCCTTGGGTGGCCACACCGATGCGTCGAACTCGACGCGCTGCTCTCCTCCGGCCAGCACACCGCTGACCACCTGGGTCCACGGCGCGTCAGCCACCTCGTCAGGCCGCGCGTGGATGGTGAACGTCCGGCGCTCATCGCCGGCGGACACCTTCATCTGCAGCGCGAGCCCACCGTGCTCCGGCAGGATCACCGGTGCCGACAACGTCAGCTCCTCCAGCCGGTCCAGCCCGACCTCGTCCCCGGCCCGCAGCGCGAGCTCGACGAGCGCCGCACCCGGCACCATCACGCGTCCCATGATCGTGTGGTGGCGAATCCACGGATGCGTGCGCGCCGCCAGCCTGCTCGTGAACAGGAACCCTTCCCCGTCAGCGAGTTCCGCCGACGCGATCAGCAACGGGTGCCCGACCGCGACCATGCCGATGCCGGACGCGTCGTCTCCGCCGATCCGCACCGAGGGCCAGTACCGCTGGTGGTCGAACGCGTAGGTGGGCAGGTCGATCTTCTCGCCACCGGCGCAGAACCCGCTCCAGTCGACCTTCACCCCTTCAACGTGCAGACGAGCCAACGCCGTCAGAGCAGCAACGCGCTCACCCTTGTCCTTGCGCAGCAGGGGAATCGAGTCCTCGACCAACCCGCTGAGCACTCCGTCCGGCCCCACCTCGACGAACGTGGTCGCGCCACCATCCCGAAGCCCGCGCACGTTGTCCGTGAACCGCACCGCGTCCCGAACGTGGTTCACCCAGTAGTCAACGGTCGTGACGTCCCCGCTGGCCACCACAGGAATGCTCGGCTCTCGCAGGGTGATCTCCGCGAGCGACTCGCGGAAGTCGTCCAGCATCGGCTCCATCAACGGCGAGTGGAACGCATGCGACACCCTCAGCCGCTTGCTCTTCCACCGCTCAGCGATCGCCAGCACGTCGTCTTCCGCACCCGCGATCACCACTGACTTGGGCCCGTTGACCGCCGCGATTGACACGCGATCCGTGAGGTGCGGCAGAACTTCGTCCTCAGAAGCTTGAACCGAGACCATCGCGCCACCCTCAGGCAACGCCTGCATGAGCGCGGACCTCGCGGTGACCAGCAGACACGCGTCCTCGACGCTCACCACACCGGCAACGTGCGCCGCCGCGATCTCTCCAATGGAATGCCCGGCAACCTGATCGGGCTGGACACCCCACGACTCCAGCAGCCGGTACAGCGCCACCTCGACGGCGAACAACGCCGGCTGCGCCACCCCGGTCTGGTTCAGCGCCTCCTGGTCGTCACCCCACATGACGTCCCGAACAGCCGGGTCGAGGTACATCAACACGGCGTCAAGCGCCTCGGCGAACACCGGGAACGCGTCGTACAACTCGCGCCCCATGCCAACCCGCTGCGCCCCTTGCCCGCTGAACAGCACCGCAACCGACCGCTGCGACAGCGCGACCCCGGACGCCAGCACCTCGTCCCCGAGCACCACGGCCCGATGATCGAACCGCGCCCGAGTGTTCAACAACGAGAACGCCACATCCTCAGGTGCCCCTTCAGCGGCCTTGGCCCGCTCGATCTGCCCGGGCAACGCCTCCGCGGTCCTGGCCGACACCACGAACGGCACCAGGTTGTCCACAGGCGCCGAGTTGTCCACAGATCGCCCAGCGGCCCCTTGACCAGCATTTTCGTCCGGTACGCTGGAAATTGGGGGGATCCCCGGGGCTTCCGGCGCTTCCAAGATCACGTGCGCGTTGGTGCCGGAAAGCCCGAACGACGAGACACCGGCCCGACGCGGCCGCGAAACCGCAGGCCACGGCGTCGCCTCGGTGACGAGTTCGACCGCCCCCTCGTTCCAGTCGACGTGCGACGAAGGCGAAGTCACGTGCAGGGTCGGCGGCACAACGCCGTTCCGCATCGCCTGCACCATCTTGATCACGCCCGCCACACCCGCGGCGGCCTGCGTGTGCCCGATGTTCGACTTGATGCCACCGAGCAGCAGCGGCACCGCACGATCCTGCCCGTAGGTCGCGAGCAACGCCTGCGCCTCGATCGGGTCCCCCAAAGTCGTACCCGTGCCGTGCGCCTCAACCGTGTCGACATCAGCAGTGGTCAGTCCAGCAGACGCCAGCGCCTGCCGAATCACCCTCTGCTGCGACGGCCCGTTGGGCGCCGTCAGCCCGTTAGAAGCGCCGTCCTGGTTGATCGCCGATCCGCGCACGACAGCAAGAACCGTGTGGCCAAGACGCACCGCATCAGACTGACGCTCCAACACGAGCAGACCCACACCCTCAGACCAACCAACGCCATCGGCGGAGTCGGAGAATGCCTTGCACCGCCCGTCCTCCGACAACCCCCGCTGACGGGAGAACCCGACGAACGCACCCGGCGTCGACATCACCGTCACACCGCCAGCCAGCGCCAGCGAGCACTCACCGGCCCGAAGTGCCTGCGCCGCAAGGTGCATCGCGACCAGCGACGACGAGCACGCGGTGTCGATCGACACCGACGGCCCCTCGAACCCGAACGTGTAGGACACCCGGCCCGACACCACCGAGGGCGAGGTCCCGGCCCCCTGGTGCCCTTCGGAGTCGGACTCCAGGATCTGCGCGTAGTCCGAGTACATGACACCGGCGAACACACCGGTTCGACTGCCGCGCAACGCCTGTGGGTCGATCCCGGCCCGTTCCAGCGCCTCCCAGGTCGTCTCCAGCAGGATGCGCTGCTGCCCGTCCGTGCCGAGCGCCTCCCGCGGCGACATCCCGAAGAATGCCGGATCGAACTGGTCCGCGTCGTGCAGGAAGCCACCGGCGCGCGCGTAGGACGTGCCGAGGTGGTCGGGGTCCGGGTGGAACAACGAGTCGAGATCCCAGCCGCGGTTCGCCGGGAACGGCGTGATCGCGTCCGTGCCCGACGCCACCAGGTCCCACAGCGTCTCCGGCGACGTCACGCCACCGGGGAACCGGCAGGCCATGCCGACGATCACGATCGGATCGTCCGAAGTGGACACCAACGCGGGCAGATCCGCCACCACGTCCGCCGAGCCGAACAGCTCGGCGTGCAGGTGATCGGCCAGCGCGATCGCCGTCGGGTAGTCGAACACCAGCGTCGCCGGCAGCCGCAGCCCGGTCGCCTCGGTCAGCTGGTTGCGCAGCTCGACGGCGGTCAGCGAGTCGAACCCGAGGTCCTGGAACGCCCGCGTCGCGTCCACGGCGTCGATCGAGGCGTGGCCCAGCACCGAGGACACCTGCGTGCGCACCAGGTCGACGAGAGCCGAGCGCCGGTCGGTGACGTCCATCGCGCCGAGCTTCTGCACCAGCCCGGAAGCGGTGCCGGAACCAGCAGCCGCCCGCCGTGCCCTGACCCGGATCAGCCCCTGCAGCAACGGCGCCACCGCACCGCGTGCCCGCAACGTCGCGAGGTCGAGCCGCACCGGAACGGTCAGCGCCGCCCCGCTCGTCACGGCCGCGTCGAACAGCTCCAGCCCCTGCTCGACCGTGATCGGCGGCATGCCGGCGGTGGCCATCCGCGCGGCCTCGGCCTCGGTCAGCTCGCCGGTCATGCCGCTGACACCGGCCCACACGCCCCAGGCCATCGACGTCGCGGGCAGCCCGGACGCCTTGCGGCGCGCGGAAAGCGCGTCGAGGAACGCGTTACCCGCCGCGTAGTTGGCCTGCCCGGCGTTGCCGAACACACCGGCCGCCGACGAGAACACCACGAACGCGGTGAGATCGGACGTCAGCTCGTGCAGATGCCAGGCGGCATCAGC
This sequence comes from Lentzea sp. NPDC102401, assembly GCF_044765805.1. Classification (NCBI taxonomy): domain Bacteria; kingdom Bacillati; phylum Actinomycetota; class Actinomycetes; order Pseudonocardiales; family Pseudonocardiaceae; genus Lentzea; species Lentzea sp. NPDC102401. The sequence goes on along the minus strand of NZ_JBIWKS010000002.1, from coordinate 453,618 downwards.
TTTGGGCCTGAGCACGGTCGCGAGGCGCTCCGGCGTCATCGACTCGATCACGCCGTCGTCCAGCACACCGGCCGCGTGCACGACACCCCGGATCTCGTGCTGTGCAAGAAGTTCCGCGACAGCATCCCGATCGGTCACGTCACACGCCGCAACGGTGACCTGTGCTCCCAACGCTTCCAGCTCCGCCGTGTCGGCCTGGCCGCGACGGCTCACGAGCAGCAGCTCCCGAACGCCGTGCGCCTCGACGAGATGCTTTGCGACGACAGCACCCAGTCCGCCCGTGCCGCCGGTGACCAGGACCTTGCCTTCCCACCGGACCTCGGACTCGCCGGTGACCCGCGCCAGCCGTGCGGCCAGCACCTCGCCGTCACGCACCACGAGCTGCGGCTCGTCGACCCCGAACGCCACTGAGACCATCGCGGTGGAAAGGTTGTTGCCGCACAGGTCGATCAACCCGAAGCGTTCCGGGTGTTCCGACTGCGCCGACCGCACCAGACCCCAGACCGCGGCGGCACCCATGTCCTCACCGGTGGTCGCCCCCCGCGTGACGAACGTGAGCCTGCCGTCCTTGCCGCTGCTGATCCACTCCTGCACCAGCCCCAGCACGCGCGCCGTGTTGCGGTGCGTGCTGCCGAGCACGTCCTCCGATCCCACGATCGGTACCAGCACAAGTCCCGCGTCGGCGTCGGTGATCGTGCCGACGACCGGGAACCCGAGATCGAGCACGTCCGGCCCGAGCACCGCGACCGACGCGGGCGCGGCGACGTCCTCCTGGGTGACCGGCACCCACTCGAGCCCGAACAGCTCACTCTGCCTGGCCTCGCCGAGTTGCTCGACGTTCACCGCACGCACGATCACGGCCTCGACCGTGGCGACCGGCGCACCCGTGACGTCGGCCAGCGCGATCGTCCTGCGCATGCCGCCCTCGTCGCGGGTCAGCTTGACGCGCAGCTCGCTCGCCCCGGTCGCGTGCAGCGACACGCCTTCCCACGAGAACGGCAGACCGGCGTCGAGCGTCTCGTCCAACAACGCCGCGTGCAGCGCCGAGTCGAGCAACGCCGGATGCAGACCGTATGCGGCCCCGTCGACGCCCTCCGGCAACGCGAGCTCGGCGTAGATCTCCCCGCCGACCCGCCAGGCCGCCTTGAGGTTCTGGAACGCGTGCCCGTAGGCGAACCCGGCGCTCGCGAACCGCTCGTAGCACTCCTCGTAGTCCATCGCCACGGCCCCGGCAGGCGGCCAGACGGAAGCGTCGAAGCTGCCCGTGGTCGTGCCACTCGCCAGGAAACCGGTCGCGTGCTGCGTCCACGGCACGTCCTGCGCGTCCTCAAGCCGTGAGTGGATCGCGTACTGCCGACGACCGTTGCTCTCCGCACCGACCTTCAACTGCACCTGCACGGCACCGCGCTCCGGCAGAACGAGCGGCGCTGCCAGCGTGAGGTCGTCGACCCGGTCGAGCCCGACCTCGTCCGCTGCCCTCATGGCCAGCTCGATCAGCACGGCGGCCGGCACCAGGTTGCGACCCATGATCACGTGGTCGGCGAGCCACGGGTGCGTGCTCAGCGACACCCGGCTGGTGAACACCACACCTTCGCCCTCGGCGAGCTCCACCGACGCGCCGAGCAACGGGTGCCCGACGCTGACCAGTCCGAGCCCCGAGGCGTCCGACGCCTTCCCGGCGCTCGCCGGCCAGTACCGCTGCCGGTTGAACGGGTAGGTGGGCAGCTCGATGCGCTTACCGCCGCCGTAGAACCGCGCCCAATCAACGTTGATTCCGTCGACATGTACTTGACTCAGTGCAGTCAACATTGATTCAACATCAGACTTGACCCGCGTCAACGTCGGAATCAACCCGTCAACCATCGCCGTCAACTGCGCGTCCGGCCCCACCTCGACCAGCGTCACGTCACCCAACCGCGTGACGTTGTCGTGGAACCGCACGGTGTCACGGACGTGATTGACCCAGTAGTCGACCGTCGTGACATCCCCGGATGTCGACATTCCGACAACAGGCTCGTGGAACGTCAGTCCACCGATCGCCTCACGGAAGTCATCCAGCATCGGCTCCATCAACGCCGAGTGGAAAGCGTGACTGACCTTCAGCCGCTTGCTCTTCCACAGCTCCGCAAGGGCCAGCACCTCTGCCTCAACACCAGCGATCACCACAGACCGCGGCCCGTTGACGGCAGCGACAGACACACCATCCGTCAGGTGCTCACGCACCTCGTCCTCGGACGCGATGACGGACACCATCGCACCGCCGGACGGCAACGCCTGCATGAGCGCCGAACGCGCCGTCACCAACAAGCACGCGTCATCCAGACTCAGCACACCCGCGACGTGCGCGGCGGCGATCTCACCGATCGAATGCCCGGCGAGCCGCGAGGGCAGCACCCCGAACGACTCCAGCAGCCGGAACAACGCCACCTCGACCGCGAAGATCGCAGGCTGCGCACAGCCGGTCTGGTTGAGCGCCTCCTGATCGTCGCCCCACATGACCTCGCGCAGCGCGGGGTCGAGGTTGACCAGTGCGGCGTCCAAGGCCTCCGCGAACACCGGGAACGCCTCGTACAACTCACGCCCCATGCCAACGCGCTGCGACCCCTGACCGGAGAACACAAAGGCAAGCGGCCGGTTCCGCACCACACCAGCGGCAAGCTCAAGGCCGTTCCACACGACCGCCCGGTGGTCGAACAACGCCCGCGTGGTCGCCAGCGAGAACCCGACGTCCACAGCGGACACACCACTCGCCACGAGTGCGCCGACCTGCTCGACCTGAGCCCGCAACGACGCCGCCGACTTCGCCGACACCACCAGCGGCGCACCCACGACCTGAATCGATCCCGCCTGGCTGGCCCCCAGGGGGTCGCGAGCCCCCATCTCAATCATCTCAGGCAGGTCTGACAATTCCGGAGCGCTCGGAGCCTCCAAGATCACGTGCGCGTTCGTGCCGGAGACACCGAACGACGAGACCGCGGCGCGGCGGGCACGGGCGACCTCAGGCCACGAGGCATTGCCGGTCAGCAGCTGGACCGACCCCGCCTCCCAGTCCACGTGGGACGACGGCGCGTCGATGTGCAGCGTCTGCGGCACGACGCCGTGCCGCAACGCCTGCACCATCTTGATCACGCCCGCCACACCGGCCGCAGCCTGGGTGTGACCGATGTTGGACTTGATCGACCCGAGCAGCAACGGCGACGGCCGGTCCTGGCCGTAGGTCGCGAGCAACGCCTGCGCCTCGATCGGATCGCCCAAAGACGTACCGGTGCCGTGCGCTTCGACGACGTCGACGTCCGCAGGGGACAAACCGGCGGACGCCAGCGCCTGACGGATCACCCGCTGCTGCGAGGGACCGTTGGGCGCGGTCAGGCCGTTGGACGCGCCGTCCTGGTTGACCGCCGAACCACGCACGACGGCCAGCACGTCGTGGCCGTTGCGAACAGCATCAGACAGCCGCTCCAGCACGACCACACCGACACCCTCGGACCAGCCCACACCATCGGCGGAGTCGGAGAACGCCTTGCAGCGGCCGTCCGGCGAGAGCCCGCGCTGCCGTGAGAACCCGATGAACGCACCGGGAGAAGCCAGCACGGTCACGCCGCCGGCCAACGCCAGCGAGCACTCACCGGCGCGGAGAGCCTGCATCGCCCAGTGCATCGCGACCAACGACGACGAGCACGCCGTGTCGAGTGTGACCGCGGGCCCCTCGAAGCCGAACGTGTAGGAGACACGGCCCGACACCACCGAAGGCGAACCGCCGGTCGTCTGGTAGCCCTCGGAATCGCCTTCGAGCAGCAGCGAGTAGTCGTTGTACATGACACCGGCGAACACGCCGGTCGGGCTGCCCTTCAACGCGACGGGGTCGATCCCGGACCGCTCCAGCGCCTCCCACGACGCCTCGAGCAGCAGACGCTGCTGCGCGTCGGTCGACACCGCCTCACGCGGCGACATGCCGAAGAACTCCGGATCGAACTGGTCGGCGTCGTGCAGGAAGCCACCGGACTTCGTGTACGAGGTGCCGGCGTGGTCGGGGTCCGGGTGGTAGAGCGAGTCGAGGTCCCAGCCGCGGTTGGACGGGAACTCCGTGATGGCGTCGCGCCCGTCGATTACGAGATCCCACAGCTGTTCCGGCGTGGCGACACCGCCGGGATAGCGGCAGGCCATGCCGACGATCACGATCGGGTCGTCCGAAGTGGACATCAGTGCGGGCAGCTCGGACACCGCGTTCGAAGCGCCGAACAGTTCGTCGCGCAGGAAACCCGCGAGCACCGCGGACGTCGGGTAGTCGAAGATCAGCGTGCTCGGCAGGCGCAGCCCGGTGACTCCGGTCAGGCGGTTGCGCAGGTCGACCGCGGTCAGCGAGTCGAACCCGAGGTCCTGGAACGCCTTCGCCGGGTCCACCGCGGCGACACCGTCGTGGCCGAGCACCGCGGCGACCTCGGTGCGCACCAGGTCGAGCAGCGCGGCGAGCCGTGCCTCCGGGGACACCGCCGTGAGCCGCTGCACCAGCCCCGAGTCGGCCTGGGCCGCCGCGCGACGCGCCTTCGTGCGGATCAGTCCGCGCAAGAGCGGGCGGATCTCGTTGTGGCCGCGCAACGTCGCGAGGTCCAGGCGCAACGGCAACAGCACCGCGTCCTCACCTGCGATCGCCGCGTCGAACAGCGCGAGCCCCTGCTCCACCGACAGCGGCGGAGTTCCGCCTCGTGCCATGCGTTCGGCGTCGGCCTCGGACAGCATGCCGGTCTGGTTCCACGCGCCCCACGCCAACGACACCGCCGGCAGTCCGGCCGAACGCCGGTGCTGCGCCAGCGCGTCGAGGAACGCGTTGCCCGCCGCGTAGTTCGCCTGCCCCGCGGCCCCGAACGTGCCGGCGGCGCTGGAGAAGACGATGAAGTTGTCGAGGTTCTTGGTGAGCTCGTGCAGGTTCCAGGCGGCATCGACCTTGGGCTTGAGCACGGCCGAGAGCCGATCCGGAGTGAGCGATTCGATCACGCCGTCGTCCAGCACACCGGCGGTGTGCACGACGCTGCGGACCTTGTGCTTCTTCAACACCTTCTGCAGCGACTTGCGGTCACTGACATCGCACGCGACGACGGTGACCTTGGCGTCCACATCGGACACGTCGGCCTTGCCGGTGCGGCTGACCAGCACCAGTTCCTGGACGCCGTAACGTTCGACGAGGTGCTTCGCGATCACCCGTCCCAGCCCACCGGTGCCGCCGGTGATCAGCACCGGCCCGGTGAACTCGCCCTGCTCCGCCGCCTCGGCCCGCGCGAGCCGCGCCACGGACACCTGACCATCGCGCACCCGCAGCTGCGGCTCGTCGATCGCGAGAACCTGCTCGGACACCTCGGCATCGGTGTCGATGAGCGTGAACCGGCCGGGGTGCTCGTTCTGCGCGGCCCGGACCAGGCCGTGCACCGCGCTCGCGGCCAGGTCGTCCTGCCGCGTCACGAACACGAGCCGTTCGGCACGTTCCTCAGCGATCCAGCGCTGCACCAACTCCAGCGCACGGGCGGCGAGAGCGTGCGTCTGCGCGACGACGTCCCCGTCGCCGACGAACTCCTCCACACACACGGCGGCCGCACCGGCATTGGGCAGCGACACCGGCACCCAGTCGAGCCGGAACAACGAGTCGCGGTCCACCGCGCTCATCTGCTGCCCGGACACCGCCCGCGTCACCAGCGACCCGATCGTCGCGACCGGAGCACCCGTGGTGTCGGCGACCGCGATCACCCACGCGTCCCCGTTACGCCGCAGCCGCACCCGGACCGACGCCGCGCCGGTGGCGTGCAGCGACACGCCTTCCCACGAGAACGGCAGCCCCGCCTCGGCCCCGCCGAAGAACCCGCCGGCGTGCAGCGTGGCGTCGAGCAGCGCCGGGTGCAGCCCGAACGCCGCCCCGTCCACGTCCTCGGGCAGCGCGACCTCGGCGAACACCTCGCCGTCCCCGCGCCAGACCGCCCGCAGCCCCTGGAACACCGGCCCGTACTCGAAGCCGTTCTCCGCGAACCGCTCGTAGGCCCCTTCGACGTCAACGCTTTCCGCGTCCGGCGGCCAGACGGTCGCATCGAAGTCACTGGCAGTCGTGCCACTCGCCAGGAAACCGGTGGCGTGCTGCGTCCACGGCGCGTTCTCGCCATCCGGCCGTGAGAAGACTCCGACCGTACGACGTCCGTTCTCTTCCTCGCCCACCGCGACCTGAACCCGCACAGCACCCTGTTCGGGCAGCACGAGCGGCGCGGCCAGCGTCAGCTCGTCAACGCGGTCGAGCCCGACCTCGTCCCCCGCCCGAACCGCGAGTTCCAGGAACGCCGTGCCGGGCAGCAGCACCTGCCCGAACACCCGGTGATCCGCGAGCCACGGGTGCGAGCCCAGCGACAACCGGCTCGTGAACAGCACCCCGTCCGCACCGGCCACGTCGACCGCCGCCCCGAGCAGCGGGTGCTCCACCCGCGTGAGCCCGAGCGCACCGACGTCACCGGCCTTGCGCGCCGCCTTCGGCCAGAACATCTGGTGCTCGAACGCGTAGGTGGGCAGATCGACCTTCCGTCCACCTGTGTACAGCGGCGTCCAGTCAACATTGATTCCGTCAACATGTACTTGACCGAGTGCAGTCAACATTGACGTGACTTCACCGCGGTCACGCCTCAACACCGCCGTGGAGCCGTCCACCATCGCGCTCAACTGCGCGTCCGGCCCGACCTCCAGCAGCGTGACGTCACCCAGCCGAGTGACGTTGTCGTGGAACCGCACGGTGTCACGGACGTGATTGACCCAGTAGTCGACGGTCGTGACATCGCCGGATGTCGACATTCCGACAACCGGCTCACGGAACTCGATCCCGCTGATCGCCTCGCGGAAGTCGTCCAGCATCGGCTCCATCAACGGCGAGTGGAACGCGTGCGACACCTTCAACCGCTTGCTCTTCCACCGCTCCGCAACAGCCAGCACCTCGTCTTCCACGCCGGCGATCACGACCGCGCGCGGCCCGTTGACCGCCGCGATCGACACGCCCGCGGTGAGGTGTGGGGCGACCTCTTCTTCGGAAGCAATGACGGACACCATCGCGCCACCAGTCGGCAACGCCTGCATGAGAGCCGCCCGCGCCGTAACCAGCAAGCACGCATCCTCAAGGCTCAAGACACCTGCAACGTGCGCTGCCGCGATCTCCCCGACCGAGTGCCCGACCAGATGGTCCGGCCGTACCCCGAACGACTCGATCAACCGGTACAGCGCCACCTCAACGGCGAACAACGCCGGCTGCGCCACCCCGGTCTGGTTCAACGCTTCCTGGTCATCGCCCCACATGACCTCGCGCACCGCCGGATCGAGGTTGACCAGCGCGGCATCGAACGCCTCCGCGAACACCGGGAACGCCTCGTACAGCTCACGCCCGGCCCCGATCCGCTGCGCCCCCTGCCCGGAGAACAGGAACGCCAACGGCCTCCCTGCCACCACCCCTTCAGCGACGACCTCACCGCCAAGCACCACGGCCCGGTGGTCAAACAACGCCCGCGTGGTGGCCAACGAGAACCCAACGTCCACAGCGGACACGCCACTGCTCACCAACGCCGCGATCCGCTCAACCTGCGCCCGCAACGCCGCCGCCGACTTCGCCGACACCGCCAACGGCACCGCGCCGACCTGCGGAATCGATTCGGACTGGCCGGCCCCCAGGGGGTCGCGAGCCCCCATCCCAATCATCTCAGGCAGGTCTGACAATTCCGGAGCGCCAGGAGCTTCCAAGATCACGTGCGCGTTCGTGCCCGACACACCGAACGACGAGACACCGGCGCGACGGGCGCGCGACACCGAAGGCCACGTGCGGGACGAGGTCAGCACCTCGACGGCGCCGGACTCCCAGTCGACCTGCGTGGTCGGCGTGCCGACGTGCAGCGTCTCGGGCAGCACGCCGTGGCGCAGCGCCTGCACCATCTTGATCACGCCCGCGACACCGGCGGCCGCCTGCGTGTGGCCGATGTTCGACTTGATCGAACCCAGGTAGAGCGGCTCGGAGCGGTCCTGCCCGTACACCGCCAGCAGCGCCTGCGCCTCGATCGGGTCACCCAGCCTGGTGGCGGTGCCGTGCGCCTCGACCGCGTCGACATCAGCCGGCGACAACCCGGCCGAAGCCAACGCGGAACGGATCACGCGTTGCTGCGATGGGCCGTTCGGCGCGGTCAGGCCGTTGGAAGCGCCGTCCTGGTTGACGGCCGAACCGCGCACGACCGCCAGCACCGTGTGGCCGTTGCGAACCGCATCAGACTGGCGCTCCAGCACCAGCAGACCGACGCCCTCACCCCAGCCGGTGCCATCCGCGTCGTCGGAGAACGCCTTGCACCGTCCGTCGACGGAAAGTCCACGCTGACGGGAGAACTCGACGTAGGTGGTGGGCGTCGACATCACCGTCACGCCACCTGCCACAGCCAGCGAGCACTCCCCCGACCGCAGCGCCTGCGACGCCAGATGCAGCGCCACCAAGGAAGAAGAGCACGCGGTGTCGACCGTGACGGCCGGGCCCTCGAAGCCGAACGTGTAGGAGACGCGGCCCGAAGCGATCGAGCCCGCGCTGCCCTGGCCCTGGTGTCCCTCGAACTCGGCACCGTCCAGAATGGACGCGTAGTCGTTGTACATGACACCGGTGAACACGCCGGTCGCACTGCCCCGCAACGAAGCCGGGTCGATCCCGGAACGCTCCAGCGCCTCCCAGGTGGTCTCCAGCAGCAGGCGCTGCTGTGAATCCGTGGCCAGTGCCTCGCGCGGCGACATCCCGAAGAAGGCCGGGTCGAACGCCCCCGCCTCGTGCAGGAAGCCACCGGCGATCGAGTAGGTCGTGCCCGCGTGGTCGGGGTCCGGGTGGTAGATGCCGTCGACGTCCCAGCCGCGGTTGACCGGGAACTCCGTGATCGCGTCGGCGCCCTCGGCCACGAGCCGCCACAGGTCCTCGGGCGACGACACGCCTCCGGGATAGCGGCAGGCCATGCCGACGATCACGATCGGATCGTCCGAAGTGGACACCAAAGCGGGCAGAGACGCCCCCGCGTCGACAGCGCCGAACAGCTCGTCCTTCAGGAAACCGGCGAGCACGGCGGCGGTCGGGTAGTCGAACGTGAGCGTCGCGGGCAGGCGCAGCCCGGTGACCTCACCGAGGCGGTTGCGCAGCTCGACCGCGGTCAGCGAGTCGAATCCCAGCGACTGGAAGGCGCGCGACGGGTCGATCGTCTCGCCACCGCTGTGTCCGAGCACCGCACCGACCTCGGCCCGCACCAGGTCCAGCAACGCCTCCAGGCGACCGGCGGCGTCGAGACCGGTCAGTTTCCGCACCAGCGACGACGAGGTGCTGGACGCCGCCGCCCGACGAGCACGGACCTTCACGAGCCCCTGCAGCACAGCCGGAACCTCGCCACGCGCACGGAACACCGGCAGGTCGAGCCGCAGCGGCAACACCAGCGCGGCACCGGAGGACAGTGCGGCGTCGAAGAGCTCGACACCTTCCGCGGGCGTGATCGGCGGCATGCCCGACTTGGCGAGCCGCTCGGCGTCCGCGCCGGACAGCATGCCGGTCTCCGCCCACGCGCCCCACGCCAGCGACACGCCTGGCAGGCCCAGCGAACGCCGGTGCTCGACCACCGCGTCGAGGAACGTGTTGCCCGCCGCGTAGTTGCCCTGGCCAGACGAACCGAAGATGCCCGCACCGGACGAGTAGACGACGAACGCCGAGACGTCGCCGGCGAGCTCGTGCAGGTTCCACGCGGCGTCGACCTTGGGACGCAACACCTTCGAGAGACGTTCTGGCGTGAGCGACTCGATGACGCCGTCGTCCAGCACGCCGGCGGTGTGCACGATGGAACGGATCTGATGGCCTGCAAGGAGGTTGGCGACGGCGTGCCGGTCGGCGACGTCGCAGGCCGCGACCGTGACCGACGCGTCCAGCTCCGCCACCCAGTCCGGCGTCTCACCGCGCCGGCTGACCAGCACCAGGTCGCGGACACCGTGTGCGGCCACGAGGTGCCGCGCGATGACCTGGCCGAGCCCACCGGTACCGCCGGTGATCAGCACAGGTCCTTCCAGCACAACATTGTCACCGGCGGCGACACGGGCGACGCGCGGCACGAAGACCTCGCCGCCCCGCACCCGCAGCTGCGGTTCGGCGCTCGCGAGCGCCGCGTCCGGCAGGTCGCCGTCGGTCTCGATCAACGCGAACCGGCCGGGGTGCTCCGACTGCGCGGCCCGCACGAGCCCCCAGACCGCCGATGCACCCAGATCACCTTGTCGCGTAACGAAAACAAGCTTCTCGGCGCGTTCGGCGGCGATCCACTCCTGGATCTTCGCGAGCGCCTGAGCCGTCACCGCGTGCGCGGCCTCGACCGGAGACCCTTCCGTCTCGACGCGCTCGACGACGTGAGCCGCCGGAACCGCCTCGGTGAGCGTGATCGGCACCCAGTCCAGCCCGAACAACGCGTCCTGCGCGGCGCTGAGCTGCTGTGCCGACACGGCCCGCGTGACGAGCGAGCCGACCGTCGCGACCGGCGTACCGGCGGCGTCGGCGAGGGCGATCTCCATGGAGCTGTCGCCGGTGGTCCGCAGCCGCACCCGCAACGACGTGGCGCCGACCGCGTGCAGCGCGACGCCTTCCCACGAGAACGGCACCGCGCCCTCGGTCCGCTGGTCCGCGAACGCCACGACGTGCAGCGCCGCGTCCAGCAGCGCCGGATGGATGCCGAAACCGGTCGCGGTGACGTCCTCGGGGAGCGCGACCTCGGCGAACACCTGGTCGCCCAGCTTCCACGCGGCACGCAGGCCCTGGAACGCGTGCCCGTAGTCGAACCCGAGCTCCGCGAACCGCTCGTACGCGCCGTCGATCTGCACGGCCTCCGCGCCCGCGGGCGGCCACGTCGAGGTGTCGAAGTCCGCGGTCGTGGCGCCGGACGCCAGGAAACCGGACGCGTGCTCGGTCCACGGCAGGTCGCTGTCCTCCGGACGGCTGTGGATCGCCACCGCCCGCCGGTCACCGCCCACGCCGACCCGGATCTGCACCTGCACGGCACCGGACTCGGGCAGCACCAGCGGCGCCGCGATCGTCAGCTCGTCCACTCGATCGAGGCCCACCTCGTCCGCGGCACGCAGCGCGAGCTCGACGAGTGCCGCACCCGGCAGGAGGACCTTGCCGTGCAGTGAGTGGTCCCGCAGCCACGGGTGAGTGCGCAGCGACAGCCTGCTCGTGAACAGCAGGCCCTCTCCGCCGGCGAGCTCGACGGCGGCGCCGAGCAGCGGATGCTCGACCGCCCCGAGACCGGCCGACCGGACATCCGAGCGCGTGGACACCTCTGGCCAGAACGTTCGCTGCTCGAACGCGTAAGTCGGCAGGTCGATCTTCCGGCCATGTTGACAGAACCTGTTCCAATCAACATTGACGCCGTCAATATTGATTCGACTCAACGCCGTCAACATTGACTTGACCTCGTCACCGTTGCGCCGCACCGCGGGCACGCAGCCGTCCACCATCGCGGACAGCACGCCGTCCGGCCCGATCTCCACGAACTTGACGTCACCCAATGCGGTGACGTTGTCGTGGAAGCGAACGGTGTCGCGGACGTGGTTCACCCAGTAGTCGACAGTGGCGACATCGCCGGACGTCGACATTTCGACAACAGGCTGGTGGAACGTCAGCCCGCTGATCGCCTCGCGGAAGTCGTCCAGCATCGGCTCCATCAACGGCGAGTGGAACGCATGCGACACCTTGAGCCGCTTGTTCTTCCACTTCTGCGCGATGGCGAGCACTTCTTCTTCGACGCCGGCGATCACCACGGACCGAGGCCCGTTGACCACCGCGATGGACACGCCATCGGTCAGGTGCTCGCGCACCTTCTTCTCGGAAGCGACCACGGACACCATCGCGCCACCGGCGGGCAACGGCTGCATGAGCGACGCACGCGCCGTAACGAGCTGACAGGCGTCTTCGAGGCTGAGCACACCGGCGACGTGCGCGGCGGCGATTTCGCCGATGGAATGACCCGCGATGTGGCGCGGCTTCACGCCGTAGAACTCGAACAGCCGGTACAGCGCGACCTGGAACGCGAACAGCGCGGGCTGCGCGACCCCGGTCTGGTTGAGCGCCTCCTGGTCGTCGCCCCACATGACCTCGCGGACAGCCGGATCGAGGTTGGCCAGCACCACGTCGAGCGCCTCGGCGAACACGGGGAACGCCCCGTACAACTCACGGCCCATGCCGATCCGCTGCGACCCCTGCCCGCTGAACAGGAACGCCGAATCGCTGGCCTTGGCGACACCGCGAGCCAACACCTCGCCGTCGAGCAGCACAGCCCGGTGGTCGAACAACGCGCGCGTGGTCAGCAACGAGAACGCGATGTCCGCCGTGTCCCCCGGCCACGCCTTGATCCGCTCGACCTGCCCGGCCAACGCGTCCGCCGAGCGCGCCGACACCACGTAGGGCACTGGCACCGCAGGGGGCGCGGACACCGGAGCCGCCTCGGCCTGCTGAATCGGAGCTTCCAAGATCACGTGCGCGTTCGTGCCGGAGACGCCGAACGACGAGACACCGGCGCGACGCGGGCGGGCGACGGAAGGCCACGTCGTCGCGGTCGTGACCAGGGAGACCTCGCCCGCGGTCCAGTCGATGTGGGTCGACGGCTGGTCGACGTGCAGCGTCGCGGGCACGACGCCGTGGCGCATCGCGTGGACCATCTTGATGATGCCGGCGACACCCGCGGCGGCCTGGGTGTGGCCGATGTTCGACTTGATGGAGCCGAGCAGCAGCGGCGACGGCCGGTCCTGGCCGTACACCGCGAGCAGTGCCTGCGCCTCGATCGGGTCGCCCAGGGTGGTGCCGGTGCCGTGCGCTTCGACGACGTCGACATCGGCCACAGCAAGACCGGCCGAAGCCAGAGCGGAGCGGATCACGCGTTGCTGCGACGGCCCGTTCGGGGCGGTCAGGCCGTTCGAGGCGCCGTCCTGGTTGACCGCCGAACCTCGCACGACCGCCAACACGGTGTGGCCGTTGCGCAGCGCGTCGGACTGGCGTTCCAGCACGAGGAGGCCGACGCCTTCACCCCAGCCGGTGCCGTCGGCGGCGTCGGCGAAGGACTTGCAGCGGCCGTCCATCGCGAGGCCGCGCTGCTTGGAGAACGCGACGAACGAACCCGGCGTCGACATGACGGTCACGCCACCGGCCAGTGCCAGTGAGCATTCGCCGTTGCGCAGGGCCGAGGACGCGAGGTGCAGTGCCACCAAAGAAGAAGAGCAAGCCGTGTCGACGGTGACCGCAGGGCCTTCGAGGCCGAAGGTGTAGGCGACACGGCCGGACAGCACGCTCTGCGCGGTGCCGGTGCCCTGGTAGCCCTCGAAGATGTCGTCGGACACCAATGTCGAGTAGTCGTTGGACATCACGCCCGCGAACACGCCCGTTTTGGAGCCACGAACGGAAGCCGGGTCGATGCCCGCACGCTCGAAGGCCTCCCACGCGGTCCGCAGCAGCAGCCGGTGCTGCACGTCCGTGGCGAGCGCCTCGCGCGGGGACATGCCGAAGAAGTCCGGGTCGAACGACGGGGCGTCGTGCAGGAAACCTCCCTGCATCACGTGCGTCTTGCCCGCGGCGTCCGGGTCCGGATCGAAGAGCCCGTCCAGGTCCCAGCCGCGGTTCGACGGGAAGCCGGTGATGCCGTCACGCTCCTCGAACACCAGGCGCCACAGGTCTTCCGGCGACGCCACACCACCCGGGTAGTGGCAGGCCATGCCGACGATCACGATCGGGTCGTCGGACACCGCTCCGGTGATCACTTCCGGCACGAAGACGTCCGCACCGAAGAGTTCGTCCATCAGATAGGAGGCGAGGGCGCCGGCGGTCGGGTAGTCGAAGATCAGGGTCGCGGGCAGGCGGATGCCGGTCGACGCGGTCAGGCGGTTGCGCAGCTCGACAGCGGTCAGCGAGTCGAACCCGAGCCCCTGGAACGTGCGAGTCCTGTCCACTTCGGACGCGCTGCCGTGGCCGAGCACGGCGGCGACCTCGGTGGCGACCAGGCCCAGCAACGCTTCCAGCCGGGCATCGGAGCCAAGCCGCGACAGTTCGGCGACAAGCCCTTCCGCCGCAACGGACTGCGCGGCGGCACGGCGCTTCGGAGTCTTGATCAGGCCACGCAGCAACGGCGGCGGCGTGCCCTGGGCGCGCAGCGCGGGAAGATCCAACCGAAGCGGCAGCAGGAACGCGTCCGATCCGGCGGCACCAGCGTCGAACAGGGCCAGACCCTCGGCGACCTTCAAGGGAGGCATGCCGGATCGGGCGATGCGCCGCATGTCCGCGTCCGACATCGCGGCGGTCATGCCCGACGTCTGCTCCCAGGCTCCCCACGCGAGCGCGACAGCGTGCTGACAGGATGCGCGGCGCACGCGGGCGAGAGCGTCGACGAAAGCGTTGGCAGCGGCGTAGTTCGCCTGCCCGGCGCCACCGAACGTGCCCGCGGCCGACGAGAACAGCACGAAAGGCACGTCAGGCAACAGCTCGTGCAGGTGCAGCGCCGCATCTGCCTTCGGGCCCAGCACCACGGCGATGCGCTCCGGCGTCAACGATTCAACGACACCGTCGTCCAGCACCGCGGCCGTGTGCACGACGCCGCCGACGGAGTGCCGCGACAGCAACGATTCGAGCGCCGAACGATCGGAGACATCGCATGCCTCGACGATCACGTCCGCGCCGAGCTCCCGCAACGCCGAGACGTCGGCAGAGCCACTGCGCGAGACCAGGAGCAGTTCGCGAACACCATGCTCCACAACGAGATGCCGGGCCACCAGCTGACCGAGCCCGCCGGTGCCACCGGTGACGAGCACGCGACCCGACCAGGACAACCGCGAAGTGGGCAGCGCGGCACGGGCAAGGCGGGCCGCGAGAACGACACCGTCACGGATCGCCAGCACCGGTTCGTCGGTCGTCAACGCGTGCAGCACCGCGCCCACGGAGGCATCGGAGAAGTCCAGGTCCACCAGCACGAAACGGCCGGGGTGCTCTGATTGCGCCGACCGCACCAGGCCACGCGCGGCGGCTCCGGCGAGATCGTCGCCGTCCACCGCGCCGCGCGTCACGAACGCGAGCCGGCCCTCAGGTCGCGCCACGAACTCCTGGATCAGCGACAGCACTCGCGCGCACGTCTCGCGAACATCCGTGCCGACCACAGGAACCAGCGTCAGGTCGGCGTCCGTCAACTCGGAGACGACCGGGCCGGCGGCCAGCGACAGCACGTCCGGCCCGAGCACAGCGACGGTCTGCTCCGCGAACCCGGCCGGCAGTTCGACAGGCGCCCACTCCAGGCGGAACAACGAGTCGCGCTCGACCCCGGACCCCAGCTCGTCAACGGGAACAGGCCGCGTCTGCAGAGCCTCCACGGACGCGACGGGAGCGCCGGTCGCGTCGGCGACGGCGATCTCCATCGAGCCGTCCTCGCCGCGCGACAGCCGCACCCGCACCGCGGAAGCGCCCGACGCGTGCAGCGACACGCCCTGCCAGGAGAACGGCAGCCCGCCGCGGCTGATCGAGCCGAGGTCACCGAACCCGGCGGCGTGCATGCCGGCGTCCAGCAAAGCCGGGTGCAGCCCGAACGCACCGCCGTCGACGCCCTCGGGCAGCGACACCTCGGCGTAGACGACACCGTCGCCGCCACGCCACACCGCCTGCAGGCCCTGGAAGACCGGGCCGTAGTCGAAGCCCATGTCGGTGAAGCGCTCGTACGATCCGGCGATGTCGACGGACTCGGCACCGGCGGGCGGCCACACCGAGGCGTCGAACGAGACCGCGTCGGTACCGGAGCCGAGCACACCGGAAGCGTGCTGAAGCCAAGGCAGGTCAACGGAACCCTCGGCCCGCGAGAAGATCGCGACGCTGCGTTTGCCCTCGGAGTCGGCCGCGCCGACGGAGACCTGCACCTGGGCGGCGGTGTCCGGCGTCAGCACGAGCGGCGCGGCGAGCGTGAGTTCCTCGACGCGGTCGCAGCCGACCTCGTCCGCGGCGCGAACGGCGAGCTCCAGGAAAGCGGTGCCGGCGAACAGAACCCGTCCCATCACGACGTGGTCCGCGAGCCACGGATGCGTCGCCAGCGACAACCGGGACGTGAACAGGTGGCCCGACGAGCCCGCCAGTTCCACGGCCGCACCGAGCAGCGGGTGACCGACCGAGCCGAGGCCGGCGCCGCGCACGTCGCCGGACTGCGTCTTCGGACGCGGCCAGAACCGCTGCCGCTGGAACGCATACGTCGGCAGGTCTGCCTTCTGTGCCCCGGAACCCTCGAACAGCCGGGTCCAGTCCACGGGAACGCCCGCGACGTGCAGCCGCGCCAGCGCCGTCACGAACGCCAGTTCCTCGCCGCGGTCCTTGCGCGCGGTCGGGATCGCGCCGTCGACCATCGCGGCGAGCACGCCGTCCGGGCCGACCTCGACGAACGTCTTGTCACCCAGCGCGGTCACGGTGTCGTGGAACCGCACGGCGTCGCGAACGTGCCGAACCCAGTACTCGGATTGTTCAACAATCCCATGAGTCACCAAGGGAATTGAGGGATTGTTGAACGAAATGCCGGAGATCGCCGCGCGGAAGTCGTCCAGCATCGGCTCCATCAGCGGCGAGTGGAACGCGTGGCTGACCTGCAGCTGCTTGAACTTGCGCGACGCGACGCCGGACGTAGGATCGTTGAGTTGTTCAACAATCCTTTGTGCTTCGCTTTCCACGCCGGCGATGACCAGCGAGGTCAGGCCGTTGATCGCGGCGATCGAGACGCCACCGGTGAGGAGCGGAAGGACCTCGTCCTCCGTGGCCTGCACGGCGATCATCACGCCACCGGCCGGGAGCGACTGCATCAGCGAGGCACGCGCGGTCACCAGCGTGCAGGCGTCCTCCAGCGAGAACACACCGGCGACGTGCGCGGCCGCGATCTCACCGATCGAGTGGCCCGCCACCTGCTCCGGCACGAGTCCGAACGACTCCAGCAACCGGAACAGGGCGACTTCGAAGGCGAACAACGCGGGCTGCGTGTAGCGGGTCTGGTCCAGCGCGGCGGCGTCGTCGCCCCACATCACCGAACGCAGAGCAGGGTCGAGGTGGTCGAGCGCGGCGTCGAACGCGGCGGCGAACACGGGGAACCGGGCGTGCAGCTCACGTCCCATGCCGAGACGCTGCGATCCCTGGCCGGAGAACAGGAACGCGAGTGTGGTCTCGTCGGCGGCCACCCCGCGGGCGAGCTCGGTGCCGTCCGGCAGCACCACGGCACGCTGCTCGAACGACGCCCGCGCCGTCGCCAGGGTGAACGCGATGTCCAGCGGTGACAGGGAGTCCACGACCGCCTGCAGCCGATCCCGTTGCGCGTCCAGGGCAGCGGCGGTGCGACCGGACAGAACCCACGGCAGCACAGCGGGAGCGGAGACGACAGGAGCACCCTCGACGACCAGCGCGGGAGCCTGTTCGAGGATCACGTGCGCGTTCGTGCCCGAGACGCCGAACGCGGACACACCGGCACGCAGCGGGCGGTCGACCGAGGGCCACGGCCGCGCGTCGTGCAGCAGCGACACGTTGCCCTTGGTCCAGTCGACCTGGGTGGAGGGCGTGCCGAGGTGCAGGGACCGCGGCAGCAGTCCGTTCTGCAGCGCCATGACGACCTTGATCACACCGGCGACACCGGCGGCGCCCTGGGGATGGCCGATGTTGGACTTGATCGACCCGAGGTAGAGCGGCTCGGCGCGGTCCTGCCCGTACACCGAGAGGATGGCCTGCGCCTCGATCGGGTCGCCCAGCGTGGTTCCGGTGCCGTGCGCCTCGACGGCGTCCACATCGGACGGTGCGAGGCCGCCGTTCTGCAGTGCCTGACGGATGACGCGCTGCTGTGAGGGCCCGTTCGGAGCGGTCAGGCCGTTGGAGGCGCCGTCCTGGTTGACGGCGGAACCGCGGACCACGGCGAGGATCTTGTCGCCGGCGCGTTGCGCGTCGGAGAGTCGCTTCAGCACCAGCACGCCGACGCCCTCGGACCAGCCGGTGCCGTCCGCGTCGTCCGAGAACGCCTTGCAGCGCCCGTTTCCGGCGAGCCCGCCCTGCGAGGTGAAGGCGGCGAACCCGGCGGGCGTCGTCATGACCGCGACACCACCGGCGAGCGCCAGATCGCACTCACCGGCACGCAGCGCGGACGAGGCGAGGTGCAGTGCCACCAGAGAAGAAGAACAAGCCGTGTCGACGGTGACAGCGGGACCTTCCAGGCCCAGCAGATAGGAGATGCGACCGGAGAGAACGGAAGCGGCGAACGCGGTCGTGGCGTACAGGCCGACGTCCTCGCCCGAGCGCGAGAGCAGATCGGCGTAGTCCTGCGAGGTCGTGCCCATGAACACACCGGTCTTGGTGCCGCGCAACGACTGCGCGTTCACGCCCGCGCGTTCCAGGGCCTCCCAGGCGGTTTCGAGCAGGAGGCGCTGCTGCGGGTCCATGACGACGGCTTCGCGGGGCGAGATGCCGAAGAACCCGGCGTCGAACGACGCCGGGTCTTCGAGAAAACCACCTTCGATCGTGGCGGAGTCGAGATCGGTGACGTCCCAGCCGCGGTCGGCGGGGAATCCGCCGATCACGTCCCTGCCTTCCGCGACGACCTGCCAGAGTTCCTCGGGCGAGGCCACCCCGCCGGGGTACCGGCAGCCGATGCCCACGATCGCGATCGGTTCCACCGCTGCCGCGATCAGCTGCTGGTTCTGCTTGCGCAGCCGGTCGATCTCCTTCAGTGACGACCGCAGAGCCTCGACGTACTGGTTAGCAGAGGTGGTCATCGCGCTTCCTTCTCGGATCGCCCGCTAGTCCATGGCGTCCCCGATCGCCAGACGCAGGAGGGCTTCGCCGTCCATGTCGTCGATCGATTCCGCCTCGGCTGCAAGCACAACATCTCCGGCGCTGTTGTTTTCCCCACTGTCCTGAGCAAGTTGGAGCACCAGGTCCAGCAGCCCCGCCTGCCGCAGACGGCTGATCGGGATCGCCGCCAGCGCGTCCCGGATCGGCGCGTCGGGGTCGTTGGTGGTGCTCGCGGCCTCGCCGAGCAGTTCCGTGCGGATGAACTGGGCCAGCGCGGCGGGCGTCGGGTAGTCGAACACCAGCGTCGCGGGCAGCGCCACGCCGGTGACGACCTTGAGCCGGTTGCGCAGGTCCACCGCTGTCACCGAGTCGAAGCCGACGTCGCGGAACGCCCTGGCCGGCCCGAACGCCTCCGCGCCCTCGAAGCCCAGTGTCGCCGCGGCCTCCGTGCGGACGAGGTCGAGCAACGTGCGTGCGCGTTCCGCCTCAGGCAACGCCAGGAGCCGTTCCTTGAGCCCTGAGTCCGTCGTTTCGGGCTCTTCCAGGGCTTCCCGGACCGACGGGATGCCCATCAGCAACGGGCTCGGCCTCGACGCCGTGAAGCTCGGCGCGAACTTCTGCCAGTCCATGTTGGTGATCGTCAGCGACGTGTGGCCGTCCTCGACCGCATGCTGCAGCGCGGTGATCGCGAGGTCGGGTTTCATCGTGTGCACGCCGCGGCGACGCAGCTGTTCGGCGCCTTCCTCGTTCTCCGACGCCATTCCGGAGTCCGCCCAGGCACCCCACGCGATCGACGTCGCCTTGAGGCCCTGGGAGGCCCGGAAGTGCGCGAGGCCGTCGAGGTAGGCGTTCGAGGCGGCGTACGCGGGTTGTGCGCCGCTGCCCCAGCTCGCCGCACCGGACGAGAACAGGATGAACGCGTCCAGGTCGCTCGTCAGTTCGTGCAGGAGCCAGGCCGACGTCATCTTGGCCTTGAGCAAGCGATCCAGCTGATCGATGCCCACCGCGTCGGTGGCCGCGTTGCCTTCGACGACGCCGGCCGCGTGCACGACGGCCCGCAGGTCGGGCACCGTGTCGATCACCGACTTCAGGCTCTCCCGATCCGACGCGTCGCAGGCCGCGATGGTGACGCGCGCTCCCAACGCTTCCAGCTCTTCACGCAACTCCGCCGCTCCGGGGGCCTGATCACCGCGGCGGCTGGTGAGCAGCACGTGCTCGGCGCCGCGTCCGGCGACCCAGCGGGCGACGTGGCCGCCCAGCGCGCCGGTGCCGCCGGTGATCAACACTGTGCCGCGCGGGATCCACTCCGTGGACTGGGGCGCGCGCTGGGCCGGGACGAGCCTGCGGCCGTGAACGCCGGTGTCGCGGACCGCGAGCTGGTCCTCGCCGCCGCCGTTCGTGATGGCGGCGACCAGGCCCTGCTCGATCTGGCCGTCGATGGTCCCCGGCAGGTCGACCAGGCCACCCCAGTGGCGCGGCAGGTCGAGCGCCGCGACCCTGCCGAGGCCCCACAACGCCACCTGCTCGGGGTGGTGCACGGGATCGGTCGCGCCGGTCGAGATCGCCTGCTTCGTGACCGCCCAGAACGGCGCGGTGCTGCCGGCGTCGCCGAGTGCCTGCAGGAGCAGGACGTTCAGCGCGAGACCGAGCGGCGTCGCGGTGAACTCCTGGTGCGGGGTGTTCTCCGTGCCGAGCAACGAGATCACGCCGACCGGTTCGATGCCGATCAGTTCGGTGGCGAGCAGCGCGCGTTCGGCGTTGGCGCGGACCGTGACCCGCACGAGGTCGTCGCCGAACGTCCGCAGCACCGACTCGGTCCACTCGTCGACGTGCTCGGGAACGGCCGCGAGCCAGGTGCCGTTGATGCCGGTGGCCTGGACGCCGCGCAGGAGCTGCCACGAGTCGCGGTAGCGCCAGCCATCCACAGTGGACTGGGTCAGCTGCTTCGCGCGCCATTCCCTGAGCGCGGGCAGGACGTTCTCCGCGTCGACGCCGAGAGCGCCGGTGAGCTCGCCGTTCTCGACGAGCTGCCAGAACGCGCTGTCCTCGGCGTTGACGGTCTTGGCACCGGCCTTGGGCCAGAACCTGCTGCGGCTGAACGGATACGTCGGCAGGTCGATCCTGCGGCCCTCGCACTTCCACCGCACGTCGAGGCCCGCGACCCACGCCTCGGCGAGCGAGGTGGTGAACCGGTGGCTTCCGCCCTGGTCGCGGCGCAGCGAGCCGACCGTGACGAGTTCTGTGCCGTCCGCTTCGGCCGTGGCCTGCGCGGACATCGTCAGCACCGGGTGCGGGCTCGCTTCGACGAACACGCGGTAGCCGTCCTCGATCAGCTTCCTCGTGACCGCGACGAACTCGATGGGACGGCGCGCGTTCTCGTACCAGTAGTCGGCGTCGAGGGTCGCGGTGTCGACGCGTTCGGCTTTGACCGTCGAGTAGAACGCGATGTCGGTCGAGCGCGGTGTGATCGTGCCGAGGAGGCTCATCAGCTTCTCGCGCAACGGTTCGACCTGCGGGCCGTGCGAGGCCACCGTCGAGGCGACCACCCGTGCCCGGATCTCCCTGGCCTGGCACAGTTCCACGAACTCGTTGAGCTCCCGCAGGGCACCGGCGACCGTGCAGGCGTTGGGGCTGTTGATGCCCGCGATGGACAGCACCGGCCACTGCTCGATGAGCTTTCGCGCTTCCTCGACCGGCAACGCGACGCTCGCCACGGCACCGTTCCCGACGAGCTCGTCCGCGAACAGCTGCGACCGCAGCACGACGATCTTGGCCGCTTCGTCGAGGCCGAGGGCCCCGGCGACGTAGGCGGCGGCGATCTCACCCTGCGAGTGCCCGACGACCGCGGCGGGCTCGACGCCGTTCGCGCGCCACGTCTGGGCCAGCGACACCATGACCGCGAACAGCGTCGGCTGCAGCACCTCGATGCGTTCGAGGAGTTCAGCCTCGCCGCGCAGCACGTCGATCACCGACCAGCCGACGAGCCTGCCGATCGCCGCGTCGCACTCGGTGATCCAGTGCGCGAACGTCTCGTCCTCGTCCAGCAACGCGACCGCCATGCCGTGCCACTGACTGCCCTGACCGGGGAAGATGAACACCGGCGCACTCTCCTGCGCGACGCCCTGGACCACTTCGTCCCCGATGAGCACCGCACGGTGGTCGAACACCGACCTCGTCGTCAGCAACGAGAACGCCAGATCGTTCGCATCGCTCTCCAGCGCGCGCACCTGCTCGATGCGCGCCTTCAACGAGGCCGGCGACTTCGCCGACACGACCAGCGGCACCGCGCCGACCTGATGAATGGACTCCGGCCGACTGGCCTGAACTGGGGCTTCTTCGAGGATCATGTGGGCGTTCGTGCCCGAGATGCCGAACGCGGAGACGCCCGCGCGGCGCGGGTGGCCGTTGGTCTCCCAGCCACGGGCCTCGGTGAGCAACTCGACCGTGCCGTCGGACCAGTCGACGTGTGAGGACGGCGCGGCGACGTGCAGCGTTTGCGGCAGCAGGTTGTTCCGCAGGGCGAGCACCATCTTGATCACGCCCGCGACACCCGCCGCCGCCTGCGTGTGGCCGATGTTCGACTTGACCGAACCCAGCCACAGCGGTGACGACCGGTCCGCGCCGTAGGTGTTGATCAGGGCCTGCGCCTCGATCGGGTCACCCAGGGCGGTGCCGGTGCCGTGTGCCTCGACGACGTCGACATCGCCCACGGACAGACCGGCGTTCGCGAGAGCGGCACGGATCACGCGCTGCTGCGAAGGACCGTTGGGTGCGGTCAGGCCGTTGGACGCGCCGTCCTGGTTGACCGCAGAACCGCGGATCACCGCGAGCACCTGATGGCCGTTGCGCACCGCGTCGGACAGCCGCTCCATGACGACCATGCCGACACCTTCGGACCACCCGGCACCGTCGGCGTCGTCGGAGAACGCCTTGGACCTGCCGTTCGCCGCCAGAGCACCCTGCCGGGTCAGCTCCGCGAAGGCGAACGGCGTGGTCATGATCGTCGCACCACCGGACACAGCCAACGAACACTCACCACCGCGCAGCGCCTGCACCGCGAGATGCATCGCCACGAGAGAGGCGGAGCATGCCGTGTCGACGGTGACGGCCGGTCCCTCGAAGCCGAACGTGTAGGACAGGCGACCCGAGATCACCGACGCCGCGAGTCCCGTGGCCGCGTGGCCCTCGGTGTCCTCGGCCGACGACGTCAGCAGCGTCGCGTAGTCCTGGCCGTTCGTGCCGACGAAGACACCGGTCTGCGACCCCCGCAACGACAGCGGGTCGACGCCGACCCGTTCCAGCGCCTCCCACGTGGTCTCCAGCAGGAACCGCTGCTGCGGATCCATCGCCATCGCCTCACGCGGCGAGATCCCGAAGAACGCCGGGTCGAAGTCCGCGGTCCCGGCGAGGAATCCGGCCTCGCGCGTCACCGACATCGACAGCACCGACTCGACGTCCCAGTCGCGGTCGGCCGGGAACGCGCCCATGCCGTCCCGTCCGTCGACCAGCAGCTGCCACAGCTGTTCCGGCGTGGTGACGTCACCGGGGAAGCGGCAGGCCATGCCGACGATCGCGATCGGTTCGTCGTTACGCGCGACGACGTTCTCCTGCGACTCGGCCGCTCCCCCGCGCAGGTGGCCGGCGAGCCGGCGCGGCGTCGGGTAGTCGTAGACGAGCGACGCGGGCAACGTCCGGCCGGTCGCCGCCGACAGCTGGTTGCGCAGCTCGACCGCGGTCAGCGAGTCGAACCCGAGGTCGCGGAACTCCTTGTCCACGCCCACCGCGTGCGGTCCGGCATAGCCGAGCACCGACGCGACGGCCGTGCGGACGACCTCCAGCACGTCACCGCTGACCTCGATCTTCTTGCGCGCCTTGGGTTTCTTGTCCGGCAGGATCGCGATGGCGACGGTCGGCGCGTCCTCCGCGACGGCCCGCCACATCGACTCCACCGCCAGATCGGGCCGCATCGTGATCGCGCTCAGGTCGGCGCCGACACCGTCCGCCATCCCGGAACCGGCCCATGCGCCCCACGCGATCGATGTCGCCTTGAGCCCTTGCGCGCGCCGGTCGCGTGCGATGGCGTCAAGCACGGCGTTGGCGGCCGCGTAGTTGGCCTGACCGGGGTTGCCGAGAGCGCCCGCGACCGACGAGAACAGCACGAACGCGTCCAGTTCACGATCACGCGTCAGCTCGTCGAGCACCAGGGCCGAGGCGACCTTCGAGCGGAACACGTCCGCGAACCGTTCCGGCGCAAGGCCTTCCAGCACGCCGTCGCTCAAAACACCGGCGGTGTGCACGATGGCGTTCGGCGAGTACGTGTTCAGCAGGTCGGCAACGGCCGTGCGGTCCGCGACGTCGCACGCCACGATTTCCGCGCCCAGTTCCTCCTGGAGCTGGGCGGCTCCCGGTGCGTCGAGACCGCGCCTGCTGACCAGCACGATCTTCTCGACGCCGCGCTGCTTGAGGTCGCGGGCGACATGCGTGCCGAGCGCGCCCGTGCCACCGGTGACGATCACGGTGTCGTGCGGCTCCCACCTCGCCTCGGTAGGCTGAGCAGCGTCGTAGCGCCTGGCGAACACGCCTTCAGACCGGATCTCGACCTCGGCCTCGTCGCCGGCGAGCACCGCCGCCAACTCGGCGACGTCACCGGTCACGTCGACCAGACCGCCCCATTGCGCGGGCAGCTCCAGCGCCGCCACGCGCCCGAGGCCCCAGACCGCGCTCTGCGTCGCGCTGGTCGCCGCACCTCGCGTGACCGCCCAGATCGGTGCGCTCACACCCTTGCGCGCCAACGACTGGATCAGCTCCATCGTCGCGATCACGCCGTGCGGTACGCCGTTCTCGTCGGCGTCGCCGTCCAACGCGAGCAGCGACACGATGCCGTCGAACGGCCTCTCCGGCACCTCCCTCACCACTGTGCCGTTGACGGCCGTCGCGACTTCGCGGGCGAAGTCGTCCTCGGCACCGAGCACGAGCCAGGTCCCGGAGATCGCGCCACGCGGAGTGATCCGCTCCCACGACTCGCGGTGCCGCCACGAATCCACAGTGGACTTGGCGCGGTCGACGGGTGTCGCGTCGAGCACGGTCGGCCAGTAGCGCTCGTGCTGGAACGCGTAGGTCGGCAGGTCGATCCGCCGCGCGCCCGTGCCTTCGAACAGCGCGCCCCAGTTCACGGTCGCGCCGCTGACGTGCAGGCGGGCGAGCCCGCCGACGAACGCCTGCTCCTCGCCGCGGTCCTTGCGCAGCAGCGGAATGCCGCTGACCATCGCCGACAGCACGCCGTCCGGTCCGATCTCCAGGAACGTGCTGCCGTCGAGCGCGCGCACCGTGTCGTGGAAGCGCACGGTCTCCCGCACGTGCCGCACCCAGTACTCGGATTGTTGAACAATCCCACCAGTCAACAACGGGATCGTCGGATTGTTGAACGAAATGCCGGCGATGGCCGCACGGAAGGCGTCCAGCATCGGCTCCATCAGCGGCGAGTGGAACGCATGGCTGACCTGAAGCTGCTTGACCTTGCGCGGACCAGATCCGGACGTAGGATCGTTGAGTTGTTCAACAATCCTACGGGTCTCTTGTCCAACGCCCGCGATGACCACGGCGTTCGGGCCGTTGACCGCAGCGATGGACACGCCCTCGGTGAGCAGCGGGGTGATCTCCTCCTCGGCGGCCTCGATCGCGACCATCGCGCCGCCGGTCGGCAGTGCCTGCATCAGCGAGGCGCGCGCGGAGATCAGCGTGCACGCGTCCTCGAGGCTGAACACTCCGGCGACGTGCGCGGCCGCGATCTCGCCGATCGAGTGCCCCGCGAGCCTGTCGGCCTTGATGCCGAACGACTCCGCGAGCCGGTACAACGCCACTTCCAGTGCGAGGATCGCGGGCTGGGCGTTGCCGGTCTGGTCCAGCGCGTCCGCGTCCTCGCCCCACATGATCGACCGCAACGCCGGGTCGAGGTGCGCGAGCACGGCGTCGAAGGCGTCCGCGAACACGGGGAACCGCTCGTACAGGTCCCGGCCCATGCCGAGCCGCTGCGATCCCTGCCCCGTGAACAGCAGCGCCAGGTCGCGCTCGCCCGCCTCTCCCCTGGCGATCTCCACGCCGTCCACCAGCACCACCCGGTGCTCGAACGCACTGCGCGACACCGCCAGCGAATAGGCCAGATCGAGCTGCGAAGCGTCGACCGCACCGAGGCCCGCGAGCTGATCGGCCAGCGCCTCCTCCGACCGGCCCGACACCACGAGCGGCACCACCGAGGCGGTCGCCGTGACCTCGGGGGCCACGGCCGCGAACTCCGGCGCCTCTTCGATGATCACGTGCGCGTTCGTGCCCGAGACACCGAACGACGAGACACCAGCACGGCGCACGTGGCCGTTCGCGGGCCAGTCCCGGCGCTCGGTGAGCAGTTCGACGTTGCCGGTCCGCCATTCCACGTTGGACGACGGCGCGTCGACGTGCAGCGTCCGCGGCAGCACGCCGTTGCGCAGTGCCATGATCATCTTGATGACACCGGCGACACCGCCGGCGGACTGCGGGTGGCCGAGGTTCGACTTGATCGAGCCGAGCAGCAGCGGGGTCTCCCGGTTCTGCCCGTACGTCGCGAGCACGGCCTGAGCCTCGATCGGGTCACCCAGGGTCGTGCCCGTGCCGTGCGCTTCGACGGCGTCCACTTCGGACGGTGCCAGTCCGGCGTTCGCCAGCGCCTGCCGGATGACGCGCTGCTGCGACGGGCCGTTCGGCGCGGTCAGGCCGTTCGAGGCGCCGTCCTGGTTGACCGCCGAACCGCGCAGCACGGCCAGCACCTCGTGGCCGTGACGACGAGCGTCCGACAAGCGTTCCAGCAGCACCACACCGGCGCCTTCGGACCAGCCGGTGCCATCGGCGGACTCCGCGAACGCCTTGCAGCGGCCGTCCGGCGCGAGTCCGCCGGCCGCCGTGAACGCCGAGTAGGCGTTCGGCGTGGTCATCACCGCGACACCACCGGCCAGCGCGAGGTCGCACTCACCGTTGCGCAGAGCCTGTGCGGCCCAGTGCATCGCGACCAGCGACGACGAACAGGCCGTGTCGATCGTGACGGCCGGGCCTTCGAGGCCGAGCAGGTAGGAGATGCGGCCGGACAGCACCGACGCGGAGAACGCCGTCGTCGCGTACGGGCCGGTCTCCTCCAGCGAGCGGTTGAGCAGCGACTCGTAGTCCTGGCCGGTGGTGCCGACGAAGACGCCGGTCAGGCTGCCCTTCAACGACGTCGGGTCGATGCCCGCGCGTTCCAGCGCCTCCCACGAGGTCTCCAGGAGCAGGCGCTGCTGCGGGTCCATCACGACGGCCTCGCGTGGCGAGATGCCGAAGAAGCCCGCGTCGAAGTCGGCGACGGCGTCGAGGAAACCACCCTCGAACGTCGCACTGGCGAGCCGCTCCAGGTCCCAGCCGCGGTCGGCAGGGAACCGCGAGATCACGTCCCGTCCCTCGAAGACCAGTTCCCACAACGCTTCCGGCGTAGTCACGCCTCCGGGGTAGCGGCAGCCGATGCCGACGATCGCGATCGGGTCGTCGGTGGCGATCGTGGCCGCGCGGACCTCGATCTGGTGCGTTCCACCGAACAGTTCGTCACGCAGGTGCTGCGACAGAGTGGTCGCGGTCGGGTAGTCGAAGACGAGGGTGGCGGGCAGTGCGAGTCCGGTCGCGGTCTTCAACCGGTTGCGCATCTCGACCGCGGTGACCGAGTCGAAGCCGAGCTCGCGGAACGCGCGGGCCACCGGGACCTGCTCGCTTTCCTGGTAGCCCAACGTCTTCGCCGCTTCGGTGCGAACGAGGCCGAGCAGTGCGCGGTCGCGTTCGGCCTCGGTCAACCGGGAGAGGCGCTGCTTGAGCTCCGACTCCTCGACGACCTCGTCGGCCAGCGCCGCACGCACCTCGGCGATGCCGCTGAGCAGCGGGCTCGGGCGTTCCGCGGTGAAGCTCGGCGCGAACCTGGCCCAGTCGATGTTGGTGACGGTGAGCTGGGTCTGATCGTCGGCGACGGCCTGGCGCAGCACCTTCATCGCGAGCTCCGGTGGCATCGCGTCGATGCCGATCCGTCGCAGCGCCTCGTACATGCCGTGATCGGCCGCCATACCGGCTTCCGCCCAGGCGCCCCAGGCGATCGACGTCGCCTTCAGACCCTGCGACCGGCGCAGGTGAGCGAGGCCGTCGAGGTAGGCGTTGGCCGCGCCGTACGCGGGTTGGCCACCACTGCCCCAGCTCGCCGCACCCGACGAGAACAGGATGAAACGGGCCTGTGGCGCGAGTTCGTGCAGATGTCGGGCCGCGGTGATCTTCGTGTCGAGCAACGCGGTGACGTTCCCGTACTGGATCTCGTCGATCGGGGCGTCGCCGGTGCCGATGCCCGCCGCGTGCACGACCGTCGTGAGGTCGTCGATGCCCGCCAGCAGAGCCGCCAGGGCGTCCCGATCCGCCGCGTCACAGGCCGCGATCGTGACGCGGGTGGTCGTTTCGAGCTCTGCCTTGAGTTCGGCCGCACCGGGTGCGTCGAGGCCGCGGCGGCTGGTGAGCACCAGGTGCTCGGCGCCGGCCTCGGCCATCCAGCGGGCGACGTGGCCGCCGAGCGCGCCCGTGCCACCGGTGATCAGCACGGTGCCGGACGCCTGGAAGTCCGGGCTGTGGTGAGCGTTCGTGCGGATGAGACGGCGGGCGAACACGCCGTTCTCACGGATCGCGACCTGGTCCTCCGTGCCGGTCAACGCGGCCGCGAACCGTTGTGCGGCCTTGTCGTCCAGCGAAGCGGGCAGGTCGATCAGGCCGCCCCAGCGGCGGGGCAGGTCGAGTGCGGCGACACGGCCGAGGCCCCAGATCGCGGTCTGCGCCGGGTCAACCTGCTCGCCGCCGACCGCGACGGCGTTGCGGGTGACGGCCCAGATCGGCGCGCTGACACCGGCTTCCGCCAGTGCCTGGACCAGCGTGATCGTCGCCTGCAAGCCGGTCATCGCGATGACGCCGTCGATCGTTTCGGGCAGGCACGCGGCGAGGTCGGCGCGGGTGATCTGCTCGTCGACGTCGAGGTGAACGGCGTCGAGCGCGTCGATCACGTCCTGAGCGACCGTGCCGGACGTGACGACCAGCCAGGAGCCGGTCGGCGTTCCGCTGACGGTGACCGGGGTCCACTGGTCGCGGTACCGCCAGGTGTCCATTGTGGATTCTGACTTGCGGCGGTTGCGCCACTGAGCGAGCGTGTGCGCGACGCCCTGCCCGACGCCCATGTCCTCCAGGCCGCCGTTGTCCACGAGTTCCCAGAACTCGGCGTCGACCGGGTCGGAGGTGTCCTTGACGAGCGGTTCGGGCCAGAACCTCTGGTGGTCGAACGGATAGGTCGGCAGCGCGACGGTTCGGCCACCCGGGTACCGCCACCGGACGTCGAGACCCGCGACCCACGCCTCGGCGAGCGAGGTGGTGAACCGGCGGTTGCCTCCCTGGTCACGGCGCAGCGACCCGATGGCGACGATCTCGGTGCCGATCGCTTCCGCTGTCTGTTGCGCGGGCAGCATCAGCACGGGGTGCGCGCTCGACTCGATCAGCACGCGGTGGCCGTCCGCGACGAGCTTCTCGACCACCTTCGCGAAGCTGACGGGCTGCCGGGCGTTCTGGAACCAGTACTCGGCGTCGAGGGTCGTGGTGTCGATGCGCCCGGCCGTGACGGTCGAGTAGAACGGCACGGTGCCGGGCTGCGGCGTGATGTCCGCGAACAGGTCGAGGATCTGGCCGCGCAGGCGGTCGACCTGTGCGCAGTGCGAGGCGACGGTCGAGCCGATCACGCGAGCCCGGATGTCCTGGGCGACACAGCTTTCCACGAACTTCTCGAGCGCGGGGACGTCGCCGGCGACCGTGCAGGCGTGCGGACTGTTGACGCCCGCGATCGCCAGCTCCGGCGGCAGCAGCTTCTCGACTTCCGGCGCGGGCAACGCGATGCTCGCGACGGCGCCGTTGCCGACGAGTTCGTCCGCGAACAGCTGCGACCGCCTGACCACGATCCGCGCGGCCTGGTCGAGGGTGAGCGCACCGGCGATGTAGGCGGCGGCGATCTCCCCCTGCGAGTGCCCGACGACCGCCGCGGGCTCGACGCCGTTCGCGCGCCACGTCTGAGCGAGCGAGATCATGATCGCGAACAGGGCGGGTTGCAGGACCTCGATGCTCTGGAGCAGCTCGGCCTCACCGCGCAGCACGTCGATGACCGACCACCCGACGTGCCCGGCGATCGCCCGGTCGGCCTCGGCCATCCACCGGGCGAACGTCTCGTCCTCGTCCAGCAGCGCGACCGCCATGCCGTGCCACTGGCTGCCCTGGCCGGGGAACACGAACACCGGCCCTGGCCCCGCGTCCGCGACCGCGCCTTCGACGACCTCGTCGCCGACGATCACCGCGCGCTGGTCGAACCTGCTACGGGCGGCCAGCGAGAATCCGACGTCGATCGGGTCACGCCCGCCGGCCACGAGCGCCTTGATCCGCTCGACCTGCGCCCGCAGCGAACCAGAAGACTTCGCGGACACCGCGAGCGGCACCGCGCCGACCTGGCTGCGAGGCCCCATCCCACTCAGCTCAGGGAGGTCTGACAATTCCGGAGCCTCGATGATGACGTGGGCGTTCGTGCCGCTGATGCCGAACGACGACACGCCGCCGCGACGCGGCCGGTCGACCGCGGGCCACTCGCGGGACGAGGTGAGCAGTTCGACGGCACCCGCGTCCCACTCGATGTGCGAGGACGGCGCGGACACGTGCAACGTCCGCGGCAGCACGCCGTGGCGCAGCGCCATGATCATCTTGATCACGCCGGCGACACCGGCCGCCGACTGGGTGTGGCCGATGTTCGACTTGATCGAGCCCAGGTAGAGCGGCTCGGCGCGGTCCTGCCCGTAGACGGCGAGCAGCGCCTGCGCCTCGATCGGATCGCCCAGCGAGGTGCCCGTGCCGTGCGCCTCGACGGCGTCGACGTCCAGCGGGGTCAGACCGGCGGACGTGAGTGCCGCGCGGATCACCCGCTGCTGCGACGGGCCGTTCGGCGCGGTCAGGCCGTTGGACGCGCCGTCCTGGTTGACCGCGGTGCCCTTCAGCACGGCGAGGACGTTGTGACCGTTGCGCAGGGCGTCCGACTGGCGTTCCAGCACCAGCAGGCCGACGCCCTCGGAGAAGCCGGTGCCGTCCGCGCCTTCGGAGAACGCCTTGCAGCGGCCGTCCGGCGAGACGCCGCGCTGCCGGGAGATCTCGACGAACGTCGCCGGCGTCGACATCACCGCGACACCACCGGCGAGCGCCAGCGACGACTCCCCCGTCCGCAGCGACTGCGCCGCGAGATGCATTGCCACCAAAGAGGAAGAACAGGCGGTGTCGATCGTGACGGCCGGACCTTCCAGACCGAGCACATAGGACACTCGGCCGGACGCGACCGACGGGGACGAGCCGGTGCCGTGATGGCCCTCGAACTCACCGCCGAGCAGCTGCGCGTAGTCGTTGTACATGACGCCCGCGAACACGCCGGTGTCGCTGCCGCGCAACGAGACCGGGTCGATCCCGGCACGTTCGAACGCCTCCCACGCGGTCTCCAGCAGCAGGCGCTGCTGCGAGTCCGTCGCGAGGGCCTCCCGCGGCGACATGCCGAAGAACGCCGGGTCGAACTCGCCCGCGTCGTGCAGGAAGCCGCCGAGACGCGTCGAGGAGGTGCCGATGTCGTTGCCGGAGAACAGGGTGTCGAGGTCCCAGCCGCGGTCGGACGGGAACTCGGAGATCGCGTCCGTGCCGTCCAGCACGAGCCGCCAGAGGTCCTCGGGCGTGCTGACCCCGCCGGGGAACCGGCAGGCCATGCCGACGACGACGATCGGGTCGTCGTCCGACACCGTCCGCGTCGTGACGACACCGCCGCCGTCCGCGCCGAACAGTTCGTCACGCAGGAACGTCGCGAGCACGTGAGCGGTCGGGTAGTCGAACACCAGGGTCGCGGGCAGCCGCAGTCCGGTGACCGCGGTGAGGCGGTTGCGCAGGTCGACGGCGGTCAACGAGTCGAACCCGAGGTCGCGGAACGCCCGCGAGGCGTCGAAGCCCTCCAACGCCAGCACAGCGCTGACCTGCGCGCGGATCAGGTCGAGCACCGCGTCGAGGCGCTCGGCGTCGCCCAGCGGGCGCAGCTTCGCGGCCAGCCCCGTCGCCGCGTCCGAACCGGCGACCGCGCGGCGAGCACGTGTCCGGATCAGGCCGCGCAGCAACGCGGGAACCTCACCCTGTGCCCTCAGCGCCGCGAGGTCGAGGCGTGCGGGCAGCAGCACCGCTTCCCCGGTCGCGAGCGCCGCGTCGAACAACGCGGTGCCCTGCGCCGGTGTGATCGGTGGCATTCCGGCGCGCACCAGGCGTTCCCGGTCGGCGTCGGTCAGCGAACCGGTGAGACCGACCGTCGCCTCCCACGTGCCCCAGGCCAGCGAGACGGCGTTGCCGCGGTGCTCGGCGAGCGCGTCGAGGAACGCGTTGCCCGCCGCGTAGTTGCCCTGGCCCGCGCCGCCGAGAATGCCGGCGGCGGAGGAGAAGAACACGATCCTGGCGTCGGGCAGCAACTCGTGCAGGTGCCACGCGGCGTCGACCTTGGGCCGCAACACCGTGTCGAACTGCTCGGGTGTGAGCGATTCGATCACGCCGTCGTCCAGCACTCCGGCGGTGTGCACGACCGACTTGATGGGGTGCTTCTTCAGCAGACGCTGCAATGCCTTGCGGTCACTGACATCGCACTTGACGACCTTGACGGCCGCGTCCACCTCCCAGTCGGGCCTGCGACCGCTCCTGCTGGCCAGGATCAGCTCCGTGACGCCGTGCTCG
Organism: Lentzea sp. NPDC102401; assembly: GCF_044765805.1. Classification (NCBI taxonomy): domain Bacteria; kingdom Bacillati; phylum Actinomycetota; class Actinomycetes; order Pseudonocardiales; family Pseudonocardiaceae; genus Lentzea; species Lentzea sp. NPDC102401. The sequence goes on along the minus strand of NZ_JBIWKS010000002.1, from coordinate 420,956 downwards.
GCGACGAGGTGCTGGGCGATCACGCCACCGAGCCCGCCCGCACCGGTGATCAGCACCGGGCTCTCCCAGACGGTCTCCTGGGCCGCCGCGACGCGCTGGAGCCGTGGCGCGAAGAGCTGACCCTGCCTGATGCGCACCTGCGGTTCGTCCGTGGCAAGCGCCTGCGGCAGAACGGCTTCGTCGTCGATGTCGGCCAGCACGAACCGGCCGGGGTGTTCGGTCTGCGCCGACCGCACCAGGCCCCACACGGCCTGCCCGGCCAGATCCCCCTCGCGGGTCACGAATGCCAGCCGCTCGGTGCGTTCGCCGGAGATCCACTCCTGGAGCTTGGCGAGCACTCGCGTCGTCAGCGTGCGCGTCGACTCGATGACGTCGCCGTCGCCTGCGACGTGCTCGATGACGACGTTCTCCGCGGCGTCGGACGGCAACGCGGCAGGCGTCCACTCGATGCGGAACAGCGAGTCGCGGTCGACCTCGTTGCGCGGCAACGCGACGGGCCGCACGACGAGCGCCTCGACGGTCGCGACCGGCTGACCGGTGGTGTCGGCGAGCGCGATCTCCATCGCGTCACCGTGGGAGCGCAGCCGAACCCGCAGCTCCGTCGCACCGGTGGCGTGCAGAGACACGCCTTCCCACGAGAACGGCAGCCCGGCGCCGTCCTTCGCGAGCAACGCGGCGTGCAGCGCGGAGTCCAGCAACGCCGGGTGCAGGCCGAAGCCCGTGGTCTCCTCGGACGTGGTGACCTCGGCGTACACGTCGTCGCCGGAACGCCACACCGCCCGCAGGCCCTGGAACGCGGGCCCGTACTCGAAGCCCATGTCCGCGAAGCGCTCGTAAGCTCCTTCGACGTCAACGCTTTCGGCTTGAGGCGGCCAGATGGACGCATCGAAGTCGCTGGTAGCGCTGCCAGTCGACACCGTTCCGGACGCGTGCTGCGTCCACGGCGCGTCGTTCTCGATGCGCGAGTAGATCGCGATCTGGCGGCGTCCGCTCGCGTCCTCGGCCTTCACCGCGACCTGCAGTTGCACTGATCCGTCGAGGACGAGCGGTGCGGAGATCGTGAGCTCGTCGAGCTGCTCGCAGCCGACCTCGTCACCCGCCCGGACCGCGAGTTCGACGAATGCCGTGCCAGGCAACAGAACAGTCCCATTGACGGCGTGATCCGCGAGCCATGGGTGTGAGTGCGCCGACAGCCTCGACGTGAACAGCACGTCCTCGCTGCCCGCGACGCTGACCGCGGCTCCGAGCAGCGGGTGCTCGCCGGGCCGTACCTGCCGGGACGGCCAGAACCGCCGTCGCTGGAACGCGTAGGTGGGCAGGTCGATCAGCTCACCGCCGGGGAAGTCCCACCGGACGTCGAGCCCTCGCACGTGAGCCTGCGCGAGAGCGATGGGCAGGTGGCCGCCTTCGTTGCGCCGCAACGTTCCGAGCACGACGGCCTCGGTGTCGTGGTGCTCGACGGTCTGCTCGACACCGAACGTCAGCACCGGGTGCGCGCTCGGCTCGACGAAGAACCGGAAACCGTCGCGCAGCAGGGCGCTGGTGGCGTTCTGGAACTCGACGGTCTGCCGCAGGTTCGTGAACCAGTAGCCGGCGTCCATGATCGTGGTGTCGATGGGTTCGCCGGTCACCGTGGAGTACAACGGAATCGTGCCGGTGCGCGGCCGCAGCTCCGCCAGATCAGCCAGCACGCGTTCACGGATCGCCTCGACCTGCGGGGTGTGCGAGGCGTAGTCGACCGCGATCATGCGCGCCCGGATGCCCTGCGTCTCGCACTCCAGCACGATCTCCGCGAGCGCCTCGACCTCGCCCGCGACGACCGTGGCGCGAGGCCCGTTCACGGCCGCGACCGCGACCCGGTCCTCGAAGCGCGCGATCCGCGGCCGCACCTCGTCCACCGGCAACGGCACCGACAGCATGCCGCCCTTGCGCGACAACGCCTCGTCGACGGCCTGCGAGCGCAGCGCGACCACCCGTGCCGCGTCGTCGAGGGTGAGCGCCCCGGCGACGGCCGCCGCCGCGATCTCACCCTGCGAGTGGCCGACGACCGCCTGCGGCTCGACGCCGTGCGAACGCCAGACCTCGGCCAGCGACACCATGACCGCCCACAGCACGGGCTGCACGACGTCGACCTGGTCCAGCGGCAGTTCGTCGCGGAGGACCTCGATCAACGACCAGTTCACGAACGGCCGCAGCGCCGCGTCGCACTCGGCGATCTTCTGGGCGAACACCTCGTTGGTGGCGAGCAGTTCGCTACCCATGCCGACCCACTGCGAGCCCTGGCCGGGGAACACGAACACGGTCTTGCCCGCGGTCGTGACCTGGCCGGTGACGACGTCCTCGCCGAGGACGACCGCGCGGTGCTCGAACGCCGTCCGCGCGGCCAGCGTGAACCCGACGTCGACCGGGTCGGCTTCGACCGCGCGGATCCGCTCGACCTGGGCTTCCAACGCCTCCGCGGACTTCGCCGACACCAGCCACGGCACCGGACCAGCCGGTGACTGCACCGGCCGGGCTTCGGGAAGACTCGGCGCTTCCAGGATCACGTGCGCGTTCGTGCCCGAGACGCCGAACGACGAGACACCGGCGCGACGCGGGCGGGCGACGGAAGGCCACTCGCGCGTCGAGGTCAGCAGTTCGACGGCGCCGGCCTCCCAGTCGACGTGCGACGACGGCTCGGTGATGTGCAGGGTGCGCGGCAGCACGCCGTGGTGCAGCGCCTGCACCATCTTGATCACCGACGCGACACCGGCGGCGGCCTGCGAGTGGCCGATGTTCGACTTGACGGAGCCGAGCAGCAGCGGTTCGTCGCGGTCCTGGCCGTACACGGCGAGCAGGGCCTGAGCCTCGATCGGGTCGCCCAGCGGCGTTCCGGTGCCGTGCGCCTCGACGGCGTCGACATCGGCGACGGTGAGACCGGCGGAAGCCAGGGCGGCGCGGATGACTCGTTGCTGTGACGGGCCGTTCGGGGCGGTCAGGCCGTTGGACGCGCCGTCCTGGTTGACCGCGGATCCACGGACGACCGCGAGGATGCGATGGCCGTTGCGCAGCGCGTCGGACTGGCGTTCCAGCACGACCTGGCCGATGCCCTCGGCCCAGCCGACACCGTCCGCCGAGTCGGAGAACGCCTTCGAGCGCCCGTCCTCGGAAACGCCGCGCTGCCGGGAGAACTCGATGAACGTCGACGGTGTGGACATCACCGTCACGCCGCCGGCCAGCGCGAGCGAGCACTCCCCCGACCGCAGCGACTGGATCGCCCAGTGCATCGCGACCAGTGACGACGAGCACGCCGTGTCGACCGTGACGGCGGGGCCCTCGAGCCCGAACACGTAGGACACGCGGCCCGAGGCGACGCTGCCCGCGCTGCCCTGGCCCTGGTGTCCCTCCATGTCGCCGCCACCGACTACGGACTGGTAGTCGTTGTACATCAGGCCGGTGAACACGCCGGTCGCGCTGCCCCGCAACGACGCCGGGTCGATTCCCGCGCGTTCCAGGGCCTCCCAGGCGGTCTCCAGCAGCAGGCGCTGCTGGGTGTCGGTCGCCAGCGCCTCCCGCGGTGACATGCCGAAGAACGACGGATCGAACTCGGCCGCGTCGTGCAGGAAACCGCCGGACCGCGTGTAGGAGGTGCCGATGTGGTCGGGATCCGGGTGGTAGAGGCCTTCGAGGTCCCAGCCGCGATCGGACGGGAACCCGGTGACGGCGTCGACCTCGTCCATCACGAGCCGCCACAGCTCTTCCGGAGTCGTGACGCCGCCGGGATAGCGGCAGGCCATGCCGACGATCACGATCGGATCGTCCGAAGTGGACACCAGCGCGGGCAGGTTCGGCGTGACGGCGACGGCTCCGAGCAACTCGTCGCGCAGGTAGGACGCCAGCGCGCCGGACGTCGGGTAGTCGAAGATCAGCGTCGCGGGCAGGCGGATGCCGGTCGACGCGGTGAGGCGGTTGCGCAGTTCGACGGCGGTCAGCGAGTCGAAACCGAGGTCGCGGAACTGCTGCGCCGGGTCGATCACCTGGGCGTTGACGTGGCCGAGAACCCCGGCGACCTCCACGCGGACGACGTCGAGCAGCGCTTCGAACCGGTCGGTCTCGGACAGTGCGGAGAGCCGCGCGACGAGGGTGACAGCGGTGTCCGAGCCGGCGACCGAACGCTTCGAGCGCGTCCGGACCAGGCCGCGCAGCACCGGCGCCACCTCGCCCTTGGCCCGCAGCACGGCGAGGTCGAGCCGGAACGGTGCCAGCGCGCCGCCGCCGTGTGCAATGGCCGTGTCGAACAGCTCCACGCCCTGCTCCACCGAAATCGGCGGCATGCCGGCGCGACGCATGCGTTCGACGTCCACTTCGGACAGATGCCCGGCCATGCCGCCTTCCCAGGCGCCCCAGGCGAGCGAGACGGTGTTCGGCCGGAGTTCTGCGAGCGCGTCGAGGAACGCGTTCGCCGCCGCGTAGTTGCCCTGGCCGGCGCTGCCGAGCGTTCCGGCGACGGACGAGAACAGCACGAACCGGTCCAGGTCGCCCGCCAGTTCGTGCAGGTGCCACGCGGCGTCGACCTTGGGCTTGAGCACGGTCGCGAGGCGCTCCGGCGTCAGCGACTCGATCACGCCGTCGTCCAGCACGCCGGCGGCGTGCACGATCGACCGGACCGGGTACTTCTTCACCAGCTTCCGCACGGCCTTGCGGTCCGACACATCGCACTTGGCGACGGTGACGCGCGCGTCCAGTTCGGTGACCCATTCGGGCTTCTCGCCGCGTCGGCTGACCAGCACCAGGTCCTCGACGCCCTGTGCGACGAGGTGTTTCGCGATGACGCCGCCCAGTCCACCGGTGCCGCCGGTGATCAGCACCGGCCCCTGCCAGGTGACCTCGCTCCGCACACCGGCCGCCCGCGCGAGCCTGGCGGCTTTCACCACGCCGTCGCGGATGATCAGCTCGGGCTCGTCGATGCCCGACGCCCGTGCGACGAACTCGCCGGAGTCGGTGTCGATGATGCCGAACCGGCCGGGGTGCTCGGTCTGCGCCGACCGCACGAGGCCCCGCACCGCCGCGCCCGCCAGGCATCCCTGGCCGGTGACGAACACGAGCTTCTCGGGCCGTTCGGTGGCGATCCACTCCTGCAGCCGCGCCAGTGCCTGCGCCACGAGCGCGTGCGTGGCCTGGACGACCTCGCCGTCGGCGACGACGTGCTCCACCACGACGTCCGCGGCGGGTTCGGCGGGCAGACCGACCTCGACCCAGTCCAGCTGGAACAGCGAGTCGCGGTCACTCGTGCTGAGCTGCTCGGCCGAGACGGCGCGCACCGCCAGCGCGTCCACCGACGCGACCGGTGCGCCGGTGGTGTTGGCGAGCGCGATGGCGAGGCTGTCGCCGTCACGGGTCAGCTTCACGCGCAACGCCGTCGCGCCCGTCGCGTGGAGCTGGACACCCTCCCACGAGAACGGGAGCCCGGCACTGTCGTCGACGAGCAACGCCGCGTGCAACGCGGAGTCGAGCAGCGCGGGGTGCAGCCCGAAGCCGCTCACCGACACGCCCTCGGGCAACGCGACCTCGGCGAACACGGTGTCGCCGCTACGCCACGCCGCCCGCAGTCCCTGGAACGCGGGTCCGTACTCGAACCCGTTCTCCGCGAACCGCTCGTAGGCGTCCGCGATGTCGATCGCATCGGCGCGCGGCGGCCATTCGCCGACCTCAGCGACGGTTCCGCCGGATCCGAGCACACCGGTGGCGTGCTCCGTCCACGGCTCGTCGGCCGCGGCCTCAGCGCGTGAGTAGATGGTGATCGAGCGGCGGCCGTTCTCCTCGACGCCCACGATCAGCTGAACCTGGACGCCGCCGCTCTCCGGCAGCACCAGCGGCGCGGCGAGCGTGAGCTCCTCGACGCGATCCAGCCCGACCTCGTCGGCCGCCCGGACCGCCAGCTCGACCAGCGCCGCGCCCGGCACGAGCACAGCGCCGTGCACGGTGTGATCAGCGAGCCAGGAGCGGCGCGACAGCCGAGCCGTGAACAGGTAGCCAGCGCCACCCGCGAGCTCGACAGCCGCACCGAGCAGCGGGTGCTCCACCGCGCCGAGCCCGGCCGACCTGACGTCGGACTTCGCGGTGTTCTCCGGCCAGTACGACTGGTGCTCGAACGCGTACGTCGGCACGTCGACGCGTCGACCGCCGGTGTACAGCTGCGACCAATCAACATTGATTCCGTTGACATGTACATGACCGAGTGCGGTCAACATTGATTCAACATCAGACTTGACCCGCGTCAACGTCGGAATCAACCCGTCAACCATCGCCGTCAACTGCGCGTCCGGCCCGACCTCGACCAGCGTCACGTCACCCAACCGCGTGACGTTGTCGTGGAACCGCACGGTGTCACGGACGTGATTGACCCAGTAGTCGACGGTCGTGACATCCCCGGATGTCGACATTCCGACAACAGGCTCGTGGAACGTCAGCCCACTGATCGCCTCACGGAAGTCATCGAGCATCGGCTCCATGAGCGGTGAGTGGAACGCGTGACTGACCTTCAGCCGCTTGTTCTTCCAGTTCTCCGCGAGGGCCAGGACCTCTGCCTCAACGCCGGCGATGACCACGGACCGAGGTCCGTTGACGGCGGCAATGGACACACCGTCGATCAGCTGAGCGCGCACCTCTTCCTCAGACGCGATCACCGACACCATCGCGCCACCGGACGGCAGCGCCTGCATGAGAGCGGCCCGCGTCTGGACCAGCTTGGCCGCGTCCTCAAGGCTGAGCACTCCGGCGACGTGCGCCGCGGCGATCTCACCGATGGAGTGCCCGGCGACCTGATCGGGCCGCACCCCGAACGACTCCAGCAACCGGAACAACGCCACCTCGACCGCGAAAATCCCGGGCTGCGCGACCCCGGTCTGGTCCAGCGCCTCGGCATCGTCGCCCCACATGATCTCGCGGACGCCTTGGAGATGCTCCAACACGTCGTCCAGCGCCCGCGCGAAGGCGGGGAACGCCTCGTACAGCTCGCGGCCCATGCCCAGCCGCTGCGACCCCTGCCCGGAGAAGACGAACGCGAGCGGCTTCCCGCTCGCCGCACCCTGGGCCACGACCTGGCCACCGAGCACCACGGCCCGGTGGTCGAAGGTCGTCTTCAGCGCGAGCGAGTACCCGATGTCCCGCGCATCGCCCTCCAGCGCGAGCACCCGGTCGATCTGCCCGTCCAGCGACGCCGCGGACTTCGCCGAGAGCAACCACGGCACCGCGCCACTCTGCGGAATCGATTCGGATTGCCCGGCCCCCAGGGGGCTGCGAGCCCCCATCTCAATCATCTCAGGCCGGTCTGACAGTTCTGGCGCGCTCGGAGCTTCCAAGATCACGTGCGCGTTCGTGCCCGAGACGCCGAACGACGAGACGCCGGCGCGACGCGGGCGGGACGCGGCCGGCCACTCGGTGGAGGTCGTGACCAGGGTGATGTCGCCGGCTTCCCAGTCCACGTGGGTGGAGGGCTCGTCCGCGTGCAGGGTGGCGGGGACGAGGCCGTGGTGCATCGCGTGCACCATCTTGATCACGCCTGCGACACCCGCGGCGGCCTGGGAGTGGCCGATGTTCGACTTGATGGAGCCGAGTAGAAGTGGTTCGGCGCGGTCCTGGCCGTAGGTGGCGAGGAGTGCCTGGGCCTCGATCGGGTCGCCCAGGGTCGTGCCGGTGCCGTGGGCTTCGACCACGTCGACGTCGGCGACCGACAGGCCCGCGGAGGCCAGGGCCGAGCGGATGACGCGTTGCTGGGAGGGGCCGTTGGGGGCGGTCAGGCCGTTCGAGGCGCCGTCCTGGTTGATGGCGGAGCCGCGCACGACGGCGAGGATGGTGTGGCCGTTGCGGATCGCGTCGGACTGGCGTTCCAGGACGAGGAGGCCCACTCCCTCGGACCAGCCCACGCCGTCCGCGGTGTCGGAGAAGGACTTGCAGCGGCCGTCGGCGGACAGGCCGCGCTGGCGGGAGAACTCGATGAACGTGGACGGGGTCGACATCACCGTGACGCCGCCGGCGAGAGCAAGGGTGCACTCACCGTTGCGCAGGGCCTGTGAGGCCAGGTGCAGTGCCACCAAAGACGAAGAGCAGGCGGTGTCGACCGTGACGGCCGGGCCCTCGAAGCCGAAGGTGTAGGAGACGCGGCCGGACGCGAACGTTCCGGCGCTGCCCATGCTCTGGTAGCCCTCGAACTCGCTGCCGCTGATCACGACCGAGTAGTCCGTGTACATGACGCCCGCGAAGACACCGGTCGCACTGCCGCGCAGGGAAACCGGGTCGATGCCGGCGCGTTCCAGGGACTCCCAGGCGGTTTCGAGCAGCAGGCGCTGCTGCGAGTCGGTCGCGAGGGCTTCACGCGGGGACATGCCGAAGAACGCCGGGTCGAACAGCGGTGCGTCGTGCAGGAAGCCGCCGGAGCGGGTGTACGAGGTGCCGATGTGGTCGGGATCCGGGTGGTAGAGCGCGTCGACGTCCCAGCCGCGGTTGGACGGCATGTCGGTGACGGCGTCGACACCGTCGACCACCAGGCGCCACAGGTCTTCCGGCGACGACACGCCTCCGGGGTAGCGGCAGGCCATGCCGACGATCACGATCGGGTCGTCGGAGACCGCGGAACGCGCCTGTGCCAGAGGAACGATCGTGTCAGCGCCGAAGAGTTCGTCGCACAGGTAGGAGGCGAGCACGCCGGCGTTCGGGTAGTCGAAGATCAGGGTCGCGGGCAGGCGCAGACCCGTGACGGCGGTGAGCTGGTTGCGGAGTTCGACGGCCGTGAGCGAGTCGAAACCCAGTGACTGGAAGGCGCGTCCGGGGTCGATCTCGTCGGTGCCCGCGTGCCCGAGGACGGTGGCGACCTGGCCGCGCACGAGGTCCAGCAACGCTTCCAGGCGCGCGGTGCCGTCGAGCGACGCCAGGCGTCCGGTGAGCGAGACGGCGGTGTCCGAGCCCGCGACGACACGGCGCGGACGGGTCTTGATCAGGCCGCGCAGCATCGGCGGGATGTCACCGCGGCCGCGCAGCACGGGCAGGTCGAGGCGCACGGGGACGGCGTTGCCGGCGGTGATGGCCGCGTCGAAGAGCTCGACGCCCTGCTCGACGGTGAAGCCCGGAATTCCGTTGCGCGCCATGCGTTCCGCGTCGGCACCGGACAGCATGCCCGCGATCCACGGGCCCCACGCGAGCGACGTGCCGGGCAGGCCGTTCGCGCGGCGGTGTTCCACGAGGCCGTCGAGGAACGCGTTGGCGGCGGCGTAGTTGCCCTGGCCCGCCGTGCCGATCGTGCCCGCGACCGAGGAGAACACGACGAAGGCGTCGACGTTCGTGGCCAGCTCGTGCAGGTGCCAGGCGGCGTCCACCTTGGGACGCAACACGGTGCCGAGGCGGTCGGGCGTCAGGGCCTCCACGATACCGTCGTCGAGGACGCCCGCGGTGTGCACGATCGCGCGAACCTCGTGGCGTGCCAGCAGATCGCCAACGGCGGCACGGTCGGAGACGTCGCACGTCTCGACGGTGACCTGTGCTCCCAGCGCTTCCAGTTCCGTGACGTCGGCCTCGCCGCGCCGGGAGACGAGCAGCAGGTCGCGGACGCCGTGCGTGGCAACGAGGTGGCGGGCGATCACGAGACCAAGTCCGCCGGTGCCTCCGGTGATGAGAACCTTGCCCTGCCAGGAGAACTCGCCGGCCGGGGTCAGGCGGGCCAGGCGCGGCACGAACACCTCGTTGCCGCGCAACCGGATCTGCGGCTCGTCCAGCGCGAAGACCTCCGCCGGAACGTCGCCGTCCGCCTCCACCAGCACGAAACGGCCTGGGTGTTCGGTCTGCGCCGACCGCACCAGGCCCCACACGGCCGCCGCGCCCAGGTCGCCGGGACGCGTGACGAACGCCAGGCGGTCCTGTCGTTCGTCGGCGATCCACTGCTGCAGGCGCGCGAGCACCCGCGAAGTCAGGGCGTGCGCGGACTCGATCGGAGTGCTCTCGGAGACGACGTGCTCGACCTCGGCCGCGGCGGTCTCGGTGGGAAGGGCGACGGGGGTCCAGTCGACGTGGAACAGGGCTTCGCGCGCGATTCCGGAGTCGTCGGCGGGGATCGGGCGGGTGACGAGCGAGTCGATCGAGATGACCGGGGTGCCGTGGGGATCCGTCGCGGTGATCGCGAACGACTCGCCCTGAGGCCGGATCCGCACGCGCAGCGCGGACGCACCGGTCGCGTGCAGCGAGACTCCTTGCCACGCGAACGGCATGCCTCCCTCGGACGTGCTGAGGTCGGCGGCGTGCAGCGCGGCGTCCAGCAGGGCGGGGTGCAGGCCGTAGCGGTCGGCCTCGGCTGCGATGGAGACCTCGGCGTAGACGTCGTCGCCGACTCGCCAGACCGCCTGGAGGCCTTGGAATGCCGGGCCGTACGCGAAGCCGTTGTCCGCGAACCGCTCGTAGAACTCTTCCAGAGAAACGGGTTCCGCTCCCTGTGGCGGCCACACCGACGTGTCGGGGGCGGTCGCGGTGCCGGACGTGAGGTAGCCGGTGCAGTGTTCGAGCCACGGCGTGTCCGGGTCGAGCCGTGAGTAGACGGCGAGGGAGCGGCGTCCTGTCGTGTCCTGGGCGCCGACCGCGACCTGGAGTTGCACCGGATCGTTGAGCACCAGCGGCGCGGAGAGGGTCAGTTCGTCCAGACGGTCGAGGCCGAGTTCGTCGGCGGCGCGCAACGCGAGTTCGACGAAAGCGGTTCCGGGGAACAGGATCCGGCCGCCGACGACGTGGTCCGCGAGCCACGGGTGGGTGGTGGCAGAGAGCCTGCTGGTGAACACGACTCCCTGGCCGTCGGCCAGTTCCATCGCCGCGCCGAGCAGCGGGTGGGAGACGGCGGTGAGGCCGAGTACGGAGGCGTCGGCGTTCTTCGGGGTCGACGGCCAGAAACGCTGGCGCTGGAACGCGTACGTCGGCAGGTCGATCCTGGTGGCGCCTTCGTAGAACGGCGTCCAGTCGACGTCGGTGCCCGCGACGTGGAGGCGGGCGAGCGCGGTGATCAGGGTCTGGGTTTCGGGGCGGTCCTTGCGCAGTGAGGGGATGCCGTCGACCAGCGCGGACAGCACGCCGTCGGGGCCGATCTCCAGGAACCTCCTGTCGCCCAGAGCTTGCACGGTGTCGTGGAAGCGGACCGCGGCGCGGACGTGGCGGACCCAGTAGCCGGCGTTCGCGACGTCGCCCAGGCCCGGAATGGTGGGCGCGTTGAAGGTCAGGTGTGCGATGGCGGCGCGGAAGTCGTCCAGCATCGGGTCCATCAGCGGCGAGTGGAACGCGTGGCTGACCTGGAGCTGCTTGGACTTGCGGTCCTCGAACCGGGCGACGACCGCGCGGGCTTCGTCTTCCGCACCGGCGACGACGAGCGAGTCCGGGCCGTTGATCGCGGCGATGGACACGCCCGCGGTGAGATGCGGGGTCACCTCGGTTTCGGTGGCCTGGAGCGCGATCATCACGCCGCCAGTGGGCAGGGCCTGCATGAGCCGGGCCCTGGCCTGGACGAGGGTGCAGGCGTCTTCGAGGCTGAGCACGCCCGCGACGTGCGCGGCGGCGATCTCGCCGATCGAGTGACCGGCGACGTGGTCTGCCTTGACCCCGAACTCCTGAAACAGACGGTAGAGCGCGACCTGCAGCGCGAAGATCGCGGGCTGCGCGGTACCGGTCTGGTCCAGGGCGTCGGCGTCGTCACCCCACATCGCGCTCACGTCGAGGTGCTGCGCGACCTCGTCGAACGCGCTGCGGAACGCGGGGAACGCCTCGTACAGTTCGCGGCCCATGCCGAGACGCTGGGAGCCCTGGCCGCTGAACAGCATCGCGAGCTGCTTCTCGCCGGCGATGCCGCGCGCGATCTCAGCGCCGTCGAGGAGGACCGCGCGGTGTTCGAACAGCGTCCGCACGGACAGGGCGTGGCCGATGTCCTTCGCGTCCGCGGTGACTTCCCGCAGCTGGGCGATCTGAGCGGTGAGCGCCGCCTCGGACTTGGCAGAAACGAGCCACGGCACGCTCGGAATCGATTCCGACTTGCTGGCCCCCAGGGGGCTTTCGGCCCCCATCTCTATCGTCTCAGGCAGGTCTGACAATTCCGGGGTGGGCGGCGCTTCCAGGATCAGGTGCGAGTTCGTGCCCGAGACGCCGAACGACGAGATGCCGATGCGGCGCGGGCGGTCGACGGGCGGCCACGGGGTCGCGGAGGTCAGCAGCGAGACCGAGCCCGCCGTCCAGTCGACGTGGGACGAAGGTGCGGTGATGTGCAGGGTGCGTGGCAGGACACCGTGCCGCATCGCCTGCACGACCTTGATCACCGAGGCGACGCCCGCCGCCGCCTGCGTGTGACCGATGTTGGACTTGATGGAGCCGATGTAGAGCGGGACGGCGCGGTCCTGGCCGTAGGTGGCGATCAGGGCGGCGGCCTCGATCGGGTCGCCCAGGGTGGTGCCGGTGCCGTGCGCTTCCACTGCGTCGACGTCGGCAGGCGCCAGACCGGCGGAGGCCAGCGCGGCGCGGATCACGCGTTGCTGCGACGGGCCGTTCGGTGCGGTCAGACCGTTGGAGGCACCGTCCTGGTTGACGGCCGAACCGCGCAGCAGCCCCAGCACCTGGTGGCCGGCGGCCACGGCGTCCGACAGCCGCTCCAGCACGAGCAGGCCGGCGCCCTCCGCCCAGCCGACGCCGTCGGCCGAGTCGGAGAAGGCCTTGCAGCGGCCGTCGGAGGCGAGGCCGCGTTGCAGGGTGAACTCGATGAACGAGCTCGGCGTGGCCATGATCGTCACGCCACCCGCCAGTGCCAGCGAGCACTCGCCGCCGCGCAAGGCCTGCATCGCGAGATGCATGGCGACAGAGGAAGAGGAGCAGGCGGTGTCGACGGAGACAGCGGGACCCTCGAAGCCGAACGTGTAGGAGAGACGGCCCGACAGCACGGACGCGATGAGGCCGGTGGAGGCGTGCCCGTCGCCGTCCACCGACACCAGGTCCGCGTAGTCCTGGCCGTTCGTGCCCACGAAGACGCCGGTCTGCGAGCCGCGCAACGCGGCAGGGTCCAGGCCCGCGCGTTCCAGGGCCTCCCACGTCAGCTCCAGCATCATGCGCTGCTGCGGGTCCATGCCCAGGGCCTCGCGCGGCGAGATGCCGAAGAAGCCGGCGTCGAACGACGCCAGGTCGCGCAGGAACCCGCCTTCCTGCGCCAGCGACTGATCACGCAGCGAGGACAGGTCCCAGCCGCGGTCAGCCGGGAACGGGGAGACCAGGTCCCGTTCGGAGACCACGGCCTCCCACAGCTGCTCGGGTGTGGTCACCCCGCCGGGAAAGCGGCACGACATGCCCACGATCGCGATGGGCTCGCTGTGCTTCTGCTCCAGTTCGAGGACGCGTTCGCGAGACCGGCGCAACTCGACCGTGACTCGCCTCAGGTAGTCGGCAACCTTGTCCTGCTGCTCTTCCTGCACTGGTCCGTCCTCATTTCGTGCGGGCAACTGCTTCTACGAGAGGTCGAGCAACTCGTCGTCGATGATGTTCAGGAGGTCCTCGACGGAGACGTTGCGGATGTCGTCGTCCGAAGTGGACACCGGCTTCTTCAGGCGCCCGAGCAGTTTCTCCAGGCGCTCGCGGATCGCGTCGTGATCAGCGGACGACGAAACCACCGCGGCTTCGAGCCGGGTCAGCTCGGCCAGCGCCGAACCGTCCGTCGCGGCGGACAGGCCGGTCAGCAGGTGCTCGGCGACCAGGCGCGGCGTCGGGTGGTCGAACACCAGGGCCGACGGCACGGGCAGACCCGTCGCGGACTTCAGGCGGTCGCGCATCTCCACGGCGGTCAGCGAGTCGAAACCCTGGTCGCGGAACGCCTTCTCGGCGTGGATCGACTCGACGCCGGAGTGGCCGAGCACCGCGGCGGCCTCGGAACGCACCAGGTCCAGCAGCACCCGCGAACGATCGGCCTCCGACAGGCCCGCGAGCTTCTCCTGCAACGCCACCTCGGCGCCGGTCACGTCGGCATCGGGCACCAGTGCCGCGACGACCTCGGGAATCGACGAGAACAGCGGCGACGGGCGCGACGCGGTGAAGCCAGGCGCGAACCGGGCCCAGTCGGTGTTCGTGACGGTCAGCACGGTCTCGCCGTCCGACACCGCCTGCACCAGCGCGGTCAGCGCCAGCTCGGGATCCATCGGCAGCACGCCGTGGCGGCGCAACTGGTCGTAGGCGTGCGGGTCGGTCGCCATGCCGGCCTCGGCCCACGCGCCCCACTGCACGGACGTCGCCACCAGGCCCTGGCCCCGCCGGAACTGCGCGAGACCGTCCAGGTAGGCGTTCGCGGTCGAGTAGGCGGGCTGGCCGCCGCTGCCCCACGCCGCCGCGCCCGACGAGAACAGCACGAACGCGTCGAGGCTTCCGGTCAGCTCATGCAGGTTCCGCGCGGCCACCATCTTGGCGCGCAACAGCTCTCCGAGCTGGTCGGCGGTCAACTCCCGCAGAGGTGCGTCACCGCTGTCGGCTCCGGCACAGTGCACGACCGCCGTCAGATCGGGCAGGTCGTCCAGCAACTCCTGGAGAGCAGCACGATCGGCGACGTCGCAGGCCTCGACGGAGACCTCGGCGCCGAAGCCTTCGAGCTGGGCCACCAGGTGCTCGATCCCCGGGGTGAGCGAGCCCCGGCGCGAGGTCAGCACGATGCGCGAAGCACCCCGCGCGGCAACAGCGCGAGCCACGAACCCGCCCAGCGCACCGGTGCCGCCGGTGATCAGGACCGTGCCGGACGGCTCCCAGTCCTCGCCGTGCTCCCCGCGCGGCGCGGGCACCAGGCGACGGGCGAACACACCGTTGCCGCGCACCGCGATCTGGTCCTCGCCCAGCGAGTTCCTCAGCGCGGCCTGCAGGCCCTGCGCGATCTGGTTGTCCACGCCGCCCGGAAGGTCGATCAAGCCACCCCACCGGCGCGGCATCTCCAGAGCGGCGACCCGGCCCATGCCCCACAACGCGGCCTGCACCGGCGACGTCACGATGTCCCCGTGACCGGTCGACACGGCACCGCGCGTCACCGTCCACAACGGAGCCTCGACGCCTTCGAGAGCCTTCAGCAGCTCCAACGTTCCGGACAGCGGGTAAGGCACGTCACCCGAGTCATCCGCGACACCGAGCAGCGACACGACACCCGTGAACTCCCGGCCCGCCAAACCCGAGACCTTGTCCAGCGACACGGCGACACCGCCGAGGATCTCCACGACGTCCCGCGTCCAGGTGTCCCGCTCCCCCGGCGGCACGACGACCAGCCACGATCCGGAAAAGGCACCGGACAGCGACAGCCGGTTCCACGACTCGCGGAACCGCCACGAATCCACAATGGACTGCGACCGCTGCCGTGTTCGCCACGACGACAACGCCGGCACGACCGCCGCCGCCACCTCGGGATCCAGCTCCAGCACGGACGCCAGCTCATCGTTCTCGACCAGCTGCCAGAACGCCGCGTCCAGCGGATCGGCCCCGCCGACCGCGACCTCGGGCTCCGGCCAGAAACGAGACCGCTGGAACGCGTAGGTCGGCAGGTCGACGCGCACTGCTCCGGTGCCCTCGAACAGCACGGACCAGTCGACCGGCACACCCACGACGTGCAGGCGCGCCAACGCCGACACGGCGGACGCCTCCTCCGGTCGTTCGCGGCGCAGCATCGGCACGACAGCGGTGTCCAGCGGTACCGCGCCCGTCTCGGTCATCTCCGCGACCAGCGCCGACAGCACGCCGTCGGGCCCGAGTTCCAGGAACGCCGAGACTCCCTGACGCCCCAGCGCCCGCACGCCGTCGGAGAACCGCACGGCTTCACGAACGTGACGCACCCAGTACTCCGGCGAGGTCAGCTGTTCGCGCACGGCGAGCTGCCCGGTCACGTTCGACACGACCGGGATCTGCGGCTCGGAGAACGACAGTCCCTCGACGACCGCGCGAAAGTCGTCCAGCATCGGGTTCATCAAGGGCGAGTGAAACGCATGGCTGACCGGGAGACGCTTAGTCTTGCGATCAGCGAACCGGGCCACGACCGCCTCGACGCCGTCCTCGGTACCCGCGATGACGACCGAACGCGGCCCGTTCACCGCCGCGATCGACACCCCGGACCCCAGCAGCGGCAGCAGTTCCTCCTCCGTGGCCTGCACCGCGACCATCGCCCCGCCCGGCGGCAGCGCCTGCATCAGCCGCGACCGCGCGTCGACCAGCCGGCAGGCATCCTCCAGGGAAAGCACACCCGCGACGTGCGCGGCGACGATCTCGCCGATCGAGTGCCCGCCCACGAAGTCCGGCCGCACACCGATCGACCGGGCGAGCCGGAACAGCGCCACCTCGATCGCGAACAACGCCGGCTGCGTGTACCGGGTCTCGTTCAGCGCGTCGAAGTCGTGGCCCCACATCACATCGCGCAGCGAGCCGTCCAGGTGCTCCAGCACCGCGTCGAACGCCGCGGCGAACACGGGGAACCGCTCGTACAGCTCACGTCCCATGCCGAGCCGCTGCGAACCCTGCCCGGAGAACAACACCGCCAGCGGACGTTCGGAGGCCACGCCGCGCGCGATCTCCGTGCCGTCCACGACCACAGCGCGGTGCTCCAGCTGCGTCCGCGTCGACACCAGCGACGCCGCGACGTCCAGAACGGGAGCCTGCACCGCCCGGAACCGCTCCAGCTGCGCGTCCAACGCGGCGGCGTTCTTGGCCGACACCACCCACGGCACCACCGAGAGCACCGACGACGGTTCCTCCGGCGTCACCTCGACCTCGGGCGCCTCCTCCAGGATCACGTGCGCGTTCGTGCCGGAGACACCGAAGCCCGACACGGCGGCCCGGCGCTCCCGCGACACCGACGGCCACGGCTGCTCCGAGGTCAGCAGCTCGACGCGGCCACTCCCCCACTCCACGTGCGCCGACGGCGACGTCACGTGCAGGGTGCGCGGCAACGTGCCGTGCCGCAACGCCATCACCATCTTGATCACGCCCGCGACACCCGCCGCGGCCTGCGTGTGGCCGATGTTCGACTTCACCGAGCCCAGCCACAGCGGCCCGGAGGAATCGGGCCCGGTGCGGTTCTGGCCGTAGGTCGCGAGCAACGCCTGCGCCTCGATCGGGTCACCCAGAGTCGTGCCGGTACCGTGCGCCTCCACCGCGTCGACGTCCGAAGTGGACAATCCAGCGGACGCAAGCGCTTGCCGGATCACGCGCTGCTGCGACGGGCCGTTCGGCGCGGTCAGGCCGTTCGACGCGCCGTCCTGGTTGATCGCCGAACCGCGCAGCACCGCGAGAACCGCATGACCGTTGCGGCGAGCGTCGGACAACCGCTCCAGCACGACGAGACCGGCGCCCTCGGACCAGCCCGTGCCGTCGGCGGAGTCGGAGAAGGCCTTGCAGCGGCCGTCCGCCGACAGCCCGCCCTGCCGGGAGAACTCCACGAACGTCTGCGGCGTCGACATGATCGTCACACCGCCGGCCAGCGCGATCGACGACTCGCCCGACCGCAGCGACTGCGCGGCCCAGTGCAGGGCGACCAGGGACGACGAACACGCGGTGTCGACGGTGACGGCCGGCCCCTGCAGTCCCAGCGTGTAGGCGACTCGGCCGGACACGACGCTGCCCGCGGTGCCGGTCGTCCAGTACCCCTCGGTCCCGGCGGGCGCGTCCAGCAGTCCGGCGCCGTAGTCGTGGTACATCACACCCGCGAACACACCGCCGTTGGTGCCGCGCAACGTCGCGGGGTCGATGCCCGCGCGTTCCAGGGCCTCCCAGGAGACTTCGAGCAGCAACCGCTGCTGCGGGTCCATCGCCAGCGCCTCCCGCGGCGAGATCCCGAAGAACTCGGCGTCGAAGTCGGCGGCGTCGTGCAGGAACCCGCCGGCGCGCGTGTGCGAGGCGCCGTCGAACAGCTTCTCCAGGTCCCAGTTGCGATCGGCGGGGAACGGCGACACGACGTCGCCGCCCGTCATCACCAGCCGCCACAGGTCTTCCGGCGAGGACACCCCACCGGGATAACGGCAGGCCATGCCAACGATCGCGATCGGCTCGTCCGGCGCCGACCGCACCATCTCCAGCGGCACGGCGGAAGCCCGTTCACCCAGCAGTTCCGCCCGCAGGTGCCGGGCCAGCACGGCCGGAGTCGGGTAGTCGAACGCGACCGGCGCGGACAGGTGCAGGCCGGTCGCGGCGGTCAGTCTGTTGCGCAGGTCGACCGCGGTCACCGAGGTCAGGCCGAGTTCGCGGAACGTCTTCTTCGCCTCGGCGCGCTCGGCACCGGTCAGTCCGAGCACGCCCGCGACCTCGGTGCGCACCAGGTTGAGCAGGAAGATGTCCTGCTCCTCCGGCGACATCGCGACCAGGCGCTGGCGTAAGGCGGAGAGGTCGCGCTCGTCCGGGGTGGCGAGCCGCGCGGAGACGTCGATCAGGCCGCGCAGCAATGCCGGAACCTCGGTCGACGACGTCTGCTCCCGCAGCGCCGCACTGTTGATCCGCATGATGACGGCCTGCGCGAGCCCCGCCGAGGTCGCGACGTCGAACATCGCGCTGAACTCGTGCGCCGACAGCTCGCCCACCCGCGACGCCGTGGTCGGCGCGTCCGTCGACCCGACCGCGAGGAAGGTCGCGGCCAGCTCGCGCTTGCGGCGGTAGCGGGCCAGCGCGTCGAGGAACGAGTTCGCCGCCGCCTGCTCCCCGGACCCGACCAGGCCCAGCGCGCCGGCGACCGTGCAGAGCATCACGAACGCGGTGACGTCGCCGCTCTTGGTGAGCTGGTGCAGGTTCACCGCACCGTCCACAACGGACCGGAACACGTCCGGCCGCGGCAGGTTGACCGAAGGCTTCGCCGGATGCTCGCCCTCGCCGTGGATGACCGCGGTGACGGGTCGCTTGAGCTTGCCGAGCACCTCGGCCAGCGCGGCGCGATCCGCCACGTCGCAGGCCGCGACCGCGACCTTCGCGCCCAGTGAGGACAGTTCCGACTCCAGCTGGGCCGTCGCCTCGTCGGCGCGGCCGCGCGGGCTGATCAGCAGCAGGTGGCGTGCGCCGTACGCGGCGACGAGATGCCGGGTCAGCGCGGCGCCCATGGTGCCGTCCGCGCCGGTCACGACCACGGTGCGCTTGGGGTCGATGCGCAGCACCTCGTCGCTGTCGACCGACGCCGAGACTCGCTTCAGCCGCGGCATCAACGCGATGCCGGAGCGGATCGCGAGCTGCGGTTCGCCGGCGGCGACCGCGCGCGGCAGCACGCCGATGGACGGCGCCTGGTCGTCGACGTCGATCAGCGTGAACCGGTTCGGGAACTCGACCTGCAACGACCGCAGCAGTCCCCACACCGGCGCGTGCACCAGGTCGCGCACGTCCTCGACACCGGCCGCGACCGCGCCGCGCGTCAGCACGACCAGGCGGGAGTGCGCGAACCAGTCGTCGTTCACCCACGTCCGCAGCACACCGCCGACCTTGCGCAACGCCTCCTGCGCGGCCGTCGTGAGCTTGCCGCCGGTGTCCATGTCGTCGGGGCAGCACAGCACCGCGACGTCCGGCGCGGGCTCGCCGTCCACAACGGACACGTGCAGCGAGGCCGCGTCCGGGTAGGTGGCCACGTGCACACCGGCAGAGGCCAGGGACGCCGTCAACCCGACCATGTCCGGGCCGACGACCGCCCAGCGCTTCGCCAGTTCCAGCCCGGCGGTGCGGACCGACGTCATCGGCGCCCAGTCCATGCGCAGCAACGACTCGTGCTGCCCGCCGCTCGCGGCCCGCAACCGGGCCGGGCGGTCGAGCAGCACGTGCCGGGTGATCTTGCCCGAGGTCGTGCGCGGGATGTGGTCGATCTCGTACAGCTCTTCCGGCACCTTGAAGTTCGACAGCTGCTCGCGGCAGGCGTCGTACAGGCGCACCGGGTCGAGGCCCTGCCTGCTGGGCACGACGAACGCGATCGGCACCTCGCCGAGGATGTCGTGCGGCTTGCCGACCACGGCGGCGTCGGCGACACCGGGGACCTTGAGCAGCACCTCCTCCACCTCACCGGGGTGGATGTTCTCGCCGCCGCGGATGATGAGCTCCTTGACGCGGCCGGTGATCGTGACGTAGCCGTAGAGGTCGCGCTTGGCCAGGTCGCCGGTGCGGTACCAGCCGTTCGGCATCGCCTGCGCCGTCGCCTCCGGCTGGTTGTGGTAACCCGCCATCAGGCTCGGGCCGCGCACCCACACCTCGCCCTCGGCCTCCACGTCGACGTCGACGCAGGTGTCCGGGTCGACCAGCCGCACCGCGAGACCCGGCACCGGCAGGCCGACCGAACCCGGAACCCTGGTGCCCTGCGGCCAGTTCACCGCGATCAGGCCGCACGTCTCGGTGCTGCCGTAGCCGTCGAGCAGCGCGACACCGAACAGGGCCTCGAACTCGACGCGCAACGCCGGCGGGCACGCGGCTCCCGCGGTCAGGCAGCGCTGCACCGTGCCCGCGGAGACCTCGCGGGTGCGCGCGACTTCCAGAAGATGGTGGTACATGGCGGGAACACCGCACAGGAACGTGTAGTCGTCGCCTTCCAGCGCGGTCAGCACCTCGTCCGCGGCGAACCCGTCGAGGACGCGGGCCGAAGCACCGACCGCCGTGACGCCGACGACGCACAGCACGTGGGCGAGAGAGTGGTGCAGCGGCAACGGCCACAGCACCTTGTCCTCGTGGTTCAGGCCGATGACCGGGGCGTAGCAGGCGGCGACCGACCACAGGCAGCTGCGCTGGGTCGACAGCACGCCCTTCGGTTTGCCGGTGGTGCCGGAGGTGTAGAGCATGAACGCCACGTCGTCGAGGCCCTGGTCGTCCCGCGCGGGAACAGCCGGGTCCGTCGAGGTCAGTTCCTGGTACGACACAACGGAACCGCCGCGCGGGAGCGGTTCGTCGCCGCTCACCACCACCTGGAGGTAGGGGCGGCCCGGCAGGAGCTTGCGGACCTGGTCGAGGTGCGCGAAGTCGGTGATCACGACGCGGGCGCCGCTGTCGTCCAGCACGTAGGCGAGCTCGGCGTCGGCGGAGTGCGGGTTGAACGGCACCGCGACCGCGTTCGCGCGCGTGACTCCCAGGTAGCTCTCGATGATGTCGACGCTGTTGCCCAGGAAGATCAGCGCCCGGTCTCCTGGTTGCAGCCGCAGGCCGGCGAGATGCCCGCCGAGCCGCCGGGTGCGCAGTTCCAGGTCCGCGTACGTGACCGCGCGGCGCGAGTCCGCGAACGCGACCTTCTCCGGCTGGTTCGCGGCGTGGTGACGCAGCAGTTCGGACAACGGCCGGATCAGTTCGGTTCGAAACATCCCGACGTCGCTCCCTATTTACCGGCTTACTGGAGACGTGGCCTGCACCTCGAGCGATGCTAGCCTCGGCCTCATCGAGCCGGTAAGTAGGAAATCCCCTAGCACCCCCCTACGATCCCCCTATCATCCGGCCGAAAGTGCTTTCTCCTGGCGCAGGAGTTTTGCGAAGCCCGCCCGGTGGCTAATCTTTGATCACCGGCCCGGAAGAGCAGCCGGAAACAATAATTCAGCTCCACTCCGCAAAATTCTTTACCTACTCCTCGGAGGGGCATTCCAATGACTCAGGCGCAGCAGACGGTGAACCTTCCCAGCTCGGTGTTCACCGGCCTCACCGAAGTCAGCCACGCAGCGGCCACCGGAAACGTTCTCGGAGTCGTCAACTACACGACCGAGTGCACCGACCCGCGCGTCGAGAATGGCCTCCTCACGCTCGACCTGCACATGGCGAGCGACCTCGGCGAGGCATTCGCGGAGGTGTGGACGACCACCGGCACCGTCGAGACCGGCGAGCACCACGGCGTCGTTTACGCCCACGACGGCGAGTACCTCCTCGTCGCCGGGCGGATCGCCCCGACGGGCCGCTACACCGAGGACACCCGCGCCGCCTACGTCGCCGCGCTCGACCTGATGGACGGCCTCGGCTACAAGAACTGCTTCCGCATGTGGAACTTCCTGAACGACATCAACGGCGACAACGCCGAGGGCCTGGAGATCTACCGGGACTTCTGCAAGGGCCGCGCCGAGGCGTTCGAACTCTTCCACTTCGGCGACAAGGAGGTCCCGAGCGCGACCGGAATCGGGTCGCAGGGCGGCGGGATCGCGTTCTACTTCCTCGCCTCCCGCTCCGCCGCGCTGACGTCGGTCGAGAACTCCAAGCAGATGGCCGCCTACCACTACCCGCGGCAGTACGGCCCACGCCCGCCCAAGTTCGCGCGGGCCACCTACCTCGCCGGCACGCACACCGACCGCAGGTCAGGGCAGATCTACGTGGCCGGCACCGCCAGCATCCGCGGCCACGAGACCCTGCACGACGGCGACGTCGAGGCGCAGGTGAAGTTGTCACTGGACAACATCGAGCACCTCATCTCCGACGAGAACCTGGCGGACTACGAGATCACGCAGGGCAATTCCTTGCTGAACCTCGACAACATCAAGGTGTACGTCCGTCACCGTTCCGACATCCCGGCGGTCCGCAGGATGTGCGAGGAGCGTTTCTCCCCGAACGCCCGCGTCCAGTACCTGAACGTCGACGTCTGCCGCGCCGATCTCCTCGTGGAGATCGAGGGCATCATCGCCTGACTCGTCCGGCCGAACCAGATACAGGAGCGAGAACAATGCCTCAGACGGTGAAGCTGACCGAGTTCACGCAGACGCAGACGGCGGCCCCGTGGATGACGTTGCCGGCGACGCAGCAGCCGCACTGGCACCACCACCCCGACTACGACCTGATCGAGGCCGAACTGTCCGGCGCGCTCCCCCTGGTCGCGCATTCCGAAATTCGCGAGGCGAAACGCGCTCTGGGTCTCGCCGCCCTCGGTGAGGCGCGTGTCCTGCAGCTCGGGGACTGCGCGGAATCGTTTTCAGACGTCGACCCGGTGACAACTTCCGGAAAGGTGCGCAACATCGGGCGCATCGCGTCCCGGCTGGCGGAACGAACCGGGCAGCAGGTGGCTCGTTTCGGACGCATGGCCGGGCAGTACGCGAAGCCCCGTTCGAGCAACTTCGAAACGATCGACGGAGTCGATCTGCCGTCGTTCCGCGGTGAGCTGGTCAATTCGTTCGAGCCTGACGTTTTCGCCCGCAGGCACGATCCGGAGCGAATGTTGCAGGCTTACGACGCATCGGCCGCCGTCATCCGAGAAGTGCGCGCCCACTGGTCGGGAAGTGTCGAGGAACTGTCCGGTGGCCCGTGGGTCGCTCACGAGGCATTGGTGCTGGATTACGAGAACGCGCTCATCCGCACCGACGAGCGCACCGGTGAGCAGTTCCTCACCTCGACGCACTTCCCGTGGATCGGCGAGCGCACCCGCCAGCTCGAGAACGCGCACGTCAGCATGTTCTCGGCGATCGCGAACCCGGTCGGCGTGAAGGTCGGCCCGACGGCCGACCCCGAGACCGTCGTGCGGCTGTGCCAGCTGCTCGACCCGCACCACACGCCCGGCCGCCTGACGCTCATCGTCCGCATGGGCCGCGAGGACATCCACGTCGCCCTGCCGCCGATCGTGCGCGCGGTCCGGCGCGCCGGCCACCCCGTCGTCTGGATCTCGGACCCCATGCACGGCAACACGGTCACCACCGAATCTGGGCGAAAGACTCGACATGTCACCCATATCATCGAGGAGGCCACGGCGTTCCGGCACATCCTCGAGACCGAGGGCGCGCACGCGGCCGGCTTGCACCTGGAAGTGGCCGCGACGGACGTGACGGAGTGCGTCGGCGGGTCCGTCCCCGACGAGAACGCTCTCTCCGCGCGCTACGAGACCCTCTGCGACCCGCGGCTGAACCCCGGACAGGCGCTCGGAGTGATCGACTCGGTGTACTGATTCCCCCAGGCAGACAGGGAAACTGATGAAGTCACACACCGCCGACGTCGCGGTAGTCGGCTGCGGCCCGGTCGGCCTCGTTCTGTCCATCCTCCTCGCGCACAGGGGATGGCGGGTCGTCCTGCTGGAGAAGTACCGCGGCCAGTACCCGTTCCCGCGCGTCGTCGCGTTCGACGGCGAGACCGCGCGCTCGTTCGCCTCGGCCGGCATCGGCGCCGACCTGATGGAGCTCGGCGAACCCCTGGGCCAGTACATGTTCCAGAACGCCGAGGGCCGCGAGCTGTTCAGCTTCGAGGCGCCGTACGAGCCCGGCCGCGACGGCTGGCCGATCGCGACCGTGATGCACCAGCCGACGTTCGAACGGGCGCTGCGCGAACACGTGCTGACCTTGCCGAACATCACGACGTTGTTCGGGCACAAGGTGGAGGCGGTCGAGGACCACGGCTCGCACGTGTCGATCACCGCGCCCGGCCCTGACCACGAGGGTGACGTCACGGCGTCCTACGTCATCGGCTGCGATGGCGCCAACAGCTTCGTCCGCGACGTCATGGGCTCGCGGATGATCGACCTGAACTTCAAGCACGACTGGCTGCTGGTCGACGTCGTCTTCCACGAGAAGCGCGCGTTCCGGCCGAACGACGTGCAGGTGTGCGACCCGGCCCGGCCGACGACGATCGTCGCGTCCGGCCGCGGGCACCGGCGCTGGGAGTTCATGCGGCTGCCCGGCGAGTCGATCGAAGAGATGTCCACTGTGGAGCGCATGTGGGAGCTTCTGGCGCCCTACGACGTGACCCCCGCGAACGCCGACCTGACGCGCAACATCGTCTACACGTTCCAGGCGGCGATGGCGGACAAGTGGCGCAACGGCAGGATGCTGCTGGCCGGGGACTCGGCGCACCTGATGCCGCCGTTCGCCGGTCAGGGCATGTGTTCCGGCATCCGCGACTCGGTGAACCTGGCGTGGAAGCTCGACCTGGTGCTGCGGGACCTGGCCTCTGACTCGTTGCTCGACGCGTACCAGGCCGAGCGCGCCCTGCAGGTACGGCACACGATCGAGATGTCGATCGAGGTGGGCAAGATCGTGTCGGAGCTCGACCCGGTGGCCGCGGCCCGGCGGGACGCGTTCCTGATCGCCATGCAGGCCAAGCCCGAGGGCGTGGACCTCGCGCCGTCCGCCTACGCACTGGAGGACGGCATCGTCCGGCGCACTCCGGACATCGCCCTGCCGCACGGCGAACTGTCGCCCCAGGGCGTGGTGGCGCGGGGAACCCAGCGGGACCGGTTCGACGACGTCGTCGGACGCGGGTGGCAGCTGATCACGACGCTCGACCCGTACGAGGCGCTGGGTGAGGACGAGCTGGAGTTCCTGAAGTCGCTGGGAACGCACCTGGTGCGGGTGATGCCGGCCGGGATTCCGCCGAAGATCGCCCGTGCGCACGAGGTCGTGGACGTCGAGCGCCTCTATCTCCCTTGGCTGGCCGGGTACAAGAAGGTGGCGGCGCTGGTGCGGCCGGACTACTACGTGTTCGGGTTCGCAGCGGACCGGGCCGACCTGCCCGCGCTGGTGAACGATTTGAAGGCGCAGTTGCCGCTGGTGCGCTAGACCAAGGCCGGAGCCGGTCGAGGACGTGGTCGTGGCAACACCCAGCTGGGCGTCAGCGTGCCCGGGCTCTCAGCGTGGAGCACGTTGCGGCGGGCGGCGCGGTCCGGATCCAGCCAGCCCGGTGGGTAGAAGCGCGGGAGGCCGTGCACCATCCTGATCTCCCACTCGCTGTGGTGGATCATGCGGTGGTGGTTGCGGCACAGCAGCACGGCGTTGTCGACGGAGGTGCCGCCTCCGTTGGACCAGAACCGGACGTGGTGGGCGTCGCAGTGTTTCGGCGGGCGCTCGCAGCCGGGGAAGGCGCAGCCCTGGTCGCGGGCCACCAGCACTCGGCGGATCGCGGCGGGGAACGTGCGGGCCTTGCGGCCGATGTCCAGCGGCTGGGAGCGTTCGCCCAGGACCAGCGGGATGATGCCGGCGTTGCAGGCGAGCTGACGGGCTTCGGCGGCCGGGATGCGCTCGCGGTTGTCGAGCATCGCCTGGCCCGCCTGGCTCACCAGGTCCTCGTAGCGCATCGTCAGGGTGAGGCTGACCGGTTCGCCGCCGTGTTCGGGCAGCTGGTCGGCGCGCAGCATCAGGTCGACGAGCTCGGCCAGTGCGTCGCCCTCGCGTTCGGAGCGCGTGCGGAGGTCCGGGCCTTCCTCGGGCGTCTCCGGGCGCGGCTTGGCCAACGGGTCCATCAGCGCCTCGTACTTCGCGCCGGTGATCTTGTCGAGCTTCGCCCAGATCTCCAGGCACTCGCCCTTCCAGCGCATCACGTGCTGGTTCGTCGGCGGTGCGGGCTCGGTGTCGCGGGGCTCCGGGTCGTCCTGGTAGAGGCGGTAGGCCAGTTCCTTGCCGAAGGAGCGGACCGCGCTCGGCTCGTGGGCCTGCGCGAACTCCACCACCGGGGCTTCGGCCGCGGCGGGAAGCTTCTTCATCACCTCGGCGACGGCGGAGATGTGGTCGGCCGACAGCGTGCCCTCCGCGACCGCGGCGGCGGTCACCGGGAGATCCGGTTCCAGCCTGCTGCCCGTCGGGGTGATGTCGTGACTCAGGGCGTGCGCGTTCGCGAGCCACTGCCGAGCGGTCTTCAGGTCCCAGCGGACCGCGTGCCGCAGCACCTGCGGCAGGTCCTTGTAACCGAGTTCCTCGGCGGCGCCGCGACGGTCCAGTTCGGCGAGCTTCCGCAGCACCGCGTGCTCACGAACCCTGATCTCCACGACCTCGCTGACGACGCTGCTGAGCAGCTCGTCAGTCGAGAGGAGGCACGGGTCCGGTTCGCTCATGTGTTCGACACTACCGCAAGATCACGTTTTGATAACGGGCCAGCGCGAACACGATCGAGTGAAAGCGTGGCGTCCTCAGTGGAGGATCACGCCGTGCTCGGCAGGTACGAGTGCAGATCCGCCGGGAGATCCTTGCGGTACTTGACGTTCAGCTTCCGGTACACCCGCGTCAGATGCTGCTCGATGGTCGACGGCGTGATGTAGAGCTTCGACGCGATCTCCCGATTCGTGTACCCCACGGCGGCCAGCGCGGCCACCCTCCGTTCCGCGTCCGTCAGCGTCGCGATCGGATCGGCCGGCTTCTCCTCGGCCGGCGCGTCCTCGCCGTCGGCCTTCCCGCGCGAGGGCAGCAACTCCTCGCACAACTCGGCGGCGTCGCAGACGTTCGCCACGTGCCACGCCCGCCGGGCGACGGTCCACGCGCGCCGATGTTCCCGCAAGGCCTGATGTGCCTTGGACAGATCGGCCAGAGCGCGGGCCAGCTCGTACTGGTCCCCGCACTCCTCCAGGATCACCACGGCGTCCTGCAACAACTGCGGCCGGTTGTGCGGCTGGTTGGTGGCGGCCAGCAACCGCAACGCCACCCCTCGGGTGCGCGAGGCGTCCGGGCCCAGCCGGGCGAGCTGCTCGTTGATCAGCCGCTTGGCCTCGTCCCGGTTCGCCCCGTGCAGCAGCCACGCCTCCGCGGCCGACGTCCGCCACGGCACCACGCCTGGCTGATCCACACCCCAGGACGTCATCAGCTCGCCGCAGGACAGGAAGTCCGCGAGCGCCGCGTAGTGCCGGGACGTCGCCAGGTAGTGGTGGCCGCGCGCGTACAGGTAGTGCAACCCGTACCGGGACTGGAACATCGCCTCGGGCACCGGCTGTTCCAGGAACGACGCCGCGTCCTCGTGCCGTCCCATCTTGGTGGCCGCGTTGATGAGGATCCCCAGCGGCATGCCCAGCGCCACGCCCCACCCACCGGCGGGCATGAGGTCCAGGGCGTTCTGGGCGTGCTCGAAAGCGGTGGTCAGGTCGCCGCGCCGCAGCGACACCTCGGCGCGCACGCAGGAGAAGAAGGCGCGTGCGACCGCGAGGTTCTTGGTCCGCGCCTCGTCCAGGAGCTTGTCGCACCACTGCGCCGCCACGTCGAGCCGGTCCGCGTAGACCAGGGCCTGCAACGCCAGCATCGCCGACTCCGGCCCCCACCAGCCGCTGTCGGACGGCCGCGCGGCCTGCAGAACGTGCTCGGCGTCGGTGGCCGAAGCGTCGTTGTTGCCGTACGTCAGCACGTTCGCGAGCGCGGTGACGGCCTTCAGCATCGGTCCGGAGGTCAGGCTCACCGTCCGGGTCTTCACGGCCTCCGGGGTGGACGTCGCCCGCCGGGCCAGGGTCGGGTGCGAGCAGGCGAGCCACAGTTCCATGGCGCGCAGGCCGTTGCTCGACGTGGTGGTGCGCCGGACCCGGTCCATCGCCTCGGTGGCCTCGTCGACCTGGCAGTTCCACAGCATCGGCTGCACCAGCGACGTCACGTCCCGGTCGGAGAGCTGCCCGGCCCGCATCGCCGGCACGACCGTGCCGAGCCTCCTGCCGGCCGCGGACGGGTTGACCCGCCACTCCACCCGCACCAGCTTCGCCGCGATCGCCGCGCGTCCGTGCACCTCGACGCACGCCCGATGGGCCAGTTCCAGGTAGCGCAACGCCGTGTCGATCTGTTCGTCGCGCAGGGCGTGCTCGGCGGCCTCCACGAACACCGGCACCATCCACGGGTTCTCGGAGTGGTCGGCCATCACCAGGTAGGGAGCGACCTCCGTGGCGGGCGCACCTTCGTCGTGCAGCAGCAGGGCCGCCCCGAGATACATCTCCTTGCGGTCCTGAGTGGACAGATCGTCCAGCACGGCACCTCGCGCGGCCGGGTCGCGGAACCAGCCGTCGCGCAGCAGCCCGGCCTCGTTCATCACGTCCAGCGCGGACGCCACGGTGTCGGTGTCGGTGCGAGCCAGCCGCCCCAGCGACTCGTGCGTCGCCTGCTCCCCTGTCACGGCCAGCGCCCGCGCGACGGGCAGCACGTGGTGGTCGCTGCGGTGCAGGCAGCTGACCAGCGCTCGCCGGTAGCCGGGGCCGATCACCAGACCGCCGTCGTCGCGCGGCTTGCAGAGCCGCTGGTCGTCGAGCAACGACCGCACCAGCAACGGATTCCCGCCGGACAACGCCATCGCGTCCACGGCGTGCACCGACGCCTCGAACAGCTCGTCCAACGATCCCAGCGGCGCCAGCTGGACGTCGCGGCAGTGCGGGTGGCGCAACAACTCGGTGTGCAGGGCGGTGTGCGCGGCGCGCGGCGAGGCGGTCTCGGTGAGCATCAGCAGCACCTTCGCCTGGCCGATGCGGCGGATCAGGTACAGCAGCCAGTGCAGCGACGACGAGTCGGCGTGCTGCACGTCGTCGATGCCGATCACCAGTGGCGTCTCGGCCGTGAGATCCAGCAGCGCCAGGCACAACGCGTGCAACTGGCGCGCGGTCGGCCCGTCAGCGCTGCGGGCGGCGGCGTCGAGCAGTTCGCCGACCTCGTCCGGCGCGTCCAGGGGGTGGAAGATCTGGCTCGCCACCCCGAACGGCAGATCGCGCTCGAACGCCGAGCAGGTGGCCTTGACGAAGCCGGCGCCGGAGGCCTCGCCGAACGCGTGCAGCAGCTCGGTCTTGCCTGAAGCGACAGGGCCGGTGAGCAGAGCGACCCTTCCAGATCCTGACAGGGAGTCGGTCAACAACGTCTCCAAGGTGGCCCACTGGTCGTCCCGCTCGATCAGGCCCGCGAGCCTCGCCTTGGTCATGCCGTTGTCAGACGTCCCGGTCATGATGATGTACCTCTCGCCAGGAGGCATCGAGCGTCGCAGGCGGACGCATCCCCATCAAATCGATACGCGCCAGTTCTAGGTGTTCTCCTGGAGTACCGGTGCTTTCGAACACTAGGTCTTCTTCTGGAGAAGGCCGCCGCCCTGGGACAGGGCACCTCGGGGTCCGGCAGGCTCGCGGTCATCAGGCGTCAGTCCGAAGGGTGAAGTCCATGAGCCAGCGGCCGATCCTGTTCGTCAGTCTGCCGGAGAGCGGCCTGCTGAACCCGATGCTCGTGCTAGCGGAGGAACTGTCGCGCCGCGGCGTCGAGGACCTGTGGTTCGCCACCGACGACAAGGGTCGCGAGGAGGTCGAGGCGGCCGCGGTCGGCTCGCCGATCGAGTTCTTCTCGCTGGGGGACGTGATCCCGGAGATGTCCTCGGTCACCTGGCCCGACGACGTCTACGCGAAGGTGACCCAGCGGTCGCGGTTCAAGGCGCGCAAGGCCGTCATCGCCCAGACCAACCGTCCCGAGCAGCGGATTCCCAAGTACCGCAAGCTTTCGGAGCTGGTCGACGAGATCCGGCCGGCGCTGATGATCGTCGAGTCCATGTGCATGTTCGGCTACGAGGTCGCCATCACCAAGGGCGTGCCGTACGTGATCAGCAACCCGTTCGTCGCGTCGAACCTCGTGACGTCCGCGATCCCGATCGGTCCCTCCTACACGCCGAAGGACTTCCCGCGCCCGCACACCGGCCTGCCCGCCGGCATGTCCTGGACCCAGCGCTGGGCCAACAGGCTCTTCGGCTGGCGCACGCTCGCGACCGCGTTCACCAAGGACAACAAGGACCGCAACGCGCGCAACGCCAAGGTGATCGCCGAGCTGGGCATCTCCCCCAAGGCGTCCGGTCAGTTCGCGCGGGTCGAGCAGGCCGAAATGGTGCTGTGCTACTCGATCCCGGAGATGGACTACCCGTTCGACGTCCCGGAGAAGATCCGCACCGTCGGCGCGCTGGTGCCGCCGCTCCCCCAGGCAGAACCCGGCGAACTCGGCACCTGGCTGGACGCGCAGAAGTCCGTTGTGTACATGGGTTTCGGCACGATCACGCGACTCACCCGGGACCAGGTCGAGGCGTTCGTCCAGGTCGCCCACAGCCTCGAAGGCAAGCACTCGGTCCTGTGGAAGCTGCCGCGCGACCAGCAGAAGTTCCTGCCTTCCACGCTTCCCGGCAACCTGCGCATCGAGACCTGGGTGCCGTCGCAGCTCGACGTGCTGGCGCACCCGAACGTCAAGCTGTTCTTCACGCACGCGGGCGGAAACGCCTACACCGAAAGCATTTACTTCGGCAAGCCGATGGTCTCACGGCCGTTGTGGGTCGACTGCTACGACCAGGCGATCCGCGCCACGAGCTTCGGTGTCGGGCTGACGCTGGACAAGCCGCACACCGTCGACCCGCACGACGTGGTGGACAAGCTGACCCGCGTCCTGGACGACCCGGGGTTCACCGAGAACGCCGAACGTCTCGCGGCGCTGCAGCACTCCGCCGGCGGCCGCAAGACCGCCGCCGACCTGATCCTCTCTCTGCCCGCACTGGCCTCGAAGTGAGTTGACGATGAGCTACCGCTATCCCGTCTCGATGCCTTCGCTGCGCGGCAACGAGCTCGAGTACACGACGAAGGCCGTGACGGACGGCTGGATCTCCTCGCAGGGGCCGTACGTGCCGCAGTTCGAGGAGGCCTTCGCCTCCTACAACGACGTCAAGTACGGCGTCGCGTGTTCCTCCGGCACAACTGCTCTGACGCTCGCGCTGAGGGCTCTGGGCGTTGGTCCCGGCGACGAGGTGATCGTGCCCGAGTTCACGATGATCGCGTCGGCGTGGGCCGTGACCTACACCGGCGCCACCCCCGTCTTCGTGGACTGCGCCGACGACCTGAACATCGACGTCACGAAGATCGAGGAGAAGATCACCCCGCGCACCAAGGTGATCATGCCGGTGCACGTCTACGGCCGGCAGTGCGACATGGACCCGATCCTCGAACTGGCCTACGAGTACAACCTGCGCGTCGTCGAGGACTCGGCCGAGGCGCACGGCGTCAAGCCGACCGGTGACATCGCCGCGTTCTCGTTGTTCGCCAACAAGGTCATCACCTCGGGCGAGGGCGGCGTCTGCGTCACGAACGACCCCCACCTGGCGCGGCAGATGGCGCACCTGCGCGGCATGGCGTTCACCAGCGACCACAGCTTCCTGCACAAGAAGCTCGCCTACAACTTCCGGATGACCAACCTGCAGGCCGCGGTCGCGCTCGCGCAGACCGAACGCCTCGACGAGATCATCGCGACGCGCGCACAGATCGAGAAGCGGTACGACGAGGGTCTTCGTGGCATCGCCGGCATCACCCTCATGCCGCCGCGGGACGTGTTGTGGATGTACGACCTGCGCGCGGAACGCCGTGAGGAGCTCAGGACCTTCCTGGCGGACAACGGTGTCGAGACCCGTCTCTTCTTCAAGCCGATGAGCAGGCAGCCCGGCTATCTCGACCCGGTGTGGCCGACGCTGAACGCGAACCGGTTCGCCGAGGACGGGTTGTACCTCCCCACCCACGCCGAGCTGACCGAGGACGACCAGGACCACATCGTGGCGCAGGTCCGCCGGTTCTACGAGGGATGAGACATGACGAGCACTGACCTGGTCCCGTTCATGATGCGCCGCCCCGGCGTGCCGTTCCCTCCTCCCGAGTACGAGGGGTTCCGCACGAAACCCGGCCTGACGAAGGCCGCGTTGCCGTCGGGCGAGACGGTGTGGCTGGTGACCAGGCACGAGGAGGTGCGCGCGGTCCTCACCGATCCGCGCATCAGCTCCAACCCGACGCACGAGGGGTTTCCACGTCCGTCGCGCACCGTGGGCGCACCGTCCGCGGACGACGTGCCTGGCTGGTTCGTGTCGCTGGACCCGCCGGACCACAACAGGTTCCGCAAGGCGTTGATCCCCGAGTTCACGGTGCGCCGCATCAGGGCGTTGCGGCCGGCGGTCGAGCAGATCGTCGACCACGCCATCGACCAGATGCTGGCCAGGGGGAACACGGCCGAGCTGGTCGAGGACTTCTCGCTGACGGTGCCGTCGCTGGTGATCTCGGCCCTGCTGGGCGTGCCGAAGGTGGACCGCGACTTCTTCGAGGAGAAGACGAAGGTCCTCGTGACGCTGACCTCGACCGACGAGCAGCGGGACAAGGCGTCCGAGCACCTGCTGCGCTACATCAACCGGCTGATCACGATCAAGTCCAAGCGTCCCGGTGACGACCTGATCAGCAAGCTGCTGCAGGGCGGTCTGCTGACGCCGCAGGAGCTCTCGGGCGTCTCGATGCTGCTGCTCATCGCGGGCCACGAGACGACGGCGAACAACATCTCGCTCGGCGTCGTCACGCTGTTGCAGCAGAAGCAGTGGATCGACGACGACCGCATGATCGAGGAACTGCTGCGCTACCACTCCGTCGCGGATCTGGTGGCGTTGCGGGTGGCGGTCGAGGACGTCGAGATCGGCGGCCAGCTGGTCAGGGCTGGCGAGGGCATCGTGCCGCTCGTGGCCGGCGCGAACCACGACCCGGGGATGTTCGAGCGGCCGGACGAGTTCGACCCGTCCCGCTCGGCCACCGGGCACGTGGCGTTCGGGTACGGCGTGCACCAGTGCCTCGGGCAGAACCTGGTGCGGCTGGAGATGGACGTCGCCTACCGCGGCCTGTTCAAGCGGATCCCGACCCTGGAGGTCGCGGTGCCGCTCGAAGAGCTGCGG
This sequence comes from Lentzea sp. NPDC102401, assembly GCF_044765805.1. NCBI lineage: Bacteria > Bacillati > Actinomycetota > Actinomycetes > Pseudonocardiales > Pseudonocardiaceae > Lentzea > Lentzea sp. NPDC102401. The sequence goes on along the minus strand of NZ_JBIWKS010000002.1, from coordinate 387,650 downwards.
TTCAAGTACGACGGAGTCCTCTTCGGACTCCACGCGCTACCTGTGCGTTGGTGAGAAGGGATCGTCATGGCTCGGATCAGTGTGGACACCGGCAAGTGCATCGGCTCGGCACAGTGCGTGCTGGCCGCGCCGGACGTGTTCGACCAGGACGACGACGGGTTCGTCACGGTGCTCGACGCCAGCCCTTCGGGTGACGCGGAGTCGGCCGCCAGGACGGCCAGGGGCATCTGCCCGGCCCAGGCGATCACGGTGCACGACTGACGTCAGCGACCGCGACGGGGTTTCGCCCGCTTGGCAGGCTGCCGCTTCTGCTGGGGCGCGGGGCCTCGTCGCTGCTGCTGGGGCGCCTGCTTCTTGACCGGCTCCGGCGCGGGCCCACGGGTGCTGTTGACCGTGCGGCCGCGGACGATGCCGATCATGTGCTCGATCAGCTCGGGGTTCTCGTCGCGGATCGGGAACGACAGCGCCACGCGGGACTGCGGCGCGTCCGAGAGCGGCACGTACTTGAGGTCCTTGCGGTGGTGCAGCCGCGCCAGTGACTGCGGTACGACCAGCATGCCGACGCCTGCGGCCACGATCTGGATGGCGTCCGCGGTGGTCTCGGGCCGTTCGACCGGCGGCTGACCGGGCTGCTCGTCCCAGTCGAGCGGGTCGTCGAGCGGCTGCCACAGGACGTGCTCCGCCAGGTCCTCGACGGACAGTTCGTCGGCCGCGGCGAACTCGTGGTCCTTCGGGAACACGACGACGCTGGTCTCGGTGTAGAGCGGGATCGCGTGCAGGTCCTCGCGGTCGCCGGGCAGCCGCAGCAGTGCGGCGTCGGCCTCACCGGACCGCACCTTCGCCCCTGCTTCGGCGACGGTCACCTGAACGAGGGTCAGCGGGGTCTCCGGCAGGCGTTCCTCCCAGACCCGTGCCCACTTGCCCGGCGTCACACCTGGGACGTACGCGAGCGTGAAAGAGCCGGTCACGTGCTGAGGCTACCGGACGAGCCCGTTACTCTTTTCCGCATGAAGTCGCAGCAGACGATGAAGCCCGCCACCGCCGCCAAGAAGCTCGGCGTGTACCTCGAGGCCACCCCCGAGGAGTTCCAGGCCGGCGTCGTGTCGCGCGACGAGCTGAACGAGCTGCAGGCCAACCCGCCGGAGTGGCTGGCGAACCTGCGCAGCAACGGCCCGCACCCCAAGCAGCTCATCGCGCAGAAGCTCGGTATCTCGGCGTCGGGCCTGGTGCGCGCCGGCATCACCGAGGCGCTCACCACCGACCAGATCACCGCCATCAAGGACGAGAACCCGGACTGGCTGGTGCGCGAGCGCGCCACCTACAAGGAGTTCAAGGCCGAAGAGGCGCGCCTGGCGGAGAAGGCGCGCCTCGAGGAAGAAGCGGAGTGACCCTGCTCACCAGGTGACGGGAAACCTCTCCAGACCGCCCGCGAGCCTGCCGCCGGGGTGGGACTCCAGCTCCGACTCCGGCACCGCGAGCCGCAGCGTGGGCAGGCGTTCGAACAGCGCGGTGTAGGCGACGGCGAGGATGATCCGCACGAGCGGGGCGCCGGTGCAGTGCCGCATGCCGTGACCGAACGTGAAGTGGTGGTTCGGTGAGCGGGTGACGTCGAAGTCGTTCGGGTTCTCGAACGCGCGCGGGTCGAAGTTGGCGAGGCTGAAGTCGAGCATCACGAGGTCGCCCTCCTTGATCGTGACGCCCCCGATCTCGATGTCCTCGCTGGCGTAGCGGGGCAGGACGGGCGAGCTGATCGTGGCGCGCATGACCTCGTCGACGGCGCGCGCCATGATCTCCGGATCGGCCATGGCCTTCGCGCGCTGCTCGGGGTTGCGCAGGAACAGCAGCACGCCGAAGTCGAGGTGGCTCGCGAGGCCCGCGAGGCCCGTGAACAGCAGCGTGACGACGTGGAGGCCGATCTCGGAGTTGGTCAGACCGGTCTCGATGAACCGCGAGATGACGTCGTCGCCGAGTTCCGACCTGCGGCGTTCGCCGATGTCGGCGGCGAATCCGAACAGCGGGTCCATGCCGGCCTCGGCGGACTCCTGGTCGGAGGCGCCGACGGTGTCCATCATCTCCAGGAGCTTGGCGCGGTCCTCGACGGGGATGCCGACCATGTCGCAGAGCGCCTGCTGCGAGTAGTCCATCGAGTAGGCGCTGTGCAGGTCGGCGGGCTGACCGGCGGCGATGATCGCGTCGAGCTTCTCGTTCGCGATGCCGACGACGCGCTCGCGGCGTTCGATGACGCGGCGGGCGGCGAAGCTCTTGGTGTAGAGGACGCGTTTCTTCTCGTGGCGCTCCTTCTCGACCTCGATGTCGTCGGCGGTGATGAGCATGTCGAGCATCGGGTTGCGGAAGTACCGCGGAGCGTTGGCCGGGTCCTTGTGGCTGCGGCCGAGCTTCTGGTTCTGCAGCAGCGACTTCACCTCGGCGTGGCGGGTGACGAGCCAGCCCTCGTCGCCCGCGGGCGTCCGGATGCGGCACACCGGCGCCTGTTCCCGCAACCGCAGCCGGAGTTCGCTGAACGTCAGGATCGACGGCAGTTCGACCCCGATCAGGGGCAGTTCCTGCGATGTGGTCATCGGACGCCTTCCAGTTTCTCGATACGGGTGCTGAGCCAGTCCTCCATCACGTCCGCGATGACGCCCGCGTCCTCCTTGACCATCGCCATGTGGTCGGTGGCGACGACGCGGATCTCGTCGGCGGGCACGTCGACGTCCTGGCTGGTCGTGACGAGGTCGGTGCCCTTGACCTCGTTGGCGCAGCGGATGAGCAGTTTCGGGACCGTCGTGTGGAGGCCGGTGTCGATGATGAGCGGGAACCAGTGCGCCATCGCGGACAGCCGCGTGCTGTTCATGTTCACCGCGGGCGAGTCCATGGTGTTGAAGTAGTTCGTGGTGACGGCGCCGAAGTCCATGCCCTCGCTGGAGTTGTAGTTCATGCTCAGGGTGTCGAGCATGATCACCGCTTCCGGGGTGATCCCCCAGGTCTCCTCGAGCACGGCGGCCGCGAAGTAGGCGAGGGTGCCGCCGGAGGAGTGTCCGACGAGGACGAACGGGTCGCCGTCGGTGCCGTTGAGGATGCTTTCCGCGACGAACCTGGCCGCTGCTTCGGTGGTGCGCGGCAACGCTTCGCCTTCGTTGAACCCGATGAGCGGCAGTGCTGAGACGTGGCGTTTGCCGCGCAGATGGGCCGCGAGCCTCGCGTACATGTGCACGCCGGCGGTGGCGCCGGGTGCGCTGACGCAGACCAGTTTCGGCAGTTTCGGGCCGTCGGCGAGGGTGACGGGGACGGGCAGGTCCTCCAGTTCGGCCGGGCTGTCGAACATGGGGCGCAGGTTGGCGACGGCCTTGAGCAGTCTCAGGCCTTCGACGACCTTGCCGCCCGTGACGCTGTCCATGAACAGCCCGAACACCGTGTCGTGCGTGGCGACCGTCATGCCGTTGCTCGTGGCGGGCCCGGTGATGGTGCCCAGTTCGGCGTCGACCCTCGCGGCGAGCGCGGCCGGGGTGCCGCTGTCGAACACGGCGCTGCCGGGGAGTTTGAGGGCGAGCATGTCGTTGAGCTGGTTGCGCAGTTCGACGGCGATGAGGCTGTCGAAGCCCAGTTCCAGGAAGTTCTTCTCGGCATCCACTGTGGACTTGTCGTTGTGGCCGAGCAGCGCGGCACACGTGCCGACGACGAGTTCGCGGACCTGGTCGACGCGGTCGTCGGCGTCGAGGTTGCGCAGCCGGTCGAGAACGGTCACGGCCGCCAGCTGGCTCTGCTGCGGGAGGAGCTGCTCGTCGACGATGTCGCGCAGCAGCGGGGCGACGCGCTGCTGGTTGCGGTTGACGTGCAGGGGGATCACGACGCGCCTGTTCTCGGCGAGTGCGGCGTCGAGCAGTGCGAGGCCCTGTTCGGCGGCGAGTGGCGGCATGCCGGAACGGGCGATGCGGTCCAGGGCGGCGTCGCTCAGGCCCGCGGTCATGCCGCTGTCCTGCGCCCACGGGCCCCAGGCGAGGCTGATGGTGTTCGGCCTGGTCTGCGCGAGGGCGTCGAGGTAGGAGTTGGCGGCGGCGTAGTTGCCCTGGCCGGGCGCGCCCATGACGTTGGAGACCGAGCTGTAGAGCACCAGCAGCTTGAGGTCGCGCTGGGCGAGCAGGTGCGCGGCGTCGACCTTGGGCGTGAGGACGGCTCGGAGGCGGTCCGGGGTGAGCGCGTCGACGAGGGCGTCGTCCAGCACGCCCGCCGTGTGGATGACTGTGGTGAGCGGGCGTTCGGTGGCGGCGAACAGGGTCTGGACGTCGTTGGGGTTCGAGACGTCGGCGGCCGCGATGGTGACGGTGGCGCCCTTGTTCTCCAGCTCCTGCTTCAGGTTCTGGGCGCCGGGCGCCTCCTCGCCGCGACGGCTGGCGAGCAGGAGGTGCCGGACGCCGTGCCTGGTGACGAGGTGCTTCGCCAGTTCGGCGCCGAGCCCGCCGGTGCCGCCGGTGATCAGGACGGTGTCGTCCTCGCTCCACTCGTACCTGGCGTCCGGGTTCTCGGGCAGTTCCCTGAGGCGGGCGACCTCGACCTTGCCCTCGCGGACGACGACCTGCGGTTCGTCGCCGTTGACGAGCGAGGTGAGCAGGGCGCCGGAGACGTCGAGGCCGTCGCTGTCGACGAGCAGGAACCGGCCGGGGTTCTCGGCCTGCGCGGTGCGGACCAGGCCCCACACAGCGGCCGCCGCCAGGTCTTCACCTGCCGCGGCGCCGCGGCTGACGAAGACGACGCGCGAGTTCTCGAACGTCAGCGCCTCTTGCAGGATGCTCAGCGCTCGCTGGGTCTGCGCGTGGGTCGTCTCCGGGGTGTTGTCACCCGTGACGGCCACGACGAACACGTCCGGCGTGGTGTTCTGGGCGGCCTCGGTGAGGGTTTCGCCGTAGCCGCTGACGGACTGGCCCGCCGCGTACAGGACGTGGGCGAGGTCGAACTCGTCACCGCCGATGATCGCCCAGCGCGCGCCCGTGATGCCCGGCGCGTCCACTGTGGACTTCACCCAGTTCAGCTCGTAGAGCGCGGGGCGGCTGGCGTTCGGCTGGGCGCCGGGGGCCATGGTGCTCCGCGGCCAGAACCGCTCGGTGTCGAACGGGTAGGTGGGCAGCGCGGTCTTCTGGCCTTCGGTGGGCCAGGCGATCCTGGCACCGGCGGTGTAGAGCGTGGCCAGGGCCGTGATGAACGCCGTGACCTCGTCCTTGTCCTTGCGCATCGTCGGGATGGCGCGGTCCACGAGGGCGGCCAGGACGGCGCTGGGGCCGATCTCGACGTGGGTGGCTTCCTTGACGCGGCTGACGTTGTCGGCGAAGCGCACGGTGTCGCGGACGTGGCTGACCCAGTACTCGGGGTTCGTGACGTCGCCGGTGGCGCTGAACGGGATCTTCGGCGGGTTCAGCGTGATGGTCCTGATGGCGGCCCGGAAGTCGTCGAGCATCGGCTCCATCAGCGGCGAGTGGAACGCGTGGCTGACTTTCAGCTGTTTGGTCCTGCGGTCGGCGAACCGCGCGGCGATCTTCCGCGCCTCCTCCTCGACACCGGCGACGACGACCGAGTCCTCGGCGTTGACGGCGGCCAGGGAGACGCCCGCGGTGAGGTGCGGCGCGACCTCGGCCTCGGTGGCCTGAAGCGCGATCATCACGCCGTCTGCCGGGAGGTTCTGCATGAGGCTCGCCCTGGCCGTGACGAGCTTCGCGGCGTCTTCGAGGCTCAGGACGCCGGCGACGTGCGCGGCGGCGATCTCGCCGATCGAGTGGCCCGCGACGTGGTCGGCCTTGAAGCCGTAGCTCTCCAGCAGCCGGTACAGCGCGACCTCGAACGCGAACAGCGCGGGCTGGGCGTGGCCGGTCTGGTCGAGCCGGGTCTCGTCCTCCCACATGACCTGCCTCAGGCCCGCGGGAAGATGGTGGAGGGCGGCGTCGAGGGCCTCCTGGAAGACGGGGAACGCCTCGTACAGCTCCTTGCCCATGCCGACGCGCTGGGCACCCTGGCCGGAGAACAGCGCGGCGAACGGCTTGCGCTGCACGGTCCCGCTCGCGATGACGTCACCGTCGAGGAGCACCGCGCGGTGGTCGAACGTCGTCGGCCTGGTGGTGAGCAGCGAGTACGCGATGTCCTGCGGCTCTCCTTCGAGGGCCTTGACCTGCTCGACGCGCGCTTTCAGGGCGTTCGCCGACTTCGCCGAGACGACGAGCGGATGCCGGCCCGCCAGCCCCTGAATCGATTCCGGCTGGCTGGCCCCCAGGGGGCTTTCCTCCCCCATCCCAATCATCTCAGGCAGGTCTGACAGTTCTGGGGCCTCTTGGATGATCACGTGGGCGTTGGTGCCGCTCACCCCGAAGGACGAGATGCCGGCGCGGCGGGGTTTGCCGCCCCGCGGCCAGGCGGTGGTCTCCGTCAGCAGGGTGACGCTGCCCGCCGACCAGTCGACGTGCGACGAGGGTTCGCTGACGTGCAGGGTCGGCGGGAGGGTGTCGTGACGCAGTGCTTCCACGATCTTGATGACGCCCGCGACGCCGGCCGCGGCCTGGGTGTGGCCGATGTTGGACTTGATCGCGCCGAGCCGCAGTGGCGTCGCGCGGTCCTGCCCGTAGGTGGCGAGGAGCGCCTCGGCCTCGATCGGATCTCCCAGCACCGTCCCGGTTCCGTGGGCCTCGACGGCGTCCACATCGGACGCCGACAGGCCCGCCGAGGCCAGCGCGGCCTTGATCACCTCGCGCTGGGCGGGGCCGTTCGGGGCGGAGAGGCCGTTGGAGGCGCCGTCCTGGTTGATCGCGCTGCCGGCGACGACGGCGAGCACCGGATGACCGTTGCGCTGGGCGTCGGAGAGCTTCTCCACGAGCAGCACACCGATGCCCTCGGCCCAGCCGGTGCCGTCCGCGTCGTCCGAGAACGCCTTGCACCGGCCCGAGGTCGCGAGGCCGCCCTGCCGGGTGAATCCGGCGAAGTTCGAAGACGTCGCCATGACGGTGACGCCACCGGCCAGTGCGAGCGAGCACTCGCCGTTGCGCAGCGCTTGAGAAGCAAGGTGCAGGGCCACCAACGACGAGGAGCACGCGGTGTCGACGGTGACGGCCGGGCCCTCGAAACCGAACGTGTAGGAGATGCGGCCGGAGATGACACTGGCCGCGGTGCCCATGCCCGCGTGCCCCTCGACGTCCTCCTGCGAGGCGATCAGGACGTGGCCGTAGTCCTGGCCGTTGGTGCCGACGAACACACCGGTCCGCGAGCCGCGCAACGACGTCGGGTCGATGCCCGCGCGTTCGACGGCCTCCCACGTGGCCTGCAGCAGGAGTCGCTGCTGCGGGTCCATCGCCAGCGCCTCACGCGGCGAGATGCCGAAGAAGCCGGGGTCGAAGTCGGCGGCGTCGTAGAGGAATCCGCCCTGCAGCGTCGCGCTGGTGCCGCCGGCCAGGGTGCCGAGGTCCCAGCCGCGGTCGGTCGGGAACCCGGTGATGGCGTCGCGGCCCTGCGACACCAACTCCCACAGGTCTTCCGACGAGCGGACGTCACCGGGGAAGCGGCAGGCGATGCCCACGATCGCGACCGGCTCATGCTTGCCGGACTCGACCTCCTCCAGCCGCCGGCGGGTCTGGGCGAGATCGGCGGTGACCCACTTCAGGTACTCAACGAGCTTCTCTTCGTTCGGCATCGCCGGAAACCTTCCGTCCGCGTGGTGGGGTCAGCGCTCGGTGCGTCGGCCGAGTTCGTTGTCGATGAAGGCGAACACGTCGTCGACGGTCGCCGAGTTGATGCGGTCGTTCACGGCTTCCTCGGACTTCGCGCCGCCGTACTGGGCGAGCAGCGTGCGCAGGCGGGCGGCGATTCCGGCCCTGTCCTCGTCGGGGCTCGCGGCCAGCACGGCCTCGAACCTGTCGAGTTCGGTCGCGAGCGACGGCCCGGCGTCGTCACCGAGCAGTTCGCCCGCGAGGTGGCCGGCGAGTTCGTCAGGTGTCGGGTAGTCGAAAACGAGGCCGGCGGGCAGTTTCAGGCCCGTCGCGGACGCGAGACTGTTGCGCAACTCCACGGCGGTCAGCGAGTCGAAACCGAGGTCGCGGAACTGCTTGTCGTTGTCGATCGCCGCGGGCGTCGCGTGCCCGAGGACGCCTGCCGCGTGGCCGCGCACGAGGTCGACGAGGTACTTCACCCGGTCCTCGGCGGGCACGGCGTCGAGCGTCGCCGCGAAGTCCACAGTGGACGACTCTCCGGTGCCCGCAGCGCGCTTCCCGCCGCGCACGAGGCCACGCAGCACCGCCGCGACCGGGCCGTTCGTGCGGCCGGTGGTGATGCGGGCGGGAACGAGCACCGCGTCCTCGCGTGAGGTCGCGTCGTCGAACAACGCCATGCCCTGCCGGACGGACAGCGGCGGCATGCCGGTGCGGCCGATGCGGTCCATCGCGCCGTCCTGCAGGTGTGCCGTCATGCCACCGGTTTGTGCCCACGGACCCCACGCCAGCGACGTCGCCGGCAAGCCCTGCGCGCGCCGGTGTTCGGCCAGTGCGTCGAGGAAGGCGTTGGCCGCGGCGTAGTTGCCCTGCCCTGCGCTGCCGAGCACGCCCGACACCGACGAGTAGAGCACGAACGCCTGGAGGTTCTGCTTCTTCGTGGCCTCGTGGAGGTTCCAGGCGCCGTCGACCTTGGGTGTGAAGACGGTGGCGAGCCGCTCCGGGGTGAGCGAGCCGATGATGCCGTCGTCGAGAACACCGGCGGTGTGGATGACAGCCGTCAGCTTGACGCCCTTCACCACCTTCTTCACCGCCTTGAGGTCGGCGGTGTCGCAGGCGGCGATCGTGACGTCCGCGCCGTGCGCCGTGAGTTCTGCTTGCAATGCAACGGCTTCCGGCGCTTCCGGACCGCGCCGGGAGACGAGCAGCAGGCGCTTGACGTTGCGCTCGGCGACGAGGTGTCGGGCCAGTTCCGCGCCCAGACCGCCGGTGCCGCCGGTGATCAGAACGGTGCCTTCCGAGTCCCACTCGGCCGTGTCGACCGTGTCAGTGACGCGGGCGAGGCGGGCCACGTAAGTCTCGCCTTCGCGGACACGCGCCTGGGTCTCCCCCGCGTCGAGCAGTCCGGTGGGCAGCGGAGTGCTGCCGTCGGTGTCGACGAGCAGGAAACGTCCCGGGTTCTCGGTCTGGGCAGTGCGGACCAGGCCTTCGACGGTCGCGCTCGCGAGGCCGCTCGTCACGAACGCCAGCCGTTCCTCGGACTGTTGGAGGAGCTCCAACGCCTTGGCGGCCAGTTCGTGCGCCTGGTCGACGCTCTCGCCGGTGAACCGCACCTCGCGCACGTCCGCGGCGGGCTGGGTTTCGGGTGCGGGCACCCATTCCAGGCGGAACAGCGAGTCCTGGTGGTGCTGGGCCGCGAGCGGTGTGCCGAAGACGACGTTCCGCGCCGACACGACCGGCGAACCGCTGGTGTCGACGGCGGCGAACTCTCCGTCGCGCAGCCTGACCCGCACCGTGTCTGCGCCCACCGCGTGCAGGCTGACACCGCGCCACTCCAACGGAACCTGGGTGTCGTCGGTGATCCGGGTCGCGCAGTCGAGCAGTGCCGGGTGGACGCCGTAGAACTGGGCGTCGGTGGCGCCTTCCGGCAGCGTGACCTCCGCGTAGACCGCGTCTCCCGACTGCCAGATCTGCTCGCCGATCGCCGTCGCGCCCTTCGGCGGCCACTCGCTGACCGTGAATCCTGCCCGGTACTCACCTTCCGCAAGTGTTCCGCTCGCGATCCTGCTGAACGGCTGCTCGTCGTTCGGTCGCGTGTAGACGGTGAAGGAACGCCTTCCGTTGTCCGGCGCGCCGATCCACACCTGCAGCACGCCGGGTGTGAGCGGCCCGGTGACGGTGAGTTCCTCGACCGTGCCGTACCCGACCTGGTCGGCCGCCCGGAACGCGATCTCGGCGAACGCCGTCTCCGGGAACGCCACCGCGAGCCGGTTGGTGAACACGACGGAGTCCTCCCCCGCGACGCTCAGCGCGGCGCCGAGCAGCGGGTGGTCGGCCGGGCCGAGGCCGAGCCCGGAGGCGTCGGCGGCCTGGGCCATCGGTGTCGGCCAGTAGTGGTCGTGGTCGAACGCGTAGGTGGGGAGGTCGACGCGCCGGGCGCCGGTGCCCTCGAACGCCTCCGCCCAGTCGACGTTCGTGCCCGCGACATGGAGTCGTGCGAGCGCGGTGAGCCAGGCCGTGGTCTCGTCGCGATCCTTGCGCAGCGCGGGGATCGCCCCGTCGACCAGCGCCGACAGCACACCGTCCGGCCCGATCTCCAGGAACGCGGTGACGCCTGCGGCTTCGAGCGCCGTGACGCCGTCCGCGAACCGCACGGCTTCCCGGACGTGCCGCACCCAGTACTCCGGCTCGGCGAGCTCGGCACCCACGACGGTGCCGGTCAGGTTGGAGACGACGGGGATGCGCGGCGCGGCGAGGTCCAGCGCCGCGACCACGGCGCGGAAGTCGTCCAGCATCGGCTCCATCAACGGCGAGTGAAACGCATGGCTGACCGGTAAACGCTTAGTCTTGCGACCCATCGCCCTGAACCCGTCAGCGATCTGTTGGACCGCCGTCTCCTCGCCGGCGAGCACCAGCGACCTGGGCCCGTTGATGGCCGCGATCGACACCTGCCCGGTGGTCGTGACCTCTTCCTCGGTGGCCTCGACCGCGATCATGGCTCCCCCGGCAGGGAGTGCCTGCATGAGCGCGGCACGCGCGTTGACGAGCTTCGCGGCGTCTTCGAGGCTGAGAACTCCGGCGACGTGCGCGGCCGCGATCTCGCCGACGGAGTGACCGCCCACGAAGTCGGGCTCGACGCCGAACTTCTCGGCGAGCCGGAACAGCGCGACCTCGACGGCGAACAGCGCGCGCTGCGTGTTCCCGGTCTGGTCGAGCGCCGCGTCGTCGTCACCCCACATGACGTCGCGGACGTCAACGTGCTCGAGCACCTCGTCGAGCGCCTTCGCGAACGCCGGGAACCGCACGTACAGCTCACGCCCCATGCCCAGCCGCTGCGAGCCCTGCCCGGAGAACAGCACGGCGAGCTTGCGCCTTCCCGCCTGCCCCTGAGCAACCTCCACGCCGTCCAGCAGCACCGCGCGGTGCTCGAACCGCGAGCGCTTCACCAGCGAGAACCCGACGTCGAACGCGTCGGCCTCGACCGCGCTGACCCGCTCGATCTGAGCGCGCAGCGAAGCGGGGGACTTCGCCGAAAAAACGAGAGGCGCCCCCTTGGGGGGACGCGAGGTCCCCTTTCCCATCATCTCAAGCGGGTCTGACAATTCCGGAACGGCCGGTGCGGCCTCCAAGATCACGTGCGCGTTGGTGCCCGAGATGCCGAACGACGAGACGCCGGCGCGACGCACCCGATCCGTGGCGGGCCACGGTGTGTTCTCCCGCAGCAACGACACCGAACCGGCAGTCCAGTCGACATGCGACGAAGGCGCGGTGAAGTTGATCGTGCGCGGCAGCAGGCCGTGGCGCAGCGCCATCACCATCTTGATCACACCGGCGGCACCGGCGGCTGCCTGCGTGTGACCGATGTTGGACTTGATCGAGCCGAGCAGCAGCGGCTCCGAGCGGTCCTGACCGTAGGTCGCGAGCAACGCCTGGGCCTCGATCGGGTCACCCAAAGTGGTGCCCGTGCCGTGCGCCTCGACCGCGTCGACGTCAGCGAACTTCAAGCCCGCCGAGGCCAGTGCCTGCCGGATCACCCGCTGCTGCGAGGGTCCGTTGGGCGCGGTCAGGCCGTTGGACGCGCCGTCCTGGTTGACCGCGGAGCCACGCACGACCGCGAGCACGTCGTGCCCGGCGGCGACCGCGTCGGACAGACGCTCGACCACGAGCACACCGATGCCCTCGGACCACGCCGTGCCATCGGCGGTGTCGGAGAACGGCTTGCACCGGCCGTCACGAGCCAGCCCGTCCTGCAGCGAGAACTCCATGAACGCACCCGGCGCCGACATCACCTGCACACCGCCGGCCAACGCAAGCGAGCACTCGCCGTTGCGCAGTGCCTGAACCGCCAGGTGCAGCGCGACCAGCGCCGAGGAGCACGCCGTGTCGATCGTCATCGACGGGCCTTCCAGCCCCAGCGCGTACGACACGCGGCCGGCGATCACGCTCGGCGAGGTCCCGGTGCCCGAATACCCCTCCAGTGCCTGCTCGGACGCGAGCATCAGGTGCGCGTAGTCCTGCCCGGACGCGCCCACGTAGACGCCGGTCCGCGAGCCGCGCAACGCCAGCGGGTCGATGCCCGTGCGTTCCAACGCCTCCCACGACGTCTCCAGCACGAGCCGCTGATGCGGGTCCATCGACACGGCCTCACGCGGCGAGATCCCGAAGAACGCCGGGTCGAACGAGGCGATGCCCTCGATGAACCCGCCCTGCCCGGTGACGGACTGCCCGGCGCCGTCGCCGACGAGGTTCTCGTCCCAGCCACGATCGGCCGGGAACCCGCCGATCGCGTCCCGCCCGCCCAGCACCAGTTCCCACAGTTCCTCGGGCGACGACACGCCACCGGGGAACTTGCAGGCGATACCGACGATCGCGATGGCCTCGTCCGACACCCGAACCGAGTCCTCGACCTCGACCATTCCACCGAACAGCTCGGCGACGAGGTGCTCGGCCAGCGCCTGCGGGGTCGGGTAGTCGAACACCAGCGTCGCGGGCAACGTCAGCCCCGTCGCGGTGCCGAGCCGGTTGCGCAACTCCACCGACGTCAGCGAGTCGAAGCCGAGCTGCCGGAACTCGCGATCGCCGTCGATGGCGTCGGCTGAGGCGTGTCCCAGCACCGCGGCGGCCTCACCCCGCACCAGGTCCACGAGCGTGCGGACCCGCTCGGCCGGACGAACGTCCTGCAACCCCTGCAGAGCAACGGTTCCCTGTGCACGCGCCGCGGTTCGGCGGCCGCCGCGCAGGAGGTTGCGCAGCAACGGCGGCACCATGGTCGTGCCGGCACCGGTGATGATCCGCGCGGGCACGACGAGTGGTTCGTCCACGCCGATCGCCGCGTCGAACAACGCCAGTCCGTGCTCCAGCGAGATCGGCGGCATGGACGACTTCTCCAGCCGCTCCAACGCGGACGCGTCCATCGTCTTCGTCATGCCGACCTCGGACGTCCACGCACCCCACGCCAGCGACACCGCCGGCAGCCCCAGCGAACGCCGGTACTGGGCCAGCGCGTCGAGGAACGCGTTGCCCGCCGCATAGTTGCCCTGACCCGCGGTGCCGAGCACACCGGACACCGACGAGTACAGGACGAAGTGCGCGTCCGGCACCAGCGTGTGCAGGTTCCAGGCCGCGTCCACCTTGGGCCGCAACACCTTCTCCAGGCGTTCGGGCGTCATTGACGCGATCACGCCGTCGTCCAGCACACCGGCCGTGTGCACGACAGCGGTCACCTCATGTCCATTGAGGACATCCGCCAGCGCGTCCCGGTCGGCCACGTCGCAAGCGGCGATCGTGACGTCCGCGTCCAGCGTCAGCAGCTCCTCCGCGCCCGGCGAGTCGAGGCCACGACGACTGAGCAGCAGGAGTTTCTTCGTACCCTGTGCGACGAGGTGCCGGGCGAGCTCCGCGCCCAGACCACCGGTGCCGCCGGTGATCACGACGGTGCCGGACGGGTCCCAGCCCGCGGGCACGGTGATCACGATCTTGCCGATGTGCTGGGCACGGCTCATGAACCGGAACGCGTCGCGCGCCCGCCGCACGTCCCAGGCCGCGATGGGCAACGTGGTCAGCACACCCTGTTCGAACAGGTCCACGAGCGCGACGAGCATGCGCTGGACGTGGTCCGGATGCGCCTCGCCGAGGTCGAACGGCCGGTAGAAGATGCCCGGCACGTCCTCCCGCAGGTCGGTCTTGCCCATCTCCAGGAACCGGCCGCCCTCGCCGAGCAGTCGCAGCGAGGCGTCGATGAACTCGCCGGTCAACGCGTTCAGCACGACGTCGACCTGCGGGAACCTGCTGGCGAAGCTGACGTCGCGGGAATTGCCGATGTGGTCGTCGTCGAGGCCAAGGCCGCGCAGCACGTCCCACTTGCCCTCACTGGCGGTGGCGAACACCTCCGCGCCGAGGTGCCGGGCAACCTGGATCGCCGCCATACCAACACCACCGGCACCGGCGTGGACGAGGACCCTCTCCCCCGGCCGCACGTTCCCGAGCTCGATGAACGCGTAGTAGGCGGTGAGGAACACCAGCGGCACCGACGCGCCCTGCTCGAACGTCCAGCCGTCCGGAAGCCTGGTCAGGTAGGGCTCTTCGATGACGCCGACCGGTCCCATGCCGCCGAACAGCATGCCGAACACGCGATCGCCGACCTTCAGGTTCTCGACCTCGGGCCCGATCTCCGCGACCACACCGGCGGCCTCGGCACCGAACGAGCCCGCCTCGCCCGGATACATGCCGAGCGCGTTCAGGACGTCGCGGAAGTTGAGCCCGGCCGCCCGGATCGCGACACGAACCTGCTTGCCCTGCAACGGTTCTGGCGTCCACGGCGCCAGAACGAGGTTGTCCAGGCTGCCTTTCGCGGTCGTGTCGAGACGCCATGGCGTTCCGGTCGGCGGCACCAGCGTCGGTCCGGTCTGCAGACGCGCCAACCGTCCAGCGTGGACAGTGCCGCGACGGACGATCAGCTGCTGTTCCTCGGTGACGAGCATGCCGGGCGTCAGTTCGCTGTGCTCGTCCAGGTCGACGAGCAGGAACTGGCCGGGATTCTCCGCCTGGGCGGACCTGACGAGTCCCCAGGCCGCCGCCGCGCCGAGCTCGCTGATCGGTTCGTCCCCGATCGCCGCGGCGCCGCGCGTCACGAACACGACGCGTTCTTCGGCGTTCTGCAGGATCTCCAGCACGCGCTGGGTCGTCTCGTGCGCGGACTCGCCGTTGATCTCCACGACCCGTGCGTCGATCTCGGTCGCCTCGCCGACCTGCACGGGCACCCACTCGACGCGGAACAGCGAGTCCTGCACGGGGTTGCTGGGCGCGCTGGCCGCGGGCGTCCTGACCACCAGCGACTTCACCGACAGCACCGGCGCGCCCTCGACGTCGACGGCGGTGACCTCGACCGCGTCGCCGCCGGTGTGCTTCAGCCGCACGCGCAGCCGCGACGGCCCGATGGCGTGCAGGGACACGCCGTTCCACTCGAACGGCAGCCCCTGACCGGCGCCTTCCACGAAGGTGATGGCGTGCAGCGCGGAGTCGAGCAGCGCGGGGTGCACGCCGAACGTCGCCGCGTCGTCCACGCTGTCCGGCAACGCGACCTCGACGAGCACCTCGTCACCGTTGCGCCAGGCCTGTTGCACGCCTCGGAAGATCGGCCCGTACGCCAGTCCGCTTTCCGCGAGCGTCTCGTAGAAGCGTTCGAGCTCAAGGCTTTCGGCGTTCGCGGGCGGCCACTCGCTCGTGTCGAACTCGGCCTGGTGCGGCCCTTCGGCGAGAGTGCCACTGGCGTGCTGGATCCACTCGTCCGCGCCGGGGTGCTGCGAGTGCACGCTGACGAGTCGGCGCCCGTGCTCGTCCGGCGCTCCGACCCGCACCTGAACAGCGACGGCCTCCCGTTCGGGCAACACCAGTGGTACGACGATCGTGAGTCCGTCGACGCGGTCGCAGCCGACCATGTCGCCGGCACGGATCGCGAAGTCGAGGAACCCGGTGCCGGGGAAGAGCACCGCTCCACCGACGACGTGATCGGCGATCCACGGGTGCGTCGCGAGGCTGAGACGGCCGCTGAGCACGAGTTCGTCGGTGCCCGCGACGGCGATCGCCGCACTGAGCAACGGGTGCCCGCCGGACCTGAGCCCGTAGGCGGCGGGGTCGCCCGCGCGACCGCCGACGGTGGCCTTGGGCCAGAACCGCTCGTGGTCGAACGGGTAGGTCGGCAGCGCGATCAGCCGGCCGCCCTGGAGCCACGGCGTCCAGTCGACGTCGATTCCGTCGACGTGCAGCCGACCGAGTGCGGCGGCCAGCGCGGCCTGCTCGGGCTTGTTCTTCCTGAGCGTCGGGATCGCGCCGTCGACGAGCGCCGAGAGCACGCCGTCCGGGCCGATCTCCAGGAACCTGGTCGCCGGGATCTTCGCGACGTTGTCGGTGAACCGGACCGCGTCGCGGACGTGACTGACCCAGTACTCGGGATCGGTGACGTCGCCGGTCGCGCTGATCGGGATCTTCGGTGCGTGGAACGTGATGGCGCTGATGGCGTCGCGGAAGTCGCCGAGCATCGGTTCCATCAGCGGCGAGTGGAACGCGTGACTGACCTTGAGCCGCTTCGTCCTCTCGAACCGGCTCGCGATGGCCTCGACCTCGGCCTCGTCGCCCGCGACGACGACGCTGGCCGGCCCGTTGACGGCCGCGATCGACACCTTGCTCGTGAGGTGCTCGCTCACCTCTTCTTCGGTCGCCTGCACGGCGACCATCGCGCCGTTGCGCGGCAACGCCTGCATGAGGCTCGCGCGCGCACTGACCAGCTTCGCCGCGTCCTCCAGGGTGAGCACGCCCGCGACGTGTGCCGCCGCGATCTCGCCGATGGAGTGCCCGGCGAGGTGGGCGGGCTTGATCCCAAAGGCCTGCAGCAACCGGTAGAGCGCCGTCTGGAACGCGAACAACGCCGGCTGCGTGTACCCGGTCCGGTTGAGCTTCTCCTCGTCGTCGCCCCAGATCACGCTCTTGAGCTGCGGATCGAGATGCGCCAGCACGTCGTCGAACGCGTCCGCGAACTGCGGGAACCGCGCGTACAGCTCCCGGCCCATGCCGAGCCGCTGCGACCCCTGCCCGGAGAACAGCACGGCCAGCGTGTGCTCACCCGCGACCCCACTCGCGATCTCGGTACCGTCCAGCAACACGGCCCGGTGCTCGAACAACGACCGCGACCTCACCAGCGAGTACGCGACGTCAACCGGCGCCGCCTCGACCGCGCTGATCCGCTCGACCTGGGCGCGCAATGCCGCCTCGGACTTCGCCGACACCGCGAGCGGCACCCCGCCACCCTGCTGAATCGATCCCGCTTGGCTGGCCCCCAGGGGGCTGCGAGCCCCCATCTCAATCATCTCAGGCAGGTCTGACAGTTCTGGCGAGCTCGGGGACTCCAAGATCACGTGCGCGTTCGTGCCGCTGATGCCGAACGACGACACGCCCGCGCGCCAGGGCCGGTCGACCGAGGGCCAAGCGGTGTTCTCCGTCAGCAGTGTGACCGCGCCCGCCGACCAGTCGATGTGCGACGAAGGCGCGGTCACGTGCAGGGTCTGCGGCAGCAGGCCGTGCTGGAACGCCATCACCATCTTGATCACGCCCGCCGCGCCCGCCGCTGCCTGCGTGTGGCCGAGATTCGACTTCACCGAACCCAGCCGCAGTGGCTCGGCGCGGTCCTGTCCGTACACGGTCAGCAGCGCCTGAGCCTCGATCGGGTCGCCCAGCACGGTTCCGGTGCCGTGCGCCTCGACCGCGTCCACATCGGACGGTGCCAGCCCGCCGGACGCAAGCGCTTGCCGGATGACTCGCTGCTGCGAAGGGCCGTTCGGCGCGGTCAGGCCGTTGGACGCGCCGTCCTGGTTGAACGCCGAGCCTCGCACGACCGCCAGCACCGGGTGCCCGGCGGCGACAGCGTCGGAAAGCCGTTCCACGACGAGGATGCCGACGCCCTCGGACCAGCCGGTGCCGTCCGCGGACTCGGAGAACGCCTTGCACAGCCCGTCCGGAGCGAGCCCGCCCTGCCGCGAGAAGCCGGAGAACGACGTCGGCGTCGCCATCACCGTGACGCCACCGGCCAGCGCCAGCGAACACTCGCCGCCGCGCAACGCCTGTGCCGCGAGGTGCAGCGCCACCAGAGCCGACGAGCACGCCGTGTCGATCGTGACCGCGGGCCCTTCCAGTCCCAGCGCATAGGAGATGCGACCGGAGATCACCGACGCCGCGAGACCGGTGCCGGCGTGGCCTTCCAGGTCCTCGTTGGAAGCCATGACGACGTGCTGGTAGTCCTGCCCGTTCGTGCCGACGAACACGCCCGTCCGCGAGCCGCGCAACGAGGCGGGGTCGACGCCGGCGCGTTCGACGGCCTCCCAGGAGGTTTCCAGCAGCAGGCGTTGCTGCGGGTCCATCGCCAGTGCTTCGCGCGGCGAGATCCCGAAGAACGCCGGGTCGAAGTCCGCGACACCGGTCAGGAAGCCGCCGCGCAACGTCGAGCTCTGCAAGGAGGCCAGGTCCCAGCCGCGATCGGCGGGGAAGTCCGACATCGCGTCCTCGCCCGCGACCAGCAACCGCCACAGGTCTTCCGGCGAGTCGATGTCGCCGGGGAAGTGACACGCCATGCCGACGATCGCGATGTCGTCGGTGGTCTGCACGACCGACACGTCGTCGACGTCGGCGCTCTCGCCGAGCAACGACGCCAGGAGGTGTTCGGCCAGCACGCGCGGCGACGGGTAGTCGAACACCAGGCCGGCGGGCAGCGCGAGTCCGGTGACCTCGGTCAGGTGGTTGCGCAGTTCGACGGCGGTCAGCGAGTCGAACCCGATGTCGCGGAACGCCTTGTCGCTCGCCACCGCCTCCTTGCCGGAGTGGCCGAGCACCTGCGCGGCGCGCACCCTGACCAGGTCCAGGACGGGCTCGATCCGTTCCGCGGCAGGCAGTTCACGCAGACTGCGACGCAACTCCGCGGCGGCCGACTCGCTGTCGCGGCGCGCGGCCGCCAGCTCGTCCAGCACCTCGCGGGCGCCAGGCAGTTCGGCCAGCACAGGCGAGGGCCGCAGGCTCAGCAACGCGCCGAGCAGCTGCGGGTGGTGGATGTCCGCGATCACCGCGGTGGGCGCGGCCTCCGCCACTACTCCTCGCATCGCCGCGACCGCGAGATGCGGGTCCAAAGTGGACGCCCCGACGGACTTGATCGTCCGCGCGACGCGTTCCTCACCAGCCATGCCGTCACCGGTCCACGCGCCCCACGCGATCGAAGTCGCGGACAGGCCCTGTTCACGGCGCTGCGTCGCGATGGCGTCGAGAACGGCGTTGGCGGCGGCGTAGTTGGCCTGGCCGGGGTTGCCGATCGCGCCCGCGACCGACGAGAACAGGATGAACGCGTCCAGCTCACGTTCGCGGGTCAGTTCGTCGAGCAGGAACGCCGAGGTGACCTTCGCCTGGAACACGTCGGCGAACCGCTCCGGCGTGAGCCCGTCGAGCACACCGTCATCCAGCACACCAGCCGCGTGCACGATGGCTTTCACGTCGTCCGTCAGCACCGCGGCCAGCTCCGCGCGGTTCGCGGCGTCGCACTTCACAACTTCGACGCCCAACTCGGCCACGATCTCCGCCGCGCCCGGCGCGTCCAGGCCGCGACGACTCAGCAACACGACCTTCTCCGCGCCACGCGCGACCAGGTCCCGCGCGACGTGCTTGCCGAGCGCGCCCGTGCCACCGGTGATCACGACGGTTCCGCGCGGCTGCCACTCGCCCGTCGCCCGTGGTGCCACGAGAATCCGCCGGCCGAACACACCCGATGCCCGCACCGCGACCTGGTCCTCGTCGCCGCTCAGCACCGCCGTGACCCGCTGCGCCGCTCGCTCGTCCAGTTCGGCGGGCAGGTCGATCAGGCCGCCCCAGCGGTTCGGGTGCTCCAGCGCGGCGACCCGGCCGAGCCCCCACACACCGGCCTGCCAGGGGTCGGTGACGGCGTCCGCGCGCCCGGTCGACACCGCGCCGCGCGTCAGCACCCACAGCGGTGCCATGACTCCGGCGTCGCCGAGCGCCTGGATCAGCGCGGTCGTGCTGATGATGGGCTCGTGCGCCGGCAATGCCACGACACCGGTGAACGGGACCTGCGCGAACTCGGCCACCCGCTCGGCCAGTTGTTCCCGGTCCTGTCCGGCAGCGAGGACCGTCACGTCCCCTAGCGCGGTCAGGAGCGGTTCGCCGGCCTCGCCGATCACGAGCCACCTACCCGGTTTCGCGATGAGACCGGCGATCGGCTGCCAGCTCTCCCTGTGCAGCCAGGAGTCCACAGTGGATTGAGCCTGCCGCTTGCCACGCCACGCCGACAGCGCCGGTAGTACACCGGCCAGCGTCTCGCCGTCGAGGTCGAGCGTGGCGGCCAGCGAGGCGACGTCCTCCTGCTCGACGGCCGTCCAGAACGCCGCGTCGGCCGGATCCGCCGCCACCGCCGCGGTCGCCGCTTCAGGCCAGAACCGCTCGTGCTGGAACGGATAGGTCGGCAGGCCGATCACGCGCCCGCCCGGGTAGAAACCAGACCAGTCGACGTCGGTGCCGCTGACGTGCAGCCGCGCGAGTGCCGTCACGAACGCCTTGTGCTCGCCACGATCCTTGCGCAGCGCCGGAATCGCTCCGTCGACGAGCGCGGCCAGCACTCCGTCCGGGCCGATCTCCAGGAACGCCCTCGCACCCTGTTCCCGGAGTTTGCCGACGTTCTCGGCGAAGCGGACCGTGTCGCGGACGTGGCCGACCCAGTACTCGGGATCGGTGACATCGCCCGTGGACGCGATCGGGATGCTTGGCTGAGTGAACGTGAGTCCTTGAATCGCCCGCCGGAACTCGTCGAGCATCGGGTCCATCAACGGCGAGTGGAACGCGTGGCTGACTTTCAGCTGCTTGCTCTTGCGGCCCTCGAAGCGGGCGACGACCGCGCGGGCTTCGTCCTCGACTCCCGCGATGACCAGAGAGTCAGCCGCGTTGATCGCCGCGATGGACACACCCGAGGTCAGGTGCGGTGCCACTTCGGCCTCCGTCGCCTGCAGCGCGATCATCACGCCACCCTGCGGCAGCGCCTGCATGAGCCGCGCGCGTGCCCGGACGAGCTTTGCCGCGTCTTCGAGGCTGAACACCCCGGCGACGTGCGCGGCCGCGATCTCGCCGATCGAGTGCCCGGCGAGCAGCCGCGGGACGACCCCGAAGGACTCCACCAGCCGGTACAGCGCCACCTCGACCGCGAACAGCGCCGGCTGCGTGCTGCCAGTCTGGTTCAGGGCCTCGGCGTCGTCACCCCACATGACATCGCGGACGTCGCCGAGGTGCTCCAGCACCGCGTCCAACGCCACGGCGAACACCGGGAACGCCTCGTACAGCTCACGCCCCATGCCGAGCCGCTGCGCACCCTGCCCGGAGAACACCATGGCGAGCGTCTTCCCCGACGCCTCACCGCTGGCCAGCACCTCGCCGTCTAGCAGCACAGCCCGATGCTCGAACAACGCCCGCGTGGCCGCCAACGAGTACCCGATATCAACGGGCGCCGCCTCGACCGCGCTGATCCGCTCGACCTGCGCGCGCAACGCCGCCTCGGACTTCGCCGACACCGCGAGCGGCACCACGCCAGCCGTCGGAATCGATTCGGATTGCCCGGCCCCCAGGGGGCTGCGAGCCCCCATCTCAATCATCTCAGGCAGGTCTGACAGTTCTGGCGTGCTCGGAGCTTCCAAGATCACGTGCGCGTTCGTGCCCGAGAGACCGAACGACGAGACGCCGGCGCGGGCCGGGCGATCCACGGCGGGCCACGGGGTGTTCGCAGTGAGCAGCGAGACGGCGCCCGCGGACCAGTCGACGTGCGAGGACGGTTCGGTGACGTGCAGGGTTCGCGGCAGCAGGCCGTGCTGGAAGGCCAGCACCATCTTGATCACGCCGGCGACGCCCGCCGCGGCCTGGGTGTGGCCCAGGTTCGACTTGATCGCGCCCAGGTGGAGCGGTGCTCCAGCGCGGTCGCGGCCATAGGTGGCGAGCAGCGCCTGGGCCTCGATCGGGTCGCCCAGGCGGGTGCCGGTGCCGTGGGCCTCGACGGCGTCCACGTCCGAAGTGGACAGACCGGCGTTGGCGAGGGCCTGGCGGATGACGCGTTGCTGGGCGGGGCCGTTCGGTGCGGTCAAGCCGTTCGAAGCGCCGTCCTGGTTGACCGCAGAGCCGCGGACCACCGAAAGCACCGTGTGGCCGTTGCGGATCGCGTCCGACCGGCGTTCGACGACCAGCACGCCGACGCCTTCGGCCCAGCCGGTGCCGTCGGCGTTGTCGGAGAAGGCCCGGCAGCGCGCGTCCGCCGCGAGGCCGCCCTGGGCGTTGAAGCCGGCGAAGTTCATCGGTGTGGACATCACCGTCACGCCACCGACGAGCGCCAGCGACGACTCCCCCGAGCGCAGCGACTGCGCGGCCAGGTGCAGTGCCACCAAGGAAGAAGAGCAGGCGGTGTCGATGGTGAGCGCGGGTCCCTCGAAGCCGAACGTGTAGGACAGGCGGCCGGAGATCACCGCGGCGGCGAGGCCGGTCGAGGCGTGGCCCTCGATGTCGCCGCGCGCCCGCAGCACGAGGTTCGTGTAGTCCTGGCCGTTCGTGCCGACGAAGACGCCGGTCTTCGAGCCGCGCAACGTGGCCGCGTTGATGCCTGCGCGTTCGACTGCCTCCCAGGAGACTTCGAGAAGCTGACGTTGCTGCGGGTCCATCGCGAGCGCTTCACGAGGCGAGATGCCGAAGAACGCCGGGTCGAACTCCGCTGCACCGTAGAGGAAACCGCCTTCGACTGTGCCACCGGCGGCCAGCGCGTCCTGCTCCCAGCCGCGGTCGGCCGGGAAGCTCGCGATGGCGTCGGTGCCGTCGGCCAGCAGGCGCCACAGGTCCTCGGGAGTCGAGACGCCGCCGGGGAACCGGCAGGCCATGCCGACGATCACGATCGGGTCGTCCGCGTCCGCGACGGCCTGCGCGGTGACGTCGAGGTCCGTGCTCTCGCCGGTCAGTTCGGCGAGCAGGTGCTCGGCCAGCACGAGCGGCGTCGGGTAGTCGAAGATCAACGTCGCGGGCAGCGTCAGGCCGGTGGCCGAGGCGAGGGCGTTGCGCAGTTCGATCGCGGTCAGCGAGTCGAAACCGAGTGCGCGGAACTCCTTCTCCGCTCCCACCGCGTCGGCGTTGGCGTAGCCGATGACCTTCGCGGCCTCCACGCGCACGATGTCGGCGATGGTCCGCACGCGGTCAGGACCAGACAATCCGCCGAGTTTCGCGAGCAGCCCGCCTGCCACGATCTCGCGCGCGGCCGTGCGCCGCCCCGCTCGCACCAGGCCGCGCATGATCGCGGGAACGTCACCCTGCGCCGCACCACCGGATGCCAGCGGCACGAGCAGGGACTCACCGGAGGTGACGGCCGCGTCGAAGAGCGCGAGGCCCTGCTCCACCGACAGCATCGGCATTCGGCGCAGATCGCCTTCGTCCAAAGTGGACGTCATGCCGGTGTCCCAGGCGCCCCAGGCCAGTGACAGCGCGGGGAGGCCGAGCCCGTGCCGGTGAGCAGCCAGGGCGTCGAGGAACGCGTTGGCGGCGGCGTAGTTGCCCTGGCCGGCCGCGCCCATCACGCCGGACACCGACGAGTACAGGACGAGCCGCGCGTCGCCGGCGAGTTCGTGGAGGTGCCAGGCGGCGTCGACCTTCGGCCGCAGGACAGCGGAAAGTCGTTCGGGTGTCAGCGAACCGATCACGCCGTCGTCCAGCACACCCGCCGTGTGGATGACGGCGGTGAGCCGCTCGCCGGCCAGCAGGTCGGCCACAGCAGCGCGTTCCGTGACGTCGCAGGCCTTCACTTCGATTTCGGCGCCCAGCGCGGTGAGTTCGTCACGCAGATCCGCTGCACCTGGGGCGTCCAGACCGCGGCGGCTGACCAGCAGCAACCGGCGCTGGCCGCGCGTCACGAGATGGCGGGCGAGGACGGCGCCGAGCCCGCCCGTGCCGCCGGTGATGAGCACCGTGCCGCCGCGATCCCATTCGCCCGCGACGATGTCGGTGGCGCGCGCCAGCCTGCCCGCGAACACCTCACCCGCGCGGACGACGACCTGGGTCTCCCCCGCGTCGATCAGTCCACCGAGGCCGGGCAGCAGCGCTTCGGACTCCGGCGCGTCGTCGAGGTCCACGAGCAGGAAGCGGCCGGGGTCCTCGGTCTGCGCGGACCGCACCAGTCCCCAGACGGCCGCGGCCGCGACGTCGTCCCCGGTCACGACTCCGCGGGTGACGAAGACCAGTTTTCCGGTGGCCCGCTGAAGTGCGTCGAGCGCGGCCGCGGCCAGCGCGTGCGCGGACTCCGGTGTCTGCTCACCGGCGAAGTGCGCGACGGTGACGTCGGCGGGTGTGCAGGTGACGGGCACCCAGTCGAGGCGGAACAGCGAGTCGACGCCGGTTCGGGTGCTCAGTTCGCCCAACAGTTCGATGGTCACGGTGTCCGCGGACAGCACCGGGTCCCCGGCCACGTCGACGGCGACAAGCTTCATACCACCGTCCACAACGGACAGACTTACCCGAACGACCTCAGCGCCGTTCGCGTAAAGGGAAACGCCCTGCCAGTTCGTGGGCACACCTTCTAGACCGAGGAACGCGGCGGCGTGCGTGGCGGCGTCGAGCAGCGCGGGATGGACACCGAAACCCTTTGCGTCACCGGGTAGAGCGACCTCGGCGAACACCTCCTGTCCCCGCCTCCAGGCGGCGCGCAGCCCCTGGAACGCCTCCCCGTAGGGGGTTCCGTCGTAGAAGCCGTCGAGATCGACGACCGTCGCGCCCTTCGGTGGCCACTCGCTTTCCCTGGCCGGCAGCGGAACGCCTGCTCCGAGGAGGCCGGTCGCGTGCTCGACCCAGTCCGCGTCGCCGCGCCGCGCGTGAAACCGGAACGCGCCGTCGCGTCCGACGTGGAACTGCACCTGAACGGCGCCGCTGTCGGGCAGCACGAGCGGCGCGATCCGCGTGAGCTGCTCGACGCGCTCGTAGCCCGCGAGGTCGGCGGCGCGGAACGCCAGTTCCAGCACGCCCGCGGTCGGGAACACGACGTGGTCGGCGAGCCAGCCCGTCCTGCTCAGCGTGCCGGTGAGGATCAGTTCGCCGGAGCCCGCGACGGTCATCGCGGCGCCGAGCAGCGGGTGGTCCGCCGGGGAGAGGCCGAGTCCGGCGGCATCGCCCGCGCTCACCGACACCGACGGCCAGTAGCGGTCGTGCTGGAACGCGTAAGTGGGGACGTCGACGCGCTTGCCGTTGGGATAGAACGGTGTCCAGTCGACTCCGACGCCCACGACGTGCAGCCGGGCGAGGGCGGTGATCAACGCGGTGCACTCGTCACGGTCCTTGCGCTGGGTGGGGATCGCGTTGACGAGCGCGGACAGCACGCCGTCCGGGCCCACTTCGAACAGCGTCCTGTCGCCCAGGCCGGTGACGGCGTCGTGGAAGCGGACGGTGTCGCGGACGTGGCGGACCCAGTACTCGGGGTTGGTGACGTCGCCGGTCATCGGGATCGCCGGGCTGTGGAACGTGATGCCGCCGATGGCTTCGCGGAAGGCGTTGAGCATCGGGTCCATCAGCGGCGAGTGGAACGCGTGGCTGACGGCGAGTTGCTTGCTCTTGCGGCCTTCGAACCGCGCCACGATCGCGCGGACTTCGCTCTCGACGCCTGCGATGACCAGGGAATCCGGTCCGTTGATCGCCGCGATGGAGGCGCCGGGGGTGAGGGTGATCTCGCCCTCGGTGGCCTGGAGCGCGATCATGACGCCTCCGGCCGGCAGCGCCTGCATGAGGCTCGCGCGTGCCTGGACGAGCTTGGCGGCGTCTTCGAGGCTGAACACGCCCGCGATGTGCGCGGCGGCGATCTCGCCGATCGAGTGGCCGGTGACGTGCGCGGCGGTGACGCCGAACGACTCCAGCAGCCGGTAGAGGGCGACCTCGAACGCGAACAGCGCGGGCTGCGTGTTGCCCGTCTGGTTCAGCGCTTCCTCGTCGCCCCACATGACGTCGCGCAGTCCTGGGTCGAGGTGCCGCAACACCTCGTCGAACGCTTCACGGAAGACTGCGAACTCGGTGTACAGCTCCTTGCCCATACCGGCGCGCTGCGCGCCCTGACCGGAGAACAGCAGTGCCAGTTCGGTCCGCCGCGCCAAGCCCCTCGCGATTTCGGTGCCGTCCAGCAGCACGGCCCGGTGCTCGAACAACGCGCGCGTGGTCGCCAACGAGTACCCGACGTCCACCGGGTCGGCGTCGAGCGCGCGCACCCGTTCGATCTGCGCCGCGAGCGAGGCCTCCGACTTCGCCGACACGATCCACGGCGGCCCGCTCTTCGGGATCGATTCGGATTGGCCTGCCCCCAGGGGGTCGCGAGCCCCCATCTCAATCATCTCAGGCAGGTCTGACAGTTCTGGCACGCTCGGAGCTTCCAAGATCACGTGCGCGTTCGTGCCCGAGACGCCGAACGACGAGACGGCGGCGCGAGGGGCGCGGCCGGTGGAAGGCCAGGCCACGGCCGAGGTGGCGAGTTCGACGGAGCCGGCGGTCCAGTCGACGTGGGTGGACGGGCGGGACACGTGCAGGGTGGCGGGCACGACGCCGTGCCGCATCGCCTGCACCATTTTGATGATGCCCGCGACACCGGCGGCGGCCTGGGTGTGGCCGATGTTCGACTTCACCGACCCCAGCAGCAGCGGCGAAGGACGATCAGCGCCGTACGCCGCCAGCAGGCTGCGGGCCTCGATCGGGTCGCCGAGCGGTGTACCGGTGCCGTGAGCTTCCACAACGTCCACATCGGACGGACCGAGGCCGGCGCGGTCGAGGGCGGCGCGGATGACGCGTTGCTGGGCGCGGCCGTTCGGGGCGGTAAAGCCGTTGGAGGCGCCGTCGGAGTTGACGGCCGAACCGCGCACCACGGCCAGAACGGGGTAGCCCGAAGCCTGAGCGTCCGACAGGCGGGCCAGTGCCAGCACGCCGACGCCCTCGGACCAGCCCGTGCCGTCCGCGTCGTCGGAGAAGGCCTTGCATCGACCGTTGGACGCGAGTCCGCCCTGTCGCGAGAACTCGACCAACGAACCCGGCGTGCACATGACGTTGACGCCGCCCGCGAGAGCCAGTGAACACTCCCCCGCGCGGAGAGCGTGCACGGCCAGATGCAGTGCGACCAGAGAAGAGGAGCACGCCGTGTCGACCGTCAACGTCGGGCCTTCAAGACCCAGGGCGTAGGAGATGCGACCGGACTCCGCGGACGCCGCGATACCCGTACCAACGTCACCGGTGGCGTCGTCGAGGCCTCGGATCAGCAGGTGCTCGTAGTCCTGGCCGTTGGTGCCGACGAAAACACCGGTGCGGGAGCCGCGCAAAGAAGAAGGATCGATGCCGGAACGTTCCAGGGCCTCCCAGGACGTCTCCAGCAAGAGACGCTGCTGGGGGTCCATCGTCACGGCCTCACGCGGCGAGATGCCGAAGAACGCCGGGTCGAAGTCCGCGATGCCGTGCAGGAAGCCGCCCTGCACGGACACGCTGTGGCCGCGCTCGTCAACGCCGCCGCCCAGGAGCGCGTCGATGTCCCAGCCGCGGTCGGCCGGGAAGCCGGTGATCGCGTCGCGGCCGGACGACACCAGCTCCCACAGGTCCTCCGGCGAGCTGATGCCGCCGGGGAAGCGGCAGGCCATCCCGATGATCGCGATCGGTTCGGTGGCGGCGGCGACGAGCTGCCGGTTCTGCTTGCGCAGCCGCTCCGCCTCCTTCATCGCGGCGCGGAGGGCCTCGACCACCTTCTCGCTGGAGGTACTCATTCATCAGCTCCGTCAGTCCAGCCGGACACGGTCATCCCGCCAGCAATTGGAGCAGCGGAAGCGGTAGCGAATTCCTCAGAAAAACCGGCGGCCGGTCACCTCCGGGGAAGTGACCGGCCGCCCGGAGTCCCGGATCAGTCGGTGTGGCCGTCCAGCGCGGCCTGAATGAGGTCGTCGACGCTCATCTCGTCGATGTCCTCGTCAGACTGAGCTGTTCCCTTGCCGATGAGCTGCAGCAACGGCTCCAGCACGCCGATCTCGCGCAGTTGGGTGAGCGGTACCCGTGCCAGCAGGCCGCGGATCTCCGACTCCTCGGTGTCCACCGCGGCGGCATCCGGGATCAGCTCGGTCAGCACGTGCGTCGCGAGCTCCTCCGGTGACGGGTGGTCGAACACGAGAGTCGACGCCAGCGCCAGGCCCGTGGCGGCGTTGAGCTGGTTGCGCAGCTCCACCACCGCGAGAGAGTCGAACCCGAGGTCGCGGAACGGCCGATCGGGGCGCACGGCATCGACGTCGGCCTGTCCGAGCACCTCCGCCGCCCGTGTCCGCACCAGCTCCAGCACCTCGTCGTGCCGCTTCGCCGCGGGCAACGCCAGCAGCTTCTCGCGGAACGCGCCCTCGGCGACCGGGGCTTCGACCGCGGCCTCGGTGGCCAGTTCGCGCAGCAGCGGGTTCGGCCTGAACCCACCGGAGAACCTGCCCTTGTCGACCGCCGCCACAACCGCCGTGGACAGGCCCTCGCCGACGAGCTGCCGCAGAGCGACACACGCCAGCACCGGGTCCATCGAGGCGATACCGGCTCGTTTGGCGTTGGCCAGCGCATCTTCGGTGTCGGCCATTCCTCCGCCACCCCACGCACCCCACGCGATCGACGTCGCCGCGAGCCCCTGGCCCCGCCGGCGATCCGCGAGCGCGTCGAGCATCGCGTTGGCCGCCGCGTAGTTCGACTGGCCGGGGCTGCCGACCGACGACGACGCGGAGGAGAACAGCACGAACGCGTCGAGGTCAGCCGTCAGTTCGTCCAGCAGCAGTGCCGAGGTGACCTTGCTGCGGAACACCGCCTCGAACCGTTCCGGCGTCATCTTGTCCAGCACACCGTCGTCGATGATGCCGGCGGTGTGCACGACGCCCGTCAACGGCTGCGGGAGCGCGGAAAGCACTGCCCGCAACGACTTCCGGTCGGCCACGTCGCACGCGGCGATCGTGACGTCGACACCCAGGCCGACGAGTTCCGAACGCAACTCGTCGGCACCCGGCGCGTTCAGGCCGCTGCGGCTGACCAGAACCAGGTGCTCGGCGCCGTTCTGGGCGAGCATCCGGGCGACGTGGCCTCCGAGCGCACCGGTACCACCGGTGATCAGGACCGTGCCGCGTGGCTGCCACTCCTGTGCCGGCACAGGCGCCGGTGCGGCGACCAGTCGCCGGCCGGACAACCCGTTGGCCCGCACCGCGACCTGATCCTCGCCGTCGAGTCCGGAAAGGACGGACGTGAGCCCGTTCGCGACCCTGTCGTCGATGACGGAGGGCAGGTCGACCAGGCCGCCCCAGCGTTCGGGGTGTTCCAGCGTGACGACCCGGCCGAGGCCGTGGATCGCGGCCTGCGTCAGATCCTCGAGAGCCGTTCCGTTGACGGCGGCTCCGTCACGGGTCGCGCACCACAGCGGCGCGTTGATACCCGCGTCGCCGAGTGCCTGGATCAGCGCGGCGGTCAGCAGCACACCGGCGGGCGCGCTGCCCTCACCGGCGTCCGCGCGTCCGAGCAGCGACAGCACACCGGTGAACGACGTGCCCAGCGAGCGCAGTTCGTCCGCGATGGCCTCGCGGTCCGGCGCGGTGACGTCGATCCGCACCACGCTCACGCCGAGCGAGTCGATGACCGCGTCGCTCCACTCGTCGGCACCCGTCGTCACTGCCAGCCACGTGCCGGTCAGCTCACCGGACCTGTTGGTGTCCAACGACTTCCAGGTGATCCGGTGCCGCCAGCTGTCGACGAGCGCGTGGTCGGTGCGCTGCTTGCGCCAGTCGAGCAGCGCGGGCAGCACCTGCGACAGCGCGTCGGTGTCGACGCTCAGGACGTTCTGCAACGACCCGAAGTCCTCACCCTCGACCGCGGCCCAGAACGCCGTGTCGTCGCTCGCCGGTGCGGCGGGCTTCGCGGAGCCGACCATGGTCGAAGGCCAGAAACGCTGGTGCTGGAACGCGTAGGTCGGCAGCGTGATCTTGCGGCCTTGGGTGCCGAAGAAGCCGGCCCAGTCGACCTTCACGCCGCGGGTGTGCAGGCGGGCGAGTGCGCCGACGATCGACTGCTCCTCGTCGCGGTCCTTGCGCAGCAGCGGAATTCCTTCGACCAGACCGGACAGCGTGGCGTCCGGGCCGAGTTCGACGAACGTGGTGACGCCGCGTCCGGTGAGGGTCCTGATGTTGTCCGCGAACCGGACCGCTTCCCGCACGTGCCGCACCCAGTACTCGGGGTCGGTCACATCGCCTTCCGCCACCACGGGAATCCGCGGCTGCTGGAACGTCAGTGACTCCACAGTGGACCTGAACTCGTCCAGCATCGGGTCCATCAGCGGCGAGTGGAAGGCGTGCGAGACGCGCAAACGCTTGGCCTTCCAGCGTTCCGCGATCGCGACAACGGCTTGTTCCGGTCCGGCGATCACGACCGACTCGGGGCCGTTGACCGCCGCGATCACCACACCGTCGGTGAGGTGCGGCAGGACGACGTCCTCGCCGGCCTGGACCGCGACCATCGCGCCGCCCTCGGGCAGCGCCTGCATCAGCGCCGACCGCACGGTCACGAGCTTCGCGGCGTCTTCGAGGCTGAGCACCCCGGCGACGTGGGCGGCCGCGATCTCGCCGATCGAGTGGCCCGCCAGGAAGTCCGGCTTGAGGCCCCACGACTCGGCGAGGCGGAACAGCGCGACCTCGACGGCGAACAGCGCGGGCTGCGTGGTGCCGGTGAGGTTGAGCGCGTCCTGGTCGTCGCCCCAGACGATGTTCTTCAGGCCGGGGTCGAGATGGCTCAGGACCTCGTCGAACGCCGCCGCGAACACCGGGAACCTGGCGTGCAGTTCCCGGCCCATGCCGAGCCGCTGCGAGCCCTGACCGGCGAACAGGAACGCGAGTTTGCCGGAGCGCGCCACCTCGTCGCGGACGACCAGGGGGTTGCGGATGTCGGACGCCAGCGCGGCCAGCGCGCCGGTCAGCTCGTCGCGGCTGCTCGCCAGCACGACCGCGCGCTGGTCGAACGAGGCGCGCGTGGTGGCCGCCGAGCGGGCGATGTCGAGCAGGTCGGCGTCCACGTCGAGCAGGCGCGCGGCCTGGTCACGCAGGGCAGACGACGTCCGACCGGACACCAGCACCGGCAGCACGGCGAAGTTGTCCACAGATCGCCGAGCGGCCCCTTGACCAGCACTTTCTTCCGGTACGCTGGAAATTAGGGGGATCCCCGACGCTCCCGGCGCTTCCAAGATCACGTGCGCGTTGGTGCCGCTGGCGCCGAACGACGACACAGCGGCGCGTCGTGCGCGGTCGACCGCGGGCCACGCCGTGCGCTCCTGCAGCAGCTGCACCGCGCCGGCGGTCCAGTCGACGTGCGACGAGGGCGTCTCGGCGTGCAGGGTGCGAGGCAACTCGCCCGCCCGCATCGCCATCACCATCTTGATCACGCCCGCCACACCGGACGCCGCCTGCGTGTGGCCGATGTTCGACTTGACCGCGCCCAGCAGCAGTGGCGCCGGCCGATCCTGCCCATAGACGCCGATCAGCGCCTGCGCCTCGATCGGGTCGCCGAGCTTCGTGCCGGTGCCGTGCGCCTCCACCGCGTCCACATCGGACGGACGCAGTCCCGACGCGGCCAGCGCCCGCCGGATGACCCGTTGCTGGGCCGGTCCGGACGGGGCGGTCAGGCCGTTCGACGCGCCGTCGGAGTTGATCGCCGAGCCGCGCACGACCGCGAGCACCTCGTGGCCGTTGCGCTGAGCGTCCGACAGCCGCTCCAGCACCAGCATGCCGACGCCCTCTGCCCAGCCCGTGCCGTCGGCGTCGTCGGAGAACGCCTTGCAGCGCCCGTCCTCCGACAGCGCGCCCTGGGCGCTGAACTCGATGAACCCGACCGGCGTCGACATCACGCACACACCGCCGGCCAGCGCCATCTCGCACTCCCCCGTGCGCAGCGCCTGGGCCGCGAGGTGCAGCGAGACCAGCGACGACGAGCAGGCCGTGTCGACCGAGACCGTCGGGCCCTGCAGGCCGAACGTGTAGGCGAGGCGGCCGGACAGCAGCGACGCGGACTGCGCGGTCTGCCACTCCAGGCCCGTCTCCTCGGGCGACGGCCGGTACTCGCCGCTGCCACCACCGACGAACACACCGGTGACGCTGCCGCGGATCGTGGCCGGGTCGACACCCGCCCGTTCCAGTGCCTCCCAGGCGGTTTCGAGCACGATGCGCTGCTGCGGGTCCATGACCATCGCTTCCCGCGGCGAGATCGAGAAGAAGTCCGGGTCGAAGTTCGGCACGTCGTAGAGGAAACCGCCGCTGCGGGTGACGCTCTGTCCACTGTAGAGGGTGGCGAGGTCCCAGCCGCGGTCGGCGGGGAACTCCCCGATGGCGTCGACGCCGTCGAGCAGCAGCTTCCACAGGTCTTCCGGCGACCGCACGTCACCGGGGTAGCGGCAGGCCATGCCGACGATGGCGATCGGGTCATCGGTCAGGGTCCTGGTGACGAACTCGACCTCGTCCGCGCCGCCGAGGAGTTCGGCGAGCAGGTGCTCGGCGAGCTCGTTCGGTGTCGGGTAGTCGAACACGAGCGCGGCGCTGAGCTGCAGGCCCGACTCGGTCTGGATCTGGTTGCGCAGGTCGACGGCGGTGAGGGAGTCGAAACCGAGGTCGCGGAACGGCACGTCCGGCTCGATCGCGTCGGTCCCGTTGTGGCCGAGGACCAACGCCGCCTTCTCCCGGACGAGGGTCAGCAGGGCGCCGTGTCGTTCGTACTCGGGCAACCGCTCGATCACCTGCTTGAGAACCGGCTCGACGACCGCCTTCTCCTGCACGAACCCGCTGAACAGCTTGTTGGGCTGCTGGAACGTGCTCCAGTCGACGTTCGCGACGACGACGTTCGTCCGTCCACTCGCGACCGCGCTGTGCAGTGCCGCGATGGCGTTCGGGGCGTCGAGGACCGGGATGCCGCTCATCCGCAGATGTGCGGTCATGCTCTGGTCGGTCGTGCCCTCCCACGGCGAGTACGCGATGGAGGTCGCCTTGAGGCCACGGGTTCGCCGCTGCCGCGCGAAGTCCTCGACGATCGCGCTGTGCGCGGCCTGCTGGGCCTGGCCGCGGAAACCCCAGGTCCCGGCGACGGAACCGAAGACCACGAACGCTTCCAGGTCCCGGTCGCCCAGCTGCTCGTCGAGCTGCCGCAGGGAGTCGGCGCCGCCGAGGTGGATCACCGCGGTGACGTCGTCGGTCAGGGTGTCGGTGGTGTTCTCCAGCGCCCTGAGCTGCTCGCCCATCGGGCCTTCCGCGCCGATGAGCAGGATCTTGCCCGTCGGCGCCCACGGGGCGGTGGCCTCGATGCGGCGCAGTCGTGGCACGAACACGCCTTCGTCGTGGAACGCGACTTCCTGTTCCTGCGACGGAATCGCCCACGTGTCGGTGTCGACGCGGATCAGGCCGCCCCAGCGTTCCGGCTGTTCGAGCGCGGCGACGCGGCCTTCACCCCAGACAGCGGGTTCGTCGCTGACACACCACAGCGGGGCCGTGATGTCGTTCTCGGCCAGGGTGTTCAGGATCTCGAACGGGCTGGTGCCGCCCGTCGCGATCACGCCGGCGTAGTCACCGGGCACGAGTTCCGTGACGGTGTCGCCCGCGAAGCCCGTGGTGTCCCCGATCGCGAGCCAGGTGCCTTCGGTCGTGGTCCTGACCTGCTGCTGCTCCCACACGACCTCGTACAGCCAGTCGTCGGTGACGGACTTCGGCGTCGTGGTGGGCCAGAAGCGTTCGCGCTGGAACGCGTAGGTGGGCAGCGGAATGCGCTTCGCGGTGGTGCCGGCGAAGTACTCCGACCAGTCGACTTCGGCGCCGCGGACGTGCAGCGTGCCGAGGGCGAGAGCGAACGCGCTGACCTCGTCGCGGTCCTTGCGTTGCGTGGCAACGGCTCCGTCGACCATCGCGGCGAGCACGCCGTCCGGGCCGATCTCGACGAACGTGTCCACGTTGCCGAGGCTCTGGACGTTGTCGTGGAAGCGGACCGTGTCGCGGACGTGGTTCACCCAGTAGTCGACGGTCGTGACGTCGCCGGTGGTGGCCATCGGGATGCGGGGCGAGGTGAACGTGATGCCTGCGATCGCCGCGCGGAAGTCGTCCAGCATCGGGTCCATCAGCGGCGAGTGGAACGCGTGGCTGACGGTGAGCTGCTTGGTCTTCTCGAACTTCCTGGCGATCTTGGCCACTGCGGTCTTGTCACCGGCGATGACGACGCTGTTCGGTCCGTTGACCGCGGCGATCGACACCTTCTTGGACTTGCCGAGTTGTTTGCGAACCTCGGCTTCGGTGGCGAGGACGGAGACCATCGCGCCGCCGGCCGGGAGTGCCTGCATGAGCGCGGCGCGGGCGGTGACGAGCTTCGCGGCGTCCTCGAGGGTCAGCACGCCGGCGATGTGCGCGGCCGCGATCTCGCCGATGGAGTGGCCGGCGACGTGGTCGGGCAGGACGCCGAGGCTCTGGACGAGCCGGGCGAGCGCGACCTCGATCGCGAACAGTGCGGGCTGCGTGGTGCCGGTCTGGTCGAGCCGCTCCCCGTCCTCGCCCCAGATGATGTTCCTGAGGTTCGGGTCGAGGTGGGCGAGCACCTCGTCGAGGGCCTGCCGGAACGTGTCGAACCGCTCGTACAGCTCACGCCCCATGCCGAGGCGCTGCGAGCCCTGACCGGCGAACAGGAACGCCGTCGTGCCCGCCTTGCGTGCCACACCGCTCGTGACTTCGACGCCGTCGATCAACAACGCACGGTGCGCGAACTGCGCTCGCGTCGTGGCCGCAGAGAACGCGAGGTCGAGCTCATCGGCCTCGACCCCGCGGAGGCGGTCGATCTGAGCGCGCAGCGCATCGGAGGACTTCGCCGAAACAACGACGGGAGCCCCCTTGGGGGGACGCGAAGTCCCCACTCCAATCGTCGCACGAGAGGCCGGCGACTCCGGGCCGGCAAGATCGACAACTGCCGAGTTGTCCACAGGCACGGAGTTGTCCACAGATTCCTGCGCGACGCCCTGACCTGCGTTTTCGGCAGGTACGCTGGAAATTGGGGGGATCCCCGCAGCCGGCGCTTCCAAGATCACGTGGGCGTTGGTGCCGGAGAGGCCGAACGCCGAGATTCCGGCGCGACGCGGGCGGCCGGCGGAAGGCCAGGCCGTGTTCTCGGTGAGCAGCGAGACCGGGCCCGACGTCCAGTCGACGTGCGAGGTCGGCGCGTCCACGTGGAGCGTGCGGGGCAGCACGCCGTGACGCATCGCCTCGACCATCTTGATGACGCCCGCGACGCCCGCCGCCGCCTGCGAGTGGCCGATGTTCGACTTCACCGAGCCCAGGTAGAGCGGCTCGGAGCGGTCGGCGAACGTCGCGAGGAGCGCCTGCGCCTCGATCGGGTCGCCCAGGGTCGTGCCGGTGCCGTGCGCCTCCACGGCGTCGATGTCGCTCACGGACAGACCGGCGTCCGCGAGAGCGCGCCGGATGACGCGCTGCTGTGAGGGGCCGTTCGGGGCGGTGAGGCCGTTGGAGGCACCGTCGGAGTTGACGGCCGAGCCGCGCACGATGGCCAGAACCTCGTGACCGGCAGCGATGGCGTCCGACAGGCGTTCCAGCACGAGGATGCCCGCACCCTCGGACCACGCCGTGCCGTCGGCGCCGTCGGCGAAGGCCTTGCAGCGGCCGTCCGGCGCGAGTCCGCCCTGGGTGGTGAACTCGACGAACGAGTCGGGGCTCGACATGACGCTGACACCGCCGGCGAGCGCGAGAGAGCACTCACCAGAGCGGAGCGCGCGCATCGCCCAGTGCATTGCGACCAACGACGACGAGCAGGCCGTGTCGATGGTGACGGCGGGTCCTTCTAGTCCGAGGACGTAGGACAGGCGTCCGGACATGACCGACGCCGTGTTGCCGGTGGCGAGGTAGCCCTGGATGTCCGGGTCGAGCGAGCGGCGCAGGACGTTCTCGTAGTCCTGGCCGTTGGTGCCGACGAACACGCCGGTCGCGCTGCCCTTCAACGACAGCGGGTCGATGCCGGTGCGTTCCAGTGCCTCCCAGGCGGTTTCCAGCACCAGACGTTGCTGCGGGTCCATCGCGAGCGCTTCCCGCGGCGAGATGCCGAAGAAGTGCGCGTCGAAGTCCGCGACCCCGCTCAGGAAGCCGGCTTCCAGCGACGCCGACGCACCGGCGCCCAGCGCGGCCAGGTCCCAGCCGCGGTCGGCCGGGAACGAGCTGATGCCGTCGCCGCCGGAGGAAACCAGGTCCCAGAACGCTTCCGGCGACGTCACACCGCCGGGGAAGCGGCAGCCGATGCCGACGATCGCGATCGGGTCGTCGTCGACCCGCTGCGTGACCACCTCGGCGGGAACGTCACCGACCTCACCCAGCAGGAAGTCCGCCAGGTCGTAGGGGGTCGGGTAGTCGTAGAGCAACGACGCGGGCAGCGTCAGTTCGGTCGCGACCTGCAGGCGGTTGCGGAGTTCCAGCGTTGTCAGAGAATCAAAGCCGAGGTCGAGGAACGCGCGGTCCGGATCGATGTCGGAGGCGTTGCCGTGGCCCAGAACCGCGGCGATCTGACCGCGTACCAGGTCCAGCACGGCGCGGTTGCGTTCGGCCTTCGACAGGCCCGCCAGCGCCTTGCGGAACTGCGGCTGCTCGTTCTCGACGACCTTTTCCTTGGTGTGGAAGCGTTTGACCTCAGGCAGGTCGCCGACCAGCGGTGCCGGACGCAGACCGGCGAGCGCGGGCAGGAATCGTTCCCAGTCGATCTCGGCGACCAGCACGGCCGCGTCGCCGTGTTCGATGGCCTGGTGGAGCGCCTGCAACGCGAGGGCGGGCTCCATCGGCGTGAAACCGCCGCGCTTCAGGCGTTCCGCGACGCCGCCCGCGACCGCCATTCCGGCCCCGCCCCACGGTCCCCACGCCACCGAGGTGGCCGGAAGTCCCTGCAGGCGGCGGTGCTCGGCGAAGGTGTCGAGGAAGGCGTTGGCCGCGGCGTAGTTGCCCTGGCCCGCGCCGCCGATGACGCCCGCGGTCGACGCGAACAGCACGAACGCGTCGAGGTTGTCCGTGAGCTCGTGCAGGTTGCGGGTCGCGTGGACCTTGGCGCGCAACAGGTTCGTGAACGACGTGGCGTCCATCGACTCGACGAGGCCGTCCTCGACGACTCCCGCCGCGTGGAACACCGACGTGACCGGGTGCTCGGCGAGCAGTGCCGCCAGTGCGTCGCGGTCGGCGACGTCGCAGGCCTTGACGACCACGCGCGGGTCGTCGAAGTCCGCGGTCCCGGTGCGGCTGACGAGGACGACCTGTTCGGCGTCGTGGTCGAGCAGCCACTGCGCGACCTGCTTGCCGATCGCGCCCGTGCCGCCGGTGACGAGCACGCGGCCCGGCCGGTAGTCGCGGTGCAGCGCGCTCGGGGTGCTGTGGATGAGGCGGCGGCCGTAGACGCCGGACGGCCGCACCGCGACCTGGTCCTCGCCCGTACCGGCCAGCACGCCGGGGATGCGGCGCGCGGTGTTCCAGTCGAGCTGTGCGGGCAGGTCGATCAGGCCGCCCCAGCGCGTCGGGTGCTCCAGCGCGACGACGCGGCCGAGGCCCCAGACCGTGGCGCTGTCCGGGTTCGCGATCGGCTCGCCGCCGCCGGCCGACACCGCGCCGCTCGTCGCCACCCACAGCGGGGCGTCCTGTCCGGCGTCGCCGAGTGCCTGCACGACAACGGAAGTGCGAACCAGTGCGTCCTCGGCCTCGGCGTTGATCGCGAGCAGCGACAGCACGCCGGCGTAGTCACCGCGGACCTGTTCGGCGAGTTCTGTCCTTGTGGTGGCGTTGACCGTGACGGTCTCGACGCCCAGTGCTCCAATCAGTTCGGACGCGTCGTGGTCGGTGATGACGAGCCACGGGCCGGTGAGTGCGGACTGCGCGGTGATCGGTTTCCAGGTGACCGCATAGCGCCAGGAGTCCACAGTGGACTGCTGCTTGCGTGAACGCCACTGCGCCAGTGCGGTGAAGTCCTCGCGTTCGACGGCGGCCCAGAAGTCGTCGTCGACGAAGTCCCCGTCGGTGGCGGTCGCGGTGACGGGCTCCGGCCAGAACCGCTGGTGCTGGAACGGGTACGTCGGCAGCTCGACCTCGGCCGTGGCGCCCGCGAAGTACGCGGGCCAGTCGACGGTCGTGCCGCGCACGTGCAGGCCCGCGAGTGCGGTCAGCAGCGTGACGACCTCGTCTCGGTCGCGGCGCAGCGCGGGGACGAGCACCACCTCTTCGGTGAGCGACTCCTGGGCCATGCCGGTGAGCACGCCGTCCGGGCCGAGTTCCAGGAACGCCCGCACGCCCTTGGTTTCCAGCTGCGTGACGACGTCGGCGAACCGGACGGCGTCGCGGACGTGCCGGACCCAGTGGTCGGATTGGTGAACAATCCCACCAGTCAACAACGGGATCGTCGGATTGTTGAACGAAAGCCCGTCGACGACTTCGCGGAACTCGTCGAGCATCGGCTCCATCAGCGGCGAGTGGAACGCGTGGCTGACCTTGAGCCGCTTGGTCTTCTCGAACCGGCCCGCGATCGCCTCGGCTTCAGCCTCGTCGCCGGCGATCACGATGCTGGTCGGCCCGTTGACGGCGGCGATCGAGACGCGCTCGGTGAGCAACGGCGTGATGTCGCCCTCCGTCGCCTGCACGGCGATCATCGCGCCGCCGGTCGGCAGCGCCTGCATGAGACGGGCACGGGCGGAGATCAGCGCGCACGCGTCGTCCAGGCTGAGGACGCCCGCGACGTGCGCGGCGGCGATCTCGCCGATGGAGTGGCCCGCGAGGTAGTCCGGGGTGACGCCCCACGACTCGACGAGCCGGTAGAGGGCGACCTCGACCGCGAAGATCGCGGGCTGGGCGTAGCCGGTCTGATTGAGCTCGCTCTCGTCCTCGCCCCACATCACGTCGCGCAGCGGGCGGTCGAGGTCCGCGTCGAGGTAGGCGCAGACGGCGTCGAGGGCGTCGGCGAACACCGGGTAGCGCTCGTACAGCTCACGACCCATGCCGAGCCGCTGCGAACCCTGTCCGGTGAACAGGAACGCCGTGCGGCCGCGCGTGGTCTGCCCGCGCACGACAGCTTTGTCAGGCTGATCGTCGCGCAACGCCGTCAGGCCGCGCACCAGCTCGTCGCGGTCGCTCGCGATGACGACGGCACGCCGCTCGAACGTCGAACGCTGGGTGGCGAGCGAGGCGGCCAGGTTTCCGAGGTCCGCGTCGACGTCGAGGAGGCGACCCGCGAGCTGCTTGAGGGCCTCGTCCGCGCGCGCCGACAGCAGCACGGGCACTGCTCCGTTCGGCGGAATCGATTCCGACTGGCTGACCCCCTGGGGGGAAACACCCCCCATCCCAATCATCTCAGGGAGGTCTGACAATTCCGGAACGCTCGGGGCTTCTTCGAGCACCACGTGGGCGTTCGTTCCGGAGAGGCCGAACGACGAGACGGCGGCGCGCTTCGCGTGATCGGTCTGCGGCCACGACTCCTCGGTGGCGAGGAGCTTGATGGAGCCGGACGACCAGTCGACCTTCGTCGAGGGCTGGTCGACGTGGAGGGTGCGCGGCAGCACGCCTGCCCGCAGCGCCAACACCATCTTGATGATGGACGCGACGCCGGAGGCCATCTGGGTGTGGCCGATGTTCGACTTCATCGAGCCGAGCAGCAGTGGTTGCGAGCGGTTCTGGCCGTAGGTGGCGAGCAGGGCCTGGGCCTCAATCGGGTCGCCCAGAGCCGTGCCGGTGCCGTGGCCGTCGACCGCGTCCACTTCGGACGGTTCGAGGCGCGCGTTGGCCAGGGCCTGGCGGATCACTCGTTGCTGTGACGGGCCGTTCGGGGCGGTGAGGCCGTTGGAGGCGCCGTCCTGGTTCACCGCGGAGCCGCGCACGACCGCCAGGATGCGGTGGCCGTTGCGGACCGCGTCGGACACCCGCTCCAGCAGCACCAGGCCCACGCCCTCGGCGAGGGTCATGCCGTCGGCGGCGTCGGAGTAGGCCTTGCAGCGGCCATCGCGAGCCAGGGCGCGCTGCCGGCTGAAGCCGACGAACGCGCCGGGCGTCGCCATGACCGAGACGCCACCGGCCAGCGCCAGAGACGACTCGCCGTCGCGCAGTGACTGGCAGGCCAGGTGCAGTGCCACCAACGAAGAGGAGCAGGCCGTGTCGAGGGTGACGGCGGGGCCTTCGAGGCCGAACAGGTACGAGACGCGGCCGGACAGCACGCTGGAGAGCGTGCCGGTGATCATGTGGCCCTCGTCGCCGGGCTGGTCGGAGCCGCCCGCCGAGTAGTCCTGGTAGGAGGCGCCGATGAAGGCGCCGGTCAGGGTTCCCTTGAGCGACTGCGGGTCGATGCCGGCGCGTTCGATGGACTCCCAGGCGGTTTCGAGCAGGAGGCGTTGCTGCGGGTCCATCGACAGGGCCTCGCGCGGGCTGATGCCGAAGAAGCCGGGGTCGAAGTCCGCGACGTCGTGCAGGAAGCCGCCCTGCACCGAGTAGGCGCCGCCGGGGGCGTCCGGGTCGGGGTTGTAGAGGGAGTCGCCGTCCCAGCCGCGGTCGGCGGGGAAGCCGGAGATCGCGTCGACGCCGTTCATCACGACGTTCCACAGGTCTTCCGGTGTGGCAACGCCTCCCGGGTAGCGGCAGGCCATGCCGATGATCGCGATCGGCTCGTCGGACGCGGCCGAGGCGATCACCGGGGCGGTGGACGGGGTGTCGGCGCCGAGGAGTTCGCCGAGCAGGAACTCGGTCAGCGCGAGCGGGCTCGGGTGGTCGAACACCATCGTCGTCGGCAGCGTCAGACCCGTTGCGGCGGCGAGCTTGTTGCGCAGGTCGACGGCGGTGATCGAGTCGAAGCCGACCTCGCGGAACGCCCGGTGCTCGGTCAGCGCGTCGGTCGAGGCCATGCCCAGCACGGACGCGGCTTCGGCGCGGACGAGTTCCAGCAGTTGCTGCTCGCGTTCGGCGGGCGGCAGGGTCCTGAGCTTGGCCGCGAAGTCGTTGTCCGAGCTCGTGGCCTGCTCGGCGGCGACGGCGAGAGCGCGCACCTCCGGCAGTTCTTCGAAGAGCGTGCTCGGGCGCATCGCCGTGAAGACCGGGTGGTAGCGGTCCCACGCGATGTTCGCGATGGCGATCTCGGTGTCGTCGTCCTCGATCGCGCGCTGCAGACCGGCGAGTGCCAGGCGTGCCTTCATGAACTCCAGGCCGCTGCGCCGGATCTGGTCGGTGTCGACGCGGCCGAGGCCGATGTCGTCGGACCAGATGCCCCACGAGATCGAGGTGCATCGCAGGCCACGCGCGCGGCGGTTGGCGGCCAACGAGTTCAGGTAGGCGTTACCGGCCACATAGGACGCGTGGTTGCCTGAGCCCCACATTCCGGAGATGGAGGAGAACAGCACGAACGCGTCGAGGTCCTCGGTCAGCAGCGCGTCCAGGTGGGCGGCGCCGTCGACCTTGGCGGCGAGGATCTCGCTCAGACCCTCCACAGTGGATCCGTCGATGGAGTGCAGGCCGATCACCGCGGCGGTGTGGATGACCGAACGGATCTCGCGGCCTTCCGCGCGCAGGTCGTTCAGCATGCGTTCGACGTCGTCGCGCTGGGCGATGTCGCAGGAGACGACCGTGGTGGGCGTGCCGAGTTCTTCCAGCTCCGCGACGAGTTCGCGGGCGCCGGGAGCGTCGAGGCCGCGACGGCTGGTCAGCACCAGGTGGTCGGCGCCCTTGTGCGCGAAGAACCTCGCGACGTGCGGGCCGAGCGTTCCGGTGCCGCCGGTGATGATCGTGGTGCCGCGCGGGGTCCAGTCGCTCTCGGTGGGCTTGGACGGGGCTCGGACGACGCGGCGGGCGAGTGTGCCGGACGCGCGGATCGCGAGCTGGTCCTCGTCGCCGGCGTTGACCAGTGCCGAGACGAACCGTTGCGCCGCACGCTGGTCGAGCTGTTCCGGCAGGTCGAGGGAGCCGCCCCAGCGCTGCGGGTGCTCCAGCGCGGCGGTCCAGCCGATGCCGATCGCCTGCGCCTGCACCGGGTGGTCGACGGTGTCGGAGCGGCCGGTGGAGAGGGCGTTGCGGGAGACGTTCCAGACCGGGGCGTTGATCCCGGCGTCGCCGAGCGCGTTGATCAGGTGGACGGTCAGCAGCAGACCTGTTGGCAGGCCGAGGGTTCCGGGTCGTTCGTCGGTGGGCAGCAGCGAGACGACGCGGTCCGTCTCGCTGAGCTTGGCCGCGATCGAGGCGCGGTCGTCGTCGGCGTCGAGGATGACGCGGTGCACGTCACCGAGTGCGGTGACCACGTCGGTGTCGTCGATGGCGTCGGTGGTGATGACGGTCGTGGTGCCGGTGAGCCTGCCGTTGTCGAGTCCGCGCAACGGCTTCCACGTCGTGCGGTAGCGCCAGGAGTCCGTTGTGGACTGATCGCGACTGCTCTGGCGCCAGGTGTTCAGGGCGGGCAGGACGGCGGCGAGGGTGGCCTCGTCGAGGTGCAGGCTCTGGGTGAGGGTGGCGAGGTCGGACTGTTCGACGGCCTGCCAGAACGCGGAGTCGGCCGGGTCCGAGCCGGGTGCCGCGACGGGGTGCTGCGG
This sequence comes from Lentzea sp. NPDC102401, assembly GCF_044765805.1. NCBI lineage: Bacteria > Bacillati > Actinomycetota > Actinomycetes > Pseudonocardiales > Pseudonocardiaceae > Lentzea > Lentzea sp. NPDC102401. Next base: position 345,314 of record NZ_JBIWKS010000002.1, on the reverse strand, counting down.
CGGGCCGATCCAGAACCGTTCGTGCTGGAACGGGTAGGTGGGCAGGTCGACGCGGGTGCCGTCGAGGTGCCACTTGACGGGGTAGCCGCGGACCCAGACCTCCGCCAGTGACTGCAGGACGCGCTGCAGGCCGCCGATGTCGCGGCGCAGCGTGCCGGTGACGACGCCGCGCTTGCCTTCGAGCGCGTCCTGGACGCCCGGCGTGAGGACCGGGTGCGAGCTGACCTCCACGAACACCTGGTGTCCTGTGCCGATCAGCTGCTCGACGGCTTCGTGGAGGTGCACGGTCTGGCGGAGGTTCGTGAACCAGTACTCGGCGTCGGTGTTCGCGTCGTTCCACTCGCCGGTGACCGTGGAGAGGAACTTCGTGTGCGGGGTGAGCGGGGTGATGGTGGCGAGGTCGTTGAGGACGTCCTCGCGGATGTCCTCGACCTGGGCCGAGTGCGAGGCGTAGTCGACCTCGATGCGGCGGACTCGCACGCCCTGCTCGACCAGCTTGCCGCACAACGCGTCCAGCGCCTCCAGGTCGCCCGAGACGGCGACGCCGCGCGGGCCGTTGGTGGCGGCGAGGCTGAGGCGGTCGCCCCATTCTTCGAGGTGTGGCAGTACTTCGGCTGCCGACAGACCGATGGACACGATGCTGCCGCGGCCCGACATGACGCGGCCGATGGCCTGGCTGCGCAGGGCGACGACCCTGGCGGCGTCCTCGAGGCTCAGTGCCCCGCTGACCGCTGCCGCGGCGATCTCACCCTGGGAGTGGCCGATGACGGCGTCCGGGGTGACGCCGTGGTGCTTCCAGACCTCGGCGAGCGACACCATCATCGCCCAGCTCGCGGGCTGGACGACGTCGACGCGGTCGAGGCTGCCCGCGTTGCGGAGGACGTCGAGGAGGTTCCAGTCGAGGTGGGGTTGCAGGGCGGCGGCGCACTCGGCCATGCGGGCGGCGAAGATCGGCGACTCGTCGAGGAGCTGCGCGCCCATGCCGACCCATTGCGAGCCCTGGCCGGGGAAGATGAACGCGACCTTGCGCTCCAGGTCGGCGATGCCCCTGGTGTCGGTGCCGTCGATCAGGACGGCGCGGTGGTCGAAGTGGGGGCGCAGGCTCAGGCTGTACGCGATGTCGGCCGCGTCGGCGTCGACCGCGCGGATGCCTTCGAGTTGTGCGCGCAGGGCGGAGTCGGACTTGGCGGACACGAGCCACGGCACCGCTGCGCCCGACTGCGACATTGCTCCGTTCGGCGGAATCGATTCCGATTGACCGGCCCCCTGGGGGGAACCACCCCCCATCCCAATCATCTCAGGCAGGTCTGACAATTCCGGCGTACTCGGGGATTCCAAGATCACGTGCGCGTTCGTGCCGGAGATGCCGAACGACGAGACGGCGCAGCGGCGGGCGCGGCCGGTCTCGGGCCATGCCGTCGTGTCCTGCAGCAGCGAGATGGTGCCGGGGCTCCAGTCGACGTGCGTGGACGGTTCGGCGGCGTGCAACGTGCGGGGCAGGACGCCGTGCCGCAGCGCCATGACCATCTTGATGACGGACGCGACACCGGCGGCGGACTGGGTGTGGCCGATGTTCGACTTCACCGAACCCAGGAGCAGCGGGCGGTCGGCGTCGCGGTCGCGGCCGTAGGTGTTGAACAGGGCCTGCGCCTCGATCGGGTCGCCCAAAGATGTGCCGGTGCCGTGCGCGTCCAGGGCATCGATGTCCGCTGTGGTCACGCTGGCGTTGGCGAGGGCCTGCATGATGACGCGCTGCTGCGACGGGCCGTTCGGGGCGGACAGGCCGTTCGAGGCGCCGTCCTGGTTCACTGCCGAACCGCGGATCACGGCCAGGACGCGGTGCCCGGCGGCGAGAGCGTCGGACTGGCGCATCAGCAGGAGCATGCCGATGCCCTCGGACAGGGTCATGCCGTCCGCGGTGTCGGAGAACGACTTGCAGCGGCCGTCCTTCGCGAGAGCGCGCTGGCGGGAGAACGCGATCAGCGGCTTCGGGTTCGGCATGATCGTCGCGCCACCGGCGACGGCGAACGCCGACTCGCCCGTGCGGAGCGACTGGCACGCCAGATGCATTGCCACCAAAGAGGAAGAGCAGGCGGTGTCGACGGTGACGGCCGGGCCTTCGAAGCCGAACACGTAGGCGACGCGGCCCGACAGCACCGACGGCGAACTGCCGGTGACCTGGTAGCCCTCGGAGCCGCCGTCACCGCCGCCGTACTCGATGTAGGAGGAGCCGATGAACGCGCCGACCTTCTTGCCGCGCAACGCCGCCGGGTCGATGCCCGCGCGTTCGACGGCCTCCCAGGTGGTTTCGAGCAGGAGACGCTGCTGCGGGTCCATGCCGGTGGCCTCGCGGGGCGAGATGCCGAAGAACGCCGGGTCGAAGTCGCCCGCGTCCGGCAGGTAGCCGCCGGCGGTGGTGTAGGTGGTGCCGGGGCGGTCCGGGTCCGGGTCGTACATCTGCGCCATGTCGAAGCCGCGGTCCGCCGGGAACTCCGTGATCGCGTCGGTGCCGGCGAGCACCATCTCCCAGAACGCCTCCGGGGTGTTCGCGTCGCCGGGGAAGCGGCAGCTCATGCCGACGATCGCGATCGGCTCGTCCGAGTCGACGTTCGCCGTGTAGGTCAGCGCCTCCTCCGCCGAGCCGAGGAGTTCGGCCAGCAGGTGGTCGGCGAGCACGAGCGGGGTCGGGTAGTCGAAGACGAGGGTCGCGGGCAGCGGCAGACCGGTGGCGTCGGACAGCTTCTTGCGCAGCTCGACGGCGGTCAGCGAGTCGAAGCCGATGTCGCGGAAAGCGCGGTTCTCCCCCACCTCCTCGACCGAGCTGTGGCCGAGCGTCGCGGCCGCTTCGGCGCGCACGAGTTCGACGAGCTTGCGTTTCTGATCCTCTTCGGACAGTGAACGGAGGTTCTTCGCGAACTCCGAGTCGTCGCGCTTGACCTCCTCGACGACCGCGAGGGCCTTGACCTCGGGCAGGTCGGACAGCAGCGGCGCGGGGCGGACCGAGGTGAACAGCGGGAAGTAGGTGTCCCAGTTGATGTCCACGACGGTGACGCAGGTGTCGTCGTGCATCACGGCGCGGTTCAGTTCCACGACGGCCTGGTCGGGCTTCAGGAACGTGAGACCGCGGCGCGCCAGGTTGTCGGACATCGCCTCGTGCGTGGCCATGCCGACCTCGGCCCACGGGCCCCACGCGATCGACGTCGCGCGCAGACCACGGGCGCGGCGGGCTTCGGCGAGTGCGTCGCAGTAGGCGTTCGCGGCACCGTAGGCGGCCTGGCCGCCACTGCCCCACACGCCGGCGATCGAGCCGAACAACACGAAGAAGTCGACCTCGCCGACCAGCGCGTCGAGGTTCGCCGCACCGGTCACCTTGGCGGACAAAACGTTCGCAAATTCCGGCAACTCGGTCAGTTCGAGCGGGGCGTGCTGCGCGGCACCGGCGGTGTGCACGACACCGGACAGATCCGGGATGTCGTTGACGACCGCAGCCAGGGCGTCGCGGTCGGCGACGTCACAGGCCACAATGGACACGCGCGGTCCGAGTTCCTCCAGGGCTGCCTTGAGTTCGGCGGCGCCGGGAGCGTCCATGCCACGACGGGACGTGAGCACGAGGTTCTGAACGCCGCGCTCCGCCAGCCACTTCGCGGTCGTGGCGCCGAGCCCACCGGTGCCGCCGGTGATCAGCACGGTGCCGTGCGCGGTGTAGTCGGACGGCAGCGCGTCAACGGGGCGATGTGCGAGCCGGCGTCCCAGGACACCGGACGAGCGGACAGCCAACTGGTCCTCGCCGTCGAGACCGGCGACGCAGGACACGAAGCGGCGCAACGCGTTCTCGTCGGGCGCCGCGGGCATGTCGATCAGACCGGCCCAGCGCTGCGGGAGTTCGAGTGCGGCGGCGCGGCCGAAGCCCCAGACCGCGGCCTGCGCCGCGGACCGCACCTCGTCGGAGGTCTCGGCGGCGACCGCGCCGGACGTCACCGTCCAGATCGGCGTCCCGACGGACTTGACCAGCAGGACCGACTGCTCCAGGCCGGTCGTGAGGACGTCCGAGGGCGACTCGTCCAGCGCCACCAGCGACACGATCAGATCGCACTCGGGCACGTCGGCGAGCGAGGTGACGACCGTGACCTCGGCGCCGTGCGCGGCGAGGGCGGCGCGGTAGGGCTCGGCGTCGACGGCCGGGGTCGTCAGCACGGCGATGTGACCGGACAGGACCGGCGTGCCCGTGACGCGGACCGGTGCCCACAGCACGCGGTAGCGCCACGAGTCGAGCAGCGACTTCTCCTGGTTGCCCGCGCGCCACGACGACAGTGCCGGGATCAGGGAGTCCAGCGACGCGCTCTGCTCCTCGCCCAGCCTGAGCAGTGCCGCGAGTTCGCGGGCGTCGCCGCGTTCGATGGCCGCCCACAGCTTGGCGTCGGCCGGATCCGCGTCCGTGTCGGTCACGGCCGGGGCGGTGGAGCCGAGCGGCCAGTAGTACTCGTGCTGGAACGCGTAGGTCGGCAGCGACACCCGTTGTGCCGGGCCGAAGAAGGTCTTCCAGTCCACGGACACGCCCGACGCGTACAGCCGTCCCAGGGCCAGCGCGACCGACGCCGCTTCCGAACGGTCCTTGCGCAGCACCGGGATCGAGCCGTCGACGAGCGCCGACAGCGCGCCCTCCGGACCGATCTCCACGAACGTCGTCACGCCGGCGTCGCGGGCCGCCTCGACCGCGTCGTGGAAGCGGACGGCCTCGCGGACGTGGCGCACCCAGTAGTCGGATTGTTGAACAATCCCACCAGTGAACAGAGGGATCGTCGGATTGTTGAACGAAAGGCCCTCGACGACCTGGCGGAACTCGTCGAGCATCGGCTCCATCAGCGGCGAGTGGAAGGCGTGCGAGACGTCGAGCTGCTTGGACTTGCGCTCGTGGAATCGTTCAACAATCCTACGAACCTCGTCGTCCACGCCGGCGATCGTCACGGATTCCGGGCCGTTGATCGCGGCGATCGAGACACCGGACGTCAGCAGCGGGGCGATCTCGGCTTCCGTCGCTTGAAGCGCCACCATCGCGCCACCGGTCGGCAACGCCTGCATCAGGCGGGCGCGGGCCGACACGAGGGTGCAGGCGTCGTCCAGCGACAGAACACCGGCGACGTGCGCGGCGGCGACCTCGCCGATCGAGTGGCCGACCACGGCGTTGACCTTCACGCCCCACGACCGCACGAGCCGGAACAGCGCGACCTCGAAGGCGAACAGGGCGAGCTGGGCGTTGCCGGTCTGCCGCAGGTCCTCCTCGGAGGAACCCCACATCACGTCACGAACGGGAAGCCGGTCGAGCACCTCGTCCAGTGCGGCGGCGAACACCGGGTAGCGGGCGTGGAGTTCACGACCCATGCCCAGGCGCTGCGATCCCTGTCCGGAGAACAGGAACGCCACCTTGCCCGGCACGACCTCGCCTTCGATCACGGCGGCGTCGGGGTTCTCCGTCGCCAGCGCGCCCAAGGCCCGCAGCAGCGACTCACGATCAGAAGCCACCACAGCGGCCCGCTGCTCGAACGCCGAACGCGTCGTCGCCAGCGAGAAAGCCAAGTCGTGCAACGAAACGTCAGAGGACTCGACGTAGGAACGCAGACGCGCGGCCTGTCCTCGCACGGCACGGCGAGTGCGGCCGGACAACACCACCGGCACGACGACCGAGGAAGGCTCGGACGGCGTGACCTCAACGGCTGGCGGCTGCTCGATGATGACGTGCGCGTTGGTGCCCGAGATGCCGAACGACGAGACACCGGCACGGCGCGGGCGTTCCACGGCAGGCCACGAACGCGACGAGGTCAGCAGTTCGACGGCACCCTCGGTCCAATCGACGTGTGAGGAGGCCGTGGTGACGTGGAGGGTCTGCGGCAGCACGCCGTGACGCATCGCCTGCACCATCTTGATCACGCCCGCGACACCCGCGGCGGCCTGCGTGTGGCCCATGTTCGACTTCACCGAGCCGAGCAGCAGGGGTTCCGAGCGGTTCTGGCCGTAGGTGGCCAGCAGGGCCTGCGCCTCGATCGGGTCGCCCAGGGTCGTGCCGGTGCCGTGCGCCTCGACGACGTCCACATCGGACGTTGCCAGGCCCGCGTTCGCCAGTGCGGCGCGGATCACGCGCTGCTGAGCGGGGCCGTTCGGCGCCATCAGGCCGTTCGAGGCGCCGTCCTGGTTCACGGCCGATCCTCGTACAACAGCGAGTACGGGGTGTCCGTTGCGCACGGCATCGGAAAGTCGTTCCAGCACAACGACACCGGCGCCCTCGGACCAGCCGACGCCGTCGGCCGAGTCGGAGAACGCCTTGCAGCGGCCGTCCGGCGACAGACCGCGCTGCCGGGAGAACTCGACCAGCGCCGTCGGCGTCGACATGACCGTCACGCCACCGGCCAGCGCCAGCGAGCACTCCCCCGCGCGCAGGGCCTGCATCGCCCAGTGCATCGCGACCAGCGACGACGAACACGCGGTGTCGACGGTGACCGCGGGACCTTCCAGGCCGAGGGTGTAGGAGACCCGGCCGGACACAATGGACGGTGACGTACCGGAGCCCTGGAAGCCCTCGAAGTCACCACCGGCCAGACGCGCACCGTAGTCGTTGTACATGACGCCCGCGAACACGCCGGTCTGCGTACCGCGCAACGAGACTGGGTCGATCCCGGCGTGTTCGATCGCCTCCCACACGACCTCGAGCAGGATGCGCTGCTGCGAGTCCGTGCCGAGAGCCTCACGCGGGGACATGCCGAAGAAACCGGCGTCGAACTCGCCCGCGTCGTGCAGGAAGCCACCGGAGCGCGAGTACGTCGTGCCGGGGTGGTCGGGGTCGGGGTGGTAGAGGTTCTCGAGGTCCCAGCCGCGGTTCGACGGCAGGCCCGACACGGCGTCGCCGCCCTCGGACACCATCCGCCACAGGTCGTCGGCCGAGCCGATGCCGTCCGGATAGCGGCAGCCCATGCCGACGATGACGATCGGATCGTCCGAGGCGGCGGCGCGCACCTGTTCCGGCACAACGACATCCGTGTCGCCGGCGAACAGCTCGTCCAGCAGGTGGGCGGACAGGGCGTCGGGCGTCGGGTAGTCGAACACCATCGTCGCGGGCAGGCGCAGGCCTGTCACCGCGGTCAGCTGGTTGCGCAGCTCGACGGCGGTCAGCGAGTCGAAGCCCAGGTCCTGGAACTGGCGGGACGGCTCGATCTCGTCACCGGAGGCGTGGCCGAGCACGGCCGCGACCTGGCCGCGAACGAGCTCCAGCACGGCGTCCGACCGTTCCTCCGCGCCCAGCACCGACAGGCGGCGGATCAACGTGTCCGCGGTCTCCGAACCCGAAGCGGCGCGGCGCGTGCGCATCCGGATCAGGCCGCGCAGCAGCGGCGGCACTTCGCCGCGTTGCCGCAACGTCGCCAGGTCCAGGCGTGCCGGCACCAGCGCCGGCACCGAGGAGGTGACACCGCGATCGAACAGGCTGAGACCCTGCTCCACGGTGAGCGGCGGCATTCCGGTGCGTGTCATGCGTTCGGCGTCCGCGTCGGACAGCATGCCCTCGACGGCCCACGCGCCCCACGCCAGCGAGACGGTGTTCGGGCGGTGCTCCGCGAGCGCGTCGAGGAAGTGGTTGCCGGCGGCGTAGTTCGCCTGGCCGGCCGTGCCCCAGGTGCCCGCGAGCGACGAGAACAGCACCAGCGGCACGTCCGGCAGCGCCTGCGCCAGGTTCCAGGCGGCATCGACCTTGGGGCGCAGCACCGTGTGCAGGCGCTCCGGGGTCAGCGACGAGATCACGCCGTCGTCCAGCACGCCCGCACTGTGCACGACCGACGAGATCTCGTGCGCCGCAACGAGAGCAGCGAGTGCCTCAGGATCTGCGACATCGCAGGCCACGACGGAGACAGTGGCGCCCAACGCTTCCAGGTCCGAGACGTCGCCTGTGCCGCGGCGGCTGACCAGCAGGAGGTTCTGGACGCCGTGCTCGGCGACCAGGTGCCGGGCGATGACCTTGCCCAGGCCGCCCGTGCCGCCGGTGATCAGGACCTGCCGGCCCCAGTCGATCGGCGTTTCCTCGATCTCGGCGCGGGCCAGGCGCGGCGCGTAGATCTCACCGTCGCGCAACGCCAGCTGCGGCTCGTCGGATCCGGCGGCCGCGGCGAGAGCGGCCTGGGAGGCTTCCGTGCCGTCCAGCTCGATCAACGAGAAGCGGCCCGGCGACTCGGACTGCGCCGAACGCACCATGCCCCAGACCGCGGCGGACGCGAGGTCCGAGCTGCTCGTCACGAACACGATGCGTTCGTCGCGCTCTTCCTGCAGAAGGCCGAGAACGCGCTCCGTCAGTTCGTGGACCGACGCGACGACGTCCTCATCCCCTTGCAGGGGAACGATCAGGACGTCAGCGTCCGCGTCGGCCGCGGGCACCGTCACCGGCACCCAGTCGACCTTGAACAGCGAGTCGCGGTCCACGGAGGACTGCACCGCGACCGGCCGCACCACGAGGGAGTCGACGGACGCGACCGGTGCGCCGGCACCGTCGACGGCGGCGATGGCGTAGGCGTTGTCGCCGGAACGGGTCAGGCGGACGCGCAGCGAGGAGGCGCCGGTCGCGTGAAGCGACACGCCCTCCCACGAGAACGGCAGCCCGGCCTCGCCCTCACCGGAGATGATCGCGGCGTGCAGGGCGGCGTCCAGCAGTGCCGGGTGCAGCCCGAATCCGGCCGGGTCGACGCCCTCCGGCAGCGCGACCTCGGCGTAGACGACGCCGTCCTCGCCGCGCCAGGCCGCCTTCAGTCCCTGGAAGACGGGCCCGTACTCGAAGCCCATCGTGGCGAAGTTCTCGTAGCAGCCTTCGGTGTCGATCGCGGTGGTGCCGGCGGGCGGCCACACCGCGGTGTCGAAGGAGAGTTCGCGTGCGGGCGCGCCGAGCAGACCGATCGCGTGCTGCGTCCACGGTTCGTCGTCGGAACCCTCCGCGCGCGAGTAGATCTTGACGGTGCGGCGGCCGTTCGCGTCGGCGTTGCCGATCCACAGCTGCACCTGGACGCCGCCGCGTTCGGGGACGAGCAACGGCGCGGTCAGCGTCAGTTCCTCGACGCGGTCGCAGCCGACCTCGTCACCGGCGCGGATCGCCAGTTCCAGGTAGGCCGTGCCGGGCAACAGGACCGCGCCGCGCACGGCGTGATCGACCAGCCACGGGTGGGTCTGCCGGGTCAGGCGGCCGGTGAGCAGCGCGCCGTCCTGGTCGGCGAACGAGACGGTGGCGGTGAGCAGCGGGTGTTGTGCGGCACCGAGTCCGGCGGCGCGCGGGTCGTGGAAACCGCCGCCGCCCTTGGGCCAGTAGCGCTTCGCCTGGAACGCGTACGTCGGCAGGTCGACGCGTTTCGTGTTCGTCTGCGCGAAGTAGGCGTTCCAGTCGACCTTGGTGCCGCGGACGTGCAGGCCCGCCAACGCCGTGGTGATGGCCTCGATCTCGTCACGGCCCTTGCGCAGCAACGGGATGGCGCCTTCTTCGACCAGCGCGGACAGGACGCCGTCGGGGCCGATCTCCAGGAACTGGGTGACGCCGTGGGTTTTCAGCCAGCTGATGCCGTCGGCGAATCTCACGGTCTCGCGAACGTGAGAGACCCAGTAGTCGGCGGTGGTGATCTGCTCGACGCGGGCCTGTTCACCGGTGAGGTGGGAGATCAGCGGGATGATCGGCGCTTCGAAGGTGATGTCCGCGATCGCTTCGCGGAACTCGTCGAGCATCGGCTCCATCAGCGGCGAGTGGAACGCGTGGGAGACGTGCAGTTGCTTGGTCTTGCGGTCTTCGAAGTGCTTGGCGACTTCGCGGGTTTCCGCTTCGGTGCCCGCGATGACGATGCTCGTAGGGCCGTTGATGGCGGCGATGGAGACGTTCGTGGTCAGGTGCGGGGTGACCTCGTCCTCGGTGGCCTGGACGGCGATCATCACGCCGCCGGCCGGGAGGTTCTGCATGAGCTGTGCGCGGGCCTGGACCAGCTTGGCCGCGTCTTCGAGGCTGAACACGCCGGCGATGTGGGCGGCGGCGATCTCGCCGATGGAGTGGCCGGCGACGAAGTCCGGCTTCAGGCCCCAGGACTCGGCGAGGCGGTAGAGGGCGACCTCGACGGCGAACAGCGCGGGCTGGGTGTGGCGGGTCTGGTCGAGGGCTTCCTCGTCGTCGCCCCAGATGACGGCTTGGAGGTCCGGGTCCAGGTGGTTCAGGACCTCGTCGAACGCCTCGGCGAAGACCGGGAAGCGGGCGTGCAGGTCGCGGCCCATGTTCAGGCGCTGGGCGCCCTGGCCGGTGAACAGGAAGGCCTGTTTGGCTCGGGCGGCGGTGCCCTGGATCAGGCCGGGGGCGGGGGTGCCGTTGAGCAGGGCTTCGAGGCCGGTGCGGAGGTCGCCGACGATCGCGGCGCGATGGTCGAACGAGGCGCGGGTGGTGGCGAGGGAGTAGGCGAGGTCGAGAGGGTCGGCGCCGGCGACGGCGAGCAGGCGCTCGGCCTGTTCCCGCAGGGCATCACGCGACCGGCCCGACACGAGGAACGGCACGGCGCCCGCGCTCGCCACCGGCAGGGCTTCGGCCTGGTCAGACGCGGCGGCCCTGTTCGGAATCGATACGGATTCACCGGCCCCCTGGGGGGATCCACCCCCCATCCCAATCATCTCAGGGAGGTCTGACAATTCCTGGGCGGGCGCTTCCTCGATGATCGTGTGCGCGTTGGTGCCGGACAGGCCGAACGACGACACGGCCGCACGGCGCGGCTGACCGGTGGAAGGCCACGGGGTGTTCGAGGTGACCAGCTGAACGGCGCCGGCCTCCCAGTCGACGTGGGTGGAAGGCGCGTCGACGCCCAGCGTCTGGGGCACGACGCCCGCCCGGATAGCCATGATCATCTTGATCACACCGGCCACGCCCGCCGCGGCCTGGGTGTGGCTGATGTTCGACTTCACCGAACCCAGCAGCAGGGGCTGTTCGGGCGAGCGGTTGCGGCCGTAGGTGGCCAGAAGTGCCTGGGCCTCCACCGGGTCGCCCAGGACGGTGCCGGTGCCGTGTGCCTCGACCACGTCGATCTGGTCACTGGTCAGGCGGGCGTTCACCAGCGCGGACTTGATGACTCGCTGCTGCGACGGGCCGTTCGGGGCGGTCAGGCCGTTGGAGGCGCCGTCCTGGTTGACGGCCGAACCGCGCAGGACGGCCAGCACCTCGTGGCCGTTCGCGCGTGCGTCGGAGAGGCGTTCCAGCACGAGCATGCCGACGCCCTCGGACCAGCCCGTGCCGTCGGCCGCGTCGGCGAACGAGCGGCAGCGGCCGTCCGAGGACAGGCCGCCCTGGCGCGAGAACTCCACGAAGGTCGCCGGGTTCGCCATGACGGTGACGCCGCCGGCCAAGGCCAGAGTGGACTCACCGGCGCGCAGGGACTGCATCGCCAGGTGCATTGCCACCAAAGAAGAAGAGCAGGCCGTGTCCAGGGTGACGGACGGGCCGACGAAGCCGAGGGTGTAGGAGATGCGACCCGAGATGACCGAGTTCGAGGAGCCGAGCAGGACCATGCCCTCGCCGCCCTCGCCGGGGCCGAGCTGGTAGTCCTGGTTCATCGCGCCCGCGAAGACCGCGGTCTGCGTGCCCTTCAACGCGTGCGGGTCGATGCCCGCGCGTTCCAGGGCCTCCCAGGTGACCTCCAGCAGCACGCGCTGCTGCGGGTTCATGCCGAGGGCCTCGCGGGGTGAGATGCCGAAGAAGTCGGCGTCGAACTCGCCCGCTCCCTCGAGGAAACCACCCTGGTCGCTCGACGACAGGGCGAGCATCTCGGGATCCCAGCCGCGGTCGTCGGGGAAGGCACGGATGCCGTGTTCTCCGTTGACGACCATCCGCCACAGATCTTCGGGACCGCGCACCCCGCCGGGGAAACGACAGCCGATGCCGACCACGGCGATCGGTTCCGCCGCGGCAGCCTCGATGTCCTGCAGGCGCCTCTTGGTGCGCTGAAGGTCCGTGCTTGCCCGGCGGAGGTAGTCCCGGAGCTTCTGTTCGTTGTCCATCCCTCAACCCATCTCGAGACGCGACCTGTCAGGAATCCTCGCGTCCGGGCGCCTGGCATACCCCTAGAAACGGACAGGGGCACCCCTGCGGCGAGGGGTGCCCCTGAACGACGAAGCTCTTACCAGGTAACGGGAAGCTCCCGCAGCGAGTAGACGATGGCACCGTCGCGGAACCGGAGTTCCTCCGCCGGCTTGGCCAATGCCAAAGTCGGGATGCGGGTGATCAGCGTCAGCAACGCCACCTGGAGTTCCACGCGGGACAGGAACTTCGCGATGCAGCTGTGGATGCCGTGCCCGAACGCCAGCGGCGTCGAGTCCTGACGCGTGATGTCGAGCTTGTCGGCATCCGAGTACACGCTCTCGTCGCGGTCCGCGGACGAGAGAAGGGCGATGATCCCCTCCCCCGCCTTGATCTGCTGCCCGGCGATCTCCAGGTCCACCCGGGCCACCCGGCCGACACCGCACTGCATCACGTTCTGATGCCGCAACAGTTCCTCGACGGCGCCGACCACGAGGTGCGGGTTCTCACGCAGCTTCACGAGCTGTTCCGGGTGTTCCAGCAGGGTCAGGATGCTCAGCGCGATCGACGACGCCGTGGTGTCGTAACCGGCCGACAGCAGCATCATGCCGATGACGACGGCCTCTTCGCGTTTCAGCTCGCCCGCGGCCATCTGGTTCACGACCAACCGGCCGAGCACGTCGTCAGTGGGCGATTTCTCCTTCTGCGCCACGAGCTTCGTCAGGTAGCCGAACAGGGCTCCCGCCGCGGCGTTGCGGTGGGCCTGTGACGACGTCGTCTCGACGAGGGTGTTGATCCAGCGGCCGAACGCGAGGCGGTCCTTGTAGGGGACGCCGAGCAGTTCGCACACGACGGTCAACGGGATCGGGCGCGCGAAGTGCGTGACCAGGTCGACCGGCTGCGGGCCCTTCAGCAGCGCGTCGATCCGCTCGTCCACCAGCTTCTGCACCGACGGACGTACCTCCTCGGCCCGTTTCTTGGTGAACATCGACATGATCATGCGCCGGTACCGGGTGTGGTCGGGCGGGTCGACGGTGACGAACGCGCCCGGCTGCGGGTCGACCGGGAACAGGTAACGCGGGTAGCCGGGGTTCATCACCTCGGCGGAGAACCGTTCTGTGTCAGCGAGAAGAGCCCGCACGTCCGAGTACCTGGCCACCAGCCACGCGGTGTCGCCCGCCGGTGTCGTCACCTTCTGCACCGGCCGGTCGGCGCGCAACCGGGCGTACTCCGGCGGCAGGTCGAGCGGGTTCTGCGGATCACGGGCGAAGGGGAACGGGCACGCCGAAGCCGGCGCGACTACTTCTTCCGTCATAGCGGGAACCTTCACTAAGAGGAGCGGAATCGGTTGATCGCGTCGATGTTTCTGCCGCGCAGCTCGTGGTCCAGCACGCCGAGACCCTCGGACGGCGCCAGGCACAACACCCCGACCTTGCCCTGGTGGGCGTTGCGGTGCACGTCGTGCGCGGCCTGCCCCGTCTCGTCGAGCGAGTACACCCTGGACAGGGTCGGATGGATCTTCCCCTTGGCCACCAACCGGTTCGCCTCCCACGCCTCGCGGTAGTTCGCGAAGTGCGACGAGACGATGCTCTTCAGGTTCATCCACAGGTAGCGGTTGTCGTACTGGTGCAGGTATCCCGAGGTGGAGGCGCAGGTGACGATCTTGCCGCCCTTGCGCGCCACGAACACCGAAGCGCCGAACGTCTCCCGGCCGGGGTGCTCGAACACGATGTCCGGGTCCTCGCCACCGGTCAGCTCGCGGATGCGCGCGCCGAACCGCTTCCACTCGCGCGGGTCCTGCTCGTGCTCGTTCTTCCAGAAGCGATATCCCTCGGCGGAACGATCGATGATCAGCTCCGCGCCCATGGACCGGCAGATCTCCGCCTTGTCCGGCGAGGACACGACGCAGACAGGGGTCGCGCCGCCGTTCAACGCGAACTGCGTGGCGTAGGAACCCAGTCCGCCGGACGCGCCCCAGATCAGGACCGTGTCGCCCTGCTTCATGTTGCCGCCGTTGGCGGAGACGAGCTGGCGGTACGCGGTGGAGTTGACCAGACCGGGCGAGGCGGCCTCCTCCCACGTGAGGTGCTCGGGCTTCGGCATCAGCTGGTTCGCCTTGACCAGCGCCAGATCGGCCAGGCCGCCGAAGTTCGTCTCGAAGCCCCAGATCCGCTGCTGCGGGTCGAGCATCGTGTCGTTGTGGCCGTCTGGACGTTCCAACGGCACGTCCAGACAGTGCGCGACCACGCGGTCGCCCGGCTTCCACACCGTCACGCCGGGTCCGACGCGCAGCACGACACCGGCGAGGTCGGAGCCCACGACGTGGTACGGCAGCTGGTGCTTGCCACCCAACCGGCGAAGGAACCCGAACGTCGACACCGGCTCGAAGATCGACGTCCACACGGTGTTGTAGTTGATCGCGGACGCCATCACGGCGACCAGCGCCTCACCGGGCGCCAGCTCCGGTGTCGCGACCTCGCGGATCTTCAGCGACCGCCGCGGGTCCTTCTCCCAGGTCGGGAGGCCCGCGAACATGTCGGCGTCGCTCTCCTCGACCACCACGGCGCGATAGCTCTCCGGCACCGGTAGCGCCTCGAAGTCCCGCGCCACCGCGTCGTCGGATTCGATGGCGCTCAGGATTTCGCTCATGCACCTCAAGGTAGGAGGACCGGCCCTAGGGAATGCCCGAGAGAAACGAGCCCTGCAAGTCTAGGGATTGCCGGTGCCACTGCTGAGGTGTGCTGGGTCGTGTGCTCGCCCGATTCCTGAACCACCACCTCCGGCCGTACCGGGGAACACTCGTGCTCCTGGTGGTGCTCCAGCTGGTCCAGACCGCCGCGACCCTGCTGCTGCCCACGCTCAACGCGCAGATCATCGACAACGGCGTGCTGCTCGGCGACGCCGGCTACATCTGGGGCACCGGCCTCACGATGCTCGGGGTCGCGGCGGTGCAGATCCTCACCGCGAGCGGCGCGATGCTGCTCAGCTCCCGCATGTCCTCCGGTCTCGGCCGGGACCTGCGCGACAAGGTGTTCCGCAAGGTCATGACCCTGTCGGCGCGGGAGGTCGACCAGATCGGCGCGCCGTCGCTGATCACCAGGACCGTCAACGACGTCGGTCAGGTCCAGAGCATCGTGCTCACGACCGCCGACGTCGCCGTGTCGGCGATCATCATGTGCGTCGGCGGCGTCGCGCTGGCCCTCGTGCAGGACGTTCCGGTGTCGATGATCCTGATCGCGCTGGTCGTCGTCGTGATCGCCGGCCTGACGTTGATGCTCAAGCGGCTGTCGCCGTTCTACCGGGCCATGCAGAGCTATCTCGACCGCATCAACCACCTGCTGCGCGAGCAGATCATCGGTGTTCGGGTGATCCGGGCGTTCGTCCGCGACCAGCACGAACGCGGGCGGTTCGACGCCACCAACGGTGAGCTGTACGGAACATCGCGGCGGGTCGGGCGGATCATGGCGACGATGCCGGTGATGGTGATGACCGTGATGAACGTGCTGACGATCGGCATCATCTGGTTCTCCGGTCATCGCATCGACGACGGGACCATGCAGCTCGGCGCGCTGCTCGCGTTGCTGTCCTACGTCACGTTGATCATCGTCGCGATCATCATGGCGATGCTCGTGTTCACCGAGGCCCCGCGCGCCGCCGTGTCCGCGAACCGCGTGAACGAGGTTCTGCTGGCCGAGTCGAGCATCGCCAGGCCGAAAACGCCCATCACGAAGATGGCCACGCGCGGGCATCTGGAACTGCGCGGTGCCACGTTCGGCTATCCCGGCGCGGAGAAGCCGGTGCTGCGGGACGTCAGTCTCACCGCCCGGCCGGGCGAGACGGTCGCGATCCTCGGCAGCACCGGCAGCGGCAAGTCGACGCTGCTGTCGCTGGCACTGCGGCTCTACGACGTCACCGGCGGTCAGGTGGTGGTCAACGACACCGACATCCGCGACCTCGACCCGCTGGCACTGCACCGGATCATCGGTTACGTGCCGCAGAAGGCGCACCTGTTCAGCGGCACCATCGCGTCGAACCTCCGGTACGGCAAGGAGGACGCGACCGACGACGAGCTGTGGCATGCGCTGGAGATCGCGCAGGCCGCCGAGTTCGTCCGGCCGCTCGGGCTCGACGCGCCGATCTCGCAGGGCGGGTCGACCGTCTCAGGTGGACAGAGGCAACGCCTCGCCATCGCGCGGGCGCTGGTGCGGCGGCCCGAGATCTACCTGCTCGACGACTGCTTCTCCGCGCTCGACCTCGGCACCGAGTCCCGGCTGCGCGCGGCACTGGACCGCGAGCTGCACGACGCGACGATCCTGCTGGTCACCCAGCGGATCAGCACTGTCGAGGCGGCGTCGCGGGTCATCGTGCTGGAGGACGGCCGGGTCGTCGGTTCCGGCACGCACGCCGAGCTGATCGGCACCAACCAGACCTACCGGGAGATCGCCCTCTCCCAGCCAGTCGGAGGGACCGTCCGATGACCCTGCTCGCCGATCCCGAAGTCCGGTCCGAGGTCGCGGAACCGAAGAAACCCAGGACCACCAGGCGGTTGTTCGGGCTGCTGGTGCCGTACCGGGGCAAGCTCGTGGTCATCGGACTGCTCGCGGTCGTGACGATCGGGCTCAACCTGCTCGGCCCGATCCTGCTCGGCCGCGCCACCGACCTCATCTTCACCGGCCTCGTCAGCCGCGGCCTGCCCGCGGGCGCCACCGAGGAGCAGGTCCTCGCCCAGTTGCGGGCCGAGGGCAAGGACACCCTCGCGAACGTCATCAGCACCGTCGACTTCGTGCCCGGCCAGGGCGTCGACTTCGACACGCTCGGCAAGTTGCTGCTGCTGATCCTCGGTCTGTACATCATCGGATCGATGTCGATGCTCATGCAGGGCAGGGTCGTCAACAACATCGTCCAGCACGCGGTCTTCAAGCTGCGCGAGGAGATCGACGCGAAGCTGACCCGGCTCCCGCTGGCCTACTTCGACCGCAACCCGCGCGGCGAGATCCTCTCCCGCGTCTCCAACGACGTCGACAACCTGCAACGGACCGTGCAGCTGTCGATCGGGCAGATGCTCACGTCGGTCATCTCGGTGTTCGGCGTGCTGGCGATCATGCTGGTGATCTCTGTGCAACTCGCCGTGCTGGTGCTGATCTGCGTGCCGATCGCGCTGCTGCTGGCGGCGTGGATCTCCAAGAGAGCCATGCCGAAGTTCGCCGAGCAGTGGCAGTCGACCGGCGCGTTGAACGCGCACGTCGAGGAGATGTACAGCGGCCACGCGCTGATCACCGCGTTCGGCCGTCAGGAGCAGGCCGCGCGGGAGTTCGCCGGGCGCAACGACACCATGTACCGATCATCGTTCAGCGCGCAGGCCATCTCCGGTCTGATCGGGCCCGTGACCCGGTTCATCACCGACCTCAACTACGTGCTCGTCGCCGTCGTCGGCGCGCTGCGGGTCGCGTCGGGCTCTGTGTCGATCGGTGATGTGCAGGCGTTCATCCAGTACTCCGGCATGTTCTCGCGGCCGATCATCGACGTCGCGAACTTCTCCGGGCAGCTGCAGTCCGGCATCGCCTCCGCCGAGCGGGTGTTCGAGCTGCTGGACGAACCGGAGCAGTCGCCGGCGCCCGCCAGGCCCGCGACCATCTCGCCGGTGCGCGGGCACGTCGAGTTCTCCCGCGTCTCCTTCCGCTACACGCCGGACAAGCCGTTGATCGACGATCTGTCGCTGTCCGCGGCGCCCGGCCGGCTCGTCGCCATCGTCGGGCCGACCGGTGCCGGCAAGACGACGCTGGGCAACCTGCTGCTGCGGTTCTACGAGCTCGACGGCGGCCGCATCCTGCTGGACGGCACGGACATCACGACCCTGACCCGTGAGGAGCTCCGCTCGGCCATCGGCCTCGTCTCGCAGGACACGTGGCTGTTCGAGGGCACGATCGCCGAGAACATCGCCTACGGACGGCCCGGTGCGACGCGGGAAGAGGTCATCGAGGCCGCGAAGGCCATGTGCGTGGACAGGTTCGTGCGGTCGCTGCCCGACGGCTACGACACGGTGCTCGACGAGGAGCACGGCGGGTTGTCCGCGGGCGAACGGCAGCTGATCACGCTGGCGCGCGCGTTCCTCGCCCAGCCCGCGATCCTGCTGCTGGACGAGGCCACGTCGTCCGTCGACACCCGCACGGAAGTCCTGATCCAGCAGGCCATGACGTCGTTGCGGGCGGGACGGACGAGCTTCGTGATCGCGCACCGGTTGTCCACGATCCGGGGCGCCGACCTGATCGTCGTCATGGACCAGGGCGCCGTGGTGGAACGCGGCACGCACGAGGAACTGATGGCCGCCAGGGGTTTCTACGCCCGGCTGTACTCAGCCTAGGACGAACGGGATCTCCAGCTCCCCCAGCTCGGCGCGCTCCGCCTCGGTCGGGGCGCGCCGTCCCGTTCCCACCAGCAGCACGTCCTCGTCCGGCCACGAGGCGGGGAAGGCACCGGCGATCTGTTCGAGCATCTCCCGGCACCGGGCGAGCGCGTCGGAGTGTGGCCGGCGGGCGTCCGGCAGGTGCGCGACCAGGTCCAGGTGGTGCAGCGTCCACTCCCAGACGTAGGCGCCCAGGTAGTCGGCCGCGGTGAGCACCATGTCCTGGGTGGAGACGCGGGCGGAGGGCGAGGCCAGCCGACCGGCCCGCAGCGCCGCCCGGCCCACGTCGTCGACGTGGAACTTGAGCATCCACGGTTCGCCGTACGCGGCCGCCAGCCGGACGATCAACGCCGACAGCGGATCGTCAGCGGGCTCGTGAGCGACCTTCCAGTACGTCACGGCGTCGTGCGTCGGCGCCTCGGACGACGGCGTCACGAGGGTGATCAGCACGTCCTGCGCGTCGATCACGAAGTGGCACGCCAGGTCCCGCACCAGCCAGCCCGCGCATCCGGACGGCTGCTCGAAATCGTCGTCCGTGAGCCGTGCGACCGTGTCGAGCAGCTCCCCCAGGGAACGCGAAAAAAGATCCACAGCCGCAAACTACAACGGCTGTGGATCCCGGGAGGGTGGATCTACCAGCTGGCGGCGGCCAGCAGTTCGCCGTACTGGTGCTCGGTGGCGACGTGCTTGAGGTCGGCCTCCACCATCATCTTCATCAGCGCCGAGAAGTCGACCTCGGGCTTCCAGCCGAGCTCGCCGCGCACACGGGTGGTGTCGGCGCACAGGATCTCGACCTCGGCCGGGCGAACCAGCACCGGGTCGATGTAGACGTAGTCCTCCCAGTTGAGGCCCACGTGCTCGAACGCGAGGCGCACGGCGTCGCGCACCGAGTGCATCTCGCCGGTGCCGACGACGTAGTCCGTGGGCTCCTCCTGCTGCAGCATCATGTGCATCGCGCGGACGTAGTCACCCGCGAAACCCCAGTCGCGCAACGCGTCCAGGTTGCCCAGCGCCAGCTTGTCCTGCAGGCCCTGCGCGATCTTCGCGACACCGAGGGAGATCTTGCGGGTCACGAACTCCGCGCCGCGGCGGGGCGACTCGTGGTTGAACAGGATGCCGCCGACCGCGTACATGCCGAACGACTCGCGGTAGTTGCGGGTGATGAAGTGCCCGTAGGCCTTCGCCACGCCGTAGGGGCTGCGGGGGTGGAAGATCGTGGTCTCGCGCTGCGGCGTCTCGGCGGCCTTGCCGTACATCTCCGACGACGACGCCTGGTAGAAGCGGATGTGCTTGGCCGAGGCGCCGTTGTGGCGGCTGCTGGACAGGCCCGAGACGATGCGGATCGCCTCCAGCACGCGCAGCACGCCCATGGCGTTGACCTCGGTGACGAGCTCGGCCTGCTGCCACGACATCGGCACGAACGAGATGGCGCCCAGGTTGTAGACCTCGTCCGGCTGCACCAGGTCCACAGCGGACACCAGCGAGGCCTGGTCCATCAGGTCACCGTCCACGAAGGACAGTTCGGACATGAGCCGCGACACCCGCATCTTGTGCGGGTTCGCCTGTCCCCTGACGAGTCCCCACACGTCGTAACCCTGCCTGAGCAGGTGCTCCGCGAGGTACGACCCGTCCTGGCCGGTGATCCCGGTGATCAGTGCCCGCTTGGTCATCCCGTTTCCTCTCATCGCCTTACCGCTTGGTCCGACACGGGACGGACCTGAATCCCTTGCAAAATTAGGGGTTCAGGCACTAGGGGATTCGCCGGAAACGAAGGCCGCGACCGCGCTTCTGTTGTCGGACAGAAAGAAATGGCCGCCGGAGAACACCTTGAGCGTGAAATCACCGGTCGTGCGCTCACGCCATCGCCCCACCTCGTCCACCGACGCCTTCGGGTCGGCGTCGCCGGTCAGCGCCGTGAGCGGGCACCGCAGCGCCGGGCCCGGCCGGTAGCGGTAGGTCTCGGCGGCCCGGTAGTCGGCGCGGATCGCCGGCAGCACCATCCGCACCAGTTCCTCGTCGTCGAACACCCGTGCGTTCGTGCCCGCGAGCTTGCGGACCTCGGCGATCAGACCGGCGTCGTCGCGCTGGTGCACGCGGTCGTCGCGGACGAGCTGCGGCGCGCGGCGGCCGGAGACGAACAGGTGGTCCGGATCGCGGCGCAGCGCCACCTCGAACGCGATCATCGCGCCCATGCTGTGCCCGAACAGGTGCAGCGGGCGATCGCGGGTCAGCAGGGGCGCGATCTGGCCGGCCAGCACGCGGATGTCGTCGATCAACGGCTCTGACCTGCGGTCCTGCCGTCCCGGGTACTGGACCGCGACCAGTTCGGCCCGTCCTTCGAAGTGCTGGGCGAACGGCTGGTACCAGCTCGCCGAGCCGCCCGCGTGCGGGAAGCACACCAGCCGGGGTGCGTCAGGAGGCGCCTCGGAGAGCCGCCGGAACCAGAGATCGGTGTCGAGTGTGGAGGCCACGGCGTCGATGCAAGCACCGTTTGCACTGAGGAAACGCCTCGGAAGAGTTAGGTTGGACGGCATGGGCAAGTCCCCGGCTGTGGAGCTCGAGGTGGAGGACCGCGTCGTGCGGATCTCCAACCCCGACCGCGTCTACTTTCCCGCGCGCGGCGAGACGAAACTGGATCTCGCGAACTACTACCTGTCCGTCGGCGACGGAATCGTCCGCGCGTTGCGGGAACGGCCGTGCATGCTGCACCGGTTCCCCGAGGGCGTCACGGGCGAGAAAGTGCACCAGAAAAGGCTTCCGAACGGCGCGCCACCGTGGGTGCGGACCGTGCGGGTGCATTTTCCGCGCTACAACCGGCACGCCGACGAACTGTGCGTAACGCACCTCGCCGACGTCATCTGGGCGGTGCAGATGTCCACAGTGGAGTTCCACCCGTGGAACTCGCGTGCCGCGGACACCGAGAAGCCCGACGAGTGGCGCATCGACCTCGACCCCGGCCCGACGTGCACGTTCGACCGGGTGCGACGGGTGGCGCTGGTGGCGCAGGAGGTGCTGGCCGAGCTGGGCGCGACGGGGTTCCCGAAGACGTCCGGGTCGAAAGGCCTGCACATCTACGTGCGGATCAAGCCCGACTTCGGGTTCCAGGACGTGCGCAAGGCGGCTTTGGCGTTCGCGCACGAGGTCGAACGACGGGCGCCCGACGACGTCGAGACCACGTGGTGGCGCAAGGACCGCGACCCGTCGCTGGTGTTCGTGGACTACAACCAGAACACGCGCGACAGGACGATCGCCAGCGCGTACTCCGTGCGCGGCTATCCGGAGGCGACGGTGTCGACGCCGATCCGGTGGGACGAGATCCCGGACGTCGACCCGCACGACTTCACCATCGCCACCGTGCCGAAGCGCTATGCCGAACTGGGCGACCTGCACGCCGGGATCGACGACGCGGTGTGGTCGATCGAACCGCTGCTGGAGTGGGCCGCCCGCGACGAACTCGAGGTCCCCGATGAGCAGTAGCCCGCTGAAGTTCTCGTCGCTCGACCAGCCGTTGTTCGGCGGCCTGCTCAAGGGTGACCTGGTGGAGTACCTGGACTTCGTGGCGGACAGGTTCGTGCCGGTGCTCGCCGGGCGGCAGCTGTCGGTGTGGCGGATCCTGCCCAGAAAAGGATCCAAGGATGGTCAGGACCCGTTCATGCAGAAGAACGTCCCCAAGTACACGCCTTCGTACGTGAAGACCGTCGAGGTCTGGGCCGAGGCGTCGCATCGCAGGATCAAGTATGCGATCTGCGACGACGAGCAGACGCTCATGTGGTTCGCGAACCAGCGGGCGGTCGAGTACCACGTGCCGCTGTACCTCGGTGACCACTTCGGCGAGGACCACCACCAGACCCACATGGTGCTCGACATCGACCCACCCGAGGGCGCCGGTTTCGACGTCGTGGTCGGCTCGGCGCTGCTGATCCGCGAGGCGCTGGTCGACGCCGGTCTGGAAAGCATCGTGAAGACGAGCGGCGCCAAGGGCGTGCACATCTTCGTGCCGTTGGAGGAGCACTCCCCCGACGACGTGGCCGCGGCGACGCGCGCGGTGGCGGTGCGGGCGGAGAAGCTCGATCCCTCGCTCGCGACCACCGCGTACATCCGGGCCGAGCGGGGCGGGAAGGTGTTCCTGGACTCGACGCGAGCCTGGGGCGCCACGGTCGTCGCCGCCTACAGCCCACGGTTGCGCGAGGGTCTGCCGATCTCGTTCCCCGTGCCGTGGGAGTCGTTGAAGGACGTCACGCCGGCCGACTTCACGATCAAGACCCGCTTCGAGGGCGACCCGTGGGCGTCGCTCATGCCGAAGCCGCAACGCCTGCCCGACGACCTGATCGCCGAAGGGCACACCATCCCGGTCGCCCGCGTCGTAGCGATGCACGAGGGCAAGCGGCGCAAGGCTCAGCGGGAGCGCGAGAAGTAGGCGACGAGCGCGGCCGCGAGCGGCAGCGTCACGTGGGCGACGCTCGTGAACGTCGGCTCGCTCGCGGACACGTAGTCGTTGGCGCGCACCAGCAGTCCGGCCGCGATGGTGATGTAGGCGGCCAGCCTGGCCGGGCCGGTCGTCAGCGTGGCGACCAGCGGGATGACGACCAGGCCCGCCAGGCTCGCGTGGGTGACGAACGACGGGACGTCCTCCGACAGCATCAGGACCGCGTCCAGCACGAGCAGGGCCGGCGCGACCGCGGCGGGCCACCACCGGTCGCGCCAGACGCGGTAGGCCGCGAGGCAGGTGAGAGCGGCGGCCGTGCCGATCAGCGTCGCGTCCACGCCGTCGCCGTTGATCGAGGTCAGGTCGTGGCCCATCGACGCGATCACGTAGACGCCCACCGCTCCCAGCCCGCCTCCCGCCGCCGCCAGCCACCACGGGGTCGTCGTCGTGCAGGCGACGGCCAGTGCGGTAGCCGCCAGCGCGAACGGAACCCAGGTGAAGGTGTCGCCTCCGCTGAACAGGCCCGTCGTGCCGGCCAGCAGGCCCAGCGCGGCTCCCGGCGCCCACGGGTGGTCCCGGCAGGTGATCACGAACAGCGCCGCTGCCAGCGCCCACGGCCAGACCGCGGCGAACACGAAGCTGTTGGGGCCGGTGTCGAGGCCCCTGAGGATGCCGCCGGGGATCTCCATCAGGCCGACGACCAGGAGCACCAGGGCGAGGCCCGCGGCGAGGCGGGGCAGCACGGTGGCGAGTGAGATGGGTGCGGAGTTGCCGGCTGCGGCGCTATGGGCTGCGGAGCCTGCGACTACGGAGCCGCTGGATGCGGAGCTGCCAGCAGAAGCGCTATCCGCTGCAGAGCCGCCGAGTGTGGAGTCGCCAGGCGCGGGGTCGCCAACGGTGGCGTGGCCTGCTGCGGACCTGCCAACCGTGGAGTCACCAGCTGTGGTGCCACCAGTTGCGGAGTCCGGTGCCCGCTTGGGAACCGAGCCAGAGCGAGCCGAGCCGGAGCCTGACGCGGTGAACAAGGTTCGGCTCGGCTCCTTCGGAATCGATTCCGCCTCGTCGGCCCCCAGGGAGGCAGAATCCCCCACTCCCATCGTCTCAGGAGGCACCGACAGTTTTCGCGCGGTGAGGTCGTCCCTGGTCGGCGACTTGGACGTCGTTGCGGGTGCGGTGGTCGCCGACGCGGGCGTCGAGGCAGTCTCAGTGACCGAAGGAGGTGCGGTAGCCGATGCGGTGGCCGAAGCCGGAGCGGTGGTCGGCGCGGACCCGGCAGTCGGCGCGGATCCGGCAGTCGGTGCGGTGGTCACAGCTGGAGCGGTGACCGGAGCGGGTGGGGCGGTCGTAGCGGATGCGGTAGTTCGAGCGGCCGTCGCAGCCGACGCGGTCTTCGGAGCGGCGGTCGCAGCCGATGGGGCGGTCGGTGCGGTGGTCGGCGTTGAAGCCGTGCCCAGGGCGGGTGGGGTGGGCAGGGCGGGCTTTTCTCCCAGGGCCTCGCGGGCCGTTCTCGCCACCATGCGGCTGTCGTCGTCCGTCAGCCGCCGCAACGCGAGCCTCGCCGCCAGCGCCCGTCCCTCGTGCGCCACCGACAGCAGGCGGCGCAGTTCCGGGATCGCGGCTGCCCTCACGCCCGGCAGCGAGTGGTCGATCGCGTCCCGCAGTTCCGCGGGTAGCGGAGCCGGCACCGAGACCGGGCGGGCGCGGCGGGCTATGCGCAGGTCGCCTCGCACGTCGAGCATCCACTTGCCGGGAGTCTGGTGCGGGGTCGCGCGGCGGACGCGGTCGTAGACGTACTCGTAGAGCTCGTCCAGGCCCACGTGGCCGTCCTGGTCGCGGTCGGCGTCGCCCGATTCCAGGCCCTCCACCAGGGCGGAGGTGAAGACGGACGGTTCGCCCTCGGACGAGTCGGCCACCGCCGCGCCCTCGAAGGCGTACTCCATGGCCGACGAGGCCGTGATGACGGCCCGGCCGCTGCCGCCGAACTGTTCCTCCAGGCCGATGGTGCCGCCCGCGCGGGCGACCATGCCCCTGCCGAACGCGCCGGAGTAGCAGCAGTCGAGCAGCAGCACGATGCGGCGGGACCGGGAGCGGTTCATGCGGCGGGCCACGAAGTCCGCGCCCACGGCCGTGCCCGCGAGACGGGAGAGTTTGGTGCCGGAGGTGGCGAAGTGGAGTTCGCCCGCCTCGTCCTTGACGCCGTGACCGGAGAAGTGCAGCACCAGGAGGTCGTCGGGATCGCGGTCGGCGAAGAAGTCCTCGACGGCCTCGTTCACCTCGGCGGCCCGGGAGTTGATCAGCGTGCGAACGTGGAAGCCGCCGATGCGCGGATCCGCCAGCACCTCCCCCAGGCGTGCGGCGTCGTGGGCGGGGGCGCGCAGCGACGACAGCCCGGGATCAGCGAACTCGTAGCTCGCGATGATCAGGGCGTAACGGTGCAGGTGGCGTCCCAGCCACGCGGAACGCTCCGCCAGCTCCGCCTCGGTCGGCGCGCCGGTGAGCTCCAGGGGTTCGCCCTCCGCCTCGACCGTCACGGAACGCTCGCGGCGCTGGCCCAGCCACGACGACACGGCGTTGATCAGCGCGGCCAGGACCGTGGACTGGGAGACCGTGGTCAGCAGCGTGCCGAGCTCCGCCAGGTCGATGGCCTTGGCGCCTTCGGGGGCCTCGCCGGTGACACCGGAGACGGGGACGAGTTCACTCAGCTCGGACCGCAGGAAGGCGGTCAGCTGCTCGATGCGCTCGTCGTCGGCCCCGTTCTCGTGCACGCGCAGTGTGACGTGGGTCATAACGGCCTCCTACGGAGAGGTCGCTCACCGAGCACGAAGCATTACGACGGGTCGGAACCTCGCAAAGCCGCCCACCACAGGCCGAGTGCGGCGGCGATCACCGTGGCCGTGATCCAGCCGGTGAAGCCGCTGTTGTCGACGTAGGCCCAGAACAGGCCGGCGAACGGCGCGGGCACGATGAACACGGAGTCGACGCGCAGCTGGGTGAGCAGTCCGCGCGGCGCGCGCGTCTCCGAATCGGGCTGCGCGGGGTTGTCGAGACGACGGCCACGCGGATGCTTCGTCACCGGGCGGCCGGACGGGTAGACGGTCACGCCGTCGATGACGGCGACCCGCCCGCCGCGCAGCTCGACCGACGCCGGCGACGGCAGCGTCACGAGCACCGGGTCGTAGTAGACGGGTAGCCAGCGCTCCGCCGGGCCCTCGATCTCCAGCCACGACCGCACCATGAGGCCCGACTGCAGCCGGATGCGCCGCACGGACACGATGACGGGCGGCGCGCGCACTGCCCGTACCGCGAGCAGAACCCTAACCGCGCCGGCGACGAGCACCAGCAGCACCACCGCGACGGCGAACGTCACGCCACCAAGTGCCCGGTCGGTCTCCACCAGCAGGTCCGCGCCGGGAATCACGGCGCGCGAAGGGTTCGCCGGGTCGAACGCCACCTGCGTCTGCTTGCCGACGATCCGATCGCCGTCCTCGTAGGCGATTCGGGCGGTGCCGGACGGCCAGCGCACCTCGACCTCGTCGTCGGCGAACGAGACCACCGAGCCGACCTCGCGTGCGGTCAGGGAGGACAGGAGAGCGCGACCATCCGAATAGGACAGCCACGAGAGCAGGGCGACCACGAGGGACACGAGGAGCACGAGAGCGGTCACGGCGAACCCGTGACGCAGAGCGCGAACAGGCTGGGAGGTCTGGGAGGTCATCGCCCGGTCATCGTAACCACGAGACGAAAAGGCCGTGCCCGCGCCATCTGCGCGGGCACGGCTCTCACCTCAGGATCAGATGTCGATGCAGGCGGTGTTCACCAGGCTGTACTGGCCGCCACCCAGGGCCTTCCACAGTTCGGCACACGCACGACCCGGTCCGACACCACTACCGGTGATGATCGGGCGCACCTTGTCGTTGGTGTTCAGGTCGAGCCCGCCCGGCCCGGTCAGATGGATGTGCCCGTAGATCTCGGGGTTGAGTGCCACGTCGTGGTACCCGGTGACCTGGTAGAAGTTGCCGTCCCGCCAGTCGAGGCCGATGCAGACCGAGGTGGCACAGCCCGGAATCGGAGCAGCGGACGCAGGTGCGGCCGTGACCACGCCGGCGAACGCCGCGGCGAACGCCAGTCCGCCGAGCACAGTGCGCGTCTTGGACATGTGAAAGTTACCCCCAGCAACCAGTTGAACTCTGCGTGCCTTTCCTCTGGCACACAGTGAACGTACAGCCGTTCGGCGCACCGGTCACACGCACTTGAACAGCGAACGGCCCAGCAGGCGTTGAGCCTGCTGGGCCGTTGTGCAACTGTCAGCGAACTACATCACGCGGTGAAGCCCATGTGGATGTAGTCGTACGGACGGTTCGCGAACGCGACGGCACCGAAGTTCGCCACGTTGCTCTTCACCGCGACCGCGCCGGGCAGCTGGTAGACCGGCAGCTGGTGGCCCAGCTCCCAGATCTTCACGTCGGCCTCGTTGGCGAGAGCGGCGCGCTTGGCGTCGTCCAGCTCGGAGTTGGCGTCGGAGAGCAGCTTGTTGATCTCCTCGGAGCCGATGCGGCCGTAGTTCTGGTTGGTGCTGGCCGGGTCGAGCGAGTAGATGCCCTTGCTGTCCGAGATCGGCGTGGCAGAGGCCAGCCAGCGGAAGAACGTCAGGTCGAAGTTGCCGACGTTGACGTACTGCTTGAAGAACTCGGCGGACGGGACGGCCACGATGTCGACCTTGCCGCCGATGTCCTTCATCTGCGACTGGACGAGCTTCGCGAGGCTGTCCGAGATGGGGTTGGGCGTCGGGATGACCAGGCGGACGACGAGCTCCTTGCCGTCCTTCTTGCGGGTCTCGCCCTCGAGCTTCCAGCCCAGGTCGTCGAGCGCCTTCTTCGCGGCTTCCTTGTCGTAGGACGCGACCGAGGAGTTGTCCTTGTACTCCTTGGTGCCGAGCAGGAAGAAGTGGTTACCGGTGACCTGCGGCTCACCCTTCACCATCGGGCCGAGAATCGCACGCGTGATCGACTTGGTGTCGATGCCGCGCATCAGCGCGAGGCGCAGCTTCGGGTCCTTGAGGATCGAGGAGTCCGCGCCGTTGAAGGTGATGTGCGAGTAGTCGGGCGAGACCGCCTGACGGACGGTGACGCCCTGGATGGACTTCGCCCGCTGGAAGTTCTCGACGCTCGCGCCGATGTCGAAGAAGTCGATCTGGCCGTTGGCGAGCGCGTCCGCGAGCGCGGTGCGGTCGACCTGGCGGAACGTGATCTTCTCCAGCTTCGGCTTGTCACCCCACCAGGCCGGGTCCTGGACGACGGTCACGATCTTGGCGGTGCGGTCGATCGTGCCGACCTTGAACGGACCGGCGGTGATCTTCGGGCTGTCGGCCCAGCCCTTGTTGAACTCCTCGGCGGACGCCGACACCGACTTCGGGTAGAGGGGCGAGAACATGCCCTTCCACTCGGCGAACTTCTTCTTGAACGTCACCTTGACGTCCTGGTCGGTCGCACCCTTCTCGACCTTCTCGACGTCCTCGTAACCGGTGGTGCCGGCGACGTCGAAGGACTTGTCGGTGCCGTTGAGGGACTTCCACATGCCCTCGAAGTCCTGCCACGACAGCGCGGTGCCGTCCGACCACTTGGCCTTCGGGTTGAGCTTGAACTCGAGGACCTGCGGGTCGCTCGACGCGAGCTTCGCTTCCTCGAGGTAGTCCTTGTTGACCTCGATGGTCGAGTCCGCGTTCTGCTTGAACAGCTGCGGCATCATCGTGTTGATCATGCGGCTGCCGTCGGCGTTCGTGCCGTCGACCTGGTAGTAGTTCCAGTTGTCCGGCAACTGGTCGACCGGCCAGCGGAACTCCCCGCCGTCCTTGACCTTGGACGCGTCCTGCGGGTTGATGTCCGCCTGGCCGACCGCGTTGTCCGCGCCCTTGAGCCCGGAGTCGGTCTTGCTCGGCCCCCCACACGCGGTAAGCGTGAGCGCGACCGCGGCAATGGCGATCACTCCCACCTTGGTACGTCGACTCACTGTCGTGAACCTCCCTCGTGCCCGGACACCAGTTGCCGGGGACACTGTTCCTCTTGCTCGCAGGTCTGCTGAGGCGACGGATGCATCAGAGGACCTGACGGATCTGGGCGAAGTGGCAGGCGGCCTCGTGATCGGGGGCCTGGACTTCGCGCGGTGGTTCGACCTCGATGCACTTGCGCTGCTTCTCGGGAGGCAACGAGGCGTGCAGGAAGCAGCGCGTGCGGAACCGGCAGCCGGACGGCGGGTTCGCCGGGCTCGGCAGGTCGCCGGTGAGGAGGATCCTCTCCCGCTGACGCTCCTTCACGGGGTCCGGGATCGGGATCGCGGACAGCAGTGCCTGCGTGTACGGGTGGCGCGGGGCTTCGAACACCGCGTCCACCTCGCCGATCTCGATGATCTTCCCGAGGTACATGACGGCCACCCGGTCCGCGATGTGGCGCACCACCGAGAGGTCGTGTGCCACGAACAGGTAGGCCAGGCCCAGTTTGGCCTTCAGCTCCTCCAGCAGGTTGATGACACCCGCCTGGATGGAGACGTCGAGCGCCGACACCGGCTCGTCGAGGACGACGAGCTTCGGTTCGAGCGCGAGCGCCCGCGCGATGCCGATGCGCTGCCGCTGACCGCCGGAGAACTCGCCGGGATAGCGCGAGAGCTGCTCGGGGCGCAGGCCGACGAGCCGCATGAGCTCCGGCACGCGCCGGCCGATCACGTCCTTGGCGTAGCCGTGGACCTGCATCGGCTCCGCGATGCAGTCGAAGATCGTCAGGCGCGGGTCGAGCGACGCCATCGGGTCCTGGAAGACCACCGACATGTCGCGGCGGATCTCGAAGCGGCGCTTGTTGTCCACATCGGACACGTTCGTGCCCAGCACGGAGATCCCGCCGCCCATGGGCTTCTGCAGGCCGAGGATCTCCATCAGCGTCGTGGTCTTGCCGCAGCCCGACTCGCCCACGAGGCCCAGGGTCTCGCCCTCGCGGACGTCGAACGAGATGCCCGCGACCGCGTGCACGGTGCCGACGCGGCGCTTGAACACCACGCCCTTGTTGACCGGGTACTCCTTCACGAGCTGGTCGAGCTCCAGCACGATCTCGCGCTGCTCACGCGGGATCTTCGCGACCTCGGGCGCGTCGGCCACCTCGGCACCGAAGATCTCGACCGCCGCCTCGGCGCCCTCGGCGTCGGTCTCGGCGATCTCGTTGGTGCGGATGCAGGCGGCCTGGTGCTCGGCCGAACCGTCGACGTCCACCAGCGGCGGCTCGGCGGTGTGGCAGGCGTCGACGACCATCGGGCAGCGCGGCGCGAACGGACAGCCGTCCGGCAGGTCCGTGAGCGACGGCGGCTGGCCCTTGATCGGCACCAGCGCCTGCTTCTCGCTGACGTCGAGACGCGGGATCGAGCCGAGCAGGCCGAGCGTGTACGGCATGCGCGGCTGCTGGTAGATGTCGTCGACCTTGCCCTTTTCGACGGCACGGCCCGCGTACATGACCATCAGCCGGTCCGCGAACCCGGCGACGACGCCGAGGTCGTGGGTGATGATCACGATGCCCGCGCCGGTGACCTCCTGCGCGGTCTCGAGCAGCTGCAGCACCTGCGCCTGCACCGTCACGTCGAGCGCGGTGGTCGGCTCGTCGGCGATGATCAGGTCGGGGTCGTTGGCGATCGCCATCGCGATCACCGCGCGCTGCCTCATGCCGCCGGAGAACTCGTGCGGGAACGCCTTGGCGCGCTCGACGGCGTTCGGGATGCCGACGAGGTCGAGCAGCTCGACCGCGCGCTTGGCCGCGGCGGCCTTGGACACCTTGCGGTGCACCAGGATCGCCTCGGCGATCTGGTCGCCGACGGTGTAGACGGGCGTCAGCGCGGACAGCGGGTCCTGGAACACCATCGAGATGCGGCGGCCGCGGATCCTCGACAGCTCGGTGTCGCTCTGGCCGATGAGCTCACGGCCCTGGAACTTGATCGAACCGGTGATGCGCGCCGAGGGCGGCAGCAGGCCCATGACCGCGAGCGAGGACACGGACTTGCCGGAGCCGGACTCGCCCACGATGCCGAGCACCTCGCCCGGCGAGACGTGGTAGCTCAGGCCGCGCACGGCCTGCACGCGGCCGGCCTCGCTCGGGAAGGACACGTGAAGGTCCTCGACCTGCAGAACCGGTCCCGAGGCCAGCGGGTCGGCCGGCGCGTCGAACAGGATCTCCGAACTGGTCATGACGCGGCCTTCTCCTTGATGTCCTTCTTCTCCTTGCGGCGCACGCGCGTGGAGGTGGGGTCGAGCGCGTCCCTGAGACCGTCGCCGACCCAGTTCACCGCCAGCACGAACACGACGAGGAAGCTCGCCGGGAACAGGAAGAGCCACGGGAAGGTCGTCGCGGACTCGGCGTACAGGCCGATCAGGGTGCCGAGCGACACGTCGGGCGACTGCACGCCGAACCCGAAGAAGCTCAGGCCCGTCTCGGCGAGCACGGCGGAACCGACGTTGATGGTCGCGTCGATGATGAGCAGCGACGCCATGTTCGGGACGATGTGCTTGCGGATGATCGTGCCCGAGGGCTGGCCCATGAACTTGGCCGCCTTCACGAACTCGCGTTCCTTCAGCGTCAGCGTCATGCCGCGCACGATGCGCGCGGTGATCATCCACTGGAACGCCGCCAGCATGATCACCAGCAGCCACCACGACTTGCCCCGGAACCACGGGCTCAGGATCGCGATGATCAGAAACGACGGCAGGACGAGCAGCAGGTCGACGACCCACATGAGCGTCTTGTCGGCGAGGCCGAGGAAGTACCCGGCGGTCGCACCGACGACAGCGGCCACCGTCGTCGAGATCAGCGCCACCAGCAGACCGATGAGCAGCGACTTCTGCAGTCCGCGCATGGTCAGCGCGAACAGGTCGGTACCGATCTTGTCGGTGCCGAAGATGTGGTCGGCGTAGGGCGGCTGGAGGAACGCCTCGTAGTCCTGCTGGTCATAGGTCCACTGCGAGAACAGCGGGCCGAGGAACGCCATCAGGTACATCGCGACGATCAGGCCGAGGCCGACCAGCGCCAGCTTGTTGCGCAGGAACCGGATGAACACCAGACGCCCACGCGTCATCGCCCTGCCCGGTTCGGGCGCCGCGTCGGCGGGGCTGCCGGAGGCGGCGCCGGCGGTTCCCGCGGAGTCGCCCTCGTTGAGGATCACGGTCACGTCGTCGTCACCTTGCCTAGTTCACACGGATTCGGGGGTCGAGCGCGGCGTACAGCACGTCGGCGAGCCAGCCGGAGAACAGCACGCACACCGCGACGAAGAGCGTCACCGTGGCGGTGATGTTCGTGTCCTGCGCCGAGATGCCGGTGATGAGCCAGTCACCCATGCCGAACCAGCCGAAGATCCGCTCGGTGAACGTGCCACCGACGACGAGCAGGCCGAAACCGAACGCGAACAGGGTCGCCATCGGGATCAGCGCGGTGCGCAGGCCGTGCTTGAACAGCGCCTTGCGGCGAGTCAGTCCCTTGGCCTGGGCGGTGCGCAGGAAGTCGCTGCCGAGCACGTCGAGCATCGACGAACGCTGGTAGCGGCTGTAGTAGGCGATCTGACCGAGCGCGATCGCGAGCGTCGGCACGACCAGGTGCTGCAGCCGGTCGCCGAGGTGCTCGAACCAGTTGCCCTGGAACCCGGGCGTCGTCTCACCGACGAAGATCAGCACGTTCGAGCCGATCGAGTCGTTGATCCCCTGTGCGCCCATCTTGAGCAGCGTGCCCAGCACGAACACCGGCGTGGACAGCAGTATGAAGCTGAACAGGGTCGCGAAGTAGTCGCTGAACTTGTACTGCCGGATCGCGCTCACCACACCGAGCAGCACGCCGAACAGGATGCCGATGGTGATGCCCAGCAGGAACAGCCTCAAACTCACGCCGATGCGCCTGCCGAGCTCGTCGGTGATCGGGCGGTCGGTGATCGTGCGGCCGAAGTCGCCCTGCACCACCCCGCCCATCCACGTGACGAACCGCTGCGGAATCGGCTGGTCGAGGTGCAGGTCTCGTTTCTTCGCCTCGATCGTCGCCGCCGGTGGCGGTGGGTTGCGCTGTTGCAGCACCCCGATCGGGTCAAAGGTGGCGGAGGCCAACGTGAACGCGAGGAACGTCGCCACTAGGGCGAGCACCACGTAGTTGACCAACCGCCGCAACAGAAATCCGGCCACCCGTGTTCAGTCCTCTCCCCGGTGGTTGCGACATCGGCACACTGGATTGCAGTGGACGAGTTGCAAGAGATTAACCGCCGATCTGGCGGACCGCTGCCCACCCCACCAATACGCGGGGGCCCACTGACCGGGCCATAGTCACCCATGCGTGGAGGAAAGGTCGGCCGAACTGCCACATCAACAGTTGACTCTCGCCAATTGTGTGCCGAAGCGTGACCATTGTGCGGCCGGATCGCCGTATTCACCGTGAAGTTCTGTCTCACCACGGATGGATGTGACGCATCCGGGTGAATGCATTGACCAGAAGATGTGGGACAAGCAGCGCAATGTGATCAGAAACCGGGCATCACGCTGTGGAGCCTCTTGTGACTGCACGGTTACTGCATCGATAAGGAGCAGGTCAGGCCTCCGTCCAGCGGACCGGGAGCTGGACCACCCCGCCCACCAGCTGTTCCGTCCTCCTGCTCAGTGCGGAGAGGTCTCCGGCTAGGCCGAACGTCGTGAAGCGCGTCACAAGGGCTTCGAGGGTCTCGGTCAGTTCGACCCTGGCGAGCGGGGCGCCGACGCAGAACCGGAAGCCGTGCCCGAACGCGAGGTGCGGGTTGGGCACGCGCTGGACGAAGGCCGCCGGGTCGGGGAACCGGTGCTCGTCGCGGTGGGCCTGGTCGATGCCGAGCAGCACCAGGTCGCCCGCGGGGATGGTCGTGCCCTCGACCTCGATGTCCTCCATCGCGTACCGGGGCAGCCCG
The DNA here is from genome assembly GCF_044765805.1 of Lentzea sp. NPDC102401. Classification (NCBI taxonomy): domain Bacteria; kingdom Bacillati; phylum Actinomycetota; class Actinomycetes; order Pseudonocardiales; family Pseudonocardiaceae; genus Lentzea; species Lentzea sp. NPDC102401. The sequence goes on along the minus strand of NZ_JBIWKS010000002.1, from coordinate 311,495 downwards.
GAGTCTTCCGAACGCGTCGACACGGGTGAGCGGTGACGCAGGACCTCCTCGACGGTGCCCGGGATGCTCTCCGGATTTCGTTTGAGCACGTCCCAATGACCGGGGTGGAGGCTGAGCAGCATCACCGCGCGGTCGATCGCGGAGACCGTCGTCTCGTGACCCGCGAACAGCAGACCGGCGCTGAGCTGGGCTATTTCCTGTTCACGGGCGTCCGGATTCTGCTCGATCATGCGGGTTATGACGTCGTCGCCCGGATTTGCCTTCTTCAGCGCGACGAGTTCGCTCATGTACTTCCAGAGCCTCGCATAGCCCTGCAGCGACTTCTGCTCGTCGTTGAGCGTGCTCATGGCCTCCGACCAGTGGCGGAACTCTTCCCGGTCCTCCACGGGGACACCCAGCAGTTCACAGATCACCAGCACCGGCAGGGAGAACGACACCGCCTCGTGGAAATCGGCCGGCTGGTCCTGTTCCACCAGGTCGTCGAGCAGGTCGTGCAGCAGATGACGCACGCGTGGGCGCATCGTCTCCACGCGCTTCGCGGAGAACTCCGGCGCGAGCATTCCGCGCATCCACGCGTGCCGCTCGTTCTCCTCCTGCGCGGTGGCTTTCTGGGGCCTGCCGAGGATCGCGGAGGTGCTGAACCTCGGCGCGTTGTCCGGGTCGGCGTGGCCGCGGCCGAGCCTGCGGTCCGCGAGCAGGGCTTTGACCTGGTCGTAACCGGTGATCAGCCAGGCCTCGTCACCGGCAGGCGTGGGTACGCGTGTGATCGCCATCTTTGCCCCTTTGATCCGTCGTATGCGACGCGTCGTGTGCAACGTACCTCTAGACTGCGTTCTGTGGCTGAGGTTTTCGAGGACGCGGAGTCGGTGATGGCGCACCTGCGCGCGTTGCGGCAGGAGCTACTGACGACGGCCGTCGACCCGTCGGGAGACCAGGCCCGCAAAGGGCTGACCGCGCCCCAGGTCGAGCTGATCAGGTCGCTGGTGGTGGAGGGCTCGGCGACGGTCACCGAACTGGCGCGGCGGCTGAGCCTGTCGCACTCCACGACGTCCGGGATCGTCGATCGGCTGCAGGCGCGCGGGCTCCTGACCCGGGAACCCGATCCGCACGATCGCCGGTACACGCGGATCGAGGTGACCGAGCCTGTGCGGGGTTACACGCGGGAGATCTCCGAAGGCCCGTACGGACGGCTCGCCCGAGCTCTGGACGCGGCCTCCCCCGCGGAGCGCAAGGCCGTGCTGGACGGGCTGGAGACGTTGCGGGCCTTGCTTTCTAGGTGAGGCGCCACAAGCGGCCGCCCGCGATCACGAACACCTGGTCGCCGACCTTCTCCGCCGCCACGACCTTGCCGGACGGGCCCGCCGCGGGGCGTTCGTCCTTTTCGGACACCAGCTTCACCCCGCCGTGGTCCACCAGCAGCGTCGGCGTGCCGTTGACGTCGACCGGGGCCGCCAGGGTGTCGTCGTCGCCCACCGGGACGTCCGGGGTCGTCAGCCTCTTCCAGTCCGGGCCCGACCACCAGGCGAGCTTGCCCTTGCTGCGGCCCACGACGTGGCAGGTGCCGTTCCAGCAGCGAGCGGCCAGCGCGGCGTCGCCGTCCGGGAGGGTCGCGGTGGTCCAGGTGGTGCCGTCGAACCGCCAGATCGCCGCGCTCACCACACCCTTCGCGATCTGCCAGCCGACGACGATGGCGCCGTCGCCGTCCGGGGTGACGGCCAGCGGGAACCGCAGGAGCTCCTGCGAGCTCTCCAGCGCGGTGCCTTCGGACGGCTGGCGGGTCCAGGTGTCGTCCGCGAACGTCCAGGCCGCGAGGTCGAGGCCCGCCTTGGCGCTCTGCCAGGTGCCGATGATCAACGGGCCCTTCGCGGTGCGCACCGGGCCGATCAGCTCGCCCGCGCCGTAGCCGCCGAACGTGCTGAAGGCCTGCGGTTTCTCGTCGATGGCACGGGTGTCGCCGGTCCAGGCGCTCCAGCGGACGTTGCCGTGCGCGCCACCTCGTTCCCCGCCGACACCGGTGATCGTGGTGCCGTCGGACGTGATGCCGTACCAGTGCGCTTCCTTGCCGTACGGGGTCGCCGGGGTCAGCCTGGAGTTGTTCAGCGCGCCGTCTTTCGTCCGCGTGACCAGCTCGGGGTGGTCGGCCGGGCGGGTACCGATGACCAGCATGTCGCCGTGCGTCGCCAACGCTTCGGGCGGGGCCGTGAGGTCGACGGCGGTGAAGCCGACCGCGTTGTCCGCACCGCCTGAAGAGCAGCCGGCGAGGACCAGCAAAACCACGAGCGTCAACCTCCGCATGCGGGCCAGTATGACCACATGCGGCCCGCACACGGTCAGGTGTTGCACTTCTCCGAAGATCCTTCGATCACCCGGTTCGTCCCGCATCTGGCGGCGACCGCGCGGCAGCCCGGCGAGTACGTGTGGGCCGTGGATGCCGCACGCTCCCCCGACTACTGGTTTCCCCGGCAGTGCCCGCGGGCCATGGCGTGGACGAGCGACGGCACGAGCAGGGTGCACGCGATCGAGTACGGGTGGCTGGAACGGATGCGGACCGTCGAGCTGTACGCGTACCGGCTGCCCGCGAGCATGTTCCGGCCGTTCGGAGAGGACGGCGCCGGCGGTGCGCACGCCCACGTCGCGACCGAACCGGTGGTGCCGCTGGGTCCGGCCGAACGCGTCGGCGACCTGTTCGCGCTGCACGAGGAGGCAGGGATCGAACTGCGCGTGCTGCCCAGCCTCTGGCCGTTCTGGGACGAGGTCACGGCGAGCGCGCTGGAGTTCAGCGGCATCCGCCTGCGCAACGCCCTGCCTCGTTCAGTGGAATGATCAGCGCCCATGCGGGTGCTGCTGGTGGAGGACGACGAGCCGATCGCGGAATCGCTCACGCGAGGTCTGTCCCGCTACGGGTTCGAGGTCACGTGGGTGCGCACAGGTGCGGAAGCGCTGACGGCCGGAGACTTCGCTCTGGTGCTCGTCGATCTGGGGCTGCCCGACATGGACGGCCTCGACGTCTGCCGTGAACTGCGTGCGCGCGGGGACGTGCCGATCATCGTGATCAGCGCACGGTCCGACGAGGTCGACCGGGTGGTCGGACTGGAGATCGGCGCCGACGACTACGTCACCAAACCGTTCGGGGTGCGCGAGGTCGTCGCACGGATGCGTGCGGTTCTTCGGCGCGTGCAGCCTGCTCAACCCGAGCCGGAGGTGCAAGGGCGGGTGCGCATCGACCGGCGCGGGCGGCGGGTCCACCTCGACGGGGACGAGGTCGAGCTGACACCGAAGGAGTTCGACCTGCTGTCGTTCCTCGCCGAGGAGCCGGGCGCGGTGTTCACCCGCGAGCAGATCATGGAGGCGGTGTGGGACGAGAACTGGTTCGGCCCCACCAAGACGCTCGACGTGCACGTCGGGGTGCTGCGCCGCAAGCTCGGTGACGCGGCCTCGCTGGAGACCGTGCGGGGCGTGGGATTCCGGCTGGTGCTCCCGTGATCCGCCAGCTCGCCTGGAGCTACCTGCTCCTGGTGGCGGTGGCGATCGCCGCGTTCACGGTGCCGGTGGCGTTCACGCTGAACGCTCAGATCTACGGCGACGCCGAGAACACCGCGCGCCGCGAGGCCGACACCGCCGCGTTGTTGCTCGCGTCGGGCGACACCAGGTCGTTGAACGCCTTGGTCGACGCCTACGAACGCCAGACGCCCGGCCGCATCGACGTCCTCGAACCCCAGGCGGAGTCGACGGTCTGGGACGACGAGGGACTGAAGCTCACGGTTCCGGCGAAGACACCGGACGGCACCGTCGTCGGCGCGATCCGCCTGTCCTATCCGGACGATCGGATCACGCAACGGCTCTGGCAGATCTGGGGTTTCCGGGCCGCGCTCGCCGTGGGCGTGCTGATCCTGGCGGCGTTCCTGGGACTGTGGCTCGCGCGCAGGGTCACCCGGCCGCTGCGCGAACTGAACGCGATGGCGGGCCGGCTGCGCGACGGCGACCTGTCCGCGCGGGCCGAGGAGACGGGACCGCCGGAGACCCGCACGCTCGCCAGGACCCTGAACACCGCCACCGAGACGATCGGCACGCTGGTCGGCTCGCAGCGGGCGTTCATCGGCGACGCCTCGCACCAGCTCCGCACCCCGCTGACCGCGCTGCGGCTCTCGCTCGACAACGTGGCCGACGGCGTCGACGACCCGGTGGTCCGCGAGGACGTCGACATGGCGACGGCCGAGGTCGTGCGGATGTCGAGGCTGGTCAACGGCCTGCTGGCGCTGGCACGCGCCGAGGCGGACGTCCCCCACCCCGAACCGGTGCAGGTGCTCGACGTCGTCGCGGAACGGTTCACCGCGTGGCGCGCCGCCGCGGACGAACGCTCGATCTCCCTGGTCAGCGAGGGCTTCGACATCCGCGTCCTCGCGACGCCGGGACACCTCGAGCAGGTGCTGGACAACGTGCTGTCCAACGCGCTGGAGGTGTCCCCGGACGGCGCCACGATCCTCGTCCGCACCACGCGGCCGGGCCTGGTGGAGGTCATCGACGCCGGCCCCGGCCTGCCGGAGGCCGACCGGGCGCGGGCGTTCGACAGGTTCTGGCGCGGTCAGGGCCTCACCGGCAAGGGCGGATCGGGCCTGGGCCTCGCGATCGTCAAGCAGCTCGTCACCGACGACGGCGGCGCGGTGTCGCTGGAGGCCTCGTCCAGCGGCGGGTTGTGCGTGCGGATCAGGCTTGCTCCGGCATCGCCGACGAGTGGTGGTTCACGATGAGCCACTTCCCGCCGATCTTCTCGTAGACGAACGTGTAGCGGGCGTCCACGGTCGTCGGCCTGCCGTCCTTGGTGAGCGAGAACCGGTAGGTGCCCGCGTCGATCGCGTCGTCGGCGTCGAGGACGGCGACGTGCGAGTCGAGGATCTCCCCGCTCGGCCTGTTCAGCAGGAAGTGCTCGAAGTAGTCGACGATCTCGGCCCGCGTGGACCGCACCTGGTTCGACACCGTGGGCAGCAGAACCGCGTTCGGAGCGTAGCGATCGGCCACCTTCTGGGCGTCCCCCGTGGCGAGGGCGGTGTTCCAGTCGGCGAACAACGCCTTGATCTGCTCGGGCGTCGGCGCCGCCTCCGTGGTGGCGGATTGCGCTGGGGCGCTGGAACATCCGACGAGCAGGGCGGTGACCCCCGCCAGTCCGGCGGCGCCGATGAGGTGCTTGCGCATTGTGTCGTTCTCCCCGATCGAGTGGCTGTTGAGATCCACTTTCGGGCTACGACGGGAAGCGCTCGGACAGTAGAAGCCCAGTACCGGGACAAGGTTTCGGAAAGCCTGGTAAACGTGGACGTATGGGACTTCTCAGCGGAATGATGGGGAACGCGTCGAAGCTCGACCCGCGGGACGCCGCGAAGGAGTTCGGGCGGCTGCTGGCGCAGGGCGAACAGATCCACGCGGCGTACCAGCTGGTGCGCGACTCGTTCCTGTTCACCGACCGGAGGCTGATCCTGGTCGACAAGCAGGGCATGACGGGCAAGAAGGTCGAGTACCACTCCGTGCCCTACAAGGCGATCACGCAGTTCTCGGTCGAGACGGCCGGCCACTTCGACATGGACGCGGAACTGAAGATCTGGGTCTCCAGCGCCGACGCCCCGATCTCCAAGCAGTTCGGCAAGGGCGTCGACGTCTACGAGGTGCAGGCGCTGCTCGCCGCGTTCATGGCGCGGTAGGGGTCTAGCGGGCCTGAAGCATCGGGCGGAACTTGTCGCGGTACGCCCACGCGAGACCGATCTCGGCCAGCACCACCAGGATCGCGATGCCGAGACCCGACGGCTCCAGGAAGACGTGGATCAGGAAGATGTTCACGACCATCGGAGCCAGGATCGCGAGCGCCAGCGGGACGAACCGGCCGACCACCAGCAGGACACCGGCGACGAGCTGCACACCCGAGGCCAGCTGCAGCATGTAACCGGTGGCGTACAAGGCGGTCGTGAACGCGACCCCGGCGGGCGCCATCGTGCTGGGGTCCGGTGCGGGCATGAAGTTCAGGAACCCGTTCAGGCCGGTGACGGTGAACAGCAGACCGGTCAGCACGCGGGTCACGAGCGTGGCGTGCCGGGCGGCGGCCGACTTGCGAACAACAACGGCGGGGCTGGTGATCGTGGCGGTCATGTCGAGTTCCTCCTGGGCTGTCGTGTCCTTCCACTGATGCGTCGAACGGGCACCAGCCCGGATCGACACGACCGCCCAGAAAATCTTCGAAATTCTTGTCGCCGCTGGTCAGGCGTCCGCCTTGGCGGCGCGCACGTGCTCAGCGACCGGGCTGAGCTTCAGCCACCCCGGCAGGCCGCGCACCACCCAGCGCGACCCGGTCAGCTCGATCGTGCCCGCGCGCACCGCGTCGAGCAGGCCGACCTCGCCCTCCCACATCCGGTAGAGCGTCGCGATGTCGGACGCCAGCACGGCGTCGACCTCCAGGCCGGGGTCGGTGTAGCAGATCGAGGCGTCACCGGGTTCGACGACGAGCCAGAACGTGCGGCGGCGGTCCTGGATGCGGACCTCGATGTTCGCGCGCTTGGTCAGCGTGCCGGTGTCGACGCGGCCGTGCATCCACCACATCAGCACCTCGGGGTCGAGCTCGTCCGCGCGCGGATCGCCGAACGCGTAGCGGGCGCCCCAGTCGGCGAGGCCGAACACCAAGGGGCGCAACGCCAGCCCGGGCGGCGTCAGCGTGTAGCCGTCGCCGTTGCGCTGCACCAGTCCGGCGTTCGCGAGCTGCCGCAGCCGCCGGGACAGCAGGGCCCGCGAGAGTCCCGGCAGGCCGCGGGAGAGTTCGTTGAAGCGCGTGGCACCGACGAGCATGTCCCGCACGATCAGCAACGTCCACCGGTCGCCCAGCACCTCGACGGCGCGGACGATCGGGCAGTACTGCGCATACGTCCTCACAGGGAAAGTCTCCGTCGCCGGCGGCGTTTCGTTACCGCCGTCCGGTTCACTTTCAGAACTACCTGCGGGGCTTGCGCGTTCTTACGTTTGTCGCATGACAACACTTGAGACACCGCGGGTGACCAGCACGTTCCCCACCGTCACCAGAGACGACGACGCGAAGTTCGCGGACATGGCCGCCCGCATCGGCACGATCGCCGCGGCCCACGCGTCCGAGCACGACCGCGACGCCACGTTCGTGAGCGAGGCGTACGAGGCCATGCGCGAGGAGGGCTATCTGGCGTTGGCCGTACCCGAGGAACTGGGCGGGCTCGGCGCCACGATGCGCCAGGTCTGCTACGCCCAGGCCGAGCTCGCCCGGCACGACGGCGCGACCGCGCTGGCCGTCACCATGCACCTGTACCTGACGCTGATGCAGGGATATCGCAGACGCAAGGGCGCGCCGGACGCGGAGGGCGTGCTGCGGCGCGTGGCAGCGGAAGGCCTGGTCATCGCTACCAGCGGCGGCTCGGACTGGCTGTGGCCCACGACGACGGCGACACCGGTGGACGGCGGTTTCCTGGTGAACGGCCGCAAGGCGTTCTGCAGCCAGTCGCCGCGCGCGAACGTCGTGGCGACGTCCGCTGTTCTCGGCGACGAGGTGCTGCACTTCAGCGCGCCGCTGAACGCCGACGGCGTGCGCATCGAGGAAACGTGGGACACGCTCGGCATGCGCGGCACGGCCAGCCACGACGTCGTGCTGGAGGACGTGTTCATCCCCGCCGAGAAGATCGCCGCCCGCCGGCCGTACGGCGAGTTCGGCGCGCCCCTGTTCGCCGCGGTCGTCCACTTCGCACCGGTCTGCGGGGCGACGTACTTCGGCATCGCGTCGGGTGCGCGGGACGTGGCCGTGCGGACGACGTCGAAGAACGCCACCAGGCAGATCGGGTTGATGGACTACAAGCTGCGCACCGCGTGGTGGTCGCTGATGGGCTCGATCGAGGAGCTCGGCGACGACTACACGGCCAACGCCGAGTCGACCGTCACCGTGATGCTGGCCAAGCGGCAGGCCGTCGTGGAGGCGATCGAGGTCGTGGACATCGCGATGGAGGTCCTGGGTGGACGGTCGTTCTTCAAGCGGTCGCCGCTGGAACGCGCCTACCGCGACGTGCGCGCCGGAACGTTCCACCCGCTCACACCCGAAGCCACACTCATGTACACGGGCAAAGTCGCACAGGGTGACCCGGGAGTCACTGAATAGAATTCTTCTTCGATGAAGTTCAAGTTGTAGGTGTGCCAAGGGTTTGCGAGGATGCGTGTCCATCTTCGGAGAAGGAGCGATTCCGGTGGCCACTCGCCTCAACCCGTACATCAGCTTCGACGGTCAAGCTCGCCAGGCGATGGAGTTCTACCAGTCGGTCTTCGGCGGCGAACTGAAGATGAACACCTTCGGCGAGTTCGGCATGCAGGACACGCCGCAGGCCGACCAGATCATGCACGCGCAGCTGGAGACCGACGCCGGTTACACGATCATGGCCGCCGACACACCTCCCGGCATGGAGCACAGGTCGGGCTCCAGCATCACGGTGTCGCTGTCGGGCGACGAGGAAGTGCTGCGCGACTACTTCAACGCGCTCGCCGACGGCGGCAAGGTCGGTACCCCGCTGGAGAAGCAGATGTGGGGCGACGAGTACGGCGACCTCGTCGACAGGTTCGGCGTCAGCTGGATGGTCAACCTGGGCGGCCTGGGCTGACCGTCGCAGCACTCGATCACTTCGGGCAGGGGCTGCGGGAGTAGCCCCGCCCGCCGTGCTGACGCATCATGTGGACCATGAGCGAGCGTCTGCGGGGTGTGGTCGGCCAACTCGCGATCCGGCCCGGTGACCGGGTGCTGGAGATCGGCTGCGGTCAGGGCGTGGCCGCCACCCTGGTGTGCGAACTGCTGTCCACCGGCACGCTCACCGCGATCGACCGCTCCACCAGGATGATCGAGGCCGCGACCCGCCGCAACGCGTCGTACGTGGCGTCGGGCAAGGCGGAGTTCCTCATCGCGTCGCTGGAGGACATGAACCTCGGCGATCGTCGGTTCGACCTGGTGTTCGCGGTGCGGGTCGGGCTGTTCCACCGCGATCCCGGCCGGGCGAACGCGCTGCTGGAACCGTGGCTGGCACCCGGCGCGCGCGTGCTCTCGTTCTTCGACATCCCCGTCTAGATGCGGCCGAACAGGTCGGTGATCAGCTTCTTCGACGGCTCGACGCCCGCCGGGGACATCACTTCGATCTGGGTCTTGCCCTTGCGCGCGGCCACCGTGTGCTGCGCGGTCTCGGCACCGCCGGCAGTCGCCTCGTAGGCCTCGTCGAACAGGCCCTCGAGCGCCTTGGCCTTCTCGGGCTTGCCCTTGGCGAACGTGGTGGCGGTCGCGTTCGCCGTGAACCGCACCTCGACCGGCATGCCCGCGCCCACGTACCGGCAGGTCGTGACCGCCTTGTCGACGGTCTCCTGCTGGCCCTGCAGGCGCAGCCCGAGAGCCTTGCCCACGACGGAGGAGTTGGCGTTCGCGCAGTTGGGGCCGTTGCCCGCGGGCTGCTCGACGGTCGTCGGGGCCGGCGGCACCTGCGACGGCGCGGCCTCCGGGGTGGAGGTGCAGGCTGCGAGCAGGAACGCGGCGGCGGCGAGAAGGGTGATGCGCACATCCCTTCATCGGGCCTGCCGCCGCCGCGTTACCCCGTTCAGGCGCGGCCGGCGAGCCTCACCCCCGCCGTCGTACCCCGTTCAGGCGTCCAGGGTCAGCCGCAGGATCTCGTCGACACGGGCATTCCAGTCGACTTCCGCAACGGTGCCGTTGAGCACCGCCACCGCCGCGAGCGTCACGGTGCCCTCGACGTCCGCGGTCAGCACGGGGACCTTCGCCGTGGTGGTGAACGCCGTGCCCTGCGGCGCGGTCCGCGACTCCTCGCCGGTCCAGCCCCGCACGCCGACCAGCGAGGACGGCAGGTCCGTGGCCCAGCCGGTGAGCTCGGCCCTCGTGCCGGGCGGTGCGCCGATCACGCGGTGGATGCGCAGCTCCTGGTCGTCCCAGACGGCCGTGACGCTCTCGATCCGCAGGCCCGGCACCATGTGCTGGTTCGCGTCGAACACCGGCCGGTGCCAGGAGGCGGCCCAGTTGTCCGCCGCGCCCAGCGGGTGGATCCGCCTGCGCACGCTGCGGTCGCCCCGGACGACGAGGCTGATGTGGTTGTCGGCGACGTTGTGCCGCGCCGTCGGGCCGCTGGCCGTCGAGTAGGCGAAGCGGCTGTACAGCGGGTCGTCCTCGGTCGCGTACTCGCCCTCGAACGGACGGACGTGGTCGCTGCCGTGGTTGTGCAGCCGCGTCACGCCGTTGTGCCGCTGGATCAGGAAACCCGGGCCGGGCAGTGCGAGCGTGCGGTCCTCGTCCGGGCTCTCCTCCGGTGCCGTCCACAGTGGATGGTCGGGGCCGGCGAGCAGGCAGACGAACGCCTTCGACGCCCAGTACGGCGAGGCCGGTCCGGAGTAGACCTGGAGACCGGCCTCGTGCGGGCCGTGCCAGCCGAGACTGAGCAGGCCGTCGGTGAGCGATCCCCGGTCGAGGAAGTACTGGAGGGTCTTGCCGATGAGGTGACGGGAGTGGCCGGGGCTCAGCGGCGTCTCACCGGTGAGCGCGCCCAGTGCCACGGCCGACGCGGCGGCGAAGCGGTAGGTGAGCGATCGTCCGAAGTAGAGCGGCGCGCCGTCCGCGCCGAACATCAGGTGGAAGCTCTCCAGGTGCTCGCGCAGGTGGGTGGTGACGGGGCGGCCGTTCAGGTGCGCGTCCAGCGCCGGGTAGAGGTGCAGCGCCCAGCCGTTGTAGTGGTCGAACGCGCGGCCGTCGCCGTCGGAGTACCAGCCGTCGCCGACGTACCAGCCTTGGAGCAGTTCCATGGCGCGGTCCTGAGCTTGACGGGTCTCGTCGTCACCGCGTCCAGCCGACTCCAGGAACGACGCCACGGTGTACGGGAAGAAGTACCAGTTGTTGGCGGCGGGAACGTGCCGCAGCGCCTCCCGCAGCCAGGCCTCCGCCCGGTCCTGCACGGCCTCGGGAAGCTTGTCCCAGAGCCACGGTTTGGTGAGGCGCAGGCCCAGTGCCACCGAGGCCGACTCGACCATGGGCTGGCCGACGTCGAAGATCGCGGGCCACTCCCCCGCCGTGCCGGCCGCCAGCCCCGCGGCATAGCGCTCCAGCCAGTTGTGCGGGTCCTCGCCGTGCGCGGTGCGGAAGGCGGCGGCGAGGAACGTGCGGGCGTACCCCTCCAGCCCGTCCGACCGGACACCGCTGCGCGACGGCCTGCCCGGCAGATCCAGAAACGCCTGGTCCGGGGACGCGTACCGCCAGGCGGAGCCCAGCAGCGCGTCCGCCGTGTCCACCCACTGTTCGCGGCTGTGGCTCACGCGATGTGTTCCCTTCGTTCCGCGGGTACGGGTGTCTCGAACGGCTCGCCGGCCGCCCATCTGCGGACCTCTCCGAGCGCGTGCTGCCCGAGGCGGCCCCACTCGTTGCCCTGTGAGCCCGCCAGGTGGGGCGTGATGAGCACGTGGTCGTTGCGCCACAACGGGTGGTCCGCCGGCAGCACCTCGGGATCGGTCACGTCGAGCACCGCCCGGATCCGACCGGCCTCGCCCGCCAGCGCGTCCTGGTCGACGACGGCGCCGCGGGCGGTGTTGATCAGCACGGCGTCGTCGCGCAGCAGGCCGAGCAGCTCCGCGCTGACCAGCCCGACGGTCTCCGGCAGCAACGGCGTGTGCACGCTGACCACGTCGCTGCGGTCGAACAGCTCGGTGATGCTCACGGACTCGGCACCGTCCACTTCGGTCACGAACGGATCGTGCACCAGCACCTGGAAATCGTAGGGCGCGAGCAGCTCGATCACCCGCCGGCCGATCAGCGACGCGGACAGGATGCCGACCGTGGCGCCGAAGTTGCCCACTGATGACGAGACCCCGTACACCGACATCCGCTTGGTCTCGCGGTACTCGCGGGCACGTTCGAGCACCCGTTTGCCGCTCAGCAGGATCATCGCGACGGTGTACTCGGCGACCGGCAGCGCGTTGGCCTGGGCGGCCGACGACACCGCGATCCCCCGGGCCCAGCAGGCGTCGGTGACGAAGCCCTTGACCGACCCGGCGGTGTGCACGATCGCCTGGAGACTGGGCAGCCGATCGAGCACCTCGGCGGTGATCGGCGGGCAGCCCCAGCCCGTGACGAGCAGGTCGACGTCGGGAACGCCGGCGAAGTCCTCGCTCACGCCCTCGAAGTCGCACAGCGCCTTCAGATCGTGGAGCACGGGCGCGAGGACGGCGGCAGCGGCCTCCTCCGACATCACGCCCGCGGCCCTCACTTGACGGCTCCCGCGGTCATGCCGGCCTTCCAGAACCGTTGCAGCAACATGAACGCGACGATCAGCGGCAGCACCGCGAAGAGAGATCCCATGATCACCACCGGGTAGTACTCGGGAGACACCGTGGCCGAACTGTTCCACTGGTAGAGGCCGAGGCTGACGGGGTAGAGCTTCTGGTCGGACAACATCACCATGGGCAGGAAGAAGTTGTTCCAGATCGTGGTGAGCTGGAACAGGAACAGCGTCACCATGCCCGGCCCCAGCATCCGCAGCGCGACCTTGAAGTAGGTGGCGAGATCGCCCGCGCCGTCGATGCGGGCGGCCTCCAGCACCTCGTCCGGCACGTAGCCCTGGGAGAAGATCCGGCCGAGGTAGACGCCGAACGGGTTGAACAGCGCCGGGATGAACACCGCCCAGAACGTGTTCACCAGGCCCGCCTCGGACGCCATCAGGTACAGCGGCAGCGCGAGCACGGTCTGCGGCACCATGACCGCCGCGAGCACGAGCCCGAAGAGCTTCTCCTTGTGGCGGAAGGAGTACTTGTCGAACGCGTACCCGGAGGCGATCGAGATGAACGCGCTGGCGGCGGCGCCGATCACCGCGTACAGCAGGCTGTTGAGGTACCAGCGCCCGTACAGGCCCTTGTCCATCGCGAACAGGTTCTTGACGTTCTCGGAGAAGCTGAAGTCGCTGAACGAGAAGAAGTTGCTCTGGAACAACGCGTCGACGTTCTTCGTGGCGGCGAGCACCAGCCACATCACCGGCAGCAGGGTGTAGAGCACCGCGACGCCGATGACCACGTTCACCGTGGTCCGGCCGAGGAGGGTCATCAGGCGGCCTTCCTGTTCGTCCAGCGGGTGACGCCGAAGGACAGGGCGACCGTGAATGCCAGCAGGATCACGGAAGCGGCCGCGGCGAGGCCGTAGTTGTTGCGGGTGAACGCGGCGTCGTAGATGTACATGCTCGGCGAGAACCGGGCGCTGATCATGGGCGTGGACTGGCTGAGCAGCACGGGTTCGGTGAACAGCTGCAACGCCCAGATGAGCGTGAAGATGCCAACCGTGACGATCGCGCCGCGCACCAGCGGTGCCTTGATCCTCAAGGCCTGCTTCACCGGGCCCGCTCCGTCCACGACGGACGCTTCCAGGACTTCGCGCGGCACGGCCTGCAACGCGGCGTAGAAGATCACCATGTTGTAGCCGAGGTTGCTCCACAGGGCGATGTTCACGATCGACGGCAGCACCGTGTGGATGCCGAGGAAGTTGATCTGGATGTCGGCCTGGGCGAACAGGTCGATGATCGGGCTCAGCCCCGGCGTGTAGAGGTAGAGCCAGATCAGGGCCGCGATGATGCCCGGAACGGCGTGCGGCAGGTAGAGACCCATCTGCATCCAGCCGCGGAGCTTCGCCACCCCGGAGTCCAGCAGCAGCGCGAGGGTGAGCGCGCCGACGACCATCAGCGGGATGTAGAGCAGGCAGTACAGGACCACGGTCAGCAGGCCGTTGAGGAACGTCGGGTCGCTGAGCACGGCCACATAGCTGCGCAGGCCGACGAACACCGTGCTCTCCGGGCCGAAGCCCAGTCCCGGCTGGTCGGCGGCGAAGAAGCTGAGCCAGATCGCGGTGCCGGTCGGGATCAGGAACACCGTGACCAGCAACAGGAAGAACGGCGCCATCAGGACGGCGCAGGCGAGTCTGCCCTTCACCGCGCACCCTCCTCGGTGGACAGACCGAGGGCCTTGAGGTCCGGCATCGTGCCGCTCTGGGCCGTCCGCACGGCGTCGATCAGCGTGCCCTCACCGGCGCCCGCCTTCGCGAACCCGTCCTGCATCACCTTCAGGGTGGCGGTCATCCGCGGCCCCCACACCCAGCCGTCGCGGATCTTGTTCGCCTCCCGTTCGAAGAGCCGGTAGATGTCCTGACCGCCGTAGTACTCGCCGGGGAACGCCTTGGCGCCCGCCTCTACCAGACCGGGCGCGACCGGGTACTGGCTGCTGGTGCCGCTCTTGAGGCGAGCGGTGAGCGCGTCCGGGTGGGTGGTCTGCCACTCGATGAACTCCATGGCCGCCTCGGGCTCCCGGGAGTCCTTGGTGATCGCGAAGGTGGAGCCACCGTGCGTGCCGACCACCTGCTCGTCCCAGACCGGCATCGGGGCGATGCGCCACTTGCCCTTCTGGCCGGGCCGCGCCCGCATCTGCGCGCCCGCGTCCCACGCGCCGCTGAGCCTGGTGAGGATGCGGTCCTGGCCGATCTGGGCGTCGTGCTGCTTGCTGTCGCCCGCGTTGCGGAACACGACGTCCTCGTCGATGAGCCGCTGCCAGTAGGCCGCGACCTTCTGGGTGGGCCCGTCGGCGAGGGACACGCGCCACCTGCCGTCACCGGTGTCGAACCACTGCCCGCCTGCCTGCCAGGCGAAGCACGCGAACTGCGTGCCGCCGTCGGTGGGGAACAGGGCGAGCTTCTTGTCCGGGAACCTGCTCCTGACCGTGCGGGCGAGATCGGCGAACTCGTCCCAGGTCGCCGGGATCTCGAAACCGTTGGCCCGGAACAGGTCCTCGCGGTAGTGCAGGACCATCGGCTCGATGTCGAGCGGGACGCTGAACACGCGGTTGTCGAAGGTCGTGAGCTTGAGCGCCTGCGGCAGGAGCTTCTGCTTGACGCGTTCGGTCACGAGGTCGGTGATGTCCCTGGCGACGCCGTCGATCGCGTACCCCGGCACCTGCGGGTACTCGATCGTGGCGATGTCCGGTGCGTTGCCCGCACGAGCCGCGTTGCTGAGCTTGGCGTAGCCGCCCTGCCCACCCGAGGGGATCTGCTGGAAGACCACCCTGATGCGGTTCTGCGAGGAGTTGAACGCGTCGACGACCTGCTGACTACCTCGCAGGGCCGACCAGAACGTGATCTCTACCGGACCTCCGGCACCGCGGCGTTGCGGAGTGGAGCAGGCCGCCAATGGTGCCGTGAGACCCGCCGCGAGAAGTGTGCGACGACTCAGGCGCATGGAGCGCATCCTGATCGCCTGATCGGTTTGTCGTCAAGAAACGGTCAAACGCTCAGTCGATGAGCGGATCTTCAACGTCGGCAGCAGCTCGATGCGTTCGGAGGCTGTGACCTCGCCTTTCAGCTTCCGCAGCAGCAGTTCCGCGGCGACCCGGCCGACCTCCGTCTTCGGCGGAGCGACGGCCGTGAGCGGGATGCTGCCGAGCGACGCGACCACGTCGTCGTACGACACGACCGAGCACATCCGCGGCACCTCCATCCCGGCGTGCATCATCTGCTGGACCAGCATCAACGCGTCCTCGTCGCCGTGCAGCACCGCCGCCGTGGCGCGATGCTCCCGCAGCACGTCCACGAGCCCGGTGTCCGGCGAGCTCCGCACCGTGACGGCGTCCTCCAGGTCCGCCGAGATCTCCCGGAACGCCCTGCGCAGCACCCGCGCCGTCGGACTGTCTTCGCGTGCGGCCAGCACGATCCGACGGTGGCCGAGGTCGGTCAGGTGCTTCACGGCCAGATGCATGCCGTACCAGTGGTCCGAACACACGGAGTTCATCGCCCGCAGGCCTCCGCTCGGGCGGCGTTCCATGAGAACGGTCGGCACGCCGGTGTCCGCGAGCCAGTCGTCCTCTGCCTCCTCCTCGGACGTGCGCCAGCGCGGCGCCATCAGCAGCCCCTGCACCTGCTCGGTCAGCGCCTTCTCGACGATGGGCCGTTCGGCACCCCTGACCTGCGGCGCGATGTGCAGGACGACCCGCATACCGGCCTCTTCGAGCCTCTTGCGGGCGCCGTTCATCGTCTCGTACAGGTACGTGTGGCGCTCCGGCACGACCAACGCGATCGCGCCGTTCGTCGCCTGTTTCGGCGCCGGCTGCTCGACCGGGGTGAGCGATCGCGCGACGCCGTGCCCGCGGCGCAGCTTGCCGAGCCTGGCGAGCTCCTCGACGTCCCGCCGGATCGTGACGATCGAAACGTCCAGTTCCTCGGCCAGATCGCTCACCTTGACCGTGCCCCGCGACGCTGTGACGGCCAGAATCCGCTGCCGCCGTGCCTCGCTGGACTCCCGCATGACCGACCGCCTGTTCGTTTGAGCGTTTTGCCGGAGCATAGCTGAAACACCTCTCAGCGACCGGGGGCTAGCGTCGGCACCGAGGGGGACGACCAGACATGAAGATCGTGATTCCAGGCGGTACGGGGCAGGTCGGCGGCGTGCTGACCCGCGCACTCAGGGCGGCGGGCCACGACGTGGTGATCATCAGCCGCAACGCCGGCGTGCGGTGGGACGGCCACACGCTGGGCAGGTGGGCCGACGAGATCGACGGGGCCGACGTCGTGATCAACCTGGCCGGGCGGAGCGTGAGCTGCCGCTACACGGCGGAGAACCTGCGGCAGATGATGCGGTCGCGGGTGGATTCGGCACGGGTCGTCGGCGAGGCCATCGCGAAGGCGGACGACCCGCCCGCGGTCTGGCTGCAGATGAGCACCGCGACGATCTACGCGCACCGGTTCGACGCGGCCAACGACGAGGAGACCGGGATCATCGGCGGGCGCGAGCCGGACGTGCCGGGGTACTGGGCGTACAGCGTCGAGATCGCCAAGCGCTGGGAGGCCGAGCTGGACGAGGCCGACACTCCGGGCACCCGCAAGGTCGCGCTGCGGTCCGCGATGGTGATGAGCCCCGACCGCGGTGGCGTCTTCGACTACCTGTCGTGGCTGGCCCGGCTCGGACTGGGCGGCCCGGTGGCGGGCGGGCACCAGTACGTCTCGTGGATCCACGACGACGACTTCGTGCGAGCGGTCGCGCTGCTGATCAGGGAGCCGATCGCGGGGCCGGTCAACCTGGCCGCGCCGAACCCGGTGCCGCAGCGGGAGTTCATGCGCGACCTCCGCCAGGCCTGGAACGTGCCCGTGGGCCTGCCCGCGACCCGCTGGATGGCAGGGCTCGGGGCGTTCGCCCTGCGCACCGACACCGAGCTGCTGCTCAAGAGCCGCCGGGTCGTGCCGGGCAGGCTCGGGCAGGCCGGATTCGAGTTCCACTTCCCGAACTGGCGTGAGGCGGCGCAGAATCTGGCTGAGCGCAGGAGGTGACATGCCGAGGATCAACGACGTCGGCGGGCAGGACGGGTTCGGGCCCGTGATCGAGGAGCTCGACGAGCCGCCCTTCCACGCGGACTGGGAAGCGCACGTGATGGCCATGAACCGGGCGCTGATCAGGCAGGGCGTCTACAACCTGGACCAGTTCCGCGATGCCGTCGAACGGACCATGTCGCACGAGTCGTCGTACTACGAGAACTGGTTCCGCGCGATCCAGACCCTGCTGAAGGAGCGCGGCGTTGTCTGAGCGCTACCGCACCGGCGACCGCGTCCGGACGTCCACAGTGGACCCGGATCACCACACCCGGCTCCCGCACTACGCGCGCGGCCGCCTCGGCACGGTCATCGGCGGCGACGGCGTCCACCCACTGGCGGACCTGAGCGCGCGCGGAGTCCAGCAGCCACAACAGGTGTACCTGGTGCGGTTCTCCGCACGCGAACTGTTCGGCCACGGCGACCACAACGTGACGCTGTCCCTCTGGGAGGACTACCTCAGCGATGAGTGACGACCACGACGACTCCCCGATCGCCGCGCGCGTGCGGGAGCTGGAAGCGATCCTCGAGGAGAAGGGGCTGCTGGACCCCAGGGAACTGGACCAGGTGCTGGAGGCGTTCGCGCACAAGGCCTCACCGGCCAACGGATTCCGGGTCGTGGCACGGGCCTGGACCGACGACGGCTTCCGGAGGCGGCTGCTGGAGAACGCGAACGAGGCGCTGCCCGAGCTCGGCCTGTCGATGGGCGGCGGCCTGCAGGTGCAACGGCTGCACGTCGTCGAGAACACCGAGGACGTGCACAACGTCATCGTCTGCACGCTCTGCAGCTGCTACCCGCTCTCGCTGCTCGGGCCGTCCCCCACCTGGTACAAGAGCACGGCCTACCGCTCGAAGGTGGTCAGCCACCCGCGGGAGGTGCTGGAGCAGTTCGGGCTGACGCTGCCCGGGACCACCAGGATCGAGGTCTGGGACGCGAACGCCGAGTCGCGGTACATGGTGCTGCCGCGCCGGCCCTCTGGCACGGAAGACCTCTCCGAAGCCGAGCTGGCGGAACGGGTGACGCGCAACGGGCTGATCGGCACCGCGGCCGTGTGACCGCGGTGCCGCACCGCTGACTACAGGTTCTTCATGATGGTGTCGATCGCCTTGCCGAGCTGCGCGTACTTCTGCGTGTACAGCACGGGGTACACGCCGGGCGGGTCGGCCGGGCGGTTCGCGTCCACGTAGTCGGTGCCCAGGTTGCAGAACACGACCACGATGTAGTTGCGGTTGTCCTTGCCCCGCAACGACTTCACGATGCCCGCGTCGGAACCGGTCGTGTCGACCCAGCCCGTCTTGTGCGCGAACGTCACCTCGGCGGCGTCGTTGCACGGGCGGACGTCACGGTCGTAGACCGCGTCGCCGACGGTCACGGTGCCGTCCGGCTTGATCCAGCGCGACGGCACCTGCTGCGGGATGCCCTGCGTCGGGTAGTCGCGGCCGCACCAGTTCGGCGTGGACAGCATCTCGTTGTGGCCCTGGCCCGCCAGCGTCTCCTGGAAGAACTTCCGCGACGAGGACGAGAGTTCGTTGCGGGTGACCTGCTTGCCCTTGTCGGTCGTCCACAGCACGCCCGCGCCGCCGTTGACCAGCAGCAGGAGCTTCGCGGTGTCGAGGCCGCTCATGTTGGAGCCGATCCACTGGCCGCCGTTGCCCGGCAGCGTGCCGGTGACCATCAGGGTCGGCATGCCGAGGTCGGCGAACGTCTGGTTGACCTCGCCCCACGCGTTGTGGTCGTGGATCAGCTTGATCAGCGAGCAGGTCGACTCGTTCTGCGACTTCGTGATCATCTCGTCGAAGTGCTGCCGGATCTTCTTCACCGACGGGCCGCCGCACGCCGGGCGCACCGGGTCCGGGGCGTAGACGTAGTCGGCGTCGAGGTCGATCTTGCCCTGGTCGGCCAGGCGCAGGACGCCGAAGCCCACCATCAGCTTCAGCACCGACGCGGGGTACGGCGAGGAGAAGTCGATCGCCGCGTTCTCCCGGCCCGGCAGCACGTCGACGGTGCCCTTGCCGCCGTTGACGTCCCACTCGGTGTCGTCCCACCAGCGGTAGCGCACCTGGTCGGTGGACAGCCCCTTCTGCGTGACCGGGACGACCACGCCGTTCGGGTACTGCGGGCTGAGCAGCACGTTCGCCACGGACTTCGGGCGGCCCAGGACGTCGAGCTCGATGATCGCCGCGTCCATGTTCGGCGTCTGGTGCAACGGCTTGCCCGCCGCCGCGGCCGTCAACGACCGGGCCTTGTTCATCAGCTCGGCGGGTGAGGCGTCGTACTTCTCCCGCTTGCCCGCCGACCGCGCGCCCGGCTCCGGCGGGGTCAGGTCGATGACGTCCTTGAAGTTCTGCGCGACGATCGCCTCACGCAGCCGGTCGGCCAGCGGGCGGTGGTACTCGTCGGCCGACGCCGCCGGCGCGAGGCTCGCACCCGCGAGCGCGACAACCGTGCCCAGCACGGCAAAACGCTTCAGTTTCATTCACTTCCCCAGTTTGAAGTGGATCCAGCGCGGTCGAACTGTATCGAGTGCTGATCATCACCGCGCATCCGTCCACATAGACGCCTCGGACTCCTGTCACGTTGCACGGATCAGCGAACCGGCTCCGGCACGCTCTCCAGCGACCGCACGGACCGGGATGCGAGCATCCCCGCGGTCGCGAGCAGGTAGATCGCGGCGCACCCGAGCAGGGCCGCCGACGTCCCGAACGCGTGCGACACCGGCCCGATCGCGAGCTGGGCCAGCGGAATCGCCACGAACGAGCCGAGCATGTCGTAGGAGTACACGCGTGCGAGCCGGTCAGCAGGCACGTGGTGCTGCAACGCCACCTCCCACGCCACTCCGAACTGCTCCAGGCCCAGCCCGGACGCGAACGACGTGAGAAGCAACAGCCACGGCGCCGGATGCACGACCATGGCCACCGGCAGCAACGCGAAGCCCGCCACGCACGCCACTCCGAGCAGCAGCGGCCGGCGCACCCTGATCCGCATCACGACGAACGCGCCGGCGACCATGCCCGCGGTCTGCGCGGCCAGGATCAGGCCCCACATCTCGCGCCCGAACGTCGTGTCCGCCAGCACCGGGCCGAGGACCATCACGCCGCCGACGAGGGCCGCGTTGACGAACGTGAAGGCCACGACCACGACCCAGACCCATTGCCGTGACACGAACTCCGTCCAGCCCACCTTCAGCTCGGCCAGCGCGGACGGCTTGTGCTCGGCGGCGGCCTGCGCGGCAGGGACGCGCACGAACGCGAAGAACACGCCTGCCAGCGCGAACGAGAGCGCGTCCACGGCGAGGCCCCAGCCCGGACCGGTGAAGGCGATCAGCAGTCCGCCCAGTGCCGCGCCGCCGATGCGCGCCGAGTTCAACCCCAGGCGCAGCAACGCGTTGGCCTGCAGCCGCAGGCCGGCGGGCACGGTCTGCGGCACCAGCGCGGCGGAGGCCGGGAGGGAGAAGGCGCTCGACATCCCGTTGACCGCCGACAGCACCACGAACCAGGTCACCGACGCCGTGCCGGTCAGCACGAGCACGGCGATCAGGGCCTGGCTGGCGAAGCTGACCGCGCACGACCCGGCGAGCACGAGGTGGCGTGGCAGCCGGTCCGCGACCACTCCTCCCCACAGCAGGAACACCACGTTGGTCAGCGACCGTGCAGCGACGACGATGCCCAGCGACGTGATCGACGAGGTGAGGTCGAGAACGGCGAACGCCAGCGCGATCGGCGCCATGGCGTTGCCCGCGATGGTCGTGAAGCGGCCCGCGAGAAGCCAGCGGAAAGCCGGATGCGCGAGCGGCGCGAGTGATGCCCCCATCAGGAAAACCTATAACGGCGGGAGCCGCCCGACCCCGAGGATCGAGCGGCTCCCGGTCATCGCACCCTCGGGTGCGATGAGGCGATGACCACCGCGGCGGCGACGGTCACCAGGTTCTTCAGGATGTACTGGGCTTCGAACGACGCCCGCAGCGGACCGGCCCACATCTCGCCGGGGAACAACACCAGCGGTGTCGACACCAGCACGACGTGGCCGACGAGCAGGACCGCGCACAATCGCGGTGCGCGGAAGCTCAGCAGAACCAGTGCGATCCCGATCTCGGTGATCGCGGCACTCACTCGGGCCAAATCCCCGTGGACGATCCCGAACGTCAGCACGGAGACCGTGCGTTCGACGAGATCCTGGGCAGGGCTGCCACCGGGAAAGAGCTTCAGCACGCCGAACCAGAGGTACACGACCCCCAGCCCAATGCGCAGCAGAGGAATTCCCGACTCTCGCGCAAAACGAGTCAGGCGTTCTTCCGTGCTTGCACGGCGTGTGGTTTCCGGACTCGACATGATCTCCCTCTCCTGTCTGACTGCCACCACCCAGTCAGACAGGACGAACGAGGAAGGATCAGCTGATCGGATCTCCCAGCGGGTTCAGCAGGTCGGCCTTGCCCTCGAACGCGAACAGCAGCAGGTCGACCATGCGGAACGTGCCGGAGTCCGGGCCGAGGGTCGGCCGCCAGTACGGCGAGCGCACGATCGAGATCCGGCTGCCCTCCATCGCGCGGTGGAAGACCTCCGCGGTGATCCGGCCGCCGACCGGGCCCATCCGCCCGTTGCCGACCTCGGCCTCGCGCAGGACGTAGAACCACAGCGGGGTGGCCTCGACGAGTTGCGCCTTCTGCTGTTCGGACAGGCCGTCGAGGACCGCGCCGCCGTTGCCCACCAGGATCTGCTCGGCGGTGAGCGGCTCGGCCTCGAACAACTCGGCGATCTGCTGACCGGTGGCGAGTTCCATCATCGAGGCCCTGGTCAGGTTCCGGAACGCGAGGTTGCGCTCGATCTCCCGGAACTGCGTGCCGCGGCCGCCGAACGTGCCGGCCGGCAGCTGCGTCAGCGGGTCGACCAGCAGCGTGTCGATCCGCTTCGTGACGTTGCCGCCGTCGAACTCCGCCGGCGCGGCCAGGTCGTCGCGGTCCGCTTCGGTGAAGTCGTAGAGCCTGCGGAAGTCCGCGATCCAGTTGCTGGGCAACGTGAAGAAGTCGCCCCTGGTCACGTCGTCGAGGTCGCCCGGCAGCGCGGACGACGGGTCGAAGTTGCCGCTCACCCCGGTGAAGGTGAAGAGCTGGAACAACGACGCCGGCGCTCCCACCGGACCGCCGCTGCGGAACACGCGGTTCCACTGGTACGCGCCGCGGACCTGGCTGTGCCCGAAGCGGTAGGAGGCGACCGAGAACTCGATCGGCATGGTCGGCGAGTCGTGCCGGCTGCGGCCGGGCACCTCGAAGAACCTGCGGCCGTTGGTGAAGACGTCCTCCACGATCGCCGGGTCGATGATCCGCGGCAGGTGGTCGGTCTTCAGCATCCACTGGTAGTGCCGCACCACGAGCTCCTTGGCGGCGCGGAACAGCCGCTCACCCGTGAGGCCGGTGAGCGCGAGCTCGTCGACCACGCGGTTGTGGAAGCGCAGGAACGCGAGATGCGTCTGCGCCACCACGAGGTTCTCGTCGTTGCGGGCGTCCGGGATCAGCGGCAGCCGCCGATCCGCCGCCGTGCCGCCCGTCCCGCCGCGGCGCGGCAGGTCGAAGCCCTCGAACGGGACGTTGGTGCCCTCGTCCGGGAACGGCACCGGCGTCGTGGTGCCGACCTTGAACTTCACGCCGTCCTGGGCGTAGAAGACCTGGTCGTCCTTGTCGCGCGGGCCGCGGCCGTAGACCGAGTCGAGGTCCAGCGCCGGCGAGCGGCCCTGCATCAGCTCGTCGAGGTTGACGTCCTGCCCGAGCTGCGACTCGGTGCGGTCCATGGTCAGGTCGTGGTCGACGAACTGGCCGAGGTAGGTGAACCCCGCGGGCACGGCCGGATCGGCCGAATCGGGTTGCGCGACGTTCGCGGTGATCGCGGTCGCGAGGGCTACCCGCGTCTCCTCGTCCGTTCGCGGCCCTTTCGGCCCCAGTCGCGAGAACCGGAACCTGCGCAACTCCTCCGCCGTGGAGGGCTGACGCGTGGTGG
This sequence comes from Lentzea sp. NPDC102401, assembly GCF_044765805.1. Classification (NCBI taxonomy): domain Bacteria; kingdom Bacillati; phylum Actinomycetota; class Actinomycetes; order Pseudonocardiales; family Pseudonocardiaceae; genus Lentzea; species Lentzea sp. NPDC102401. The sequence goes on along the minus strand of NZ_JBIWKS010000002.1, from coordinate 288,109 downwards.
CCTCACCTTTGCCGTCGAATTCCAGCACACCTTCGCCCACGACGAAGAAACTGTCGCGCACGTGCCTCTTCATGTTTCCCCCTGTTTTTCCCTCTGTCAGGCGACCTGTTCTCCCCAACAAGCACCTGCCCCACCGCCAGTCTCCAGACGGTCTAAATTACCGTCGAAGCTTTTGGTCAAAACCAAAATGTGGTCACACAGCGGATACGAGGTGGTCCGGAATATTCGTGAATTCCTCAAGATCGGCGATCCGCCCGGCCAGGTTCTCAGCGACGTCGTGATAAGTCCTCGTGTTCAGCACGTGCTGGATTCGATCAGCGAGTACGGCCGCGGTCAGTCCTTTCACCTCCACCTGGACGCCCGCGCCGAGATCTTGAATTCGCGCGGCGTTGCGAGGCTGGTCGGCGAACAACGGCACCGCGACCATCGGCACGCCCGCGGTGAGCCCCTCCCGCACGTCGCTGTAGCCCGCGTGCGTGACGAACACCTTCGCGGTGCTGGGGAGCATGCCGAGCGCCTCCACCACGACGTGCGGCAACCGCGAGCCGGACGGCAGGTGGGCGCCGAACGACGCGACGACCCCGCGGTCCCGTTCGATCGGCATTCGGAAGTGGTGCTGGGCCGGATGCCAGAACGCCGGGGTCAGGCCCGCGACGAAGGCCGGTTCGGTCGCCCCCACCCCGAACCTCGCGCGGACCTTGTCCATGAGCTCGTCGAGGAGCGGGATCTCCAGCGGCGCGAACGGGGCCGTGTCGACCAGCGCGTGCGGGATGCCGAGCACCTCGGCGGCGATCTGGCCGCCGTACTCGCTGGTCTCGCGCAGGATGACGTCGGGGCGCCAGGTGCGAGCGAAGTCGAGGACGTTCGCGGCCGTCGCGACCACCAGCTCCGCCGACCAGAACGGCGCTTTCAGCACGCCGTCGCGTTCGGGGATCCACGACGACGGAGGACTCAGGTCGTACGGCGCCGTCACGACCACCGCGTCGTGCCCCCGCTCCCGGAACGCTTTCGCGAGCGGCGCCACCGGTTCCGGGCGAGAGCGACTGGGCAACGACGTCAGCAGAACACGCATGCGAACCAGTTTCGCGACCGCCACCACTGGGTACAGCTGCGAAATGCTCGAAGTCACGGTGACCGAGTCGTCACCTGCCTCCACCCTCGTCGCGGTCTCCGGCGAACTCGCCGGTCCTGGCTCGAAGCGGCTGCTCGCGAAGCTCGACCGCCTTCTCGACCAGGGCCACCGCTACGTGGTGCTGGACCTGACAGCCGTCACCTTCTGCGATTCCAGCGGGATCAGCGCGTTGGTGCGAGGCCACGCCCGCGCCTCGGCCGCCGCGGGTGGGTTGAAGCTCTCCGCCGCGTCCGGCCAGGTGACGAAGGTGCTCGAAATGTCAGGGCTCGCGCGGATGCTCGGCCTTCAGTCCACAGTGGACATTTAGTTCCGGGGAAGATCTAGGAGCAGACAGGTCGCATCGCCTCGGCCAGCGCGTTCTCGTGCAACCGGTCGAGCCGGTGCAGCACCACCGCGGACCGTTCCGCGATGGTCGCGTGGATCTCGCACTTCAGCGTCGGGTGGCGGAGCTGTTCGGTGTCCTTGAGCTCGGCCAGGATCTCGGTCGTCAGCCAGTCGAGGATCGGGCGGACCTCGGTGCCCAGATCGGGCCGGCGCCGCGGAACCTCCTCCGGGTGCTCGGTCCACCGGGCGTACAGGCCGCGCTGCACGAACTTGTTCGCCTCGATCTGGGCGCGGAAGAACCTGGCCGCGTTCTCCGGGTCGAGCCGCAGGTCCACGGCCTTGGTGCGCACGCCGTCGAGCACCTGCTGTTCGCGCACGGGATCGTCGATCGGCTGCGTCGTGCCGAACTTGGCCGCGGCCACCAGGTCGGCGACCTGGACGCGCTGCGCGGCGAGGCCGGTGAGCTCACCGAGCGGGCCGACCGGGGTGAGTGACGCGGCGAGGGTCAGTGCGACCGCCAGAAGCATCATGATCTCCGAGAGTGCCATGATGGCGGGGTGGAGTCCACGCGCATCGACCGCTGGCTGTGGGCGGTCCGGCTGACGAAGACCCGCCCGGACGCCGCCCAGGCGTGCAAGGGCGGCCACGTGCGCATCAACGACAAGCCCGCGAAGGCCTCGGCGACCGTCGTTCCCGGAGACACGGTCCGCGCCCGCGTCAACGACAAGACGTGGACCGTCATCGTGGTACGCGTGATCCAGAAACGCGTCGGCGCGGCGGACGCGGCCACGTGCTTCCTCGACCGCACTCCCCCGCCGCCGGTGGAGGCCCCGATCGCGCGGCGCGACCGCGGTGCCGGGCGTCCGACGAAGCGGGAGCGACGCGTGCTGGACCAGTTCCGCTCGCAGAACTAATCCAGGGCGGACAGCCTCATCGTCTCCAGGTGCCCGACCTCGCCGTGGTCCAGCACCGACTCCAGCAGCGACGCGAGCGAGGAACCGAGGACCGGGACGTCCTGCGGGTGGTCGCCGGACCGGAAGATCACCCAGTGGGTCCGGCTGGTGGGGAAGTCGGTGACCTCGCCGGCGGTCCGCCCGTCCGCGAGGTCGAACACGGGCTGGACGTGGTGGCGGCCGAGCCGTTCACTCTTCACTCCGTCGTAGGCACGCACCCGCCAGGTGCCGCCGTGCAGCGACGCGGTTCCGACGCGCTGGTAGAGCGCGATCAGCTCGCCGCCTCCCTGCACGCGGTGCCGCACGGTGATCTTGTTCCCGAACAGCTCCGCCTCCTCCTCCGTCGGCCGTGGTGGAGTCCACTCGTGCTCGGCGACCAGGCGGTCCAGCACCCTCGCGATGTCCGGTGGCCAGGGCAGCACCGCCCAGCCCGCCACCGGTTCCAGAGCGCCGTCCTCGTGCTGGGTCACGCCGGCCAGGCCCGCGTCCAGCGCCACCGCGCTGATGTCGAGCCGGTCGTTCACGTTGATCACCGCGCGGCACAGGGTGGCGGGCACGCTGTCCGTGGTGACGGACGGAAAGATGTCGTCCCGCGGTTCGCCGATCGGGAGATCCAGCATCGGATTGGGCACGTTCGCGTCCCTGAGAAAGTCCAGGTACGGGTAGAAACGCGTGACCCAGCCGGTGACGTGGTCGCCTCCGTAGGCGTCGACCGGGTTGTAGATCCGCTGCCAGAACTCCTTGTCGGCGTTGCCTTCGGCGGCACGCACGAATTCGTCGGTGATCGGTCGCAGCGAACGGCACCAGTGCTCCAGGCCGAACCTGGGCAGGTCGTCGATCCTGGCGCGGATCCTGCGCCAGTCGTCCGGCGTGCCGGTCAGCGTGATCGACGGGATGCCGCAGACCGCGATCATCCAGTACCCGTAATAGGGCGAGTAGGCGTCCATCATGGCGACGCGGCCCGCGAGGCGTTCGACGGCGGTGCTGGTGCTGAAGTCGCACTCGAAGATCGTGTCGCCGACCTGCTTCGCCAGCCCCTCGACGACGGAGTCCCACGTGTCGGCGGGGCCGTAGTCCACCGTCAGCGCTGCCTTGCCCTCGTGACCCACCAGGATCGGCCGCAGTTCCTCGGCGTTCAGCTTCACGTGGTCGGAGATGCCTCGCGCGATAGTCAGCCACACCGCGTCCGGGGAGAGGATCAGCGGCCGGTGCTCGGCGAACGCCTTGCCGACGGCGTGCAGCAACGGGTGCACGCCGTTGGGCTTCAGCATCCGCGCGTTGCTTCCCGTGGCGAGCGCTCCGGGGAACAGTTCGGTGATCGAGAGGGTGGGCAGCGAGTCGGTCACCGGCGTCACATCATCGACCGAAAAGGTCTGCATTCCTTATCCTACAACGACTTCAGCCAGCTCCGTCAGCGATTTTCCGAGCGGCAGGTCGACGCGCAGCGAGGCGTGCGGATCGCCGCGCGTCTCACCCCGGTTGATGATCACGACCGGGATTCCGGCGGCCGCGGCCCTGCGCACGAACCTGAGCCCGGACATGACCGTCAGCGAGGAGCCAAGGACGAGCATCGACCGGGCGTTGTCCACGAGTTCGTAGCACTGCTCGACGCGCGGGCGGGGCACGTTCTCGCCGAAGAACACGACGTCGGGCTTGAGCACGCCGCCGCATTCCGCGCACGGCACGACCACGAAGTCCTTCACGGTCTCCTCGGGCAGGAAGACGTCGCCGTCCGGGTTGACCTCGTCCGTCGTCGCGTGGAAGTCCGGGTTCGCCTCGCGCAGGCGGCGGTCGAGGTCGATGCGCGGCGAGAGCAGCCCGCAGTCCAGGCAGATCACGCGGTCCAGGCCACCGTGCAGTTCCACGACGTCCGACGAGCCCGCGGCCTGGTGCAGGCCGTCGACGTTCTGGGTGATGACGCCGGACAGCTTGGCCGACAGCCTGGTGACGGCGTGGTGGCCCGCGTTCGGGTGCGCGCGGGCGATGGTGCGCCAGCCGACGTGGCTGCGCGCCCAGTAGCGCTGCCGACCCGCCTGGCTGGTGGTGAACTCGTCGTAGGTCATCGGGGTGTGCTTGCGCAGGGACCCGCCCTCGCCGCGGTAGTCGGGGATGCCGGACTCCGTGGAGAGGCCCGCACCGCTGAGCACCAGCACCCCACCCTCAGCGACGATCGGCACGACGTCGGTGAGGGTGGAGGCGCGCGGCAGTGACGGGCCCGGGTTCGACCAGCTCAGAGTGGGCCTAGTTCGCACTTCACCAGCTTACGTACCACTGTCGAATCTCGGCCTCCGCCGCCGCGACGTTGCCGCCCGACGGGGCTGTGACCAGCGCGAACTGCCGACCCTGGCCTCCGTGGAGCAGCAGTTTGCCGCCGTCGACGGCCGACGGCACCGAGCTGATCACCAACGGCGAGCGCAGCGACTCCGGCAGGTGCAGTTCGGTCGGCGCGCTGCCGCCGTTCGAGTCCCAGACGATCACGGCGAACGGGGCCGAGCCGACGAGCGCGCGGACGTTGGGGAGCGGGATCTGCTGCCAGGTCTGGTAGGCGCGGTCCTCGTAGGTGAACGCGAGCGTCGTGCCCGCGACGGCCTGCGGGTAGACGCGGTCGACGATCGCCCGGTCGACGTTCAGCACCGCGTTGCCGTTCGCGTCGAGCTTGACCGCCGAGAAGTGTTCGTCGTTCATGGCGTCGCCGTCGGTCTTGACCTTGCCCGGGTTGTCGTTCATGAGCTCGTGGTGGCGGCCGTAGTTGGTGTCCCAGTGCCACTGGCTGCCCGAGATCACGCTCCCGCGCGGCGCCGACCACCAGCGCGCGCCCGACGCCGTCGAGTCGAGGCCCTGGTAGATCGCCTTGAGCACGGACGGCGTCTTGTCGGAGGTGTAGCCCGAGACCGGGTGGCCGAACTCGGAGACGATCGCGGTGGTGCCCAGTGCCGCGGCGCGCTGGCGGATCGTGCCGAACGCCTCGGTGTACTGGCCGTCGGCCGCCTTGCCCGGCATCAGGACTCCCGACTGCGCCTTGCCGTCGTAGAAGTGCGCGTTGAACACGAACCGTTCGCCGAGGCCGGGCACGAGCGTGAGGCCGCCGGGTTCGGCGAAGAAGTCGACGTTCTGGTTCCAGAACACCAGCGGTTCCACGAACGCGGGCTTGGCCGCCCAGCCCGCCTCGTCCATCTCGGCGCGGAAGCGGTGGTAGAACGGCATCAGGAGGTCGCGCTCCCACGTCTGCGAGGTCTGGCCGGCGTCGTACTTGCCGGCATAGGGCTCGTTCAGCGGGTCGACGCCGACGACGAGCTTGAACTCGTTGGCGGGCAAGGCTTCCCTGACGTGCTTGAGCGCCTCGCCGGCCGCGTTCACGAACGAGTCCTGCACGCCGCCGCGGTTGTGCCAGAAGTCGTAGGTCGCGGCGGTGACGGCGTTGTTGTTCTTCATGTTCTGGCCCCAGTGGAAGCAGAGTCCGCACGACTCCTTGGGGTAACCGCTTGCCGCCCAGGCCGGCGCGCCGTCGCCGGTGTACCAGCTGTCGGAGTTGAACAGGTGGCGCGAGTACAGGTCCTGGTGGAAGTCGAGGTAGACGCGGATGCCGAGGTCGGTGAACTGGCGCAGCTGGTTCGTGACGCCGTCGAGGTAGGCGTGGTCGATCTGGCCTCGCTGCGGTTCGATCCACGCCCACGTGAGCAGGAACCGGACGGCGTTCGCGCCGGTCAGCTGCTTCATCGCCTGCGCTGATCTGCGCGCGTCGGCCGTGTTCGCGAAGGGAAGCCCGCGGTACTCGGCGAGTTTCGCCGTGCCGGAGACGTTGAAGCCGCGCAACACCACCTCACGGCCGTGTTCGTCGCGGAAGACCCCTCCGGACACCCGCAGCTCGGAGCCGTCGAACGACTCCGCGCGCACCGGTGTGACCACCAGGGAGAAGAGGAACAGGACCACCAGCAGAACCGCTCGCCGCATCGCCGCCGCCTTTGGGAACGTGAACGAGATTCGCATTGAACCGTAGCCGGTCGTTCCGCGTTCGACCAGCGATTCGACGATCCGCGTCGTTCCACGAGATCAGAACGGCCTGGAACAGCCCGCGGGCTGTTCCAGGCCGTTCACCAGGCTCTGGGTGCCGGTCAGCTGAACTGCGCCGCCACCAGTTCGGCGGTCTTCGCCAGCAGCGGCTCGTCGGCCCCGCCCTTCGGGGCGTCCTTCTTCGTCGACAGCACGGCGATCACGATCGGCGCGCGGCCGGGCGGGAACGCGATGCCGACGTCGTTGGTGGTGCTGTAGTCGCCGGTGCCGGTCTTGTCGCCCCAGCCCCACGCCGACGGAAGACCCGCGCGGACGCGGTTGCCGCCGGTCGTGTTGGCCAGCAACCACTTCACGAGCTGGTCGGAGTCGTTCGAGTTGAGGGCGTGGCCGAGGGTCAGGCGCGCGTAGCTCTGGCCGATGGCACGCGGTGACGTCGTGTCGGTGACGCGGCCCGGTTCCGCCGAGTTGAGCTCCGGCTCGTAGCGGTCGAGGCGCGTGACCGGGTCACCGATCGAGCGGCTGAAGCGGCTGATGGCCGTGGGGCCGCCCAGTTCCTTGAGCAGCAGGTTGGCCGCGCAGTTGTCGCTGTAGGTGATGGTCGCCTCGCACAGGGCCGAGACCTTCATGCCGTTCGCGAGGTTCTCCGGCTTGCCGGTGATCGGCCCGTAGCCGGACTTGTCCACATCGGACTTCGTGTAGGTGATCACCTTGTTCAGCAGCGATCCGTCGCGGTCCTTGCGCAGGATCGCCGCCGCGGCGATGGTCTTGAAGGTCGAACACATCGGGAAGAGCTCGTCCGCCCGGTGCAGCACCGTGCGTCCGGAGCCGGTGTCCGTCGCGAACACGCCGAGGCGCGCGTTGTGCTGCTTCTCGAGCTCACGCAGCTTGCCGGTGACCGTCGAGGCCTGTGCGGTGGCGGGCACGGCCACGGCCAGCGCCGCTCCGGCGCCCAGTGCCAGCACGGCACGTCGGTTAACGCTCAACGTCCTGTCCCCTTCTTCGGAAACCTCTCCACAGGACAGGACGCGCGAGAGATCAACTGGTTGTCACGCGATTCGGCGCCAGCACGCGAGGTAGGTCAGTGCGGCGATCAGCGACCCTGCCGAGGCGAACGAGCCGGCGCCGAGGTAGATGACCCACTCGTCGGCGTTCAGACCCTCCTGGGCCAGCGGGAACACCCACAGGATCGCGCCCAGCGCGAGGGTGGCCGTGGCGACCAATGACCAAAAGACCACGAGCACGACCCGGCCGACGCGCCGCGGTCCGGTGTAGGGCTCCAGGGATCCCTTGCGCTGCAACCACCACGCCGCCAGCGCCGCGATGGCGAGCGCGATGCCGTCGGCGGCGAGCGTGTCGCTGAGACGGTGCCACTTCGCGGTCAGCGTGTACTGGCCGATCGCGGTGGCCCACGGCAGCACGAAGAACAGCATGACACCGCGCCACTTCCACGGCACCACGATGATCGCCGCGAACAGCACGGTCATCGCGATCGTCGTGTGTCCACTCGGGAGACTGTTGTGCGCGTAGTCGCCGGTGACCTCGACCAGCGCCGGGCGAGGCAGGACGAACCGCTTGAGCGCCTGCACGACGACCTGACCCGCGACGATCACGCCCACCGCCGCGATCGTGAGGTCCCAGCGCTTTCTGAGCACACCGACGAGGGCGACCGCCACGACCGCGGCGGCCAGCGAGTAGATCGTGATCTGCCCGAGAGCGTTCCAGGCGGCGTCCGATTCGGACACGTTGTCCTGGTCGGCGCCGCGCAGGGCAGCGTTCTCGATGGTCTGGCCGGCCTTCGTCAGCACCGCGAGCACGTACACGATCGCCGCGAAGACGAACCCCGCCGCCGCGACCACGGGCCACCGTCGATGGTTCACGCGGGGAAGTCTGCCGCCGTTCGGCCTAGTGTGCCTTTTGAAGATCGATCCGGTCGAGCACGGCGGTGATCGCGAGGTCCACGGTGTACTGGAACTCGGCGTCGCGGTCGAACTCCGCGAGGTGCGGCGCCGTCGCGACCACCGAGGTCAGTCCGGCGGCTTCCAGCACGTCCCGGCGCGCGCCGTCGTCACCACCGAACGTCGGTGCCGCCGACACCTCACGCAGCAACGTGCCGATCAACGTGGCGAGCAGCATCCGCAGCAGGTGCACGGATTCCTGGGCCGAGGCACCCGCGACCAGCAGAACGGCGAGCACCGCGTCGACCGGCGCCAGGCCCTCCAGCGACGACAGCTGACGGGTCAGCACGAGCGGCGCGGCGCCGGGATGGGCCAGGGCGCGCGAGCGGAACGCGTCGGCGATGGCGTGCAGGTCGCGGCGCGCGTCACCGGTGGGCTCGGGCAGGACCAGGCCACCCAGCAGGTGTTCGGCGACGGCGTCGAGCAGGCCGTCCTTGCCGTCGACGTGGTTGTAGAGGCTCTTCGCGTCGACCCCGAGCGCCCGCGCGACGGAGCGCATGCCCACGGCCGCGACGCCCTCCACGTCGATGACCTGCAGCGTCGCCGCGACGATCGACTCGCGGGACAGCAGCGGCGTGCGCGGACGCCCTCGGCGCGGTTCAGTCACCCGGCCATTGTGCCTTGCGGATATCCACGCCGTGGGTTTAACCTCCGAATTAACCCACACTGTGGGTATTGGAGGGGATGATGAGCTTCACCAGGATCGACACGCTCGACAAGATGGACGTCGAAGGCGGGCCAGGCGCGCGGCTGCGGGTCGTGCGCGAACGCGGCGAGGCGTTCCGGCGGGAGTTCGCCACGACCGGCACGCCGGGCAGCATCGTCACGCGCGACCTGGTGACGTTGCCCTACCCGACGCGGTTCGGGCTGTTCAGGGCGTCGCGGGCGATCGCGCCGTTCCTGTCGATCACGAACCGCATGCTGGTGATCCGCTGGCACGACGACGGCCGCGAACGCATCCTGCTGTTCGAGCCGAGCGACCACGAGTACGGCCGGTACACGCCGTACTTCGAGGACCTGTCGGGCCGGACGCCGGACGTGATCGAACGGCGCATGGTCAAGGTCCACGGCACCGTGCCCGGCCACCTCGAACGACTCGGCATCGCGCCCGAGGACGTCGACTACCTGATGTTCGACCACCTGCACACGCAGGACCTGCGGCGCTGGATCGGCGCCACGCCGTACTTCCCGAACGCCAAGGTGATCGTGCAACGCGACGAGCTGGCGGCCCTGACCGAACTGCACCCTCTGCAGAAGCCCTGGTACCAGCCGGACACCTACCGCGACCTGCCGCAGGAGGCGTTCCTGCCGATCGACGGCTCGGTCGTGCTGGGTCCGGGCGTCGCGGTGATCAAGACCCCAGGCCACGTGTTCGGCAACCAGAGCCTCGTCGTCAACACCTCGACCGGAATCTGGGTGAGCAGCGAGAACGTGATCGCCGCCGAGGCGCTGACGCCCGAGCACTCGAAGCTGCCCGGCCTCGCGTCCTGGACGCGCCGGTGGCAGCAGGAGGTCGTGCTCAACGCGAACACCGTCGAGACCACCGCCGACCAGTACAACTCGATCATCCTGGAGAAGACGCTCGCCGACCGCAGCCAGGCCGACCCGCGGTTCGTGCAGTTCTTCCCCTCCAGCGAACTCACCGGCGCCTGGACGAACCCCGGTACCACACCCACGTTCAGCCACCGCCAGATCGTCCACTGAGGAGCTTTCGATGCCTTCGCGTTTTGTCCTGCCGCCCGAGGAAGTCCTGCAAGCACGCGAAAAACTCGTGCTCGACCACTTCCGCGACGAGGTGGCGCACGACTGGGACGCCACGCTCTCGACGTTCCCGCACCCGCACTACGAGGTCATCGCACAGATGGTCGTGCACGACGGTGATGACGCGGTGCGGCAGTACTACACCGACACGCGCGTGGCGTTCCCCGACCAGCACCACGAGCTGATCTCGTTCCGGCACAGCGTCGACGCCGTGATCGTGGAGTTCTGGCTGCTGGGCACGCACCTCGGGCCGTTGGGCAAGATCCCGGCGACCGGCGGCAAGCACCGCACGCGCATGAACGCGTACTTCATCTTCGACGCCGACGAGAACCTCGTCACCGAGCGGATCTACTTCGACCAGCTGTCCGTGCTGAAGCAGGTGATCGGCGGCATCGACCGCAGGAAGCCGAGCGGTCTGCGGAAGTTGTTGCAGGTGCTGCGGGGCGTCCTCGCGATGTCGGGCAGCCGGCCGGACGCGCGCCTGACCGACACGACGCCGCCCGATCTCACTGCTCCGAACAAGTAGTACTTCGAAGCCCCCGAAACGCCCCGGCGCGCGATCGACGACCACGACGGCGCCCAGTGGCGTCTCGACGCGGGCGCCCCGATCGGAGACCGGGGCGGCATGGGCCAGGTGTTCGCCGGTCTTGCGGCCACACGACGCGGGAGGCGGTCACCGGCGCCGTTCGGTCGCCCCCCAGCCGGGATTGATCCGCTCGGTCGCCTCGGGGTCGATGGCGTGCCGTGCCACGTGCTTGCCGGGCTTGGGCTTCTTGCTCATCAGCATGAGCGCGACGGCCACGACCAGCCCGATCGTGGCCAGGCCCGCGGCGACGGCGCGGGCGGCCGGGTGTTCGAGGATCAGCGTGCTGATGGTCAGGGCGAGCACGAGCGCGGCGATCGGGCCGATGACAGCGATGTCCGAGCGTTCCTCAGGCTCCTGCGAGGGCTCCGCCGGGGGCGTCACCTGCACGACAGGCGCGTACACCTCGATCGTCTCGAAGTTCCCGCGCGGCTGCTCGTAGGGCGGGGGCCGTAAGCCGGGAGGGACCGTCACCCCCGCCATGCTGCCCGAGGAAGGCGCGCCGCCGCAAACCTCGCATTTCACAGGACGTACGTGTTCCCATGTAACGCCTGGTCATAGGGAGGTTCGTCATGTGCCGGTGGCTCGCGTACTCCGGTTCTCCGGTGCTGCTGGAGGAACTGCTCTACGCGCCCGAGAACTCGCTCGTCATGCAGTCCAAGCACGCCAAGCTGGGTGCCACGGCGGTGAACGGCGACGGGTTCGGCATCGGCTGGTACGGCAACACGAGCACTCCCGGCCTCTTCCTGAGCACCGAGCCGGCGTGGAACGACCGCAACCTGCGGGAACTGTCCGCGCAGATCACCGTCGACCGGGTGTTCGCACACGTACGGGCCTCCACGGGCGGCGCTGTGCAGCGGTCGAACTGCCACCCGTTCCGCCACCAGAACTGGTTGTGGATGCACAACGGGCTCATCGCGAAGTTCCCGCTGGTGCGGCGCGAGCTGATGCTGGCGATCGACCCCGTGCTGTTCCCGCTGATCGAGGGGTCGACGGACTCGGAGATCATGTTCTACCTGGCCGTCAGCTTCGGGATGGAGCAGGATCCGCCGGCCGGGGTGGCGCGCATGGTCGAGTTCGTCGAGGACGTCGGCAGGCGTGCGGGCGTCGAGTATCCGATCCAGATGACGGTCGCGGTGACGGACGGCTCGACGACCTGGGCGTTCCGCTACTCGAGCCGCGGCAAGTCGCGGAGCCTGTTCCACAGCACCGACGTGTCGACGTTGCGCCGCCAGTACCCGGACAACCCGGCGCTGCACCACCTCACCGACGACTCGCGGCTCATCGTGTCCGAACCGCTGGCCGACCTGGTGGGGGCCTGGCAGGAGGTGCCGGAGTCGACGTGCGTGGTGGTCAGGCCCGGCGTCGAGGAGGAACTCATGCCGTTCAAGCCGTGAATCGTCAGGTGACCGTCAGTTGACGAACCGCGATTCGTCATAGCGTCTGGTGCTGCCGCCGCCACGGACCCCTCGGAGAGGTTCCACATGCTCACCACGGCAGCGGCAGCACTCATCGCCCTATCCGCCCTCGCACCCGCACAGGAGACCCCGGCGCCCGTCCTGGAGGTCGTGACCGTCAACGGCTCGGGATGTCCGGCGGGCGACGCCGACGTCCAGACCGACGGCCGGACGTTCACGATCGGCTACCACACCTTCCTGGCGCGGGCCGGCAACGGCTCGTCCCCGCTCGACCAGCGCAAGAACTGCCAGATCAACCTGCGGGTGACCGTGCCGGAAGGCTTCACCCACGGCCTGGCGAGAACCACCTACGAGGGCTACGCGCACCTCCAGGACGGCGCGACCGGCCTGAACCGGGTCAGCACCTACCTGCAGGGCACCTCGCCCACCGCGACGGTGAGCCATCCGTTCACCGGGCCGTTCAGCGACAGCTGGCAGACCCACTACCGCCCAGGCTCGGCCGAGATCCAGTGGGCGCCGTGCGGTGAACGGCGCAACATCAACATCAACGCCGAGGTCCGCGTCGCGCTCGGTTCCGCGGACCCCGACCGGCTCAACTTCGCGATCGTGGAATCCAGCCGCGGCGCGGTGCGCGTGAAGCGCTGCTGAGCTCCCGCCTGGTGGCGGTGATCGCCGCCGCCACCAGGCCGATGATCGCGACCCACGTGTACGCGTCGCCGTAGACGTGCTCCTGCCACGACCACAACATCTCCTTGTCGCCGGTGCTCGGCAGCCACGTGAAGGGCTGCACCAGGAAGATCACCAGCAGCGTGCCGAGCGTCGGCCACGCCCAGCTCCTGCGCGCGAAACCCAGTGCCAGGAAGGCAGGAACGCACCAGACCCAGTGGTGCGACCACGAGACCGGCGAGACGAGCAGGCTCGCCGTCGCGATCGCGGTCAGCGCCGCGACCTCGTGGCAAGCCCGGTGCGCGGCCACGACCGCGAGCGCCACGACGATCAGCGAGAATCCCAGCCACAGCAACGACTCCGCGTGCTCGCCGGGGTTGATCCGGTGCAGCACACCGCGCAACGACTGGTTCGCCATGTACGCGAGGCCACCGGCCCGGCTCGGGTCGAGCAGCGCGTGGAACCAGAACTCGGCGGAGTCCTCGGCGGCGAACAGGAATCCCAGCACGGCCATGCCGGCGAAGGCCATCATCGACATCGCGGCCGCGCGCCACTCCCTGCGCACCAGGAAGTACAGCAGGAAGATCAGCGGGGTCAGCTTGATCGCGGCGGCCACCCCGACCAGCAGGCCGCGCAACCGCGGGTCGCGCACAGCCAGGCAGTCCACCACCACGAGCGCCATCAGCACCAGGTTGATCTGTCCGAAGAGGAATGTCGAGATCACCGGTTCCAGTGCCACAGCGAGGATCGCGGCCGCGGGCCCGACGGTCCACACGACGTTCGAGCGCTGGGTGAGACGTGCGGTGACGAGAACGCTCACCACCGACAGGCACAGGAAGTTCACCACGACCACGAGCGAGTTCGCCGCCCACACCGGCAGCAGCGTCAGGCCGCTGAACAGCACCGCGGCGATCGGCGGGTAGGTGAACGGCAGTCTCGGACCGTCCAGCGCACCGGGGAAGTCGACGTAGAGCGCCTGTCCCTGCAGCCAGGCCACCCCGCCGGTGCGGTAGACCTGCAGGTCGAGGAAGTAGAAACCCATGCTCAGCAAGGAGATCGGCAACGCTGCCAGTGCCACGAGCCACAGCACTCGCACGACCTTGCGTGCGGCCACCCAGCGGTGCCGCGTCAGCAGTCGTCTCCTGCCGGACTCGAACGCGCCGGCGGACATCGGCGGGACCTCGCCGGCGAGCCCCCTGATCAACAGCATCTCGTTCACGACTACTTCTTGGCCGGATCGCGGATCGGCGTTTCAGCAAAGGGACTGTGACAGTCCTCATGGGAACGCTCAGGGGGTCGTCGACCAAGAGGGGACATGACCCACGAGCAGTTCCTTGCGCTGAAGCGCTTTCCCGCGCTGGACGGCGTGCGCGCCATCGCCGCGTTGATGGTCGTGTTCTTCCACTACGGCGGGCCGGGCTTCCTGCAGGGATGGCTCGGGGTCCAGATCTTCTTCGTGCTGTCCGGGTTCCTGATCACCACGTTGCTGCTGCGCGAACAGGCGCGCGACGGGCGGATCAGCCTGAAGGAGTTCTACCGCCGCAGGGCGTTCCGCATCCTGCCGGTCTACTTCGCGGTCCTGCTCGTCACCGCGGCGGGGCTGCTGATCGCCGGGCAGTTCTGGCAGAACCCGCTCGGCCGTGACTTCCCGCTGTACCTGACGTTCCTCAACGAGTTCGGGCACGGCGGCGCGTACGGGCAGTCGTGGTCCCTTGGCGTGGAACAGAAGTTCTACCTCGTGTGGCCGTTGCTCGCGTTCGCGCTGCTACCCCGTTGGCGGCCGATGGTGACCGTCGGACTGATGGCGCTCGCGTTGGCCGTAGTTCCGTTCACGGTTTCGTCCGACCCCAAGGGCTGGTCGGTGCACTACTTCACCGTGCTCGTCGGCTGTGCGCTGGCGTTGCTGATGAACGACGAACGCGGGTTCGCGTTGATCAGGCCGTTCATGACGCCGTGGGTGATCCTGCTGTTCCTCGGCGTGCACCTGTCGGTTCCGCTCATCTCCGGCGCGTTGGACGGCGCGATCCCCGGTTTCGTGTCGGTGGTGCCGATCTACGCGGTCGCCGTGGGGCTGGTGCTGCCCGCGCTGCTGGCGCCGGGACTGGCGCAACGGGCGCTGGCGGCTCGCCCGATGGTGTGGCTCGGCGAGCGGTCGTACTCGATCTACCTGGTGCAGTCGGTCGCGCACTCGATCGTGCTGCTCACGGGCGCATCAGGCCTGTTCATGGCGCTGCTGACGTCGGTGGTGGCGATCGCGATCGCCGATCTGACCTACCGGTTCGTGGAGCTGCCGATGATCAGGCGAGGCAGGTCACACCGTGCGGCCGGGAATGCGCCGGCACCGATCGGCCAATAGTTTCCGTGAGCACCGAGACAGCGCCGCCGGCGCGAACAGGAGGGCCGGGGGTGACGAAGCCTCTGGACGGGGACGCCTGGGTCGAGCTGTACGACCGGCACGCCCGCGATCTGCACCGCTACCTGGCGCTGCGGGTGGACGCCGCGATCGCGGACGACCTGGTGTCCGAGGCGTTCCTCATCGCCTGGGAACGCCGTGAGAGCTTCGACCCGGCCCGCGCGAGCGTCAAGGCGTGGCTGTTCGGGATCGGGACGAACCTGCTGCGCCAGCACGTGCGCTCCGAGGGCAGACGCCTGCGGGCCTGGGCGCGCGACCACGGCAGGCGCGGGGTGACCGACCGCGTCGACGACCGCACGGCGGCGGTGGTGGACGCCAAGTCGCTGCTGAGCGATCTGGGCGAGACGCTCGCGGACCTGCGGCCGGAGGAACGGGACGTGCTGCTGATGGTGGCGTGGGCCGATCTGAGCGCGGCCGAGGTCGCCGAGGTGACCGAGACGCCGGTGGCGACGGTGCGGACCCGGTTGTTCCGGGCACGCGCCAAGCTGCGGGCGAAGATCAACGGACAGGAGGGTGACGACGATGCGTGACGTGACTCGTCAGGTCGAGGACGAGACGGTCAAGTGGGCGATGTCGGACGTCGCCCCGATGAGCGACGAGGCGTTCGACCGCGGCCGCGCGGCACTGCTCGCCCGGATCGACGCGGAGGAGTCCGCCGAGGTCGTCGCGCTCGCACCCCGGCGCCGGCGCCGGATCCCGGTGGTGGCCGCGGCCGCCGCGATGGTCGTGATCGCGGGCGCCGCCCTGATCGCGCCGTCGATGATGTCGCGCGACAAGGGCCCGAGCGTGGGCAGCGCCGCCGCGGCCGAACTGCTCCACCAGGCCGCGACGCACACCGGTGACGCGACACTGCGACCGGGCGAGGCCCTCCAGGTGCTGCGGTACGCCCGCTGGTCGGTGTCCGACTCCGAGCACAGGTGGATGTACCTGCAGGACCAGACGCTGCAGACGTGGATCCCGTCCGACCGCACGGACACATGGCTCTACCGGCACACCAAGACCGGCGAGAGGCAGTGGCTGATCGGGTCGGAGCAGGACAACGCGCGGGACGTGCCCGAGAACCTGCACACCGACGGCGAGTTCACCTCCACCGGCGGACCCGCGTTGCACGACAGGATCAAGCCCAGCTTCCGCGACCCGTCGCCCGAGTACCTCGCCTCCCTTCCTCCCGACCCGCGCGAGCTGTACGGAAAGCTCCGCGACGAGGTGGCGGGCAACGAGGGCCTGACCTTCCTGCAGATGATCAACGACGGCCTGGACACCGGTGTGTACCCGGCGCGGGTGCGGGCTTCGGTCTACCAGGCTCTGACCTACCTGCCGAGGCTGGAGATCGTCGAGGAGGCGGCCGTGATCGACAGTCGCAGCGGCACGGCGCTCGGTGTCACCGAGAACGAGACGACCGAACAGATCGTCATCGACCAGGCCACCGGCGAGTACCTCGGTTCCCGCACGGTGCTGGCGAAGGACGCGTGGGGCCTGAAGCGGGGTCAGGTCATCGGCACCACCTCGGTGACGACGAAGGTCGTGGCGGGCCTGGGGCTCGGTTCCTGACGCCCTGGTAGGAACGTGCGCGTGGCAGATCAGTTCGCGACGGTGATGCGGCGGTTCCGGCTGCGGGCGGGACTCACCCAGGACGAGTTGGCGCGGCGATCCGGTGTCTCGGTCAGCACGATCCGCGGCATGGAGACCGGCAAGCGCCGAAACCCGCAGCTCACGTCGGTGCGGCAGCTCGCGGCCGCGCTCGGGCTGACCGACGGCGAGCAGGACGAGCTGCTGGCGGCGGCGACCGGACGGCCGGTGGTGGCGACGCCCGTGCCGCGCCAGCTGCCCGCGCCGCCCGCGCCGTTCGCGGGACGGCAGGACGTGCTCGGCCGGGTCGGCACCTCGGGGATCTCCGTCATCTCCGGCGCGGGCGGGATCGGCAAGTCATGGCTCGCGTTGCACTGGGCGCACCGCAACGTCGCGCGGTTCCCCGACGGCCAGCTCTTCGTCGACCTGCGCGGATTCAGCCCCGGCAGCACGCCGATGGATCCCGCGGCCGCCGTGCGCGGGTTCCTCGACGCGCTGGGCGTCGAGCCGAGCCGCCTTCCGGCCGACCCGCACGCGCAGGCGGCGATGTTCCGCGGTCTGGTCGCGGACCGCCACGTGCTGCTGGTGCTGGACAACGCCGCCGACACCGCCCAGGTCGTGCCGCTGCTGCCGGGCGACGGCACGTGCGCGGTCGTCGTCACCAGCCGCAGCACGCTCACCGGGCTGATCACGGGACACGGCGCGCACCACATGTCCGTCGGCACGCTCACCGCGGACGAGGCCTCCAGCGTGCTGACGGCCCGGCTCGGTTCCGCGCGAGTCGAGGCCGAGCCGGACGCCGCCGCCGAGCTGATCGGTCAGTGCGGCGGGTTCCCGCTGGCGCTGAGCATCGTCGCGGGCCGGGCGTGCGTGCAGCCGCACCTGACGCTCGCCGCGCTGGCCCTCGAACTGCGCGAGAGCACCCTGGACGCGCTCGACGACATCGACCCGGCCGCGAGCCTGCCCGCCGTGCTGTCGTCCTCGCACCGCGCGCTGACGGCCGAACAGGCCGAGGTGTTCTCGTTGCTCGCGATCGCACCGGGCCCGGACATCAGCCTGCCCGCGGCGGTGAGCCTGACCGGTCTCGGCGAGCACCGCACCCGGACCGTGCTGCGCGCCCTGACGCAAGCCTCGCTCGTCGTCCAGGACGCGGCCGGCCGCTACGGCATGCACGACCTGATCCGGCGCTACGCCACCGACCTGGCCGGTGACACTTCCGATGCACTGCAACGCCTGCTGGGCTTCTACGCACACACCGCGGCCGCCGCGGACACCGTCGTGGAGACCCACCGCCACCTCATCGACCTCGCCCCTTCGGAATCCACTCCGCTGCCGATGCCCGACATCGGCACGGCCATGGCGTGGTTCATCGCCGAGCACGCCACCCTGCTGGCAGCGCAACGAGTCGCGGCGGAACGCGGGCACCACGCGAGGGCGTGGGAGATCGCCTGGGCGCTCAACAACTTCCACTACCGCCAAGGGCACCGGCACGACCAGCTGTCCGCCTGGCGCACCGGCGCCGCCTCCGCGGCCCGGCTGGACGACCCGATCTCCCTGGCGCTCGCCCTGCGCCTGCTGGGCCGCGCACTCGTCGTGCTCGGTCACAACGAGGAGGCGATCGCGCACATGCAACGCGCCCTCGAACTGGCGGAGGAACA
The DNA here is from genome assembly GCF_044765805.1 of Lentzea sp. NPDC102401. NCBI lineage: Bacteria > Bacillati > Actinomycetota > Actinomycetes > Pseudonocardiales > Pseudonocardiaceae > Lentzea > Lentzea sp. NPDC102401. Next base: position 269,666 of record NZ_JBIWKS010000002.1, on the reverse strand, counting down.
CGGCGACGCGGCACACCAGGGCCACGCCCACTACACCCTCGCCTCCGCCTGGGAACGCGAAGGCGAAGACCGCAAGGCACTGGACCACGCCCGGCAGGCGCTGACGTTGTACCGCTCCATCGGCCAAACGGCCTGGGAGGGCAACGCGCTCAACGCCGTCGGCTGGTTCCACGCCCGTCTCGGTGAACACGACGCCGCGTTGGAGCACTGTCACAGCGCCCTGGCGTTGTACCGGCGAATCGAGGACCTGGGCGGCCAGGCGCAGACGCTGGACAGCCTCGGGTTCACCGAACACCACCGCGGCACGTACGCCGAAGCCATCGGCCACTACCAGGAAGCCATTGCGCTGTATCGGGTTCTCGGCAACCTCGTCGAAACGGCTGACACCCTCGAACGGCTCGGCGACTCGCATTTCGCCTCGGGGGAACGTGATCAGGCGCGTTCGGTGTGGGAGGAGGCGTTGGAGTTGTATCGGCAGCAGGGACGCGCCGACGAAGCGTCGTCGCTGGAGAAACGCCTGGCCTGACAAGGGAGGAGGACGGCGCCTGGGGCTTTGCGCCGTCCTCCTCCGTTTCGCGGTCAGGGGGTCAGAACATCGCCCACCCCTTGCCGTTGCCCTGGTGGATCAGGCCGTCCGAGGTCTCGTACTTGCCGCCCGGGCCCATGTCGGCGGCGCTGTTCACCGGCCTGCCGTTCTTGTCGTAGTAGTTGTTCTTGCCCTTGTTCTTCATCTTCGGCTTGCCGGTGCCGAGCCCGGTGTTGGCGTACTTCGGGTCGGGCTTGTGCGTGGGTTTGGCCTTCGCCTCATTCCGCTTCTGCTCGTGAGCCTCGTTGTGCAGCCCGCGGCCGGCGCCGTAAAGCGAGGCACCTGCCGCGGTGGTACCGGCGTACGCGTCGATCGCGGCGTGGGAAGCCGCACCGGCGAGCTTCGCCGTGCCGCCGGCCAGACCACCGAAGACGCCGACCGCCGCGAGAGCCATACCGGCACCGTCGTGGTTCGACGCCGCGATGCCGAAGTCGATGACCGCGGCCACGACGGAGACGCCGACTATCACCGCGCCACAGACCGGGCACACGACCGCGACAGCGGGCGCAATGGCGCCGACGACGCTGATCGCGGTGCTGACCCACTCCCACCACAACCCCGTCGGATCGAACTTGGTGATCGGATCGTTCGCCGAGTAGGTGTAGCCGTGCATCTGCTGGGCATCGTTCGGATCGACGACCGGGTCGACGGACAGGAACCTGCCCATCGTCACGTCATAGGCACGAGCACCGATCTGGGTCAGTCCGGCCGCGCTGTCGATCGTGCCGCCGACGAACCCCTTCTCACCGGGGAACGAAGTCGCAGGGCCACGGGCACCACCGAACGGCAGCTGCCGCCGCTTGGTCACCGTCAGGTCGCCGGTGTTGATGGCGATCTGCGAGGTCCCCTGGTGATCACCGGTGAGCCAGGAGATGCCCTTGCCGTCGCGCACCGCCACGACGTCGCCGCCGTGCTCGTAGTACCGCGTCGGTTCGAGCTTGCCGGTCGCCTTGACGAGCCGGAGCTCCTGACCGTCCAGGTACAGCGTGATCGACGTGCCGTCTCGCCGGATCAGCCGTCCGCCGTTCACGCCGTGGACGAACTCCGTCACCTGGGCACCCTCGGTGATCTTGACGAGGTTGCCCTCCGCATCCCAGTCCAGGGTCTGCCCGGAACGCTGCGTCGTGTTGCCCGTGGCGTCGTAGGCGTACGTCTCGGTCTTGGTGTCGGAAGGCGTCTTCGTCGTCACCGACTTCACCTGGTGCGCACCACCGGCTGGCGGGAAAGCCCCGGTGCGGACCGTGTCACCTGCTGAGGCGTGCTGGGTCTCGCTGAGGCGGTTGCCCGTCTTGTCGTAGGTGTAGGAGTGCCAGTAGGGAGCCGGTCCGGACAACGCCGCGGTGCTCGGGTCTGTCCCGCAGCCGCCCGAGGACGTCCAGGCCTCGGTGAGACGCTGGAGCGCGTCGTTGCGGAAGCACTGCACGTCGTCACGATCGGCGATGGACGTGATGCCGCCGAAGTCGTTGTACGCGTACCTGGTGTCGGCCTGCACCGGGTTCGGGACCTCGGCGTCCACGATGGTCCGTTCCAGCCTGCGCAGGTTGCTGTCGTAGTAGCGCGACAGCCACACGCGCTTGCCGGTGGTGCCGAGCTGGGTGCGGGCGAGTTCGCCGTACCTGGTGTAGTCGGTCGCGGTGACGAGTTCCTGGGTCTCGCCGCCGGCCGCCGAGTTGGTCTTGCTGATCCTGCCCAGGTCGTCGTACTCGTGGTTCACCGACTGGGCGGGCAGGTCGCCGATCGCCGCGAAGGCCGTTCCGGACAGGCTTCCGTCCGGGCCGTAGCGCCGCTGGGAGGTGTAGGTGCCCGCCAGAGTCTGTTCCGCGGCCGGAATCGTGACGGTGGTGCCGAGCGACTGGCTCAGCCGGTTGTACCCGGTCGTCTCGGTCTTGTACGCGTTGCCCGCGACGAAGTGCGTCTCGGCGGCGATGAAACCCTTGCCGTAGGGGGCCGTGTCGTAGACGCGGTCCGACAGCACGGTGCCGCTCTGCTTCGTCTTCGTCCGGCGACCGAGGTCGTCGTTCTCGTAGGTCAGCGTCACACCGCGAGCGTCGGTGGCGCTGGTCAGCCTTCCCTCGTCGTCGTAGGACATCTGCGTGGTGCCGCGGTCCGGGGACTCCTCCTTCACCTTGCGGCCGCGCAGGTCGTAGGTCCACCGCCACGTGCTGCCCGCCGGGTCGATCACTGTCGCGAGCTCGCCGGACGGCGTGTAGGTGTACCTGGTGGTGTCGTTGGCCTGCTTGCTTTCCACGATCTCGTCACGGGCGTTGGTGACGGTTTCGGTCACCGTGCCGCCTGCAGGTGGGGTCACCACCGTGCGGTTGCCGTGGTAGGCCGTGCGGGTGCTCCACTTGTCGGCGGCGCCGGCCTTCGTGGTGACCTCGATCGGGCGGCCTGCGCCGTCGTACTTCGTGACCTCCTGTGAAGGGATGTCGACGTCGCTCGCCACCCACAGCTTGTCGTCGACCGCGCTGTCGGTGAAGTAGGGCCTGGTGGTCTTGGCCTTGCGGCCCTGGGAGTCGTAGCGGGTGTCGGTGATCAGGCGGCCTCCGCCGTGCGCCGGTGACTGCACCTGGCGCAGCCGCAGGAGGCCGTCGTAGATCTCGTTGGTGTCGATCGGGGTGCCGTTGGCGCCGATCCTGGACGTGGACACGACGGTGGGCGCGTCCTTGCGGTGCTGGTAGCCGAACTTGACGGTGCCGCGGGTGCCGGTCGAGCGGTCGCGGTTGGGGAGCCACACCTCGGTGCGGCGGCCCAGTGCGTCGTAGGTCGTCTCGGTCCTGCGGTCGTTGGCGTCGACGTTGGCGGTCTCCTGGCCGAAGAACGGTTCCGTCGTCACGGTCGTCTTGTGCCCCAACGGGTTGGTGACGACCGTGTCCTTGGCGATTCCGGTGGCCGGCGAGTACGCCGTGGTGGTGATCTTGCCCAGTGCGTCGCCCGATGACGTGACACGTCCGTACGTGTCGTAGGCGGCGGTGGAGGACGGTGCCCACACCGGGCCGGCGGCCGGGCGTTCCCGTGCGACCTCGACCCTGGTGATGTCACCGGCGGTCGGTGCCTCGCCGAAGGCCTTGCCGTCGAAGGCGTTGCGCGTGTCGCTGATCGCGTCGGCGGGGAACTGCGCGGCGACGGTGCACGCCGCCGAGACCGCCTCGACGCGTGACAGCGAGGTGAGCAGCCACTTGTCGGTGTTGCGGGCGTAGGTGTTCCGCGTGCACTTGTCGTCGTCCGCTGTCGACGTGTCGCCGAGGTCGTTGACCGTCAGCGGCTGCGCCCGGTCGTCGTAGGTGCGTTCCGTGCGCGTGACCCGACGGGGCGCGCCCGTGACGGTCGTGAACACGGATTCGTTGCCCTGCCGCACGATGTACGCCTTGCGCGCACCGCGGACAGCGGTCGGGCCCTGTACGGCGAACGTCCTGGTCGCCTTCTCGACGAGCTCCTCGGTGTCGCCGAGCCGCGTCTGCGACTCGTACTCCTGGCCGCGCAACCACTCGTCGTCGGTGCGGATCATGCTCTCCGAGTCGGTGAACCTGCCGCCCGTGCCGCGGTGGAAGCGCTTCTCGGTCAGCGTGACCGGGCCGTGCGGATCACCGGCCCTGCCGTGCCGGATCTGCACCTTGCCGAAGCCGCGGAACTGGTTCCAGGTCCGCCACTCCTCCTTGATCACCTCCGAGTCGTCGAGCACCCACGCGGCGCCGTCGAGATAGCTGTAGCGGCTGACCATCTCGGTGTTGGCCGAGATGCGGTCGGACCTCGTGACCTCCTCGACGACGTACTTGTGGAAGTAGTCGGTCCGTTCGGCGATCGTCCTGCTCTGCCACTTGGCCGGGAAGCAGCGCAGGGTGTTCGTCTCGGGCCTGGCCGGGTCGGCCTTGCAGTCCGGCTCGGCGTACTTGATCGTCGTCACGCCGCCGCTGTCGGACACGATGCCGGTGAGGCGGTAGCGCAGCAGCGGTCCGACGCCGTCGATCCTGACGACGCGGTTGGGCATCCGGGTGCCTTCGAACGTCACCTGCGGCAGCGGGACGGGCGTGCCGGCGAGGCCGGTGTGCGTGATGCCCTTGAGCCACAGCGCGGCCTTCTCCGGGGCGCCGGTGGTGGCGGCGGAGGGGTACAGCTGCTCGAGCTGCCAGCGGTCGGCGTCGTTCCAGCCGCTGCCGTTCCACACCTTCGTGGTGATCTTGTCGAGCCGCTTGGTGGACCAGAACGTCGGCGAGTGCTTGTCCTTGCACGTCGCCGTGTCGCACTTGTCGTCCCACGGCACGTCCGGCCAGTTGTCCTTCTTGTCGGGCGTGCAGTTGCTGCCCGGCACGCACCGGTCGGCCGTGGCGAACTCGACGCGGCCGGTCGCCTGCTGACCGTCGCGATCGCCGTACTCGATCGACTTCAGGGTGCCGCCGCGCACGTAGGGAACGGCGGTGTCCTTGGTGTTGGCGCCGTAGGAGTTCGTCTCCGGCGCGTAGGTGTAGGTGATCACGTTACCGTGCCGGTCGATCACCCTGTCGAGGTTCCACCGCCACACCTGGGTGCAGGACGAGGCCGCGAAACTGGCGCCGTGGCACGGTTCGCGGTCGTCGTCGCCGTACACCGGCACGGTCCAGGCCGCGTCCTTGCGCGTGCCGAACAGGTACTGGGTCCCGTCCGGCGTGGTGATGCGCCAGTGCTCGCCGTCGTTGTCCCCGTTATCGGCGCCGGTGAGCCGGTCGACGCGGGAACCGTTGTCCTCACGCAGCCGGAAGGCGCCCGAGGTGTCGTCCCGGATCAGCTCCCCGAACGACGACATCGCGTTGTCGGTGCGCCAGCACAGGTCGCCGGACTCCTTCGGTGGCGTGGTGCCACCGGTCTTGTCGTCGGCGCACGCGCCGTAGGACCGCTCGACGAAGCCCGCGGACAGGTCCCAGCCGTCTCCCACCCAGGAAGCCTGGTTGTTCGTCGCACTCGTTCGTCCGTCCACACTGGAAGACGAGTACTTCAGCGCGAGCTCCGGCTCGAACCCGCCCGGTGCCGGCGGCACGCGCAACGGGTAGTTCCAGCCGAACTCGCCGGTGTTCGGTGTGACGTCCCACGAACCCGAGGGCGCCAACGGTGTCGCGGCAGGCGTGCCACCACCTTCCGGCGCCGCACCCCCGCCCTGGTCGCCGTTCAACGCCTCGCGACTGGCCTGGTCCTGCGCCCGCCCGTCCATCTTCTGCTCCGTGACCGGCGCGGACGCCGTTCCCGGCAGCGGCACGGACGGACCGGCGGCCAGCGCCACCCCGGTGACCGTCGTGGTGAACACCGTCGCTGCCATCAGGACAGCCGATGTTCGTGTCAACAACCGCTTTCTCACTCGTCCCCCGTTCATTCGAACACCGCCGTCACAGCCGGAACCTCGGTCGGCACGAAGCCGATCGTCTGGGACGGGAACCCCTCGCAGTCGTCGAAGTTGGACACCATGGAGTCGCCGTCACCGCCGGGCAGCAGGCAGCGCCGCAACTCGCGGTTCGCCACCCCCTGCGGTGCCTCGGTCCAGATCGAGCCGAGCGCGCCGAGCACCGTCTTGCCCTCGCAGGCGGAGTCGGTGGACACGAACTGGTCGTAGGCACCGTTGCGGCAGCTGAACAACGGCCGCGTGCCCGGCTGTTCGGTGATCGCGAGCAGGCCGTGCGTGCCCTCGTACCGGTAACCCGGTGCCGCCCCGTCGGTGAGGCTCGCGTGCTCGTAGTACTCCAGCAGGTACCGGCCGAAGTCGGTGTAGGCCACCGAGTAGCCGAGCAGTCCGTCCACCGTGGCGCCACCACAGGTCGCGTCCCGGGAATCGAACCGGTCGGCACCCTGCCGGCACCGGTACAGCGCCGCGGTCGGCACGTTCTTCGGCTGGATCGTGTAGATCAGGCCGACGTCACCGAGTTTCTCCGCGCCCTCACAGGAGTCAGCGGTGAACGCGTCGGCACCGGAACGGCAGGCGTACACCATCTTCGTGTTGTCACCGGGCGCGGCGGGCATGCCCAGCGCCCGTTCCAGGTGATAGCCCTCCACCACGGCGTCCGTGCGGCCGGTGAACCGGTCACCGGCGGCGTTGACGAACCGGCCGAGCTGAGCGCGTTCCGGCTTCGCGAACGTCGCCCGCTCCACGATGCCCGGCTCGGTCGCGACGCCCTGGCCGTACCGGACCTCGTCGACCGTGCCCGGGAAGAACCCGGACGGCTGGCCGTTCGTCCTGTCCCTGCCCAGCACGATCTTGCCGGTCGGCTGCCACAGCACCACGTTGTTCTTGGTGCCGGCGAGCTTTCCGTCGACGTACAGGCGCAGCTGCCTGCCCGCGTAGTCGTAGACGCCGTTGACGTGCGTCCACTCCCCCACCTTCGGCCCGGCGAGCGAGGCGGCGTAGCTCAGCGGAGCGCCGTCGGTGTCCGACGACGCCGCACCGAAGATCCACCGCTTGAGGTCCGGCCGGTACTGCAGCACGAACCCGCTCATCCGGTCGCCGTCCTGGCTGACGATCGTCGCGACCTTGTCGTCACGGGCGAGCTTCGCCCATCCTCCGACCGTGAAACTGTCCCGCATGGACAGTCCGGACGGCGTGACCGCGTGGCCGTTGACACCGTCGAGCTGCAGAGCCTTTCCACTCGGACCGGCGGCGAAGCTCGTGCCTCCGTTGAGCGTCGCCTGGGCCTTGCGCCACGTGATCTCCTTGGCCGTGCCCTCGTCGAACCGGTAGAAGGCGAGGTCGCGGTCGGGGATGTCGTCGTGGATCCGGCGGGCCTCCCCGTCGCTGACGGCCTTCGAGAACACCCGCAGGTCGTCCACGCTGCCCTGGAAGAACGCGCCCTGTTTCGTCCTGGCCACCGTGAGCGGGCCGGACGACGGCAGCACCGTCACCCCGGTCTGCGCGCCGGACAGCAGGCCGTTGACGTACAGCCGCAGCTGCTTGAGGTTCGCGTCGTAGGACAGCGTCAGGTGCGTCCACTCGCCCACCAGCGCCGGCTCACCGGACGTGAGCACCTGCGACGACGCGTTGTCCGTGTCGGCGGTCGGTGCGAACACCGCCCATTTCTTCGAGGCGCCCTGGTAGCCGAGCGCGAACGAGCTGCGCTGGGCCGCGTCCTGCGCGACGACGGTCCGGTCGGAGGTTCCCGCGTCGGCCAGGAAGGCCCACGCCGACACCGAGAAGCTCTGGCCGGTGTCGACCACCCGAGCGGCGGTCCTGCCGAAGCCCGACGTGCCGTCGAACGCCGCCGCCGCACTGGCCGGTCCACCGCCCCAGCTCGCCCCGCCGGAGAACGTGATTCCCTGGTCGCGGCCGCTGCTGTCGTCGCCGTTGCCGTTGAACTTCCAGTGCCCGGAGTCGGCCGGCGGCAACGTGGTCGCGCCCTGCTCGGCCGGGTAGGCCCGGTGCAGCGCGGTGATGCGTTCCTTGTCGAGCTGCCCGGTGAAGAGCCGGACGTCGTCGACGTCGCCGCGCCAGAACTCCGCAGGTGCACCGGCGACCTTGCCGCGGCCGATGACCAGGCCACCGGTGCCGTGCCACGCGTTGCTCAGCGTGCCGTCACCGACGCGCACTCCGTCCACGTACAGCCACATCTTCCTGGCCGCCGGGTTGTAGACGCCGACCAGGAAGGTCCACTTGCCGACCTCGGACGGCAGCACCGACACCGCGGCCTTGGTGATCTCCGGCTGGGCGACGTCGGACTCCGGCATCTCGAACGTCCACGCGCCGAGCTGGTTGTTGTCGTCGTCGATCACGTGGCCGAGCCGGAACTTGCTGGTCTGCTTCTCGCCGTCGATCGTGACCGCGTCGGTGCGGCACACCCGCAACGACGGCTTGCACTCCTTGGCGGGCAGGCGAACCCACGCCGAGACCGTGAACGCCTGGTCCGTGCGGACGTCCGTGCCCGTCGTGACGGCGGCACCGTTCGTGCCGTCGAACGCCGCGCCGTTGCCGACCCGGCCGGGCGCGAACGCCGCCCCGCCCGAGAGCGTCGCGCCGCGGGAACCCACGGCGTCGGCGGCGTTCTTGCCGCTCGACTCGTCCAGCGGGTAGTGGTGCACGAGCGTCAGGTCACGGCCCGCCATGGCCTGCACGTCGCCCGCGAACAGGGCCCGCGAGTAGACGCTGACGTCGTCGATCGAGCCCTTGAAGTACTCGACCGGCGTCCGCCACAGCGCACGGCCGATCTGCAGGCCGCCGCCCGCGTTCCACGACTGGGTGTGCGCGACCGAACCGGCCAGCACACCGTTGACGTAGAGCAGGATCTGCTTCGAGCCGGCGTCGTGCACACCGGCGAGGTGCGTCCACTGTCCAACTTGGACAGATCCGCCGACCGCCTCCGCGACCGACGCGGTGTCGGGGTTGTCGGCACTGATGAGCGCCATGCTCCACTTGCCGTCCTTGGCGCGGAGCTTGAACGCGCTCGCCTTGGTGCCGTCCTGCGACACCACCGTGGCGAGGCCGGTCGTCTGGTCGGCCCTCGCCCACGCCGTGACCGAGAAGCTCCGGTCGGTGTCGATCGCGTGACCGGCGCCGACCGAGGACGCGCCGTCGAGCCGCACCGCCAGGTCGGCGGGGTCCGGCATGCTGGACTGACCGCCCACGTAGGCGATCGGGCCCGCCGCCGTGCCGTGCGAACCGCGTGGCGAGGAGTCCTGGGTGTTGCCGTCGAACTTCCAGTTGCCCGCCGTGACGTTGTCCCTGCCGATGATGCCGCGGACCTCCTCCTGCGCCACCGCCCGGCTGAACACGCGGACCTCGTCGACGCCGCCGCGCCACTCGTGACCGACGTTGCCGTTCCACTTGCCGCGGCCGACGAGCAGCGGGCCGGTGGCGTTGAAGCCCTTCTCGCGAGGAGCGCTCGCCTCCAGCTCACCGTTGACGTACAGGCGGATCTGCTTGGCCTGCGCGTCGTGGACACCGGTCAGGTGCGTCCACGTGCCGATCTGCGCGCGTGAGGTGCTCCAGGTGCCGTCGGCCGGCTTGTCCTTCGCGTCCTCGCTGGGCAGCACGAACTCCCAGTTGCCGCCGCCGTCCGTGCGCTGGCGGTAGCCGAGGTAGAAGCCGCTCATGACGGCGCCGTCCTGGGAGACCGCGGCGTCGGGATGACCCGGCTCCAACTCCCTGTCCTGCTTGACCCACGCCGACACGGTGAAGCTCTGGTCGGTGCGCACGGCCGGTGCGCCGGTCGACACGTGGTCGCCGAGGTCGTCGAGTTGGACGTACCCGTTGACCGCGCCGTTCTGGACGAACCGCGCGTTGCCCTGCAGGACACCGGAACTGCCGCCCGGCACCGAGTTCGCCGCGGTCCTGCCGTCTGCCTCGTCGAACTTCCAGTAGCCCACCTGGACGTCGTCGCGACTGACCGCGGACCTGATCTCCGGTTCGGCCAGGATCCGGTCGTAGACCTTGACCTCGTCGACGGCTCCGCCGAAGTGGTCCAGGCCGGGGTTGCCGTCCCACATCGTGCGGCCGACTCGCACCTGCCCCGTGGAGTCGACCGCGGGCGACGTCCTCGTCCTGGTGCCGGCCGGCACACCGTTGACGTAGAGCCGCAACTGGTTCGCGGGCGCGTCGAACACCGCTGTCAGGTGCGTCCAGACACCGATCTGCGCCAGGGACGACGACCACGCGGCGTCCGCCCAGATCTCCGTCGCCGCCTTGTTCTGCGCCGCGAACACCCAGCGGCCGCCGTCGTCGGGCCGGTACCAGAGGGTGAAGCCGGCGAACCGGTCGCCGTCCTGGCTCACGATCGCCCTCGCGCCGGTCGCCTGGTCCACCTTCGCCCAGGCGGACACCGTGAAGCTCGCGTCCGTGCGAATCGTGTTGGGCGCGCTGGCGTAGCCGGTGCCGCCGTCCAGCAGGAGGGACGAACCGACCGCGCCGGGGACGTAGCTCGCGTTACCGCTCAGCGTGCCGTGGCGATCGCCGAGGAACGCGCTGTCCTGCGCGTTGCCGTCGAAGGACCACTGCGCCAGCGGACCGTTGCCCGCCCGCACGTTGATGTGCGTCTTCTTGGTGGGACTGCGATGTCCCGCCCGGTCGACGCTCTGCACGTACAGGTCGCGGGGGCCGTCGCCGGGCGGCGCGATGTCCAGCACGGCCCTGCCGCCGAGCTTGTCCGCGTCGACCTGGGTCGAGGGCGGATCGGACCAGCCGTACAGATAATGGTCCACATCGGACACTCCGGCCGCGTCGAACGTGAAGCTGCCGGGCACGCCGACACCACCGTGCCAGCGGTTGTCGTCCTGGTACAGAACGCTCGACACGTCCGGTGCCTTGTCGATGCCGACCCGGTCGACGATGAAACCGGGCCCGTTGCGCCAGTCGCCGCCGTCCGGGCCGTCGTCGCCCCACAGCGTCCAGCTCACCCGCTGGCCGTCGCGCGCACGCAGGTCGAGCGTGTGGCTGAAGACGTTGCCGGAGTGCAGGGTCGGTCCCCGCCGGTTGTAGGCCGCGCCGCCGTAGACGTCCCAGACCGCTTCCAGCTGCTCGTTCTCCGCGTCGGTCAGCTTGCCCAGCAGGCGGATGGAGTCGTCGCCCGCGTACGGGACGCCGTCGCACCACTTGCAGGCGCGCAGCGGCGGGTCCGTGGTGAGACCGGTGGGAGCGTCCGGCTTGGTGTTGTACTGGACGTCGATCTGCACCGTGGCCAGGTCGTACTTGCGCCACGCCCGGTTGTCGCCCTCGTCGGCGGCCCGCAGCGAGTACACCGACCAGCCGTTCGGGTTGATGAACTGGCCGATCCCGAATCCGGCCGGCGCGGAACCCTTGCAGGTGGTGCCGACGGCGCCGGTGGAGACGTAGGTGGCGCCCGGCTGGTTGTTCCACGCCAGCTCGGGCCCGATGGTGGCGTTCGCGATCCAGAGCTGGTGATCGCGCGTGCTCGAGCAGTCGGGGCTGTAGACGGCGGACGCGCTCAGGCTCGCCTGCATGATCTGCTTGCCGCGCAGGAAGTCCGTGTTGAACTGGAAGTACGTCCGCGTGGTGCCGATGTCACCGCTACCGGTGCAGTTCGTGAGCCCGGAACACGTGCCGACCTTGACCCAGCCGTCGTCCTTCCCGCCGTACCAGGCCCTGGTGTCCGGCTTGTTCTTGAAGACCTTCGCCCAGTCCTTGCGGGCGTTGGGCCACCAGTCGGGGTCGACGGTGACCGGGAACCTCGCCGCCGGATCGGTCAGCAGCTTCGTGTCCGGCTTCAGCGTCAGCGACGTGGTGTCGGCCTCGACGCCGACCGGCGCGCGCCGTTCCTCGCTCGCGTCCCACATCTCGGCGGGCGGCGTGGCGAAGACCACCTCGCCCTTGTCGTCCACGGCCTCGATCCGGTCGCCGTCGGCGACGCGCACCTTCAGGCCCTCCGCGCTGAGGCCGAACTTCACCGACGCCAACGGCTGCGGCTTGTGCACCAGCAGGCGTTGCGTCACGCCACCGCCGCTCTGGGCCGTCAGCACGAGGTCGACGTCGGGCAGAACGCCGCGGTAGGTGGCCGTGGCGCCGTCGAGCACCGGTGCCGGCAGCTCCGCGGGCCAGGTCATCGTCACCGAACGGCCGGGCGTGCCGAACCGCAGCAAAGGCGTCTTGCCGCCACCGGAGAACACCAGGCCGGTGTCCACCGCCCTGGGCGCGACGGTGCCGTCCGGCGCCGTTTCCAGCGTCGCGTCGAACGCGGTCCACTTGCCGTCCTTGTGCATCCGGACGGGAGCGGCGTTCATCTGCGCTCTGAGGCTGCCGTCCGGCAACGCGGACACGAGCCTGGTCGGCGTCGTCTGGTCGGTCACGACGACCGGCTGCCGCTGCCGCCGGGCGGCCCGCAGCGCGGTCTCGGTGTTCTCCGCCTCGGTGACGTCCGCCACCGGCGGCGGTTCCCCGTCCCACTTCGGCAACGACACGACGGTGATCGCCGTTGCCCCCAGTACGGCCACGAGCACGGCGGACAGCCGTCTCAGACCGGTTCTCCCCTGATTCATCTGGTCCGAACCCCCTCAGTTCAGCGCCGCCCGTCCCCAGGCGGACCGCGGAACATCGTCGGGCTGGAGCGATCACCGCGAACAGGTCACGAACCGGTCATCTATGACCTGTCGGCGACGTTTCGACTCACCCCGAAACGAGCGCGCAAGATCGCCAGGACCTGGTACGAAATGTTCGTGACTGATGAGTTCGCCGGGGCCGTCCGGCGTTTCCGGCTCCGTGCGGGCCTCACCCAGGAGGCCCTCGCCGAACGGTCGGGGATCTCGGTCAGCACCATCCGCGGCATGGAGACCGGCAAGCGCCGCAACCCGCAGCTCGCCTCCGTCCGGCAGCTCGCCGCCGCGCTGGAGCTGCGGCCCCAGGAGCAGGAGGACCTGCTCTCCGCCGCCAGCGCCGAACCCGCGCCGACGCCCCGCCAGCTGCCGCCGGAACTCGCGGGCTTCGTCGGCCGCGGCGACGCGCTCGGCCGGCTCGACGCGGTCCTGGACGGCGGCGCGACGTCGACCGTCGTGATCAGCGCGATCTCGGGGACGGCCGGGATCGGCAAGACGACCCTCGCGCTGCACTGGGCGCATCGGGTGGCCGACCGCTTCCCCGACGGCCAGCTGTACGCGGACCTGCGCGGCTTCGACCCCAGCGGCACGGTCATGGCGCCCGGTGAGGCGTTGCGGGCGTTCCTGGAGGCGCTGAACGTGCCGGCCCGCGGCGTCCCCGACGACGTGGAGGCGCAGGCCGCGAAGTTCCGGACCCTGATGGCGGGCCGCGCGATGCTGGTCGTGCTCGACAACGCCCGCGACGCCGCCCAGGTCCGTCCGCTGCTGCCGGGCACGCCGGGCAGCCTCGTGGTCGTCACGAGCCGCCACGACCTCACCGGGCTGATCGCGACGACCAACGCCCGCAGCCTGCCGCTCGCGCTGCTGAGCCGGGAGGAGGCGCACGCGCTGCTGGCCGACCGCCTCGGCGCGGAGCGGGTGGACGCGGAGCCCGCTGCCGTCGCGGAGATCATCGACCGGTGCGCCGGGCTGCCGCTGGCGCTGGCCGTCGTGGCCGCACGCGCCGCGCACACGTCGTTCTCGCTGACGGCCTACGCCGAGGAACTGGGCGGTCTGGACGGGTTCGGCAGCGGGGACGAGGCGACGGACCTTCGGGCCGTGTTCGCCTGCTCCTACCTGGCGCTGAGCCCTGCGGCGGCCAGGGCGTTCCGGCTGCTGGGCCTGCACCCCGGCACCGAGATGTCCCTCGCGGCGGCCGCCAGCGTCACGGGGCTGACGTCTGCGCGGCGGGTCATGCAGGAGCTCACCCGCGCCCACCTGATCGTGGAACGCACGCCGGGGCGTTTCGAGTTCCACGACCTGTTGCGCGCCTATGCGGCCGAGCAGGTCCAGCCGGACGAACGGCACGACGCCCTCTATCGGCTCGTGGCGCACTACCGGTACAACGCGGAGCGCGCTCGATTCGCGGACCACCCGGGCATGCTGGCGGAACCGCAGGCACCGGACGGAGTGGCGACGGTCCCGTTCGACGGGCCCACCGCCGCCAAGTCGTGGCTGAAGACGGAGACGCCCGCCCTGCTCGCGATCGTGCGGTCGGAACACGGATTCCCGGGGGACGTGGTCGCGACGGTCCGGGCCATCGCGAACTTCCTCGACGTCAACGGCCGGTTGTCCGCCAATGTCGACGTCCTGCACCGGGCGCTCGCGCTCAATCCGGACCAGAAGCAAGTCCTCGTCCTGTGGAAGCTGATCGCGCGGGTCCACACCAGAGCGGGCCGCCACGCGGAGGCGCGGGCGTTGCTGGACCGGGCACTGGAGATCGATCTGGCGTCAGGTGACACCGACGCGCTCGGCTACACGTACTTCGGCATGGCCCGGCTCCTCGGCGGGCAGGGCGGTCACCGCGAGGCGCTGGAACTCGCGTCGAAAGCGCTCGCGTGCTTCCAGGAGTCAGGGAACCGGAACGCTGCGGCGGACGCGTTGAACGGCGTGGCCTGGTGCCTCGCGATGCTCGGCGAGTACGACGAAGCAGTGGTGTGTGCCGAACAGGCGATCGCGGCCGGAGAGGTCGTGAACGCGGGCAGGATCGACACGCTGGGGTACGTCGAGCACCACCGCGGCAACCACGCCGAGGCCGTGAAGCACTTCCAGACGGCGATCGGCATCGCCGAGGACACCGGCGACCGGTACATGCTCGCCGAAACGTTGACCCACCTCGGTGAAACCCACCAGGCCATGGGCAATCACGCCGAGGCGCGCGAAACGTGGGAGCAGGCCGTCGAGGAGTGGGACGCGCTGCACTCGCCGGAAGCGGACGCGCTGCGGACCAGACTCGCTCAGCGAACCTAGGCTCTGTCACAGATCGGCGGCGTGTCCGGTCTTCACTGGTATGAGCCACGAACACACGCACCAGCTGGACAACCCCGGCAAGAGCGGCCCGCCGCCGAAGATCGAGGTCATCGGCACCGTGCCGGGAGCGCCCCAGATCCCGGACGGCGCCGAGGCCATGACCATCTTCGTGACGCTGCCGCCGTCGAGTCCCGGAGCGCCGCCGCACCGCCATTCCGGTCCCGCGTACGGCTACGTCGTCAAAGGCGCCATCGTCTTCGAACTGGAAGGCGAGCCGGAGCGGGTCGTCCGCGCGGGCGGGACGTTCTGGGAACCGGGCGGCGACGTCATCCACTACCAGGACGGCAACCACCTGGCCGACGAGGAATCCGCTTTCGTCGTCACGATGTTCCGCGCGCCCGGCCAGCCGATGCTGACCGTCGTGGAGGCGGACGAACTGGAGGCGCGCAAGCACCTCAGGGCACCGCGGCCGTGACGGACGCGAGGGGCGGGGACTGCTCCCCGCCCCTCGTTCTCACTCGACCAGTTTGCCGGCCGTGTCGACGTCCCTCATGAGCGACGTGATCTCCTCCGGCACCGCGGGGATCTCCTCCCGGTCGACCTGGCCGGGGCCCGCCCAGACGAGGTTCACCTGCTGCGCGGGATCGATGTCCGGGAAGTCCGACCGGTTGTGGCAGCCACGGGTCTCGCGGCGTTCGAGGGCGCACTCCAGGGTCGCGCGGGCGGAGAGCGCCGACGCCAGCAGGTCGAAGGCGTGCGCGAGATCCTGGAAACCGGCGAGGTCGGGGTGCACTCCGACGTTGCGGATGCGTGCCTCC
Source organism: Lentzea sp. NPDC102401 (assembly GCF_044765805.1). Classification (NCBI taxonomy): domain Bacteria; kingdom Bacillati; phylum Actinomycetota; class Actinomycetes; order Pseudonocardiales; family Pseudonocardiaceae; genus Lentzea; species Lentzea sp. NPDC102401. Next base: position 253,985 of record NZ_JBIWKS010000002.1, on the reverse strand, counting down.
AGCTCGTCCAGTTCCGCGAGTCCCTTGCGCAGCCCGGCTTCGTCGCGGACGACACCCGCGTGCTCGGTCATCGTGTTGCGCAGCGCTCGTTGCAGGGCACGGACGTTCTCCTGGCCGTCGGCGGCGAGCAGTCCGTCCACTTCGGACCTGGCTTCGGCGAGTGCGGTGTGCGAACGCCGTTGCGTGTCCAGGGAAGCCGAGTACTCGGCCGCCGCCTCGCCGACGATCCGGCCGTACACCAGCAGTTCGATGAGCGAGTTGCCGCCGAGGCGGTTCGCGCCGTGCAGGCCGCTGGACGCCTCACCGATCGCGTAGAGGCCGTCGACGCCCGTCGAGTGGTCCGCGGGTGACACCCACACGCCGCCCATCGAGTAGTGCGCGGTCGGCGCGATTTCGACGGCTTCCCGGGTGATGTCCTTCATCTGCAGTTCGAGCAGCGTCTGGTACACCCTGGGCAGTCGTTGCATGATCTGCTCGCGCGGCAGGTGCGACACGTCCAGCCACACGCCGCCGTTCGGGGTGCCGCGGCCTTCCTTGATCTCGGTGTACGCGGCCAGTGCCACCCTGTCCCGTGTGGACAGTTCCATGCGCCGCGGGTCGTAGCGGGCCATGAACCGCTCACCTCGGGCGTTGGTCAGGAGGCCGCCCTCGCCGCGGGCGGCCTCCGACACCAGCGTGCCGGCCGCGTTCTCCGGTTCGAGCAGGCCGGACGGGTGGAACTGCACCAGTTCGGGGTCGCGGATCCGGCCGCCCGCGAGCACGGCCAGGCGGAACGAGTCGCCGGTGTTCTCGTCGCGGCGGCTCGACGTGCGGCGCCAGATCCGCGTGTGCCCGCCCGCCGCGAGGATGACGACGTCCGCGTGGAACACGTACCGCCTGCCGGTGTTCAGGTCGAACCCGTACGCGCCGAACACCACGTTGTCGCGCACCAGGATCCGCGTGATGTAACAGGAGTCGTGGATCGGGACGTCGAGCTGCGTGGCCCGGTTCACGAGCGTGCGCTGGATCTCCAGCCCGGTGTAGTCGCCCGCGAACGACGTGCGGCGGAACGTGTGCGCGCCGAAGAACCGCTGCGAGATGCGCCCGTCGGTCTCCCGTGCGAACGGCATGCCCCAGCGTTCGAGGTCCTCGATGCCGCGCGGTGCCTGCTCGGCCACGACCCGCACGATCTCCGGGTTGGCCAGGAGGTAGCTCTCCTTGATGGTGTCCGCCGCGTGCTGCTGCCACGTGTCGGCGGGGTCCATCGTCGCCAGCGCCGCGTTGATGCCGCCGGCGGCGAGGGCGGTGTGCGCGTCTGCTTTGGGGCGCTTGCCGACGACCAGTACGTCGACTCCGCGTTCGGCCAGTTCGATGGCGGCGCGCAGTCCCGCGCCCCCGCTTCCGATCACCAGCACTGACGTTGCGATCTGCTGTTCGGTCATCACGGCCTCCGTTGCCCGTCTCTTCCATTAAGTAGGACCGGGCAGCGCTTCTGCTTGTGACTGTTAGCTGCGTGACAGTGCGTCCGTGGACACATCACTAGGATCAGTGGTGTGTTCGTGAAGCTTTGTGGTCTGCGCACCGAGTCCGATGTCGCCGTGGCGGTCGAGGCCGGGGCTGACGCCGTCGGTTTCGTGCTGACGAGCAGTCCCCGCCAGATCGACGTCGACCTGGCGTCCCGGCTCGTGGCGGAGGTGCCCGCCGAGGTCCTGACCGTCGCTGTGGTGCGAGGGATCGACGCTGCGGAAGCCGGCGAGCTGGCGCTGAAGACGGGCGTGCGCGCGTTGCAGTTGCACGGCGACTACCCGCGTGAGGCCTTCGGCGAGTTGGCGGACCTGCCGTTCGGACTGGTTCGGGCGACGGCGCTCGGACCGGACACCGACGTGCGCACCGGGGCGTTCGGCGAGGAGCTGCTGCTGATCGACTCCCCGGTCGCGGGCTCGGGCGAGCAGTGGGACATCACGCGGCTCGCCGAGAACCCGCCCACCGGCAGGTGGTTGCTGGCGGGCGGGCTGTCTCCGGAGACGGTGGCCGGGGCGATCAGCGTCGCGAAGCCGTGGGGCGTGGACGTGTCCAGCGGCATCGAGTCGAGCCGTGGAGTGAAGGACCACGGCCGGATGCGCGAGTTCGTTCTCGCCGCACGCGGTTAGACGACGCGTTCGCCGCTGCGGAACACCGCGCGCACGTCGAGCAACGCACTGAGGTCCTGCAACGGATTGCCTGCCACGGCGAGCAGATCGGCGTCGTGGCCGGGCGCGATCCTGCCCTTGCGATCGCCGAGGCCGCACGCCCGCGCGGCCACGCTGGTCGCGGACGCGAGGGCGTCGGCGTTGCTGAAGCCGAGGAGCTCTCCGAACTCGATGACGCCGTGCGGCAACGAGTCGAAGCGTTTGAACGGGCCGATGCCCGCGTCCGACGAGCACACCAGCCGCACGCCGCGTTCGCGCATCCGGCCGAAGTTCTCGCGCAGGGTCAGGCTGACCGGGGTGGCCGGCTCGGCGGTCGGGCGGCGCGCGGTCGTGGTGCTGACGTAGATCTCCTTGCGCACCAGCGTGTCCACTGTGTCCCAGTCGACCGCTAGGCCGCCGGGCGCGAGGAAGAACGCGTGCTCGATCGAGTCGACGCCCGCGTCCACCGCCGCCTTGATGCCGGTGGACGCGTGCGCGTGGACCGTGACCGGGATGCCCGCGGCGTGGGCGATCTCGACGGCCGCCCACAGTTCCTCGGTCGTGTACTGCTGGTCGAACGGCGACGAGCCGGGCGTGATCGACCCGCCGGTGGCCATGATCTTGACGACGTCGACGCCTCGCTCGACCCGTTCGGTGACGGCGGCCCGCACGCCGTCGAGCCCGTCCGCCTCGCCACCGAGGAACCAGCAGTGGCCGCCGGTCGTCGTGACGGGCGGGCCGGAGACCAGCACCTCCGGCCCGGCGTCGCGAGCCTGGAGCGTCAGGTAGCCGCGGTCGCCGAGGTCACGCACGGTCGTGATGCCCGCTTGGAGCGCTTCCAACGCGTTGGCGCGAATCCGGGCGAGCACCACGTCGTCCGGGTCGGTCTGGTCGGTCGCCACGCCGAACGGGTCGAAGGCCAGGTGCACGTGCGAGTCGACCAGACCCGGCAGCAGCGTGACGTCTCCCAGGTCGGTCACCGGCAGGCCCGCCGGGTCAGCGGTGACGATCCTGCCGTCCTCGACCACGACGACCGGTTCGCCGGTGATCTCCCTCTCGCCGTCGAAGATCCGCGCTGCCCGAATGGCCTGTTTCACGTTGTCCCCCAAGACATCGACTGGGATCCAGGCTAGGCCGCGCGGTAGCCGGGGATGTCCTCGACCCGGTGGTAGACCGGCAGTCCGCGCTCGCGGGCGATGCGCACGTCCTCGTCCGCGCCGGTGGACTCACCGGGCAGCCGCAGCACCGCCTCGCAGCGTTCCAGCAGGCGTTGCGCGGTCGGGTACATGATCTCGGACGCGATCGGGTCGGCCGGCGAATTCCCCCCGGCGCCACGCAACACGGGCAGCGCGACCCACTCGCCGATCATCGGCACGTGGCCGCTGCGGAAGATCGGCCACGCGGCCTCCTCCAGCCGCTCGAGGTTGCGCGCCATGAGTGCGGGGTCGTCCCCGGTGCCGGACCGGTAGGGCCCTGCGATGAGAATCAGCATGCGACCGACCATAATGTGCAAGACTCGGCAAAAACAAGGAGAAACGTGCATGCTGGCTGCCCAACGCCGTGACCTGCTGCTCGAACGACTGCGCACAGACGGCCGGATCGTCGCCAAGGACCTCGCCGCCGAAGTCGGCCTCTCCGAGGACACGATCCGCCGCGACCTGCGCGACATGGCGGCGGCGGGGCTCTGCCAACGCGTGTACGGCGGCGCACTGCCCGTATCCCCCGCCATCGCCGACTACGCCACGCGTCAGGGCGTGCAGGTCGATGGCAAGCAACGGGTCGCACGAGCGGCGGCCGCGTTGATCGAGCCGGGCAGCACCGTGATCCTCGATGGCGGCACGACCACCCTCGCCGTCGTGCGCGCGCTACCGCTCGACCTGCAGGCCACGGTCGTCACGCACAGTCCGACGATCGCGAGCGCGCTGGAGGAACACCGGGACGTGGAGGTCTACGTCATCGGCGGGCGGCTCTTCAAGCACTCAATGGTCGCGTGCGGCGCCGCTGCCGCGGAGGCCGCACGGGGCGTGCACGCGGACCTCTTCTTCGTCGGCGTCACGGGCGTGCACCCCGAAGCAGGCCTCACGACCGGAGACGCGGACGAGGCCGCGATGAAGCGCGCGCTCGCCCATCAGGCCGCGGACACGTACGTGCTGGCCAGTTCGGAGAAGGTCGGCACGGCGTCGCGGTTCTCCGTGCTGCCGTTCGCCGAGGTCGCCGGCGTGATCACGGACGCGGACAACGAGACCGTGCGCGCGTTGGAGGTGCCGGTCATCCAGGCCTAGCTGATGACCTGCAGGTAGCCCTTGGGAGAACCGTGCGTGCGGCCGCATTCGGTCAGCGCCAGCACGCCGTGCCCCTCGACGTCGCCCTCGAAGTAGCCGGGGTTGACCGACAACTCCTCGGCGATCTCGGTGGCCCAGATGTCGTCGAGGTCGTCGTTCTCATCGCTGGTGTCGTGCGGCAGGCCCCGGCCGTCCTCTACGTCGAGCTCGCCGACCTGGTCCTCCGGCTTGAACGCGTCGTAGTAGCGGACGATCTCGCCCTGTTCCGCGACGCACCACGCCGTCCAGCCGTCGCCGCAGCTCATGCCGTAGTGGTGCGCCTCGCCGAACACGGCGCTCAGCACCGCGCAGATCTCGGTCACCGGACGGGTCGTGTGCTCGAACGGCTCGCCGAACACCAGCGTCCAGCCGTCCCACGAGCCCGTGACGTACACCCTGGCGCACCGGACGTGCTCGTCGTCCTCGGCCCACGCGTGGTGGTCGTTGTTCCAAGCCTGGGCGCCCAGCACCTTGGTCACCGGCACCGGGTCCCGCAGCCCGCAGACCTCGAGCACCGCCGCCTGGTTCTCGGTCCTGATCGCGTACCAGCCGCCGCAGAGGTGCATCTCGTCGGTGCTGTACATGTCGTCTTCGAGCTTGTGCTGGATGAACCGGCCGACCACCGCGCGGTCCTCCGGCGAGAACGCGTCCGGGCCGGCGACCTCGGCGATGCCGATCAACGCGCCTCTGCGCAACGCGCCTTTGGCCGTGCGGCGGGTTTCTTGCAGCAACGGCAACACGTCCGGTCCCATGGTCCCGAACGCCCACAGCGCTTCGCGTTGCACGTAGTGGTCCTCGTCGGCGAGCACGGGCAGAAGTCGTGCCGCGTGCTTGAGCGCCTCCTCGCCCCGGAACATGCTCGCGGCTGCCCGGCGGATCCCGTGGTGCGGGTGCCGCAGCGCGTCGAGATAGGTCTCGTCGTCCGCTCTCACCAGTGAGAACACCCGGTAGCCCTGCCGTACGACCTGGCCGTCCTGGGCGGTGGTGATCAGCTCGATCAACCCGTCGAAGGTCGTGATCCCCTGCTCGCGCACGAAGTCCTCGGCCTCGAGTCTGAAGCGGTCGTCGTCCATGCGGTCGAGCAGCGCCCGGAGCTCCATGGCGCGGCACCCTAGCGCGTCGTCCCAAGTGGACCCCGGGTTCCGCCGGATGGCCGAGACCTTGACTCACAGCGGCGTACTGGGCACGCTGCGAACCGTGACGAGCCTGGCTGAGGAGCACGTCAAACCCGCGGTGCGCTGGAGCATCGGCCACGCACTGCCGCGTGCCGTGCTGCGCCTGGCCGCCCGCCGCGGCGACCTGCAGGGCCGCATCACCGTCGAGGCCTCCACCGGCGCCGACCTGACGGCCCTGTTCGACGAGATCCGCGCCCAGGGCCCGCTCGCCGCCACGAAGATCGGCCACACCACCACACGGCACGAGGTCGTCAAGGCGATCCTGTCCGACGACGCGTTCGTGACGGCCCGCCCGCGCTTCGGCGCCGGAATCCTCGGCAAGCTCGCCGCGTGGTCCGCCACCGAGGTGATGCACCCCGTCCAGCCGCCGTCGCTGCTGGCCGTCGAACCACCCGCGCACACCCGCTACCGCAAGCTCGTCACCCGCGTCTTCACCGCCCGCGCCGTCGAACAGCTGCGCGTCCGCACCCAGCAGATCGCCGACGACCTGCTCGACGACCTCGACCCGGCCGACCCGGTGGACCTGATCGAGGCCTACTGCGGCCTGCTGCCGGTCACCGTGATCAGCGAGATCCTCGGCGTGCCACCCCAGGAACGCGCGACCGTCCTCGCTCTGGGCGCGGCCGCGGCGCCGAGTCTGGACCTCGGCCTGTCATGGCGGGTGTTCCGCACCGTCGAGACCGGCCTGAACACGTTCGACGCCTGGCTCTCCCGTCACCTCGACGCCCTGCGCGCCAACCCCGGCGACAACCTGCTCAGCCGCCTGATCACCGCCCGCGAGGACGGCGAGGGCCTCACCGAACGCGAGCTGAAGGCGACCGCGGGCCTCGTGCTGGCCGCCGGTTTCGAGACCACCGTGAACCTCCTCGGCAACGGAATCTCGTTGCTCACCAAGCATCCCGCGCAACTCGAGATGCTTCGCTCAAACCCGGAGCTGTGGGGCAACGCCGTGGACGAGGTCCTGCGCCACGACCCGCCGGTGCTGCTGACCGGCCGCATGTGCGCCCGCGACACGACGATCGCCGGCATCCCCGTGCGCCGAGGCCAGCTCGTGACGACCGTGCTCGCCGGAGCCAACCGCGACCCGTCCGTCTTCGCGAACCCGGCGGCGTTCGACGTCGCCCGCCCGAACGCCCGCGACCACGTGTCGTTCGGCGCCGGCCGCCACTACTGCCTCGGCGCCCAGCTCGCGCGCATGGAGGGCGAGATCGGCCTGCGCACGATCTTCGACCGCTTCCCGGACCTCGCCCCGCTGCCCGGCGCGCGCCGCCGCCCGACCCGCATCCTGCGCGGCTTCGAACGCCTGCCCACCGTTCTGAGCTCGGTGGGTGAGCACTGATTCGGCCGGACGCATCCTCGACGCCGTCCTGACCCTGTCGTCCCGGCACGGCATCAGCGGTGTGAGCATGCGCGCCGTGGCAAGGGAGGCACGGCTGATCCGCGCGGCACGACCGGAACTGTCCCGTTACGAGTGCGCGAAGCGGGCGGCGGGCGTCGGCGCGATCCAGAACGGCGCGTGGCTCACCGCGTTGCTGGGCCTCGACCTCGCGCTCTGGAGGCCTGCCGTGCCGCTCCGCAGCGACCGGCCAGCAATGGCCGGTCCCCTGGCCTGGTCCCCCACCTGCCCGAACAGCATGATCGAGGCGTAGCACTCGATCATGCGAGGGGGAACTCCATGTCCGTCCGATTCCGCACCGCGTACAAACGCGGGGCGTGCCTGATCGCCGCGCTCACCGCGGCGAGCACGCTGTCCAGTCCTGCCGCGAAGGCCGACGAGACGCCGCCACACCTCGCCGACGGCTTCGGCCTCACCGTCACGAGCCAGCCGCGCTGGGTCGACGAGAACCACCGCACGTTCCTCTTCAGCGTGTCCACGAACCAGGTGCCGACGCCGACGCTGCTCGAAGGCCAGGAACCCGGCAGGCACGCCATCGTCGTCACCCTGCCGGACGACTACGCCGACACGACCAAGAGCTACCCGGTCCAGTACTACCTGCACGGCCACCCGGACCGCCCCGACGCCGCCTGGAACCAGCGGGTCGTCGAGAAGGCGACGGCCGGCAAGGACCTGATCACCGTGCAGCCCAACGGGAGCGGTCGCGGCTGGTACTCGAACTGGGTCAACCCCGGCGCCGCGGGGCCGCAGAACTGGGAGACGTTCCACCTGGATCAGGTGATCCCGTTCGTCGACGCCAACCTGCGCACGAACGCCACCAAAGCGGGCAGGGCGATCGTCGGGCACTCGATGGGCGGGTTCGGGGCGCTGCACTACGCCGAGCACCGGCCCGACCTGTTCGGCTACGCCGGCAGCTTCTCCGGCGGGCTCGACCTGCGGAACTCCGAGCTGCGCGCGGCGATCACGGCCACGTTGGTCAGCCCGGCCAGTGGCACGCCGACCGTGAACGTCGACGCGGTCTTCGGGCCGCCGGTCTGGCCGTTCGACGGCGTCTGGAACGCGCAGAGCCCGGCACACCACGTCGGAAGCCTGCGGAGCGTGGGGGTGGCGCTGTACACGGGCAACGGAGGTGATCTGACGGTCAACCCGATCCAGGCCGTGTTCGAGCACCGGGCGAGGGAGACGGCGCTGGTGACGGCGGCGAACCTCCGGGCCGAGAACATCCCGTTCCACTTCTCCGACTACGGCGACGGCAGCGGGTGGGCGCCGGGCTGCACGGGCAAGCACGCCGACGAAGCGTGCGTGCAGGCCGACATGAACCACTTCGTCGGGTTGTTCACGCGCCACGCCTGACGTGCGACGTTCGTAGTGAGCCGAACGGGGCATTTCTGAAATCGCGCGTCCCGAATGCCGTCCTGCCTCCTCTAATGAGTCTGACGGGCCCCTGCACCCGCGCGATGTGCGCGGGCGACGCCCGCTTAGGAGTTGGAGGAATCGTGTTCCTGGGTTCACGATCACGCCTGCGGACCGCGGTCATCGCCGCGGCCGTGGGCGCCGGTGTGCTGACGGCGGCCACCCCCGCCGCGGCGGCACCCGCCGCAGGTACGCGTGCTTATCTCGTCATCACGGCGCCCGGTGCCACCGCCGGTGCCGCGACGGCTGTGAGCAGCAACGGTGGCACGGTGTGGACGAGCTACGACGCCATCGGTGTCATCGTCGCGCACTCCGGTGCCGCTGACTTCGCCACCAAGATGCGCACCATCAGCGGAGTGCAGAAGGTCGGTGCCACGCGCACCAGTGACATCCCCGCCGAGGCGGCGAACCCGCCGATTCCCGCCGCGAAGTCGCAGACCGCCCCGTCGACGACTGAGCCGGTGCGTTCGGACATGGCACAGATCGGCGCCGACAAGGCGTGGGCGAAGAACACGGGGTCGTCCAGCGTCACGGTCGGTGTGCTCGACACGGGTGTCGACGACCTGCACGACGACCTCAAGGACAACTTCGACGCCGCCAACTCCGGCTCGTGCGCCTACGGCAAGCTCGACACGCGTACGGGTTCGTGGCGTGACACCGACACGCACGGCACGCACGTGGCGGGCACGATCGCGGCGGCCAAGAACGGGCGTGGCGTGATCGGTGTCGCCCCCGGCGTGAAGATCGCCTCGGTGCGCATCGCCGAGAAGCCGAGCGGGCTGTTCTTCCCCGAGAACACCATCTGCGCCATGGTCTTCTCCGGTGACCGCGGCTTCGAGGTGACCAACAACAGCTACTACACCGACCCGTGGCTGTTCAACTGCCCGGACAACGCCGACCAGGACGCGATCCTCGAAGGCGTGAAGCGCGCGGTGGCCTACGCCGAGGGCAAGGGCGTGCTCAGCGTCGCCGCGGCGGGCAACGAGAACTACAACCTCGCGAGCAAGTCCCGTGACACGACCAGCCCCAACGACTCCACCCCGGCGACGCGCACCGTCACCAACGCCTGCCTGAGCGTCCCGACCGAGGTCTCCGGCGTCGTCAGCGTCGCGTCGATCACCTCGGGCAACGCCAAGTCGTCGTTCTCGAACTTCGGCACCGACAAGATCCACGTCGCGGCGCCCGGTGACAGCGTCTACTCCACGGTCCCCGGCGGCGGCTACGGCTCCAAGTCCGGCACGTCGATGGCCTCCCCGCACGTCGCGGGCGTCGCCGCGCTGCTCAAGTCCACCAACCCCACCGCCACCCCGGCCCAGCTGCGCACCCTGCTCGCGACCCAGGCGGACGACCTGAGCTGCACCGACAGCCGGTGCAGCGGCACCACGGCGAAGAACAACTTCTTCGGTGAGGGCCGCGCCGACGCGTTCGCCGCGGTCGACACCGGCACTCCTCCCGGCAACTCGTTCGAGAACACCGCCGACGTGGCCATCCCGGACGCCGGCGCGGCCGTGACCAGCCCCATCACGGTCTCGGGCGTCACCGGCAACGCGCCGGCGACGCTGAAGGTCGACGTCAACATCGTGCACACCTACCGAGGCGACCTGGTCATCGACCTGATCGCCCCGGACGGCACGGCGTACCGGCTCAAGGCTTCGAGCAGCAACGACAGTGCCGACAACGTCGTGGCGACCTACACGGTCAACGCGTCGAGCGAGGTCGCGAACGGCACCTGGAAGCTTCAGGTCAAGGACGTCGCGGCGCAGGACACCGGCTACATCAACTCCTGGAAGCTGACTTTCTAGAACGGCATTCGGAGGAACCTCGGCGGCCACGGCTAACTAACGTCCCTGCCTGCAGCGATAGCAGTGACGTGGAACCCGATCTGTGGTCGTCGGCCGCCGAGGCCCTCGACGAGCACGAACACGCCCTCGTGATGGCCAGGCTGGCCGGCACGATCGTGGGCCCCGGTCAGACCGAACGGCTCGCCAGGGGTGAGCGCGACGTCGTGTTCCTGCTGCCCGACCGGCTGGTGCTCGTGCGGCCCGAGCCGTTCTGGACGGGTTCCTACGAGCGCGGCCAGATAGTGCGCATCATGCTCGCCGCCGGTCACGTCCAGTTCGACGTGACCGGCGGCGACAGCGTCGAGTTCTGGATCGACACCGAGCTGTCGCCCGCCGAGCCGTTCGTGGAGCAGGCCGAGATCTGGCTGGCACCGCGCAAGAGCTCCACCAGCGGCGCGGTCATCGGGTTCGGGCTCGCGATCGTCATCGCCCTGCTGTTCGTCCTCGGGCCGGTGGACCTGATGCCGTCGGACAACCGGCTCACCGTCCAGTCGAGCTGCGGGGACTTCCTTCGGGCAGGCCTGGACGAGCAGATCGAACTGCTCAGACGGCTCTTCGGGCAGGTCGGCAGACCCGACGAGGCGGAGAAACCGATGACGCTAGACGCGTCCCGCCGCCACTGCGGTGAGCACAACGGCGCGACGCTGGACTCCCTGATAACCGGCAAATGAGCCTTACAGTGCGGGGATGTTCGACACCCGCCAGCTCGAGGTCTTCGCGACGGTAGCGCGAACCGGCTCGTTCAGCGCCGCCGCGCGACTGCTGCACTGCACCCAGCCCGCCGTCAGCCAGCAGATGCGGGCGCTGGAACGGCAGGTGGGCGGGCCGCTGTTCGTGCGGACGGGTCGCGGGCTGCACCTCACCGAGGCCGGCCGGATCCTGGCCGAACGCGGGTCGGACCTGCTCGACCAGCTGGCGACGACGCACCAGCAGGTCAGTGCGATCGCGACGCACGACATCGGCACGATCCGGATCTGCGCGTTCCCCAGCGCCAACGTCTCCCTGGTACCCGCGGCGGCGGCGATCCTGGCCGAGGAACGGCCTCAACTGCGGCTCGAGCTCGTCGAGGAGGAACCGCCGGACTCGTTCGCGCTGCTGCGGCGCGGGGAGGTCGACGTGGTGCTGAGCTTCAGCTACCTGGACGAACCGCAGGACGAGGCCACGGTCAACGGCATGCTGAGCGTGCCGTTGCTGCGCGAACCGCTCGCGTTGCTGGTCCCCTCCGGCCACCGGCTCGCCGGTCGTGAGCGCGTGTCGCTGTCCGAGGCGGCTGAGGAACGCTGGATCGCCGGTTGTGTGCGGTGTCAGCGCGCGTTGCACCTGGCGTGCGGGGCGGCCGGGTTCGTCCCGGACATCACCTGCTCGACGGACGACAACCTGGCCATCCAGAGTCTCGTCACCGCAGGTCTGGGCGTCGCACTGGTGCCGAGGCTGCTGTTGTCGTTCCTGAAGCACCCCGGTCTGACCGTGGTCGAGGTGGCCTCGGCGGCGCAACGGCTCACCTCGCTCTACACGTGGCCGGACCTGATCACACTGCCGATCATGCGCGCGACGGTGGACGCGTTGATCTCCGCGTCGGCGAAGGCATAAGCGCGCCTTATACGCCCCCAACAAATGGCCATCTACTGCGCATAGCTCGCACTGGTCATGGTTGGCGGTATGGGCATCGTCAGGACCACTCCGCGCACGACCGACTCGGTGCTGCCCGGCCTGGCCCTGGTCGCGGGCGGTGTCGCGGTCGCGATGGTCGTGTCCTGGCTGCAGCCCTCGATCAGCGCGCTCACCGTCGCGGTGCTGCTCGGTGCCGTCGTGGCCAACGTCGTGACGCTGCCGCGGTCGGTCACGCCGGGTGTGAAGCTCGCCGGACGCCGTCTGCTGCGCCTGGGTGTCGTGCTGCTCGGGCTCAAGCTGGTCTTCCAGGACGTGCTGAAACTCGGGTACGAGATCCTGCTGCTCGCGGTCGTCGCCGTGGTCGTCACGTTCGTCGTGACGCGGTGGCTCGGCCGGGTGCTCGGGGTGAGCGAGAGCCTGTCGTTGCTGATCGCGACCGGGTTCTCGATCTGCGGCGCCTCCGCGGTCGCCGCGATGAACAGCGTGCGCGAGCAGGACGAGGACGACGTCGCGAAGGCGCTCGGCCTGGTCACGCTCTTCGGCACCGTCGCGATGTTCAGCCTGCCCGCGTTGTTCCCGCTCACCGGCCTCACGCCCGCGCAGTACGGGGTGTGGGCGGGCGGCAGCGTGCACGAGGTCGCGCAGGTAGTCGCCGCCGCCGGCCCCGTCACCGGTGCGCTGGCGATCGCCGTCGCGGTGAAGCTGACGCGAGTCGTGCTGCTGGCGCCGATGCTCGCCGCCGTGAGCTTCGCCGAGCGTCTCAAGTACCCGACATCCGGGCAGCGTCCGCCGATCGTGCCGTTGTTCGTGCTCGGATTCCTCGCCATGGCGGCGGTGCGGGCGACCGGTCTGCTGCCGGACGTCGTGCTGTCGGCGGCGACGTTCGTGGACAACGTGCTGCTGGCCGCGGGCATGTTCGCCCTGGGCACGGCGGTGCGCCTGCGTTCCCTGATCCGCTCCGGCCCGGCGGTGCTGCTGCTGGGCCTGCTCTCGACCACGGTGATCGTCGTCCTCGTGCTGACGGGCACGGTGCTGATCGGCTGATCTCCCCGTTCCTCGAAGGAGGACCCGCTCATGACGCACAGCCTGCTCTCCCCCACGGCCACGCTTCTGGTGGGCTCGCTCCGGGCCGCGATCGCCGGCGGTGGTGACGACGCGGCCGTCGCCGCACGGGTGTCCAGGACGCTCGAAGGCCACCTCACCGACCCGTTCCTGCTCAGCGCGGCACAACGGGAACCCGACCCGAACGCGTACCGCCAGCACGTCCTGCACGTCGAACCGGACGGGACCTTCTCCGTCGTCGCGCTGGTCTGGTTGCCGGGCCAGGAAACGTGCATCCACGACCACGTCTCGTGGTGCGTGGTCGGCACCTACGTCGGCGAAGAGGAGGAGACCACCTACCGGCTGCGCGGGGATCGACTGATTCCGTTGCGCGTCAACAAGACCCCGGAAGGCGTGGCGTCCTACCTGGTGCCACCGGGCGACATCCACAAGGTGTGCAACAACTCCAGCTCCGTGGCGATCTCGATCCACGTCTACGGGGCCGACGTCAGCATCCTGGGCACGAGCATCCGGCGGCGCTACGACCAGCTCGTCAGCGGGCGATGACGCCCCGCTCGATCGCACCGGTGGCGAACTCGATCAGCTGAGCCGGCTTGACCCGGTTGATCCGCGCGCCCTGCAGCAGCAGGTCGTCGGCGAGGCCGATCAGCGAGTCCCAGACCCAGTGCGGCAACGCTGGGTCGTCGATCAGCTGCTGGCCGCACGCTTCCGCGGTCTCGTTCAACGCCTTCGCGAGTGCTTTGAGCGTCTTGCGGTAGTCCTGGGCCGATCCGGCGACCTCCTTGCCCCTGCGGCCGCCGGAGAGCACCTTGGCCTCCCACTGCGCCGCCGAACGGCCGAAGCGCCGCCACAGCTCGGTGATCTGGGGCTCGATCTCCTTGAGCACGCCCGCGATGCCGAGACCGCGGTCCACTTGAGCGAGGGTGCGCTGCAGGTCGTCCAGGCGGCGTTCCATCAGCGCCGCGAAGACGTCCTCCTTGCCGGAGAAGTACTGGTAGACGGTGCCGGAGCTGACGCCGGCGCCGACCGCGATAGCGCGCATGGTCAGGCCCGCGTAGCCCTGCTCCTCGAGGATCAGCTCGGCGGACGACAGGATGTCGCGCCGCCTGCCCTCCGCGTCACCCCAGGCCGTTTGCTCGGTGCTCACGATCCGGAGCTTACTTTGAACAACGTTCAGAAGCATATTGAACGTTGTTCGGTTTGGTCGCTACTCTCGGGGCGTGGACCACCTCGACCAGTTGGAAGCCGACAGCATCGACATCTTCCGCGAGGCCGTGGCGGAGAGTGAGCGGCCGGTGCTGCTGTACTCGATCGGCAAGGACAGCTCGGTGCTGCTTCACCTGGCACGCAAGGCCTTCTACCCGTCCAGGCCGCCGTTCCCGTTGCTGCACGTCGACACCACGTGGAAGTTCCGGGAGATGATCGAGTTCCGGGACGCCACGGTCGCCGAGCTGGGCCTGGAGCTGATCGTGCACCGCAACCCGGACTGCGTGGCCGCGGGCATCAACCCGTTCGACCACGGTTCCGCGCGGCACACCGACCTGTGGAAGACCCAGGGGCTGCGACAGGCGCTGGACGAGCACCGGTTCGACGTGGCGTTCGGTGGCGCCCGGCGCGACGAGGAAGCCTCGCGCGCCAAGGAAAGAGTGTTCTCGTTCCGCACCGCGCAGCACCAGTGGGATCCGAAGAACCAGCGGCCAGAGCTGTGGCGGCTCTACAACACGCGGGTCGCGCCCGGCGAGAGCATCAGGGTGTTCCCGCTGTCGAACTGGACCGAGCTCGACGTGTGGCGCTACGTCGAACGCGAACGGATTCCCGTGGTGCCGTTGTACTTCGCGGCGCGGCGGCCCGTGGTCGACCGCGACGGCGCGCTGATCATGGTCGACGACGACCGGATGCCGCTGACCTCGCGACCACGCCACGAACTCGTCCGGTTCCGGACGCTGGGCTGCTATCCGCTGACGGGCGCGGTGCGCAGCGAGGCCCGCACGGTCGCGGAGATCGTCGAGGAGATGCGGACCGCGACGACGTCGGAGCGGCAGGGACGCGTGATCGACCACGACCAGAGCGGGTCGATGGAGCGCAAGAAGCGGGAGGGGTACTTCTGATGGAGCTTCTGCGGTTCATCACCTGCGGCAGCGTGGACGACGGGAAGAGCACGCTGATCGGGCGCCTGCTCTACGAGTCGAAGCTGCTCTACGCCGACCACCTCGCGGCCTTGGAGGCGGACTCGAAACGCGTCGGCACGCGCGGCGGCGAACTGGACTTCGCACTGCTGGTGGACGGACTGGCGGCGGAACGCGAGCAGGGCATCACGATCGACGTCGCCTACCGGTTCTTCGCGACCGAGGCGCGGCGGTTCATCGTCGCGGACACCCCGGGGCACGAGCAGTACACCCGCAACATGGTCACCGGCGCGTCCACCGCCGATGCCGCGGTGATCCTGCTCGACGCGCGCAAGGGCGTGCTCGGTCAGACGCGCCGGCACGCGCGCATCGCTTCGTTGCTCGGAGTTCGGCACGTCGTGGTGGCCGTGAACAAGCTCGATCTCCTCGGGTACTCGCAGGAGGTGTTCGACGAGGTCAGCGCGTCGTTCGCGGAGTTGTCCGGGGAACTGGACTTCGACGGGATCACCTGCGTGCCGATGTCGGCGACCGAGGGCGTCAACGTGGTCGGGCGCAGCGAACTGACGCCCTGGTACGACGGGCCGACCCTGCTGCAGTGGCTGGAAACGGTCGAACCCCGGGCGAGGCGAGCCGGTCCGTCCCGGTTCCTCGTGCAGTGGGTCAACCGGCCGGACGCGACGTTCCGCGGGCTGTCCGGGCGGGTGCTGGGCGGGACGGTGCGGCGGGACGAGACGGTTCGCCTCGGCAACCGGACCACCACCGTGGCCCGGATCGTCACGATGGACGGCGACCTGGACGAGGCGCCGACCGGAGCGTCGGTCACCGTCGTGCTCGCGGACGACGTGGATGCGAGCCGGGGCGACGTACTGGGCGCCGCGCAGGATCCGCCGGGTGTCGCGGACTCGTTCCAGGCGCGGCTGGTGTGGCTGCACGAGGACGGGTTGCTGCCCGGCCGGCAGTACCTGGCGAAGATCGGCGCGCGCACGGTCGGGTTCACCGCGACCAAGGCGTTGGGACTCAACGAGATCGGCGTCGACACCGTGCACTTCGACGCGCCCGTGCCGTTCGAGAGTTATCGGGTGAACCGCGATCTCGGCTCGTTCGTCGTGCTCGACCGGCTGTCCAACGCCACCGTCGGCGCCGGGATGATCGACTTCGCGCTGAGCCCGTCGAACGTGCGCTGGCAGACGCTCACCGTCGACAAGCGGGCCCGGATCGCGCGCAACGGGCACCGGCCGTGCGTGGTGTGGCTGACCGGCCTGTCCGGCGCGGGCAAGTCCACGATCGCGGACCTGGTCGAGAAGACGCTGCACGCCGAGGGCAGGCACACGTTCCTGCTCGACGGCGACAACGTCCGGCACGGCCTCAACTCCGACCTCGGGTTCACCGACGCCGACCGCGTCGAGAACATCCGGCGGATCGCCGAGGTCGCCGCGCTGATGGTCGACGCGGGCCTGATCGTGCTGGTCTCGTTCATCTCGCCCTTCCAGGCCGAGCGGGCGCTGGCACGGGACCTCGTCGGCGAGGACGAGTTCTGCGAGGTCTTCGTCGACACGCCCCTGGCCGTGGCGGAGCAGCGCGACCCGAAAGGCCTCTACCGCAAGGCGAGGCGGGGTGAGCTGGCGAACTTCACCGGCATCGACTCCCCCTACGAACCGCCGCTGGAACCCGAGATCCGGCTCGACACGACGACGTTGAGCCCGCAGGCGGCGGCTGACGCCGTGGTGGCAGGGCTTCGCACGCTCGGCGTCTGTTGAACGTTGTCCAAAATCGTGTACGTTCAGCTAGAACACGTTCTAAATTCTGGAGGAAGTCGTGCCGGATCAGGCGTGGTCCCAGTTCTGCCGGGCGCTGGAGAAGGCCGGTGAGGTGGTCCTCTCCGACCAGGCGCCGGACACTCCGCTCGACCGGGCGGAGGGCTACCGGTACCTCGCCCGGCTCACGCGCGAGATGCTGTACTCCTGCCTGGACAACGCCGATCCCGACTTCCCGCGCTTCCACGAGCTCGATCTCGTGAAGATCGGCGCGGACAACCCGGACAACGTCTACCTGTCCGCGAACGTCCGCGGCGACCGCACGTACCGGATCACCGGGACCCGCGGCACCATCGCGTACTTCAGCATCGGGTCGAAGGCCAACCGGTACGCCAAGGACGGCACGATGGCGTCGACCGGCGAACTCTCCGACGCGGACCTGACGATCGCGCCCGACGGCACGGTGGAGATCATCGCGAGCGCTGCTCCCCAGGACGGGAACTGGCTGCCGCTCGCTCCCGACTCCACCGGTCTGGTGGTGCGTCAGACGTACCTCGACCGGGGCTCCGAGGTTCCCGGTCAGTGGCACGTCGAACAGGTCGGCGGCCCCGCCGAACCGGCCGCGCTGACGCCCGAGTTCCTGGCGAAAGCGTTGCAGCGAGCGGCTTTGTCCGTGCACGGCACCGCGGCGACGTTCGCGCACTGGACGCGCACGTTCATGGCACGTCCCAACGAACTGCCCGACTTCGGCCAGGAGATGTTCCAGCGGGCCGGCGGCGATCCGGAGATCTTCTACCTGCACGGGTACTGGGTGCTCGAGCCCGGCGAGGCGTGGGTGATCGAGACCGACGTGCCGGACTGCCCGTACTGGAACTTCCAGCTCGACAACTGGTGGATGGAGTCGCTCGACCATCGCCGCAAGATCACCGTCAACAAGCACACGGCGACGGTGTCCGACGGGCGGTTGACGATCGTGGTCGCCGCTGAGGATCCCGGTGTGGGCAACTGGATCGACACCTGCGGCCACAGTTCCGGCACCGCGTTGCTGCGCTGGCTCGGCGCGAGCGCCCACCCGATCCCGAAGTGCCGCGTGGTGCCCCTGGAGGAGGTTCGATGACGGTCACGACCGCGCTGAACGTGCCTGAGTTGCTGGAGAAGGCCTCCGCCAAGACCGGGCTCTCGGACTTCGGCGACGACTGGTTCCGCGAGCCGCTGGACGTGCTCGTGCGCAGCCTCAACACCGAGGCCGCCTTGTCCCCGTTGGGATTCGAGCTGACCAGGCACCGGCTGACCGCGTTGCTGTCCGACCGGTTGCGGCTGCGCGCGGTGCAACGGTCGAACCCCGAGGTGCTCGACGTCGAAGTGCGGGTGGCCGCCGAGATCTGCGGCCTGCCGCGCACCGGTTCGACGTTGCTGCACCGGCTGCTGGCGGCCTCGCCCCAGGTCACGTCCACGCTCTCATGGGAGGTCGCCTACCCGCTGCCGTTCCCCGGCGAGGGCCCGGACGCCGAGCAGCGCAAACGTCGCGCGCAGGAACGCATGGAGATGTTCTCGCAGCTCTCGCCCGACTTCGGCGACCTGCACACCGTCGTGTGGGACGGGCCGGAGGAGGACGTGATCCTGCTGGACCGGACGTTCGTGTCGATGAGCTTCGACTCGTTCTACTGGGTGCCTTCCTATGGCGACTGGCTGCGCTCCGCTGACCAGCGCCCCGCCTATCGTGAACTACGCGAGTGGCTGCAGGTCTTGCAGTGGCAGAACACCTCCCGCTCGCTGCCCTGGGTGCTCAAGTCGCCGCATCACCTGACCGCAGTCGACACGGTGCTGGACGAGTTCGCCGACTGCAAGATCGTGATGACGCACCGCTCGCCGGTCAGCGCCGTGCCGTCGTACGCGTCGATGGTGCGCGCGATGTCCTCGCAGTACAGCGAGAACGTCGATCCGGTCCGAATTGGACAGTACTGGTCCCGTCGATTCGCCAGGACGTTGCAGGACTTCGCCGCCGCCCGGACCGCGCGCCCGGACCGGTTCGTGGACGTGCGGTTCGCCGACACCGTCAGCAAACCGCTCGAAGTCGCCCGCGAGGTGCTGGACGCGCTCGGCCTGCCGGCCGGTCCCGCCGACGAGGCGGCGTTCGAGACCTACCTGGCGCGCAACCGCACCGAACGGCACGGCTCGCACTCCTACACGCCGGAGGACTTCGGGCTGTCCGAGGACCGGCTGCGCCGTGACTTCGCCTTCTACTCGGAGGTCTACCTGTGATGCTGCGAGACGAGGTGGTGGTGATCACCGGCGTCGGCCCCGGCCTGGGTTCGAAGCTCGCCGTCCGCGCCGCCGCCGAGGGCGCGAAGGTCGTGATGGCCGCCCGTTCCGCCGACGTGATGAAGCAGGCGGAGAAGGACATCATCGCCGCGGGTGGCGAGGCCGTCGGCGTGCAGTGCGACGTGCGCAAGTCCGAGCAAGTGGCGGAGTTGGTCGAGACGGCCGTGGCGCGGTTCGGCACGATCACCGGCCTGGTCAACTCGGCGTTCGGGCACCCGGGCTGGTTCGACCTGCTGGAGACGCCGGAGAAGGCGGTTCGCCGGTCGATGGACATCATCCTGTTCGGCGCGCTGAACGTGACCCGCGAGGTCGTGCCGCACATGAAGGCCGCCGGGCGCGGTTCGATCGTCAACGTCGGCACGATGACGACCCGCAAACCGATGCGCGGCGAGGGCGGCTATGCCGTGGCGAAGGCCGCGATGGCGACCGCGACCCAGTTCCTGGCCCTGGAACTGGGCGAGCACGGCATCCGCGCGAACCAGGCCGTGATGGGCTGGCTGGACGGGCCGGGCGTGCGCTTCTACCTCAAGTTCACCGCCGAGGCGCGCGGGATCTCGGAGCAGGACGTGTACGACGAGATCGCCGCCCGCAACCCGCTGGGCCGCATCCCGACCGACGACGCGTGTGCCGGCGCGGTGCTGTACCTGTTGTCCCGGCACGCTTCCGAGGTCACCGGCGCAGTGCTGGACGTCAACGGCGGGGAGTACATGCCGGCTTGACTTCCTCCCTCTCGTGAAACGAGAGAGATTCCTACAGCTCGCGCCACAGGACTTTCTGCTTCGTCACCGGCTGCCCGCTCGGAGTACTCCGTTGAGGTCTTACACCGGCTCCACAGACCGACACCGCCAGCCCGGCGGCCAGAATGTTGCGTGCCGCGTTCACGTCCCGATCATGGGTCGCACCGCAGCCACAGGTCCAGGTCCGCACATGCAACGGCATCTCCGCCGCCAGTGCACCGCAGACCGAGCACAGCTTGGACGACGGGAACCAGCGATCAACAGCGATCACGTCCCGCCCGTACCAGCGCGCTTTGTACTCCAACTGCTGCCGAAACTGCCGCCAGCCTGCGTCACTGATGGCGCGAGCCAGACTGTGGTTACCGACCATGTTGGACACGGCCAGGTCCTCGATCACGAGCGTTTGGTTATCGCGCACGAGCCGAGTGGTGATCTGGTGCAGTTGGTCGGATCGCCGGTCGGCGATGCGGGCGTGCACGCGGGCGACCTTGACGCGGGCCTTGGCCCGGTTGCTGCTGCCCTTCTGCTTGCGGCACAAGGCGCGCTGCGCCCTGGCCAGTACCGTCCGGTCGCGGCGCTCGTGCCGGGGATTGCCGATCTTCTCCCCGGTCGACAGGACCAGCAGGTGGTCAAGCCCGACATCGATCCCGACCACCGCATCGGTGGCGGGCAGCGGCATCACACCGGGGTCCTCACACAGCAGGGACACGAACCAGCGCCCGGCCGCGTCCCGCGACACGGTCACCGTCGAGGGAACCGCACCCTCGGGCAGTGGCCGGGACCAGCGGATGTCCAGCGGCTCGGCCATCTTCGCAAGCATCAGCGTGCCGTCACGCCAGCGGAACGCCGAGCGCGTGTACTCGGCGCCGGCGCGGGACTTCTTCCGCGACTTGAACCGTGGATGCCGGGCACGCTTGGCGAAGAAGTTCGTGAACCCGCTCTGCAGATGCCGCAACGCCTGCTGCAACGGCACCGACGACACCTCACCCAGGAACGCGAGCTCCTCGGTACGTTTCCATGTGGTCAGCAACGCCGACGTGGCCTCGTAACCGACCCGTTCCCCGCGCTGCGACCATGCCTCGGTGCGGACTTGCAACGCCAAGTTGTAGACCTTGCGGACACATCCGAACGTGCGCGACAGTTCGGCCGCCTGCACCCCGGTCGGATAGAAGCGGTACCGGAAAGCCCGCTTCACCCGCCGATTCACAGTCCACAAAATACCAAGCCGTCGTGTGTCCCCGTGTGCGCGGGTCGCGGACGCCGTATCGCCCCGGCGGCGGCACGGCTGTTCCTGTCCTGCTCCGCAGGCGTCCGATTCCCCCCTCCTTGGAGGACTTCAGATGACTCACCTCATCGAATCCGTGGTCGTCGAGATCGACGCGCCTGCTTCCTTCGTCTGGGACGTGCTGCTCGACTACCCGAACTATCCACAGTGGAATCCCTACACGCTGGCGGTCGCCACGACGCTGGAGATCGACTCGCCGATCGACCTCACGCTGCCACGTCCGGACGGCGGCGAGGGAACGTTCGTCAGCCGCGAGTACATCCGCGAGGTCGAGCCACCGCGTCTGCTGCGCTACGACACCGGCGACACGTTCCCGGGCCTGCTCGGCACGCGCGACCAGCTGATCACGCCGCTCGGGCCGCGGCGGTGCAGCTACCGCACCTTCGAGACGTTCACCGGCAGGTACGCCGACGCGGTTTTCGAGGCGCAGCGGACGTATGTGCAGAACGGCTTCGACTCCGTCGCCCACGCGTTGCGCGACCGGGTCGTCTCCCTGCTCAGAGTGTGAGCAGCTCGTCGATCGCCGCCTCGTCACCGTCGTGGGCGAGGTGCGCGATGGCGAGCATCGGCGCGATCACCTGACTCCAGGCGAACAGCCGATCTCCGTCGAGCCCGCACGCGTCCGCCACGGCCTCGCACCGGGCTCGCACCCCCTCCTTCCCGGCTCCGGCCACCACCAGGTCGGCCGCGTCGAAGCACGGATCACCCAGGCACGCCTTGAGATCGATGGCCATCAGGCCGCGCTCCCCGCCGTCGAGCACGTTGCCCAGGTGCAGATCGCCGTGCAGCAGGACCGTGGTCGTCTCCGTGTCGAGCAGCTTCTGGCACCGCGCGAACGCCCTGCTCCACAGGACTTCGCTGATCCGCGCCCCGATCACCGGTTCGGCCAGCCGCCGCCCGACCCGTGCGAAGGACTCCTCGCACCGCCCCCGCAACGACCCCACCGGACGCGCCGGCACACCGTGCAACGCCGCCAGCAGATCGGCCCACCGGCCGGGCAGGCCGGCGAACGGCAGGTCCTCGGCGAGCGTGCCCGGCAGCACCTCTTCGAGCACGACGGCGTCCCGTTCCCGAGCGAGCACCTCGGGCACCCGTCCCGAGGAGGCGAACAGCGCGAGCATCTCGCTCTGCGCGGCCAGCATCTCCGTGTCCGGACTGAGTTTCAGCACCGCCGGCGTGCCGTCGGCCCACCGGCACCGCAGCACCACCGACACGGCACCGGGTTCCAGCGCCTCCCCCGGCACGAGCCCCCACCGCGCGCTCACCCGGTCCACCAGCGCCGGCACGTCCGCGCACCAGGCGGCGACCTCCGGCCCGAACCCCCTGGCCAGCCGCGCCGTCATGCCCGCATGATCTTCCACCGCCCCGACGCTACCGGCTGAGTAGTTGTACCGATGCCCCCCGTGAGAACCGTCGGCACTCTCGACGTGTGACCGAAATCGACCGTGGCCGCCTCGCCGCTCTGGCCGGGTTCGCCACCACAGCAGTGCTTCTGGTGCTGACCGTCGTCGCCTTCCAGACCGACGCCCTGGAGTCGTTCGGCTGGCAGGGTGGCGAATACGCCTACTCGTTCATCTGGATCGCGCTCGGGTCCGCCCTCGCCGGCCTCGTCGTGAAGATGGCGGCACCTGCTCCGTGGCGTTCCGCCGGAACGGGAATGGCGCTGGCCGGCACGGTCGGCGTGGTCGTCGTCATCACGCTGATCGTGGTGTTCGTGTGGGCTCTCTCGAACCTGTCGGTGTAGCTACAGCATCCGGGACAGGCCGCGCAGCGCGGTGGCGATCTGCTCGCGGTGCCCGTCCAGCGTCTCCCTCGTGACGCCGTCGGCCGCGGCCGTCGCGACGTCGTCCGTGGCGATCTTGAGCACCGCGCTCATGGCGGCGGCCTGCACGCGGACCTCGATGGCGTCGCGCGCCAGTCCCGTGCGTTGGGCGAGCACCTCCCCGAGCGCGTCCTCGGCTCGTTCGCGCAGCATCAGGTAGGCGGCGCGCAACGCACGTTCGCCGTGGGTCAGCCGCACGACGGCGAGCACCGCCTCGATGTCCTCGTCGGTGGCCGCGTCCAGCAGCGGGCTGTAGGCCTCGCGCAGGTGGTCGATCAGTTCGAGCTCGCGCGGCCAGTCGTGCAGCACCGCGCAGAAGGCGTCGACCATCTTGGTGAGCAGCGGTTCGACGCAGCTCTCCTTGTGCGGGAAGTAGCGCCAGAACGTGCGTTCGGAGACGCCGGCGGCCTGCGCGATCTGCTCGCCCGAGGTGGCGGCGACGCCCTGGTCGGCGAACAACCTGACCGCGTGGCGCGAGATGTCGAGGCGCTGACGTTGACGTTGCTCGTCGCTGACCGGTGGCCTGCCCCGGCGAGGCTTTTCTGTCGCAACGTCCGTCATCGGGCGATTTAAGCACGTCATCCGGCCGGGAACATTTATTGGCACCATCTGCCAATAAGCGCTACGGTCGGTGCATGAGCATTGACGCAGAGCGCCTGAAGCTGCCGCTGGCCAGGCCGAACGTCCTCGATCTCGCTCCGCTCTACGAGGTGCTGCGACGCGAGGCGCCGATCGCGCCCGTGACGACACCGGCCGGCGACCCCGCCTGGCTCGTGACGCGGTACGAGGAGGTCCGCCTCCTGCTGGGCGACAAGCGCTTCGGCCGCTCGCACCCGGAACCGGAGAAGGCCTCCCGCATCTCGACCGCCGCCGTCCAGGACGGCCCGACCGGCGAGTACGCGACCGAGGAGGCCGACCACACGCGCATGCGGCGGCTGCTGACGCCGGCGTTCTCCGCCAAGCGGATGCGCATGCTGGGAGACAACATGGAAGAGCTGGTCGACGCCTGCATCGACCAGCTGATCGCCGAGCACGAGAAGACCGGCGTGGTGGATCTGCACCACGGCCTCGCGTTCCCGTTGCCCGTGGCCATGATCTGCCGGCTGCTCGGCGTGCCGGAGGAGGACAACGAGAAGTTCGCGTCGCTGTCCGAACGCATGGCGGGCACGGAGATCGGCGAGGAGGCGCACAAGGCGCGCGAGGAGTTCTTCCACTACATGGTCGGGCTCGTCGAGGCCAAGCGCGGGCAACTGGGCGAGGACGTGATCTCCGACCTCGTGCGCGCCCAGGCCGAGGACGCGGCGTACGACTACGTGCAGATGGTCCGGCTCTGCGTCGGATTGTTGTTCGCGGGCCACGAGACCACCGTCAACCGCATCGGCCTGGGCGTGCTGTTCCTGCTCACCGACCGCTCGCGCTGGGACGCGCTCGTCGCCGACCCGGACGGCCGCGTGGACGCGGTGGTCGAGGAGGTCATGCGCCTCGGCGCGCCCGGCGACCTGGGCCTGCTGCGGTACGCGCGGGAGGACGTCGACATCGCGGGCGTGACCATCCAGGCCGGTGACGCGCTGGTCCTCTCGATCAACGCGGCCAACCGCGACGCCTCCGTGTACTCCGAGGCAGAGGAGTTCAACCCGGACCGTCCGGAAAGGACACACCTCGGCTTCGGCCACGGCGCCCACTTCTGCATCGGCGCCTCCCTGGCCCGCACCGAGCTGCGCGTGGTGTTCGCCGCGCTGGCCAAGCGCCTGCCGTCGATGAGGCTCGCCAAGGACCTCGACCAGCTGCAGGTCCGCGCGACGCTCACCGGTGGCGTCGCCGAGCTGCCCGTCACCTGGAGGTAGGCCGTGAAGGTAACGGTGGATCAGGGGAAGTGCGTCGGCGCCGGGCAGTGCGTGCTGGCCGCGGACGACGTGTTCGACCAGCGCGACGACGACGGTCTGGTGGACCTGCTGGACGCCAGCCCGCCGTCGGAGCGCCTCGCTGACGTCCGGCACGCGGCCGCCGTGTGCCCGGCTTCGGCGATCGCGGTGGAGGACTGAGCTCAGTTCTCCACGAAGTACGAGTCGTGCTCGTCGAGGAACGCGGCGCGGTCGGCCGCCGCGACCTCGCCGAGCCGCTCGAAGTACTCCTCGCGCGGCGCACCGGGCGTGAACAGCAGCAACATCTCGGCCGGTGCGTCGGAGTCGTTGCGGAAGGCGTGCAACCCGCCTTGCGGAACGTGCAGGAAGTCGCCCTCCCCCGCCTCGACCCACTTGTCGCCGTTGTACAGGCGCACGGTGCCGTCGAGGATGAAGAACGACTCGGAGATCCTCCGGTGGAAGTGCGTCGCCGGACCTCCCGCCTTCGGCCTCATCACGACCCGGTACAGGCCGAACTCGCCGCGCGTGGTCTCGGTGGTCGCGAGGTAGTGGATGCCGCTGCCGGGCACACCGTTGTCGATCGGGGTGCTCGCGGGCCGGTAGCGCGCGCTCACCTCGCCGGCTTCGCCGAAGTAGACCTTCTCGGGGTAGGACATGGTGTTCATCCCTTGCTCGTGGGTTCCTTCACCAGGAAGACCGGATTGCCCACGAGGATGTGACAACTACTGCTTCATCAGCGGCTCGACCAGCTTCGAGCCGTCCGCCCTGCCCACGAAGCAGTGGATGAGGCGGCTGGAGCTGCGGTACCCGTTCTCCGTCTTGACCTTCCACGCCTCCGCGGTCGGGATGATCACCCAGTAACGCAGGGTCTTCTCCTTCTCCTGGCCGGTCACCTTGTCCGACAGGAACGTGCGCGTGCACCCGGTGCCGCCGAGCTTGGTCAGCTGCTCGGCACCGGGGTACGCCACGTCCTTCTCGATCTCGGTGCTGGCGAGCACGGTGTCGAGCAGTTCGACGTCGTGCTCGGCGTAGCAGCCGACGCGGTCCTTGGTCTGGATCTTCCGCGCGTCCTTGGCGGGCAGCCAGGTGAGACAGGAGTTGCGGAACGCCATCAGGGTGTCGCCCTTGATGTCGCCGTCCGGGCCGAGGGTCAGTACCGGCTGCATCGCGGCGGTGCTCGCCGGGCCGTCCGGCACGCCCACGCCCATGTTCGTCAACATCGGCTTGAACACGGTGAAGTACACCAGGACCAGCGCGCCGACGAGGAACAGCGGGACCAGCGTCGCCGAGAGGATCAGTCCGACCGGGCGTTTCCGGCGCGGGGGAACGGGAAAGACCGGGGCGGGGGCGAACTGGCCGATGACCACGGGGCCGGACGTGGGCGGAGCCGCGACGTCCACCTTCAGCGTCGGAACGGCCAGGGTCGGGGTGCCGTCCACCGAAGGCCGGGCCGGGTGGAGGTCCCCGAGCGCGCGGTCGATCAGCCGATGTGCCTGGGCGACACCGAGTCTGCGCGCGGGATCGGGTTCCATCAGGCCGGTGATCAGCTTGCCGAGCGGGCCCGCGACCCCAGGCACCGGGCGTTCGCTCATCACGGCGAGGATCGTGGCCGAGGTGGTCGCGCGGTCGAACGCGCCGCGTCCCTCCACCGCGAAGAACAGCGTCGCCCCCAACGCCCACAGGTCCCAGGCGGGCGAGGCCTCGCCGCCCGCGAGACGTTCCGGGGACATGTAGGCGGGCGAGCCGATCAACGTGCCGGTCGCCGTCAGCCGGGGATCGTCGACGGACTGGGCGATGCCGAAGTCGGTGAGCTTCGCGGTGCCCCTGCCGGGCACCATCACGTTGCCGGGCTTGACGTCCCGGTGCACGACGCCGGAGAAGTGCGCCGCCTCCAGCGCGTTCAGCAGCTGGCCCGCGAGCGTCGCGGCCGCGCGGACGCTCAGCGGTCCGGAGCTTTCGACCAGGGACTCCAGTGTCGGAGCGTTGATCAGCTCCATCACGATGAACGTCTGGTCGTCCTCGGAGATGAGGTCGTAGACGGTGACCACGGCCGGGTCCTGAAGTTGCGAGGCGATGCGTGCCTCGCGCAGCACGCGTTCCTGGTACACGGCGCGTTCCTGAGCCGGCACGCCCACGGGCAGCAGCAGTTCCTTCACGGCGACGTCGCGCCCGAGAACGGTGTCCTTTCCGAGCCACACGGCCCCCATGCCACCCCGGCCCAGCTCGCGTTCCAGCCGGTAGCGTCTGTTGCCCACCTCGCGCATGCGCGGCAGTCTTTCACCCGGTCCAGTGACGTACACGAGCAGCGTCACCTGACGGGCGCGACGGGCCGGAGGCCCCGCTTAACGTCGCGCGGCGTGAGACGACTGACGAAGCTGTTGGCTACAACGCTGCTCCTGACCGGGCTGGCGCCCCTCGCGCCGGCATCGGCGAGCACCCCGAACTGCACGACGGTCGCGGTCACCGCCCCCGCCGGTGCGAAGATCGAGTCCGTGGACGCCGTGAGCCGTCCCGAGCACTGCGAGATCACCGTGACGCTCACGCACGCCGACGACCACGTGAAGGTCGTCGTCGGTCTCCCGCTGACCGGCTGGACGGGCCGGCTGCAGGGCGTCGGCGGCAGTGCGTACGCCGCAGGTGACACCGGCGCGCCGTTCACCCAGGCCGTGAAGGACGGCTACGCGGCCGTGACGACCGACGCGGGCGTGCTGGACGGCCTCAACACGAGCTGGGCGCTCAAGAACGGCGAGATCGACCGCACGCTGCTCACCAACTTCGCCACGCGGTCGGTGCACGAGGCGGCCGTGATCGCGAAGCAGGTCGTGCGCAAGCACTACCAGCGTTCGGTCAGCTACTCCTACTGGAGCGGCTGCTCGACCGGTGGCCGCCAGGGTTACGCGGAGGCGCAGCGGTTCCCGGACGACTACGACGGCGTCCTCGCCAACGCTCCCGCCGTGAACTGGTCCCAGTTCGCCGTCGCGACGCTGTGGCCGCAGGTCGTGCAGGGCAACGACGGGCACGTCGTCGGCAACTGCGTGCTGCAGGCGTTCCAGAAGGCGGCCGTCGAGGCGTGCGACGCGCAGGACGGTGTCACGAACGGCATCGTCGACCGGCCGGACCGGTGCGGCTACGACCCGCGTCAGCTCATCGGCGCGAAGATCCTGTGTGAGGGCAACGAGGTCACGGTGTCCAAGGCCGACGCCGACGTCATGCGCAAGATCTGGGACGGCCCCACCGACGAACGCGGCCGCAACCTCTGGCCAGGTCTGCCGAAGGGCGCCGACCCGGTCTGGCTGGCGGGCACGATTCCCGGCTTCCCCGGCCCCGGTTTCCCCGTCGCCGCGCAGTGGGTGCAGAGCTTCCTGCTCAAGCAGCCCGGTTTCGACACCTCGAAGCTCACCTACGCCCAGTACCGCGACCTGTTCCGGCAGTCGGTCCGCGAGTTCGACGGCATCATCGGCACCTCGGACCCCGACCTGTCGGCGTTCCGGCGCTCGGGTGGCAGGCTGATCACGTTCGTCGGCACCAACGACCAGCTGATCCCGCCCGGCGGCACGCTGCAGTACCGCGACCAGGTCGAGCGGCGCATGGGCTACGTGAACGACTTCTACCGCCTGTTCACCGCGCCCGGCGTCGACCACTGCCTCGGCGGCAACGGCCCGCAGCCCACGAACGCCCTGGGGCAGCTCGTCGACTGGGTCGAGCGCGGCAAGGCTCCCGCGACGCTGACCGCCGCCACGGCCGACTCGACCCGAAACCTGTGCGCGTACCCGAAGACCTCGCGGTACGTCCACGGCGACCCGAAGGCGGCCTCCAGCTACCGCTGCGTCTAGGTCGGACCGGCCGTTCGGGACGGCGGCGGAATTCGTCGCCGTCCCCGGTCGTCATCGCCCCCTGAGTGAACCGCCACAGCTCATCGCGTCGGTCGGCGCGGCCTCGCCGTGAGTACGCACGAGATGCGCCTCACCCCACACCCGGACCCCTTCGACGACGGGCAGAACCGTTTCCCCGTAAGACGTGAGCCGGTAGATGACCGGCGCCGGAACGGGTCCGGTCTCCACGCGTTCGACGAGCCCGTCGGCTTCGAGCTCGCGCAGTTGCTCGGCCAGCACCTTGGGCGTGATGGGCGCGCCGCGGCGGCGCAGCCCGGCGAAGTGGGACTCCCCGTGAGCCAGCCAGTAGAGCAGGGTCAGCTTCCACTTCCCGCCGATCGCGGCGAACGCGGCGGCCATCGGGCAGCCGGGCAACGCGTTGGGGCGCGAGGGGTTACCCGAAGGTGCCTTCTTGTCCATGGCCGCACTCCGCTCGGATAGTCAGACCATGACCTTGCCACACAAGCGAATCCTGATCGCGGTCCTGTCGTTCCTCATGGTGGCCGCGACGGCCGCGTCCGCCGCCGAACCTCAGGCCACCGACGGTCAGCGCGACTTCGACTGGGAGATCGGCAACTGGCGCACCAGCGTGCGCGTGCTCGCCGAACCGCTGTCGGAGTCCGCCGACGAATGGCTCCAGTTCACCGGCACCAGCCTCGTACGTCCCCTCATGGACCGGCGGGCGAACGTCGTCGAGCTCAAGATCGCGGGCGACAGCGGCCGCATCGAGGGCATGAACCTGCGGCTGTTCGAACCGCAGGCGAACCGCTGGAGCCTGAGCTTCGTCAGCCTGCGCGACGGGCTGCTCACGCCGGCGGTGTTCGGCGGTTTCCGCGACGGCGCGGGCGAGTTCTACGGCGACGACCAGCTCGGCGGCCGCCCGATCAAGGTGCGGTTCCTCGTGTTCCGCCAGGGGCAGGACAGGGCCAGGTTCGAACAGGCCTTCTCCGGCGACGGCGGAACGACGTGGGAGACGAACTGGATCGCGGTCGACCGCCGGATCTGACCATCGTCAGGAAAGCTTCTCCCTCAACCACTTCCGCGCGTGCCCGTCGGGTTCGATGACGCTGAAGTGGTCGCCACCGGGCGATTCCACGAACTCCGCCAGAGCGTGCGACTTCGCGCACGTGCGGCTGAACTCCGCCGGAACAACCTCGTCCGCGGCACCGTGGATCGCGAGCACCGGCACACCGCCGTCCGCCATCTCCACCGGCGACGTGACCGCGTACAGGCCGGGTCGGACAGGCCGGGCGCACCCACCGGCCGAGTGACCCACGACGGCCACACGGGAAAGGTCCAGTGGCGCGTCGAACCCGGACCTGGTCGCCGACGTGATCCTGCGCGCCGCGAAAGCGTGAGCGGCTGGCCGGTCAGTCCTGTGTGGACCGGCCGGCGAGGCGCTGGTGCTCGGTGATGTCGGCCAGCATGCGCATGAAGCGCGCGTACTCGCCCTTGCCGACGCGTTCGGCGTGCCGTTCCTGCATGGCGGCCATGATGTGGTCCGCCGCCCGCATCTGCGCGAGCCCGCGCTCGGTCGGGCAGATCAGCTTCGCCCTGCGGTCGCTCGGGTCCGGCCGCCGTTCGACGTAGCCGAGCGCTTCAAGCTCGTCGATCAGCGTGCCGATGATCTGCTTGTGCTGCCCGGAAAGGTGCGCGAGGTCCGTCGCACGCACCCCTTCCGGGTCCAGATAGGCCAGCACCGCGCCATGGCGGTGCTTCAGGTCACCGAACCCCAGCTCGGCGAGGGTCTGGAAGAGTTCGCGCTGCACCGCGAACAGCAGGCGGCCCGACAGGACTCCCAGATCGGGATTCAAGGCGTTGCGTTCCGCGCGGGTGACCATCGGAACACCCTAACGACGGACCAGCACGCGGCCGAGGACCTCCCTCAGGTGGACTTCGAGTGCTCGACGTGGAAGATCGGCTGCCCGGTCCGGCCGTGAACACGCGGCTGTCCGGAGCCTCGAACCGCTCGTCGCCCACGAAGATCGCGCGGCGGTTCTCGTGGTCGAGCCGCACGTGCTCGATGACCAGCGCGGTGCGCGCCCTGTTGATCCAGAGGCGTTGTTCGGACACCCGCGTGAACTCCTCGACCTGGCCACGCCAGACGCTCGGGAACTTCTCGGCACCCGGCAGGACCACGGTCGGGATGAACACGTCCGGCGCCTTGACCTTGCGGACCTCCATGCCCTAGAGCGGCGTGCCCGCGTGCTCGAACGGCGGGGACACCACGTAGCGCTCACGCAGCACCTCGTTGACCCGCACCGATCGAGCGTGGTGACCCTCCACATCTCCCAACTAGTCACTCATCATGATAGTCACGATATATTACTAAATCGAGGAGTAGCTTCCGAAGGCGACACAGGACGGAGAAACGACATGCCCACGATCACCACCCCCGACGGCGTCGAGATCTTCTACCAGGACTGGGGCACCGGACAGCCGATCGTGTTCAGCCACGGCTGGCCGCTGTCGTCGGACGACTGGGACGCCCAGATGCTGTTCTTCGTGCGGCAGGGCTTCCGGGTCATCGCGCACGACCGCCGCGGCCACGGCCGTTCGTCCCACGTCGCCACGGGCCACGACATGGACCACTACGCCGCCGACCTGGCCGCGCTGACCGAGCACCTCGACCTGCACGACGCCGTCCACATCGGACACTCGACGGGCGGCGGCGAGGTCGTGCACTACATCGCGCGGCACGGCGAGTCCCGCGTGGCGAAGGCTGCGCTGCTCGCGGCCGTGCCGCCGTTGATGGTGCAGACTCCCGCCAATCCCGGTGGGCTGCCGCTCTCGGTGTTCGAGGACCTGCAGGCCCAGTTGGCCGCCAACCGCTCGGAGTTCTACCTGGCGCTGCCGTCCGGGCCGTTCTACGGGTTCAACCGGGACGGGGTCGAACCTCGCGAGGCCCTGATCCGGAACTGGTGGCGGCAGGGGATGATGGGGTCCGCGCTTGCCCATTATGAGGGGATTGTCGCGTTCTCGCAGACTGACTTCACCGAGGATCTGCGGAAGATCACCGTTCCTGTGCTGGTCATGCACGGGGATGACGACCAGATCGTGCCGATCGCCGACTCCGCGTTGTTGTCGGCGCCGTTGTTGAAGAACGGGACGTTGAAGGTCTACGAGGGCTTCCCGCACGGGATGCCCACTACTCACGCGGACGTGATCAACGCCGACCTGCTGGAGTTCATCCGATCCTGACGCGGCTCGTGCCGGGCGCGGTCGCGCCCGGCATGGTCGTCACTCGTACCACTCGCGGGACCAGCGTTCGCGCCGCTCCTGCTCCCGGTCGATCCAGTCGCTGCCCTCCGCCGCCACCGCCTCCAGAACGGGCAGTGCGGCGTCGATGCCGGAGGTCTGCAGCGCCACGAGGTACAGCTCGGATTCGTCCTCCAGCACGGCGTCGTCGGCGTTGCGGAAGTTCTCCGCGACGACGGTGATGTCCGCGCCGTTGACGAGGGTAAGGCGGAACTTGCGGCTGCGCAGCTTCTCAACCTCCCTGGTGCCGTCACCCTCGCCGCGGGTGGTACGCAGGCCCACCTCGGTCACGCTGGCGGACGCGAGAGCGTCGTAACGGAAGAGGTTGCGCCGCTCGTTGCGCGCCTCCGCGGTGAGGAAGTCCAGTTCCACCCTCATTTCGCGCACGCCGCTGCGGGTGAGGAGGAAGATCTGCACCTCGTACTTCGAGTAGCGCGGCGGACCGTGGAGCACGCGGGCGCGGTTCGCACCGTTCGCTCCCTCGGTCATGACCACGTGCGTCACGAGGTCATGGGTCGTGAGGTTGTTGCGCCGCACCAGGTCGTTCTTCAGGCAGATCTTGTCCATCGACAGCCAGCGGGCCATCTCGCCGTCGGACGGGCGGTCGGCCATCACCCGCAGCCAGTCCTCGTACCCTTGCGTCTCCGCGGCGAAGATGTGCTCGTCGTGGGCGCGAGCCAGTGCGCTCATCTTCTGCAGGCCACGAATCCGGATGATTCCGTTGACGAGGAAGAAGAAGCCGGGAGCGAGAAAGATGACCGCCGCGATCGCACCGGAGGCGGTCAGCACGACCAGTCCCGCGATGGCGACGCCCATGCCCACGCGGTACAGGAGCGTGTCGCGTTCCGTCGATCGCACGGCGGTCTGGAACAACGCGTTGCTGCTCCAGCCCTCCGCCACCTTGCGGGCGTGCCAGCGGGCCAGCCAGCTCACCCCGCCCGCCGGAACCTGGGCATTGCCGTAGAGGGCCACGAAACGGTGCTTGAGGTGTGCCCGGATGCCCGCGGTGTAGGTGGGCCAGTCTCCGGCGACGTGCGGCCGTGCCTCGGTGAACCGGCTGTCGACGATCCGGTGGATCTCCTGGACGAAGTCGGTCCGCACCCAGTGACCCGGTGAGCGCGGCTCTGGCTGGTACGGCGGCGGGGTGACCTGGCTGAGCCGGATCTGCCCCCACATCGTCGCTCCCAACCGTTGTGCGCCGTGGCGGACCAGGAGAACGCCGCCGCCGGCCACGATCGGGAGTGCGAGCAGGACTCCGGGCAACGACGTGCCCGTGAAGCTGCTGAGCAGGCCGATGAGGACGGCGAAACCGCCGAAGACGACCGGAAGCCAATGCCTCTGCTCGGGCCTCGTCTCGGCCGCCACGAACGGGCGCGGCGGCGCGGGTTCCGCTTCGAAGAACTTCCAGGCCCGCTGGACGCGGTTGTTCGACATCCGCTGGGTCACGACGCGGTGTGCGTACGCGCCTTCCAGACTGGCTTGCGTGACGCCGTCCTGAATCGTGGCCAGATGCTGGGTGATCTCCTCCTGTCGGTCCGGGGGCAGTGTGCCGAACGCCGCGAGAACGTCGTCCACGTTCTCACCGGGACGATCCGTCGCGGTCTCGCCTCGCACGAGGTGCAACAGACGCCAGACCACGGTGAAGGCGTCCTGCCACGTGTCGTCCGGGAGCGACTGCGCGATCTTGCGCGCGTCGCGGACGTTCTTGAACAGTTCGCCGCCTACCTCGCCGCACGAACGTCCGCTGACGACAGAAAGTGCGTAGTAGTAGGCCCTTTGCGTGGTGACTTGACCTTCTCGCAACAGGTCGCCGAAGAGGCGTTCGGCCTCTCGCGCTACACCGGCGGCGAGGAAGTTGCGGGCGACGTTGTGGCGATGCTCGGGCGGGTCGCCCTGGTTGACGTGGTAGATCGCCTCGACGTGGACGGCCGTGTCGCCGTAGTTCACGGCGTTCTGCTGGCCGACGTTGGCGCCCGGCTGGGCGAAGTTGTGGCTGCCTGGCGGGTAGTTCATCGGTTCTCCCGCGTCACGTTCATGGTGAAGGCGCCCGTGTTCACACCGTTCTGCTGACCGACGGTGGCGCCTTCTCGTGCGATGTTCCGGTTGCGAATCGGTGACAGGGGCTTCGGGGAACCGCTCTTCGTGCCGGTGTCCTCGTGGACCGCGGCGGCGAGGGCGACAGCGAAGGCCGCCGCGTTGCGCGCGGCGAGTCGCTGGCTGCCCTGGCCGTCCGTGACGGACTTGGTGCCGTCCGCGCGGTCGCTGATGCCGCGAATGGTCGCCGTGGCGATCCGGCCCGCGAGGTGCGCCGCGAGGGCGAACCCGGCGCTCTCCATCTCGATCGCCACGGCGTCGTTGTAGTTGTGGTGCAAGACGTTGGCGATCGGCGAGGTCGCGGAGTTCAGCACCACGTCACCCGCGGCGATCGCCTCGAAGTGCACCTCCGGGGTGGGTGCCTCACCGGGAGGCGCGAGCGGTCCGCACCACGCGCGGTGGCGGCGGACCCGGCGCGCGAGCTGCTCCAGGTCGTGCGAGATCTCCCAAGATCGGGGCCTCACCAGGAACTCGTCGTTCTCGCTCTTGCCGCCGTGGTAGGCGTAGACCTTGGTCGCCACCACGACGTCGCCGATGCCGAGCTTGGCCCGCAAGCCTCCCGCGATCCCGGCGAACAGCACGGCGGACGGCGAGAACTCGGCGATCGCGCGCTCGGTGAGCGTGGCGGCGGCCAGCGTTCCCTGTCCGGTCACGCCGAGGGCGATCTGCCGGTCCGGCCGGCCGACGAGCGCACCGACATCGAACAACGTGCCCTGGGCGTGCCGGTGCTCGCGGACGTCCACCAGGTGCTCCAGCACCGCTTCCTGCTCGACCGGCAACGCGGTCAGAATCACGATCATCGTTTCACCCCAACACGATCCGCCACAGCGGGTCGTTTCTACGCGCGACGAAAGAGCGGAGGGCGAGTCCGCGACACGGCCGGTTCGTTCAGGTGGAGAAGGTGAAGACAGCACCCAGTGCGAGTGGGTGTCGTTCGAGGGATCGCGGGGCATCGGCCCGCGGCGCGGAGGAGACTAACCCCGTCGCACGTTTCGCGTCAAACTTTTCCGCCGGATTGTCCAGAAGTCCTCAAAGGACGTTCAGAAGCCCGGAAAGTGGACATCTGACGCGGATTCCACGCGATAGCGAAAGCCGAACCTGTGGGCGATCGCGTCCGAGACGATGTCACGGTGGTCGAACGCGACCGCGGTGTTCACGTCGAAGAACTCGCCCAGCCCCACCCAGCGGGCAGCCGCGGCGTCACCCCCTTCCACCGGAGCCGGCGCCCCTGCGACGTAACCGTGGAACGCCACGCTCTCGATGGCACCTCGCGGATCACGGCCGCGCGTGTTGTAGCGCCCGAACCGCTTCAACCGATCGCGCGTCACCACGATGCCGGCCTCCTCGCCGAGCTCGCGCGCCGCCGCGTCGGCCGTGCGCTCCCCCGGTTCGACGAATCCACCAGGCAGCGCGAGAGCAGCGAAGAACGGCTCTTTTCCGCGCTGCACCAGGAGAATCGCGAGCACACCTCCCTGCTTCGTGAACAACACGACGTCCGCGGTGAGCCGACCGCGGCCGGGTTCCGTGTCATCAGCCATACCGAGGAGATTAGGTTATTGTCAGATCGACATCAAGTGGTTTGACAGCATGACTTCGCCTCAGGAAGCCAATTGTCAAACCGACATGAAAGGACAGGCGTCAGGAGCCCGCAGGTCGCGGCCGCATCATCGGCGGCGACAGCGTGACCGCGCCACCCGCGCGGTACAGCGCGGCGGGCCTGCCGTTCAGGCTCGGCCGCTTCGCCCCGCTCGGCTCGACGAACCCAGCCGACTCGGTGACCTTGCGGTGAAAGTTCGGCTTGTCGAGGTCCACGCCCCAGACCGCCTCGTACACCTCGCGAAGCTCGCCGATGGTGAACTCGTCAGCGCAGAACGCCGTCGCGATCGTGCGGAACTGCAGTTCGGCGCGGGCCAGTTCGACGGCGTCGCGCAGGATCTCGCCGTGATCGAATGCCAGGCCGGAGCGTTGCACGCCGGTCACCGGCAGCCAGTGGGCGGCGCGCGCGTCGGTGCCCGCGGCAGGCAGCGGCAGGTCGGGGGCGATGGCCAGGTAGGCGCACGTCACCACGCGCGGGCGACGAGGATCGCGATCAGGCGCGGAGTACACCCCGACCTGTTGCAGGTGAAGGTTTTTCGCATCCAGGCCGGTCTCTTCGGCGAGCTCTCGCTCCGCCGTCTCATCGAGACTCTCCTCGCCGCGCAGGAAGCCGCCCGGCAACGCCAGCTGTCCCGCGAAGGGATCGTTGCCGCGTTCCACGACCAGCACACACAGAACGCCGCCGCGGATCGTCAGGATCACGAGGTCGGCGGTGACTGCGACTGTCTGCCGAGGACGGCGGCTCATGGCGCGAAGCGTACAAGGCGAGCGGAGGCCGACGACGTGGGCGCGTCGGCCCCCGTTCCCAGGTCAGACGCGCTGCAACGCCTTCGGGTACAGCCAGCTACCGGGCGTGTCCTCCGCCGGGTTCGTGTAGTAGTCCCGCACGGCCGTGACGTATTCGTGCACGCTGATCGCCCCGTCGCCGTCGGTGTCGAGGTGCGCGAACGCCGTCGCGCAGTCGGCATCGGCCAGGCCGCGCGCCTTCAGCAGCACGCCGAACTCGGCGGAGTCCACGCGGCCGTCACCGTTCGTGTCCATGATGACCAGGAGGGATTGGACGACCTCGAGGAAGTCCATGGCGATCGGGCCACCCTCCACGAACGCCTCGATCATGGCCTCGCGGTACTCATCGGGCCCGACGCGGCCGTCGCGGTCGGTGTCGCAGTGGTCGGCCAGCATCTCCCAGAAGCGGTCGTAGGCCTCGATGAGTTCGCGACCCCGTTCCGAGGACGCTGGCTCGCCGAACGCCTGGAGCAGGCGGTTCGCCAGGGCGTAGATGTCCGCTAGTTCGATGACGCCGTTGCGGTTGACGTCGTAGTGGGCGAAGGTCGAGTCGATCCTGTGCTGCAACACCTGCTTCATGACCAGGCACTGTGGTGACGCCGGGCCGCCGGCGCAACGCGCGTCCCTCTCCTGGGTGGTGTTGTTCAGCCGGTTCCGCGAAGCCGGTATAGTTATACCGGCACCCGCTGATGGAGGAACACGTTGATCGAGCTCAAGTCGCCCGCGGAGATCGAGCGCATGCATGTCACCGGCCAGTTCATCGCGGAGGTGCTCGACGAGCTCTCCGCCAGGGCCGCGGTGGGCGTGAACCTGCTAGACCTCGAGCATCACGCGCGTCACATGATCGAGGAGCGCGGCGCCGTGTCCTGTTACTGGGACTACTCGCCGTCGTTCGGGCGTGGGCCGTTCCGCAACGTGACCTGTCTGGCCGTCAACGACGCGGTGCTGCACGGGCTGCCCAAGAGCTACGTGCTGGAGGACGGTGACGTGCTGACGATGGACATCGCGGTCACCGTCGACGGGTGGGCGGCTGACTCGGCGATGACCGTTGTCGTCGGTACACCGCGTGAGGAGGACCTGCGGCTGGTCCGGGCCACCGAGGTGGCGCTGGCGGCCGCGATCGAGGTGGCGCAGGCCGGTAACCGCATCGGGGACATCTCCGCGGCGATCGGTGAGGTCTGCACCGGGCTCGGGTACACGCCCAACCTCGAGTTCGGCGGGCACGGCATCGGGCGCACCATGCACGAGGCGCCGCACGTGGCCAACAACGGGCGTCGGCGGCACGGGATGAAGCTCAAGCCCGGGCTGACCATCGCGATCGAGCCGTGGCTCGCCGCCACGACCGACCAGATCATCTACGACGAGGACGGCTGGACGTTGCGTTCGGCCGACGGGTCGCGCACGGCGCACTCGGAGCACACCGTCGCGATCACCGAGGACGGGCCGTTGGTGCTGACGCGCCGCAAGAGCGAACTGAGGCCTCAGACGGGGTCTGAGGCCTCCGAGTCGACTCAGGCGCGGTTGCCGTAGTCCACGAGCTCGACCAGCAGGCCCGTCGACGGCCCGAGGTGCGCGAACGCCACCCGCAGCCCGGGCCGTCCACCCTGGCACGGCTTCTCGTCGACGAGGATCGCGCCGCGGTCCTGCAGCGCCGCCAGGTCCGCGTCGATGTCGTCCACCTCGAACGCCACGTGGTTCAGGCCTGGGCCGAGCCGCGCGAGGTGTCCGTGGACGGCGGCGTCGGGACGCACCGGCGCGACCAGTTCGATCGACGTGGTGTCGCCGGGGCACTGCCAGAACGAGGTCGCCACGCCGTAGACGTCGACGTCGTCCTCGTAGGTGCACTTCAGGTCCATCAGGCCCATGCCGGACGCGGCGGCCTTGATGTCGTTGGTGACCACGCCGACGTGGTCGATGCGCAGGATCATCCCGACTTCTCCTGCGCGCTCGACACGGCGGCGACGAGGCTGCCGACGTCCTTGATCGCGAAGTACTCCTGCAGGTCGAGGCGCACCGCGAACTTCTGCTCGATGCCGGTGAGCAGGCGCAACGCGTCGTAGCTCGTCCAGTTGGCGAGCGCGTCGAACCGCGCGTCGGCCGAGATGTCCTCGGCCGGCAGGTCCGTCACCTGGCCCACGAGGTCCGCGACCTCCACGAAAACCTCAGACATCGGCCGACTCCCTTTCCACGACGAGGTTCGTCCACGCGGGACTGATCTGCGGCCGCGGCTGCAGCGGCAGTGCGAAACGGCCTTCCGCCAGGCGTTCGAAACCGGCGTCCGGGTAGAACGCGGCCGCGGCCTTGTTCCGGTCGGTGGCCGCGAAGTCGGCCTCCAGCCGCACGGCGCCCGAGGACGCGGCGCGGTCGGCGATGTGCTGCACGACGGTGTGCTCGACGCCGCGGGTGAAGACCCGGCAGCTCATCACGAAGTTCTCGACGAGCCAGTGGTCGTGGTGCTTCGACACCCAGACGCCGCCGACGATGCCCTCGGCGCCGAACCGGTCCGCGACCTCGAAGACCAGCACGACGTGGTCCTCGGACGCGGCCATCTCCCGCGTGCGGGACTCGGCGTGCGAGGTGCCGATCATGTTGAACTGGTTGGTGCGCTGGCCGAGCTGGACGAGCCGCGGCAGGCTGAACTCGTCGGCCTCGCGGACCGAGACCTGGATCTCCAGGCTGCGCAGGTAGTCCTGCACCGAGCTGAACGAGCCGGCGAACTCGGTGCGTTCGGCACGGGCCTTGTAAAGCTGCGTGCGGTCGCGGTCGGTCGCCGTGGTGGTCAGCACGTCGAACGAACCGTTGCGCTGCAACGCCGTCACGTGGTCGGCCGGATCGCCGTTCAGGTGCACGACGGTGACCTCGGGAATGGAACCGCGGACGAGCTGCGTCTCGAACGTGCTGTCGTCGGCGAAGACGAAGCTGTCCAGGCCGAGGTTGAGGCGGCTCGCGAGCCCGCGGATGTTGTGGTCCTTGGGCTGCCAGTCGACCGCGCTCGCCGCGATGTCGGCGGGGCGGATCACCATGTCCGGGTGGTCGTTCAGGACCTCGTCGACGATCGCGGCCTCGTTCTTGCTGGCCAGCGCCAGCACCACACCCTGCTTGCGCAGCTGGACGGCACGGCGCTGCATCTCGCGGAACGCGTTGCCGGGGTACATCGAGCCGATCTGGATGCCGCTCGGGCCGTCGTCACCGACGACACCGCCCCACAGCGTGTTGTCCAGGTCGAGCACCAGGACCTTCTTGGCCAGGCCGAGGAACGCGCGGCAGAAGTTCGCGGCTTCGGCGGCGTAGACCTGCTCGACCTCGGGTGTCCAGGCCGCGCTGGCGAACCGGTACAGCCGTTCGTCGCGCAGCCGAGCCGGGGCGTCGACCAGGTACGCCTCCAGGTCCAGCGCGTGCACCTGGTCGTGGCGCAGGGCCATGCCGAGCAGGTCGCTGTTCAGGTCGCGCCAGGCCCGGCCCAGCGCGGCCCTGCAGTCGAACGCCACGACACCGCGCATCTCCACCGGCGACAACGGCACGGTGTGCACGAGAACCGCGCTGCCGGAGCGTTCGGTGAAGGCGCGGACCAGGTTGTCGAACATCGACGAGCGGCCGCGGACGTTGTTGTCGAACGACTCCACGTCGTCCCATTCCGCCGGGACGAACCAGTCGTCGTGCAGCAGGCAGAGCGTCACCTGCGGTGCGAACGACGCCAGCGGCGAGTCGGGGCTGCTCAGGTCGACGGCCAGCTGGTCGAAGCCGGACACGTGGATCTCCGGCGCGATCCCCTTGCCCAGCAACGCGACCCGCAACAGCGGTGCGACTCCGGACGCGGTGAACGTGCCGGTGATCGCGATCTTCACCGGCTTGAGCTCGCCCAGCAGCCCCGCCGGTACCTTCGCGAGCAGCCGCCCGGCTTCGAGCAACGCCGGAATGTCCCTCAACTGCTGGAGATCGGTCAGCAGCGCCGGGTCGGCGGCGGCGTCCGGTCTCGTCAACTGGCGGATCCGCGCCAGGATCTCTTTGGTCTCCACGATGTTCTCCCCCTCAGATCGCCAGAAGCGTGCACAGCCAGTGCATGCCGCTGGCCGTGCTGGTCAGCGCCACGACGTCGCCCTCGGTGAGCTCCTCCGTCGTGAGGTAGTGCTCCAGCGACATCAGCTGGTCGGCGCACCCGACGTGCCCGTACGCCTGCGAGACCTCGGTGTTCGTCCACTCAGGACCCTGGTCGAGGTCCTTGGCCAGCAACGTCATCGCCGGCACGCTGTCGTGCAGGTGCAGGAGCTTGCGCAGGTCGGCGGGCGTGATGCCGGCCCGCTTGCAGGCCCGGCGCACGACCTCGTGGTTGTTCGTGCGGATCGTCGAGACGAACTCGAACATCTTGCGGATGTCGCCCGCGAAGAACTCCTCGAGCCGCTTCTGCGGGCTCTTCACGCCCACGTCCGCCTGCCCGGCGAAGGGCCTGGCCGCGGCGCCGACGTCCATCATCATGAAGTCGGCGTACCGG
The DNA here is from genome assembly GCF_044765805.1 of Lentzea sp. NPDC102401. NCBI lineage: Bacteria > Bacillati > Actinomycetota > Actinomycetes > Pseudonocardiales > Pseudonocardiaceae > Lentzea > Lentzea sp. NPDC102401. The sequence continues at coordinate 213,016 of NZ_JBIWKS010000002.1, read as the reverse complement.
CCGTCGCTGATGATCTCGGTGTTCAGCCACCGGTTGCGCGGGTGGTCACGCTGGACCACCGCTGCCGCCGCACCGTCGGAGAAGATGCTGGTGTTGATCTCCATCCGGTTCCAGTACGGCTCGCACACCCGGTTGGCGCCGATGATCAGCGCCGTGCGGTAGTCCGGGTGCGTGGCGAACTTGCCGGCGACGACGTCGAACGCGGCCACTCCCCCGCCGCACGCCTGGGTCAGCAGCACGTTCTCCGACCCGTTCGCGCCGATCTTGGCCTGGGTGGCGCCCGCGGCGTCCCAGTACAGGTGCTCGGACAGGTCGGACATCGCCAGCACGATCAGGTCGACCTCGTGCGGCTGGACGCCCGCGTTGCTCAGCGCCTTGGCACCGGCCTCGGCGGCCAGGTCGGTGAGGCCGACACCGTCCTTCGCGCGGTGGAACGTCCGGTAGCCCCAGCCGAGCACGCGGTCGACGTCGCCGGTGTAGCCGGCGGCGGCGGACGCCACGTCCACGGGATCCCCGAGAACGTGGCCGAGCGACATGATTCCGAAGTGGACGGTCACGGGATCTCCTCGATTCTGGCTCCGGCGTCCGTCAGGAATCCGGCGGTGATCTGGTTGTGCGGGGTGCGGCGGTGCCGGAAGGCGATGTCGCCGTGTTCTTCGCGCAGCCGCTGGAGCACGACGTCCTCGACTCCCTTGCCGAGCACGACGCAGGACAGTGAGAACACGTCCACGACGCCGTCCGCGGTGATGCCAACGGCGCCGCTGACGCCGTACGAGCCGAACTTGTCGCTGACGCGCACCGCGAACACCTCGCGGTCCTCGGACAGGTCGAGCTTCTCGTTGCCCAGCGTGAAGTCCTTGGCCCTGGACACGACCTCGACGACCTTGGCGGCCGAGTCGGGCCCCACGGGCTGAAGGTCGACCTCGACGTTCAGTCCCGCCATGAAGTCGTCCAGCGAGACCGTCTCCCTGGCGGTGCGCCGAACGCGCTGGACGGTGACCTCAGGGGCGGGAAGGCGGTCCAGCAGCCCGGACCGGACGAGCTCGTCCCGCCACGCGTCGGGCTTGGCGCCCAGCCGCAACAGGACCGCGGACTCGGCGGGGACACCGGCCGCCACGGCCAGCGCCGCGACCTCCTCCGTGCCCGTCCGCACCACGACCCTGGCACCGGACTCGCGCAGCCGGTTCACCGGCTCGTCGAACGCGGCGACCGAGTCCTGGTCCACCACGACGACCCGCGGCGTCAGCCCGTACACCGCCCGGAGCACGCCTGCGAGCTGAGCTCCCAGCTCGCCGAACACCGCCTCGGTGTACGGGATCTTGGCGAACTTGAACATCGCGGCGTGATGGGCCTTGGCCGTGCCGACCGCGCGGATCGCCTGCTCGGCGTCGACCACCCAGGCGTCCGGACGACCTGCCAGCTCGGCCCGGATCGCTTCCCTGCCCTCGTGGGCCGCGGCGGCCGTTCCCGCGGCCCGCCCGTCGTCGAGGTGCCCGAACGCCCGTTCCTCCGGCACCGCGGGCAGCACGACGACCAGGAACGACTTCCAGCGCCGTGCCGCCGACAGCGCGGCGTCGACCGCGGTCTGGAGCTCGTCACCCAGTTCCTCGAACCGGGGAGCCACGACGAGCACGTCCGGCCTCGCCAGCGCCATCGCCGACGTGTCGTCCAGGCACTGCCGCACGATCTGGTTGAACGGCGCGGTGCTGAAAGAGACCGGCAGTCCGGCGTCGTGCAGTGCGACACCGACGTACGGCATCAGCGGGTCGATCGTGTAGCTCGCCAGCAGCCCCACACTCACGACTGGGCGGACTTCGGTCTTCGCGATCTCCTGCCAGCGCAGACGCACGTCCATCAGACCTCGACCCCCTTGGCCCGCAGCACTTCCCGGACGTCCCGGACGGTGCGCGCGTCGGCGATCTCCTCATAGTCGAACGACAGTCCGTAGGCCTCCTCCAGCATCACGATCAGCTGGATGTGGCGCATGCTGGTCCAGCTCGCCAGCGTGTCCTGGCCGGCGTCGTCGGTGACGTGCGCCGGATCGACGTCCAGCGCTCCGGCCACCACATCGGTGAACGTCATGACCGTCCTCTCAGGCTGAGCGGGCGCATGTCCGTCCACACGCGACCGATGTGCGCCAGGCACTCGTCCTTCGTTCCGCTGACCCCCGCGTCCCGCCACCCCGGCGCGTTGTCCTTGTGCGCGGGCCAGAGCGAGTACTGCTCTTCGTCGTTGATGACGACTCGATGAGTCATGTCGGCTCCTCAGTCGGCCAGCGCGGGCTGGCGGTCGAGCGGCTTGGCTTCCGGCTCCGGCTCGTGGTCCGGGACAAGGGTCTCGACCTCGCGGACGTTGCGGCTGAAGAAGCCCGCGACACCGACACCCGCGCCGAGCACGCCGACGACCACGAACAGCAGCCCGATGCCCGAACCCGGTCCGGTGCCGACCAGCCAGCCGAACGTGTCGGCCAGTGCCGTGTCTCCGCGCATCGCCGGTTCCAGCACCTTGTCCACCAACGGGCCCGCCGCGGCGAAACCGATCGGGACCGACAGGTTCTCGAAGAAGTTGCGCGCCGCGAAGACGCGGCCCTGCACCGCGGGGTCGACCTTCTCCTGCCAGATGGTCTGCGCGAGACCGTCGATGAACGGGATGGTCAGCTCGACGAAGAACATCGCCGCGGCCCACGCGATCAGGCCGTCACCGACGCCGTAGAGGATCCGGCCGACGATGCTGAACACCAGGATCGCGCCGAGCACCACCAGCATCTTGCGCCGGGGCGGCTTCATGAAGGCCAGCAACGTACCGCCGAGCACACCACCGACCGCGCCGATGCTCTGCACCAGGCCGAGCGTGCCCTCGTCACCCAGCGTGCGGGCCAGCACCAGCGGCACGATCAACGCCCACGCCAGCGCGGCCAGGAGGCTGATGGAGAACAGCACGATCTGCACGGCCAGCAGCGGCGGGCGTTCGACGATGTAGCGGAACCCGAACACGCAGTCCTGCCAGAAGGTGGTCTTCTCGCGGTCCTGCCCCGGCACCCGCGGGATGGTCACCACGAGCACCGTGATGATCGCGGCCACGTAGGTGAGCCCGTCGACGAGCAGGATCAGCTTGATGCCGGTCAGCCCGAGCAGGGTGGCGGCGAACGCCGGCGCGAAGATCACCGGGAAGCTCTTGACCGACCACATCATCGCGTTGGCCCGCAGGAACTTGCCCTTCTCCATCATCAGCGCGATGGTCGCCCCGAACGCGGGCCCCTGGATCGCGAGCAACGCGCCGGTCAGCACGTTCACGAGGTAGAGGTGCCACAGCTGGGTCGAGTCGGTGAGGAAGAGCGCCAGCAGGATGAACGTGACGGCGATCGACCCGATCTCACTGACGATGATCGACGTCTTGCGGCTCCACCTGTCGATCAGGCTGCCCGCGATCGGGCTGAACAGGACCGTCGAGCCGAAGCCGCAGAACATCATCAGCGCCATCGCCGTGGCCGAACCGGTGTGCTGCCACACCCAGATGCTGAGCGCGAAGTTCGTCATGCGGGTGCCGAGCGCGGACAGCAGCTGTCCTACCCACATGATCGTGAACGCGCCGAATCCCGAAGGCTTGGGCATTACCTCATCCTGTTCTGGTCAACGAGCCGGCGAAGCAGCTCTTCGATGTCGCCGAGCATCCGGCGCGCGGTCTCGGGCAGGTACATCTCGGTGCCGTAGTTCATCTCGACGCGGATCCGGCCGTCGACGAGCGATCCGACGACGTCGATCCGGCCGGGCCACACCGTTCCCTTGTCCTGCAGGACACCGAGTTCGGACTGGCACAGGTCGAACAGCTCGTCGGCGCTGGAGAGGTCGGTGAACCCGAACGCGCCGGCGTAGTTCACGGTCAGCTGCGGGTTCGGCGTCTCCAGGCGTTGCCGCACAGCGGGATCCGGGTTGTTGTAGCGGAGCAGGCCGTAGCCGATGCCGTTGACCGGCACCCGCCTGAGCTGGTCCGCGAGGGAGACGATCGCGGCCGTGTCGCCCGCGTCGGGCAGCGTGAGCCGGACCGGGTACATGACCTGGAACCAGCCGACCGTGCGGGACAGGTCGAGGCCGTCGAACAACGCCTCCCGGCCGTGTCCCGTGGTCGCGATCGTCCATTCAGGACTGCCGAACCGGTCGGAGGCCATCCGCACGGACGCCCACACCAGCAGGTCGCTCACGCCGACCTGGTGTGCCTTGGCCAGCTCGCGCAGGCGCGCGGTGGTCTCGGCGTCGATCGTCGTGTGGATGTCCTGCATGACGCCGAACGTGTTCCGGCCGGGCAGGTCGGCGGTGATCTCCTCGGTTCCGGGGGCCTGGCGCTCCCAGTACTCCAGCTCCTCCAACGGCTTCGGGCCGCGGGCGTACTCGTCGATCTTCAGCGCCCAGTCCCTGAACGCCGTCGTCTTCTGGCCGAGGTCGGCCTTGCGGCCCGCGAGGACCTGGCGCAGCGCGTTCTGGAAGTCCTCCAGGATCAGGCTGCGGGAGATGCCGTCGGTGACCAGGTGGTGGCAGATGACCATCACGCGGTCGGGCCCGTGCCCGCCGAGTCCGAAGTGGACGACCTTGGCCAGCGGGCCGTCCGCGACGTCCAGCGTCGGGTGGACCTCGTTGAGGTGGTCCTCGATGGCCTGTTCGTGGTCGGTGGCGCCGGAGACGTCGAACGACACGAACGGCATCGCGCCCTCGACCGGGCCGTGCGAGGCGTGCCAGTCGATGCCCTCACGCCGGAACCGCAGACGCATTCCGTCGTGGTGGGCGACCAGCGCGTTCGTGGCCTGCTCCAACTGCTCCGGCGTGGCCGGGACGCGCAACTGCAGGTAGTAGGGGTGGTTGAAGTGGGCGGGCGCGACCATCGACGTCGCCAGTGCCTCGAAGAACCAGCGCTGGGCACCGGTCGCCGGGAAGTCGCCCTCGACGGGTCCCTGGTTCGCGACCTGCTGTGGTGCCTCCGAAGCGCACAGTTCGGCGATCGTCCGCTTGGCGGTGAGCTGGGCCGGGGTGAATTTGATCCCGGCCTGGTTCGCGAGCCACACCACCTGAATGGCGGTCATCGAGTCGCCGCCCAGCGCGAAGAAGTCGTCGTGCGGCCCGACCTCGGACAACTTCAGCACCTCGCACCACACGGCCGCAAGCGCTTGCTGCTCCTCGGACATCGGCACCCGCAGCAACTCGGCGATCGTCCGCTTCGCGGTGAGCTGGGCCGGGGTGAATTTGATCCCGGCCTGGTTCGCGAGCCACACCACCTGAATCGCGGTCATCGAGTCGCCACCCAGCGCGAAGAAGTCGTCGTGGACACCGACCTCCGACAGCTTCAGCACCTCGCACCACACGGCCGCGAGCGCGCGTTCCTCGTCGGTGCGCGGCGCTTCGGTCGTGCTCGTGTCCTCCGGCAGTTCGCCCGAGTGCACGAGCCGGGCGAGTGCGGTGCCCAGCACGACGTCCTGGTCGCCCTCGGCCGTCAGCAGGTCGACGACGGACACCGCCGGGAAGCGCCGGGCGAGGCGGTCGGTCGCGTGCCCGAACACACCGGGCCACGGCTTCTCGTCACGCTCGGACGTGGCCAGCACCGCCAGCCCCGAGCCCGTGCGCCCGGTCCACCGCTCGATCGCCGAGCACAGCCGCGCGAAGGCGTTCTCGAACTCGCCGACGCCGCCGTCGAACAGGTCCTCCCAGCGCAGCACCAGCGCGGTCGTCTCGCGTTCCACACCGTCGAGCCCGGCCTCCGGGTCCAGCAGCGGTCGCAGGACCTGACCCGCCGGCGTGGTGCGGACCGTCATCGGCAGGTCGAGCTTGTCCGCCCACGTCGACAGCACCGGCAGCACGCCGTCGAGCGGTCGCGACGACACGATGCTCAGCGGGCAGCCATCCACAGTGGACTCGACCCGCTCGACGACGATCTGCGCGTCCGGTGCCTCGACCAGCTCGGTGAGCTGCGAGACGAACGACTCCAGCAGCTCGTCCGCTCCACAGGGCGTGAGCAGGTCGGCGCTGTACTCCAGGGTCGCGGCCAGCTCGCCGTTCTCGGTCGTCAGCGTGAGGAACAGGTCGAAGTCGAGGCTGGTGACCGGCACCTCCAGCGGCACGAGGTCGAGCCCCGGCCACGACATGGCGTCTTCGGGCAGGTCCGCGTAGTTGAAGGCGCACTGGTAGACCGGGTGCCGCCCCTTCTGCCGCGGCAGCACGTGGGCGACGCTGGAGAACGGCACGTCGGCGTGCTGGTAGCCGTCGACCATCGAGCGGTGCACCCGTTGCAGGATCTGCCGGAACGTGAGGCGTCCGGCCAGGTCGACGCGGATCGGCAGCAGGTCGGTGAAGCAGCCGATCAGGTGCTCGACCTCGGGACGCGGCCTGCCCTGCTGCGGCACGCTCAGCACGACGTCGGGCTGCGCGCTGCGACGGTAGAGCACCACCGCGTACGCCGCGAGCAGCGTGGCGAACGGCGTGCTGCCCTCGGCGCGGGCCAGTTCCTTGAGCGCCTCCGCGACCTTTCCCGGCACCTCGGACGACGTGCGGCGTGTCTCGTTGCGCTCGGGACGTTCCGCCGGCACCTCCAGCTGCGACGGGGCGTCGACGAGGTACGAGCGCCAGTGGTTCAGGTGCGGTTCGAGCGCGTCCTCGGTGAGGAGTTCCTGTTGCCACGCCGCGTAGTCCGCGTACTGGACCGCCAGCTCGGGCAGGTCGCCCTGGGCGTAGCAGGCGGACAGCTCGGCGAGCAGCACGCCCCAGGACGTGTTGTCGCAGACGATGTGGTGCATGCCGAGCAGCAGGTGGTGCTCGTTCGCACCGGTCCGCACCAGCCGTACTCGCAGCAGCGGCCCGTTCTCCAGGTCGTACACGTGATTCGTGTGCTCGACCAGGAACTCTTCGGGCGAGCCGACGGACTCGGGCAGCCAGCAGTCCATGTCCGGATGCACGACCATGACCGGCCGGCCGTCCTGCTCAGCGAACGTCGTGCGCAGGATCTCGTGCCTGCGCACGACTTCCGCGACCGCACCGCGCAACGCCGGAACGTCCAGCGAGCCGCGCAGCAGGACCGCGAACGTCGTGTTCATCCTGGTCGTGGTGGTGTCGAGCTGGGTCGCCGCCCACATGCGTTGCTGGATCGCCGACAGTTCGAGAGCGTTGGCGCGGGAGACCGGCGACAGCGGATGCCCGGTCTCCTGCGGCTCGTCGACGAGCGCGGCCAGCGCCTCGACGGTCGGGTGGGTGAACAGCGCGTGCAGCGACACGTCGACGCCGAACTCGGCGAACACCTTCGACAGCAGCTGCGTCGCGAGCAACGAGTGGCCGCCCAGCGCGAAGAAGTCGTGCGTCACGCCGACCTCGTCGAGCTTGAGCACCTCCCGCCACACCTTCGCGAGCCGTTCCTCGGTCCTCGTCCGCGGCGCAACCGGGGGCGTGTCGATCGCGACGGCCCTGATGGCGGGCGCGGCACGGCCGGCCAGCGACGCCGGGTCGCCGAGCGCGGTCTCCAGCAGGTGCAGGCGATTCGCGCCGGGGTGCAGCTTGCGGGTCAGCAGGATCGCCAGCGCGGCGAACATCTCCTGCGTGTAGGGGACGTGCCCGAGCTTGTCGGCCTGCGGGTCGAACGTGCCGCTGACCGGCAGCGCCTTGGCCCAGTCCGTGAACCACACGGCGTGCACGCCCTCGGTCTGGTCCGCGAGCACCGCCAGCCGGTCGTCGAGGTGACCGAACGTCTGCTCGGACGGGCACACGACGAGGAACAGCGGCGCGTCCGACCGTTGCCGGTAGGCCGTGACCGCGGTCTCCAGATCCTGCCAGTTCGCCTCTACGGCGTCGCCGTGCCGCAGCCAGTCCTGCCAGCGCAGCAGCACGACGTCGGCGAGCCTGCCGCCGTCACCGGCGAGCAGGTGCCGCACGATCTGCTGGTAGGGCGCCAGTTCGACGTCGACGGGCAGCCGCAGCACGCCGTTGAGCACGTCGAGCGGCTCGCGCACGGGATCCGCGGTGAACGTGGCCGCGATCGAGATCCGTTCCCTGTTCCTCAGCGGCTGCCCCGACACCAGCCCGGTCAGCGCGGTGAGGAACTGCTCGCCCAGCTCGCTGACGGTCTCGCCGAGATAGAGATCCGCGTTGTAGCCGAGGACCCCGCGCAGTTCGCCGTCCACTCTGGACAGAACGACGAACAGGTCGAAGTCGGTGAGGCCGTTGTCGACCTCGAACGGGCTGAACTCGACACCGTTCGCCACCCGTGCGGCCGGCGCCTCGGTGAGGCTGAGCATGGCCTGGAACAACGGGTTCTGGCTCGGGTCGCGCGGCGGGTCGACGGCCTCCACCACCCGTGCGTAGGGCGCGTCCTGATGCGAGTAGGCCTCGCTGATCGCGCGGTGCGTGCCCCGGACGACCTCGCTCGAGTCACCGTCCAGATCGACCCGCAGCACCAGCATGTTCGCCAGCGAGCCGATCATCGTCTCCAGCTCTGGACGCCCGCGACCGCTGACGGGCATGCCGAGCAGCACCCGTTCCTGCCCGATCAGCGCCGCGAACCCGCTGAGCACCACGGCGTTCAGCGACACACCGAGCTCACGAGCCTTCGCGGCGAGCCGCTCGGTCAGGTCCTTCGGGACGACGAAGTGGTGCCGTCCCCCGGTGTGCGTCTGGACGGCCGGGCGCGGCAGGTCGGACGGCACGGTGGACCGGGCCGGGCTGCCGGCGAGTTTCTCCCGCCAGTAGGCCAGGTGCTCGTCCATCACGTCGTCGGTCAGCCTGCGTCGTTCGGCCGCCGCGTACCGGCCGAACGACGTGGTCAGTTCGGGCAGCGTCTCGCCGCCGTAGTACGCGACGAGGTCGGCGCCGAAGACCTCGGCCGACGCCGCGTCGAACACGATGTGGTGCGCGGTCACCAGCAGGAGGTGCTCCTGCTCGCCGAGCACCACGAGCCGGAACGCCACCAGCGGTCCCGCGCTCAGGTCGAACACGTGCCGGGCGTGCTCCAGCGCGATCTCCTGGGCCCGCTCGGGGTACTCCGACAGGTCGGTGACCTCGATGGCGATCGACACGGTGTCGCGCACCCGCTGCCGCAGCTCGCCGTCACGCTCGAAGAACGTGGTGCGCAGCGCGGAATGCCGGTCCACGACCCGGCCGACGGCCAGTTCGAGGGCGGTGCGGTCGAGCGGCCCGGTGAGCCTGAGCCCGAACGGGATCGCGTAGGCGGGGTTGCCGGGGTTGAGGCGGTCGAGGAACCAGAGCTGTTCCTGGGTGAACGACACCGGCTGCGAGCGGTCGGCGTTGCGCAGCCGCAGGGCCAGCAGCTGGCGCTGTTCCTCGGTCAGTGAGCTGGTCAGGTGGTCTGTCATGACTGGGAGATCTCCTGGGCGTCCCGCTCGCGGTCCAGTTCGGCCCGCAGCTCTTCCGGTGACATGTCGCGGATCTCGGCGAGCAGCCGCGCGAACTCGTCGTCCTGCGCCGGCGCGGCGTCGGCGCGCAACTGGTCGATCCTGGCTGCCAGCTTCGAAGGCGTTGGTGCCTCGAAGATCGCGGCCGCGGGCAGCGTGACGCCGAGCTCGGCCGTGATCCGCGCGAGGATCTGCGTGGCCAGCAACGAATGCCCGCCCAGCTCGAAGTAGTCGTCGTTCGGGCCGATGTGCGCGATGCCGAGCAGTTCCCGCCAGATGCCGGTGATCACGGCCAGGTCGCCGCCCACAGCGGTGTCGGCCGCCTGGGACAGCACCTCGATGACTTCGATCTCGCGCGGTGCCGTACCGGGAAGATCGACCCAGTGGCGTGCCCGCTCGAACGGGTACTGGGGCAACGGAACCCGGCGCCTGCGCTCGTCCGCCGTCAGCGCACCGAGATCCACCTCGGCGCCAGCGATCCACAGCCTGCCGGCCGCGGCCAGCATCGTGTCGAGGTCGTGCTTGTCCTCACGCGGGTGCCGAAGCGACCCGAACGCCTTCGCGCCGCCGAGATCGTGCTGGCGTGCCAGGGTGGTCAGCACGTTGCCGGGCCCGACCTCCAGCACGGTGACCGATTCGGTGAGCATCGCCCGAAGTCCTTCGCTGAACCGGACGGCGGCACGGGCGTGCCGCGCCCAGTAGCCGGGCTCGGTGGCCTCCTCCGCGGTGATCCACGTGCCCGACACGTTGGAGATGAAGGGAATCCGCGGCGCGCGCAGCTCGACCTGGCTCACCAGCGCGGCGAACTCGCCGAGCATCGGGTCGATCATCGACGAGTGGAACGCGTGCGAGGTGTGCAAACGGCGGCTGGTGACGCTCAGCCCCGCCTCGAACCGCTCGATCGCCTCGAACGTGCCCGCGACCGTGCTCATGTTCGGCGCGTTGCTCGCCGCGAGGCACACGTCCTCCGGCAGCACCAGATCGTCGGCCCCCAGCGGCACCGACAGCATCGCGCCCGCGGGCAGCGCGTCCATCAGCTCACCGCGTGCCGCCACCAGCTTCAGCGCGTCCTCCAGGGAGAACACCCCGGCCAGGCACGCCGCCACGTACTCGCCGACGCTGTGCCCGAGCATGGCGCTCGGCCGCACACCCCAGTGTTCCCAGAGCTTCGCGAGCGAGTACTCGACCGCGAACAGCGCGGGCTGGGTGTACTTCGTGCGGGTCAGCCGGTCCGCGTCGGCGAGCACCTCGTTCAGGTCGAACGGCAGCAGCGCGGCGCACTCGTCCAGCGCGGCCCGGAACACCGGCTCCTCGTCCGCGAGCTGGGAGGCCATGCCCGCGTACTGGGAACCCTGGCCGGGGAACAGGAAGACGGTGTCGCGCCGATCACCAGTGCCGATCCACGCCTCGGAGAGCGCGGCGTGTGCCGTGCTCTCCCCCACGACAGCGGCCATCCGGTGCCTCAGCACCCGCCGACCCGTCCTCAAGGTGTGCGAGACGTCCGCGAGCTCCTGACCCCCAACGGCCAAGTGGTCGGCGAGCTGCTCGCGGCTCTCCTCCAACGACTTCTCGCTCGCGGCCGACAGCACCAGCAGGTGCCGTGACCTGCTCGACGGCATCGGTTCGGGCGACGGCGGCTCCTCCAGCACGGCGTGCGCGTTCGTGCCGCCCATGCCGAACCCGCTGACCCCGGCCCGGCGCGGCCCCGATCCCGGCCACGGCAGTGCCTCGCGGTTGACGAAGAACGGGCTGTTCTCCAGCCCGGTCTCGGGGTTGGGCGCGGTGAAGTACGGACTCGGCGGCACCACACCGTTCTGGACGGCGAGCGCGGCCTTGACGAACCCGGCGACACCGGCCGCCGCGTCCAGGTGCCCGATCAACGCCTTGACCGACCCCAGCGCACAGGCCTCGGGCGGGCTGACGAACGCCTGCGTCAGTGCGGCCACCTCGATCGGGTCACCGAGCGGCGTGGCGGTGCCGTGCGCCTCGACGTACCCGATCGTCGAGGAGTCCACTTCGGACAGATCGTGTGCGGCTCTGATGACTCGTGCCTGGCCGTTCACACTGGGAGCGGTGAAGCCCACCTTGTCCGCACCGTCGTTGTTGACCGCGGTGCCCTTCACGACGGCGTAGATCGTGTCGCCGTCGGCCATCGCGTCCTCCAGGCGGCGCAGCACCACGGCCGCGACACCGTTGCCCGCGACCACGCCGTGCGCGTCCACGTCGAACGGGAGGCAGCGTCCGTCTGCGGCGAGGATGCCGCCCTCGGTGTGTTGGTAGCCCTCGTGCACCGGCGGCCTGATCGACACGCCGCCGGCGAGTGCGACGTCGCAGTCGCGGCCCAGCAACGCCTGGCAGGCCACGTGGATCGTGACCAGCGACGACGAGCACGCCGTCTGCACGGTGATCGCGGGCCCGGTCAGGTCGAGGTGGTAGGCGACGCGGCTGGCGAGCGTGTCCTTGTCGTTGGCCAGCAGCAGGTCGAGCGGCTGCAACCCGCCCGGCACCGAGGGGTTGTTCCACAGGTGCCGCAGCAAATAGGTGTCGATGCTCGCCGACGCGTAGACGCCGACGTCCTGCCCACCGCCGAGGTGCCCGGCGTGTTCGAGCGCGTGCCAGGCGCACTCCAGGAACACCCGCTGCTGCGGGTCCAGCACGGCCGCGTCGCGCGGGCTGTAGCCGAACAGCTTGGCGTCGAAGAACTCGATGCCCTCCAGCGCGCCGCCCATGGGCACGAAACCCGGCTCCGCGCGCCTTTCCACGGACACGCCCGCGGCGTCGAGCTCCTCGTCGGTGAAGCGGCGCACGCCGACCTCACCAGCGAGCACGTTGGCCCAGAACTCATCCACGGTGGACGATCCGGGGAAGCGGCCGGCCATGCCGACGACCGCGATCTCCAGCCCGGTGTACTCGGTCACTTTCTCCCCCTTGCCAGCAATGCCTTCCGGCCACCGGCGGCCCGCGTCTCCACTTGGCCGCTTCCGTCGAAATGAGCGGCGAGCGCCCGAACAGTCGGGTAGGTGAACAACGTGACCGTCGGCACCTCCCGTGCGAACAACTCGGCCAACCTGCTCCGCGCCTTCACCAGCAGCACGGAGTTGCCGCCCAGGTCGAAGAAGTTGTCGTCGGCGCCGACCCGGTCCATCCGCAGGACCTCGCGCCACACGTCGGAGATCGCGCGCTCGGTCTGGTTGCCGGCGGGCACCACGACCCGTTCGGTGCGCACCGACTCCGGCTTCGGCAGCGCCCGGTGGTCGAGCTTCCCGTTGGGATTGCGCGGAATCGTCGGCACCTCGACGAACGCCGAGGGCACCATGTACTCGGGCAGCCCGCGCCGCAGGTGCGCCCGCAGCTCCGCACCGTCGATCCGGCACCCGTCCGCGGCCACCGCGTAGGCGACCAGCCGCACGTCACCCGGCACGTCCTCGCGAGCGATGACCACGGCCGCGCGCACCGAAGGGTGCTGACTCACCGCGGTCTGGATCTCGCCCAGCTCGATGCGGTAGCCGCGCAGCTTGATCTGGTCGTCCATCCGCCGCAGGAACTCGACCTGCCCGTCCGGCAGGAACCGCGCGAGGTCACCGGTCCGGTACAGGCGACCGGAACTGAACGGGTCGGACACGAACCGCTCGGCCGTGAGCTCCGGCCGGTTCAGGTAGCCGCGGGCGACCTGCACTCCGCCGAGGTACAGCTCCCCCGGCACTCCGACGGGCAACGGTTCCCGGTTCTCGTCCAGCACGTAGGCCGTGCTGCCCGTGATCGGACGGCCGATCGGCAACGGGCTCTCCGTGCCGTCGCACTCCGCGGCGGTGATCCAGATGCTCGCCTCGGTCGGCCCGTAGACGTTGACGAACCGGCGGCCCGGCGCCCACGCGGCGGCGACCTCGTCCGGGCAGGCCTCACCGCCGGCCATCAGCGTGCGCAGGCCCGGTACGAGTGCCGGGTCGGTCAGCCGCAGCACGGTCGGCGGCAGGCAGGCCATGTCGACGCGCTGCGAGGTGATCGTGCGGGCCAGGTCGGGGCCGGGCTGCAGGTCGTGCTGTGCGGCCAGCACCACGGTGGCGCCCGAGCGCAGCGTGACCATGATGTCGGCGACGGACACGTCGAAGCTGAACGACGCGAACTGCAACATCCGGTTGCCAGGCCCGATGCCGAGCATCCGGGCCAGCTCGTCCGCGAGGTTCACCACGCCCCGGTGCGGCAGCATGGCGCCCTTCGGCTTGCCCGTGGAGCCGGACGTGTAGATCACGTACGCCAGGTCGTCCGGTTCCACGCTCCGTCGCAGGCGCGCGTCCGGAACGCCCGAGAAGTCGGTCTCGTCCAACGGAATCGTCGGCACACCGGGAAAGCGTCCGGCCAGCGCCGCCAGCGTCACGACGACGCGCAGGCCTGAGTCGGAGACCATGTACGCCAGCCGATCCGCCGGGTACTCCGGGTCGAGCGGCACGTAGGCCGCTCCGGACTTGAGCACACCCTGTTGCGCCACCACGAGGTCCAGCGACCTCGGCAGGCTGATGCCGACGAAGTCGCCGCGGCCGATCCCGCGTGCCCGCAGCAGGTGCGCGAGCCGGTTCGCCCGCTCGTCGAGCTCGCGGTAGGTGAGCCGCTGGTCCTCGAACACCAGCGCCACGGCGTCGGGCGTGCGGTCGGCGGAGGCCTCGGCCAGTTCGTGCACCAGCACGCCGTCCAGCCGCGCGGAGGCCGGTGGATTCCAGTCCTCGACGATCTGCGCGCGCTCAGCGGCGGTGATCATCGTCAGCCGGCCGATCGGGCACGACGGGTCGGCGAGACCGGCGGTGAGCAGCGTTTCCAGGTGGCCGAGCAGGCGACGCGCGGTCGCGGGCTCGTACAACGCGCTGTCGAACTCCAGCAGGCCGGTGATCCCGCCCTCGGTGGACGTGACGCCCAGTTCCAGGTCCCACTTCGCGGTCCCGGAGTGCGACGCGACCCGTTCGACGGCGACACCGGGCAGCGCGAAGATCTCGTGCTGGCTGTCCTCCATGCCGACGATCGTCTGGATCACCGGCTGGTGCGCGGTGCTGCGCGGCGGGGCGAGGGCCTCGACGACCCGTTCGAACGGCAGGTCCTGGTGCTGCTGCGCGGCCAGCGTCGTGTCCCGCACCTGGTGCAGCAACGACCGGAAGGTCGCGGCGGAGTCCACACTGGACCGGATGGCGACGGTGTTGACGAAGAAGCCGATCGCGTTCTCGATCTCGGCCCTGCGGCTGCCGACGTTGGTGCCGACCACGATGTCGTCCGCGCCGGAGTACCGGTGCAGCAGGACGTTCCACGCGGTCAGCAGCACCATGAACGGCGTGACGCGCTCAGCCAGGCAGAACGCGTCGAGCCGCTCCTTGAGCGTGGCGGGCCAGGCGAACTCGACGGCACCGCCCCGCATCTTCATCACGGCCGGACGCGGGTGATCCGTCGGCAGTTCGAGCACCGGCGGCACCCCGGCGAGCTGCGTGGTCCAGTAGTCCAGCAGCCGAGTGCCGTCCTGACCACCGAGCCACTCGGTCTGCCAGCGGCTGAAGTCCAGGTACTGCGTCGGCGCCGGGCCGAGGTCCCGCGACTCGTAGGCGGCCCGCCACTCGGCGAACAGCAGCTGGGTGCTCCAGCCGTCGCAGACGATGTGGTGCATCGAGACGAGCAACAACGCGTCGGTCTCGTCGAACACCACCAGTTCGGCCCGCAGCAACGGACCGTCCGCCAGATCGAAGGGTTCCTGGGCGGCCTCAGCGGCACGAGCGACCACGAAGCCGTCACGGTCGGCGACGTCGACGTGGGTGACGACCAGCGAGAACTGCGGCTCCGGCAGGATCACCTGCCGCGGGTCGCCGTCGAGGTCGAGGAACACGGTCCGCAGCACCTCGTGCCGCCGGCCGATCTCCAGCAGCGCGGCCGCCAACGCGTCGCTGTCCACGGTCCCGCGCAGCCGGAAGGCGTACGGCACGTTGTAGACGGGGCTGCCGGGGTGCAACTGATCGAGCAGCCACAGCCGGCGCTGCCCGGACGACACCGGGTACACGCCGAAGTCCTCACCCCGCTCGGCGAGCTGCGCGAACACGGCCGCGCGCTTGTCGGGATCCAGCGCTTTCAAGCGCCGCAACACGTCCTGCACGACTTCCCCCTCTTTCACAGATCGAGCAGGTCGGCGACGGAGAGCGAGGGCCTGGCCCCGGCTCGGATCGCACCGACGGATACGGGTGTGCTGTCACGCAGGCGATCGACCTCGGTGGCGATGCCGGCGACGGTCGGGTGGTCGAACAACGACCGCATCGGCAGCCGGACCCCCAGTTCGCTCTCGATGCGCGAGAGGATCCGGGCGGCCTTCAGCGAATGTCCGCCGAGGTCGAAGAAGTCGCTGTCCCGGCCGATCGACTCCGCGCCGAGCACCTGCCGCCACAGGTTCGCGACCGCGACCTCGGTGAGCGTCTGCGGCTCCTCCAGCACCTCGGCGGCGATCTCCGCGTCCGGCAGCGCCCGCAGGTCCAGCTTTCCGTTGCGGGTCAACGGCAACGCGTCCAGCGGAACCAGCGCGGACGGCACCAGGTAGGCGGGCAACGCGTCCCGCACGTGCCGCATCAGCTCGTCGAGCTGCTCCTCGGCCGGCTGCTCCAGCACGACATAGCCGACCAGGCTCACGTCCCCAGCGGCGTCCTCGCGCGGCACGACCACGGCCTGGCGGACGAGTCCCGACGAGTGCAGGCAGGCCTCGACCTCGCCCGGCTCGATCCGGAACCCGCGGATCTTGACCTGCCGGTCGGCCCGTCCCAGGTACTCGAACGTCCCGTCGGGCAACAGCCGCGCCAGATCACCGGTCCGGTACAACCGCGCGCCGGACTTGCCACCGAGGTGGTCGGGCACGAACTTCTCGGCGGTCAGAGCGGGATTGCCGACGTAACCACGGCCGACGCCGTCACCACCGACGCACAGCTCGCCCACGGCCATCGGCGGCACCGGCTCGAGGTACTGGTCCAGCACGTAGAGCTGCGTGTTGCTCAGCGCGCGCCCCAACGGGATTCGGCCCTCCGCGCGCTCACATTCGTGGCTGGACGCGAAGGTCGTGGTCTCGGTCGGCCCGTAGCCGTTCACGACGTGCCGGGGACCGCCGGGATGCGCGATCAGGGTGGCGATCGCGTGCTCGTCGGGCTGTTCGCCGCCGAACACGAAGTAGCGCAACCCCGACAACGCGCCGGGCATCTCCCGTGCCACGTGCATTGCGACCGAGGTGGTGAGGAACAACGTGTCGATCTCGTTGGCCCGCAACCACTCCCCCAGCGCCGCCGGGTCGAGCGCGACGTCCTTGGGCAGCCCGATCAGCCGGCCGCCGTTCAGCAACGCGCCCCAGATCTCGAACGTCGCCGCGTCGAACGTGGTCGTGGACGCCTGCGCGACCCGGTCACCAGGCGCGAAGTCGACGTAGTTCGTGTCGCGAACGAGCCGGACGACGTTGCGATGGCTGACGCACACGCCCTTCGGCATGCCGGTCGAACCAGACGTGTACATCACGTACGCTAGGTCGTCCGCGACCAGAGTCCGTTGTGGACGGTCAGCGGGACAGGTGAGGACCATGGCCAGCAGGTCGACCAGCTCGACGCCGGGCAACTCGACGGACCGGTCCGCGACGACGACAGCGGCGGAAGCGTCGCCGCACAACGCCTGCAGGCGGTCGAGCGGGTACGCCGGGTCGAGCGGCAGGTACGCGCCACCCGCCTTCAGCACGGCGATCGCGGCGACGATCCAGTCCACGCCGCGGTCCATCAAGATGCCGACGGGCGTTCCCGTGCCGACCCCGAGCGTGCCGAGGTGCGCGGCCAGCCGGTTGGCCCGCTGGTCCAGTTCCGCGTAGGTGAGCTTCACGCCGCCGAACTCGACGGCGATGTCGCCGGAGTACCTGTCGACGGTCTGCTCGAACAGCTCGACGAGCGTCGCGTCAGCCGGGTACGCCGTCGCGTTCGCGTTGAGGTCACGGACGATCCGGCCGCGTTCGTCGGACGAGAGCAGCGAGAGGTTCGACAGCCTCACGTCCGGTGCGGTCGTGAGCTGGCCGAGCACGGTGGCGAAGCGCTCGGTCAGGTCGACGACGTCGGCACGCCGGTAGAGCGCGGTGCGGAACTTGACCCAGCCGCGCATCTCGCCGCTGCCGGAGTCGGGCAGCTGCAGTTCGAGGTCGTAGATCCCCTGATCGCTGGTGCCCTGGGTGAACGTGAAGACGCAGCCACCGGCGGCCAGCGGACCGGCCAGCGGCGGCGGGGACGCGAAGACCACCTGGAAGATCGGGTGCCGGTCGACGTCGCCGGTCTGCCCGAGCGCCTCGCAGACCTGGTGGAACGGAGCGTCGCGGTGGTCGAGCGCGTCGAGAACGGTGTCGCGGACGACATCCATCGCCTCGCGGTACGTCGGGTCGGAGCCGAGCCGTACGCGCAAGGCGAGCATGTTGACGAAGTAGCCGACCAGGTCGTGGGTGTCGGCGTGCTCACGTCCGGCGGACGGGGAGCCGACCACTATGTCCGACGAACCGGTCAACCGGTGCAACAGCACGGAGAACGCGCTCAGCAGCACCATGAACGACGACGACCGGTGCGTGCTCGCCGCGCGCCGCACCGCGTTCGCCAGCTCCTCCGGCACGACCAGCGGCAGTGCCTCGGCGGCGAAGTCGGGCCGGGCCGGGCGGGTGCGAATCCCCGGCAGCTCCAGCGGTTCCGGCAGATCGGCCAGTTCCGAACACCAGTGCTCGACCTCTCCGGCCAACGGCGCGATGTCGCGGAAGGCGACCGAAGGCCGGGGCAGCGAAACTTCCAGTCCGTCCACCGCGGCCTGGTAGCAGCGCGGCAACTCGTCCTGGATCACCGCGACCGACGCGCCGTCGATCGCGATGTGGTGCACCAGCAGGACGAGCTGATGGCGGTCGTCCTCCAGGCGCAGCAACACGATGCGCAGCGGCAGTCCGCTGGAGATGTCGACGCGGCGGGCGAGTTCGGCCGCCACCAACGCCTCCGCGCGTGCCGAGCGTTCGGCGGGCGGAAGAGCACGCAGGTCGCGCGTCGCGATCGACACGTGCGCTTCCAGCGCGATCTCCGGTACGAGCTCGGTGCCGTCGAGCCGGTAGCTGGTGCGCAACGGTTCGTGCCGGTTCACCACCGCGGTCAGCGCGGCGGCGAGCGCATAGGTGTCCAGCTCGCCGGTGATCTCCACGTACACCGGCACGGTGTTGAACGTGGCGTCCGGCGCGAGCTGGTCGGAGAACCAGATCTGCTGCTGACCGCGGGTGGCCGCGGGGTGCTGCTGGGTCACTGCACACCTTCCCTGGCGGTCGCCGAACGCAGGACGCTCGTCACCGCTGCCGGATCGTCTTTGAGGTAGAAGTGGCCGCCGGGCCGGACCACGAGGTCGAAGCCCGCGACGGTGTGGTGCTGCCAGGCGGCGACGTCGGCCACGCTCGCCAGCGGGTCGTCGGTGCCGGCGAACGCGGTGATGGGCACGTCGATCATGTCTCGTGTGCCGTGAAATCCGGCGCACACGGTCAGGTCGGCACGCAACGTCGGCAGGAGCAGGCCGAGCATCTCCTTGTGCACCAGCAGGTCCGCAGGCACACCGCCGAGCGTGGTCATCCAGTCGAGCAGGCCGTCGTCGTCGAGCAGGTGCGGCTCGCCACCGAACGCCAGGTGCGGGGCTTTGGCCGCGGACACGAACAGGTGCCCGACCTGGTCGCCGAGCCTGCGGGCGAGGTCGAACGCGAGCAGCCCGCCCATGCTGTGGCCGAACAACACCAGCGGTTTCGGGACCTCCGCGCGGATCGCCTCGGCCAGTGGCGCGGCGATCAGCGCCGCGTCGGTGACCGCGGGTTCGCCGAACCGCCGTTCCCTGCCCGGCAGCACCGCGCTCCACAGCTCGACGGAATCGCCCAGCAGGTCCGGCCAGTCCCAGAAGGCCGACGCACCACCGCCGGCGTACGGAACGCACACCACCCGCAGTGCCGCCTCCGGCCGAGGCCGAGGACAGATCAGCCAGCTACTCCCCACCCGTAACACCCCCGTGTTCCTTCACCGCGAGGAAGTTACGAAGTGCCCCTTAGCGCAGCCTTCGGGAAACGTGATGGTTCCCTTACCGCCACCGAAAAGCGCAGCTCAGCCCGCCCGGAGAACCTCAGAAGTCCGGTCGCCGAACAGATCCGGTTCCGTGGGCCTCACGCCGATCTCGCGCATCTGCTCCAGGTAGACCTGATACCGCCGGCGCGCCTCGCCGTGCCGACCGGCCGCCCTGAGCGCTCTCACCAGCCGCACATGGGCACCCTCGTCGTAGCGGTCGAGTTCGAGCATCCGGATCAGGTACCCGACCTGCTGATCGGGATCGCGCACGAGCTGCACCAACGCGCGCAGCACGGCGGTGTACCTGCCCCGCACCTCCTCTCGCACCTGGATCGCCCACTGCTCGTAGGGCTCCTCGGCCAGGAACTCGCCGAGGTACAGCTCGTCCGCGGCGATCAGCAAAGGCATTGCGGCCTGGTCGCCTCGCCGGTGCGCCACCAGCGCGGTGCTCGCGGCGCCGAGGAACGCAGCCACGTCGAGGTCCACAAGGGACAGGTCGAGCGACACCGTGTCGCGGTCGGCGACCAGCGGTTCGGCGTCGGCGGGCAGCCCCGGCACGCACAGCACGGTCCGCAACGTCGAGAGCAGCACGGACAGCCGGTTCGCCTTGCGGTCCGAAAGGTCATCCGGCCACAGCAGCTCCACCAGCTGCGGCCGGGGCACCGGCCGCCCGCTGTTGCCCGCCAGGATCTTCAGCAGATCCCTCGCCTTCTTCGACTGCCACAACGCCGAAGGCACCGGAACACCGTCGCGCAGCACCTGGAACCCGCCGAGCGTCCGGACGACGATCCGCGCGCTCCTCGGCGCCCCCGCACCCAGTACGTCGGCCATCGACACGCCGGTGCGAACTCCGTGCGCGTGCACCACGTTCTCGAACCGGGCCACGTCCACCCCGGTCAGCCGGGCCACCGCGAGTTCCGCGGTCGCGGCGCCGACCGGATCGTCCGCCGCCCGCCACACCATCACGGCCTCGGCCAGCAACGCCTTCCCATCGGCCGATGTCGCCGCCGCCAGCTGCAACGCGTCCGCGAGTCCTGCCTTGTCGCCGCGACGGCCCGCCAACGCCCGTGCGGTGGCCGCGTCCGCCCGCGCCGTCTCCCGATCGCCCGCCAGCACGGCGACCCAGCCGCGGGCGAGCAACGCGGGCACTTCCCGCAACCGCAGAACCTGGCTGGTGGCAACGGCTTGTTCCGCGAGCTGTCGTGCCCGGTCCAGGTCCTCGGCCGCCACGACCCTGGCGAGCGTGGCGCAGACGAGCGGATCGGTGCCCGGCAGCGCCATCGCCTCGTCCAGCAACGCCTGCGCCTGGCCGGGCTCGCCACGGCGGCGGTGCACCTCGGCCCTGATCACCAGGTGGCGCGGGCACTGGCCGGCGTCGCGCAGAGCCTCGTCGAACCTCCCCAGCCTGACCGCGGCGAGCGCCCGGATGCCCAGGCAGTCCGGTTCGTGGCCCGTGAGACCCGCCTGCCTGCCGAGGACCAGCACCTCGTCGATCTCGGCCAGCGCCTGCGCCGGACCGGCCTCGCCCGCCAGGAACCACGCCCGTTCGGACCGGATCGTCAGCTCCAGCATCCGGCAGCCCGCCCGTCGTGCCCGGTCCACGGCCTGCCTGTAGTGCATCTCGAACGCCGCCCGGTCGCCGTCGAACCCGGCGAGCAGCCCGCAAGCCCTGCTGCTCCAGGCGAACGCGGAGTGGCCACCGCACCGGCGCGCAGCCTCCGCACACCTGCCGGCCAGCTCCCGCGCCTTCTCGTGCCGCCCGGTCTCGCGGAACCAGCGCACGGCCAGCGACAGCAGCCGCACCTCGTCCAGCGACGCGACGTCGTCGAACACCGTGCGCTCGAACACCTCGACGGCCTTGTCGGTGTGCCCGGTGAGGGCGTGCAGCTGCCCCATCCGCCACGACGACCTCACGGTGCGTTCGCCCGCCTGTTCGTAGCAGTGCAGCGACCCGAGCCAGTCGCCCTTGTGCTGCAGGGCGAAACCCCACACCAGGTACAGGCGGGAGTCGTCGATCTCCAGCTGTTCCAGGGCCGCGAGCACCGCGTCGGTGTCACCGCCCGCGACGATCCGCTCGTCCCTGCGCAGCAGCAGTTGTGCGACCAGATCCCACTTCCGCGCGGCGACCAGGTGTCTGAGGGCTTCGGCGTGCGCGCCGGTGCGTTCGCAGAAGAGGGCGGCCTTGACGCGGATCTCCGGGTCCTCGGTGTCGCGGCGCACCAACTCCGCGATCGGTTCGACGACGCTCCAGTCCGGGCCGGTCAGCAGACCGCGCCGGGCGAGTCCTCGTAGCGTCTCCCGGACGTCGGTGAACCCGAGCGCCACGCACAGCGCCGTGCTCACCCGGCCGAGCGTTGCGATGGCACGCAACAGTTCCCGGTTCTCCTCGGGTTCCGCGGCGAGCGTGGACGCCGCGAGTTCGTCCTCGCTGTGGCCCTCGCCGGTCAGCACCACGGCCGGTCCGGGATCGAACCCCAGCTCGCCGCGGGTCAGCAGCACCACGCTGAGGAGTTCCGGGCCGCGCAGGCACAACGACTCGATCAACCGGGCGGCGTCACCACCGGCGGACAGCGCCCCGGCGTCGTCCACCACCAGCACGACGGGCTCGTCGAGGTGCACGTCCAACAGCCCTCGGATCAGGCTCGCGACCGTGTCCGCGCCCTGGGCGGTGGTCGTGATCAGTTCCGCGGGCAGGCGCGGCAACCGCTGGCGCAAGGCCCCCAGCAGTCCGCGCGACAGGCGTTCGAGCGAGGTGCCCGCGTCCGCGGCGTTCAACCAGCAGGCACGTCGCGTCGCCGCCCACGCGGCCACCGAAGTCGTTTTCCCCCAAGCAGGTCCTGCCTTCACCACGACCACCTTGTGGGCGGACGCGGCGTCGAGCGTCGCGATCAGCGCGGGCCTGTCCACCAGCCATGCGGGTAACGCGGGCTGCAGCATCTTCGAACACCACTTCCTCGCCGTTCAACCTGTTGCGAGGAGTGCATCAATGCCTTGCATCCGTGCCGCATCGACGACCGATGCACGGATGTCGTGCCTGGTCAGCCCACTGACGCGATCTCGCGCACGACCGTCAGTGCCCTCGGCGTCTCCTGGCCGCTGACACAGCGCATGCACTGTGCGCCGGCATCATCCAGGTGCGCGCGGGGGTTCTCCGCGTCCACGGCACCGTCCGGATACAGCGCGACAGCCCGCTCCCAGTGCGTGCGGGCCCAGTCCTGATCCCCACGCCGGGCGGCGACGTGGGCGAGTCCCTCATGAGCCCGCGCCCGCACCATCGGCAAGGCGCCGGCCATCGCCAGTTCCTCGGCGTCCCACAGCAACGCCTCCGCCTCGCGCAGCCGTCCGGCCGCGAGGCAGGTCTCCGCGAGCCCGTTCAGCGCGTCGCCCTCGGGTTCTCGCAGGTCCATGCGCCGCGCCGACTCCAGTGCTTCCCTGCCCACGGCAAGGGCGTCCGCGATCCTGCCCTGCCGCCGGTACGTGACTCCCAGCCACGCCAAGGAGATCCCCTCGCCCCGGCTCATGCCGATCTCCCGGCTCAGCCGCACAGCCCGTTCCAGTGCGACGGCCGCCTCCGCGTCGCGTCCCCGCAGCTGCGCGAGCCAGCCGATGTTGATGAGCACCACCACTTCGCCGCCGACGTAACCGCCCAGCTGGTGCATGGCGAGCGCGTCGCGGAACCGTGCGTCGGCCTCGCGGTACCGGCCGAGGTTGCAGTCCACGAACCCGAGGTCGATGGTCGAGTTCACCTCGGCCCGCTGGTCGTCGATCGACCGCGCGAGCGCGACCGCCTCGGCGAAGCTGGTGGCCGCGTCGTCGAGCATGCCCGCCTGCACCTGGGACGCGCCCAGGTCGCGCAGGCCGCCGATCGCCGCGGGCAGGTCGCCGAGCTCGCGGCTGATCGCGATGGCCCGGTCGAGGAACTCCAGCACCTCCCCGTGCCGACCGGCTTCCCGCAGTGCGAACGCGATGTTCGTCAGCGCCATGGACTCGCCGCACCGATCGCCCAGCGCCTGCGCGGCCTTCAACGCGTTGCGGGACAGTTCGAGCACACCGGAACGCAGTCCGACGCGGGTCAGGTAGGGCGTGAGCAGGCACGGCAGCTGCCACGCGTGCACGTGCCAGCCGTGCGCGCTCGCGTAGTCGGCCACCGCCACCATGTTCTTGTACTCGCACCGAAGCTGGCGGATGTCGTCCTCTTCGGACGCCGAGGCGGGGATCTCCGGCTCCCACGTGAGCCCGGTCTCGAAGCCACGCCGTCCCGGCAGGCTGCGCCGGCCGCGCACGTCCGCCAAGTGCAGGTAGTAGTCGAACAACCGGCGGCGAGCGGTGTCCAGTTCGGACGGTGGATCCGCCGCGTCGGCCAGGTCACGGGCGCAGTCGCGCACGAGGTCGTGCAGGCAGTAGCGGTCGGACCTGCGCTGCATCAGCAGGTTGCATTCGACCAGTTCCTCCAGCACGTCCTGCGCGTCGTGGACCGGCACCCCGGCGAGCGCCGCCGCCGCGTACGCGTCGAAGTCGGCGCCGGGAACCAGGGCCAGCGACCGGAACAGCTTCTGCCGGTCCGCGGCGAGGTGGTGGTACGACAGCGCGAGCACGCCGGCCACGCTCAGGTCGTTCGCGGTGAACGCGCGGGCACGGCGTTGCCGGTCACGCAGCTGCTCGGCGAGGTGGGCGACGCTCCACGGTCTTCGGCAGAACCGGGAGGCGGCGATCCTGATCGCCAGCGGCAGCCTGCCGCACAACGAGATCACGTCCGCGACCGCCTCCGGTTCGGCGTCCGCCCGCTCGGGGCCGGCGATCCGGTGGAACAGCGCCACCGCGTCGGCGGCGGGGAGCACGTCGAGCGACACCGGGACGGCACCCTCGATCGCCATGAGGTGGCACCGGCTCACGATCAGCACCACCGCGCCGGGCGCACCGGGCAGCAGTGGCCTGACCTGACCGGCGTCCGCCGCGTTGTCCAGCACCACCAGCACCCGCCGGTGTGCCGTCTCGGTCAGCCAGAGGTCGCGGCGCGCCTCCGGATCGGCCGGGATCTCCTCCGGTGGCACGCCGATCTGGCGCAGCAGCGATTCGAGCGCGGCACCCGCGGTCATCGGCGGCGTGTCCGCGGTGAACCCGCGCAGGTCGACGTAGCAGCGCCCGTCCGGAAAGCGGTTCTCCAGCCGGTGTGCCACGTGCACGGCCAGCGCGGTCTTGCCGATGCCGCCCATGCCCTCGATGGTGACGATCGCGGGCGACCTCGTGCCGATCGCCTCGACCAGTGAGTCCACTTCGGACTCGCGGCCGGTGAAGTCGGTGATGTCGAACGGAAGCGACGACCGGCTGATCTGCGCGGCCGGTCTTCGCGGTTCCGGCTTCGGTTCCGCGCGGAGGAGTTCCGCGTGCAGGCTCCGGAGCTCGGGACCGGGATCCGCGCCCAGTTCTTCGGCGAGCGCTCGCCGCCCCTGTTCGAACACCGTCAGCGCGTCGCCCCGGCGACCGGCGAGGTCCAGTGCGCGCATCAGTGTGGCGCGCAACGACTCCCGCAGCGGATGTTCGGCGACCTGGCCCGTGAGCTCGCCCAGCAGCGAGGCGACCTCCCCCAGTTCCAGGCGCAGTGCCGCGAGTCGTTCGACGGCCTGGAGGCGTTGTTCGCGCAGTCCCTCCGCCGCCGCGTCGATCGACGCGGAGCCGAGCCCGGCCAGCACCGGTCCTCGCCACAGGTCGAGCGCGCTCTGCAGCAGCGCCACGGCCTGAGCCGGCGTGCCCTCCCGTGCGGCAACCTCGGCGTCACGGACCTGGGCGCGGAACAGATCCGCGTCGAGCCGCCCGTCCGGCAGGTCGAGCCGGTAGCCGTGGGTGCTGGTGGTCAGCCGGCCGCCGCCCCTGGTGACGACGCGGCGCACCGCGGCCGCCGCGTTGCAGACCTGGCGGCGCGCGGTCTGCGGCGGGTCCTCCCACAGTTCGTCGATCAGGCGGTCGAAGGACACGACGGTGCCCGTGCCGAGCAGCAGGAGCGCCAGCAGCTTCTGCTGACGTTCTCCGCCGAGCGCGACGGGGCGCCCGGCGGACCGCAGTTCCAGCGGGCCCAAAATGCGATAATCCATTCGGACGCACGCTTCCATCTCGGAGTACGACGGTGGAGCCGGCGGAGACACCAGTGGCACCGCAGCGGTGATATGAGATATCACCTTTAAGAGTCGGCTTGAGGCGGAAAGATACGCCCGATTCCCTGTACCGATTCAGTGTCACGTGGAATCACGCAGAGCAGCCGGTCGAACACGGCCCGTTATCAGTTGACGAAGTGGACAAACGCTGCCATATTCCCTCCGCAGCGATGAGGAAGGGAGGTTCCTCGTCGCATCCACGAGGGGATCAGGAAAGATGAGACGGGCCGGTTTTTTTGGCGCGCTGCTGGCTGCCGCGGCACTTGTCGCCGTGACCATCGCGAGTTCCGCGTCGGACGTTCAACCCACTGATTCAGGAAACAGGACCGCACTCATCATCGGGCCCTGCACGACAGGCGAGTGCTGACCGACCGGGAAACCGGTCCGATGTCCGCCGAAATGGATTCCCAGGCTCGTGCCGCGAAAGGCATGGCCTTCACCGGTGCCGCACTCGGGATACTTCTCCTCGCGGCCACCGTCGCCCAGCTGCCCACCGATGTCGTCGGGCCGCACATAGGCGCCCAGCGGGATGTTTTCCGGCTGTTCTGGCCGCAGGGAATGAAGCTCTTCACGAATGCGGCGGGGCGTGAGTTCACGGTCGCGTACCACCACGACAAAGCCGCAGGCACGTTCGTCCCGATCACCCGGACCGCGGGCGACCGGGACTACCTGGCAGGTCTCGACCGAGGGTCGTACGCCGACCTGACCAGGCTGCTGGCCACCGTGGACGAGCTTCCCGGCGAGTCCTGGCAGGACTGCGCGGCGGCGACCGTCTCCGACTGCGCCGCCGTTCTCTCCCAGGCCCCGATAGCAGCTTTGACCAGCTATTTTCCCACCGATACACCCTGCGGACCGACGGTGTTCGCGATCGAGCGTCCGAGCCGGGACACCTCGTCGCGACACGTCGTCCGCGTCGCCGCCGTGGACCTCACGTGCGCACCCCGGTAGCCCGCGCGCTGGCGTTCGAACCCAGGACGCCGGCGTTCGGCATCGCCCGTTCACTGGTCGCGATCGCCGAGTTGACCGTACTCGTGTTCACCTCGGACACCGACCTGTTCCCCGTCGTGCCGAATGGACCAACGGGCCCTCGCTGCGACGGTTTGCGCGTCCTTTCTCTGTGGTGCTTCGACTCGTCGGCGACCGCCCAGACCATTTCCCGGTTCGTGACCATCGCCGCACTCGTGCTCGCCGCCTCGGGTTACCGCCCGCGCTGGACGTGCATTCCGCACTGGTACGCCACCTTCAGCCTGGCGGCCGCGATTCACGTGCCCAACGGCGGCGAGAACGTGGCCCGATTCCTCACTCTGCTGCTCGTCCCGCTGTGCCTCGCCGACGACCGGATCTGGCACTGGAGACGTCCCGCCACCCCGTTACCTGAGTGGTCGCGAGGCAGCGCCTACGTCACTCATCTGACAATCCGCCTGCAGGTCGTGCTCGTCTACGGACAGGCGGTCTGGCTCAAAGTCGTCGAGCCGGAATGGCGTGACGGCAGCGCGATGCGCCATGTCATGCAGGACGCGTATTTCGGAGTCGCTTCCGAACTCACGGGCTTACTGGAATGGAACGTCCTGACAACGTCGGTCACGTGGGGCACGATCCTGCTCGAATCGGCGATCGTGGTCTGCGTGCTCGGCAATTCGAGGCTGCGCCGCATCGGCCTCGCACTCGCCGTCGTGCTGCACGGCGGCATCGTCCTCGCACTCGGCCTCGTGAGCTTCGGACTGGTGATGATCAGCCTCGTGGCCGCGGCGAGCAGCGGACTGAAGAGGAGACGCCCACTGCACGGGAGTCTGGATGACCTCAGGGGCAGGACGGGGCTCGGCGTCGAACAGGACGAGAAGATCCAGGTCGTCCCCAGTGATCGAACCCGCCGCGGGTCGTCGTAGAACCGACACAGCTTCACCAGAGTGCTCTTGCCTGCCGTCGCCTCGAGATCACTCGTATCACCGTCCACAAAGGATAGCAATTGCGACACCGGCCTCGGTGAGCTCCACGCTTTGTGTTCCACGACCGAGAACAGCCTGATCACCACGTCGCCAACCGCGCTAGAACAGTTGCACTGCAAGGCTTTCAAGCCGCCGGTGGCCAGCACGATCCCGCCGCAGAACGGTACGAGCAGCACAACGACCACCGCCTCCCGCTCTGAGCACCGCGACGGCAGCCACGCGGGCAGGCAACGGCACCAGCGAGGCCAGCGAGGCACGGAACTGCTCGTGCACCTGCATCGATGCTCGGCAGCACGAGTCCGACGAGCCGCTCACCGGCCAGCTTCGCGAAACGCTTCACGGTCCGCTCCTCCCAGTACGACCAACATCAACGCCACTCACGCTGGTCTGCGACGGCACCGAGCGGAAGGCAGGTCGCACGACGCCGGACCCCCTTCGGCCAAATAGTTTCCATTTTCTGGCCAATTCCAGCCCAGAAGTGCCGTCCGGCGCTCGAACTCCACGGCTGTTGGTCGTTTCGGCGCAAGGAAACGCCAGGCAACGGCCTACCTGAACCGCTCATTGTTGCGTCATCATGAGATTGCCTGCACTGACCGGCACGCGGCGCGAGGGGAATCGACACCATGAGCTCATCAGGCTTGGAGCCGGACCTGGAATCCGCACTGATCGACCTGGAAGGCGTTCCGTTCACCAGGTTGCGCGAGCTGGACAGCGATCTTCTACGCCAGTCGCTGCGCCACGTCGTCGAACGAGCCGGCCACGTCAGCACGGGCTACAGAAGCACCAACGCCTCCGGCGGTGAGCGGATCGACTGATCATGCCTCATTCCAGCCCGTTCCACCGCATGCGGTGGAACGACTTCGACGCCTTCGCGCGCCTGAACGGCGATGCCGCCATGATCGGCCGGTTGCGCGGAGCCGAACACAGCAGGCGAAAGCTGTTGTTGCACGCACTGCTCGAATCCTCCGCGAAAACGCCGGAAGCGTACGGTCCGCTGCCGCCCCTCGAAGCGGTGTGGGATCTGCTCGCACGGGTCGAGAACGTGTCACCCGCGGCCCTCGACAGAGCGTTCGCGCATCCGTACACCGGGAGTTGGGCAGGCTACGCGACCCGGCTGCTGAACAACGGCATCGACGACAGATGTCCACTGTGGATTCATCTCGGTCATGTGCACGCGCTCGCGGCGGCCGCGGCGATCATGGCAGACCTGGAGTTCGAGATCTCCGTGCCGCTGTGGGAGGGCTACGCGGTCCTGCCACCGCTCGGGACGGCTCGACTGCCGGGCTCCGCACCGTTCTCCACCGCCGAGGTGCGGGGCCGGCGCGGCAGGTACGTGGTCTCCGACGGGAACGACGAGGTTCGGCTGCCTGCCAGACTCGACTCCGATTCGCCTGGCTGGTGGGGCCTGCGGAAGTGCGCGGTGGGCACGGATGGCGCTCGGCTCGCGGTGAGTCTGGATGACCTCGACCCCTATCGAGGACTCCACGAACCCCTGCTCCCAGAACGACTGGAGACCGCCGAGGCCGGCAGGTGGCGGCAGTTGCTCGGCGAAGCATGGGAGTTGCTGTTGGATGCAACGCCGGACCTCGCCGGTGTGGTCGCCGCCGGTCTGGACTCGGTGGTGCCCAAGCCGAACGTGCCGTTCCAGAACCCGAGCGCGTCGACCGGCGAGGCCTTCGGCAGCGCGGTGATCGGGCTGCCCACGGACTCCGTCGACCTCGCGGCTACTTTGGTGCACGAGTTCCAGCACATCGTTCTGGGCGGCATCCTCCATCTGGCACGGCTGTACGAGCACGACCGCACCGAACGGATCTACGTGCCGTGGCGCGACGACCCCCGCCCTCTCAGTGGCGCTGTCCAGGGCGTCTACGCGTTCTTCGGCGTCACCGCGTTCTGGCGCGCACTGGCCAGGGCCGAGTCCGGTGAGTCGCGGCGCGCGAGATTCGAGTTCGCCCACTGGCGCGGGCAGACCTGGCGAACGCTGCAGACGTTGCGCCGCGATGCCACGCTGACCGTTGCGGGGCAACGGTTTCTCGCCGGTGTCGCGGAGGTGCTCGAACCGTGGCAGCACGAACCGGTACCGGAGGACGTCCTGGAACTGGCCGACGCCCTCGCCGCCGACCACCGGGCGGGATGGCGGCTGCGGCACCTGCGACCGGATCCCGCGATGGTCGCCGCGGCAGCGGAGGCCTGGCTGGCCGGACGGGCGAGGCCACCGGTCGTCCTCCTGACTCCAGCCGATCTCCCGCCCACACCGGTGCCGGACGGGCCGTGGTCACGAAGCCGTTCGACGCTGGTGCGCCTCGCTTTGGGAAAGCCAGGGCACACGGACGTCCGAGCGCTCTGGCCGGCGGTTCCCGGAGCCACCGAGGCGGACTTCGCCCTGACGACCGGCCGTGCCACCGACGCCGCCAAGGGCTACCGCGCCGAACTGCGGGCGGACCCGGACCAGCCGACCTCGCTGGTCGGGCTGGGGCTCGCCCTCGCCGGGACCGGCCCGAACCCCGCCGCACGCGCACTGCTGCATTGTCCGGAGATGGTCCGTGCGGTGCATCGGGTACTCAGGCGCACCGCACGTGAGGTGCCCACACCGGAAGAGCTGGCCTGGTGGCTCGGCCAGCTCGTCTCGGGATGACGGCACCTACATCAGCATCGGGTCGATGTCGCAGTCGGCTCGCGCTCCCTTGACCGCCGCGATGGTTCCGGGGTGCGCCTCGCCCAGCACCTTGCGGTACTTCTCCAGAACCGGCCCGCGATAGGACTCGGACTCCGCCAGCCGGCCCGCGGCCCGCAGATCGTGACCGAGGTTGAGCGAAGCGGCCAACGTGGTGGGGTGGTTGACACCCAGCACTCGCTCGGCGCGCTCCACGGCGTCCTGTCCCAGCGCGATCGCCTGCTCGATCTCGCCCAGCGTTGCGAGACCACTCGCGAGGTTGATCGCGGCGATGATCGCGTAGGGGTGGTTCGGGCCGATGCCGCTGCGGAAGAGTTCCAGTGCTCGTTCGTCGAGTGCCCGCGCTTCGGCCGTCTCGCCCTTGAGTCGCATGGTCACCGCCAGGTCGACGGTGGCCGCGATGGTGTGCGGGTGGTCTTCTCCGAGACTGCCCCGGTAGCGCTCGAACGTCTCCTCGCCCAGCTTCTTCGCCGCGCTCAGGTCCCCCTTGTGACGGAGGTCGATCGAGTGCGCCAGCGCGCACGCCATGGTGGTCGGGTGGCCGGCTCCGTAGACAAGGGTGAACTGCGCGAATGCCGGAGCGGACAACTCCAGTGCTCGCACGTGGTCACCGTCCTTGCGCCTTGCCACCGACAACAGGAACGCGAACGTCGCGGAGTCGGGGTTGTCCGCGCCATAGCGTGCCCGGAAGAGTTCGGTGAACTTCTCCTGGTCGATCCGGGCACGCATGTACTCGCCGGCCTCACGCCGGTCGACGATCAGCGAGGCGTTGCTGATGAGCGTCTTCTGGTGGTCCGACCCCAGCACCTTGTGCCGGCGTTTGGCGGTGTCGAAGTCGAGATCGGCCGCCGCCTGGTACTCCCCGGAGAGCCGGAGACTGATGGCGTGCTGGTACGCCGCGTTGAGAGTTTCCGGATCGTCCTCACCGAACAGCCGGTTGGACTTGTGGTGGATCTCGTCGCTGAGCTTGGTCGCGGCGGCGAAGTCACCCTGCGCCCGCAGGTCCATCACGATGTTGGTTTGCAGGGCGAGGGTTTCTTCACTGTCCTCTCCGGACACCTGGATCCGGCGCTGGAGAGTGAGCTGGTTGACGCGCGCGGCTTCTTCGTACCGGCCCAGCGCCCACAGGTAAACGCCGAGTCGTGAAGCCACGTCGAGCGTCTGCGGGTGTGTGGGCCCCAGTTTGGTCTCGAAGATCGCACTCGCTCGCTGGGCGACACGTGCGGCTTCCTCGTGGTCACCCCACGCGAAGTGGAAGCGCATCAGATTGATGAGCAGTTGACGCGCCCAGCTGTCGTCGCAGTCGACGACGTCGGCCGCGTAGGCGTGCGGCATCAGCTCGCGGTAGCGCGGCCAGTAGCGGTTCGACTCCGGGTCGTTGGGGTCGAGGCTGGCCAGGAGTTGGTGCGCGCCGTGCTTCATCTGAGCCTGAACCTGCTGGGCTTTGACTCGGTTGCGCAGCACCAACTGGACCAGTCGGTGCAGCTGCAGCGTGTTGTTGCCGTGGTCGATCTTCGCGAGGCCGTAGCGGTTGATGTCGCGAATCGCCCTCGCGAGTTTGATCGGGTTGCGCAGTGTGTCGTCCAGTTCGGGAGAGATCGACACCCGGCTGACACCGGTGAACAGGTCGCGTGAGATCGGCTCCGGCGAGAAGTAGGCGCAGACGTGCAGGATGTCGTGCGCCGCGGGGTTGCGCACCTTCAACTCGTCGAACGACACGTTCCAGGCGGCGGCGACCGACAGGTCGTAGTCCGTCGGGGTGGACGTGTCGAGGATTTCCGCGACCGACTCGTCGAACAGCCGCAGGTACTCGCTCACGGGCATGCCGGTGACCGCTCGCCAGGCCGCCGCCTGCTCGATCGCCAGCGGCAGGTCGCCGAGCTTGTCCGCGAGCACGTTCGCGTCCGCCTCGTCGATCTCCGGGCCGCGCTTGCCGAGCAGTTCGATGCTCTCCGCGCGGTCGAACACAGCGAGTTCCAGCGGCCGGGCCACCCCGGCCCAGTCCGAGTTGCGCGACGTGATCAGCACTTCGCCGGGACCGTTCGCCGGAAAGAACGGGCGCACTTCCTCAGGGCTCTCGGCGGCGTCGAAGACGAGCAGCCAGCGGCGGAACGGGCGTCCGACGCGCAGTGCCTCGCGCACGGCCGGAACAGCGGTGTTCGCCTCGGAGGCGCCGGGGAGTCCGAGTTGACGGGCCAGTTCGGTCAGACCGGCGCGAATCTGGGTCGGACGGGCCGCCTCGATCCACCAGATGAGGTCGTAGTCGTTCAGATGGCGATAGATGTACTCCGTCGCGATCTGGGTCTTGCCGATACCGCCCATGCCGTGCAGCGCGGACGGGAGCACGGCGGTGGCGCCACCTGCGGTCAGGCGTTTGCCCAGTTGTTCGAGCAGTTCCACCCGTCCGGTGAAGTTCGGATTCCTTGGCGGAACATTTCCCCAGATGGTGGGCGGATCATCCGACCTTCGTTCGGGGAACACCCGAGAGCCGAACGCGGGATAAGCCGTTTCACCACTGGTCTCGGGAAGGTCGACGTCACGCGGCCGAGCAGAATACGACGTGTCCGATACGGAATGCGCCGGAGCCTCGGATATCGTTGACTTGCTGGGGCGCTCGGCCGTGTCGGGCATGTCCTCGCTCGCCATCCTTGTCGACTTAATTGATTCAGAAGATGACACGATCCCGTGCGTTGCTGCATTCCCCAGTCGATCCGCGCGAGACAGATACGGCCCCGACAACGCCCTCATCACCACGCGCTGCAACCCGACTTCTGCAGCATTGGCACTTGAGGGCGTCGGATCCGCCGTGCCGTCCGGATCCGCGATGGCATCTCTGAGACGTCCGAGTACCGGAATGCGCTCCCCGAATTCGGCAGCGGCCGTTTGGACGACCCCGGCGGTCTCCGACCGACGGGCGCCGCTGAGCAACAGCTCACGCACTTTCTCAGGAAGGACAAAGGCACCGGAGTCCCAAGTGGACTCGCCATCGTTGGGAGCCGAAGAATAGTGTACGAGTCCGCTCAAAAGCAATTCGCTGATGTGCTCCGGCCCGGCTTCCGGCACGAACCTCTGACGCACCAGTTTCATGACTTCGAGGTGGACCGGGACCGCCGCGAGCAACGTCGCCAGGCGCAGCGCGGGCGGTGAAGCCAGGCTTCTGAACCTGCCGACGTGCTCTTTCGCCGACACGTCGCCGTCCGGCACTCGGGCCTTCGTCTCCTGGGTGGCCAGCAGCACCGTCCCCGCGGCCGGCCCGCGGTGGCCTGCCGTGATCAGCCGTGCCCACCAGCGCAGCCACCGCGGTTGCAGTTCGATCACGGGCACCGGCACGGCGCCGTCGCTCAGGTGCGCCGCCGGGTCCTCGTCGAGCCAGGCGTCCGGCAGGTCGAACGTCCAGCGGCTGTTGGGACGCAACGCGGCCGGCACGCTGAGGTTCGCCCGGTGCAGCGGTACCGCGCCGCGGCCCCAAAGCCATTGGGGCAACAGGTGGAGAACGCTCACCGGCATGGATCGCGCCCACCGCGCCAGCATCGGATTCAGCACGCCCGGCCGCCAGACGCCCCCGACCCCGTCCGTCACGAGCAGCACGACTCGGCGCCCGGAGACGTCCAGCACCTCGGCGGGGTCGCGCGCGGGCGCGCCAGGCGTACCACCGCGCAAAACCGGAACCTCCGTGCCGTCCTCGTTCCGGACGACGTCGACCAAGCGGAACTGGATCGTGCGGAAGGCGCCCAGTCGCGCGAGCATCTCCATGAACGCGACGACCTTCGGCCGCCACAGCGACATGGAGGGACTGTCGTCCAAAACGACGGTCAGATCGAGCCAACGCTCCGGACTCGAACGGGTGACGGGCCACCAGGTGCCGGTCCGCGCCACCTGCTCCGCGGTCGCCACCTCGTCCAGAACCGTTGCACCGTCGCGGAAAGAGGCGACTTCACGCTTCAGCGGCCGCAACGCCCGGAAGCACTCCAGCGTCTCGGTCAGGGCGGGGCCCGCGAAGGCGGCCGACGGCAGTTCCCCGTGCTCCACCTCGTCACGCCCCGGCGGCTTGGCGGTTTCCGCAGGCGTCGCCTCGGTGATGGGTTCGCGTTTCGGTTCGTCCTGAACCGGCTGTGCGGGAGAGGGCGGCTCGTCGGTCACGACCTCGGCAAGTGGCGGCTTCACGGGATCGGGCGGGTCGGGATCGCCGTGCTCACGCGCAGGGCTTTCCGTTGTCCCGCCGCGCATCGCGACGGCCAGCCAGACGATGTCCGCTACTTCGGGCCAGTCCAGGCCCTCGAGGCCGTCCACGTCATTGCCCCGTCGTCAGTCTGCGCCAGATCGCGTCCAGCAGACGCTGCCACGCGACGCCGTCCGGCTGGTACGCACCGGAGGTGGCCAGGAAAACGGCGTCCAGCAGGCGATCGGCGGGAAGCCCGCCCTCCGCGCGGCTCTTCTCGATGAACTCGCGCACGAGCCGTTCGCGGTGTTCTCCCCTGGTGTCCAGGAGGTGGTTGGCCACCATGGCGGCCAGTTGCTCGACGGTCGGCTCCTTGATCTCCAGCTGGAGCACGCGCCGCAGGAACGCGGGTGGGAACTCGCGCTCACCGTTGCTCGTCATGACGACGATCGGGAACGCACGGCAGCCGACCCTGCCGTCCACGACGGTCGCCGTCCCGTTGGGGTCGTTCGTGTGGACCGCGACCTCGCGCATCTGGTTGCGCACGCGAGCCAGCTCCGGAATGACGAACTCGCCGTCCTCGAAAATGCTGAGGAGATCGTTCGGGAGATCGGACTCCGATTTGTCCAACTCGTCGATCAGAACGACGCGCGGAAGCCTGCTCGGCAAGAACGCGGTGCCGAGCGGGCCGAGCCGGAGGAATTCACCGATGGAGGTGTCTTCCCCTGCGTCTGATCGCGGCTGACCGGTGGCAGCCGCCTGAACCCGGCCGATCGCGTCATAATCGAAAAGGCCGGAGTTCAGCGTGGTGCGACTGGTGATCGACCACCTGAGCACCCGTCCGAGCCTCAATTCCCTCGCGATGCGATAGGCGGTGCTGGACTTCCCGACGCCGGGCTTTCCGGTCAGCAGCAGCGGCCTGCGCAGGTACAAAGCGGCGTTGACCACGTCGAGTTCGTGAGCGTCGACGTCCGATTCGGCGAGGTGGATTTCCGGGCCGAGCCTGCGATCCGCCTCGCGGTCGTCCTCCGGCGGCACGTCGTTCTCCGGAAGAGGTCCGCCACCGAAATCACGCCACGGGGGCGGTGGCGGAAGGATCTCCGCCAGATCGATGTCGTGGATTTCGCGTCCGGTGCCGCGGTAGATCCACCAGTCAGGTGCGTCGGCACCCACCCGCCGGTCGGCTGTCCCGTGTTCGTGCACGCTCATTTCCGGCCCCCACTCGACGTCGGCGACAAAGGTCCGCCGGGAACGATTTTCCGATCCGGATCGTCGAGCAGCACCACGAGGTTCCGAATGAGGTCGTCCTCGGTCGCGGCCAGCCTGGCTGCCCGATGACGGCCCGGCAGGCCGGACAGGCCACCGTCGGCGGTGACGAGCCGGCTGACGAGCTCACGCAGGTCCTCGGCGCTCGCCGAAGGATGCCAGAGGATCAAGGGCAGTCCCGCTCGCAACGCGGCGGTCAGCGCATCGGGCCCGGCGCTCGGATCCGGATGCGCGGAAGGTGGTTCGTCCATGACCAACCCAACCCACGTGGATTCACTCAGCACGGCGTCGATCGGATTCTCCTTGGTTTCCGCTAATCCGTATGGGTGAATTCTTCGCGGCGATGGGGGATGGTCATCGAGCGCCGAATCCCACCTCCTGCGCCACAGCCGATGCCAGTGTGCTGACCGCATTCGTTCCAGAGACCTGAGCACGAGGGGATAATCGTATACGAGCGGCCGAGGGTCCCCCGACCGGTGTTCCTTCCGCCATCCCATGATCGGTAATTGCAGGAGGGAGCGCGGCATCACGAATTCCAATGCGACTGAAACAGCCTGGTCAGACCACACGCCTTCGGCCTCGATGATCACGTCGTCGATTCGCTGCTCCAACTCGTCCGCCGCGAGTTCGCACACTCCGCCGCGCAACGGGGGCCACTCCAGCGGATCGTCCTGACGCCACCAGGAAAGCACGCAGCGGCTGTCGTCGATGGCGTCGAGCTCGATCACGATCATCAGATGCAGTCGTGGCTCGGCGGGAACCGGAAATCTGCCCTCCTGGCGTTCCTGTTGCTCCGTGGCGCGCCGCAGTGTGTGAATCTTCTGCGCGACCCAGGCCGTCAGCTCGGAGCCGTTCTCGTCACCGAGGTCCGCGGCGAGCAGTTCCAGGAATTCGATTGCGGGAGGAATACCGTCCGGACCGGCGTTGACGTCGGCCAAGTAATCGAATGCGTCCCAGACAGAGCCGAATCGGCGCACCGGGATCGCAGCGCGCGTGGCCCGGCTCACGAGCATCGGCAACCGCGTGGTCTCCACGTCCGACAGAAGGCCCTGCAGGACTTTCAGCTCGTCCTCGTTCAGCAGGCTGCGAACGAGCCGGTCCTCCTCCGATGGCCGCGCGGCCTGGAGGGACGCGCTCGGCGGCCCCGTTTCGCCGTGCAGTCGCAGCCACGCGTGGCCCTCGAAGGATTTCACGACGACGTTGATGCGCCGATACGACTCCGGCGCGCTGGCAGGCTCCTGCGCGATCACTTCCTCGTAGAAGTGCGAGGAAGCGATGAGAGCGACCAGTTGCTCGGATCTGCCCAACTCCGCCTTCGCCTCCTCCGACTCCAGGATCCGGCAGGCCAGATTCACCGCGTTGCCCACCCAGCCGTGCTCGTTCCTGCGGATGTCGCCGGCGTGCAGCCCCACCCTGAGCTTGAACTGGGCCCCTCGATCGCGGGTCGCGTTGTGGCGTCGGATCTCGGCGACCAGGCGATCGGGCAGCTTCTCGGCGAGTTCGCTCTTCGGCACGGAGGACGGCACCAGGATCAGCGCACCGTCACCACGGTCCTCGATGGCGCAGCCGGCGGGATCGGCACCGGCGGCGGCGAGCGCGGCCCTCAGCACGTCGTGAAGACCTTCCTGCACCGCGAGCTGGTGCGGAACGGTTCTGTCCGGCCGGGTGAACTCGGCGACGTCGACCACGACGATCGTCCGGTGTTCAGTCGGTGGCGAAAGTGGCACGACCTTCCTTCCCACGACATCACGCCGGCACCTACCGGCGAGCCGATCTGTCGTGTACCAGACCGACCGGCCGGGCAGTGTGCTGTCTGACGCACAAGGCCCAGTTCCACCCCTCGGGATCTCGCCCGGCAGACGTTCGCGCGCAACTACACCAGCACACCAACGAGCGGTCGGGCCTGCCCGCTCGGAGATTCAGCCAATGAGACGAGCCGGATCTCCGCCGCGACCCGTGAATCATGGAAGCATGGGGATCGACCAGTCGTTCTGGGAGATGCTCGACGACACGGACCAGACGGCCCTGCGCGCCGCGGCGACCCGCGTGGCGTTCGAGCCTGGCGTGGTCATTTGCCACCAGGGTGACAAGTCGCGGAACATGCTGGTCGTGTCGCACGGCCGCGTGCGGGTCAGCCGGTTCACGCTCAGCGGCGAGGAGACGGTGCTGGCCGTCCGGGGGCCCGGCGAGATCATCGGTGAGATGTCCGCCATCGACGGCGGGCGGCGTTCCGCGACCCTCACCGCCGTGGATGCCGTGCGCGGCATGGTGATTTCCGCTCGTGCGTTGAAGAGGTTGTGCGAGGAGCGCCCGCGGATCGTGTGGGCGGTGCTGTGCGTCGTGGTGTCGCGCCAGCGGGCCACGGGCGATCAGCAGGATCTGAGAGTCGGCCCTTCACTGCACCGCGTGGGCGCCGTGCTGCTCGACCTCGCGCATCGGGGTACCAGTGACATGATCACGACGGTGCCGCTCAGTCAGCGCGAGCTCGCGGGCATCGCGGGCATCTCCCGCGAGACGGCGGTGCGGGCGTTGAAGACGTTGCGGGACGCGGGGATCATCGCCACTCACCGCACCAGCATAGAAATTCTACGTGAGGACGAACTGCGCTCCCTCTGTGGCATTTGACGCACACGTTCCGGCCCGAAGGCGATTCCCTTGGTGCACAGGACACCGAGCACTCACCAGGAGCCGTCATGAAGCGCCACACTCTGCCGGAACCCAACTCCCGCAAGCAGATGGCGCGCGCCCGCCGCAAGCACACGGAACGGGTGGTGTTCGCGGTCATCTTCACCAGCGTCGAACTGTGGGCCGTCGTGGCCGCCGTGGTGCTGCTCGAGGACGACGGCGTGCTCGCGGTCGCGGCGTCGGTGGTGCTGTCCGCGGCGCTCATCGCCGTGTGGGACACCTGGCAGTCGGTCGTCGTGACCGGGCGGGCGTTGCGCCTGCCGTCGCGAGAAGAACCTCCCGCCGATGAGGCCGAACCGGGCCAGCAGATGAAGCTGGTGCGGCTCTGAAACAGGTGTGGCCGCGGCAAAGGGGGGCGCGGCCACACCGCCCAGCTCACCTGCCCGGCTGTGCCAGCATCGTGCGCACGGCCGAGGCGATGAGTTCTGACGGCAAGCCGGTGCCGTACGGGGACGGGATCTCCCGCAGCGCGGCGCGATGCCCTTCCACGTCGTCCAGCCACGCCAGCACCGAGTCGCCCACCAGCGGGCCGGGAGGAACGAGCGTGCCGAACGTGCCCTCGATCTCCGGCCGTTCGGTGCTGCGCCGCACGACGACGACGGGGCGCTTCAGCACGCTCACCTCCTCCTGGATGCCACCCGAGTCCGACACGATCACCGCGGATCCGTGCGCCAGGGCCAGGAAGGTCCGGTACGGCTGGGGTTCGATCACCTGCAGGCCGTGCAGCAGGTGATCGAGACCGAAGGCGGCTACGCGTTGCGCGGTGCGCGGGTGCAGTGGCAGCACGACCGGTAGTGGCAGCTGGCCGAGCTCGCGCAGAACGGTCTCCAGGTTGCCCGCGTCGTCGACGTTCTCCGGGCGGTGGATCGTGGCGAGGACGTAGCGGTCGTGCTTGAGGCCGAGGTCGCCCAGGACCACGTCCTCCTCGTCCGCGGACGGCAACGCGTGCGCCAGTGCCTCCACGACGGTGTTGCCGGTGACGGCGATGCGGCCGTCCGCGACGCCTTCTGCCAGGAGGTTGGTGCGGTTCAACGACGTCGGCGCGCAGCAGAGATCGGAGAGGTGGTCGATGAGCACGCGGTTGTGCTCTTCCGGCATCGCGCGGTCGTAGCTGCGCAGGCCCGCCTCCACGTGCACCAGCGGCACGTCGCAGGCGTTGGCCGCCAGCGCGCCGGCGAGCGCGGAGGTCGTGTCGCCCTGCACGATCACGGCGGCAGGGCGTTCCGCGGCCAGCACCTCGTCCACGGCCGAGACGGCACGGCCGAGTTGGTCGCCCCGGCGCAGGCCGCCCAGCCGCAGTTCGTGGAAGCCGCCCGGTTCCGGCACATCGCGGCGGATGAGCGAGTACATCGAGCGGTCGTAGTGCTGGCCGGTGTAGATCATGGTGCACGCGCTGCCGAAGTGTTCGACGAGCGGCGCGAGTTTGATCAGTTCCGGCCTGGTGCCGCAGACGATCGTCACGATGTTCGTTTCCCGCACCGCGGCAAGGTACTTCATCGATCTTGACGAATCCGATCGAATCTCACCGGCATTCACCCGAAAGAGTTGCCTGGGATATCGCTCGAAAGTGTTGCGGCACAGGCGTGTCGTAGTGTCCGCGCTCATGTCCGGTCATCTGGCACTTGCGGTGTCCACTGTCCTCTACGGCCTGGGGATAGTCGCGCAGACCGTCGCCGCGCGGAGGGCGGGCGTTCGTCCCGGCACCGGCGTGGGCCTGCTCGCACGCCTCGCCGCGGACCAGGTCTACCTGCTGGGGTTCACCGGTCAGGTCGGCGGTTTCCTGTTCGCGTTCCTGGCTCGTGAGGACCTGCCCCTCTACCTGGTGCAGGCGGGGTCGTCGTGCGCGGTCGGCCTGGCCACCGTGATCGGCGTGCTGCTGCTCGGCTGGCGGATCCGGCGCGTCGAGATCGCGGTGCTGGTGGTGATGGCGTGCGGTCTGCTGTTGCTGACGGGTGCGGCGGCGCCGTCGACGGCCCGTGAGCTCCCGCTGGTGCCCGCACTGGTCGTGCTGGGGCTGCTGACCCTGGCGGTGCTGCCGCTGGCCCGTACTTTCAAGGCCGTCACGCCGGTGCTCGCCGGAATCGCGTTCGCCGTGGTCGCGGTGGCCGCGCGCACCGTCGCCGGCAAGCCGGTGCTCGACCTCGTGCTGCACCCGTTGACCTGGCTGATGGTGATCGCCGCGTTCGTCGGGCAGGCGTGCCTCGCGACGGCGTTGCAGCGCGGTTCGGCCACGTCCGCGGTGGCGTCGATGGACGCGACCACCGTCGTGATCGGCTCGGTGGCCGGGCTCGCGCTGATGGGCGACCAGATCGCGGCCGGGCGTGAGTGGTGGGTCGTGCTGGGCGTGCTGCTGGTGGTGTCCGGCGTGCTGGTGCTCGGGTCGGTAGCGAAGCCCGCCGCCGAACTGGTCTCCGCCAGAGGTGAGCGATGAAGCCCGTCGCCAGTGTCTCGCTCGACCTCGACAACCTGTGGGCGTACCTGCGCACGCACGGCGACTCGCGGTGGGAGAGCAGGCCGAGTTTCCTGCCGTCCGCGGTGCCGCGCCTGCTGGACGTCTTCGGCGAACACCGGTTGACCACCACGGTCTTCGTGGTCGGCGCGGACGCGGAACGCGACGACGGCGCCGAGGCCGTCGCGTCGATCACCGCGGCCGGGCACGAGATCGCGAACCACTCGTTCTGGCACCAGCCCTGGCTGCACCGGTTCTCCGACGAGGACGTCGAGAAGGAGGTCATGCGCGCCGAGGAGGCGATCATGGCGGCCGGAGCTCCGAAGCCGATCGGGTTCCGCGGTCCTGGCTACAGCGTCACGCCCGCCCTGCTCGACGTGCTCGCGCGGCGCGGTTATCGGTACGACGCCAGCGTTCTGCCGACCTGGATCGGACCGCTGGCTCGTGCCTACCACAACCGGACGGCGGGTTCGACCGACGGCGGTGAGGACCTGTTCGGTGGCTTCGGCAAGGTCCGGGCTCCCAACACCGCGTACCGCTGGCGGGACAACGGGCTGATCGAACTGCCGGTGACGACGATGCCGTTGCTGCGGGTGCCGATCCACGGCGCGTACCTGTTGCAGCTGCACCAGATCTCGCCCCGGCTGGCTCGCGGGTACTTCCGCACGGCGTTGCGGTTGTGCCTGGCGCGCAACACCTCCCCGTCGTTGCTGCTGCATCCGACGGACGTGCTCTCGGGTGCGGAGGCGCCCGGGATGGAGTTCTTCCCCGGCATGGCCCTGCCGGGAGCTGCGAAGGTCGCGCTGCTGGGCTGGGTGTTGTCGTTGCTGCGCAAGCACTTCGACGTGGTCGGTACCGGCGAGCACGTCGAGCGGGTCGCGGGTTCCCGGCTGCGCGAACGGGATCCGGTCGCATGTGGCTGAC
This sequence comes from Lentzea sp. NPDC102401, assembly GCF_044765805.1. NCBI lineage: Bacteria > Bacillati > Actinomycetota > Actinomycetes > Pseudonocardiales > Pseudonocardiaceae > Lentzea > Lentzea sp. NPDC102401. The sequence goes on along the minus strand of NZ_JBIWKS010000002.1, from coordinate 171,297 downwards.
CGCCCTGCTGCGCGTCCTAGCCTGCGGGACGGTGGCGCTGGCCCCGCTGGAGGGCTATCTGCTGCAGGTGCACGGGCAGTCGGCCAAGGTCGTGCCCGCGCTGCTGATCGGCGTGTGGTTGTTCTCGCTGTACCGGCAACGACGGCTGCCGGCGCCGCATCCGCTGCACCTGCTGATCGCGTTGCTGGCGGTGGTGTTGCTGGCGACGTCCGCGGTGCACGAGGCAGAGCCGTTCACGCTGGAGTACCTGGTGCGGTGGGTGCCGTTCCTGGTGATGACGGTGGTGCTCGCCGACGTGGCCGCGCGAGAGGTGCCGGTCCGCGCGTTGCTCGCGGCGACGGTCGCCGGTGCGGTCGTGGCGGCGGCCGGCGGGGTGTTCAGCGTCGTCGGCGGCTCGTTGCGCGCCACCGGGCCGTTGGAGGATCCCAACGACCTGGCGTTCTTCCTCGTGGCGGCGCTGCCGTTGCTGGTCGCGCTGCCCGCGAGGGGGCGGTCGCGGATCGTGTTGTTGTTGCTGGGCGCGGTGTTGCTGGCCGGTGCCGCGGCGACGTTCTCCCGTGGCGGCGGGATCGCGCTGGCCTGTGCGCTGGTGTGGCTGATCGTGCGGCGCGGGCTGCCGGTCCGCGCGGTGGTCGTCACCGCGGCCGTCACCGGTGTGGCGGCGCTGGTGTTCGCGTCGACGGCCCAGGCCGAGCTGTCGCGGGCGTTCCAGGAGAAGAGCCACATCGCGGGCACCAACGCGGACACCAGGATGCTGCGCTGGCAGGCGGCGTCGCGGATGCTGGCCGGCAACCCGGTGCTCGGCGTCGGCCCCGGCGGGTTCCGCCAGGAGTACGCGGCGGCCGGGCACAACGCGGAGATCGACGAGCAGACCCCGGTGGCGCACAACCTGTTCCTCGAAGTCGCCGCCGAGCTCGGGGTTCCTGGGTTCGCGCTGCTGGTCGGACTGATCGCGGTCGGTTTCGTCTCCAGTGAACGAGCGTTGCGGCGCGTGGCGGACCGGCGTGAGGCCGTGGCCGTGCAGGCGGCGCTGATCGCCGTGCTGGTCGCCTCGATCTTCCTGTCCGAGCAGTACTACCTGCCCCTGTGGTCGCTCGTCGCCATCGCGGTCGCGATCGAGCGGCGTTCTTCTGAGGAGAGTCGATGCGCGTCCTCCACGTGATCAGCGAGATGGGCGCGGGCGGTGCGGAGGCGCTCGTGGCCGGCATGGCTCTCGCGGGCGGCGACGTCGGCTGGGAGTCGGCGGTGGCCAGCGGCGGCGGGTTCCGCGCCGACGCGTTGCGTGCCGCCGGGGTGCCGGTTTTCGACGTGCCGGTGGCGCGCCGCTCCGCGCTGGGTGTGCTGCGCGCGACGTGGGCGGTGCGGGCGACCGTGCGCCGGTTTCGGCCGGATGTGGTGTTGGCGCACAACGTTTCCGCGTCGCTCGTCGCCCGCCTCGCCTCGCCGCGACGACCGGTCGTGACGGTGTTCCACGGCGTGGCTTCCGCCGACGTGCCCGGTGCCGTCCGGGTGCTGCGGCGGGTGTCGACCGTCGTCGTGACGGTCGCTTCGGCCGCCGCCCAGCGGTTGTCCGGCCTCGACTCCGTGGTCGTGATCCCGAACGCGGCCTTCCCTTCGGTGCCATCGGCGGACCGGGCGACCGTGCGTGCCCGGCTCGGCACCCCGCTCGACGTGCCCGTCGCACTCTGCCCGGCCCGCCTGGAACCGCAGAAGCGGCACGACGTGCTGCTCGACGCGTGGGCCCAGATCCCCGGCGACGCCGAACTGTGGCTGGCCGGCGACGGCAGCCTGCGTTCCGCGCTGGAGTCTTCGGCGCCCGGCCGCGTGCGCTTCCTGGGCACCCGCACCGACGTCCGCGACCTGCTCGAGGCGGCGGACGTCACCGTGCTCACCAGCGACTGGGAGGGCATGCCGATCGCGCTCCTCGAATCGCTGGCGGCGGGCCGTCCGATCGTCGCGTCCGATGTGGACGGAGTGCGTGAGGTCCTGTCCGGCGGCGGCGGAGTCCTGGTCCCGCGCCGAAACCCGTCGCAGACCGCGAAAGCGTTGCGCGGCCTGCTCTACTCCCCCACCGCGCGTTCGGTGGCCGCCGCTCACGACGGCTCGGCCGACGCGCACACGTTGATGAAGTCCTACGACGAACTGCTGCGTACCGTCCTGGAGGGACGATGAAGGCTCCGAGAGCTGTACTGGAGGGCCTGCTGGCCGCCGTTCTGGTCGGCGCCGCCGTCCTGCTGGCCGTCGCCCTGCGCGACGGCGTGACCGAGGGCAGACTCACCCTGCTCGCCACCCCGTCCGCGTCCGACAGCGCCCAGTTCGGCGAGGTCACCTCCCTCGCCACCCCGGCCGTCGTGCAGCTGGTCCGCAGCCCGTCCGTGCTGGACGTGGCCGCTGCCGCAGCGGGCACGACACCGGACCGCCTGTCCGACGCCATCGCCGTCGAACTGGTCCCGGCGTCCGGCGTGGCCCGGATCTCGGTGCGCGCCGACTCGGCCGCCCACGCCTCGGCCGCCGTCACCGCCGTGGCTCAGGCCGTGATCGAAGCCGACCTGCTGGCGCCCGCCGCCAAGTTCCGGCTCCTCGACCCGCGTCCCGAGACCACCCAGGTGACGCCGGACTGGCGCCTCGCCACGGGTCTCGCCCTGGTCGCGGCGGTGATCGCCGGGGTGGCCGTCGTGGCGCTGCGGCGGTTGCGCGGCAACACGGTGCGGGTTGCGCTCTCTGGTGCGGGCATCACGCACCCGGTCGTCGTCACCACCGGTGATGATCCCGAACTTGCTGACCGTCTGACGGCGTTGTGCGTGGCGGCGGCTCGCCCGGTGCGGGTGCTGGCGGTGAGCCCGTCGCTGGTGGAGCGTGCCGAGGCGCTCGCGCGGGCGTTGCCGGACAAGGCTTCCGAGCCCGCGGACGGCTCGGCCGTCATCGCGGTGGCATCGACCGACCGGGCGCGGCGCCACGACCTGGCGACGGCCCTTGCGGTGCTGCCGGCGTCGTCGGTGCTGGTGGCGGTGGTGCTGGCATGATCGCGACGCCCAAGTCCGCGGCTCTGGACACCGGCCTCGCCGCCGAAGCCGATCCGGAATTGTCAGACCTGCCTGAGACGACAGGAGTGGGGGCCGAATCCCCCCAGGGGGCCGGTCAGTCCGAATCGATCCGGATGAGGGCCGTGCTCACGGTGGCGGGGCTCACCGCCCTGGCTGCGCTCGCCGCAGTCGCCGTGGTGGCGGTGACGTCGGTCGTGCTGGCGGTGGTGCCGGAGTGACGACCCCACCCCGCTGGAGCGTCCTCTTGCGCAGCAACGACCTCCCGGCCTCGCTCATCACCACGGCCCGCCTCACCTCACTGGCCGCGCTCGCCGCGACCTCCGTCGTCCTGGAGGTGGCGCGATGATCACCACGACCAACCGGGCCGGGCTCGCCAGGACGATCGGCGTGGCCCTCGTCGCCCTCGCCGGCGTCGTCAGTGCGGTCCGCGCGCTCAGGCCGTCGTGGGAGGTGCCGCTGCCCTCCGAGGCGAACCTGCCGGAAGAGCGCATGCAGGACTTCCGGGACGCGCTGTACTTCCCCATCCGCGAGTTCCTCGACGGCGGCAACCCGTACGACCCGGCGGTGATGTTCGAACACTGGCCGGTGCGGCAGAACTTCAACCTCTATCAGCCCTACCACCTGGTGCTGCACCTGCCGTTCGCGCTGCCGGACTACCGGGTGGGCGCGGTGGCGTTCGCGTTGGCGTGCCTGATGCTTCTGATCGGCCTCGCCGTCATGGCCGCGGGGCGGGCACGGCTGCCGATCATCGGCGGCACGGTCGTGATCAGCACGCTGCTGGTGACGAGTCAGGTCGGCAAGGCGCAGATGTACGTCGGGCAGGTCAACCCGCTGATCGCGGTCGGCGCGGCCGGGGCGTTGCTGCTGCGCACGAAGAGCCCGGGCTGGGCTTCGGCGGCGCTGGCGCTGGCCTGGCTGAAGCCGCAGTTCGGGCTTCCGCTGGCACTGCTGCTGTTCGTGCGGGGTGACCGGAAGGTCGCGCTCATGGGGACGGCGATCGCCGCGCTGGCGAGCTTGCCGGTGGCGGGGTTGCTCGTCGTGAGGGGCGGCGGGATCGGCGAGTTCCTCGACGTCATCAAGCGGAACCTGGAGTGGGCCAGCAGCACCGGATACGGCGCGGTCGACTCCATGACGGCACAACGCGTCGACCTGCCGGCGGTGTTCTTCCGCAGCACCGGGTGGTTGCCGCCCGCGGCGGAGTTGCTGGCGTTGTGCGGGGTTCTCGCGGTGACGGCACTTCTGGCGCGCAAGCTCGACCGGACCGAGAACGGGGCCGAGGCGGCTGATCTGCTCACCTGCCTTGGCATCGTGGTCGCGCTCGTGCACCAGCCGGGCGATGTGTTGATCGCGGTGCCGGCGATGACGGCGTTGGCCGTCGTGTGCTGGCGGCAGCGGAGGGACAGCCACTGGCGATGGGCCGGGGTCGCGACTTTGCTGCTCGCCGTTCCGTTCGCGCACCTCTACTTCGTCGACACGGCCGTCAAGAGTCTCCTGGGCGCTCGGGCCGCTGTCACGCTGGACGGGGTCGCGGTCGTCGCGGCCTGGGTGATCCTCACGGCGTTCGCGATACGACACGTGCGGCGCAGCGCATGACCGACGTGGCGGTGCGGGGGTCGTTGTGGCTCTTCGCGGTCAACCTGGTGAGCAAGAGCAGCCAGATCGTGGTGACCCTCGCGCTCGCCCTGTTCCTCACGGAAGCCGACCTGGGCGCGGTGGCGCTGGTCGTGTCGATCGTCAACATCGGCCAGGTCATCCAGGCGATGGGCGTCTACGACATCGTCAGCCGCACCGCAAGAGATCCGCTGAGGACTGCGGGGACCGTGCTCACGATGAGCATCGCGGCCGGAGTCACGCTCACCGCGATCATCATCGCCACCGCCGACCCGATCGCCACCGCGCTGGGCGCACCGCAGGCCGCCGGGATGCTGCGGCTCGCGGCGCTCACCCTGCCGTTCACCGCGGCGGGCGGGGTGCAGATGGCGTTGATGCACCGCGACCTCGACTTCCGGCGCCGCATGCTCCCCGACGCGGGCGGCATGCTCGTCGGCGCGGTCGTGACCGTCACCCTGGCGGCCAACGGAACCGGGCCCACGGCGCTGGTCCTCGGTCTGCTCTGCACGGCGGTCGCCCAACCCGTGCTCGCCGCCGTCGCCGGAGCACGGATCCGGCCTGTCTGGGATCGTGACGCCGCGACCGAAGCGACGAAGTGGCTCGTGGTCGTCTGGCCCGGCGCGTTGATCGCGGTGCTGCTGATCAACGTCGACTACCTCGCGATCGGCCACGTCCTCGGGCCCCAGGCAGTGGGCGGGTACAGCCTCGCCTTCCGCATCGCCTGGGTGCCGTACATCATGATCGCGGTCGTGCTGGGCGGCGTGCTGTTCCCGATCTGCGCCGAACTGGTCCGAAATGGACAGAACCAGAACCTGCCCGCCACGTTGCAGCGGTTCACCATCGCGACCCTCACCATCACCGGCGGCCTGTACGTCGTCACGGCGCTGTCCGCGCACGGCATCGTGGTCCTCGGCGAGCAGTGGGCGGACGCGGCACGGATCCTGGTCCTGCTGTGCGGCTACGGACTCGGCCTGAGCCTGCTGCACGTCTGGTACCAGGTGATCAGGGCCGCCGGACACGCCCGCCAGTACCTCGCCCTCGAAGCCACCCACCTCGTCGCACTGCTGACAGCGCTCACGTTCACCACCGAGCTCGGACCCCAGGCAGTCGCCCTCACCCAACTCGCCGTGGTCTGGCTGCTGGTCCCGGTGACCTGGCTGGTTCTTTCCCGCAACGGCCTGACGTTCCCCCTTCCGTTCCGGGCCACGACGAGCGTCATCGGTGCCGCGCTCGCCTGTACGGCGATCAGCACCCTCCTGCCGGAAACCAGGACCATCACGGGACTCATCGCCACCGGCCTGGTCCTGCTCGCGACCTACTGCGCGATCACCCTTCCCCTGAACCGCACCGTCCTCATCGGACTGAAGGAGCGCGCGTGAAGATCGTCCACGTGACGCAACCGGTCGAGGCCGGAGTCGCCGTCGTGGTCCTCAACCTCGCCCAGGCCCAGCGGCAACGAGGCTGGGACGTCAGCATCGCCTGCCCGCCGGGCTGGCTCACCCGAGAAGCAGCCAAAGCCGGAATCCCGCTCCACCCCTGGCGGGCGACCAGGACACCAGGACCGCGCACCGCCTCAGAGCTGCGAAAACTCCGCAAGATCCTGCGACACCTCCAGCCGGACGTCGTCCACCTGCACAGCTCCAAGGCAGGCCTGGCGAGGCTCGTCCTGCGCGGCCACACCCCGACGATCTTCCAGCCCCACCTGTGGTCGTTCCGCGTCGCCACCGGACTGCTCAGCCGAGCCTGCCGGTTCTGGGAGGCCAAGGCTTCAGGCTGGACGACCGTGCTCCTGTGCGTCAGCGACGACGAGCTCAAAGCCGGCCGCGCGGCAGGAGTAACCGCACGGGCCGAGGTCGTCTGCAACGGCGTCGACACCCAACGCCTGAGCCCCCGACCGAAAACCCACGACACCCCCACAGCGGTGTGCGTCGGACGGCTGGCCCACCAGAAGGGCCAGGACCTGCTGCTCGAAGCCTGGCCCCAGGTGCTCGAGAAAGTCCCGGACGCCGAACTCCTGATCGTCGGCGACGGCCCGATGGCAGCACAACTCCAAGCCACCCCACACCCGAACACCCGCTGGCACGGCCACAGCGACAAGGTCGAGGACTTCTACGCCGAGGCTGACGTCGTGGTCCTGCCGTCCCGCGCAGAAGGCATGGCGCTGGTGCCGCTGGAGGCCATGGCCTGCGGACGCTCGGTGGTCGCGTTCGACGTCGAAGGCGTCGAGCAAAGCCTCGGCGACGCGGGCGAAGTGGTCCCCGCCGGCGACACGAAAGCCCTGGCGCAAGCGATTGCGCTCCGGCTCGCGGATCCGGAACTGGCTGCCGCGGAAGGAAAACGCGGCAGGCAGAGGGCCGAGACCCTGTTCGACCGCGACCGCATGGCGGACCAGATCGTGACGCTCACCGAGACCCTGGTCTCCGAGGAAGGACGACGATGACACGGATCGCCTACCTGCTCACCCAGGACAGCGGTGGCCCGGTGGACGTGACGGTGCGCCTGGCCGCCGCGCTGGCCAAGTCGGGCGACGCCGAGGTGCGCGTGTTCGGCCCGCGGCCCCGGCGTGGCGCCGAGCTGATCGACCCGTTCTTCGAAGAGACCCTGGTGATGCGCAAGGGGGACATGGCCGCCGCACGGCAGGCACGTGCCGCTCTCAAGGCCTGGCGCCCGGACGTCGTGCACGCCCAGGACCGCCGGTCCGGACTGGTCAGCGCCGCGCTCGCCACCACCGGCACCAAGATCGTGCACACCTACCACGGCGTGCCCGACGACGTGGCCGAGCCGTGGTTCCGCAACATCCGGGGCGCGACCCCTCCCCCGCCCTACACCAGGGCGGTGCTGGCCGCCGACGCCGCCGTCGCCCGCGTCGTGCACCGGACCGTCGTGCCTGCCAGGGAGATGGGCCGGTTCCTGCGCGAACGCCTCTACGTGCCCCCGCACCGCATGACCCACATCGACAACTGCGTCGAGGTCGGCGCCGCGAACCCGCCCACCAAGCCCGTGCGCAAACTCGTGTTCGTGGGCCTGCTCGTCGAACGCAAGGGTCTGCTGAACCTGTTGGACGCGCTGGAGACCACGATGCCGGAGGACGCGACGCTCACGGTCGTCGGCGACGGCCCGCTCCGGCTCCAGGCCGAGGGCAGGGTGACGCGCCGAGGTCTCGCGGACCGGGTCGAGTTCCTGGGATTCCGCAGCGACGTCCCCGAACTGCTGCTGGAGCACGACGCACTGGTGCTGCCGTCCACAATGGAGCAGCAGCCGCTCGTGGTCGCGGAGGCCATGGCGGCGGGCAAACCCGTCGTCGCCACCGACACCGGCGGCGTCGCGGACATGCTGGGCGTTCCCGGCGACGACTGCCCGAAGCCCGGCGACGTGCCCGCACTCGCGGCACGGCTGCAGGCGCTGTTCGCCGACCCCGACCCCGCGAGCACCGGACATCGGCTCGCGACGAGGGCACGGGAGCGGTTCACCGCGGAGGTCTGCGCGCGGCGGCACCTCGACCTCTACCGCAAGCTCACCGTTTCGGACCGTTGACCAGCACGACCGCGTCGGCTGACGGCACGTCGAGTTGGGTGGGCACGGCCTCGCCCTTGAGCGTCACGAGACCCGGCGGAGGAGTGAGGAGCACGGAGGTCTTCGTCGGGTTCACGGCCACCCAGCCGCCCGAGTAGCGGCGGTTCCACACGCCGCTCGGCAGGCGGTTGGCCGTCTCGATCGCCTCGCCGAGCCGTGCGTCCTGGTAGAGCGACCAGTACGGGTTCTTGTAGTCCGGCTCTGCCCTGGTCCAGCACGTGTGTGGGCTCGCGAGGAGCGCGGCCGAGGCGTACCCGACGCGTTCCTCCTTGTCCGACTTCGTGTGCGTGACCAGCAGCAGCCAGGACTCGCCGAGCGCGGCCTGGGCGCGCTGCTCCTTGAACTGGTTGCCCTGGAACGTGATCAGCTCGCCGGTGCCGTCGTCGCCCTGCAGGCCGAAGTTCTCCTCCATCGCGCCCGCGTACCGGGAGTGCGCCGACCACCTGCCCGGTGTCAGCTGCGACTCCGACACGTTGGGGACCAGCATCTTCCCGGCCTTCTCCAGGGCGTCACCGGTGAGCTGGAGCATGCCGTCGAGGCCGTCGCGCAGCAGCCGGTCGGTCCCGGCGGCGTCGGCGGTGCCCGCGATGATCGACGGCGAGTAGTACCGCAGCGAGCTGAAGTCGTTGTCCGCCAGCACGCCGTCCCAGCCCTCGCGCAGCACCTCGCCGACCACGGCGTCCGCCCACGCCTCCTGGTAGGCCGGGTCCCAGACCGTCATCTGCCAGTGCTTCGGGTAGCCGTCCCACTCGATGCGCTGGCCGAGGGTGCTGATCGCGAACCACCCCGGCTGCTTCTGCTCGGCGGCGACGTAACCGACGCCGGTGGGCAGGTACCGGGCGTCCCGATCGCCCTCGACCGCGCCGTAGTAGTTGCGGGTGCTGGAGAAGTCCTTGTACACCAGCACTTTGACCCTGGGGTTCAGCTCGTGCAGCTTGCGCATGGCCGAGGTCTCCCACGCGTTGAGCACGACGACGTCGTAGTGCTTCGCGGCGGCCCGGATCTCCCACGACGAGGGCGAGTCGCCGATGCCGTACCACCACGCGCAGGGCGCCATCGGTTTCGGCACCGGCCCGGTGATGATCGGGTCCGACTCGGCGGCACTGACCGCACATGCACTCGAAAGAAGTACGAGAGCGACAGCGGCGAATCGACGTATCAGCGATTTCTCCGACAACACAACTCACCCGCTGTCATCAGTAGAATCCTCAGGTCGAGCCACAACGACCAATTCGCGATGTAGTAGTTGTCGTATCGAGACCTGTCGGCGATTGAAGTGTCACCTCGCAGACCGTGCACCTGGGCTAGTCCAGTCAAGCCGGTCGGAACGCGATGGCGCGCCCAATATAGCTCGTGAATAGCGGAAAACTCGCGAACGAAACCAGGACGCTCCGGGCGTGGCCCGACGACGCACATGTCGCCGCGCAGGACGTTCCACAGCTGGGGCAGCTCGTCGAGCGACGTCCTGCGCAGGAACCGGCCGACCGGCCCGACCCGCGAGTCGCCCACGACGGACCACTTGACCTGCGAGTCGTCCTCGCCGGACTGCCGGACGCTGCGGATCTTGTAGAGGGTGAACGTGCGGTCGTCCATGCCGACGCGAACCTGCCGGAAGATCAGCGGCCGGCCGCTCTCCACCAGCACGGCGAGCGCGCACAGCCCGATCACCGGGGACAGCACGACCAGGGCGAACGCGGCCAGCAGCAGGTCGGCGGCGCGCTTGATCCACCAGGTCGGCCTGCTGGTCGGCGCGGTGCCCAGGCGCATCAGCGGGTAGCTGCGCAGCCGTTCGATGCCGGGGCCGTCCGGGTGCAGCTCGTACATGCGGGGCACCACGAGCGTCGAGCAGCCGAGCCGGTGGGCGGTGATCGCGGCCTCGACCAGCGGCGAGTCGCGGGTGTGCGAGAACGCGAGCACGACGGTGCCCGCCTTGAGCCGGACGATCGCGTCGGCCAGGTCGCCGTCGACGACCTCGAGCAGCGGCGGCTGCCGGTCCGGATCGGGGCCGGAGTCGGCGAACGCGACGGGCCGCAGGCCGAACTGGGGGTGCTCCAGCATGGTCCGCGCGAGGTTCACGCCGACCTCGCCCGCGCCGACGATGATCGTGCGGTCGCAGCGGTCGAACTTGCGGCGGCACCACCGGCCGAACGCGAACACGCACCACCGGACCGGCTCGATGACCAGCGCGAACGCGAGCATCGCCCACTGCGCGGCGGCGAGGTCGGCCGCGTCGGAGCCGCTGACCAGACCGATGCCGGACAGCAGCGCGAACGCCAGCGCCGTGCTCGCCGCGGACCGGGGCAGGTCCTGCAGCCACGACAACCACAGTCGCCGCCGGTAGAGCCGCCACGTTCCCCTGATCGTGAGCATCGTGGCCACGACCGCGGTGCTCCAGCCCCAGCCAAGACCCCGGTGCACGCACACGGCGGCGAGCACCGCGGTGTCGGCGAGGACGAGCAGGACCGCCACCGCGTTCACCCGGCTGAGCAGGTCTCGGCGGACCGACGACGGTTTGAGGGGGCGCTGCGAAGGGCGTCTGTGCTCAGCCTCGCGCGCGGGAAGGGGAGCTGCTGGAACGGCAACCGCCGAGAATCGCCTCATGGAAAATCATCCGATCGAAGGAGTTGTGGCCGCAGGAGTGCACGAAAGAGTGAATGAGCGCTGATAAATCATCTCTTCGGGTATCAATATCCCTCTTCTGTGTCCCGCGTGAACGCAGTTGGTGAGGTTTCGACGTTGTTCCTGCCCTGAACTCACCCAGGGCCGCCTCAAAGCTTTAGCACGCCGTGTCAATAATTCACGCCACCAACCACGAGCCACCGAAGAGGGGGCATTGAGCGTGAGAGTCGACGAACACGGCATCCGGCATTCCGCCGGCGAACCGGTCGCGATCGTGCAGAAGCCGATCCGCACGTGCGGCGATGTGCACGTCGTCCTGCCCGCCTACAACGAGGCGGTGGCGCTTCCGTCGCTGCTGGCGCGCATCGCCGGCACCGATCTCGCCGACCGGATCACCGTGTGGGTGGTCGACGACGGCTCGTCCGACGGCACCGCCGCCAGCGTGACCGGCGTGCGCGGGCTCGACGTCCGCCTGGTGACCCACCCGGTCAACCTCGGGCTCGGCCAGGCCGTCCAGTCGGGACTGCGGGCCGTGCTCGCCGAGGCCTCGCCGGAGCACGTCCTGATCGTCATGGACGCCGACGACACCCACGACCCCGGTGTTTTCCCCGCGATGCTGGCCGAGATCAAGGCCGGCGCGGACGTCGTCATCTGCTCCCGCTTCGTCTCGGGCGGCGACGACTCGACGGCACCGCAGTGGCGCAGGCTGCTCTCGCGCGGCGCCCGCGTCGTGTTCGGAAAGATCCTGCACTTCGACGGCGTCCGCGACTTCACCAGCGGCTTCCGCGCCTATCGGGTGAGCCTGCTGCGCCGCGCCACCGAGCACTGGGGCGAGCGCCTGGTCGAGGAACGCGGGTTCGCCTGCATGGTCGAGCTCCTGCTCAAGCTGCGGCACTGCGGGCCGATCGTCAGCGAGATCCCGCTGCACCTGCGCTACGACCGCAAGCCCGGCGCCAGCAAGCTCCGGCTCGGCCGCACGCTCAAGCAGTACCTGCTCCTGCTCACGCGTGACCGCCTCGCGCCCGTTCCGTTCCGGAAGCTCTGATGACCGCGCGGGTCGTCGTGATCGGCGGGGGCATCTGCGGCCTCGCCACCGCGCACCGCCTCGCCCGCGAGGGCATGGCGGTGACGCTTCTCGAAGCCAGTGACCAGCTCGGTGGCCTCGGCACGTTCTTCACGTCGCAGGGCCGGTCGGTGGAACGCTTCTACCACTGCGTGATGCCGACCGACGCGGCGTTGCTGGCGCTGCTGGACGAGGTCGGCCTGCGCGAGAGCGTCGGCTGGAACCCGACCACGATGGGCATGATCGTCGAGGGCGAGCACCGCTCGTTCAACTCGGCGCTGGACCTGCTGCGGTTCCGGCCGCTCAGCCTGGTGAACCGGATCCGCTTCGGCGTGGTCTCGCTGCTGCTGCGCAGGCTGGGCAAGGGCAAGGACCTCGACAACCTGCGCACCGAGGACTGGTTGCGCGGCCTGTACGGCGACACCATCTGGGAGATGCTGCTCGCGCCGATGTTCGGGGCGAAGTTCGGCTCCGCGTTCGGTGACGTGCCCGCCCTGTACGTGTGGCAGCGCCTGGGCCGCGAGAGCAACGAGGCGGTCCGCGGCTACCCGGCCGGTGGCTACAAGAGCGTGATCGACGCGCTGAGGGCCTCCATCGAGGCTCATGGCGGCGAGGTCCGCGTCTCCGCTCCCGTTGGCAGGCTTGAGGCTTCGGCGAGCCGGGTGGTCGTGACGCTGGCCGACGGCGAGACGATCGAGGCGGACCACGCGGTCTCCACGGTTCCGCTGCCGGCGTTGCGGGCCATCGCGGACGCCGAGCTGGCACCGCGGCTGCCCGAGGTCCAGCTGCCGTACCAGGGTGTCGTCAACACGTTGTTCTTCCTGCGCAAGCCGTTGTCCGGGCACTACTGGGCGCCGGTGCTGCGCTGCGGCACTGACTTCGACGGCGTGATCGAGATGACCCCGCTGACCGGTTCGCAGCGCTACGGCGACCGGCATCTCGTGTACGTCATGCACTACACCGATCGCGAGTCCGCGCTGTACCGCGAGGACTCCGAGAGCATCGCCCGCCGCTGGACCGAGCAGCTGCTGAGCATCCACAAAGGACTCAAGCCGGACGACGTCGACGAGGTGCGCGTGTTCAAGGCGCCGTTCGTCGAACCGGTGTACCCACTGGGGTATCTCACGAAGCGGCCGGCTGTCGAGGTCCCCGGCACGCGGCTGCTGCTCGCCACCACGGCCCACGTCTACCCCGACGTCACGAGCTGGAACTCCAGCGTCGAGCTCTCCAACTCCGTGACGGACACGCTCCTGCGCGCCGCCAGGAGCTCCGCGACCCAGGAGAACGCCGCATGGTCAGCAGAATCGGCGCGGTGATCGCAGCACTCACGATCACCGCGGTCAACCTCGTCTCCTCGCAGCACGTCCAGGCCGATCCCGCGCCGCTGCTGCCCGATCTCCGCCAGGCGCCCATCGGCTGTCCCGGTGGCCACGACGGCTCCCCGTTGCTGTGCCGTGCCTGGGACGTGTGCCTGGTGGAGGACGCCTCGGCGGCACGGGGCAAGTGCATGTACCGCGGCGGCACCGCCCAGGCCGTCCGCCTGCGGTTCACCACCTCGATCGACAACGTCGGCGACGGCCCGTTGCTGCTGCACGCGCACCGCGACAGCACGTCCACGCCGACGATGAACGTGCGTCAGGCAATCCAGTCCGGTGTGGACGGTTCGATCGCGGGCTCCTACAACGAGGCGCGGCGCGAGACGAACTCCAGCGCGTACTACGAGCCCGCTCCCACGCACACGCACTGGCACCTGCTCAACTTCGAGTACTTCCAGCTGCGCACCCCCGACGGCGGCGTGGTCGTGACCGACCGCAAGAACGGGTTCTGCATCGGCGACCGCTACACCGTCTCCGACGACCTGGAGCACCGGCCCACGGATCCGGACAGCCCGGAGGGCAAGCTCGCGGAACGCCTGGACGGGCACATGTGCGAGCACCACAACCCGTCCGCTGTGGACGTCATGTTCGGCATCTCCGTCGGCTCCGGCGACGACTACAAGCACGACGTCGACTTCCAGTGGCTGGACCTCACGCACGTGAAGTCCGGCATCTACGACGTGGTCAACGTCGTGAACTCCGACCGCGCATTGCTGGAGAAGAACTACGACAACAACGCGGCGTCGATCGCGATCTCCGTGCAGTGGCCGGACGGTGCGGCGAACCCGCCCGACAGGATCGGCGAGGCGCCTTCGGTGCGCATGATCCGCAGTTGTCCGGGCAAAGAGCGGTGCGCGAAGACGTACGGCTGAGAAGTGTCGAAACAAGCCCCGAACGGGGGTGTTCCGCGATGCGGGCACCCCCGTTTTTCTTTTGTACCGAGACAAACGGGCCGCAAACGAACGCAATACCACAATGCCCGCGATTAGCACAATCCTTCACTCTGCGACACCATTGACGATCACGCATAGCACACTCATACCCGCAGACACAATTGCGCACGAAGACAGCAGAGAGCGATCAAGTCAATAGACCGAGTGGTGCAATCTTGATCACAGCGCAGAGTGTCGCACGCAACCCCCTTGGCTCTTGACCTGGGCATGTGGCTGGTTGAGAGAATTCACGTTGCGATTCCACCCCGTCAGGATTGCAACCGACCGGATTACCGGCCCGATCAGGAGTGCCCCATCTTGAGCGCGCCAGCCGTCTCCCTGCACGATTTCGCCATCGGACAACTACGCGACCTCCTTCGCGCCGTCGGTTTAGCGGACTCGGCGCAAAGCGCGACAAAACTGCTGGGTGAAGCATTGGGCCCTGGTTGCAGACTGCCCCTGTCCGCGGTTCCCCATTGGACCTCCAATGTCGCCGACGACCACACCCCCGTTGAATTCTCGGTGGCTTTGGCCCAAAACGAACGACCGGTCGTCCGCATGATCGTCGAATCGCTCGCCGAACAACCCGGTCCGCGCGCCAATCTCGAGGCGGCGCTCGGCGTGCTCGACCGGCTGGCGCGGCGGCGCGGCCTGAACCTCGGGCAGCTCGACCGGGTGCGCGATCTGTTCCTGCCGGACGACCCGCAGGGCGCGTTCGCGTTCTGGTACTCGCTGATCGTCGGGCCGGAGACGCCGCCCGCGATCAAGGTCTACCTCAACCCCGACGTGCGCGGCCGTGAGAGCGCGACCGCCCTTGTCGGCGAAGGACTGTCCCGGCTCGGCCTGAGCTCGGCGCTCCCGGCCATCTCGGAGCACGGGCTGCGGCGCGACGGGCTGGACCGGTTCTCGTTCTTCGCCCTCGACCTCACGGACGAGAACCAGGCACGTGTGAAGACCTACGTGTCGCACGACGACGCGGTGATCGCGGACGTGGTGGCGGCAGCGGCGGCGGTCCCCGACGTCGACCCGGTACTCCTGGCGGACGTCTGCGAACTCGCCTGCGGAGGCGCGGGACCGTTCTCCCGGCGTCCGCTGATGTCGAGCTACACCTTCCTGTCCGGTGACACCGAGCGGCCCAGCGGCTACTCCCTCTACATCCCGGTGCGCGACTACGTGCAGGACGACCTCGAAGCCTGCGAGCGCGTCCTGGCGATCATGGCCAGGTGCGGGTTCGACCCGGCGCCGTTCGTCATGGCGCTCGCGAGCCTCGTCCAGCGCCCCCTCGGTGACGGTGTGGGCCTGATCGCCCACGTGTCGCTGCGGCTGGGCAGGCCGAAACCGGGAGTCTCGGTCTACCTGTCGTCCGAGGCGTACGACGTCACCCCATCCCGCGCCAAAGCACTGACTGTCTAGTGGCGCGGCCCGGCCCGTCGGCGCCGCGAGGTGCCCTGCTGAGCGTGAATTCACCCGGCGACGTTCCGAACCGCACCACTTCCGCCGCACCGAAGAAAGGCCCGTCGTGGAGCCGTACCGCATCAAGGTCGTCGAGCCCATTCCCATCACCACCCGCGAGTTCCGGGAACGCCGCTACGCCGACGCCGGGTACAACCAGTTCAACCTCACGGCGGAAGACGTCACGATCGACCTGCTGAGCGATTCCGGCACCGGCGCGTTGTCCGCCGAGCAGCAGGCCGCGGGAATGCGCGGCGACGAGACCTACGCGGGGTCCCGTTCCTGGTTCCGGTTCCGCGAGGTGACCGAGGAACTCACGGGCTACGAGCACATCCTCCCCGTGCACCAGGGCCGGGCGGCGGAACGGATCCTGTTCGGCTCGCTGCTGAAACCCGGGCAGATCTCGGTCAGCAACACGCACTTCGACACCACCCGCGCGAACGTCGAACTGGCGGGCGGCGTGGTGCGGGACCTGCCGTCGCCGGCCTTCGCGGACCTCGACAGCGACGAGCCGTTCAAGGGCAACATCGACCTCGTCGCACTCGAGGAGTTGCTGGAGGGTCCCGAGGACGTCGGCCTGGTGCTCATGACGATCACCAACAACGGCGGCGGCGGGCAGCCGGTGTCGATGGCGAACCTCAAGGCCGTGAAGAAGTTGTGTCGCAGGCACGGTGTGCCGTTCATCCTCGACGCGGCCCGGTTCGCCGAGAACGCGTGGCTCGTGACGCAGCGGGAGGAGAAGTACCGCGACCACACTCCTCGTGAGGTCGCGAAGAAGGCGTTCCGGCTCGCCGACGGGTGCGTGCTGAGCCTGAAGAAGGACGGCATCGTCCACATCGGAGGGATGCTCGCGCTGCAGGACCCCGACCTGGCCAAGCAGTGCGAACTCCTGCTGATCGCCACCGAGGGGTTCAGCACGTACGGCGGGCTTTCCGGGCGAGACCTGGACATGTGCGCGCAGGGTCTGCTCGAGGTCACCGACCCGATGTACCTGCGCGAGCGGGCCGAGGCCACCGCGTACCTCGCCGACTGCGCGCGAGAGGCCGGTGTGGACAGTGTGCGGCCGGCGGGCGTGCACGCGGTCTACCTCAACGCGGGCAGGCTGCTGCCGCACATCCCGCCGAGCAGGTTCACCGGGCACGCGCTCGCGTCGGAGCTGTACCTCGCGGGCGGAATCCGGTGTGCCGAGGTGGGTTCGCTCTACCTCGGGGACATCGACTCCGCCGGAAACCTGATCACGCCCGCGCCGTTCGAACTGGTGCGGCTCGCGATCCCGCGCCGCGTCTACACGCGCAGTCACCTGGAGTACGTGGCGGAGACGCTGGCGGGGATCGCCAAGGATCCCGAACAGGTGCCCGGCTACCGGCTCACCGAGGTGCCGCCGATCCTCAGGCCGTTCCGCTGCCGGCTGGAGCAGATCAAGCCCTAGGAACAGCTGAAGCCCTTGGCGCACAACGCCAAGGGCTTCAACAAAGGTCAGGCCATCACGTCGAGCTTGTTCATCGCGTGTTCGATCACGCGGACCAGCACCGCCTTGCACGACTCGCGGTCGCGGGCGTCGCACAGCACCAACGGCACCGTGTCCGCGACGTCCAGCGCCGCGCGCATCTCCTCCGCCGTGTAGGAGTGGCTGCCCTGGAAGCAGTTCACCGCCACGACGAACGGGATGCCCCGCCGCTCGAAGAAGTCGATCGCGCCGAAGCCCGCGTCGAGCCTGCGGGTGTCGACCAGGACGACCGCGCCGATCGAGCCGATGGCGAGCTCGTCCCACAGGAACCAGAAGCGGTCCTGGCCCGGCGTGCCGAACAGGTAGAGCACCAGTTCGGGGTTGATCGTGATGCGGCCGAAGTCCAGGGCGACCGTGGTCGTGGTCTTGCCCTCGACGCCGTAGAGGTCGTCGATCTCCTCGCCGGCCTCGGTGAGCAGTTCCTCGGTCCGCAGCGGGGTGATCTCGCTGACCGCGCCGACCATCGTGGTCTTGCCGACGCCGAAACCGCCGGCGACGACGATCTTGACGGAGGAGGGGATGGTGAGTTCCTCACGCCCCTGCCCGGAATCAGGCCGATCAGATTGCACGGACACCATCGAGCACCTTCTGGAGTAGGTTCATGTCGACCGGGACCACCGTGGTGGCCGGGCCGCTGGTGATGACGTCTCCGCGCTGGATGAGGTCGCTCAGCAGCACCTTCACCACGACGAGCGGTGCGTGCAGGTAGGCAGCGACCTCCGCGACGGAAAGCGGTTTCCGGCAGAGCTTGATGATCTCCAGGTGCTCTACCGACAGCGTGCCCTGGTCGGTCGTCGTGCGCAGTGCCCGGACCTGGGTCGTGAGGGTCAGATCCTCACCCGCGGGCTTGGGCCTGGTGCGGCCGCTCACCATCGCGTACGGGCGGACCATGGGGCCCGCCGCCTCGTCGTACCACCAGTCGGAGGAGTTGCTCATGACAACCCGAGGGGGTTGGGCATCCTCGGCGACGCCAGTGTTCGCGGTGCCGACGAGAGGTAGGCGCCTACGCGCTTCACGAGCATGTTCATCTCGTAGGCGATCATGCCCATGTCGGCGTCCTCGTCGCCCACCACCGCGAGACAGGCTCCCTGTCCCGCCGCGGTGACGAACAGGTGCGCGCGCTCCATCTCCACGATGGTCTGGCGGACCTGGCCGCCTCCGAAGTGGCGTCCGGTTCCACGAGCGAGGCTCTGGAACGCCGACGCCATCGCCGAGAGGTGGTCGGAGTCGTCCTTGGACAGCTCGGGAGAGTGGGCGAGCAGCAGGCCGTCCGCGGAGAGCACCACCGCGTGCCGGGCACCGACCACTCTCGCGACGAGGTCCTCCAGCAGCCAGTTGAGCTCGGGGTGCCCGCCGGTCAGGTCGTCCACGGAAATAGCCCTTTCAGTTTCGTGATCACGGTTCCACGACGTCGTCGGCCTGGCGGGCGCTGCGCGTGCCCTGCTGGAAGGCGGACATTCCGTCGCGGGTGCGTTCCGCCCGTTCCTCGGGGTTGAACTCCGCGAGTTCGGGCATCGGCCGGGGTTCGTCGTTGGCCAGCTGAGGTACGAGGTGCTGCTGCCGCCTCCGGCGCGGCAGCTCCGGCCTGGCGTTCTGACGCGTCGTCTCCTCACCTTCCCCCGGGTCGTCTGTCGGCCAGACGCCTGCCAGGCGGTCTTCCCGGGGCAGCTCGATGTGCCCGCTGCTGCTGTCCAGGTCCCTTTCCAGGCCTGGGCTCCGGTCGTTTCCCACTGCCCTCCCGGCCCAGAACTCGTCCAGGTGGAAGGTCTCGGTGGGGCGTTCGGCGGGCCGGGGGTCCCGCGTCAGGTCGCCCTGCATCGGGACCGAGGCCTCCAGGGCCTCCGGCGACCGCGAGGCCTGCTGGAGCGTCTGCTGGCGGAACGTCGGCTTGGGCATCTGGACCGAGTCCGCGGGGTCCACCGCGCCCGCCTCGCCGACGATCAGCTCCGCCGGGATGAGGACCAGCGCGATGGTGCCGCCGGACGGGCAGTCGCGCAGCTCGACGTGGATGTGGCGGCGGGCGGCCAGCCGGGCGACGACGAACAGGCCCAGGCGGGACTCGCCGCGCAGCCTCATCGCCTCGAAGTCGGGCGGCGCTTCCAGCATCTTGTTGTGCAGCTCGCGGTCCTCGGGCTTGATGCCGAGGCCGTGGTCCTCGATCTCGATGACGAGACCCTGCGGCACCTCGCTGCTGTGGATCTCGACCTGTGAACGCGGCGAGGAGAACGAGGTCGCGTTGTCGACGAGCTCGGCGATCAGGTGGATGGTGTCCGCGACGGCGGCGCCGACCAGCGCGACCTCGGGCACCGGGTTGACCTTCACGCGGGCGTACTGCTCGGTCTCGGCGACGGCGGCGCGCACGACGTCGAGCATGCGCACGGGCTTGCGCCACTGCCGGCCCGGCTGCTCGCCGGTCAGGATGATCAGGTTCTCGGCGTTGCGGCGCGCGCGGGTGGCGAGGTGGTCGAGCTGGAAGAACGCGTCGAGGTGGTCGGGGTTCTCCTCCTCGCGCTCCAGCTTGTCGAGGATCTTGAGCTGGCGGTGCACCAGGCCCTGGTTGCGGCGCGCGATGTCGAGGAAGACCCGGTTCACGCCTTCACGGGTCTGCGACTCCTTCACGGCCGCGGCGACGGCGGTGTACTGCGCGGCGTTGAACGCGTCGGCCACCTGCCCGATCTCGTCGTTGCCGTAGTCGAGAGCGGGGACCTCCGCGGCGACGTCGACGTGCTTGCCCTCGCGCAGCCGCTCGACGATGTTCGGCAGTCGTTCGTGCGCGAGCTTGAGCGAGTCGCTCTTCAGTGCGATGAGGCGGACGATCAACGCCTTGTTGACGAGGCGGTTCGAGACGCGGACCGCGACGAAGATGCCGGCGATGACCGCGATGAGGGCGATGAGGCTGCCGATCAGGACGGTGGTGAACTTGTCCTTGCCGTTGGCCATGGCGATGTTGACCGCGCCGGTGGACTGCTCCTGCACCATCGTCGTCAGCTCGGTGGACACCGCGCGGGTGGCGTTCTCGTAGTCCGCGAGCGTGACCTGCTGCCCGACGGGCCGCTCCGAGTTCTGCAGGAGGCGGTTCTCCAGGGTCACCAGCTGCTGGTACGGCGCGCTGCCGGTGAGCTGCTTGAAGTGTTCGCGCACGTTCGGCAGCGAGGTGGGCTCGATGACGTTGAGCGTGAAGTGGTAAGCGCCGACGAGGTTCGCGAACTCGCGGTGCTCCTCCGGCGTGAACTTGCCCGCCGCCAGCGCGCCCGCGGCGACCGAGCTGGACCGCGACATCGCGTCGGAGGCCTGGAAGTACTGCAGCGCACCGAGTGCGCCCTGCACGGTCTCGGCGTCGGGCACGATGCGGGCCTGCGTGCCGAACAGCGAGCCACCGGCGTCGAGCACGCTGTTGTAGTAGCGGTAGATCTCGTCCTTGGACGCGTTGCCCGACTCCAGGCGCTCGCGCTGGTCCGGCAGCTGGTCGAGCAGTCCGTTGAGCTTGTTGATGCCGTCGACGATCTCCTGCGGCGCCTGGGAAGCGAGTTCGGCGAACGCCGACTTCATCTTCTCGACGTCCTTGTCGGTGTCCTGCTGCTGCTTGAGCAACGCCGACGTGCTGGCGCCCGAGCGACTCAGGCTCGTCATGCTCAGCTCGCGTTCCTTCTGCAGCGACGCGAACGACTGGACCGCGGGGATCGAGGCGTCCCGCGCGCCGGAGGCGACCAGCTGGAGGTAGAGACCCTCGAACACCGTGTAGGACGAGAACAGCGCCCACATGGCCAGAAGGACGACGCTGGGAACCACCACGACACCAGTGAGCCGCGAACGAATTGTCTTGTAATTCGTCTCAGGCACGTTCTTCAGCTTCACAACGCTCCACGACCACCCGAATTGGCGACGGAAAGATAACACCACATGATCAACATGACCAACAGCGATGATCTTGAGGGGGTGAGTGCAGAGTACTCAGTCAGATGCGCAACGCAACACCCCCGTTCTCCGGTTCGATCCCCAGCTGTTGCGGTATGCGCACGCTCTCGCGGGGAGGTCGCGCGGTCGTGACCGAGCGGGCGAAAGGACGCGAGCTGGGCTTTCGCTAACTGAACAGTGGAAACGCGACGGCTATTGCCCCGAACTTGACAACGACGTGCGGCATCTTCTAAGCGGAACGGAGCGCAACCAGGCGTCGCTTTCCGTCACCAGCCGTTATTCGCGAATTCGCATGCGGATCACCGCACCTCACCGTGATCAACACAGCTCATTCCTTGGTCGTGATCAACGAGAACGGCCGCTCCCGTGTCGTCAAGAACGCGGTAATTCCCCTGGTCATCGCCACGACGGCGAGAGAACCGGCCGCGACCACCGCGAGGAGCGTCCAAGGAACGTGCACGACGGTCACGCCGATCGCGGCGCGCACGGAACCGCCGATGCCCGCCAATCCCGCGGCGGCGGCCGCGCATCCGAGCAGCAGTCCGATGATCGCCGCCGCAGTGGCCTCGGCCACAGTCGTCCGGACGACCTGGGGCCGGCCGGGCCTGGTCACCCGGAAGACGGCGAACTCGCGGCGGCGTTCGGTGCCCGCGATGACGACCGAGTTCACGACGGCCATCAGCGCGCAGAGCCCGGCCAATCCCATCAGCGCACTAAGGATCTGGACGTTTCCTGCCTGATTTCTGCCCGCACGCGCCCTCGCCCAATCCCGCGCGGTGTGCACCTGTCCGATACCGGCCCGCTCGGTCCGTTCGGCGACAACACCGGGGTTTGTTCCGCAGCGACCTGGATGACCGTCTCCGTCGGCGCGTTCGTCCACACCTGCCTGGGCGGAATCGCACGCGGGACCAAAAAGTTCTCGCCCGGTTCGAGGGTCTCCGGAAGTCCTCCGACGACGGTGAGGTTCAGCGGTTTTCCTTCTGCGCCACGCTGAGCACCTCGCCGGGGCCGGATCCACTCCGAGCGCTGGGCGGGGCCGACGAAAACGGTGTCACCGATGAGTGCGTTCAAGTCACCGTTCGCCGGAATAAGGGTGTACGTGTGCATGTAGTCGACCGCGATGATCCCGGAGTGGACGCTGCGCCGGTCCCCCCGCTGTGATCGTGACGTCCACAGCGTTCTGCCGGGACACGACGGCCACGCCTTCGATTCCGGGCAGCCGTTCCGCCTGGTCACCGGTGGAGGTGACGACGAGGTGAGCGGTCAGCGGGCGCAGGTGGCGGCGGGCGAGACCGTCATCGATCCCGAGGTGGTCCGCAAGCTCCTGAAGCGCAGCCCGCTGGCAAGGCCTGTTGAACCGCGAACGCGAGGTGCTGGGCCTGATCGCCGAGGGTTGCTCCGACTCGGGCATCGCCGAGAGGCGCGTCGTCTCCGAGGCCGCGGAGCACTTCGGCAACATCTTCGCCAAGCTCGGACCGTGCCCGGCGAGGTCCGCAACCGGCGGGTGCTCGCCACGCTCACCTACTTGGGTGACCGTCAGAGCTAGGAGACCGAGAGCATGATCGTCTCGTTGCACACGGCCTGACCGTCCATGCGGCGTTCCAGCAGCGAGACCCCTGCGGCGATCTGCCGGAACGTCTGACTGAGCACGCCGGTGCGCAACGTCGGAGTCTCCGCGGCCAGGCACAACGACGCCAGCCGAATCGCCGTGGCGGTGTCGGGTGTGAGGTCGCGCTTGCGTTCGAAGATCGGGACAGCGACATCTTCGAGTGCGAACACCGCCTGGCTCGCCCAGGCGGACGGCCCCTCGTAGACGTCCTCGTCCTCGTCTTCCTCCGACGCCGACACCCCCGCCACATCGATGAGCACCCTCCGGGCGTGGTGCGTCGAATCGGCCAGTGCGCCTGGTGACACGACGATCGGCTTCTGCTGGAAGTCCAGGGTGTGGTGCAGGAACGCGGTCGAGAACTCCGTGGCCCACGTCTCCGGTGATGGCTGCTTGAACAACAGCGTGTCGAAGACCTTGCACAGCGCCCGCCCCATGACGCGGTCCGGTGACTTGCGGGCGCTCGACTTGCCGGTGAGGACGAAGATGCGGGCGAAGTCCGGATCGAGCTCGTCGACGAGGTCGTCCGCGAGCCGGTCCGCTCGCGCGATCGCCGCTGCCCGGTCGGCCTTGTTCGCGTAGGCGATCGCCTTCACGACCTCGATCGTCACGGCGGCCGCGGACTCCAGGCCGAGCGCCGCCGCGAGGTCGCGCGCCCCTTCCAAGGCCTGTGCCAGCCGCAGTGGTCTGTCCTTCGCCAGTGATCGCGCGTGGGCTGCCGCGGCCGCGATCTCCAGTTCTCGCGTACGACCTCGCGCCATCGCGTTCGCACGAGCCTGGGCAAGCTCGCCTTCGAGGTTCTCGGCGAGCACGCGGACCTCCAGGAGCGACTGCAGGAGCAGCAGCCGTGCGAGGCTCGGCGCGACCCGAGTAGCGTCTCCGATGACGTGGCTCGCCAACATTTCGCTGTTCACGCTGTGCGGATGTGCGACACCCTTGGGCACCCAGAGCTTCGGCTGCTTCGCCTTCGCCGTCGGGCGGAGCCACACCGTGAAGTCCGGCGCCCGGTCGAAGACGTCCTTGACGTCGTCGTGTTCCGGCAACTGGTAGACGATGTGGTTGCCGGTGATGCTGTTGATCCATCGGGTGAACGCCAACGCATCGCCACCCCACACGCCGCGCACCGGATCGGTGCCGCCAGGGACGGCGTTGACCGCCTGCTCGGCGCGGACGTCCTGCTGGTAGAGCCAGAAGATCCCGCTGGTGATCGGTTTCGAGCACACCCAGCGACGGCCTCGCGTGCGGACCAGGCCGTGCACGTGCCGGGCGGCCAGCACGCCCGCCATCAGCCGGCGGCGTTCGGCGGGCGTGTCCGGCTCGTACACCTCGGCGAGCAGCGCGTCCATTCGTTCCACGAGCTCCGGCGCGAGTTCACTGCCCTGTCCCGCGCAGTCGTAGGCGAGCTGGAAGGCGGCCACGCTGGAGGAGTCCAGGCACGCCTGCACGATCTCGTCGGCGTCCGACCAGGCGGCGTAGAGCAGGGTGGTCTCCCGCCACCACACGTCGTCGACGCCGTCCACAAGGATCTTGCTCCACTGCTTGTCCCGGATGTGCGCTGCCGCCAGGTACTCCTGGAAAGTGTGATGGGCGAACGAGTAGACACCGCTCTCCCGTTCGACGAGCAGGCCGTTGGTCGTGACGTCCGACAGAAAACCATCGACGGTGAAGTCGCGGGACAGTCGGCGCATCGAGGGCTTGATGGCCTCGACCACGTCCGCCCGGGGCACGCCGGTGACGCGTTTCTCCATCATCCCGAAGGCAAGGCTCCGCAACAGGCTTTCCTTCTTGTCGCCGCGCAGTTCCAGCTCCATCTTCTTCGCCACCTGCCTGCGCCAGAGCATGACCTCGCAGATCTCCTTGTAGAGATCTGCACGGCTGCCTGGCAGCGCGCCGCGATGGCGGTGCACGTTCGCGATCATGGTGAGCAGCAACGGATTGACGGTCAGCTCGTAGAGCGCGGGGTTGCGGTACAACCGGTCGAGCAGGTCGTTGGCGGCGATCTCAGCGGCCCGGCGCACGTCCACGCTCTCCGAACGGGACGCGCGCCGTTCGACCGCGAAGTACCAGCGCCGTACGAAGTCCGTGACCTGCTCGTCCGAGAAGCTCCGCACCTGCAGCACCAGCGCGTTGTCCACTTTGGACGAGAGGTAACCCTGCGGCCGGGAGGTGAGCACGTAGTCGTTCTTCGGGTAACGCGCGACCTGTGCCGACACCCAGTCGGACACCACCGTGCGGTCCTTCTGGTCGGCCACCTCGTCCAGGCCGTCCAGCAGCACCACGCACTTGCCTGCGCGCAACCTGCGTTCGAACCACCGGGCGGGATCCTCCAGCCGGTAGACCTCGAGATGCCGCCGGACCAACGTGGCGACGTCGATGTCCGGATTCCCCACGATGATGTCGGTGTGGTCGCGCAGGTACAGCAGGATCGGCACGGTGCGCCGGTTGCGGAACCTGTGCCGGCTGATCTCCCGCGCCGTGCGGCGCAGGAGCGTCGACTTGCCACTGCCGGGCGCACCGATCACGGCGAGGACGCTAGGCTGCTCCTGGTCGATGAATTCGTCGAGGTTGCGCCTGTCCACCCCGATCACCTGCTGGTCTGCCAGCAGACTCGGCGACACGAGGTGCGGTGCCTGGGTGACGAGTCCGACGTCAACGAAAACCTCGTCCAGATCCGGCCGGTAGAAGCCCGACGTGGCAGGTCCCTGTTCCTCTATGGCGCGCAACGTGTCGATCAGGAACTCGCGATAGCGCTTGCCGAACCGCGAGGTGCCGCGAAGCACAGCCTGGTCGAGCCATTCGGTGACGCGGTTACGCCACCGCTTCCCCAGGTCGTCGAGAACACCACCGGTGAGCATGAGCGCCCAGATACCCAGTTCAGCGCCCAGGAAGAGAAAACCCGCCGCGACGGGATGACCAGCGGCAAGCCCGGCGAGCGCGGGCAGCGTTCCGGCGAGGAACAAACTGATCCGTGCAGACCTGCTCGCCATGAACGCCCCTCTCGCCACCGATGTGAACTGCTCACCTATCGCCGTACCCTGAGGCTGCGTAACAGGATTCATTCCTTGTGCCGCAAGAACTAGAATCTGCGATTCCTGGCGAACGGGAATGATGCAGCTCAAGCCGATCAGCCGATCAAATCCATTGTGGACGGATGCGTCCCCCAGGGTAACGAGCACAGTTCGTCGGGCGACGAGCAGAGGTGGCCGCGCCGAAGAAGATCTTCATCAGCTACTCCGACAGAGGCTCCACTGAAGTCGTGGGTCAGCTTCGTCGCGAACTCACGACCGCTGGGCACGAGCCCGTCGGGGCGTGGTCTCTGAAAGCAAACGACCCGTGGCTGGAGTCGCTCGGTGACATGCTCGGCGAGGCAGACGGCGCGATCATCGTCGTGAACCAGGACGCACTGGCGTCGGTCTACATCGCCGAGGTCGAGCTGCTGTCGATGCTGAAACTCGCGGCGGACAAATCAGGCTTCCGCTTCGCCGTTCTGATGACACTGGACGTCACGCTGGCCGATCTGCAGGACAGCCCGCTTGCCCGCTTGGCCGACTTGCAGATTCCCCAGGCGCCGACGATCGAGGCACGTATCGCGGAGGTCATCGCCGCCTTCGGCGTCGCACAGGCCCGACAGGAAGTCGCGGTCGAGCCGGTCCCGTTCACGACGACCAGACGAATCGACGTCGGTTCCCCGATCGACGTCCTCACCGTCGGAGACATCAACGGATGGGCCGCCCTGGTGGCCTGCAGTGACGACGGTTCGGTTCGCGTGTGGCGACGTGGTCTCTCTGGAAACCTCGAACTCGCAAAGTCTTTCGCCGACAAAGAACACGTGTCACAGGTCGCTGTAGCCGAGCCGTTCATCACGATCGCAGGCAGAGCAGGCGTCAGCGTTCTGGCCGAGTCCGTCGACGAGGTTCTGCGCATCGATTCCGATCCGTCCACCGCCGTCGCCACTGGACGGATCGGAGACCGCGTCATCGTGGTCACGGCCGACGTTGGCTCCGTCCTCCGCGTGTGGGACATGCTGGATGGCAACGCCCTCGCAGCGATGAGAGGACATGAATCCTTCATCAACGCACTCGCGTTCGGCAGTGTGAACGGCTTACCTGTCGCGATCAGCGCGAGCAAGGACGGCACGGTTCGAGTGTGGAGGTTGGACACCTACGGGCTCCTCATGACTCTTGACGGCCATGAGGGTTGGGTGACCTCAGTTGCGTTCGGCGTGCTGTTCGGCCAGCCGATCGCCGTGAGCTGCGGAAACGACTTCACGGTCAGAGTCTGGGATCTCACGACTGGAAAGCAGTTGGCCGTTCATACCGGGCACACCGATGTCGTCTGGTGTGTCGCAGTCATGGAAGTCGACGGGCGCAGTGTGATCGTCAGCGGTAGCAGTGACAAGACCATCCGGTTGTGGGACGTCCGCGACGGAGCGCTCGGCGAACCGTTGAGAGGCCATGCAGGAACCGTTCGCGGCCTGGCCGTCATGGATCTGAACGGCGCTCCAGCTTTGGTCAGCGGCAGCGACGACGGGACGATCCGGATCTGGGAGGCCGCCCGCGGTGACCAGGTCGAGTGGCAGTCCGACTCGCCGTCCGGTGCCGACTACCTCAAGCGCCGCCCTCTCGCGACCGTGCTCGCGCAGCGGTTGCAGCGCCAGCAGGAAAAGGAACCTGGTGCATCGTTCCTGATGCACATCGACGGCCCGTGGGGTGCGGGCAAGAGCACGCTGATCGACTTCATCCGCGCCGATCTGGAGGAGCGGAAGTGGGTGACGGTCGAGTTCGACGCGTGGCGCGAAGCGGGTGTCGGGCCGCCGTGGTGGGCGCTGCTGGTGGCGTTGCGGGCCGGAATCTGCCGGCAGCGCGGCTTCTTCGGGCGCAAGTGGCTGCGCATCACCGAGGCGGGGACACGGCTGCGGAAGACTGGTGCGGCGTTCGTGCTGGCGGTGGCGTTGCTGCTGGCCGTGTCCGCCGGGGTGTTCTTCCTGTTCTGGCCGGCGAAGCTGGACGCGAAGTCGATCGGTGAGGTGGCCAAGACCGTGACCGCGGTCCTGGCTGCGGTCGGCACGCTGGGTGGCGGGGCGTTCGTGGCCGCGCGGCTGCTGTTGTGGGACTCGGCGCGGGGTGCGCGGCTGTTCGAGCAGTCGAACGCGAACCCGATGCAGGACGTGGCACGGCATTTCCACTGGTTGATGCAGAAGGCAAAGGCGCCGGTGGTGTTCTTCATCGACGACCTCGACCGGTGCCCGCAGGCGTACGTGGTGGAGCTGCTCGACGCGGTGCAGACCATCGTGCGCAGCAAGCACGTCACCAAGGACGCGGCGGCGTCGTTCGTGGTCGCCGCCGACGGGGCGTGGATGCGGGCGAGCTACGAGATCGAGTACGAGAAGTTCGTGCCGACGATCGCGGAGCCGGGGCGCCCGCTCGGCTATCTGTTCCTGGACAAGCTCTTCCAGCTGCACGTGCCGGTGCCGATGATCGACCCGCCCCGGCAGCGCACGTACCTGGGGCGGCTGCTCGGGCTGCGATCGCAGGAGCAGATCGTGCAGGAGGAGACGTCGGTGCGGGAACGGCTGCGGGCCGGCACGTCCGAGGCGCACGTCCTGGAGACCCTGCGGCAGGCGAGCGACGAGGTGCGGGACCGGCTCGCGGCCGAGGTGGTGGAGAAGCTGTCCGCGCCCGAGGTCGTGGCGGCGACGGAACATCAACTGCAGCGGTTCGGTCCTCTGCTGAGGCCGAACCCGCGCAGCATGAAGCTGTTCCTCAACACGTACTCGGTGCTCAGGACGGTCCGGACGCTTGAAGGAAACCCGGTGCCGATGGAGGCGCTGGCCCTGTGGACGGTGCTGGAGACCCGCTGGCCACGCCTCGCCGACCATCTGCGGTCCCGGCCGGACGACGTAGGACTGTTCGGGAAGCCCAAGGAAGAGCTCGAGGACGTGGCCGAGGACATCCGTCCGCTGTTCAACGACCCCGCGGTCAAGGCGTTGACATCGTTCAAGGAGGGGAACGCGCTCACCGCCGCGACGATCCGGCGCTGTTGCGGTGCATCAGGCGAGTGATCCCGCTGTCATCGGACGCGGTTCGCTCGGCGTTCTTCCGCGCGCTTCTGCGCGACGCGCTCTTCCAGGTCCGCGAACCACTGCTGCCCCGGCGCGCCGCAGCTGTCGCGGATCTCGTGCTTGAGCTCGGAAGTGTTGGTGTTCAACGTGCGGACCATGTCGAGCCCCTGGTCGACCTGGGACCGGAGTTCGCTGTGCGACCTCTGCAGATGTGCCGCGGCAGCACGCATCTCGGCGCGGGCCCGCTTGCTCACCACCAGCTGAAGCGGCGCGACTCGGGCGTGCCGGACCAGGAACGACATGGTGTGCAACGAGGTCTGCGCGGACCCGTAGGCCAGGTGCGCGGTGTCGGCGCACTGGTACGACTCGCGGTGGAAGACGCGCAGGGAGTGGAACTCGACGTCGGGGCGTGCCGGGTTCCTGGCCTGGAGCTTCACCAGGCGGGCCTGCACCTGCTCGGCCTGGCGGCGCACTCGGGCGTTCTCGGCGCGGACGCGTTTCAAGGTGCGGTCGGCCTCGGTGGCCGCGGCGCGCACCTCCTCGACGGTGACGCGGCGGGGGCGGCGGTCCCACAACGCCATCACGACGAGCACGACGACGCCGATCAGTGCCGCACCACCGAAGAGCGGCATGCCGTCGTCGACGACGTGCTCGCCGGGAGCGGACGGCTGCCGCTTCAGGAAGGCGAAGGTGTTCATGGCGGCGAGCAGCACGACGCCGCGCGTGAGGAACCCGGCCCAGCGCTTCAGCGGTGGTGTCCCGCGCACGCGGCCACCGCGCCTGAGCACGGACCTCACCAGCAGTACGGCCAGCGGCACCGAGATGGCCGCGCCCCAGAGCCACTCGTGCAGGTAGGGCTGCTGCTCCGGCAGGCCGTCGACGAGGATGCGGGCCGCGAACGCCGGTGCCACCAGCACGATTCCCAGCGGCAGTACGAAGATCAGGGCCAGCAACGAGAACGCGCAGCCGCCACAGCCACGCTGGTTGCCGCTCACCGGCGGTGGCGGCCGGGCTTGCGGCCGGCCGGTGCGAGAGCGGCCGCGCCGGACCCGTTGAGCACCTTGTCGATGACGTTCGCGACGCCACCGGTGAGGTCGGTGTGGTGCTGGACGAGCATGGTGGTGAAATGCGAGGTCAGGTCGATGTAGGCGCGGCGTTCCTCCAGTGCCAGCCCCGGCTTGACGGTCTCGCGCTGCATGTTGACCATGCACTCCCGCAACGCCTCGGCACTGCGGTCCGCCCTGCCCAGGTGCTTCTGCATCTGGCGCAACGTGGTGGAGGACTCACGGCGGCGCTGGTCCAGCAACGCCAGCGTGATCTCCTTGTCGTGCGCGGCTTTCGACTCACCGACCCGGCGCATCTCGGTGTTCAGCGCGTACGACTCGGCGACGCACCGCCCGGCGGGCCCGAGCGGGCTCAGCGAGTCGGCGATGCGTGCCACCGACTCGCTGAACCTGACGGCGTTTCCCTCGACCGTGACCAAACCCATGGCAGGTTCATCCACCCCGCCCTGCCGAGCGTTACAGCCCGAACGAACCGCGTCAGGGCGTCGGGGCGGGGCTGGTGACGGCGTTCGCGATCCGCAACGTCATCAGCTGCTGCGAGCTGTCGCGGACCGTCGGCGTGAACGAGTACGCGATGCGGCGCTGCCCGTCCCGTGTGGAGAACACGCCCGCGTTGAAGCCGTACCACTCCCCCGTCTTGCCCCACACCTCGACGCCGTTGATGGTGAAGGTCTGCAGGCCCGTGGCGTACGAGGCGGGCGAACCGTCCACCATGGACACGTTCGGCACGGTGAACATCTTCTCCAGCAGGTCTTTCCGCACCAACCGGCCGTCGAACAGGGCGGCGGCGAACCTGGTGAGGTCACCGGTCGTGGAGACCATGTCGCCCTCGCCGTGGGCCCGGGAGGAGTTGTAGTCGCTGACGTCGGCCAGGCCCTGTCCCGGCACGTTCAGATAACCGTGCACGTGGGCGCCGCGGATCTTCGTCTCGTTGCGGCCGGGCACGTAGGTCCTGGTGAGGCCAAGCGGACGGGTGATGCGCTTTTCCACCTCCCGCGCCAGATCGCAGCCGGTGACCTTCTCGATGATCATCGTGGCGAGCAGGTAGTTGATGCCCCGGTACTCCTGCTTCGTGCCGGGCGTGAACTTGGGCTCCGTCGGCGGGACCAGTGCCCTGAGCTGCTCGGGCGTCCACTGGTCGTACCGGTGCGCGAGGACCTTCTCCGGCGTGCTCAGGTCGGGGTAACCGACCTCGTTGGGGATTCCGCTGGTGTGGTTCAGGAGTTGCCCGACCGTCACCGCGTCGACGGACTCCGGCAGGTCGGGGAAGTAGTGCCGTACCCTGGTGTCCAGGCTGAGCCTGCGCTCCGCCACCAGTTGCAGCGCGACCGTCGCCACGAACACCTTGGTGACGCTGCCGATCCGGAACCGGTCATCGGGCCGGACCGGACGTCCTTGCTCCGCAACGCCTTCGGCGCCGTACCAGCGGCCTGCCTCGCCGGAGACCCTCAGCTGCGCCGACGTGACGACCGGATGTTCCAGGTCGGCGATGGCCGCGTGCAGCAGTTCCGGTTGCAGCGGCGGCAAAGGGGTCACCGCGACCAGGGCGGCGATCAGGAGTGACTTCATGATCACCACCGTGCCGCCCCGGCCGGGTCACGACCATGGCGCTGGCCCCCGCGCTCGCGGTAGGGCCAGCACCAGGTCTTTCTACCGCTAGCGAACCGCGCTGACGCCGTTGGCGAAGAACGCCAGCCGCACCTCGCGGTCCATCGCCCGCTCCGGGTGGTCCATCAGGCCGAACGCCAGTCCGTCGGCGCTCGTGATGCCCGCGACGTCCTCGAACGACCCGTCCGGGTTGGAGTCCTTCTCATACCGCAGTGCGACGCGGTAACCCTCGGTCTCGCTGCCGGGGTCGAAGCGGCCTTCACCGTGCGCGCACGGGAAGGCGAGGGTCTGGCCGCCCAGACCGGCGAGCCACGGGCTGTCGTTGTCGGTCTCGACGACGTGCCGCTGGTTCTCCTCGTTGCGGAACGTGCCGGTGCTGTTGACCTTCAGGCCGACCTTGCCGAAGCAGCCGCCGCGCACGGCGATCTGGAACCCGTTGCAGATGCCGATCAGCGGACGCTGACGGCACGCCTCGAACTGGTCCGCGAGGTGGCTGCGCAGCAACGCCGCCGCCACCGCGCCACCGCCGAGGTGGTCGCCGAACGAGAACCCGCCGGGAATGCAGAGGATGTCGGCGTCGTCGAGCCGTTCGGTGCCCGCGAGAAGGTCGGCCGCGAACCGCATCCGCGGCTCCGCACCCACCTCGGCGAACGCTCGGACGGTCTCCTCCTGGCAGTTGGTGCCGGGCAGGTACAGGACGTTGACGGTCGGCTTCATGCGATCCTCGCCGTGAACGAGTTGAGCCAGCCGTCGCGCGCGGCCGGAGCGAACAGGTCGATGCCTTCGAGCACGATTCCGGTGCCCTCCAGCGTGCCTTCGAGCGTGCCGAGGACGACCGGGCCGAGCTCGGCCGGCAGGGCGGCGACGTCCTCGGGAGCGACCTCGACGACAGCGCCGACGCGGTGCTCGGCGAACAGCGACTCGGTGGTCGCGGACTCCAACTTCACGCCGATGCCGCTGGCGAGCACACCCTGGGCGAGCACACCCGCGACGCCACCGGCGCCGATGCGGGCACCGCTGCGCAACAGGTTCCTGCTCGCGGCGAGCGCGGTCAGGTAGCTGTCCACATCGGACAGTGCCAGGTCGTCGAGCGCGCCGGTCGGCAGGCTGAGCTTGCGCGCGGCGACCGTGCCGACCGGCGAGCCCGTGGCCAGGCCGACGCGGACCAGCACGTTGCCCGGCGTGGTCCACTGCTCGCGCAGCAGGGCGTCGGTGTGCGGGACCTTGCCCAGCGCGCTCAGGAACACCGCGGGCGGCACGCTGACGAGGCCCTCGTCGGTCTGCACGGAGCCGGCCGAGGAGTCCTTGCCCGAGATCAGCGGCACGCCGAAGTGGCGGACCAGCACCGCGAGCTCGTCGACCATTCCGACCAGCCACTCACGCCAGTGCGGCGAGAGGTGCGGGGTGTAGAAGTTGTCGCACATGCAGATGTCCTTGACGGCGACACCCGCGAGCACCTGGCCCGCGATCGCCGCGCAGAACATCTGACGGGTCGCGGCGACCGGGTCCGCGTCGAACATCCACGGGTTGAACGCGGTGTTGAGCACGGCCGCGGCGGGCGACCCCGCGACCGGCGTGCCCGCCCAGTAGGCCGTGCGAACCGAGTTCTCGGTGCCGTAGTGCGGGCCGTACCAGGTGTTGCCCTGGACCGTGGAGTCGTACTGCGAGTCGGCGAAGTGCTGCGAGGCGACCTCCGCGTCGGCGACGACCTCCTCCAGCAGCCCGGCGAGCTGCGTGGGCGCCAGCTCCGGCCACTCGACGACGTCCGTCGGGCGCGACGGCGGGCCGACCTCGAACCGTTCGACCTCGATGTCCAGCA
Organism: Lentzea sp. NPDC102401; assembly: GCF_044765805.1. NCBI lineage: Bacteria > Bacillati > Actinomycetota > Actinomycetes > Pseudonocardiales > Pseudonocardiaceae > Lentzea > Lentzea sp. NPDC102401. Next base: position 138,047 of record NZ_JBIWKS010000002.1, on the reverse strand, counting down.
GGTCGTACGACACGTCGAAGCCGAGTTCGCCCTGATGCGCGGGAACGGCGTCCGGCGCGGCGGCGATCAGGGCTTCCTCGGTGAGGTCCGGCGCGTGGAACACGTGGTAGCGACCCGTGTCCGCGAACCGGCCGATGACCGTCGACCGCACCATGTGGCGGTCGAGGATCTTCTTCGCCCGCTCCTGGTGCTCCGGCGGCACGGCGAGCAGCATGCGTTCCTGCGACTCGGACAGCAGGATCCGCCACATCGGCAGCGCCGCGGTCTTCAACGGCACCAGCGCGGTGTTGATCCACACGCCGCACGCCTCGCCGATCTCACCGACGGCGCTGTTCAGGCCCGCGCCACCGACGTCGGTCAGCGCGCTCATGCAGCCCTCTTCGCGCAGCTCGATCAGCGCCTTGCGGAACTTGACCTGCTCCAGCGGCGCGCCGATCTGCACGGCGGCGGTGTCCATCACGGCACCCGCGGAACTGGCGGACGCGCCGTGGATGCCCTCGTTGCCGGTCAGACCGCCGATCAGGACGACGAAGTCACCCGGCCGCGGCGTGCCGCGCTGCGCCGCCGACACCGGCAGCAGGCCGATGCTGCCACCGAGCGCGAACGGCTTGGCGCGGTACGCGGGGTGGAACGTCATGCGCGACGACATCATCGGCACGCCGAACGTGTTGCCGTACTCCTTGATCGCCCGGATCGTCTCGCCGGCGAGCCTGCGCGCGTCCGGACGGCCCTTGATCGGCGCGGGCGCCTCGGGCTCGCCGATCGCGGTGTACTCGAAGCTGCCGATCGGGTCGGCCGAGAGGCCGGTGCCCAGGATGTCGCGCAGCACGCCGCCGAGCTTGGTCAGCTGGCCGAAGTAGCCGGAGATCGCCGACGGCCCGTTGTGCGTCTCGGCCTTGATGGCGATCGCGTGGCCGTCGTAGAAGTCCCAGACGCCCGCGTTGTCGTGGAACATGCTCAGCACGTTCGGGTTGTCGACGTCCTTCGCCGCCTGGACGAGCCTGCCGAGCAGACTGCCCAGCGACTTCCACGTGGTGTGCGCGCAGTGGTCGCTCCAGCGGGCATCCAGCGCCTCCAGCAGGACGTCCGTGACGAACTCGTCGCCGAGCGTCTCCTGCACGTGCTGCACGTGCTTCATCTGGGCGAGCGAGAGGTTGCGGCCCCCGGCCACCCCCAGCTCGGTGAGCCCGGCGTCGTCGAGCCCGCGCAGGTCGTACTGCGCCGCCGACTCGTAGTGTCCCTGCGGCACGAGGGTGTCGTAGTGCGGTTCCTCGTCGTGCAGCTCTTCGATCGTGGAGTTGAACCGCGTCGAGGCGATCAGGTCCCGCAGCTTCGGCGAGGCCGACCTGTAGCTGGTCGCGACCTTGCCCGCCCGCGCCTCGACCCCGAGCAGCCCGCACACGGTGATGATCGAGTCGCTCTCGTTGTCGACCACGCCGCGCTTGTAGGCGACCTGCACGGCGCCCTCGGGAAGCGGCTGGTCCAGCGAGACCTCGACGTCGAGCTGGTCGCCGAGCACGGCGGCCACCTCGGTCAGCGCGGCGGGGTCCGGCGCGCCCTCGAACTCGACGTAGTAGTCGCGCCACACCTCGAGGTCGTCGAGCTCCCACGATCGGCCGAGCTCACGGATGTCGGGCTCCGCGATGCCCGCGGAGCGAACCGAGAACTTGTGGATCAACAATCCTCCTGGAGCTGAACGGTCGGAGCCAATTGTCCTGGGCGGCGACCGCGCTCGAGCAGGCACCCAGGCAACCGGGCGAGGCCGCACTGCGACACATGCAGCACCCTAGGCGGTGAGGCCGTTCCGGCCCGCATCGGCGGAGCGCGACGCGCGTCACTCACACGCGGAAAAGGCTCACCCACACGTCGCGGAGGCATGGGACCCTGGCGAGCAACGACCGCGAGATGATATGGGTCGGTGAATTCCGAGCGAACCGGAATTCATATTGGCAATCTTTTGTCCACACATTGGCATTGATCGCGAGAATCGGCCCACTCTTCGGTCACCAGACGCATCTGTTCCACGAAAATCTCACCCAACCCGGTGAGCGTCCCGGACGCGGCCAAAGAACGTATCGCGGCGCGGGTGGCACTACTCCAGCGGTCGAATTCCGCTCGTGCTTCCCGGTCGTCGTACCGACTCCAGAAAGCGGACACGGCGAGATGTGCGTATACGCCCTGCAGAACGGCCACGGGTGGCCGTGGATCCTTGCGCCAGGCCACGCTCATCCGGCGCGGGGAAACACCGTCGACCAAAGGGAACAGGTCGAGCAGTGCGGAGAGTTTGCCGTGCTGCACCTCATGGGCGAGTGCCACCGCCATCACGCGTGGGTCCTCCGGCAGGGACATCGCGACGCACCCGAACGCGTTCGCGAAGGTGAGCGCGGCATGGCCGGAGCCGGAGGTGGAGAGCGGGGTGAGGACGGACAGCGTCGCCGCGACCTCCTCGGCGACCTGGCGGTGCCGCGTGACGAGCAGGCGCCATGCCTCGGAGAAGCGCCCCCACCAGCGGTTTTCCTCACCCGGCGGCAGGGTGTCGTGGGCACGGACCTGGTCGGGGAGGTTCTGCTCGCCGGTGCCGTCGACCACCAGCGTCAGCCTCAGGCCGTCGTGTTCGGCGTGCAGCCTGCCCACCGGCCGCCAGTGCGCGGTCACGCCGCCGGACAGGTCGCCGTGCGCCACGCCGTCGGACGCGACACTGCCCTCTGCCGTGGTCACGACGCACACCGGGCGTGAGGTCACGGGGCGGAACGTGCCCAGCGACGGCAGCACGACGGCGGCAGCGCTCGGTACCTCCACGACGCCCTCGACGCCGGCGTGGACCCGTGCGGCGGCCAGCACGGCGGCGAGCTGATCGGGCGCGGCCGCGGCTCCCGCTTGCAGCCGGGCCGTCGTGCGCACCGCCCACGCACCCACCCTGGGATAGTCCAGAACCGCGCGCATCGCCGCTGTCGGAACGGCTCTGAGCTGCTCGTACGCGGTTCGCGTCGCGGTGGCGGAAGGGTGGCCGGTCCGCTCGGCGAGGTCGACCATGGCGTGGATGAGCAGGAGGGTCCGGCTGCGGCGCACCTCCGCGAGCAGGGCCACGGCGGCCGGTCCGCCGCCTCCGCTCGCCAGTGCGGTGAACATGGCCGGGTCCATCTCGTGCGTGGTCATCGCACGGCTCCTGGCAGCGCCGCGACGTCCCGCGTCAGGCGGTCTCTGACGTGCGAGATCAGGGCGTAGAGGTCCGCGCAGTACACGGACGGGTTCAGGAACGAGCCGGCTCGGTAGCGGTGCGCGTAGACCCCTCCTCCGCACACTTCGCGCAGGTCACAGGCCTCACAGGTCGCGGAGAGGCGCGTGTTCTGGTGGGCGATCACGCCTGGAGCGCGGAGCGCGTCGTCGAACGAGGAGGAGCCGATGACCAGACCGGTCGCGGCCGCGCCTTCGAACGCCGAGGCCAGCATGTCCGAGACCTCGATGGCACCGTCGGTCTCGATCACCACCGTGGCGGGCGCGGACGTGCCGTGGCCCTCGACCGACGAGCGTCCTCCCAGCAGCACGTTGATGATCTCCGCGAAGCCCCTGACCTGCGTCTCGCCCCCCTCGTACCAGCGGTCGAACACCGCGGTCAGCCAGTCCGCGTACGACCCGGCGGGCGGCGGGGAGGACCAGTTCGCGTTCGGCAGCAGGAAGTCCACCGCCGGTGGCGCGAACGGCAGCAACGCCTCGTAAGTGCGCACCGGGTCGTTGGCGAGGTCGATCGTGCAGAGCAGACCGCCGTAGATCGACCGTCCGGCGAGCAGGCGGACCGCCGCGGCCACCGCGTCGTAGCTGCCGCTGCCGTCGGGCCGGCGACGATGCCGATCGTGCGCCTCCTTGTCGCCGTCAAGGCTCACGCCTACCCGTACTCCCAGGTCAGCGAGCACGTCAACGGTCGACGCGTCGAGCAGCACCCCGTTGGTCTGCATCGCGAACCGCACGGGCGCGGCAGCCCCGATGACCTGCACGGCCTCGGCCAGACGCGCCACACCGGCCAGCAACGGCTCACCGCCGTGGAACACCACCTCGACTTCGGAGAGCCCGTGCGCGCGTACGTGCTCCTCGATCCGCAGCGCCACCTGCCGCACGATCTCCGGCGACATGGTGCGGTCGCGCTGCCGCCAGCGCTGGTCCCGCATCGTGTAGACGTAGCAGTGATCGCACGCGAGATCGCACCGCGCGTGCATCTTGAGGATCACCTGCCGGAATGGTCGCCCCACGTCGCACCGCTTCCGCCACGATTGATGGAATCACCGCCCAGGTGGCCGATCGACACACCTCACGGCTCCCTCGATAATGCCGGACACCAAACTCGTCGGAGTGAAGAATCCACCCAATTAGATTGTGCCGTCCGCTAACACGTCAAGGCCACTCCAAGACTCTACTATTGTGTGGCACCGCAAAGGGGCGGAGATGGGACGGTGCCGGACGCATGATGGAGCAGCACGACGCCAGCCTGAAGTCGGATCTGGTCGATCTGAGCGGGGTGGATTTTGATCAGCTCGACACACTGCCCTCGTCGGTTCTGACCAGATCTCTGCACCGGGTGCTGCGGGAAAACGCGTCGAACATCGACCACTACGCGGCCTTCCAGAACACGATCTGACGACAGCTCACCCGTGGAGCGAGGATGACCGACGACCGACCACCGCCCGGCAAACCGAGGATCGTCGCGTTCACGTCGCCGACGAACGGCGCCTGGCGCACCGAGGTGGTCGCGAACGTCGCGTGGACGCTCGCCGCGGCGGGCAGGCGCGTGGCGATCGCGGACTGGGGCAGCGACGCCCCGCACGTGCACGACTACCTCCAGCCGTTCCAGACCCGCACGCTGAGCGTCGCGGAACTGCTCGACGAGGTCCTGGACGACACGAGGTTCAGCACGCCCGCGCGGCACCTGCTCTTCGACGAGAAGGTGTACCCGCGGATGGAGGCGCGGCGCTACGAGCTGCCGGGCGGGCTCGGGCGCATCGACGTCCTCGCCTCCCCCGATCCGGGCACGCCGGTGCGCGGGTTCGATCCGGGCGACCGCGATCTCGGCGAGGTCGAGACGCTGCGGGCGGGCATCCAGCGTTCGATCTACGACCACGTGCTGATCGACTCCCCCGCGCCGCTGTCCCCCGACCTGGCCGCCAAGATGGCGCGCCTGTGCGACGTCGTCGTGCTCTGCTTCGAGCCGCAGAGCAGCAGCGTCCGGCAGGCCGCGTGGTTCGCGGGCGAGGTGTGGGACGCCGCCCCGGTCGGCATCCGGGTGCTCGCCGTGCCGGTGCGCCACGACGAGATGGACAGGGACAAGGCCGAACGCACGCTCACCCTGGTCGGCGCGGCGTTCCACTCGTTGCTCACGCACGAGACGGACGAGTTCGGCAGGACGATGTCCGCCGAGATAGCGGGCGTCCCGCCGCACGACGACGGTTCTCCCTCGAGGACGCTCGCCGTGCTGGCCCGCGATGACGCCGCGCAGCAGGAGGCGTACCAGCGGCTCGTCACGGCCATCGGCGGCAAGGCGGCCGGAACACCGCGCACGCTCACGGTGGACCTGCTGGAGAGCTACCGGCGCAGCGTCGGCCTGCTGCCCACCCTCGTCGCGCTGGAGTGGGCGCCGCGGGACCGTCCGTGGGCGGACTGGGTGCGCGCCCAGCTGATCGCCGCCGGGGCCGAGGTGGTCGGCAGCGCGGAGGTTCCCGGCACCACGCTCGTACGCATATGTTCACAACACCCGCTGCCGCCGACGACGGCGACCGGTCGGACGATCGCGATCACCGTCGACGACACCGATCTGCCGCCCGAGCTGGCGTCGGCGACGCACGTGCCTCTGGCCGGCCAGGACGAGAGCACCTCCCGCACCCGAGTCCTCGAGGCGCTCTCGTTCGTGGCGGGCCCGCCGGGCCCGGGCACGCGCTTTCCCGGCGCCGTCAGCAGGAACCAGGCCACTCTGCCGCCCAGGCTCGCCCTGTTCGCCGGACGGGGTGCCGAGCTGGAGGCGATGCGCGACGACCTCTCCTGGCCGGACACGCCGCGCACGTGGTGGCTCACCGGGGCCGCCGGCGTGGGCAAGAGCGAACTGGTGAAGGAGTACGCCCACCGGTTCGAGTTCGACTACGAGCACGTCTGGTGGATCCCCGCCGCCGACCGCATGACGATCACGGCGAGCCTGGCGAGGCTGGCGCGCGCGCTCGGCGTCCCGGCGGAGAACCAGGTCACCCAGAAGGTGCTGGACCTGCTCGGGCGAGCCGGCGAGAACAGGCGCTGGCTGCTCGTCTACGACGGCGCGGACGAGCCGGGAGTGCTCGACGGACTGGTGCCCACCCGCGGCCGCGGCCACGTCGTCGTCACCTCGCGGTCGAGTCCCGTGGACGCGGTCACCCTCGGCCCGTTCACGCCTGACGACAGCATCGAGTACCTGCGCAACTCCCTCAACGACGTCGGGGAGGCAGACCTTCGCGAGGTCGCGGACCGCACCGCGCACCAGCCACTCGCGTTGCGGCTCGCGCGGGCGTGGATCTTGCGGGCCGCGTGGCAGGCGAGGCAGCAGACCGACTCCCGCCAGAACGCCGAGATCCGTGCGGCACAGGAGTTCTGCGCGATATCGGACGCGCTCGGCGAGGGCCCGGCCATTCCCCGCACGGTCCAGGTGACCGTGAACACCCTGGAACGGAGCGAGCTCGGGCGCTCGGTGCTGAGGGTCGCCAGGGTGTGCTCGTTCCTCTCCCCTGACGGCATCGCGCTTTCCCTGCTGCACAAGGTCTCCCTGCTCGCGGCGGTGTCCGACGCGCTGGACGACGTCGAGCTCGACGGCATGCTGTGGCACGGCGTTTGCTACGGGATGTTCCACGTCTCGTGGCGACAGCCGGCCACGGTGGCCGCGCACCCGCTGCTCCTCGCGTACATCACCGCGCTCGCGTCCGACGAGGAACGCGCCGCCATCCGCACGGCCGTGCAGGAAGGTCTCGCCGTGACCGCGCCGTCGGAGAGCGAGCTCGACCAGGCGTACGCCGGTGAGCTTCAGGAGCTGAGCAGGCACATCGTGCCGAGCGGCGCCCCGTCGTCGGACTCCCCGCAGGTGCGGCGCTGGCTGACCAGTCAGATGGGCTACTTCCTCCGCGAACGCGACCACGAGGCGTGGCTGTTCGCGACGTCGTTGTGCGAGCAGTTGCTGGAGAACTGGCCGGAGGAGGACGCACCGGGGCTGCGCATGCGGTTGCGGTTCCACCTCGGCAACCTCCACCGGTCCCTCAACCGGCCGATCGACGCGCTCACGGTGGACGAGAACCTGCTCGCGGACCAGCGCCGGATCCTCGGCCGCGAACACCCCAGGACGTTGCGCACCGCACGCGGTGTGGCGCACGGGCGACGGGTCCTCGGCCTGTTCACCGAAGCGCTCGTCGAGGAACAGGCGACCGTCCGGGGACTTCGCCGGGTGCTGGGCGAGAACCACCCGGACACGTTGCGGGCGACCAACAACCTGGCGCAGTCGCTGTTCCTCGCGGGTGAGCCCGGCCAGGCGCTGGAGGTGCAGAGCGCCAACAGGGACCGCAGGCGCGACGTGCTCGGGCCCGACCACCTCGACGTCTGGTGGTCGGCGTGCAGCATCGGCACCTACCTGCGGGAGCTGGGTCGCTACGACGAGGCGTGGAACGAGCTCCAGACGGCCAAGCAACGGGTGGCGCAGCTGCCGGGGGCGCCCCGGCACCTGCTGCGGATCAAGTGGAACCAGGCGATCATCCAGCGGCGCAGGGGAGACAGCGCCACCGCGAAGGCCATGTCGTGGGAGGTGCTGACCGAGTACCGGCAGACGTTCGGCGAGGACCACCCCGACACGAGGGCGTGCAAGCTCAGCTTCGCCGCCGACCACTTCGCGGTGGGCGAGTTCGACGTCGCGGTCGGCCAGGCTCTCGACTGCCTGAACGGCTACTGGCAACGCACCGGCCCGTTCCACGCGTTCTCACTCATGTGCCAGCTCGACCACGCGATCTTCCAGCACTGGCTGGGAAACGCCCCGGAGATAGCGCTGATGTCGGTCAAGGAGGCCCGCGGCGGACTGGTCACCAGGCTCGGCGACGTGCACCCGTGGGCGCTGGCCGGACGCCTCGCGCACGCCGTGGTGCTCGGGCGGACCTCGGACACCGACCTCGGCCGGCACCTGCTCGGCGAGATCCACGACGACTGCGTGGAGTACCTCGGGACGGCACATCCGACGACGAGGACGGCGGCGGCGAACCTGGACGTGTCCGCGGACGAATGGCAATGCGTAGTGCTCGACGTACCGGAGATGTGAAGGAGGCGGTCGGAGTGACTGGACCACACGTGCACAAAGGGCCGCACGTCGACGCCACGTGGGACGACGTCGTGGAAACGATGCACGAGGCGATGACCGACGACCATCTGTTGTGCCATCTCGGGCACTACACGGACGGGCAGATGGACATCGCCGTCGACCTGCTGGGCCGCCGCCCGGACCATCCGGAGTGCCACCGCGACGAGTACGTGCGGACCGCTCGCCGCCTCAGCACCTTCGTGAGCGAACTGGAGCGCGAGCTGCTCCCGGTGCGCACCGGCTCGTTGATCAGGGTGGTGCTCCAGGCGGCGACCGGCGCGGTGTACTGCGACTCGGTGGTGCCCGACCAGCACGTGATCGCGTTCATCCGCAACGAAGAGCAGCCGGAACCGGTGACGTGGAGCGAGGTTCCGCCGGTGAGGAACGCGGACAGGCGCACCACCGAGGTGGCGAACTCGTTGCGGCTCAGGCTGAGCAGGCAGGCCCTGAACCTGGGCGGCTGGCTCACCGAACGAATGCCCGACGCGGACGCCGATCCCGCTCTGGTGCCCACCGCGCCACCTGGTGCGGTGCACACCTCCGGCGACCTCGGCGGCCCGGTTCCCGAGCAGTGCCAGAAGGTCGTCGATCCGCGCGACCTGCACCTCGTGTCGTGGTGGGTCGACGACGAACCGGTGTTCACCGTCGACGTGTTCGAGGATCCCAAGGTGCGCCGGTTCTTCAACAAGAGCATCAGCGTGGCGCAACGGAGGCGGTTCTACGACGCGCTGGGCGGCAGGCTGCCGTCGATCGTCACGCAGTTCGGCCGGATGTGCCGCGAGTCGCTGGGCGGCAGGCTGGAACGCGCGGTGCTGGACGTCGAGCAGGGCGCGATCTACTACCTGCGCGTGCGGGCACGCCAGTACCTCGTCGGCGTCACGCTCGACCAGAACGAGGTCTCCCCGTCCGACGACAAGATCGCCAGGCTGGGCGTCACCGTCCGGTCCTTGTGATGACGACCGGCGCGTTCAGCGCGACGATGCGGCGCCTGCTGCTGCTCCTGGTGGCCGTGGGCATCGGCTGGGCGCTGGCGCGCGGCACCGGCCTGGACGATCTCCCCTCGTCCGGCTGGTACTTCACCGCGGCCACGGCGTTGCTCGCGATCGGTCTGTACAACAGCACGTTCGGCATCGACATCGCGGACGTCCGCCGACACCTGCGCATCGTCGTCACCGCGGTGACCCTCGGCGTGCTGGTGAAGGCGGCGCTGATCGCGACGGTCATGTGGCTCGCGTTCTCCTCCCCCGCGTATCTGGTGCTGGGGATCGCGGTCGCGCAGATCGACCCGCTGTCCACGGCGGCGGCGATGGGGTCGTCCCGGTTGTCGAAGCGGGCCAAGAGCGTGCTGGCGGCGTGGGCAGCGTTCGACGACCCGATCACCATGCTGCTCACCATCTACCTCTCCGCGCTGGCGTTGCGGGCGCAGGGTGTGACGGGCGGCGCGCTGGCGCAGGACGGGCTGTTCTCCTTCGGCACCAACGTGATCGCGAACCTCCTGCTCGCCGCCGCCGGTCTCGCCCTGTGGTGGCTGCTGTCGAGGATCAAGCCGGAACGTGTGCGGTTGGTTGCGCAAGTGGTGCTCGTGGCCGCCGTGCTCGCGGTCGGCGTGTGGCAGTTCCTGATGCTCGGCGTGGCGATCGTCGGCCTGGTGGCCCGGCCACCGATCGCGGCCCTGCTCGACCGGATCACGCAGGTGGCCGTCCTGACGGCCTCGGTGCTGCTGGGGTTCCTGCTCGTCGGCGGAGTCCTGGTGCCCCAAGGGATTGTGCTGGGGCTGGCCGCGTTCGGCGCACAGGTGCTGGTGGGACTCGTGATCACGGGTGGGCTGGCGCGCAGGGACCGCACCTACATCGCGTTCGCGCAGCAGAACGGGATCACCGCGATCATCCTGGTCCTGTTGCTGGAACCGGACTTCCCCGGCACCGCGGCCGTGGTGGCACCGGCCATTCTGGTGATCAACACCTTGCACGGCGTGTTCACCGGGTTCTGCGAGAACCACAGCGACGCGCTGCTGCGCCGGTTCAGCGGCTCTCCGCGACCGACTCGAGCACGGCCGCCTGGACTTGGCCGCTCAGAAGGTTGAACACCTCCTGCGCCTCACCGAACTGGGGCGGCAGCGGCACGTTCCCGTCGACCAGTTGCGGGCTGAACCCGTCGAGATCCTCGAGCCGGTAGAACGGGACGTACTCGTAGACCGTGTCGTACGCGCGGCACAGGGCGCTCAGCCGGTCCTTGTCCGCCGGGTACGGATCGCCGGACGAACTCGGCACGTACGAGCGGTACCACTCGTTGACGCTGTCCCGGAACGTGATCAGCAACGTGCGCAGCATCGCGCCCACCCCCACGGCCGAGAACAGGTGCGGCGACCGCAGCTGCCCGCGCACCGCGACCCGCGCGTCGATGGCGTTCGCGGAGTCGCCGGACGCGGCGGCGAACATCGTCCGCAGCGTCGCGTCGACCTGGTCCAGTCCGTCCAAGAAGGACTGAGCCCTGGTGAACAGCATCATCACCGGGGGAGGCAGGCGCAACGGCGGAGACTCGGCGCCGGGGTGTGCCGCCCGGTCCGCGGTGCTGAGCTCGGTGAGCTCGCGCTGGATCTGGCCGAGCGAGCGTTCCGAGGAGGAACGCATGGCCGTCAACGTCTTCAGCGCCTGTTCGAGCATCCGCTGGGTGTTGGCCTGCTGTCTGCCCAGGCGCCGGAACCGTTCCTCGCCCAGCACGAGCGTGTCGTCGCGGTCGAGCGTCCGCAGCTGCCGTTCCAGCACCGACGACAGCGTTTCGGTGAAGGTCCAGTGGTCGTAGGAGATCGGTTCCTCGCTGAACGCCTCACTCAGCTCGGACACGAAGTCGGCGTTCAGCAGGCCGACGACGACGAGCAGCACCTGCCGTTGCTCGGCGGCTGTCTGCAGGTACGTCGCCCTGCTGACGAGCGCGTCGCAGTCGCCCTGGGTCAGCACGGCGTCGGTGAGCACCAGGGCACAGCCGGCGCCGTCCTCGTCGCCGTAGGGCACCCAGTAGTCGGCGCGCGAGTCGGTCTGCGGGTCCATCCAGTGATCGCGTTCGTAGCTCAGGCCGAGCGCGGCCAGCACCTGGCGGATCTCGTTGCGAACGTGGTCGGTGCTGCGCGCGCCCGCCTGCTCCCTGGCCACCTTGCGCACCATGGCCTCGGTGACCAGCGCCCTGTCCGGGTCGCGCGGGCTCAGGTCCATCGCGTGGCGGTAGAGATGGCTGCACAGCCTGATGATGCGGCGGGCGTTGCCGTCGGTGAGCTTCACCAGGTACCGCACGGTGTCCTCGGTGAACGGGTGCAGCACCCGGCCGCGGCCGATCGCCTCCTGGCTCTGCCGGATGTACTCGATGGCGTTCTCGGAGGTCAGCGGCGAGATCAGGATCGTGCGACCGATGCGTTGCTGCACCGTGCCGCCCAGTTCGTCGAGGTAGTCGGGCAGGCCGGCGAGCACCAGCAGTGCCTGCGCGCCGGCGAACACCTTGATCAGCTTCTCGAACGCGTCGACGGCGTTCTCGCTCGGTTTCCGGGTGGCCGACACGACTTTGTTCATCTCGTCGATCGCCAGCACGAACTTCTTCCTGCGCGTGCTGTAGAGCAGGGCGATGACGCCCATCGCCTCCAGCGCGAGCTCCTCCGTGGCGATCGGGGTGTCGACGCCGCGGTCGGCCAGCACCGGATCCGGGTGGTGGCCGGACAACCACTCCCAGGCGGCGTCGGCGAAGTCGTGCCGCAGCAGCAACGGAAGCACGATGCCGAACGCGCGGTTGCGGGTGACCACCTCCAGCCGTTCCCGCAGGCGCGCGAGGTACTTGCTGCCCATGAGGTTCAGCCGGTCGGAGACCTCGACGGGGTCGACCTCCCCCCGGCGCAACCGGACCGCGATCTCGGCGGTGAGCTCGGACTCCCCCAGCGCGTCGGCGAGCACGTCCGCGTAGAGCTCGCGCACCCGCGCGCAGACGTCGTCGCGACGCAACTCCGTGCCGATGAGCTGCTTGTAGAGGTCGACGAACGTCGCCGGCCTCGCCTCGAGGAACGCGACCCTCGGGCGCCGATCCTCCGGCGCGCTCAGGGCGTGGTGCAGCACCGCGCCGATGAGGTGGCTCTTGCCCGTGCCGTACTCGCCGACGATGGCGATCACGGTGCCGGCGGGCAGCGTGGACGGCCGCAGGAAGCTGTCGACGATGCTGATGGCCTCGGTGATGGACGGCGTGGGGATCGAGACCGTGCCGCCGGAGAACTCGCGTGGCTTCGCGACGGCGGCCATGAGAAACGGATTGTCGCTGGGGGCTGGACCCGGATGCTCGCTCATCACGTCGTTCCCCGCCTGAAGTAGAAATCAGTGATGGTGCTGTAGGTCACCTCGCCCGTCAGGCCGCAGCCTAACGGACCCGAATTCGCACGTTCAGCCAGAATCTCCTCGAACAACCGGAAGAGGAGATTGTGCAGCTCACCGATCGAGAACTCTTTCGCCGCGATCACGGCGCGTATCGTTTCCCTTGACACGAACGGGTAATCATCGCCATCCGTTCGATGACCGTTGCGCGCCTGCACGAACGCCCAGCCGTCTTCCGGCTCCAGTTTGCCGACCTCCAGCTGGATCGGGACCGTTCCCTGTTCGGCGCTCGCGCTCTTGATCTTCGGCCAGTGCGCCCGCACCGCCTCGACCTGGCGACTCTCCGCGAGGAACACGAGGTTGCGGTGCGTCCAATGCGCGTAGCTCTCGACTTCCTGTTCGAGTTCGATGCGGGGCAGAAGAATCACCACCGCGGTGTCACCCAGCACGCGGTTGGCCAGGTAGCGGTATTTGAGCTTGGGCGCGTACTCCTCCAGTTTCTCCCGATGTTTCTGCGCGAGCATGCCGCGGTCGTCCAGCTCGTCGATCAGACACTGGTAGACCGCTTTCTCCCGTTCCTCGACGGAATCGCTGTCGCGGCAGGCGTCCGTGAACGACAACACCAGGCATTGGCCGTCATCCTGCCGCAGAACGGACTTCAGATGGGTGGCGCACCGGTTCAGCAACGAACTCTTGCCGCACCCGTCCCAGCCGAGCGCCACCACGAGCCTTCCCTTGTCCCGGATCTTCGCCGCGTCCCCGATCGAGGCCTTGAACTGATCGAACGCGGCCAGGGTGTGATCGACCGGTACGTAGAAGTCCTCGTGCGTCGGATCGTCGTGGGGACGGAGCGGGCCGGGGCCGTCGCCGCCGAGCGGAACGAGGTAGGGGTTCACGCGCGCGCCCCCTCGGCGAACTCGGGCGCGAACAGCTTCTCCGCGTCAGCGGGCCGTTCCAGGGCGCGGGCGAGCACCTCGACCCGGCCGTCGAGCTTCGCGGCCGCCGCGTTCAGTTCATCGGCACGGGGTCGCAGCTCGGTCCGGTTCCGGTCGAACCGCCAGCCGCTCGCCACGTCGCCGCCGAACGCCATGACCTCGCCTCGCAACACTTTCGGCGCCGTCCAGTCCGGCCACAGCAACGCCGTCACCGCGATCTGGTTGGCGAGCACGTCGCGCTTGCGCCACAGTTCCGTGGCCGACGGAGGGCTGCCGTCGGCGCTGCCTTTGAGCTGAACCTCGCAGTACTCGCGCACGGCGGCCACGAACTCGTTGCCGGCCGTGCGCAACGAGACCGCCTGCTGCTTGCCCCGCGCGCGGTCCTCCCGCCGGTTCGCGGTGAACCAGGCCAGCCAGGCACCCACCAACGCGGAGACGAGACTCGTCACCACCGTGAGAAGTGTGGACAGCCAGCCGGGTGTGGAACTCGGCGACGCGGGCTTCATCACCGGTTCCGCGAGAGCGTTGCAGGCCTTGACGAAATCCGCACGGCGCTGATCACGCCATTCGTCGAACGAGAGCGTTTTGCCGCCCACCACCACCCGATTTCCAAAAGACGTGGAATCAACGAGTTTCAACGAGGCTGCGGCCTCCAGCGTTTCCGACTGCCGTCCCCTGGCGGCGCAGTAGACCGCGGCGGCATCGGAAACCGTTGGGGCGGAAGCACATCCGGCCAGCAGAAAGAGCAGGATGAGGAGTGTCGACCGGCCGGCCATGCGACCTCCCCACGTCCAGCAATCGTCAGCGCACACGCCTCGCATGTCGTTCCCGCTTCCACCCGCGTAACGCCGCGACACCGATCGTGTACGTGTTTCCACGCAAATTCGATAGGTTCGCCTTGAAGAGACCGTCAATTGACCCCGAACGGACTACCGAAGTAACTGGGGGCGACGGCTCGTCAACTGATCTGGGGGACCCACATGCAGCAGTACGACCTGTCCTGGGCAGACGCCGGACACGGAGATCCGGCTTTCCTGAGCGAGATCTTCGGACTCGCGTTCGTCCGCGACGTCGCCCCGCTGGACGCGTTGTGCCGTATCGGCGGCCTGGAAGACACGTTGGCGTACCGAACGCCCGCACAGATCGCCGACCTGCACGACTACGAGAACGGTTACCCGGAAGTGGCCTCGGCGCTCGCGCTGGGCGAGTGGACGGTCCTGGTCCAGCCGAACAGCTTCTGGTTGACACACCTGGTGGACGCGCTCTCGCGGGGCACCGAGGCCGTCGCGATCGTGCGACACGACTACGCCTCGCCGAGCTTCACCCACGCCGTCGACGGCACGGTCGCGACGTCGTTCAACCTCAACTGGCCCGACGAGCGCGGCGGCACGGACCCGGACCGCCTGCTCCCGCTGATCCGCGAGGCAGGCTTCGACCCCGACACGGTCGACGACGAGGACGACGAAGACGAGGACGAGGAGTCCTGGCTGTACCGCTACGAGGACGTGATGGCCCACGCCCTGCGGCTGACCGGCCTGGTCACCGGAGTCCTCCCCACCTACGAGCAGATCACCGCACCCCTGCCCAGCATGCACTTCGACCACTGGTTCAGCCGCACCAGGCCGTCCGACGTCGAGGACGCCCTCGCCACGGCCACCGGGCTCGTCGCCGAACTGAGCGTGGGCGGCGCACCGGGCCTCGCCGCCGCACTGGCAGCCGCCGAGCGCGGCGAGCCCGTCGTCGTCCCGCCGGACAGCGACCTGGGCCGGCACGTGCGCGAGTGGTCGACGCTGGCGCGCAGGGCGAGTTGGTCGCTCAACCTCGAGAAGAGCCGTATGAGCGACGAGGAACGTTCTCGCGGCTTCCGCTTCGGCCACCTGACCCAGGCCCTGGCCGCCGCGTTCCGCGCAGATCTGGCCTGACCGCCGAGGAGAACGAATGCCGGACGTCAACTTCTTGGCCCTGAGGGGTCGAGCGTGATGCTCGGACCTTCAAGCCGAGTCGCGTTCTCCGTGCGCCACTGGGTGTGGCGTGCGGGCCGCATCAACCCGTCGACTGTGCGGCGGTGGGTTCGGGTGCGTTGACGTGTACCCACGCCGACCGTGCCCGGTTTCGGACGTTCACGGCGGCGACGACGTCGGCGGGTCCAGCGAGACCGCACCGGCGACAGCAGAAGGTGTCCCTGTCGGGACGGTTGGAACGAGATGTGTACTTGCAGCGCGGGCACATCTGCGAGGTGTAGCGCGCGTCCACGACGAGCACGGGCACGCCGGCGCGGCGGGCTTTGTAGCGCACGTGTGCTTCGAGCTGATGGAACGGCCAGGAGCTGTGGGTGGCTCGCTGGTGCCGGGCAACCGTGACCCGGTCGCGGATACCGCTCAAGTCTTCGAGCGCGATCCCGCGACCGGTGCGTTCGGCAACAGCCACCAACTGCTTGGCGACCCTGTGGTTCACGTGCGTCGCGTGCCGCTGCTCGCGACGCGCCCGCTTCTTCAGCCGCCGCGTCGCCGACTTCGTACGTTTAGCCTGCAACTCGGCGCGCACGCGGGCGTGCCAGCGCCGGTAGCGGCCCAGCCCGCGGCCCTGGACGTTGTCCGCGTCGCTGGTGGTCGCGAGGTTCACGATGCCCCGGTCCACACCGAGCCAGTCGACCGGCTCGAACAACGGCTCCTCCGGCACCTCACAGGTCGCGATCAGCAACCACATACCGTCGCGGTGCACCAGATCACTCTCGCCCTTGCGATACTCACGCAAGGTCTTGAGCTGCTCTGGAGAACCAGCGAACCGCACGTTCCTCATCCGGCCCGCCGTGGTCCAGATCGACACGGTGCCCGCGTCGTGGTTTCACGACAGGCACCGGTCGTCGAACGGCTGCGCCGCAGCCGGCCGGAACGCGATCGGCTTCGACCCGGCCTTCACCCGGCGCTTCGAACCAGGCCTGCCCAGATTCCCGGCCCGGACGGTCGCGTGCAGCGCCGCGTAGGCGTCCGCGACTTTCTTGATGACGTGCTGAGCGGCCTGCGCACCCAACCCGCGGACCTTCAGTTCCGCATAGGTGTGCTTGCGCAACGCGTACTCACGGAACACCCCATGCTCGAACGCGATCCGCGACACCCAGTCCGCGGACTCGTTGCAGCCGTGCAGAGTCGCCGCCAACGCGGACACCTGCACGGCGTCCGGCAGCAGCTTCACCTGCACAACGACCTTCACGAAGGCGACCGTACATCGGTCCGCGGCACCTCAATGGGGCCGAAACCGGACATTCGCAAGGTTCACCGCATCGAATGCAGCCTGCACACACTGACCGCAACACCTGCGGTGGCGCGTCGAAAACCGACTGGGGCGCCCTGGGCGTCGTGCCCAGACAGCCGACCGTCATCACCCTGACCATCGACGGCAAGCAGGGCCCCGGCCCCTCCCGCCCACCGCCGGTGTCGCCCTCCCCGGAGAACGGCTCGTTCGCCCTCGGTGTCGGTGAGCCGGTGCCGGTGAGCGAGTATCCGTTCCCGCCGCGCCCGCAGACGTTGGAGACGGTCCGGCCGCTCTTCGGAGAGCCGACGATCGAGGTGCGGGCCGACCCGGCGGACCCGGCAGGACGCCAGGAGATCACCGCCGCCTGGCCTGGCGACAACGTGCTGCACGCGGTGATGAACACGCCCGGCAGGATCCGGATTCTCATCGACGGCGTCGAGCTCGTCGACTACTCGAACTGGTCCTACTCCCGTGGGCGGCACTCAGACCTTGCCCGGCGACTGGACGACGGGACGACGGGACACGGACTCCTGCTGTCCGAGGGACAGCAGGTCAAGATCACGGTGATCCCCGAACGCACCACGGGCGACTGGCAGGTGACGCTCACCGCGCGATGACGGCGGATCACTCGTACCTGGGCAGGAACGTCCGCAGGTCCAGTGCCGCGAGCCAGCGCCGCCAGCGCGGCACCGTCGCGCGCATCCGGTTCCTGGTCTCCCGCACGGCCGCCCAGTACGCGTCCACGGCGGCCTGGTCCGGTGTGCCGGGGCCGAACACGTGGTCGTCCGCGTGCACGGCGAGACCGCGTAGGTCGAACCGGGCCAGCACGGCCGCCTGCTGGCGCCGGGTCAGTCCCCGGGGCACCGTCGCCCCGAGGTCGCGGGCGTGGTCGACGACCTCGCGCCAGCCGGTGGCGAACCTCGTCACCGGACTCCCGCGCGTCCGCCTTCGGTGGCGTCGCAGGGACTTCACCCCGACGAGCAGGCCGATCAGCGCGCCGATCGGGAGCAGCACCGTGCCGAGGGTGATCAGGAGATCTCTGAGCCACGGCGGCAGGAACGGCTGGTCGATCGGGCCGGTGCCGACGCCGGCCGCGTCCGCACGGCTCGCGTCGACGAGCGAGCTGGGCATCTTCACGGTGTTCGGCGGCGGCACGACCGAGGCGTCGGTGTTCTCGATCTCCTGCGGTGGCTGGTGATCCGGCTTCTTCGACCGGTCGGGCATGTACTCGGTGTTCGGGACGACAGCCCACGTGCCGTCCGCGAGGTGGATCTCCACCCACGCCTGCACGTTCTCGCCGCGCACCACCCCGCCGGAGCCGGGCAGCGCGCCCAGCACGACGCGGGCCGGCATGCCGATCTCGTTGGCCACCAACGCGTACGCGGCGGCGTACTGCTCGTCGTTGCCCGCCGGTCGCTTAGCGTTGAAGAACGCCGTGAGTCTGGAAGTGCTGTGTCCCGGCAGGTATTCCGTCTCGCCGGGACCGCCGTCGGTGTAGGCGCCGTTGTCCCGCAGGTACGCGGCGGCCGCCTTCAGCCGCCCGGCGATCGTCGTCGCGTCGCCGGCCCACTTCGAGACCTTGCTGCGTACGAAAGCAAGGTCACCGGTACGCACCGAGGGCCGTCCGAACGGCTGGGCGTCGTCCGGGATTCCCTGGGCCGCAAGGACTGTGCGCAACGCGTAGGTGTCGCCTTCGTGCAGCCGGTCGGCGACGATGCCGGACGCGGTCGCGAGGTTGTAGCGCAGGTTCTCGGTGTGACCGGCCTTCCGCTCACCGGCGAACGCGATCTCCCGCGCGCGCCCGGCCGTCGGCAGCCACGCGCTCAGCTCGTCCGCCGTCGCGTAGGCCGCCTCGATCCTGATCGTCACGTCCGCCTCGGCCCCGGAGCCGATGACGGGGATACGCGCGCCGACGCGTTGGAAGTTGTTGCGCTGCAACGGACCGGCGATGCCGGACGGATCGTTGGTCGCGCCCCAAACCCGGCCGTCGTAGCCGTCGAGCGTGGCGATCCGGACGCGTTCGCCCTCCGGCAGGCCCTGCACGGTGAAGAGCGTCTGGTCCCACAGCTGGTTGGCGTCCTTGGTGTGCTTGCGATAGCCGACCAACGGGCTCGCGTACGCGCCGATCTCGAACGGCGGCTCCACGTAGTTGCGCAGCACCAGCCGGTCCGCGCTGCCGGTGCCGGGCAGCACCGGCGCGACCAGCAACGCCAGGCCCGCGGCGGCGCCCACCAGCACGACGGCGGTCACCGATCGCATCCCGCGGACGCGCGCCCCGGTGCGATGCCGTGCCGCCCGCACCGCGAGCCAGCCCGTGCCGGCCGCCGCGAAGGCCGCGCCCAGCACCCCGGCCGCCTCTCCGGTGCCGAGCAGGATCACCGCGGCGAGCACGGCGAGCGGCGCGCCGATCGGGGCCGCGCTGAGCTTCACCCGGCGGGCCAGCGTGAACCCGCCCGAGCCGCAGAGCAGACCGAGGATGTACGGCAGCACCAGCAACGGGCCGGTGCCGTCGACCGGCGGCAGCGTCGTGAGCAACTGCTTCCAGCCGTGGACGCCGATGTCGGCCAGTTCCGCGAGCGTGTCCGGGGTCGGCACTCCGCCGCTGCCGCGCATCGCCACCGCGCCGCCGAGGAGGAAGAACACCGCGACCGTCATCGCGGCGACGGCGATCATCGGGCGCCGCAGCGCGGAGGCCACGTGCCCGGCGAGAACGCCGAGCACCAGTCCGGCGCCACCGGCGAGCAGGAAGCCCCAGCCGGTGTAGGTGGTGCGGAAACCCAGCAACGCCACCACGAACAACGCGCTCAGGAAGGCGGCGTCGACGAGGTCGTCGCGGCGGGGCACGAGTCCGGTCACAGCAGGGTCCCTCCCGCCAGCAGTCCCGGCAGATCGCCGAGCTGCCGCAACGTGAGCACGGTGAAGGAGGTGCTCGCCGCTCGTCTGGTGTGTTCGGCCGGGTCCACCCGCAGCACGACCTTGCGCACCTCCGGAGAGAACGCGGACGCCGCGACCCGCAGGTCCGCGTAGCTGTGCCGCGCGCTCGTGATGAGCACGACCAGGGTGGCGTCCGGTGCCGCGGCCACCGCGCGGGTGGCGGCTCCGGCGAGGCCGAGACCGCCGAGTTCGGCGCGGGCGAACACGTCCAGCACGTGCTGTCCGCCGCCACGGCCGGAGACGTGCCCCGCCGCGACCACGGTGGTGTCGATCTCGTCCGCGGCGGCGCGCTTCACGACGGAGGCACCGGCCGACAACGCCATCTCGAACACCTCGGAGTCCGAATAGGACTGTTCCGCGCCGTCGACGATCACGACGATGTGCGCCCGCCGCGTGTCGAGATACTGCCGCACCAGAAACCGTCCGTCCTGAGTGGACGCTGCAAGCTTCGCCGTGGAACGCCAGTGGATGTGCCGCCGGTCGTCGCCCGGCGCGTACTCGCGCAGGGCGTGGAAGGCCAGGTCGCTCATCGAGACGTCGTTGGTGGTGCAGCCTTCCAGGTCGCGCAGCAGCCCGGTGCCCAGTGGCGCGAGCGGCACGGTCAGCGGGTGCACGAACAGTTCGACGACCTCCGTCATCCCGACCGTCCGCCGCACCAGCCCGAGCGGGTCACCGCGCACCGTCGTCGCGGGACCGACCGCGATCACGCCGCGCTTCAGTCCGGCGATCTCGATCTCCCGGCCGCGGTCGAACACCTCGACGCGATCCTTGCCGATCGGAAGCTCGACCTCGGGCGCGAACAACGACCTCCGGCCGTGGTGCTCGACCTCGACCGCGCACCGCGTGGACTCGTCGGGCTGCAGGCGGCGCTTGGTGACGTCGCCCCGGACTCGGACCGCGCCACGGCCCAGCGTCAGCCCGCACACCAGTGCCAGCAGCAGCACACCCGTGGCGCCGAGCAGCACGAACTCGTCCCAGCCGAGCACGGCGCCGAGAATCCACGTCCCGACCGCGACCACGGCGAGCAGTCGCCCGGACGGGGAGACGACCTCCAGCAGCCGCCCCACGTCAGACACCTCGCCGGACGGGCGGCTCGATGTCCGCGAACAGCGAGTCGATCACCTTCTCGACTGTCGCGCCGTCGAACTGCGCCTCCGGGTGCAGCAGGATCCGGTGCCCCAGCACGGGATGCGCGAGTTCCTGGATGTCGTCGGGCACCACGTGACTGCGACCTTGCGCGAGCGCCCACGTCTTCGCGCACCGCACGTACGCGAGGCAGCCGCGCACCGAGACTCCAAGCCGCACAGCGGGATGCGCCCGCGACGCCTCGGCGATCCGGCTGACGTACCCGAGCACGGCCGGATCGACGTGCACGAGGTCCGCCAGCGCGGTCAGCTGCGACACCGCGTTCGCGGCGATGGCGGCGGGCACGTTCACCGACCTGTCCCGCGTCGCCGCGTCCGCCAGCAGCGCCACCGTGGCGTTGTGGTCCGGGTAGCCGACGCTGGTCTTCATCAGGAACCGGTCGAGCTGTGCCTCCGGCAACCGATAGGTGCCGGCCTGCTCGATCGGGTTCTGCGTCGCGATCACCATGAACGGCGACCCGACCGGGTGCGTCTCGCCGTCGACGGTGATCCGCCCCTCCTCCATCACCTCCAGCAACGCCGACTGCGTCTTCGGCGACGCGCGGTTGATCTCGTCCGCGAGCACGATCGAGCCGAAGATCGGGCCGGGGTGGAAGCGGAACACCGCGCGCTGCTGGTCGTAGATCTGCACGCCGGTGACGTCCGACGGCAGCAGGTCCGGCGTGAACTGGATGCGGGTGCTCTTGCCCTGCACCGTGTTCGCGAGCGCCTTGGCCAGCGAGGTCTTTCCCGTGCCGGGGTAGTCCTCCAGCAGCAGGTGGCCGTCGGAAAGCAGACAGGTGAGCGCGAGACGGATCACGTGCTCCTTGCCGGAAATGGCACGGGAGATGTTCAGCACCATCTGCTCGAAAGTCTGCGCGAACAGCCGAGCCTGTTCAGGAGTGGCGGTCATGATTCATTCCTTCGCTGTACGCGTGATCACCAGACGATTGATCCCGAGACACCGCCACAGGTGGCTGTGACCGTCTTTCCCGTGAAGCCGAAGAAGTTCTTCGTCTGTCTGCGTTCGTTCGGGCCGAAGTTCTCGTTGAAGAAACCGCCACCGGCGTTGCTGCTGAAACTGCAGGTCACGTTTCCAGGGAAATTCGCCGTCTGCACTCCGATATAGGCGCACGCGCTGGAGCTGCACGACCCCACGGTGCCCACGCACCCTCCAGCAGGACAGGGCGCACCCTTGAAGACGGTGACCGTGGGTGGCGGCGGCGGGGTCGTCTGCTGCTGGGACTGGCTCAGCGTCGGCCGGCCCGCATCGGACACCGTCACCGTCACGGTCACCGTCTGTGAGTGGCCGACGTCCTGGCTACCGGACCAGCTCCACCCGCCCACACCGGTCGTGAACGACTGGTTGAAGCCACGGCTCGTCGTCACCTGGACGTTCGCGGGCTTGCCGTTCGGGTTCACGGACACGGAGAAGTTGACGACCGTGTTGCTCGTGGACGTGTTCAGCACGAGGTCGCGCATCGGCCCGTACGTCGTCACGCCGGCACTCACCGCGCTGTTGCACGGGTTGCCCGCATAGGCACCGCCGCCGCTGCCGTTGCACGCCTGGAGGTTGATCGTCACCGGCTGCCCGTTCGGCAGCCCGGTGATGGTCTGCGTCGCCCCGGCCTGCCCGCCGGTCGGGTAGGTCCACGTGCCGCACGAGCCGCCGGACCACGTGCAGGTCACGGTGTTCGACTTGCCGTGCGAGGCCGGTGCGTCGAACCGCAGCGTCGCCTGGCCGTCCGAGCCGGTGGGCGTCGCGGTGAACCCGGTGATCGGGTCCGGGGTCGCGGTCGCCTCCATCTGGGCCGCGGCGCTGGCGGGCGAGGTGTGGCCGGCGGGTTCGGACTCGGCGGCGGCGTTCGCGGCGACGACGGTGTAGCTGTAGATCGTGCCGTCGTTCTGCAGGCCGTCGTCCAGGCAGGTGGTGGCGGTGACCTTGGTGCAGACGGTCTTGGTGCCGCCGCCGGTGCGGGTGAGCGTGTAGCTGGTCGGGCCGGGTCCGTTGGCTCCGACCGCGCCCCACGACACCGTGACGGCACGGGTCTGCGCGTTCGCGGCGTTCGTCGCGGTGAACGACGGCGCCGCCGGAGCCTGCGGTGCCCCTGCGGACTGTCCTTCGACGGTGACCGCCGGGCCGGGGCCCTGCGAGTTGACCGCGATGACGGTGAACACGGTCTTCGCGTCGTTGTCGAGTCCAGTAGCCGTCACGCCCGTGGCACCGCCCGTTGCCGTCGTGCGACCACCACCGGACCACGTGATCTCGTGTCGCAGCACGGGCGTGCCGTCGTTCGGCGCCGCGACCCAGCTCAGTTGCAACGAGCCGTCACGCGGCGTGGACGTGCTCAGCCCGGACACCGCGCCTGGCACCGTGTTCGGCTGCGCGGGTGCGGACGCGCCACTGGGCTTGCCCCAGCCAACGAGGTTGTGCGCGCGCACGGTGAACGTGTACTCCGTGCCGTTGGACAGGCCGTTGATCGTGCACGGCGAGGCGGAACACACCTGCTTGCCGCGGCCGTAGTCGACCTCGTAGGAGTCGATCGGCGCGCCGTTGCCGGACGGCGTGCTCCACGACAGCTCGACGACCTTGCTCAGCACCGTGCGGCCGGGCGCCGGGGTGCCGGGGGCGTCGGGCACGCCGAGCACGTTCAGCCTGATCCGGCCGGTGACCTTGCGATCTTCCCGGCTGGTGTCGGCGACGTCGGTCACGACGACGTTGAAGTCGATGGCGCCGTGCGCGTCGCCGTTCGGTGTGATGCGCACGGTCGAACCGTCGTTGCTCGCGCTCGCCGCGGCACCGCCGATCTGGTTCACGGAGACGACCGCGATCTTCGGGTCACGCAGCTGCGAACGCACGTACGAGACGAGGTCGACAGACGCGGTGTCCCCGGCCTTCACTCCGTCCAGCGTCACCGGGGCGACGGTGGGCGGCGGGGCGGCCGCGACCTTGACCGCGATCTTGCCCTTCGGCCCGTCGCCGGCGCTGACCTCGATCGTTCCGGTCGTGCCGGGCTTCGCGCCGCCGGCCGCCGTGACGGTCAGCGTGCGTTCGCCGGAGCCTTCGAGCGAGACGCCGTCCGGTTGTTCCGCCCAGGCCGCCGAGTACCGGACGTCACCGAGCTTGGAGCGGTCCGCGACCCACACGTGGCACACGGCGGTGACGTCGACTTTCACCGGCAGCCCGCCCTCGACGACCGTGAGCGCCGACGCGGGGCACCGCAGCACCGGGGTGTCCGGGCCGACCTGCACGGGCACCGTGATCAGGGCGAACCTGCCCTCGGGGTCGGTCAGCGAGTTGCCGTCGGTGACCTCGAACGTCACGGCGGCCGGTCCGGTGTAGCCACCGCGAGCGGTCAGGACCAGCCCGGTGTCGCCCTCGTTGCGGACCTCCAGCCCGGTCGCGGGCGCGGCGGTCACCTTGTCGACAGTCGTGAGCTTCGGCTGCTTGCCGGACGGCACCTCGACGTAGTCCTTGATCTGCACGGACGTCGAGCCGTCGGCAGGCACGGAGATCAGCTTGTCCGGGATGGCCCTCGGCGCCCCGGTGCCCTTGGACGGCACGTGGATCAGGCCCGCCGCGGTCGCGCCGGACGCGTCCTTGACCTCGTAGGCGAGAGTGCGCGGGTGGTCGCCGACCGGCACCGTCACCTTGCGGCCGGACACCTTGGCCTGGTCGTGGAAGACCTTGGTGATCTCCAACCGGTCCGCGGGGCCGTCCGGGTCGGCGATCGCGGGACCGAGATCCACCTCGATCGTGCTGTCCTCCTTCTTCGCCACCGGGAACAGCTCGCCCGCGACCGGCGGGATCGCGTAGTCCTCACGGCTGCGCACGGTCAGCGTCGCGATGGACGGCTGCCCCAGGCCGTTCGTGATGCCGTACGTGATCACCAGCGGCTTGCCGGTCAGGTCCGGCGCGGTCAGCTCGATCCGGCCGTCCTGCCCCGACACGTCACCGGGCAACGACGGGTTGCGCGTGCTCAGCGGCTCGACGGTGATCGTGTCGCCGGGCGCCCGCACATCGTTGACCAGCACGTTCACCGCGAGGCGCGCACCGGGTGCGGCGGTCACGACGTCGTCCACGGCGACCGGCGGCTGCGGATCTCCCGGCGGCACCACGGCCACGCGGATCAGCGACTGCCCTTCGCGGCCGTAGGTGTCGGTGACGATGAAGCCGAACGAGTCGGTGCCGTTGGACGTCGGGAACGCCTCGTAGGCCAGTGAGGTGCCGGCGATCCCGACGACCCGCCCGAGGGTGGGCGCGGACGCGATGCCGGTGACCGCGACCGAGTCGCCGTCCGGGTCGGCGCCGCTGGACGGGATCGTGATCGTCACCCGGTCGCCCGCGACGGCCCGCACCTCGACGGGTTCCGGAGCCGGCGGCTGGTTCGGGTTGGCCGGGGTCGGCGCCGGGTTGACCGTGACGTGCGCACGGCCGACGGCCTGGTCGCCGTCCGGGTTCTGCACCACGTACGAGACCTCGGCGACGAACGGGGTGTCGAGGCGGTCGGGAGCGAGGTAGCGGACGACGTCACCGGAGACGTAGGCGGTGCCGGGGTCCTTGCGGCCGTCCCGCGCGGTGACGGTCAGCCTGCCGGTGCCCGGCGTGCCCTGCACGTTCGACTGCAGGGCGAGCGGCGCTCCAGCGGGCGAGATGTCGTTGTCCAGCACCGGGATCGTCGCCGAGTCGCCGGCACGGGCGGTCGCGCGGTCGTCCTTGGGCACCGGGGTGTCGTCGGCGGGCGGCGGGAGCTGGGTGACGGTGACCTCGCCGGTGATCGGGCCGGTCACGCCGTCGGTCACGGTGTAGCGCACGACCTGCGGATTGCGGTCGAGTGCGGGCGCGGTCGCGTTGATCCGCAGCCACCGGCCCTTCACGACGGCCACCTCCAGCTGCCCGCTGGTGCTCTCCGCGTGCTGCACGCCGAGGACCGATCCGGCGGGGCTGAAGTCGTTGGCCAGCACGTCGGCCACGACCGGCTCCTGGCCACGCACGACCGCGTTGTCGGGCATCGCGACCGGCGGCAGCGGCGTCTCGGGAGCCGCGGTGACGTCCACGCGGATCGCGCCCTTGGCGAACGGCGCGTTGCCGAACGCGGCGGTGTAGTCGAGCGGGTAGGTGCCCGGTTTGGTGGCGGTCAGCGTCACCAAACCGGTCTTGGTGTCGGTCGTGACCGTGACTCCCGCGAGCGGTGCCACGTCGGCGGCGAGCCGCAGTTCGGCCGACTGGTCGACGGGGTCGGCGCCGGGGAGGTCGTTCTCCAGCGGGCGAACGAGCACCGGCGTGCCGACCTGGCCGCGCGCCACGTCCGGGCGGGCGACCGGCGGCAACGCGGTGGGGGCGGCCGGATCGAGGACGCGCACGCGTTCCGCACCCGCCACGGGGTCCGCGACGCCGTCGGTAGCCTTGTAGTCGATCGTCTGCTGACCCGCCTCGATCGGAGCCGCGTACTCGACGAACCCGCTGTTGGTCGTCGTCGCGACACCGGCCTTGGCACCCGCCTCGACGAGCACGACCGGGTCGCCGTCGAAGTCGCGCCAGTCCGCGAGCACCGGCAGCGTCAACCGGCCGCCCGACGCGACCGACCACTCGTACGGCTCCGCGCCCTTGCGCACGGCCGGTGGCTCGTTCTGCGCCTCGGTGCGCACCTGCACGGTGACCGCGGCCGTCGCGTTGAGGCCCTTGCCGTCGTCGACCGTGTACTTGAAGTGCACGTCCTGGGCCTGCTCCGGCAGCGTCACCTCGACGGTCTGGCCGTCGGGGGCGATCGCGAGCCCGGCGTCCTTGCGGTCGAGGTCGCTCACGGCCGTGACGGACAGGATGTTGCCGGCGGGATCGGAGTCGTTGTCGAGCACGTGCAGCACCGTCGTGCGGCCGGGCCGCGCGCCGAGCGTGTCGTCGGTGGCTTTCGGCGGCTTGTCCTTCGCCGACTCGGTGGTGTTGTCGTTCTTGTCCTTGTCGCTGGGCTTCTGCTCGGGCGGAGGCCGCACCGACTGCCAGTCGTCGACCTTGTTCTGGGTGCCCAGGTCCCAGACCGCGCCGGTCGCGACGTCGTTGAGCACGATCGCCCTGCGGTTCATCCGGAACACCGGCTGGACCAGTGCTTTCGCGTCCTTGAGGTTGCCGGCCGACGCCTTCTGGCCGCCGCACGAGCGGAAGTAGCCGCCGGACGCGCCCGCCCACGCGGCGTGCACGCACTCGCCGAGCCGCACGGGTTCGGCCGGGGCGCCGTCCACGCCCTCGTGCAGCGTCGACGTGCCGTCACCGTCGAGGTCGAACGTCCTGAGCTGGCTCTTGGTGGCCACGACGACCGAGTCAGCGGCTGGTCCTGCCTGCTGCAACACGGATTCACGTCCGGCCTGGGTCGTGCGGCCGGGCAGGTAGAGCGTGCCGGACTCGGCGTCGAGCACGATCGCCTCGCCACCCACGGCGGTGATTCGCGGTGCCTCGGGTGCGGTCGAGAGCTTGCCGTACGAGGGCTCGGCGAACCCGGTCTCGGCCGGTGTCACCTTCACCGTGCGGCCGTTGGCGGACACGGCGTGCACCGTGCCGTCCAGTCCCACGGCGAGTGCGGCGGCATCGGCTCCGTCGAGGGTGGCGAGCGGCGGGGACTCCTGGCTCAGCTGGTCCAGCGCGCTCACGCCGGCGTCGACGTCGACGCGACTCGCCCAGACCTTGCCCGCGGCGGGGTCGAGCACGGCGAGCGTGCCGCCCGCGAGCGCGACCTGGCCTCCGCTGGGCAGCACCAGTCCGTGATCACCCAGCGTCACCGAGCGGGCGACGTCGACCGGGTAGAGCTTGCCGCCCGCCCGGTCCCGCGCGACCACCGCGGCGGCGTCCTGAACGATGTCCAGCTGGTAGTTCTGCTGCGCGCCACCCGGCGGGTTGATCGCGGCGTCCAACGACCCGACGGGTTTGTTGAGCCTTCCGAACAATCCGTCGCGGTCACTCGTCACCCACACCCCGCCGTCGTTGAGATCGACCTGGCGGACCGGATTGCCGTTCGACGAGAACGCGTAGGCGACGAGCGAGGCGGCCGCGAGAACGAGCACCGTTCCGGACGCGAGCGTGGTCCGGTGCTTTCGGAAGAATCCCACTGTTCCCCTCGCAGAGATCGCGCGCCCTCATCGGCGGTGCCGTCAACCGCCTATCGGGCCGATCCACGAATTCGTTGCAGCATTCACCCGATTGCGGGCGAAGAATTATCCGCAGCTCTCCTGCGACCAGTCCGCGGTCGCGTTGCTTCCATCCGCGCGCACCACTTTGACCTGCAGGCAAAGGGGTTGCGCGCCCTCGACGTCCACCTGCGGCTCCTTCGCGACGCCGCTGCGGGCGTCGTCGGAAGTGCGCCAGGAGAACGTGTCCGTCGCCTGCTGGGCCGAATAATTCCAAGCGAACCGGACAGTTCTCGCGTCCAGTCTCGTCGCGGTGATCGCGGGCCTGCCCGGCGGTGCGTTGTCCGCGCCCGCGTTCTGGCCGGAACCGTCGTCGGCGACGGTGCTCACCGCCGGTCCGCTGCCCGGCTTTTCCTGACCGGACAACAGGAACACCCCCACACCCACTATCGCGACGGTCGCCAGCGCGCCCGCCGCGTAGTGCGGCCAGCGCAGCCGGACCGGCTGGTCAGGCTGCGGCGGCGGTGCCTCGTGGATCGTGCGCGGCGGCGGGATCTCCTTGCGCGCCAAGGTGTGCGGCGCCGAACTCGCCGGAAGCGGAGAGGTGAACATCTTGCGTTGCGTCGGCGGCGCGACCGGCGGTGGGGGCGGCACGAACGCGGGGGCGGCGGGTGCCGGTTGCCTGCGGGGTGCCACGGCGGGCATCAGCACGAGCGCGGTCTCGCCGTACCGTTGGGCCTTCTGGATTCTCTGCAGTCCGAGGGCGAGCTTCAGCGCCGACAGCGGCCGTTCCTCCGGCTCCGTCGCCATGGCACCCAGCAACAACCGCCGCAGGTCCTCCGGCGCGGGCAGCCCAGCCGGCAGCCAGCCGGAGACGATCCGTTGTTCGACGGCCCCGATCGAGTTGTCCGTGCCGGGTGGCATGAACGGCGAGTGCCCCACGATCAGGTGCCACAGCGTCGCCCCGAGCGAGAACACCTCCGTCAGGACTGCGTTCTTCTCCTTCGCGGCGCCGGTGAGCAGTTCCGGGGCCGACCACGGCACGGACAGCATCACCTGGCGCTCCGCGTCGTTCTCGGCGAAGCGGCCGGCGATGCCGAAATCGGTGAGACACGGCTTGCCGTACTCGTTCATGAGCACGTTCGCGGGTTTGATGTCGCGGTGCAGGATCCGGCGTTCGTGCGCCGTCTCGACGGCACACGCGATCTGCACCCCGATGTCGAGCACGTCCCCGACCGGCAACGGCGCCGCAGCCGAGAGCTTCGCGAGATCGCCGCCGGGGCAGTACTCCATGACCAGGAACGGGCGTCCGTCGGCCGCCGTGTCCGTGTCGTAGACCGTGGCGACGTTCTGGTGGTTGCCCAGTTCCGCCATCGACTCGCCCTCGGCGATGAACCGCTCCCGCACGTCGTCGGACAGTCCGGTCGCCTTGGGCACCTTCACCGCGACGTCGCGCTTGAGCTTGTGGTGGTAGTAGCGGTACACCATCGCGAACCCGCCGCCGCCGATGTCGCCGCGGTACTCGAAGTGCGGGATGTCCGGCGGTCCCAGGATCATCCGCTCACCTCGAAGGTGAAGAAGAACTGGTCGCCGAGCGTCACGCGGGTGCCGGGGTAGAGGATCTCGTCGATGTGCGGGGCGAGCTTCTCCGGCGGGCAGCCCGGCCGCGAGATGCTGGTGCCGTTCATCGAACCGAGGTCGCGCACCAGCACGTCCCAGTTCGCCGGCCGGATCTCCACGTGCGTCCGGGAGATCTCCGTGTCGTTCTCCCGGCCGACCTGCACGAGGTTCACGCCGCCGCGGTCACCGCTGGGATCGCGGCCCATCACGACGTTGCGGTCGAGCGAGATCGTGTCTCCATTGGACAGTCGCAGCAACCCGAGCACCGGCACGGGCAACATCGCGGCGACCTGCTCCGGCAGCGGAACCTCGCACACCCTGCAGTACACCGCGTAGTCCGAGCTGAGGTGGCCCGCCGGGCACTTCCTCGCCCGCACCAGTCCCGTTCTGGTGCCCTGCAGCATGTGGGTGTCGTTGGGGGACAACGTGGTCGTGCGCAGCACCGTCTCCGTGACGGGCTGCCGGGCCGGAACCGATGGCGCGGGGGTCGCTGCCGGGGTGTTCCGGGGTGCCCAGTCGAACGACTGGATCACGCCGGTGACCTGGGTGATCTGAGGTGACGTCGGCGGCGGCGCGGGCTGCTCACGCACGACGGTCAGTTCGACCGCTTCTTCCTGCTGCACAACGGTGTGCTCGACCGGCACTGGCTGCGGCACCGACACCGGCTGCGGAGCAGCGTCGGACAACGCGACCAGAAGCTCGTTCGCGAGCACCACTCCAGCGCGCACGGGCAAGCCAGGTCCGCTCGGACCAGCCACCACACGAAGCCGTGCGACGTCGTCGAGGTTGCGGTCGACCCACGTCCCCACGCCCGCGGCGCTGATCTCCTCGACGGCGCCGGACGCGTTCATGACCTGCAGCCGCGCCTCACCTCGTACCACCGCGCGGTTCGCGGTCAGCAGCGCGAAGCCGCTCACCGCGCGAAAACCCTCCAGGACGATCGCGCCGAGCACCTCGTCGAGCGGCTCGTCCGACCGCACCAGCTCCCAGCACCGGCGCACGAGTGCGGACTCGGGTGCCACGGCCAGCAGGAGCCAGGTGCGCTCCCCCACGACCGCGACCCACGTGCCGGGCACGTACTCGACCTCGGTCATCTCGGGCTCCGAGGTGCCGTGTCACAGCTGGACGTCTCCGCCACGACCAGGTGGTCGACCACGAGCGCGGTCACGTTGTCCCGCGCCTGAGCCGCCACCGCACGATCCACCAGCACGGCCGCCGCTTCCTTCGCGTCGGCGTGCAGCCGGAGAACCTCTTCGATCTCGTCGTCGGTGAGCTCGTTCGTCAGCCCGTCCGTGCAGATCACGAACCGCTCGCCGACGCGCGGCGGGAACAACCACAGATCAGGGTCGCCGATGCCCGCTTTGCCGAGCACTCGGGTGACGACGTTGCGGCGCGAATAGTTCCTGGCCTCGTCCGCGGTCAGCAGCCCAGCCGTGACGAGCTCCTGCGCCTCGGAGTGGTCGACGGTGAGCTGCGCCAGCCCCGCGCCGTCGAACCGGTAGACCCGCGAGTCACCGATGTTGAAGACGACCCAGTGCGGCCGTTCGGACAACGTGACGAGCGCGAGTCCCGCGACCGTCGTCATGCCACCGTGGTCGGCCTCTTCCAGCGTCCTGCCCGCGGCGGCCAACGCGACGCGCACGTCCTCCAGCCCCGGTCCGTCCAGCTGGTCCAGCTCCCGCAGCCGCGCGACGAGCGACGCACTCGCGACCTCACCGGCCGCGTGGCCGCCCACGCCGTCGGCGACCGCGAAGACCTGCCTGCCCGCGATCGCGTTGTCCTCGTTGACTTCCCGCACCACACCGGGATGCGTGGCGACGCCCGCCAGCACCGCGCTCACCGCACCACCTCCGCTCCGCCGTTCGGACCTCTCATCGCTCGGCGTTCACGAAGCGTTATGCGGTTTCAGGGACAAAAAGTGGCCACGGGAAAACGGAAACGTCTGGACCGCGAGCAGCGATGCACTCGTCGGACGGAGCTCAGGCGACCTCGGGCCACACCAGGGTGGCGGAACCCCAGGTGAACCCGCCGCCGAACGCGGTGAGCAGCACCTTCTCCCCGGCGTGGATCTCGTCGCGGGCCACGGCGTCGGCCAGCGCGAGCGGGATCGAGGCCGCGCCGGTGTTGCCCACGCGACTGATGTTGCCGAGGACCTTCTCGTCCGAAATGGACAGTCGCTGCCCCACCAGGGAGAGGATCCTGGCGTTGGCCTGATGGGCGACGACGCGGTCGACCTCGGACGTGGTCCAGCCCACGTTCTTCAGCGCGGCAAGGGAAGATTCAGTCATTCGAGTGACAGCGTGCTGGAAGACCTCGCGCCCGCTCATGTGGAAATGACCGTCCGCGGGCCCGTACCGCCCCGGCTCCGCCCGGCCGCGCGCACCTCCGCCGGGCACGGTGATGAGGTCGTGACCCGCACCGTCGCTGCCGAGGTCGAACCCCAGCACCTCGCCCGCCTCACCGGACTCGCCCGCGCGCAGGACCACCGCGCCGGCCCCGTCGCCGAACACCACACCGGCACCGCGGTCGTCCGGCGAGATCAACGTCGAGTAGACGTCCGCCGCCACCAGCAGGACCCGCCGCGCGATGCCGGCCGCGATCATCCCGCTCGCCGTAGCCAGCCCGTACACGAAGCCCGTGCAGACCGCCGACACGTCGAAGGCCGCCACCCCGCCCAGCCCCAGCCGCGTGGCCAGCACGGGAGCCATTCCTGGCATCGGGTGGTCCGGCGTCGACGTGGCCACCAGCACCGCGTCCACGTCACCGGCCGGGTTCTTCGCCAGCACCGCCTGCGCGGCTGCCAGCGCGAGGTCCCCCGTCGAGGTGCCCTCGTCGACCCAGTGCCGGGTGCCGATCCCCGTCCGCCGGCGAACCCAGACATCGTTCGTGTCCCAGTGCGCCGGAAGGTCCTCATTGGACACCACCCGTGGCGGCACGATTCCGGCCACGGCCTCCAGCACCGGTACCGGGCGATGCGTGTGCTCACTCACCGTGCGTCCTCTTTCTCACAGCCTCAAAGGGGGATGAGATTGAACGTACAGGGCGCGAGCGCGGCGCCTTTTCCCATCTACGAGACGGAGTTGTTCCGTTGAAAGGACTTCAGCGACCTGGACCGGTCCAGGTCGACCGCGGGGGCGGGGGTGATCCCGCCCCCTGAACGGCCTCAGACGTGGGCGGCCGCCACGTCGACGATCCACGTGACGCCGAACCGGTCGGCCAGCATCCCGAAGGCGGGCGACCACTGCGCGGGGCCGAACTTCTCGATCACCGTCGCGCCCTCCGCGAGCCGTTCCCAGACCGGCGCGACCTCGTCGACGCTCTCGCCGCGCACGGACAGGAAGAACGGTTCCTCGGTGACCGTGGTGCCGTTCACCCGGCGGGTGGTGGGCTCGCCGGGCGCGACCGGCTCGCCGGATCCGGGCACGTCATAGGCCATGACGCGGAAGCCGTTCTCGCCGACGACCTCGCCGAACACCACGTTCTTGGCGCCGGGCACCTCGGCGGGCATGCCGAAGTCGGCGTACGTCATGACGGTGATCTGCCCGCCGAACACCGAGCGGTAGAACTCCAGCGCCTCCCTGGCCTGGCCGCGGAAGTTCAGGTGGGTAACTGCGTTGAGTGACATGAGAGGGACTCTGTCAGCAGTAGCGGACAGGGAACGTCCTCTACTTGTGCGAGGCTGGACGCATGCCGATCGCCGCGTCGACGACCACGTCCGGTCGCCTGCTGTCGTTGCTGTCCCTGCTGCAGGTCCGCCGCGACTGGCCGGGCGGCCTGCTGGCGGAGCGCCTGGGTGTGAGCGAACGCACGGTGCGCCGCGACGTCGACCGGCTGCGTGAGCTCGGTTACCTCGTCCACGCGGTGAAGGGCCCCGACGGCGGGTACCGGCTCGAAGCGGGCAGTCAGGTGCCCCCGCTGCTGTTCGACGAGGACCAGGCCGTCGCGCTCGCCGTGGCGCTGCGGATCGCCGTCGGCACCGGCGCGGGCATCGAGGAGGCCGCCGCACGGGCGTTGGCCACCGTCCGCCAGGTCATGCCGTCCCGCCTGCGTCAGCGCATCGACGCGCTGGAGATCGAACCGGCCGGCCGCGGCCCCCAGGTGGACACCGACCTCCTGCTCGCGCTGAGCACCGCCGTCCGGGCCTGCGAGGAACTGCGGTTCGACTACGCCGCCCCTGGCCGTCCGGACACGCCGGGGCCGCCACGCCGCGTCCAGCCGCACCACCTCGTGGTCCGGGCGGGCCGCTGGTACCTGGTCGGGTGGAGTCCGGAACGCGAGGACTGGCGGACGTACCGAGCCGACCGCATGACCCTGCGCACCCCCAACGGCCCGCGCTTCCCGCCGCGCGAGGTGCCGGGAGGTGACGTCGCCACGTTCCTGTCCGCCCGGTTCAAGGGTTCCGACACCAACGTCTGGCCCTGCCGCGGCGAGGTGATCCTCGACCTGCCGCTCGCCGAGGTGGCGCCGTTCGCCGGCGGCGACACGGCCGAGGAGGCCGGCACCAGGACCAGGCTGCTGACCGGCGCGTGGTCGTGGGCCGCGCTCGCCGCGAAGCTGGCCGGTTTCGACGCCGACGTCGAGGTGATCGGCCCGCCGGCCCTGCGCGACGCGTTCGCCGATCTGTCCCGCCGCGCCGCCAGGGCCGCGCTCAGCCCCTGACGTCCACGGTGACCTCCGTCAGCGGCGTGCTGGTGCAGGCGAGCACCTGCCCGGCGGCTTTCTGCCGCGCGGTGAGGCAGTTGGGTTCCTGCTGCGAGACCCTGCCGCCCAGCAGCTTCACCACGCACTCGCCGCAACTGCCGACGGTGCAGGAGTACGGCATCGGCAGGCCGGCCGCGAGCCCCGCGTCCAGCAGGGTCTGACCGGGCTCGACCACCGCCGCCCCAACGGGTTGTCCACCGTCCTCGACGCGCATCCGTTGCGGTGCATCGGAAACAACGACCGCGGACGGTCCGCTGGCGTAACGCTCGACGAGGACGTGCTCGCCGGGGACACCCAGTTCGTCCAGCGCCTGCCGGACGGTGTCCATCAACGGTTCCGGGCCGCAGACGTAGAACCGGGGGCCGGGCAGCGCAAGGCCGGTGATCCACCGCCGTACGCCGGCGACGTCCAGGCGTCCTTCCCGGGACGTCAGCACGTGCGTCACCGAGAAACGGCCGGGGTGGTGCTCGCCCAGCCTGGCCAGCTCGGTGTCGAAGATGGTCTCCTCGGCACCGCGGTTGCTGTACAGGAGCGCGATTCGACCCGTGCCGGGTGTGCCGAGGAGCGTGCGGATCATGCTCATCATCGGCGTGACACCGCTGCCCGCCGCGATGAGCACCACACCGGCACCGGAGTCCTCTGGCAGGTGGAACGAGCCTGAGGGGCCGCGCACGAACAGCCGGTCACCGACCGCGAGACCGTGGACGTGCGTCGAGAACCGTCCACTTTCGACCTGCTTGACCGTGACCTCCAACCGCGACGAACCAGGCACCGAGGACGCCGAGTACGGCCTGCGCACCCGATGGCCGTCGACGTCGGCCACCAGCGTGAAGAACTGGCCGGGCTTGAAGTCGAACGGCCTCCCGTCCTCCAGCACCACCGTGACCGCGCTCGGCGTCTCGCGGCGCACCTCGACGACACGCACCTCCCGCAACGGGTCCTGCGCGACGACACGGGGCCGGAGGCTCGCGATCTCGTAGCCCTCCTTGCGCAGGCCGGAGCGGTAGGCCAGGTTCATGACCGCCCGCAGCCACTTCTCCGGGATCAGCCGGGTGATCCCGAGCAACCTGCTGCCCGTGTTGGCGGCCAGGTGCCGGCCCGCCAGCGCCATCAGGTCCGGCACGTCGCGATCGACGTCCGCGGTCCACATCCGCGCCCGCGCGACGGCCTCGCTCACGACCAGCTCAGCGGCCTCGACGTCGATGAGCAACGCGGCGTGCGGCGGCGTTCCGTGCAGCGCCAACGGTTCCAGGTGCGCGGGATCGACGGTGATCCTTCCCCGGCCGCGAACCTGCAGCACACCGGTCCGTCCCGGGACCAGCGCGGCGAACGAGAGCCGGTCGTCCCGCAGCAGGTTGTGCAACGAGTCGGCGCGCTTGTTGCCCTTGCGGTCCGCCATCAAGAGCCTGCGACCGTCCAAGACCCGTACGACTGCTCCCTGATCACCACGCGGGCTGGTGTCGCTCCCACCCGATGAGTCCCATGTGGACAGAACCAGGAAAGGTGCCGCCGCGAGGAAGTCCGCGACACCGGCCTGCGCGAGTGGACCGTCGCTGATCTCAGGGGCCGGCTCCGCCGGTGCGGGTGGTTGCCACAACCCGGAACGCAGGACGGCCTGCGCGCAGTGCACGTACACCTCCTTGACGTCGAAGATCACCTCGGTGCCACGACGCGCGACCCCGTTGACCCGCAACGTCTCCCCCACGCCCGACAGCAGGAAGACCAGCGACGCCGGCCCGTCGGCGACGGATCCGTCCACTGGAAAGGAGATCCGGGTCGGCGAGTGCACCCGTGCGAACCCGGGCCTGCCGCCGACGAACGTCGTGGTCGCGCCCTCCGCGTCCCGGTAGCCGAACCCCGCGATCGGACTGTGGGAGAGCACCTCCACGCATCCCTCGTCGAGTGCCTTGAGCTGCTTCGACACGACCATCGACGCGGGCCGTCCGACCACCGCCTCAACCTCGTCCACCGTCGTGAGCAGACGACTGTCTTCCAACTTGTTTTCCCAGCTCATGCCACTATTATGAGCTTTTGCTCAGGTCTTGAACACTCGCTTTTGCCGCCCATCGAGGAGACCGTCATGCCGTCGGCCAACCGCGACATCGACCCACGTCGGAAGCCTCGCCAGGTCCGTGCGGAACTCACCAGGGACCGCATCCTGACCGCGGCTGCTCACGTTTTCGCCGAGCACGGCTACGCGGCGGGCACCACCAACCGCATCGCCGAACGGGCACGCGTCTCGATCGGTTCGCTGTACCAGTACTTCCCCAACAAGGACGCGATCCTCGCCGAGCTGCTGGTGCGCCACGTGGACCGCGGCACGTGGACGGGAACCGAAGAGCTCGACCTGGCACCGGGAACCCTGGAACCGGTCGTGCGAGCCCTGGTCCGCGACGCGATCGACAACCACCGCGACGACCCCCAGCTGCTCCGGATCATGGTCGAGGAAGGCCAGTTCTCGCAGGAGCTGCGCGACACGATCACCCGGCACGGCGCCCAGCGCGTCGCCCAGGTCCGCGACCTGTTCGCCCGCCATCCCGACGTCCGGGTGCACGACCTGGACACGGCGGTCGACCTCATCGTGTTCACCGTGGAGCTCAACACCCACCGGTTCGCCGCGTCCCCGCGGAAGACCCCGGTCGAGACGTTCGAGAACGAGCTCGTGCACATGGTCACCCGCTACCTGCGCGGCGACCAGGAGTCCCGCGTGACTCCTTGACGCACACCCTTGCCGACTCGTCGTTCGGGCGGGCTCGCTCCGCCTCAGCCGTCGACCGACGCGATCCACTTGGTCGCGGCCTTGGCGCAACGCTTCAACGCGGCCCGTTCACCGAGGTAGCCGCCGGCCATGCCGATGAGCGGAACCTTGCCCAGCGCCCGGTGGTAGCCGTGCCCCCGGGGTCGGCTCTCCAACTCGTCGCGGACGGCCGTGAGCATCTCGCCCTGCCGCCACAACACGGTCGCGGCGGCCTTGGCCCCGAACTTCCTGCCTTCCGGCGGTTCCTCGGTGGCGGCGCGGACTGCCGTCCGCCCGGCCGGCTCCTCGTCGATCTCGTCGTTGCCACCACCCGCCGCCACGACCGGGTCGATGTCCCGGCCGAACAACACCGAGCCCAGCAACCGCACCTTCGTGCCCACGTCGTCGACACCACGTTCGGATGCTATGGCGCACAACAGAAGTCCCTGCCCTGCCGAGCCGAGCGCGTCCTTCAGCGGCAACCGGTCACCGATCGCGCCCGCGAGCCCGGCGAACGACGCCACCAAAGCGGTCAGCCGCCCGACTCTGCTGACCCACCAGTCCGACCGTTCGTCCGCGTCCATTCGCGCCCACGCCTCCGAACCGGGAAACGCCGCCTGCGCCAGCTGGTCTCTCACCTTGCCGAGCAGGCCACCGTCCACATCGGTCTCGTCGTCGACCGGGTCCCCTCGTTCCCGCAACCGCTGGACCACAGGCCCGCAGCCGCGCACGAAAACCCGGAGGACAGCGGCAACGTGCGCGTCACTGATCGCCTCGGCCATGACTCTCGGACTCCTCACATCGGACGCTCAGGCGGCCGGCCCCGCCGTGGACACCATCACGTGGACGACCTGCTGCATCTGGGACCAGTCAGCGACGTTCGAAGCGCCGTAGACGATGTAGTCCAGGCCCGCTCGACGCCAGTAGCGCGCGAACGCGTGCCGTTGCACGCCTTCTGCCGTGTACAGGAACTCCCACTCCACCACCGGGGCGCCGGACGACACGGTGGCGAGCTTGAGCCGCTGGTATCCGGTCTTCACACCGGATTCGTTGGCCGCGACGGCGTCGTAGAGCGGCCTCGCCTCGGAGGCACTCGCGCCGTACCGGACGACAGCACCCGGTGTGGCGGGATCGTCGGCCTGGTGGTTGGTCGGCTGGCTGCCAGCGGCGACCGTCCAGGTCTCCGGGATCGCGACGAAGACCCCGTTCGGACCGGTCACCTCGCGGTAGCCCGACGGAGTGGACAGAGCACTGGACACCGAAGTGGACGGACGAGTGGACGTGTACCTCGGTGGCGTCGTGGTCGTGGTGACGTATCTGTTCGACGTCGCAGGGACTGGCGCCCCGACGACGTCCGGCCCGGCAGAGGATTGGCTCTCGCCGCGCACGTAACTCACGACCACCACGGCTGCGACGACCACGAACGCCACGATCACGGCCGCGATGATCGCCTTGCCCTGCTTCGGTTCCCGCGGCTCCACCGGCGGCGCGAACACGTCTACCGGGGGCTCCGGCGGGTACTCGTACGTCGGTATTCCAGGTGACTCCGGCTGCGCCGGACCCCACAGCGGAACCCGCCGCGGAGCCGCGTTGTCCCTTGTCACACCGGTGTTCTCGGCGTCTTCCATGCCGGACCGTCCTTCCAGAGACCACGTCCACCAGAAACAATCGCCACCACCTCGCGCGATGTTTCCGGTATGACGAGGAGAGCACGATGACCGCCGGCCGTTCCGCGGCGGAGGAACAGCGCGTGCCGGGCCGCGTGGCGGTCGGCACCATCACCCGGATCGGCGTCGTCCGCCAGGAACCTCCCGCGAGAAGAACCACGCTCCTCGCCGCCTGGGGATGTGCCGCGATCGCCGTCGCCGAAGCGGCGCTCAGCCCACTGGTGGGCGGGGTGTCGTTGCTGGCCAAGGCCGTTCTGGTCATCGCAGTGGTCACGGCCGCGGTGTTGGCCGTGCACCGCTGGGGCCCGAAGCCCGGAGAGGTCGACGTGCACCCCTTCTGGGTCAAGGACGTGACGGGTGCCGAACATCCCTGTCGCGCCAGGGGTGTGGTGCCGCACGACCTGCCACCGGAGGGCACCGGAGTGCAGGTGTACGGCCGGGTGGACAGGTCCGGATCAGCG
The DNA here is from genome assembly GCF_044765805.1 of Lentzea sp. NPDC102401. Classification (NCBI taxonomy): domain Bacteria; kingdom Bacillati; phylum Actinomycetota; class Actinomycetes; order Pseudonocardiales; family Pseudonocardiaceae; genus Lentzea; species Lentzea sp. NPDC102401. The sequence goes on along the minus strand of NZ_JBIWKS010000002.1, from coordinate 98,819 downwards.
CTGGTGCGCGAGCTGATCACCGACGACGGCCGGGTGTGCCGCCCTCGATTGCCGCTGCCGCAACGGATCGCGCGCGGAGCCGGCCTGCTGACCGTCGCGCTGTGGGCCGGCGCGTCGCTGGCCGTGGCGTGGCTGCTCGTGCTCTCCCGTTGAGACATTGCTCCGACCGAGTGACAGTGCCGCGGAAGATCCGCCTGACGTAATGGTTTTCCCGCCGCGTCCGATGAGACCGGCGTGCCGAGGCCACTGATGAACAACGCGTCCGACTCCGCCGCGCGGATCGGGCGGACGACCGGCGCGACCGCCAGAGCGGGGACGAAGGTGCTCGCAGGGCGCCGCTCAGCGAGTTACCTGCGATCGCTGCGCGCACTCGACGGCTCCGGCAAGGTCGGCACCGTCGACGTCAGCGAGCTCGTCGACGCCGTGTACCGGGAGTTCGCCGACAAGTTCTGTGCCACGCCGCTTGGCATCGTCTCGCGTTGCTACCTCGGCGCTCCGTACGAAGTCCACACGCTCGCGATGGACGGCTCCATCATCTCGCACTACCGCACCGGAGAACCGCTGCCGCACGGCATGGACCGCGCACGTGCCCTCGCGGAGTCCGACCACTACCTCGCCATCGAGGTCTACCCGGACCGCCTGGTGTGCGTCCGCCCCGACGGCTCGACCATTCTGCTGGAGAGTGACCGGTGAACACGACCAACGTATCCGTGACCGACCTCTCCAAAGTGGTCAGCACGCTGAACCAGATGACGCGGAATCAGCAGGCGCTCGGCGAGCAGCAGGTCGTCCTGCACAACGCCATGTCGACCGTGCAGCGCAACCAGGACAGCACCCAGCGGGAGCTCCTGGACCTCAAGGCGCAGTTCGTCGAGTACGTCCGGCGCGACGAGCTGCGGCAGAACCTCCAACTGGCCCAGGTCCAGATCCTGGAGGTGCGCGGGGAGCTCAACGACAGGTTCGGGAAGTTCGCCGAGGTGCGCGAGCTCGCCACCGGCACGTTGCAGGCCCTCGACGCCGGCATCGTCTCGCAGGGCGCGATCCGCGACCTGTCCGAGGAGCTGATGCTGCGCACCCCCGGCTACTGGCTCGCCCCCGCGCTCATCGCGGTCGCCTCCTGGATCAGGGACGAACCGGAGCTCGCGGCCAAGGCGGTCGGGGAGGCGCTGCGCCGTGACAACGACAAGGCCTCGCTGTTCTTCGCCCTCGTGCTGCGCCGGCACCAGCGCGACCGGGCGACCGCCGCCTGGGTGCGGCAGTACGCGGCACGACAGGACCCGGCGAGGCTGTCGCGGGAGTTCGTCGTCGTGCTGGACGCCGTGTCGACCGGCACGTTCGGGCGCGAGGCGAAACCGATGCTGCTGGAACAGATGTCCGAGTGGTACGAGCGCCTGAGCCAGGAACAGGACACTGTGGACAGACAGGTCGACCGCTGGGCCAAGATGATCGACACGATGCGGCGCCCCGCCGACCCGCGCTACGAACTGCTGCCCGACCTCAGCCCGACCTGGCCACAGCTCAAGGACATGCTCGAGGGCGCGACCGTGCACGGCGCGGCGGAGGAGATGCTGCGCGCCGCGTTCGACGGGCCGGTGCCGCAGAGCCACGACCTCCACGTGCGGGTCGACAACATCCTCGACGGGCTGGTGCGCGACTTCGACGCCGAGGAGGCCCCGTACCGCAAGCGGGAGGCGTGGCTGCAGGCCGTCGTGGACGCGAACGGCGACCACGACGTGGCGAAGAGGGTGATGGCCGCGGAGGACCCGCTGCACGAGCAGACCGTCGACTTCCTCACCCTGCTCAGCAACGCCGCGCTGCACGGCGACCGGGCGGGTGCCTCACCCGGCACCCGGCGGTTCACGCTGGCGCTGGCGCGCGACTGGCTGGTGCAGGGCGCGGGCAGGCTCGAAGCGGACAACATCGCCTCGATGCCGTCCCGCGTCGAGCTGCGCGCCGAGGGCTGGACCGGCTGGGTGGACGGCGACACCGACGAACAGCAGCTGGTCCGATCGCTGTCCGAGCACATCGACCGGGAGACCGCGCAGGCCGTCAGCGAGGTGCGGATGAGCACCGCCGCACAGGTCGGCTGCGTCTTCGGCGGCCTGGCGTTGCTGGTCGCACTGAGCGCGGCGGTGGGCGGCGCCAGCGGGTTCGCGTTGTTCCTCCTGTTAGTGGCGGCCGCACTCGGCATGTGGGTGGCCTTCGACCTCCGCGCGCTGCCTGCCCGCCGCGACGAGATCCGCCGCAAGGGCGACCAACGCCGGGTCGCCGCCGTGGTGCGGCTGCGCGGGGCGATCGCCGAGCTCGTGGACCTGCGCGGCGAATGGCAACGGGAGATCGCGAACGCGCAGTCGCTGCGCACCTTCGCGGAGGGACTCACCGCGACCTCCTTCGTCGCCATCGCACCCGACCAGCCGCGAGGAGCCTGACCATGCCCGGACCGGCCCACAGCCACGAGCAGACCACGCGCCTGCCGGTGACCGAGCCACGCCACGGTGTCTCCGAACGGGACATCGCGCTGGAGCTGCCCGAGTGGGACCTCCTGCCACCGGCGGAGTTCCTCGACCGCCACCGGAGGCGGTGACCGCGATGCGACCCGCTCCCGGCCCGTACGCGGACTGGCGCGAGTGGCTCGACGCGTTCGCCGAGGGCACCGATCCGCCCTCCGGTCACCTCGCGCCGATCGACGAGCAGATGGGGCCGCACGTGCAGGAACGGTTGATGCGGCACATTTCCGAGGCCTTCGCACGACGGCAACGCCGCTGGGCGGACACGTTCCAGCGCGACCTGGGCGCACTGCTCGGCGATCCGGGTCGGGCGGCACACGCGCTGGCGGCGGCGATGACGAGTGCCCGCACCAGGCTCGCGCCGTTGCGCCGGCTCTGCACCCTCCCCGCGATGCCACCGGCGCTGCGCGACGAACTCAAGTCCGCACTGGACGAGACGGTGCGGTCCTCCCAGCGCGGCCTCGAAGACTCGGTCAGGCACGCGTCGACCGAACTGCAGGCGGTGGTGCACGCGAACCGGCTGACGGCCGCGCCGGCACCTCCTCCCCCGGCGCCGCGCGGGCCAGGCCCGGGCCGCCGAGTGATCATCTGAGCATCGGAGAACCACATGCCCAACGGAGCGGAGACCAAGGCCCGCGTCGAGTCGTACCTGCTCGCCCGGATCCCGTTCGTCTCCATCCGCACCGTCGAGCGCGCCCGCGTGCTGGACGCGCTCGGCGAACTGGCCCGTGAGAAGCAGCTCGACGTCCTGGTCCACACCCTCAGCCAGGGGTTGCGCGACCTGCGCAGCAGAACCGTGATCAGCGACGACAAGTCGTTGCTGGGCGCGCTCGACCTCGCCGGCGAGTGGTTCCAGTCGAGGTCGAACCTCACGATCGTCTTCACCGACGTGCAGCACCTCTCCGACGACAACGACGTGTCGCGCCGGTTCGCCGACCTGGCCGCGCTCGCAGAGGAGCACGGCGGCTGCATCGTGATCATCACGTCCGACCCGGTGTGGAGCACGTTGCAGCGCATGGGCATGTCGGTGCGGCTCGATCTTCCCGACTTCGACGAGATGCATCAGGCGATCAGGGAGTTCCTCCGCCCGTACGCCACCGACATCCGCATCGAGTGGGGCCCTGCGGACTACGAGCAGGCGGCGTCGATGCTCGCGGGCGTCACAAAGACCGAGGCGCTGAACATCCTCGCCACGTTCGTGGTGAAGAAGGAGATCACCAAGGCCGACCTCGTGGAGCTCACCAGGGCCAAGGACTCGATCTTCAGCGAGCTGTCCGGCATCGAACGCGTGGTGCTGCGCTCCGGCGAGTACGAGGTCGGCGGCCTGACCGGCCTGCGGCAGTGGCTGGACCGCAAACGCGACCTGCTCACCATGGACCTGCGCGACCGGGGCATCCGCGCACCGCGAGGCGTGCTGCTGGTCGGCGTGCCGGGTTGCGGAAAGTCCTTGTCCGCCAAGACCATCGCCTCGGACTGGCAGCTCCCCCTGTACCGGCTGGACATGGGTTCGGTGCTCGGCGCGTACGTCGGCCAGTCGGAGAAACGCCTGCGAGAAGCCCTCGCGACCGCGGACACCGTGGCGCCGTGCGTGCTGTGGATCGACGAGATCGAGAAGGGCCTGGCCGGCTCCGGCACCGACTCGACCGGCGTGACCACGCGCCTGGTGGGCCAGTTCCTCTACTGGCTGCAGGAGTCACGCGCGAGGGTGTTCGTCGTCGCGACCGCCAACGACGTCCGCTCACTGCCCCAGGAACTGCTGCGCAGCGGCCGTTTCGACGACATGTTCTTCGTGGACCTGCCCGAGCCCGACGAACGCCGCGAGATCATCTCGATCTACCTGCGCAAGTACCTGCGCACCCCGGTCGCCCCGGACCTGGTCGACGAGCTGGTCCGGATCACCGACGGGTTCGCCGGTTCCGACATCCAGTCGGCGGTCACGGAGATCTGCCACGAGGCGATCCGGATCGGCGACCACAACGTCACCCGCGACTACTACGTGAGCTGCTTCCGCAACGTCATCCCGCTGCTGCGGTCGGCGCCGGAGAAGGTCGAGGAGATCAGGCAGCTGCGGGACCGGGCCATCCCGGCGTCCGGACGGACCCGCGCCGCCGACCAGCCGGCCGCGGCCCGCCGCGTCGTGCTCGGCTGACACCGAAGTCCCAAGAGGACGCGTTCAGTCCTCTTGGGACTTCCAGCCACGGCTCAACTCAGTTCGAAGATCACTGACGCGGCCGGAACCTCCATCCGGTGCATCCTGTCGAGGTTCCAGCCGCTCTCGCCGAAGACGCCGAGCCATTCGTCGATGCCGACAGTGCGGGTGGCTTCGCTGAGCAGGAACTTGCGCACGTTGGGGAACAGCGCGCCGACCGCCACTCGCCGGTTGGAATCATTCCTTTGTTGTGACCAGAGACACAGGACGCTCCTTTGTCGCGATGGCGGCCGTGATTGCACTCGTCACCGCGACGATGCCAATCGATCCAATTGCGACAATTGTCAACAGCGTCCACGGGATGAACACGACGGTGGTGCCGATCGCCTTGTGCACGGCGCCCCCGATGCCGATCAGCCCCGCCCCCGCCACCGCACATCCGAGCACCAGACCGATGACCGCCACGGCGACGGCCTCGACCACGGCCGTGCGGACCACCTGCGGCTGCGTCATCCCGGTCACCCTGGAGACGGCGAACTCACGCCGTCGTTCGGTGCCGGCGATGACCACCGAGTTGACCACTGCCATCAGCGCGTACAGCCCGGCGAGTCCCATCAGGACGGTCAAGATCTTGACGTTGCCGTCCTGGGCGGTCTCCGCCCGGGCCGTCGCCCAGTCGGACACGGCCCGCACCTCGCCGAAGCCCGCCGCCTTGATCCGTCCGGCCACGTCGTCCGGGTCCTGTCCCGGCGCGACCTGGACGACGGTCTCGGTCGGCGCGCCCGCCCACACCTGCCTGGGCAACGCCGAGCGCGGGACCAGGAAGCTGTCCCCCATCTCGAGCGTCTCCGGCAGCCCACCGACCACGGTCAGTTGCAGCGGTTGCCCACCGGCGTCCCCCACGAGCACCCGGCCGGGGTCGATCCGGTCGGCGTGCCGGGCAGGGCCGGTGAACACCGTGCTGCCGGTCAGCGCGCCGAGATCGCCGGACGACGGCGGCAGAGTGTGCGTGCGCGCGTAGTCCGCGGCGTCGACCGCGATGATCCCGCTGTAGAAGTTCCTCGTGATCACCCGCTTGTTCTGCGTCTTCTCCACGGTGATCGTGATGTCCACGGCGTTCTGCCGGGAGGCGACGGCCACGCCCTCGATGCCCGCCAGCCGTTCCGCGTCCTCGCCCGTGGAGGTCACCACCAGCTGGGCGTTCACCGATTTCTGCGCCTCCGCGCCACCCGCGGCGGCGAGCGAGCCGAAGGTGCCCGCCAGTCCGAGCAGCAGCGCGACCAGCACGATCAGCGGAGAGGCGGTGGCGGCACTGCGCCGCACCCCGTCCCGCAGATTGGCCTGCGCCAGGCCGACCAGGGTGCTGCCGGGCACGAGAACACCGAACAACCAGGCCATGAACGGCACGACCAGAGGGCTCAGCATGCTCATCGCGACCGCGCCGAACATGGCGATGCCGAGCGCGGCCATCATCGCGCCGATCAGGTTGGCGCCCTGTGCCCACACCACCATGGCGAACGTGCAGGCAGCGAAGGACAGGCCGAAGAACCACCGCGACAGGGTCATCACCCTGGCGGCCTTGCCCGTCTCCCGCAGTGCTTCCAGCGGCAGGATCTTGGCCGCGCGCAGGGACGCGGTGAACACGCCCGCAAGCGAGACGCCGATGCCGATGCACCCCGCGACGATCACCGCCCACATCTCCCACGGGGCGGAGAAGCCTTCCGGCAGCAGGCCGATCTCGACGAGCAGCCACGTCTGCGCGGTCTTCGCGATCACCCCGAAGGGCACGCCGAGCACGGAACCGACCACGCCGAGCAGCAACGACTCGGACAGCAGCAACGCCCGCAGCTGGCCGCGGCTGCCACCGGTGAGACGCAGCAGAGCGAGGTCACGGCGTCGCTGCGCCACGGTGAAGCTGAACGTGGAGCTCACGATGAAGACCGCGAGGAACATGGCGAGGAACGCGGTCATGCCCATGACGGTCGCGGCGGCCACGTAGCCCTCGCGGATCTTGTCCTCGGCCTGACGAGGCAGCCCTGGTGGGACCTGAGGACTTCCGGTGGCGGCCAGGATCAGCATCGAGGCCTGCACCAGGGCCACGCCGACGCCCACGCTGAGGATGGCGCCGACGAAGAGTTCCCACCGTTCGCGGAACGTGCTGAACGACATCTGGAACATGGCTCAGCTCTCCAGCCGCGCGAGCCGCTCGGCGACGTCGTGGATGGTCGGCATGTCCACGCGGTCCACGATCTGGCCGTCCGCCAGGAAGATCACTGTGTCGGCGCTGGCCGCGACCGCGGGGTCGTGCGTCACCATGACGATGCTCTGCCCCACGGTCTGCACCATGTTTCGAAGCAGTTCGAGAACGATCTTCGCGGAGTGCGAGTCCAGCGCGCCGGTCGGTTCGTCGGCGAACAGCACGGCAGGACGGGAGATCATCGCGCGGGCGATGGCGACGCGCTGCTGCTGACCACCGGAGAGCTCACGCGGCCGGTGGCTCGCGCGGTCGGCGAGCCCGACGCTGGCGAGGGTCTGCCGGACGTCGCTCTTCGACACCCGCACCCCGGCGAGCTTCGACGGGAACGCGACGTTCTGCTCGGCGGTCAGGGAGCTGATCAGGTTGAAGCTCTGGAACACGAAGCCGATCGTGCGGCGGCGCAGCTCGGTGAGCACGCTGTCGGGCGCCATGGTGATGTCGCGGCCCGAGAGCACGACACGTCCGCTCGTCACCTGGTCCAGGCCGGCCGCGCAGTGCAGCAGCGTGGACTTGCCGGAACCGGAGGGCCCCATGATGGCGGTCCAGGTGCCCGCCGGGCAGCGCAGGCTGACGTTGTCGAGTGCGGCGACACCGGTGTTCTTCGATCCGTACAGCCGCGTGACCTGCCGCAGCTCCACAGCCGGGTAACCCGCGTTCGGCACCCCCTGCCGCTGACCGGCGGTGAGGTGCTGATTCCAAGACATGAAAACCCCCGTGTTCGGTGCAACGTTTGCAGCCAACCGCATTCCGGGGGGTCAGGTCACTGTCCTCAACTTCCGAGTTGGAGGTAGTAGAACCTCTACCCCCGAACGGGGAAGTCGATGTTGACTACGGTGGGCATCGTGTCGGTACGCAGCGCTCGCACGATCTGGGAGTCGGTGGGGCTTCGCCAGTTCCTCGTGACCACGTGGCCATGGCGTGGCCTGTCGTACGTGTTGAGCACACCGGTGGTGTCGCTGGTCGCCGGCGTCCCGATCGCCGCGCTGAGCCTGCCCTGGTCGTACCTGGTCTTCCGCTTCGTCAGCCCGGACCCCGCCACCCTGGGCGAGGTGGTGCTGGCGACCCTGGCGGGCCTCCTGCTCGTCGTGCTGGCCGGCCCGCTGGTGGCGATTCCCGTGGCCCAGGTGGAACGACTGCGCCTGCGCCTGGTCCGCCTCGACCCGGTGCCCTCGCCGCACGGCTCGTCGAGGGACGGCTGGCCGGGGTGGCTGCGCCACCGCTACACCGAGGCGGCGACCTGGCGGGAGCTCGCCTACCTCGTCGTGGTGACGCTGGCCGTCGGGCCGTGCGCCCTGTTGCTGCTGATCCTGACGATGGTCCTCGCGTTGATCGTCAGCCCGTTGCTGGTCACCCCGGACGCCCCGCTCGCCCTCGGTTTCGGGCACGCGAGCACCGTGCCGGACACGGTGCCGTACTCACTGGTCGGCGTGCTGTTGTTCCCGGTGACGCTGTACCTGTTCGCGGGCTTCGCCTCGCTCCACGCGACGATCGCCAGGGCTCTGCTGTCCGGCGCGGCGGACGACCAGCTCAGGACCGAACTCGTCGAGGTCTCCCAGTCCCGTGAACGCCTGGTCACCGCCTTCGAGGCGGAACGACGCCGGATCGAGCGGGACCTGCACGACGGCGCACAGCAACGCGTCGTCAGCCTGATCCTGCAGCTGGGTCTGGCGAAACTGGAGATCCCACCTGACTCCCCCGGCGCCGAACCCGTTGCCAACGCCCACGAACAGGCCAGGCTGCTGCTGACCGAACTGCGCGAGTTCATCCACGGCATTCACCCTCAAGCCTTGTCGGATCTGGGTTTGCCGGCCGCCCTGCAAGAACTGGCCGACCGCTCCACCACCCCGGTGACAGTGGACTGCGCCGTCCCGCGACGACCACCGAGCGCGGTCGAGGGCGCCGGCTACTTCGTGGTCGCCGAAGCCCTGAGCAACGCGGGCAAACACAGCGGTGCCACCGAAATCCAGGTGACCGCCCACGTCCGGAGCGACCAGCTCACCGTCGAGGTGACCGACAACGGCTGCGGCGGCGCCGACGCGGACCTCGGCACAGGCCTGACCGGCCTGGCAGACCGAGCCGCGGCCCTGGGCGGTTCCCTGTTCCTGTCCAGCCCGATCGGCGGGCCCACCACCGTGCGAGCGGAGTTCCCTTGCAGCAACCGATGATCCGCACCGTCCTGGCAGAAGACGGCGCACTGCTACGCGAAGGCCTGGCAGCACTGCTCGACAGGTTCGGCTTCCAGGTGGTGGCCGCCGTGGGCGACGCGGAAGCCCTGATCGCCGCCGTGGCCGAACACGATCCGGACCTGGTCGTCACCGACATCCGAATGCCACCGGGCTTCTCCGACGAGGGCCTGCGCGCCACCGTGCGACTGCGCCAGGAACGGCCAGAACTGCGAGTGGTGGCACTGAGCCAGTTCGTGGAGACCAGCTACGCCTCAGACCTCCTCGACTCCGGCGGCGGCATAGGCGTCGGCTACCTCCTCAAGGACAGAATCGGCGACGTGCAGGAGTTCATCGCGATCCTCCACCGAGTAGCGGCAGGCGAAACGGTCGTGGACCCCCAGGTGGTCCGCAAGCTCCTCAAACGCAGCAGCAGCCCGCTGGCGACCTTGTCGAACAGGGAACGCGAAGTCCTCGGCCTGATCGCCGAGGGCTACTCCAACGCCGGCATCGCCGAGAACCTCGTCGTCTCCGAAGCCGCCGTGAACAAGCACGTGGGCAACATCTTCACCAAGCTGGGCTTCACCCCCGGCGACGATCGCAACCGCCGAGTGCTCGCGACCCTCACGTACCTGCGGGACGGAGCGCAGCTGAACCGCCCGTGACCGCCCACGCGGACGGCCGTCCGATCACGTGCGACACGGCCGGAACTCCTGCGCTCCGCGCGGCTTTCGCGGCACCCACGTCGCTCCGCTCGTAGATCACCAGGTCCAGCCTGATCACCGGGAGCAGCCTGGCGAGGTCCGTGAGCGGGACCAACGCGTACAGGTGGCCGTAGCCGTTTGCTGTCAGGGCATTGGCGTTGCGATCAGCCGGGCGAGCTCAGCCGGCCTGGTGTGCATGGGCCAGTGGCCGGAGTCGATGTCGGCGAAGTCCAGGTGCTCCGCTTCGGCAAGTTCGGGCACGTCGCCCGCGTTGATCCACTCCTTGGCCTGGGCGGGGCTGAACTCAGGGCAGATGACCACGACCGGCACCTTGAAGCGCCGCTCGTCGTTCAGCCGCACGATGCCGGTGGCCACACCGCCGGGCACGGGGATCGCGGCAGCGGCGAACGCGCGCTTGGCCTCGTCGTCGAGGTCGGCCGAGTCCGGTCCTGCGAACGGCTCCCAGCCGGGGAACGGCATGACGCCGTCCTCCAGGTCGAAGAAGTCGGCGTAGGGCCTCCCGTCGGCCACCGGGAAGCCACCGATGAGGACGACCGCGGAGACCTTGTCCGGCCGCGCGTCCGCGGCCATCCAGGCGAGACTGCAGGCGGCCGAGTGCCCGACCACCACGGGCTTGCCGGACGCCGCGTCCACGGCGTCGAGCACGGTCGCCACCTGGTCGTCGAGCGTGGCTGAGGCAGACCCGTCGCCCTGACCGGGCAGAGTCAGCGGCACGGGCCGGTGACCGAGCGACCGGAGTGCGGACGCGACGTCGTCCCAGGCGGATCCGTCGAGCCACAGGCCTGCGATGAGCAGGATGTCCACGAGCTGTTCTCCCTCCCTCGCGGCCGAGCCGGCCGCGGTGCGTCGCCACGCTAAAGCCAATTCCGGACGATCCGCTTCCGGTACAAAAGACGATCTCCTAACCTCCCCCTGTGCCGAGCGACAGCAGCCCCACCTCCAGAGCACTGCGCACCCTGGAGATCCTCCGGACGCGCCCCGGAACGACGGCCGACGAACTGGCCGAGCGACTGGGCGTCACCGACCGCGCCGCCCGCCGCTACATCGGAATCCTGCGCGAAGCGGGAATCCAGGTCGAGGCGAGCCGAGGCCCGCACGGCGGGTACCGGCTGCGGCGCGGCACGAAGCTGCCGCCGATCGTGTTCACCCAGGCCGAGGCACTGGGACTGGTCATGGCCGTCCTGGACGGCCAGCCGGCCGCCACCGAAGCCGGCAACCCGGTCGGCGCCGCGCTGAGCAAGGTGATCGAAGCGTTGCCGGAGAACGTCGCCCGACAGGCAGCCGCGCTGCACGAGCACGCGAAAGCCGCGCCGGACCGGAACTCGGCGGGCCCGAATCCCGCGATCACCAGCGCACTGGTCGCCGCCGTCGCGGCAGGACACCGGGTGCGGATCGCGTACCGGAGCGAGACCGGCAACGAGTGGGAGTCCGAAGTGGACCCATGGGCGGTGGTGGTCCGCCACAGCCGCTGGTACCTGCTGTGCCACTGCCATCGTGCGGCCGCGATCCGCACCTATCGAATCGACCGCGTCCACACGGTCGCACAGACCGAGCACGAGTTCGATCCACCAGCCGACCTCGACCCGGTCGCGGCGCTGGAAGAGAACCTGAGCACGGGCTGGAAGTTCCCCACCCACGTCGTCTTCGACGCCCCGCCGGCCGAAGTCGCGCCCTGGATCCGGCCTCCCATGGGACGACTTCACCCGTCGGGGACCGGGTGCGTGCTGCTCGGCAGCACCAGCAATCCGGCGATGTACGCGCAGGAGTGGCTGGCAGCCGTGCCGTTCGACTTCAGGGTCGAGGGCGGAGACGAACTGCGGACAGCGGTCGCCGCGGTGGCGACGCGATTCGCAGCAGCGTTGGTGGCGAAGAGCCGCTCGCTCTGACCCACCTCGACACTCCGAGAACGCATGATGCTCGCCGCCGCCAGAGCCCGTGCGGCCCTGGCGGCGGCGAGCATCATGTGTGCGATCTCGCGGATTTCCCTTTTCGTGGAAGGAGTCCGGGGTTCTGGTCAGCGTGTGCGCTGGTAGTCCTCCCACGTCCGGATCGGGACTCGGGGCCCGTCGTCGGGGCGGTGGTTGGCGAGGCCGTTGAAGCCGAGGTAGTAGTCGCCGACCTGGTTCTGGGCCTGGGTGGCCTGGTCGGTGTCGTTGATCGCCACGGCGTGGATGTGCCACGGCCAGTCGCCCTGGGAGGGGCTGCGGACCCAGGCGGCGAAGCCGACCTGGCGCAGTGCGCGGGCGACGGCGGTGCGGGTGTCGGCGGACATGCCGTCGACGTTGATGTCCACGACGCCGCCGCCGTCGTGGGTGCCGGCGGAGGTCGGGTCGCCGCCGGGGTTGTAGGAGCCCTGGTCCAGCTTGAGGTGACGTCCCAGCAGACGTTCGGTCTCGGTGAGCATCGCCTGGGTACGGGTGTCGACGACGTACCCGTCACGCGCGACCTTCGGGCCTGGCTTGATCACGTGGGAGACGGTGAACCTGCTCTGCCCGAGCGTGGCCAGCGAACTCGCGCCCGGCAGCCCGTTCGCGGCCAGTCCGGTGTACCCGAGCGAACGCTGGTAGGCCGCGTACGCCTTGATGGTCGTGGTTCCGAAGTAGCCGTCGACCCACTGGGCGTCCAGCAGATTGCGTGCCTGGAGTGCCCGCTCGACGGCCAGCACGGAATCCTTGGCGCCTGGGGTCAGCGTGTCGTCCGCGCGCCGGGGATCGATCTGGGCGGCAAGGACGGTGGCTTCCATGTTGACGACGGGCAGCGCCGCGACGGCTCCGGCCTGGGACGGCAGCGCCCCTGGGGCCGCGGCCGAAGCCTGCGTCGCGCTCAACGTCAAGCAGCCCAGGACAACGAAGGTCGCCAGCGCCGTGGTGGCACCCTGGGTCTTCCTCTTTGTGTTCATGCGGTCTTTTCCGTTCCGGTCAAAGCTCGTCCTGGTTCAGGGGCAGCGCGAACGCAGTGCCTGTCGACAAGGCTCGGCCATGGCGCTGACAAAGCTCTGACACGACCGTGAGCAGAGGCTGTTCCTTCTGACACGGGCCCGGCCAGGGATGCCGAAAACCCCAGCGGCACGGTGCCTGTCGTCGGTAGCTTGGTTTCGCAGCCGCCGCGCGTGGGAGGCGGCGCGGCCGGCGGCCTCCGGGTCGGGCGAGTACTCCGCCAGGTAGCGCGCGAGCTGCGCGGCGGCCAGCAGATAGTTGTAGCGAGTGGTCTCCGGATGACTGGCGGATCGCAGCGTGCGGTCCCAATCACGCAGATGGTGAAAGCCCTCCGAGTAAGGGGGTCGATGGGCGGCGTGCTCGACCCGGCAGAGCTCGGCAAGATCACAAAAGAGAGTTCCCGCAGTATCTGAACTGCGAGAACCCTCTTGGCCGTCGGGACGACAGGACTTGAGCCCGCGGCCCCTCGACCACCACAGCCGGATGAGGTTCGGCGAACCGCTCGATCACGGGGATGCGGAGGAGCAGTTCCCACCGTCCATGACGGACCTGGTCATGGCCTGCGCGCTGCCGAGGTACGTGGCAGGGTCGCAGAGCTGATCTACTTGTTGCGCGCCAAGACTTTCCACGACGACCGGGTGCCTCCGGAGCTCGGTGGCGAGGTCGCTGCCGGTGTCGATCACCCGGCTGCAGGCGGCGTAGACGAGCTCGTGGGCCCGCTGGCGGCCGAGGGTCGGCGCGAGCGCCATCATCACCGACTCCGCCATGATCAGACCGCCGGTGAGGCCGAGGTTCGCGCGCATCCGGTCCTCGTTCACCCTCAAGCCGGCGATCAGGCGCGTGGCCTGGGCCAGTGAGGACGAGAGCAGCAGGAACGCCTCGGGGATGACGGCCCACTCGACGTGCCACGGGCCGGTGGCGCGTTCGAAGTCCTGCACCATCGCGTCGAGCATCGCCGATGCCTTGTCCCGCAACAGCTTGGCCGCGGCCACCACCAGTTCGCTGGAGATCGGGTTGCGCTTCTGCGGCATGGTGGAGCTCGCGCCTCTGCCCGGTGTGAAGGGCTCGGCCAGCTCCCCGAACTCGGTCGAGCAGAGCAGCGCCACGTCGGCTCCGATCTTGCCCACCGATCCGCCGATCGCGGCGAGGAGGCCGACGATCTCGACCAGCCCGTCGCGGGCGACGTGCCAGGTGATCTCCGGGTCGCGCAGGCCGAGTTCCGCGGCCAGTTCCGCGCGCACCCGCAGGCCCTGTGAGCCGAGCGAGGCCAGGGTGCCCGCGGCGCCACCGAACTGGACCATCAGGTCCCGTTCCCGCACGGCGGCAAGGCGCTCGGCGTGGCGGTCGAGCGCCGAGAGCCACACCGCCACGCGGTAGCCGAAGGTGATGGGCAGGGCGTGCTGCAGGTGCGTGCGTCCGGCGGTGACGGTCTCGATGTTCGCCTCCGCGAGGTCGCGCAGACAGGCACGGAGCCGGCCCAGCTGTGTCTCGACCAGGCTCAAAGCGTTGGCGCACTGCAGCATCAGCGCGGTGTCCATGACGTCCTGCGTGGTGGCTCCCCAGTGCAGGAACCCGCCCGCGTCACCGCACTGGCCGGCGAGCTGGGTGACGATCGGCAGCACGGGATAGCCGACGTTCTCGGTGTCCACGCGGAGCCGTTCGTGGTCCAGCAGCGCGGAATCGCACGATGCCGCGATCTTCTCGGCAGCCTCTCGCGGGATGACCCCGACCCGTGCCTGTGCCGTCGCCAGCGCTACCTCGGTGCGCACGACCGCATCCACAAAGGACTGGTCGTTGAACACCTCACGCATCGCCGGTGTGCCGAACATGTCGCGGAACAGGAACGAGTCGAACACCGTGCTGCTCGCCATCACACCCGCTCCCCTGCGTCGACGGCGACGTACTTCTGTTCCAGATACTCGTCGATGCCCGTGCTGCCGCCTTCACGGCCGACACCGGACTGCTTCATCCCGCCGAACGGAGCGCTGGGATCGGACACGTAGCCGCGGTTGAGGCCGATCATGCCGGTCTCGAGCTGCTCGACCATGCGCAGCGCACGGCCCAGGTCCCGCGTGTAGAGGTAGCTGACGAGGCCGAACTCGGTGTCGTTGGCCGCCCGCAACACCTCGGCCTCGGAGGTGAAGGTCTGGATCGCCGCGACCGGGCCGAAGATCTCCTCACGGCTGATCCGCGCACCCTCGGGAACATCGGTGAGCACGGTCGGCGGGTAGAAGTAGCCCGGACCGTCCGGCACCTCTCCCCCTGCCCGCAGTCGTGCGCCGGCGGCGACGGTCTCGCTGACCAGACCGGCGACGCGGGACCGCTGGCGGTCGTCGATCATCGGGCCCATGTGGGTTCCGGGGTCCGTGCCCGCTCCCACCACGATCGACCCCATCCGTGCCACGAGCTTCTCGGTGAACTCCTCAGCGACGCCGGCGTGGACGTGGAAGCGGTTGGCCGCGATGCACGCCTCGCCCACGTTGCGGAGCTTGGCGGTCATCGCGCCGTCCACGGCGGCGTCGACGTCGGCGTCCTGGCAGACGATGAACGGCGCGTTGCCGCCCAGCTCCATCGAGGTGCGCAGGACGGTGCCGGCCGCCTGGGCCATCAGCAGCCGCCCCACCGGCGTGGATCCGGTGAACGACAGTTTGCGCAGGCGTCCGTCGCGCAACAGCGGTTCGGTGACCGCGGCCGCCTGCGTGGTGGGGATGACGTTGAGGACGCCGTCCGGAAGCCCGGCCTCCCTCAGCACCTCCGCGAGCGCCGCTGTCGTCAGCGGTGTCTGCGCGGCGGGCTTCACGACCATCGTGCAGCCCGCCGCGACGGCCGGGCCGATCTTGCGCGCGGGCATCGCCAGCGGGGCGTTCCAAGGCGTGATCAGCAGGCAGGGCCCGACCGGTTGACGGGTGACCAGCACACGGGCGGTCCCGTCCTCGCTGACCTTCCAGGTGCCGTCGATCCGGACGGCTTCCTCGCCGAACCAGCGCAGGTAGTGGGCTCCGTAGGTGACCTCGGCCCTGGACTCGGCCAGCGACTTGCCCATCTCCAGGGTGATGAGCCGCGCGAACTCGTCGATGCGCTCGATCAACAGGTCGTGGGCCCTGCGGAGGATCTCGCCACGGCCGCGCGGGGGCACTGCGGCCCAACGACGCTGTGAGTCGTCGGCGGCGTCGAGTGCGGCCAGGGCGTCGGCCGGCGTCGCGTCGGCCACCTCGCACAGCGCCTGGCCGGTGGCGGGGTTCTCGACCACGAAGGTCCCGCCACCCGCGGCCGGGCGCCACCGCCCGGCGATGAGCAGTTCCCTCTCGACTCGGTCGATCACGTCACTTCTCCCCGGTCAGGGCCGCGACGATCTCCTCGGCCATCGGGGCGCTCGACGCGGGGTTCTGGCCGGTGAAGAGATTGCGGTCCCGAACGGTGTGGGCCTGGTAGGCCGGTCCGCCGGAGTGCAGCGCGCCCTTGTTCCTCAACGTGCCGGCCAGCAGCCATGGAGCGTTCTCGGCGGTGCCGAACAGCTGCTCCTCCTCGTCGGTGAAGGCCGCCATCCTCCGGCCGGCGAACACCCAGGAGCCGTCCTCGCCGACCGCGGAGAGCAGCCCGGCGGGTCCGTGGCAGACCGCGCCGATGATCTTCCCGGCCGCGTCCGCCTCCACGAGCAGCCTGCCCAGGTCGGCGTCCTGGTACAGGTCCACCACGGGGCCGTGGCCGCCGGGCAGCACGACGGCGGCGTAGTCGGCGATGTCGACCTCGTCGAGCTTGAGCAGCGGGCCGAACTCGCGCAGCGCGCGCTCGGCGTGCTGGACGTGGTGAGCGCAGTCCGGACCTGCGACCTCGGGGTCGGCGCTGTGCGCGTCGAGCGGCTGGAGCACGCCGCCGGGAGAGGCGAAGTCGACGGTGAAGCCCGCCTCGGTGAACTTCTCGTGCGGCACGGCCAGTTCCTCCGCCCAGTACCCCGTCGGGTAGGCGGAGCCGTCGGTGCGCTCCCAGACGTCGGCGGCGGACATGACGATCAGGATCTTGCTCATCTGCTGGTTCCTCCTCGGAGACGGGTCAGGCGGGGAAGTCGCTCGCGGACGCGGTCGCGGCGGCGGCGTCGAGGTTCGCCTGCAGCGCCTGGACCTTGGCCGTGGCGTAGGCGTGGGAGTCCGACCCGAGGATCTGGCGCAACGGGCCCTCGCCGGACACGACGCGCTCGATCATCAGCCGGGCACCCCTGACCGGGTCGCCGAGCTGGTTGCCCTGCAGCGCCAGGTGGTTCTCGACCATCTCGCGGATCGCCGGGTAGGCCGCGGTGGTGTCGTCGGGCAACGCGAGCGAGTCCGTGGTGAGGAAGTCGGTGCGGAAGTAGCCGGGCTCGACGATGGTGACCTTCACGCCGAACTCGGCGACCTCACCCGCGAGCGCCTCGGTCAGGCCCTCCAGCGCGTACTTGCCGGCGCAGTAGAGCCCCCAGCCCGGAACCGAGGTGAGGCCGAGCACCGAGGACACGTTGACGACGTGGCCGCCGCGCTGCTCGCGCAGGATCGGCAGGGCTGCGCGCAGAACGTTCCACACGCCGACGACCTGCACGTCGAGCATGTCGCGCACGTCGCGGTCGGTGGTCTCCTCCACCGCGGCGAGGTAGCCGTAGCCGGCGTTGTTGACGACGACGTCGATGCCGCCGAAGCGCTCGGTCGTCTTCCGGACGGCCTGGGCGACAGCCTCTTCGTCGCGGAGGTCGACGGCGAGTGCGAGCAGCCGGGTGGTGTCGGCTTTCAACGCCTGCAGAAGGCGCTCTGTCGAGCGGGTCGTCGCGGCGACGTTGTCTCCTCGCTCGAGGAGTTGCTCGACGAGCTCGAGGCCGAGGCCGCGGGAAGTGCCGGTGACGAACCAGGTGGCGGGACGATCAGCGGGGAAGGTCATGACTCAAGACTGGTGCAGCGAAAGGTCCTTTCGGGACGCATCTCGGGCCCTGTGCGACCTCGGACTCGCGAACCTAGGACTGAGAGGTCCACTCGCAAATCCGGATCCTCGACGACAATGGGATGTCATGACCGGTCTCAACCGTGAACTCGCCGACTTCCTGCGCCGCGCACGCGGCCAGGTCGACCCGTCCCGGGCGGGCCTGCCCTCGGACGGCAGGGTCCGCCGGGTGAAGGGTCTGCGCCGCGAAGAGGTCGCCCTGCTCGCCGGCGTGTCCACCGACTACTACGCCCGGCTCGAGCAAGGCAGGCGCATCAACCCCTCCGCGGCCGTCGTCGACGCCATCGGCCGCGCCCTCGAACTCGACGAGGCGGGGCGCACCCACCTGCGGGACCTGATCGGGCTGCCCTCCAGCTCGGCACCCCGCCGGTCGCGTGGCGTGCAGCGCGTACGTCCCGGCCTTTACCAGCTCATCGACACGCTCGACGGAGAACCGGCGCTGGTGCTCGGCCGCCGCACCGACGTGCTCGCGGCGAACCGGATGGCGAAGGTGCTGTTCGCGGACTTCGACAAGATCCCGCCGAAGGAGCGCAACTACGCACGCTGGATCTTCCTCGATGAGGACGCGCGTTCGTTGTTCGTCGACTGGCACGACCAGGCCCGCGCCGCCGTGGAGAGCCTGCGGTTCGAGATCGGCAGGGACCCCGCCGACGCCGCCACGACCGCCCTCGTCGCCGAGCTCCGCGAACGCAGCCCCGACTTCGACCAGTGGTGGGAGCAGCACCGCGTGCACCAGCGCACCTACGGCTCCAAGCGGCTGCGCCACCCGCTGGTCGGCGACCTCACCGTCGAGTACGAGTCCTTGGTGCTGCCAGGCGATCCGGACACGATGCTGTACGTCTACACCACCGCGCCCGGCTCGCCGTCGAGGCAGGCCATGGACATCCTCGCCAGTTGGACGGCATCCGGTCCCGGCACGCGGCTGAGCCGGTCCGAACCAGAGGCCTGAACCAGAGGCCTGTCCGACTGTTCGGTCCTGAGCCGGATGAGGATCCCGGCGATGGTGACCGCGGTGGTCAGGACTGGGTGCAGGGCAAGCGACTGACGACGCCGACCCTCGCCATCGGCGGTGGTGTGATCGGCGCGGCCACCGCCCGCCGGCTCGAGCCGACCACCGGCTGCCTCGACCAGCACCTGCTCGAAGACTGCGGTCAGGTCCATTCCGGTGTTGTTGATGATCGAGGACGCCCGGTCATCCGCACGTGACGGCATCCGACGGACGATCATCGTGTCGGACACGACCAACCGCCCGGTGCGGTCAGCTCCGACGCAGAGGCAGTATTTGCCGTCTGGGCAGTTCGGCTCCGCGACCGCGTTCGTCGCCGCGGTGACGGCCAGCCCGGCGGCCACTGCCGCGGCCACCGCGAAGAGGGTTGCTGTTTCACGACAGCACTTCCGATCTCTGATGGCTCAGCAGGACAACTGGTCACCGGGCCGGACATCGAGGATCCCGGTGAACTCGCGATAGAGGCGCACGCGACTGGCCACCTGCGCCGGGTTGCCGCCGTCGCACTCGAGAGCGCCGTTGATGCTGCGGATGGTCTCGCCAAAGCCACGACCGCGGACCATTGCCTCATGCGGCGTCATGCTGCCAGGGCCGTTCTGAGTCATCCAATACCAGAGCGCGGCACGCCATGAGAGGGTCGCGTTGGTCTGCAGCAGGTTCGGACGGTGCAGAAGGTCGGCGCCCAGCTCGTCGCCTGCCGCTTTGTAGTTGTAGTTCCAGCTGAGCTGCAGTGGCCCGCGCCCGTGGTACGCGGAGGGTCCCTCCGGGCAGCCGAACGGGCGGGGCTCGCAGTAGTCGCCACCGGGATTCTGCTCGACCACGAACCGCAGGCCGCCGGTCTCGTGGCTGACGTTCGCCAGGAACGCCGCGAACTCCTGCCTGCGCGCGGTTCTGTCGTCACCGTTGGCGAAGGCCGGGAACGTGTTCGTCGCCTGGCGCAGGCTCGCGAACGTGTAGAAGTCGTTGCGCTGGGGGAACATCCGATCGAACTGGGCCGGCGTGACCATGAACCCGTCGGCCGACGCGGGTGGCGTGACGAGCGAAAAGACCGCCGCCAGCACCAATCCTGTGGCACGGAACTTCATCTGGCTCTCCCCTGTACGGATCGGTAGGCGCGGCCCACCTCGTTGGGCGTCGTGCCCTGGTACAGACCGGTGCCGCCGCGGTCGGCCGGGAGCGCGAACCACGCGTAGCGTTCGACGAACGGCAGACCGTGCATCATCTCCGCGGCGTCGCGGGCGAACGTCGCCAGCTGCCGTTGCGTCGGGTACCTCGGCACCGGTCCGGAGAAGTCGATGAGCGCGAACTCGGTCACCCACAACGGTTTGCGGTGCTTGTCGTGCACCGATTTCAGGTAGCCGCGCAGCTGGCCGACGGCGGCGGGCCCGAAGTCGGCGCCGTACCAGTGCAGCGGGATGAAGTCGACGCGGAGGTCCCGCGCACGTGCTCCGGCGAGGAACCGGTCCAGCCAGCCACCTTCCCGGTCCGCGCCGCTCGCCACGGCGGGTGCGCCCATGCGGTTGCCGGTCGAGGCCAGCCGCGGCCAGAGATCCAGCGCCTGGTCCACCGTCATGTTCGCTTGCCGCGGGAGGTCGGGCTCGTTGAAACCCAGCAGGTGGCTGCCCTGCGCCGCCGCCTGGCGGAGCCGTTCCGGCGTCACGTGATCCCGGCCCCAGATCGTCGGGACGAACTCCACGCCGGGTGGCGGGTCGATGTCACCCTTCGTCGAGTCCCAGTTGTGGAACCACCCCGCGCCCACGTCGTCCAGCGCGGCCTTGATGCCGGGCATGTGCCACGTCGCCACCCCCTTCTTCCGCACCGGCGCCGCCGCGGCCGTTCCCAGCGGCAGCAACGGCGCCACCATCGCCGCGGCCAGCACGGCACGACGGCTCGGTCCCCGTTTTCCCTTGTCTGACAAAGCTCCCCCAACTAGTGGAACGTCACGGTCAGCTTGTTGCAGTCACGACAGCTGAACATCGTGCGATTGCCCGGCTCGGTGTCGTGTTTCGACCAGCTGTACGCCTTCGGGCACGCCCTGGCGATCGCGTTGCTGTACGGCGTCTGCGCGTCGCGGTTGGGACTGACGCACAGCATCGGCTTACCGGTGCCGGGGTGCCTGCGCAGGTTCGCGTCAGGACACGCGGGCAGGAGCGCGCCGGGGCATCCGGCGACACCGCAGAACTGGCCGTTGGGCGGCGGGCCGTTCGTGGGGTTGATCGTGATGGGGACGTTCACGCCGTTGACGTAGCTGACGTTGTACCAGGGCGCGGGATCGTCACGCGGTTCGAAGGTGAACTCGGCCAGGCTGGCGGGCTGTTCGCCGGTGGTGCAGTGGGCAGGCCGCGCGCCGCAGTCCCCCACCAGGCAGTGGAACGTCGAGCCCGGTTCGCCCTTGCAGTACTGGCGGGCGAAGAACTTGCCGCTCCACTGGTTCGCCGGCCCGAGTGGAATGTGGACACTGGCGGACTCGCCCGCCTCGAGCTTCGGCAGGTCGCCGATCTTCACCGACCCCTCGTTCACGCCGCTGCCCACCCAGATCGGGCCGCCGGTCTGGTTGACCAGCTTCACGGTGTACGGCGGAGCAGCTGAAGCTGTTGGGGCGACGAGGCAAGCCGTCAGCGCCAGCAGCAGAACTATCCACAGTGGACGTAATTGGGTTCTCACACCTCGAAAGCTAGTGAGGCCGAGGTCCACGGGGTACTACGGTGCTACCCCAGCATTTGCCCGAGCGCCAGGTGGAACACCTCGCGCTGCTCCTTGTCCAATGACGCGAGCATGCTCGCGTCCACCTTCTGGATGGCCGCCAGCAGCACCATCGCGGCGCCCTGACCTTCCGCGGTCGCGCTCAGCAGCACCTGCCTGCGGTTGGTCTCACTGCGTTCGCGATCGCAGTAGCCGAGAGCGGCGAGCTGGTCGGCGAGACGGCTCGCGGCCTGCTTGGTCATCTCGAGCCTGCGCGCCAGGTCGCCGACCGTGCCCGGCCGGCGCGCCAGCTCGATCGTGAACCAGAAGGCGGTCTGCGGGATCGGCCGGTAGTCCTGCGCCTCCAGCGCGTCCTTCATCGCCTCGCGGTAGCGGCGCAGCACGACCGCCAGCCGTTCCGGCGTGGTCCTCGCACCGCGGTCACCCGTCACGACCTGCACATCCGGCGAACCGGCGAACGACCTGGGCTGCATGCCAAGACGATACCCACCCGGCAAATAGTCTCACAATGCGACTGTCGCAAACATTGACAGTCGCACAGTCGCCTCGTACGGTCCCATGCGTGCTCCGTTACCGCGTGACGACCACGCAAGCGCTTTGTGTGAGCGCTCTCGCGATCGTGCTGGCGTCAATGGCACCGGTCAACGCGACAGCGATCACCGCCGTGCGCGTCGAGTTACTCCAGCCGGCCAAGGCCGGCTGCCAGAAGATCGTCACCGAGAAGCGGAGGAAACCTCCGCCGCGATGCCGCCCGTGCCCGAAGCCACGCGTGGGGAACGCCAAGGCAGTCAAGGCGCTCAAGAAGAAGAGGGTGCGACTGCCCAGGCGATGCGTGCCTGTGCCGGATCTCACCGCCCTGCCCACCGGCGTCGAAAGCCCGCCAGTCCGCAGGCGCCGAGTGTTGACTTGGGGGACCTCAGCATGCGCACGATGTCTCGCCCGGATAGCGGCCGGACCGGCTGTCTCGCCGCAATGGCCATCCACCAGACGTTCCGCGGTGCGAACTTCCCCGAGGCCGCGCGTCTCGCCCACGCCGCCCTGGACGCCCGTTCGTGCCGCGACGACCCGGTCTGCGTCTGGCGCGCCATGGTCGGCCTCATCGCCGCCGGCGACCTGGTGACCGCGGGCGCACACGCCGAACGCCTGCTCGACGACGTGAACCCCGGCCTCGCCGACGAACGCCGCCGCCGCACCATGCACGCGCAGGTCCGCGGTCAGATCGCCCGCCTGTCCGGCGACCTGGCGGCGGCGCGCGTCGTGCTGGCGGACACACCACCGGCCAGGAGCTCTCTGCGGCTGCTGTCCGCCGCGCTGCTGATCGAGGTGCTGGTCGACGCGGGTGACGTGGACGAGGCCGAGAAAACCTTGCTGGCCAACGACTTCGACCACGAGCTGCGTAGACCGTCGGCGATGCGACCGATGCTGCTCACCGCCCGAGCGGCGGTGCACCTCGCGAAAGGCCACTCGCTGGCCGCCTACATCGACTGTCTCGTGTGTGGGCAGGACTTCCTCGCCATGGACGTGACGAGCACGGCAATCGTGCCGTGGCGCGGGAAGGCAGCGCTCGCGGCACACGCCGCGCAACGCGTGGAACTCGCCCAGCAACTCGCCGCGGCGGAACTGGCCGCCGCCAGGCGCTGGGGTGAACCACGCGTCGTCGGCACCGCTCTGTCCACGCTCGGACGCGTGCGCGGAGACGACGGAACGGCACTGCTCACCGATGCCGCCGACCTGCTGGCCGTGGCAGGCGCACAGCACGAACTGGCCGCCACCCGGCTCGAACTGGGCCGCAGACTGGCAGCCCGCGGCGACACCCGCGCGGCACGCGGTGAATACGCCTCGGCGCACACCTCCGCCACCCGCACCGGGAACCCCGCGCAGCTGCGGCAGGCCACCGAAGCGCTGGCACAGCTGGCTCCGGTGCCCGCACGGGCGTTGACCAGGCAGGAGGATCTGGTCGCCGGGCTCGCCGAAGCGGGTCTCAGCAACCGCGCCATCGCGCAACGCCTGTTCCTGACCGTCCACACCGTCGAGGCTCATCTGTCCAATGTGTACCGAAAGCTCGGCGTCAACGGCCGCAAGGACCTCTCCGGAGCGCTGCGTGCTCGATGAACGCACCGTGCGCGCGGTTCAGCTGACCAACCAGGGCACGGACCGCGTCGCCGTCATCGCGCTTGCCCGGGACGTACTGGCGTCGAATCCCTCGGCCTGCGACACGCACCATTGCTTGCTCGTGCTGGACCACGCCGGAGAGCCGGCCGAGCCACCACAACACCCCACGGACGCATCACACGCATCCGCGTTGATAGATGCCGGCCTGCACGACGAGGCGCTGGAAGTGCTTCTCCGTCCCGACGAGTCCGCCGAGCACCTCTTCGCCAGGGGCCGCTTCAACCAGGAACAGGGCCATCACGACCGCGCGTACGCGGACTTCATGGCCGCGGGCCAGGCAGCCGAGGCGGGCGGCATCACCAACCCCGCGGTACTCCCCTGGCGCTCGGCCGCCGCTCTGAGCGCCCACGACGCGGGCAGGCCGGTGGTGGCACGATCGCTGGCCGAGGCCGAGCTGGTGGCCGCCCGCCGCTGGGGCGCGCCACCCGCGGTGGGCCGAGCCCTGCACGCGGTGGCGCTGACCGGCGACCCCGCCTGCGCCGTCGACCACCTCACCATTGCCGTTCAGCTGCTCAGCACGTCGGCCACCAGCCTGCTCCCCGCCCGGCACAACCTCGCGCAGGCGCTGGCCACCAGGGGCAGCCACGCCGAAGCCGCCCGAACCTGCGCGGCCACGCAGGCCATCGCACGACAGCTCGGTTGTCCACTGTGGATCGAGCGCACCCGCGAGCTCGGTGAACGGCTGGACCGGCTGAGCCTGCTCACCCCGCAGGAGTCGAGAACGGCCTTGCTGGCCTGTGCCATGAGCAACCGCGAGGTGGCCGCCGAGGTGGGCGTGACCACCAGAACCGTGGAGCTGCACCTGTCCCAGGTCTACCGCAAGCTGCGCGTGAAAGGGCGGCGTGAGCTGAGCCGGGTGATTCTCCGGCTCGGCGCCACGCCGCCCTGATCAACGCTTCACCGGCGTCTCTAGTAGTGTGTCGCTGCTTAGTGATGGCGCTTGTGGCTGGGAGGCTGTTGCTATGGCCTCCCAGTTGAAGCGTCCGGTCACGTTGTCGGCGCGGGATCGTGAGGAGTTATTCCGGCTGACCACCACGGGCGTGCACTCGGCGTCGGCGATCCGGCGGGCGCGGGTGCTGCTCGCGCTGGATACTTCGGTAGGTGAGCCTGATCCGAAAGAGGTGATCGCGGACCGGCTTCAGGTCTCGGGCGAGATGCTGCGGCTGGTCGCCAGGCGGTTCGCCGAGACCGGCGGCGATGTCCTGGCCACGATCGGGCGCAAGAAGCGGGATCTTCCGCCGGTGCCGTCGCCGGTGACCGGCGAGGTCGAGGCCCGCCTGATCGCCCTAGCGTGCTCGCAGCCGCCGGCCGGGCATGCCCGGTGGTCGTTGCGGCTGTTGGAGAAACACGTTCAGCTCACCGAGGACATCCCGAACCTGGACCACTCGACCATCGGCCGGGTGTTGAAAAAACGGAACTGCGTCCTCATCTGAGGAAGTGCTGGAACATCCCGCCGCGGGCGAACGCGGAGTTCGCCGCCCGCATGGAAGACGTCCTCGCCGTCTACGCCCGGCCCTACGACCCCGCCCGTCCGGTCGTGTGCATGGACGAGAAACCCTTCCAGTTCCTCGGCGAGGTCCGCGACCCGCTGCCCGCCCGGCCGGGCCGCGATGCCCGCCAGGACAGCGAATACGTCCGGCGCGGCACCTGCTCGATCTTCGTCTGGGCCGAACCCCTGCGCGGCTGGCGCCGAGTCCACGCCCTTACCCAGCGCACCAAACTCGACTGGGCCGGGCAGGTCAAAGAACTGTTGACCGTGGACTATCCCGACGCCGAGACCGTGGTGCTGGTCATGGACAACCTCAACACCCACGGCATCGCCTCGCTCTACGAGGCCTTCGACCCCGGCGAGGCCTTCTCCCTGGCTCAGCGCCTGGAGATCCACCACACCCCCAAACACGGATCCTGGCTCAACATCGCCGAGATCGAACTCTCCGCACTGTCACGACAATGCCTCGACCGCCGCATCAGCGACCTCGACACCCTCAACACCGAACTCGCCGCCTGGCAGCACACCACCAACACCCACCAGCGCGGAGTCGACTGGCAATTCACCACCCAGGACGCCCGCACCCGACTCCGCCACCTCTACCCCAAAGGTTAGAAGCGACGGTCTACTAGTGGTGTGGCTCGGAACGTTGCCGGGGGAATTCGCGGTCAGACGGGTGCATCGTGGTACCGCCCCCACGTCCTCGTACTGGTTGTACGGGGGCGTGGGGGCGGCGCCGCGAGGCGCCCTGCTGAGTGCGGATCACCTCGCCAACGTTCCGAGACGCGTCTCTAGCCGCGGACGAACTTCCACTTGACGTTGATGACGCCCTGGGCGGGGTTGGCCAGCTTGCGGAACGCGGGCAGACTCAGGTCGACGTGGTCGCGGTCGCAGCCCATGCACTTGTCCTTGACCCTGGCGCGGACCTTCTTGCCGTCGTGCGTCACCTCGACGAAGACGTTGCGGCACAACCGGTCGTTGTTGGGGTTCGGTGCGGTCCAGTAGACCGGCGACACCGCGACCAGAATCTCGGCGCTCGCATCGATGTTCTGGCCGCACGCGCCGAGTCCCGCGTCGTCGTAGTAAGTCGCTTTGCCGTCGACCACCCTGCCGAACGGGACCGCGGCGCTGGCGTCCAGCGTCGCCACCAACGAGATTGCCGTGGCCGCACCGAGAACGGTGAGGAGCCTTCGCGTGATTGTCATGTCACCCAAGCTATTCACGTTCAGCGCTCTCGCCCATCTCGGTGCGACCCCAGAGTTTCCCTTACGCCCCAGTGCATCCAGCATGACCCTGCGGCGGCAACGTGAACAGGGTCACCGAATGCGCCGGCACACTCGCGGTGAACGCGTCGGAGCCGACGGAGCGGCAGGACTCGGACATGCCCACCGCGTTGGGGTTCTCCCTCGTGTTGGCCGAGGAGAACCTCTCCGGCGCCACCGCACGCACGCTCGCGCGTCCGTTGCCGACGAACCCTCGCAACAACACCCTGGCGTCGACCGCGTCGCCCGCCACGGGAGAACGGTTCACCACCAGCACATGCACGGTGCCGTCCGGTGCCCGCGTGGCGGTCACGGCGAGCTTGCCGTACCCGTCCCGGCACCGATCCTGCGGCGTCCCCCGCCCGTCGCACATCTCGGCGTCGTCGGGGTTGCGCTGCGGGTTGCCGGAAAGCGTCTGCCGCACCCGCACGCCACCGGCGTCGAACATCGGCCGCACGGCTTCCCGTGCCCATGCCTCGGCGGAGTACACATGTCCACGGCCGAGCACCGTGTACATCCCGTCGGAGCTCAGGTCGTTGCCCTCGACCCACGGCACTCCCAGCTCCAGCCAGTCGATCCACTGGCTCGCCATGTAGAGCGCGTGCGTCATCGAGTAGGTGTACTCCGGATACACCCCGCCGCCGTCCGGTCCCCACAACGCACCGAACTCGGAGATCGCCAGGTGGGGGTCGCCCGAGGCGTTCCGCCGGACCGCGTCACGCAAGGCCGCGAACTTCCGGCGTTCGTTCAGAGCGCCCAGCAGGTGCCAGTCGTGACTCTCCACCTTCGAGTCCCAGTCTGCGGTGTTGCTCCCCTGGAAGTGCGTGTACGGGTGCGTGGTGAGGCAGTCGTACTCGCTTCCCGGTGGAATCCCGTTGCCCTTCAAGGCCTCGAACTTCAGCACGAACGCGGGCTCGCCCCACGACGCGCACACCTCGAGGCCCGGATCGACGGCCCGCATCGCCGCACGGAACTCCGCGTATCCTTTGTGGACGGACGTGTAGGACGCCACGACCGCCTGACCCCTCGGCGGGATCATTCCTCGCCGGCCATCGCCGAACGTCGCCGAGCCGCGAAACTCGTCGAGCACGTACTGCCTGGCCTGCGGACCGCCGAGCGTCTCCACTCGTTGCCACACCTCGCCGCCGACGCGCAGCTCGAAGTCGCCGGGCCTCGCGGTCGGGTAGTTGAGGTCGAACACCTGGCTCGCGGTGCCGTCGCTGAGCACGTCCGCGGTACTGCCACCGCACGCCCCACCGGGCGTGGACAGCTTGCCCAGCCGTTCGCCGTCGATCCGCCGGGAGCCGCCGCGGATGTACTGCTCGAGCGCCTCGTTCTCGTTCTGCGACATCCAGTAGCGCTGGTTGGGGTGGAAGTTCTCGTTGCCGAGCTCCCACCGCGTGACACCGTAGGGCTGACGGTGACCGGCGGGCCGGAGCTCGGCCCAGTCCACGCCGCCGTTGGGGTTGACGCCATCACCGGCCGGCGTGTTCAGGTACTCCACGAGGTCGGCGGCATCCGCCGTGGTGCCGATCGCCATCGGCACCATGATCTGCGCCTGCGCACCGAGCGCCTCGGTGAACCGCATGTGCTCGTCGAGCCCGTACGACGGCAGCCTCGCGGAAAGCACGTCGTCCGCGGGGTCGCCCAGGTCGCCGAGCTCGATCCGCCCGTCGCGCTGGCAACGACGATCTGCGCCGATCGTGCCCTTCCACTGCGTCGTGTTGGCCACCGTTCCGCCGGGCCAGCGCAACACCTTCACGCCCATCGACCGGGCTTTCTCCAGCGCGTCGGGTGCGGGCCGGTCGTTCACCGAGTCCCACGTGCCGTAGCCGTCGAACGTGTAACGGTGGTTGACACCGAGAAACGCGCCGGGCACAGGCCCTTCGTTCTCCCCCGTGAACACGGTCAGCTCGGCCGTGGCCGCCGCGCTGCCGGGCGCGCTGGCGACCATGGCCACCAGCGCGACCGCGAGTGCGTTGTGCAGTCTCAACTCAGCCTCCCCGCACGTGAGCCGCGGCCCAGCAGTTCTGCCGGCACCCGGCCAGCTCCCGCAGCGGACCGGCCAGCTGCCCCGCCCGCGGGTTGTTCGGCTTGTTGTTCTGCTGCAACGGATCTGCCTTGAGGTCGTAGTACTCCTTCTCCCCGTTCGAGTACTCGACGTACAGGTCGTTCATGGTGCGAACCGCCTGGTACGACGGCGTGGCCGCGGCGAGATCGTCGAAGTCGGGATCCGCCTCGGTCCCCTGCGGCCTGCGATGCTCGACGAGCGCGGCGTTGCGCCAGTTCGGCTGGTCCTGGTTCCGGATCAACGGCAGCAGGCTCCGCCCGTCGCGGTCAGCCGAGCCGGCGCCGGCCATGTCGAGGAAGGTCGCGAACAGGTCGACGTTCTGCGCGATCTCCTGGCGCACAACGTTGCCGCCGCCCGTCCGTCCTGGCCGCTTGACCAGGAGCGGCACGTTGACATCGTGGTCGTACGCCGTGCCCTTACCGCGGACCAGCCGGTGCTGACCGAGGTGAAACCCGTTGTCCGAGGCGAAAACGATGAACGTCTCGTCCCGCTCCGCCGGCGTGAGCTTGGCCAGCACCCGCCCGACCATGTCATCGACCGACTGCACCATGCGAACGCGGTTGCGGAAGTCGGTCCGCAACTCGTCGACCACGTTGTCGCCCAACGGCTCCCGCCTCACCCAGCCCGGCTTGTCCGAGGTGTCCTCGTCGAACGACGGCAGCTCCTGCGCCACGTCGATGCTCAGGCAACCAGGTCCACCGCAGTCGCCCTGGGGGAACTCGCCTCCCGGCCGGTCACGAGGCGCGGGAGGAAACCGCGGCTCACCCTGACCGGGCTGGAACGGCACGCGCTGGTGCGGCGCGAACGTCGCCACCTGCAAGAAGAACGGCCGGTTCGGCGCCTGCGCCCGCGACCGTTCGATGAAGTCCTCGGCCGTACGCGCCAGCCGGTCGGTCAAATAAGTGTCCGTGTCTCGCACGAGCCGCCTGACACCCGTCTCGCGCACGTAGTCGGTGATCCCGTAGTCGCGCTCGGCGTAGCCGGATCCTCCGACGACGTGCCACTCGTCCCACCCGACCGGCACCTTGAAGTTCTCGCCGACCGGATACTCGTTGATGTACTTGCCCATGTACCCGGTGCGGTAGTTCTGCTGGCGCAACGCGGGCGCGTACGTACGGCCCTCATGCCGCTCGAACGCCGGATACCCACCGTTGTCGGCACCCTCGTTCGTCAACACCCCGGTGTTGTGCGGGTGCTCGCCGGTGAACATCGAGGCACGCGAGGGACAACACAGCGAGTTCGACACGAAGTAGTTGGCGAACCGCGTCCCGCCGTCCGCCAGCGACCTGGTGTTGTCCATGTACTTCAACAGGTCGGACGACAGGTCGTCGACCAGAAAGAAGATGATGTTGGGCCGGGAGGCCTGTGCCTGCAGCGGCGCCGTCGCCGCGACCGTGCCGGCCAGCATCAGCAGCACCAAAACGAACCGTCTCATACTCCCGGCACGCTAGTGACGCCGGCTGGTCCCGCACTACTTCGGTGCGACCCCAGAATGTATTCACGCCGCGGTTTTCATCGAGAAGCTCACCAGCCCACGCGAACAACAGCAAAATATCGGCACAACCACCGGAGTAAAGGGGTCCATGAGCGGCATGCTCGCCCCGGCAGAACTCGGCAAGATCAAAAAAGAGGGCTTCCGCAGTGTCTGACCTGCAGAAACGCGACGCTTCGCACAGCTGTACGCAGTTGGCCCTTGATCAAGCAGGTTAACCACGGTTGGTCAAAGACCCGAAGATCCACTCCTTCTCGTAGCGCGAGGGTGCGGGCGGACCGCTCGGCCGCCCGCACCCGTCACGCTGTCAGGGATGGTTCAGCCGCACGGCGTGGACGTCGGCTCCGTCATTGCTGGTCGAGGTGAAGAACGCGATGGTGTTGTTGCCCGAGATCGTTTCGAGTCCCATGTAGTCACCGAGGAACAGGCCGCGGGGATCGCCTGGGGCGAAGTACGAAATCGGTGCGGTGTAGTGGTTGAACGGCCCGTGCAGGTGCTGTTCGGGCTCCCACGTCTGGGTGCCGTTGTGCGAGTGGCGGACCCAGATGTCGGTGGTGGCGATGCCGTCGCCGAGCACGTTGTTCCGGTCGTCCCAGTAAGTCAGGGTGACCATGCCGGTGTCCGACACGTCGATCGCGTGGTTGTAGGACTGCACGCCGGCGCCGCCGGTGGCGACCATGGTGGGGCCGCTCCAGTGCCCGCCGCCGTCGGTGGACTTGACCAGCACGACCTTGTTCAGGGTGGTGCCGAGCCCATCGGCCCACACGACGTAGATCGCGCCGGTGGTCATGTCCACCGCGATGTCGGGCAGGTAGTCCTCGGCGCGGATCGGGAAGTTGTCGTCGGGCACGAACAGCTGGGCGAACTGGATCGGCGCGATCTTCGCGGGCGCCGACCAGTGCAGCCCGGCGTCGCGGGAGGTCATGACGCCCATGTAGACGCCCTTGTCGTTCTGCCCCGCGCCGGTGAAGAGGTTCGCGGCGACGTTGTACAGCGTGCCGTCCGGACCGACCGCGATCTGGTTGCCCTGCATGTAGGTGTTCGAGTCACGCATCGGCACCGGAGTGGACCAGGTCAGCCCGCCGTCGGTCGTGCGGGAGAACATCGGCTTGCCGCGGTAGGCGAACGAGTGCAGGTCCGCGATGGGGTGTTGCTGGCCGTCGTTGGGGTAGGTCCCGCGGATCCACGTCGCATAGGCGTAGCCGGGGCGGGTCGGATCGCCGGTGATGGAGACCTTGTCGTTGAAGACGCCTCGGTCACCGGCGTCCTCCTGGATGATCTGTGGCGGCCGCCAGGTCCCGGTGGTCCGGTCGAGGCTGGTGACGGAGATCGCGGACAGGCCGAGCGCGGCCGAGTCGATGGGCTGGCCGATGAAGTAGGCGTTGCCGGCCTTGTCGTAGGTCACCCAGGGGTCTGTGACGCGGCCGAACCGAGTCGGGCCGCCCTGGCAGCCACTCCACGGCACGTCCGGCAGCTTGGCCCACGAGGCACCACCGTCATGTGTCATCCACGACGACAGGCCGCGCGCGCCGCCGTCCGGCCAGCGGTCCTGCTGGGTCGCGCCGATCATCTCCGCCGGATTGACCGGATTGACCGCTACCTGCGGTTCGACCTCGGTGTCGTCGTAGGCGGTGGCGAAGTCCGCTGATGCGCCGAAGGGACAGCTGGTCAGCGTCGACGGGCCGCTGACCAGCACGTCGGGCCCGGCGGAGAACGGGGCCGCCGATGCCCCGGTCACGATGCTCAAGAGGATCAGAGGGACGACTGCCGCAGCCGCGGTGAGCCGTCTGGTCGCATGCATAGGGGCACCTCCGCATGTCCAATTCCCCCTCATGGGTGAATCGTCGTAGCGGACCGGATCGTTGCGCATGCGATTGGCCGGTTCAGGCGGGTGGACTCGGAGCATCGCGGACACCGGAGTCGAAGGGCACCTCCACGACGGTGACCCGGTTCGCAACGACGTGCACATCGATCGGCCGCGCGATCGGCAGAGGCGTACCCGCGAGATTCGCGGGACGCAGGGTGTAGTCGCCCGGCTCCAGGGCGATGCGGAACCGTCCGTCCTCGCCGCTGTCGACCGTGACGACGGTTTCGTCTGAACCTGCGCGGGTCACCTTGAGCCTGGCGGACAGCGGCTTGTCCGGGCACGGCGGCGCATCGCGAGCCGGCGGACACCCGCCGTCCACCATCGTCACCCCTTCGACACCGGAATCCTGCGGAGCCGCTGGTTCCTGTCCGCAACCGACAGCCATCAGAACGAGCGCCAGCACCGCGGTCAGGTTCCTCATCGGCAACACCACCACTGGATCAACGTGGTGGCGGGCCGAGGTCGGCCCGCCACCTTCAGCTTGTCAGGAGAAGAGCACGTTGTGCGGTTGCGGCCAGGCACCCGCCGCACCGCAGTTCCCACCTGTCATCGCGTACCCCGCGGCGACCCATTGGGCGGGGTTCGCCTTGTAGGTCCGCACCGTCAGGTAGTCACCCCATCGGTACAGGCCGCCGGTCGAGGTGCAGGTGTTCCCGGAACCCCACAGGTAGTAGTTCGGGGAGGTGTCGATCGCGCTGGCCGGCGAGTTGTTCACTGCCCCACCGGGGTAGTAGTGCGTGGTGCCGGTGCCACCACCCCAGGCGAACGTGGTGCCCACGCGGCCCAGGCTGTTGGGCGCCATCGACATGAACTGGATCGCCCCCCAGGTGGCCCACTGGTCTCCCGCACCGATGTAGGCCTTGGTCGACTCGTTGAACCAGACGATGCGGGTGTACGGGAACGGGTGCGAAGCGTCCTGCTTGGCGCTGAAGGAGAAACCGAGAACACCGCCGACGCGGTACGCGCCGAGCGTGCGGGAGTCAGCGAACTGGCACCAGTTCTTCACCACGCCGTCCGTACTGCCGCAGTTCTGCCCGCTGTTGCGGGTGTAGAAGCCGTACGACGCCACCGTGCGGTCCCAGAAGGAGTAGCTGCCGGAGCTGTCCGCCCACGCGTAGATCCGGAACGACGAGCCGTTGGTCTGGCCCCAGTTGCTGCCCCAGAACAGGGTGTCGGTAGAACCCGGAACGAGCTTGAAGGTGAAGCTGTCAGTGCGGCTGAGGCGGCTGTAGCTGAACCCGCTGCAGGTGCTCATCGGGACCTTCGGCAGCCGCACGATCGCCGACCCCTGCGGGCCGGTTGCGGGGAAGAAGTTGGTGGAGATGAAGACGTTGTTGTTGCCGATGGTGATGTCGTTGTAGTCCAGTGTGGTGCCCGCGGCGAGGCCGAACCACGTGGCGTCGATGTTCCAGTAGCACCAGCTGGTGAACGCGCCGGCGCCCGCGGCCGAGGCGTTGGCGAGCACCAGCCTGTTGTTGTACTGCAGCAACCAGAACTGGCGGCCCGTCGCGGCGTCGTACTGGGTCACCTGGTCACAACAGAACCCGCTCCCGAACAACGTGAACGGATCAAGGAAGTTCCAGCTCGCCCCGTTGTTCGTCGACCGGGTCGCGTACCAGTTGCCGACCTGGAAGATGTTGCCGCCGTTGGCATCCGTGCTCGGCTCCTGCGTGAACGACGAGAACGACGAGCCGCCGGACAACCCGCTCGCAGGGATCGCGGAGTCGCGCAGCACGCTCGCCGACGCGGTGCTGATCCCGCCGGGCACCGCCATCTGCTGCCCCAGAGCACCGTGACGCGGCTCCGGCCCCTGCTTGCCGAGGTTGCCGGTATGGCTGTCCTTCTCCTGCTTGCGCGCAGTGAGCTCGGCGATCTGTCCTGTGGTGTAGCTACGCGGCTGGTCCGACACCGCCGCGGTGACACGTGCTCCCGCCGCCACAGCACCGCTCTGCGTGCTGATGCGGGCCGGTGCGGCACCACTAGCTGCCGGTGCGGACAGCGTGCCCGCCACCAGCACGCTAACCGCGAAAATTAGCGTGCGTCTACTGCGGTATTCGTCGCGAAATGGCATGCAACGCATTGGCTCCTCGCTCCGCTCGTTGAAAAGAGTCCAAGAAGCGTCATCTGAAACGCGTTTCACAAACAGGGACCAAGTACCCGACTTATAGGCCCGGGGATCAAATCTGATTCATCAGATTCCCCAATGCCGCCGAATGCGCGAAGAGTGTCGCCAGAATGCGAACATGAGCATCTGATCGAGGCGTCGGCCTTGCTGCCGGGCCGTCACGCAGCGGCGTCGTGATCAGCCCAGGGCACCCTCATCGCTCCGCTGAGCCGAACGAGTGGCGCCATGACCGGCCCACTCCAGACCGTTGACACGGAGATCGCGAGTCGGTTCGCTGTGTGCAGCGCTGGGATTCCTGGGGCAGCCGGCGTTATGCATTGGGGGTTTGGCTAGTCACCTCGCGCATCGTGCTGCGCTGCCATCGTCGCACCCAGTTGCTCATCAGACCCCTACCCCGTACGCAGGAACAGTTCTCGGGACCCCAAAGCCGAAACAACTAGCTGCACGAGCGCATACCAGTGCCTGCCGATTCGCATCGGAAGAGTCGCCATGACCGCCACACCCGGAGCGCCTACATCATTCATCTCGCTCGACGAAACTTGAATCTTGACGGAGATTTCCTTCTCATCGTCGTGGAGCCAGATGCAGACTCGCGAAGCTCCAGCCACGCGAGCATCAATCTCGCGAATCGCGCCAATCAGCGTTTGCAGGTCGGCCGCCGTACATCCAAGCTCCACAAGGCGGGACTCCTGGAACTGGACAGCTGATGCGTGACCTGGAAGATCACTTCGAACTGGTCGACACTGAGGACGATGACGGAGGCCTGGCGCCTCGATCGCCCTGTTCATCGGAGAACATTGTCAAACCAATCCTTCCCATCCTTGGGAGTGAACACCGTTCCTGCTGTGCAGCTCGGAAAGTCATCGTCGCTGTGGGAGCAGCGAGGTTGCCCCGGCTGAGAGCCTGCTCGGGTGATCGTGTCCCTGCTGTACAAGGTGACCCGCGAGTTGCTGTCCGTCCCGTCGGTGCTGCTCCGCCGCGAGGCAGTGAAGGATGCGAAGTTGGCCGGCCCGGTCCGCTACGAGCCCGCAGACCGATTCTGGTTCGCCGCCCTGTCCCGCCTGATACATCGTTCCCGCTGGCGCGAGACCTTCCCGGTCACTCCCGGCACGTTGCTCGGCTGGCACCACAGGTTCATCGCTTGGAAGTGGGACTACACGGCGCGCCGACGAACCGGACGTCCGCCCACCCGAGCAGGATCAACGCACTCGTGCTCCGGCTCGCCGGAGAGAACCAGCGGTGGGGACATCGACGGATCCAAGGTGAGCTGGCCCGACTCCGCCATCCGATCGCCGCCTCCACCGTCTGGGAGATCCTGAACGCGGCAGGCATCGACCCGGCGCCACGTCGATCCGGCCCCACCTGGCGCGAATTCCTCACAGCCCAAGCCAAGGCATCATCGCCACAGACTTCTTCCACATCGACACAGCAGTCGGCGAACGCCTGTACGCGCTGGCATTCCTCGAACACGACACCAGGCGCCTGCACATCACCGGTGTGACCACCCATCCGACGCGCGACTGGACTGTGCAGCAGGCCAGGAATCTCGCCGCCGACCTCGGAACACGGACGGAGTCCCTGCGCTTCCTGCTACGCGACCGCGACAGCAAATACGGCGAGGCATTTGACGCCGTCTTCGAGGCCGAGGAACTGCACGTGCTCAAGAGTGCGCCGCAAGTGCCCCGGATGAACGCCCACTGCGAACGGATCATCGGCAGCATCCGGCGCGAGGTACTCGACCACATCCTCATCATGGGAGAAGCCCACGCGCGCCAAGTCCTTGCGGCCTACCAGATGCACTACAACGAGCATCGGCCTCACCACTCCGCGACCAGCTACCACCGAATGCCGTAGAGCACGCCGCCGCGGTGCATGACCTCGATACCCGCCGCGTGACGTGCAGCGATGACTTTTCGAGCGGCACAGGTTCCGACGGGCTCTCCGAGGCGCTGCACACCTGGTTCACCAGCTAAGTCAAAGTGCCTAGTGGGCAATTATGCCGACTGGGCACTTTTCGGCTACCCTTGGTGTCATGCTCGAAAAGGCACGTCCTAGCCTGCGGGAACGCAAGAAGCTCGACACGCGCAAGGCGTTGAGCGACGCGGCGCTGGAGCTGATGTTCGAGCGCGGGCTGGACAACGTGGTGCGGGAGGACATCGCGGCGCGGGCCGGGGTGTCGGTCCGCACGTTCAGCAACTACTTCGCCAGCAAGTACGACGCGCTGGCCTACCGGGTCACTCACCGGATGCGCCGCAGCGCGGAACTGCTGCTCACCCGGCCCGCGGACGAACCGTTGTGGACCGCCATCGCCGAGGCCCTCATCGAGCCGCTGCGCGACGACGGTGTCCCGTTCGGCCGGCCGACCGAGGAGCAGATCCTCGAGGTGCGCAAGCTGAACGCCACGCCGGAGATGCAGGCCGCCACAGCCCGCAACACCATCGACGACCTGGTCGAGGCGATCGCCGAGCGCACCGGGACCGACGCGAAGGCGGACATCTACCCCCGCCTGGTCGCCGAGGTCACGATCGGCGCGGTGAACGCCGTCCTGAACCGCTACGTGCAGACCGATCCGTCCGTGTCGATGTCCGCCTTGCTCCGCGAGGTGTTCACCGAGATCTCCAAGGGACTCCCGCCGCCGGCGCGGACCTGAGAGCCCCTGCAGCTTCACCGCGGTAGTTCCGCTGAGCGACCTGCTTTCTTTGGCGTGCCCGGAAAACGCGGGCCACCGGACGACGGCCGGTGGCGGGTTCGAGCGCGCCCGAAATTCGAGCGGTACCCGGAAGGAAGAGAAGGAATGTCAGACACGACGACCGCCGGTACGGCCGTGCCATCGGAGCAGGCGAGCCCCTTCACCCCTCGGGTCAAGATCGGCATCGCCGGTGCCCTGTTCGGCATGTTCCTCGGCATGATGGACAGCTACATCGTGGCCACCGCGCTGCCCAGCATCGTCGGTGACCTGGGCGGGCAACGCTCGATGACGTGGATCATCACCTCGTACGCACTGGCGATCGCGGCCTCCACGCAGGTCTGGGGCAAGATCAGCGACCTGTTCGACCGCAAGGTCGTGTTCATCTGGTCCGTGGTGATCTTCCTGGTCGGCTCGATGCTGTGCGGCCTGTCGCCGAACATGGGCGCGCTGATCGGATTCCGGGCACTGCAGGGCATCGGCGCGGGCGGCCTGCTGGTCGGCGCGGTGGCGATGGTCCAGGTCCTGTTGCCGCCCAAGGAGTCCACCAGGATCTCCAGCTGGACCGGTGTGCTGCTCGGCGTCGCGCTCATCGCCGGTCCCCTCATCGGTGGTGTGATCACCGACGCGCTCACCTGGAACTGGATCTTCTACGTCAACGTGCCGTTCGGCATGCTGTGCCTCGTCGGGACAGTCGTCGGGGTCACGGTGCCGACGAGGCAGAAGACGGACAAGGTGCGCATCGACTACGTCGGCACCGTGCTGCTGATCGCGGCGGTCGTCAGCCTCACCCTGGTGACGAGTTGGGCCGGCACCAAGTACTCCTGGGGTTCGCCGGTGATCCTCGGGCTGTGCGCGGTCGTCGTTGTCGCGACGGCGTTGTTCGTGATCGTGGAACGCCGGTTCCCCGAGCCGCTGGTGCCGTTCCGGATGTTCAGCACCAGGAACTTCGCCCTGGCGCAGGTGCTCGGTTTCGCGTTCAACGTGGTCATGGTCGCGACGGTGAACTTCGTGCCGCTGTACTTCCAGAACGCCCTGGGCGTGCAGCCGGCGCTGAGCGGCTTCCTGCTGATCCCGATGATGGCCGGCCTGGTCGTCGTGATGACGCAGAGCTCGAAGTACATCCGCCGCACCGGCCGCTACCGGATCCTCCCGATCATCGGCGGCGCCGGCGTCACGATCGGTATGCTGGGCGTCCTGTTCCTCGGACCGGACACCAACCCGTTGATCGCGTCGCTGGTCGGCATCCCGCTCGGCGTCGGCCTCGGCTGCCTGATCCAGAACACGATCCTGATCATCCGCACGAGCGTCGAGCCACGCGACATCGGCGCCGGCATGGGGATGGGCTCGCTGACCAGGACCCTGGGCAGCGGTATCGGCGCCGCGCTGTTCGGCACGCTGTACGTCGGTGCCATGGCCGGCACGCTGACGGAGAAGCTCGGGCCCGGCGGGAGCGACCTGCTGTCGTCGGCCTCCAGGCTGAACCCCGACCAGCTGCAGCACCTGGAGCAGCCGGTCCGGCTGGCCTGGTCGGTGGCGGTGACCAGCGGTCTGCACGTCGTGGCGATCGGTGCAGCGATCACCGGTGCGATCGCGCTGGTCTCGGCGTACTTCATCCGCGAGGTTCCGCTGGTGGACAACCGCCCTGGCGCACAACTAGCTGCTCCGGCAGCACCCAAGACCAACTGACCCACTCCCCAGCGAAGGCGGGCCCGGCGATGATCGCCGGGCCCGCCTTCGCCGTTCTCGCGCACGTCGTCAGGCGTCCGGCAGCACACACTCGAAAACGGTGTGGTTGCTGGGCATCTTCGCGGTCGAGACGAGGCTGAGGCCCGCGGTCTCGATCATCCGGCGCAGGTCGTCGCCGTCGAAGCCGGTGCCCTCCTCGCACACCACGACCTGGAACATGGCGCGTTGTGGTTGCCGAAAACCTCATCCATGCAGGTGACAGGGGGTTCACAGAGACCCACGCGAGGACGCAGTCGTGATCACGCTGCCGCCCTACTGCGCCTGCTACCCATAAGCGACCAGGACAAGGACGTGGAGATCCTCGTGCTACGGCACCAGATCACCGTCCTGGAACGCCAACTGCGCAAAAAACTCAACTTCGGTTCTCCCCGCCGATCGAGCGTTCCTCGCGGCATTGCTGCACCGGCTCCCGGAGAAGGTGCTTCGTCAGTTCAAGTTGCCGGTCCGCCCGGAAACGGTGCTGCGCTGGCACCGAGACCTGCTCGCCCGCCGCCACGCGGCCAGATCTCGCCCCAAGCGCCCCGGCCGTCCACGGACCGTGCGCTCGATCCGGCTCCTGGTGCTGCGTTTGGCACGGGAGAACCCCCACCTGGGGCTACCGCCGCATCCACGGCGAGCTACTCGTACTCGGCATCACGATCGCCGCATCCACCGTGTGGCAGATCCTCCAGGACACCGGAACCGACCCAGCACCCGATCGCACCTCCACCGCCTGGGCCGACTTTCTCCATTCCCAGGCTAAAGCCCTGCTGGCCTGTGACTTCTTCGAAGTCGCGACCTTGAGCGGCACCCGCCTGTACGTGCTCGCGGTCATCGAACACAGCAGTCGCCGGATCCGCGTTCCGGGCGCCACGGCGCACCCGACCGCAGCTTGGGTCGCCCCGGCAGCGAAGAACCTCGTGATGGTCCTCGACGACGCGAGCAGCTCCGCACGGTTCCTGATCCAAGACCGCGACGGGAAGTTCCCTGCCCTATTCGATGCCATCTTCGCCGATGCGGGCATCCAGGTTGTCCTCAGCGGAGTCCGCATTCCGCGGATGAACGCGATCATGGAACGCTGGGTCCAGAGCTGCCGCCGCGAACTCCTCGACCGCACCCTCATCTGGAACCAAAAACATCTGCTCCACGCCCTGCGGGAGTACGAACAGTTCCACAACACGCATCGACCCCACCAGGGCATCGCTAACGCCCGACCCCTACACGCGCTCCCACATCCGACCACCGATCAGACAGCAGTCACCCAGCTCGACATCCGCCGACACCAGCGACTGGGCGGCATCCTCAACGAGTACCACCATGCTGCTTGACCTGCACGGACGACATTTTCGGCAAGCACAAGGTCTGCATGGCGCCTTGCCGGGGATTCGAACCTGCGCACCCCTGTCGGCAAACTCGAAGCCAATGTTCATTATCAGGAGTCGGCCCGCATAGCGAGTACAGCTACGGGACCATCTGAACCTCCACGGACTTCCGGCCGCTGGCACCCCAGTCTGTAATCACGTCGAATTGAATCGTGTAGGCACCCGCGTGAAGGTTGATCCACCCATAGCTTGGATAGCAACCGGACTCGTCTTTCTTGATTACACTGCCGTTCTGTAGCGCCGTGATCGTGGCGTAACAGCCTGAGCTGACATCGCCCATGTCGTCGGTAACATGCACAGTGAACTTGATGTCGTGATCAGCTCGGTACTGGTCAGGCCTGACCTTGTACTGGCTGTAGGAACCATCGACATTCAAGTACAAGGGTGAGCCCGCCGACCGAACATGAGTGACCACAGGAGTGGGACCTGATGAAGTTGGTTCACGCGCCGGGGATACCACAGACGATGTCACAGCCGGACTGCTGATCATTGCTGGCGTCACGCTGGTGCCCTGCGATTGCATCGGAGCATTCGGGCCACCTTGCGGAGAACGAGGGTACTGCCAGGCGGCGTAGCCGATGATCAAGGCAATGACGGCGACAGCAACGCTCACTGCTGTCCACCATGGCGCGGAATGCCACTTGTCCTTACTGGCAGGGCTACCAGAACTGGTCGTCAAGGTCGCCTCCCGCGTGCATCGCTGCACTCGCTCGTCACGAGCACCGTCGACTTGTTCGCCGCGCATATGGCTGTTGTTACATGTAGTCGCTTCCGTGGCAGGTATCTCCGGGAGATACCTGCCACGAGCATTGGACGCACTCGCAAGCCGCGACAGCTGCTCCCCCACGGACCTTCCAGCACATCCACGTCGAAGAGGGCGGTATATCGATCAACAACGAGCTGCGGACGACGCGCCTGCAAGTTCTATCGACCGAACAGCCCTCACCAGCCTCCTCGACCTCGCCGAGCCCACTCGAAGCCGCTGACGCAACGCTTCCGACGATATCGGCCGCTGGTAGAGCTCCCGATGGCGAATGTCCTCACGCCTCGCGCGCTCCAACAGATCGTCGCGGACGACAACCGGCTCCACCTCGACCGACTCGGTCTCGTCATCTGCAGCGTTGACAGCGGCCGGTAGCGACACCGGTCGATCATCAACGGCAGCGTCAACGAGCTGAGCGCCGTTCATGCCCTGCAACAGGAAGGGGCCGACGTCAGACCAACCGATCAACAGAAGAGGCCCGACCGCATCGAAGGCGGCCTTGCCGTACTCGCCGCGATGACGGGATCGGCCACGTTCAGGGCCAGCGTGACCAGACTGCAGAACATCAGCAAGCGCCGAACAGGCTTGAGCTGTGCTGCGCCGGCGCCGTTCACCGTCAGCTGCCGCAGGCCGAGCAGCAAGCCCATCACCGATAGGTCAACCACGGGATCAACCAGCGGCGCGACCCATCCGGGAACACCGAGCCTCAACCCCAGGCTCAACACGTTGCCGAAGCCGAACATGAACGTCAGGCAGACGACCGTGCCCATGATCACTTCGACGGCCCGGCGGACACACATCTGTTCAGACATGCTCACCGATCCCCATCCGCAGCCGCGTTTCCTGCGCCCGCTCGGCTGCGGCGCTCTCGCCGTAGTGGCGCGGCATGTCCTCGGAAGTCCAGCCGAGCAACAACATCAGGTCACTGGTGTCGCCGCTCCGAACCGGACGAGGGCGGCCGCGAGCGCTGCGTCGAGGTCGAGCGGACGACCGATCCCAGGCGGAGCGAGGCTCGGGTCCACGAGTACCGCACCTCGCACGCGTGCGGGTCGTAGCCGCGCGTACGCCTCGACGTGCAGCCCGGCGAGTGAGTGCCCGACCAGCACGGCTGGACCTCCCGCGAAGTCCAGCACCGCGTCCAGCACGGTCACCTCTCGCCGCCCCGACACGGCCGACGGCGACGGTGTGCTCGCACCGATGCCTGGCCGGTCGAACCGCAGCACCCGCACAGCAGGCGCGAGCAGCCGGGTCACGGCGTCCCAGTCGACGACCGTGCCCACCAGCCCCGAGGTGAGCACGACCGGCGGCGCGTCCTCCGGTCCGTCCGCCACGAGGTCCAAGTTCGAGCCCACGACGTTGATCACAAGACACAGCATGACGAAAGGGGTGCGGGAAGCATGGTGACGAAAAGATCTTCCAGCCGCGTCCCTCGCCGGCCCGACCAGCCGGGCGTGTGGCTGGCAGTGGCCGCACTCCTGTACTCGTCCTGGCTCCTCGAGCTGGTGCTGCCGACCGGTCTGTCCGTCGTGGACAGTTACGTGAGCGAGCTGCTCGCGGGTGACCAGCCGTACCGGTGGGTGTTCCGCGTCACCGACACCCTGGCCGCCTGCTGTCTACTGCTCGCCGTTCGCCGGATGCGCGGGCGTCTGATCATCGTGTCTGTGCTCGTCTTCGCGGCCGCGACCCTCGCCGACACTGTGCTGTCACTGGACTGCGCGACAAGTGTGGACGCGCTGTGCCGCTACCGCGAGGCGATCGGATCGGTGTCGCTCGGGCACCGGCTGCATCAGGTCACCAGCGTGCTGACGTTCGGCAGCGCCCTGGCAGCTGCCGCAGGTCTCGAACGGAGCACCCGCAGGTGGCACGCCAGAATGGTGGTCTCGCTGCTCACCGCGACGGGTGTGCTGTCCGCAGTCCTGGTGAACCAGCCTGGCGCCGGGCTGGTGCAACGCGTCCAGCTGCTGACCGTCGCGTTCGGACTGGTTCTCGGAGCGCGTGCGTCGTTCTCCGCGTGGAGGTCCTTTGTGGAACCCGGTCAACCGGCGGGCCGACTCCAGCCGGGTGGCGGGGTCGCTCCAGACACCCGGCAGCTGGGAGACCAGGCCGGCATCCGCGACACTTGTGTCATGGCATTCCGGGAAGATTTTGCAGCGAAATGAGATTTGCCTTCTTGGTGATGATGTCCGTTGCTGCGCATGAAGTTCCTCGGATGTCACGAACGACTTCGGTCATTCGGCCGAACTGACGTCCAAGGAGGCAACGTGGCCATTTCCGGCGTCTTCAGCGCACTCTTCATCGGGTTGATCATCGGCGCGCTGGGCAGGCTGGTCGTGCCGGGCAAGCAACGCATCCCCCTCTGGCTGACCATCCTGATCGGCATCGTCGCCGCGCTGATCGGCACGTTCGCCGCCAACGCACCCGGCGTGGGTGACACCCGCGGCATCGACTGGATCGAGCTTTTCATCCAGATGGCCCTCGCCGCCGGCGGTGTCAGCCTGGCGGCCGGGCTGTACGGCCGCAGGCACCTCTAGCCGCACCCGAGCCCGCGCGGTAGGCGTCGCCCCACCCCCTCGACGACGCCTACCGCGCAACCCGCCCGGCCGATCGGCGGGGTCGAGTCCAGCCGGGTGGCGGGTTCTTCCGGACGCCCGGCAGCTGGGACCAACGCCAAGAACCCACAACACTGGGACACGGCACAGATTTCATCCGTCCAAAGAGGAGACTTTCGCATGTTCAGTCGAATGCTGAGCGCCTTCGGCATCGGTGGCCCGTCCGTCGACACCGTGCTCGACTCGCCGCACGCCGCGCCCGGCCAGCCGATCACCGGACAGGTCCGCATCCAGGGCGGCAGCTCGGACGCCGAGATCGGCCAGGTCGTGCTGTCGCTGGTCACCCAGGTCGAGGTCGAGCGTGGTGGCTTCGGCGGCGACGACGAGCACGGCGACGTCGCGGAGTTCTTCCGGATGGTCGTGCAGCAGGGGCTGCGGGTGCCGGCGGGTCAGCTGGTCTCGATCCCGTTCCAGCTGCCGGTGCCGTGGGAGACGCCGATCACGGCCGTCGGTGGTGCGGCTCTGCCGGGGCTGAGCGTGGGTGTGCGCACCGAGCTGATCGTCGCGGGCGCACCCGACAAGGGCGACCTCGACGCGGTCCTGGTCGCTCCACTGTCCTCGCGGAACAAGGTGCTGGATGCGTTCGGACAGCTCGGATTCTCGTTTCGCAGCACCGACGTCGAGGCCGGGCGTCTGCCCGGTGTGCCGCACGAGCTGGGCTTCTACCAGAAGCTCGAGTTCTTCCCGCCGGCCCAGTTCGCGGGCAGGGTGAACCAGGTCGAGCTGACCTTCGTGGCCAACGCGAACGAGCTGCACGTGGTCCTGGAGGCCGACCGGCGCCGCGGCGGGTTCTCATCCGGCGGCGACACGACCGACCACCTTCGGCTCTCCCACCAGGAGG
The DNA here is from genome assembly GCF_044765805.1 of Lentzea sp. NPDC102401. Classification (NCBI taxonomy): domain Bacteria; kingdom Bacillati; phylum Actinomycetota; class Actinomycetes; order Pseudonocardiales; family Pseudonocardiaceae; genus Lentzea; species Lentzea sp. NPDC102401. Next base: position 54,925 of record NZ_JBIWKS010000002.1, on the reverse strand, counting down.
CACAGGTCACCGACTGGACCGCGGCCATCAGCGGCGGGCTCGCACAGGTCGCCGAGCGCGGGCATGGTCGCGATCCTCAGTCGCGCCCACTGAGGGTCACTCCCGGCTACCGGGTCCGACGACCAGGCCGTGGTAGAGCGACGGCCGACGATCCGTGTGGACGTTGTTGCGTGACCCCACGTCCTTGGTCGACGCGCGTTCGAGGTCGCAGGCAGCGTACGTGATGGTCGGTATCGATCCGCCCGGCGTCCAGGCGGAGGCGAGTGGCCACCCGTTGACGTCGACGATGGTGGAGGCACCTACCCAGCTCATCCCGCGCTCGGACCCAGCTCTGTCACAGGCAGCGATGAACATCCGGTTCACCGAAGCACTTGCCTGGATCCGCACGATCTCCATCGGCGTCGCGCCGACCGCCACAGGCCCTCGTGGCCAGTTCGTGGGTGCGCACAGCAGTTGAGCGCCTCTGAGCGCCGCCAGCCTCACCCACTCAGGAAAGTCCAGGTCGTAGCAGACCATCACGGCTATCCGCCCGAACCTGGTGTCGACGACCGGCGGTTCCGCGTCGCCGCTCGCGAAGCAGTTGACCTCGCTGTCCCACAAATGAGCCTTCCGGTACACCGCGCGGAGGCCCTGTGGGTCGAGCAGGGCGGCGCTGTTGAACAACTGTCCTTGCGACGCTTCGCAGAACCCGCCGACGATGACGACATCGAGGTCGGCCGCCAATCGGACCCACGAGCTCACAGTTGGGCCCTCGGCCGACTCCGCGCAGGCGAACGCCTCCCGCTCGTCTTCGACCACGTGTCCGCTGGAAACCAGTTCGGGCAGCACGACGACGGACGCCCCGTTCGCCGCCGCTGTCCGCACCGCTGCTTCCGCACGTTCACGATTCAGGGTGTTCGCGCCTGCCACGGGTGCCAGCTGACAGCAGGCGACCACGACCGACGTCATCGGATGGTCTCCTCTGCCGGTCCTCGGAGCGGCTGGAACTCCACCGGGGCCTGCCGCATCGTGCTGAGCGGTGCACAAGGAACTCCGGTGGCCCGGCTGAAGTTGTCGAGGGACTGGCGACAGTGCTCGCGGGTCCGCTCACGGTCGCCCCGGCTCGTGATCCGGTGACGAAGCCGACGGGGCCAGGGGAACCACCTCTCGGTGTCGAGGCCGTAGTCGAGGAGGGCTGACTCGGGGACGACGTCGCGGATCAGGCCGAGGTTGTGGGCGAGCAGCGACCCGCGAACCCACGGGATCGCTTGCGGTGCCCTGCGGCGCAGCTCGTGCCAGTTCAGCGCGTAGAGCGGGACGGTGGTCAGCTCGTCGAGCATCATCAGGTGGGTGAGGAAGTATCCGGCCGTCCCGCTCACCCCGGTCGTGGTCGAGGTGAGGTTGACCGACATCGTCCGTCCTCCCGGCGACACGTACGGCTCGTGCGCGACGTCGCGTGAGCCGAGGAAGCCGGTGCAGTTCACGATCCAGCTGCCGTCGGGGATCGACGTGCGGGCACCGCTGCGCAGCACCATGACCGGCCCGGCAAGGGTGTCTTCGACGTCGACCAGGTGATCGCGAAGAACTCGGCTCACCCCGTTCCGCACGACATCGGTCTCGATGCGGGAGAGCATCGCGCCCACGTTGTGGATCGGGTCGTGCACAGGGCTGGTGGTGTAGCGAGACCGTGCCCAGCGGGAGACCTCTTCGCTGTTCGTCCCGTCGAACAGCCGTAGCGCCTCGGCAAACATCGCGCTGGCCGACGTTCTGCCCCACCACCGTCGCACGCCGGTCGGGTAGAGCTTGTCGCGGTCGAAGAAGTAGGTTCCCGATCCGGCGACGAGGCCGATGCTTCGGCCGGACCCGGCCATCAGAGCCTGCACGGTGTCCATCGCCGTCTTGCCACTCCCGATCACCCAGACCGGTCCGTCGTCATCCGGCGACAGGAGACCGTCCTGTGCCAACAGGTGTGGTGCGGTCGACCGCACCCGCCTGCTGGACAACGAGAGCGGGGGGTTGACCGACACGTCGAACCCGGCTGCGTGGATGAGTCGCGCGGCCCTGAACGTGTGCTCCCGCCCTTCGCGATCGCGGGTTCGGATCACAACGTCCTCGGGACCCTCCACATGCGACAGATACTCCGAGCCCCATCGCGCGTCGACGTCGAGAGTGCGCGAGATGACCTCGAAGCAGTGGCGGAAATGAGCCTGCACTTCGTCTCCTCGTGCGAGGTAGCCGCGATCAGCGGTCAGGCTCCACGGGATGTTGCCGACCGTGAAGAAGGAGTACGGCTGGTGCAGTCGCACGTAGGAATAGGCGTCGTTCCACATGCCACCCGGCTGCTCGTGCCGGTCGAGGAACAACACCCGCGCGCCCTCGGGCAGGTAGCGGCCGGCGACGAACGCCGCGTTGAGACCGGCGATCCCGGCACCGACGACGCAGAGCTCGTATCCGGTGGAGTCCGTCGGTCGCGCGGTCATCAACGCGTCAGCAGAGAGATGGCTGCCGGGTTCAGGAGGTTGACCCGCACGAACCCCGGGTACCCCTCTCCGCCGAAGCAGTTGATGTCCATCGCCACGTAGGTGGTGGCATCCACCGACGGACGGCCGAAGACGAAGAATCCGGACTCCGGCTCCACCGCCTCCGTCACAGCACCGCTGGCCAGCAGTTGCTGGTAGCGGTCGCGCGCGAAGCTCATCAACGGCAGCGCACCTTCTTGCGTACCCAGCACTTCGACCGCTCGGTGTGCGAACAGGCGGTCCACCAGGCCCGCGGCTCCGTGCAGTCGTTTGTGGAGCTCGGTGAACGCGGCCGCGTGCTGAGGCGGCACGATGGCGTAGGCGAAGCGGAATCCGTGCATCGCCAAGGTCTTCGTGGGGCACACCAGCCGGAACGTCAGGTCAGGATCGAGGCGATCACTCGCCTCCTTGGCGGCGCCGTCCCACCTCATGTACTGGAAGGTGCCGTCCACGATGACCGTCGAACCCGTGCGCTGCTGCCAGTCGGCGATCCGGTCGATGGTGGCATCCCGAAGCGGCACGCCCGCGAACCACACCGGGTCAGTGAGCCACAGCAGCCCGCGGCCCTCCGGCAAGCTCAACTCCGCGCTGTCGGAGAAGTCGACGTCGGACGCCACTCGGCGCACACCCATCCCGAGTTTGCGGATCCACCACGCGGCGTTGTAGTAGACCGGCGGCAGGTAGGAGATCTCCCGGACCCCCTGGAGGAACTGGTACATCAGCAGCGTGGTGAGAAAGCTGGTCGAGCCGGCCCCCGTCACGCACCGTCCTGGCGTGACGGAGGTTTCGCCGTACCGCCGCACGTGCAACTCGGCGACCGCGTCCGACAGCTCCAGGTCCTCATCCATGCGGCTGTACGTCCCGAGCGAGCCCAGCTTGCCGATCGGCACCCCGCCGAGATCGCCCAGGAACTGATCCATGAAAGGGTGGTCGCCGTTCCAGTCCGACACGAAGACGGAGCCCGGTCGCTCGATCAGGGCGTCGCCGAGCCGGTCGTGCGCTGAGAGCTCGGAGAAGAGCAGCTCCCGATCGTCGATGCGGCCTGCATCGGCAACGGGTGATGGCAACATCATAGAAACCTCACGATGAATAGATGAACTTCACGATGAAGACTGAATTAGTCGTTGCCACAGAACGAACTCAGCAGTCAATGCCACTGGCCGAAGTGGACTCGTACTCCGACCGGGCCCGCACGCGCACGGACGAATCCGTCCAGTAATCCACCATCGTCATCGCCATGGCTTTGGCGCCGTCGACGACGGCCTGGCCGGCGGCCTCGGACGCGGCGGCTGCCGCGAACTCCACCTCGTGGATCTTGACCCCTGGAGGAGCCACCGCGATCAGGGGGTGGATCACCGGCATCCGGTAGCTGACGTGACCCATGTCGGTCGACCCGACCGTTCCTGCGCCGCCGGCAGGGTCACCCACGGTACGACCCAGCGCAGCCATGTTGGCGACGTAGCTCGCGGTCAGCGCGCGATTGGTCCTGACCTCCTCCGTCACTCCCAGGTTCGTCACGTGGATCTCGCAGCCGGCGGCCGTCGCCCCGCTCTCCAGGCACGCGACGACCCGTGCTTCCAGTTGTTGGACGCGGGCCAGCGTCGCCGAGCGCAGGCTCCACCGCGCAACGACGCGGTCGGGCACCACGTTGACCCTCTGAGGCATCTCGGTGAACACGCCGTGGATGCGCTCGTCCGGCGCGATGTGCTGACGGAGCGCGGCAACAGCGTTGTATCCCAGAACTGCGGCGTCGAGGGCATTCCGTCCGTGCTGCGGGGCCGCCGCGGCGTGCGCCGCCCGGCCGGTGTAAGTGACCACGAGGCCGATGCTGGCCAGCGTGTCCATCTCCCACAGGTCGGCGTCGGCCGGGTGCACCATCATGGCGGCGTCGACACCATCGAAGGCACCTCGCTCGGCCAGGACGATCTTGCCCTGAGGCGCTGTTTCCTCACACGGCGTCCCCAACACGAGAAGTCTGCCGACCGCCTCGTCGGCCACGGTGGCGGCGGCGAGCGCGGCACCCAATCCCGCGGCGGCGATCACGTTGTGTCCGCACGCGTGCCCGATGTCCTGCAGCGCGTCGTACTCGCAGAGAACCGCGACCGCGGGTCCGTCGTTCCCCGCCCGTGCCGCGAATGCGGTGGCCAGGCCGTAGGCGCTGCGCTCGGGGGTCAGTCCGCCTCGCTTCAGCGCATCGGTGAGCAGGTCGTGGGCGAAGAACTCCTGGTGCCCGACCTCTGGCCGGGCGTGGATCGCCCGGGAGATGCTCACCAGTTCCTCGGCCCAGGCGTCCACCTCGGCGCACACGCGGACCTTCAGTTCTCCCGCACGATTCACGGCGAGCCTCCCTTGTCGCGATCAGGCGGGCCCAATGAGAGACATGTCGATGGGCCGAGGAACGGGTCTGCTGCGGGACTTCGCCTGGGAGTCGATGGAGTAGCCACGATCCTGTTGGGGCAGAAGTCCTCGACCGCACGCAGATACAGCTTTTCGTTCTGTGGTGCGGTTTTCGGTGATGTTGGTTGGTCTTCTCGCCGTTGCGGCCGAGCAGCTGATCACCCGAGTGACTGGCGCAGGTCGGCCATCAGGTCCTCGACGTTCTCGACACCGAGCGAGAGCCGGACCAGGTCGTCCGGGACCTCCAGCGAGGAGCCGCTGACTGCGGCGTGAGTCATCTTCGCCGGATACTCGATCAACGACTCGACGCCACCAAGTGAGTAAGCCAGCTTGAACAACTGCGTCCCCTCGCACACCGCGAGCGCGGCGGCGGCCCCTCCGGCCACCCGGAACGAGACCATCCCGCCGAAGCCACGCATCTGCTTGGCCGCGATCTCGTGCTGCGGGTGGTCCGGCAGGCCTGGGTAGTACACCTGGGTGACTTGAGGGTGAGACTGAAGCAGTTCGACGATCGCTGCGGCGTTGGCGCAGTGCCGCTCGATCCGGAGCTCGAGGGTCTTGATCCCGCGCAGCACCAACCAGGCGTCGAACGGGCCGGCGACCCCGCCGAGGGCGTTCTGGTGGAAGTACAGCGCGTCACCCATTTCCGCGTCGCGGGCCACCAGGGCGCCGCCGATCACGTCGGAGTGCCCGCCGAGGTACTTGGTCGTGGAATGCATGACCACGTCAGCGCCCAGGGTGAGCGGCGTCTGCAATGCGGGCGAGCAGAAGGTGTTGTCCACAGCCAAGAGCGCCCCCGCGTTGTGCGCGATCTCGGCGAGGGCGGCGATGTCGGCGAGCCGGAGCAGCGGATTGGTCGGAGTCTCGCACCAGATCAGCTTGGTCGTCGGACGGATCGCGGCTCGGACCGCGTCGAGATCCTCCAGCGGCACCGGCGTGTACTCGACTCCCCAGCGCGCGTACACCGTGGAGAACAGCCGATACGTACCACCGTAGACATCGCTGGGGATCAGCACGTGGTCACCAGGGGCGCAGATCGTCCGCAGCACGACGTCGGTGGCCGCCTGCCCCGAGGCGAACGCCAGGCCGCGGGCGCCGCCCTCCAGCGACGCCAGGCAGGTCTCCAGCGCGGTGCGGGTCGGGTTGGTGCTGCGGCTGTAGTCGTATCCAGCTCGCAGGCCGCCCACGCCGTCCTGCTCGAAGGTGGAGACCGCGTAGATCGGCGGCACCACGGCGCCGGTCAGCGGGTCGCTCTCCTGACCGGCGTGGATGGCGCGAGTGGCGAACCCGGGCTCGGGGGACTTCATGTCCATAGCGCGTTCCCTCGATGATCGATTCCGTGAAGTGGTGTTCCGTGATCAAAGGCGGTCGGTGATCGCTTGCTGGTCGCTCCGGTTTGTACAGTTGTGCCAGATCGCGAAGGCCATGGCCAGCAGGCGCCGAGGTACGCAGTTGAACACGCCTGCGGGAGCGCGTCCGCCGTGTTGTCGTTGCGGTAGCGTCGTCTTCGCGGTCCGAGCGCAGCAGACGCAGTGATCGAGCACGCAGCCGAGATCAGCATTGCCTTGCACAGCAACGGTTCCGATTTCTCGGCCCGGTTGCGACAGCCCGATTTGCCTGCCAGACAGGGAAACATTGCCCGCCATCGGGGAGCGATGTAGACATGTGTGCCGGATCCAACGGCGTTCGCGGTGGCATCCCAGCAGTACCTGAGCGACGGCCAGGCAGAGCAGTTCGCAGGCCCACTTCACATGATCTTCGTGGAATCAGTCATCCAGCTGCGGCACTGGCGATCGTCGCCGTCCCTGACCACGAGAAGGGCTATTTCCTTGACCTCTTCCGCATCGTCGATGCCACGCAACTTCGACCTCACTGACCGGGTGGCCGTAGTCACCGGCGCTTCCTCCGGCCTCGGCGCCGAGATCGCCAGGACCCTCGCCTCGGCGGGCGCTCGCGTGGCCCTCGTGGCACGCAGGCAGGATCGGCTGGCGGCGCTGGCGCAGGAGACGGGCGGGACCGCCTTTCCGTGCGATCTGCTGGACGACGCCCAGCTCGGCGGGCTCATCTCCCAGGTAGCGGAAGCCCTGGGGGCGCCGACGATCCTGGTGAACGTCGCGGGCGACATCTTCAGCCGGGACCCGGCCGAGGCCGAGCCGATCGAAGCGATCCGGCGCACCTTGGACCTCAATCTCGTCGCGCCTTTCCGGCTGTGCCAGGACGTCTTCCCGTTGATGGCTTCCGCGGGGCACGGCTCGATCGTCAACATCACCTCGATCAGCGGACAGGTCGGCATCCCTGGTTTTCCGCAGGCGTCCTACGCCGCCAGCAAGCAGGGTCTGGCCGGGCTGACCGCTGAGCTGGCCGTGCAATGGGCGCGGAACGGCATCCGGATCAACTGCGTGGCCCCGGGGTTCTTCCGCAGCGAGATCAACGACGAGCTCTTCCAGGACGAACAGTTCCGCCAGTGGCTGGCGCGCAACCAACCTCTGCCCAGGCAGGCCACGTTCGACGACTTCACCGGTGCTGTCCATTGGCTCGTCAGCGACGCCGCCCGACACGTGACCGGGCAGACCGTCGTCGTCGATGGCGGCTGGACCACCCAGTAGGCGGTTTTCTTCCGGCGCAGGCTCCTCGCCTGCGCCGGATCCCCTCGCCCTTCTCGGTGGAAGGGCAGGTGAACTCATCCGTTCGACGCGCTGAATCCGGTTCGTCGAATTTTACCCGCAGCGTCCCGAGGCAGAGCGGCGACGAATTCGAACGACTTCGGGATCATCTCCAGCTCCATGCGCTCGTGGCAGAACTCGACCAAATCAGCTTCCGTCAAGTTCGGCCGCGATCGAACGACAACAGCATGCGGCTGCGCACCAAGAATGTCGTGAAGGCGCCCGACGACTACGACGTCGCCAACGCCGTCGCACTCCAGCAGAACGTTCTCGATCTGGGTCGGGTAGACGTTCGCACCGCCTACGTTGATCACGTCATTGCGACGATCAACGAGATAGACGTACCCGTCCGAGCCTTGAAAGCCGAGATCGCCGACGCTGAGAAAGCCCGCACGCTCACTCAGCTTCCGGCCGCCTCCGACGTAGGTCGGCTGCCGCGGGTTCGCTGACTTCAGATAAACCTGGCCGATCTCGCCACACGCGACTTCGTCCCCGATGTCGTCGAAGATCCGCACCTCGACAGCATGGCCGTCCGCTCCTTTGTCGGGCTGTGGGCGACCTACGCTACCGGGATGGCTCAGCCACTCGTCTCCTCGGATGAGAAGGAACCCGATGCTTTCCGCCGCGCCGTAGATCTCGTACAGCCGATGAGGTCCGACGAGTTCGATCCATCGCCGTTTGACGTATTCCGGGCATGGCCCCGAACCGTGGTACACGGCCTCCACACTGCTCAGATCGAACTGGTCGACGTCTTCGACAGAGATGATGGTGCGCATGAGAGTGGGCACGAGGCTGACGAAGTTGACGCGGTGCTCTTGAATGAGACGCAAGAAGCTTCGCGGTGAGAAGTTCTCCATCACGACGACGGTATGACCGAGGGCCAGGCCGTTGTGCAGCTCGATGAACCCACCGTGGAACATCGGTAGTGCCACCAGCTGGATCTGCCCCGGTCGCATTCCAGGAACGTCGTAACCCGCGGGCTTGAGATCGTTCATGTCGTAGACCCACGGGGCCTTGCGCAGGACGACTCGCGACCGGCCTGTGCTGCCTCCGGTCAGCACCGCGGAGCGCGGTGTCCCCATAGACGGGAAGGCTGCGTCATGGCTGCTCTTGAGCAGCTCGGCCGGGGCCAACGCACCTGGAAGGTCGCCGACGACGACCGCTTCCGGGATCATGCCGCACAGTTCGGTCATTCTGCCCTCCGGCAGCGCCGGATTGACCGGTACGGCGATGCCGCCGATCTTCCAGGTCGCAATGGTGGCGACGATGTGTTCTATTCCGTTGGGCAAGGCGATGAGTGTGATGCCACCTGCGGCACCCCTGTCACGCAGCACCCGGGCTGCCGCATTGGCCTGAGCCTCCAGCATGGCCCACGAATACTTCCTCTCGCGCCCTCTCGGCCCGACGAGGATGATCGCGGCATCGTCAGGACGCTCAGAGGCCAGCACGGCGATTCTGTCGCCGATGCGGATGAGACCTTCGGACAGCGATGTGAGTGTTTGACTTTCGCCGACAGGCCCGGTGATCGAAGCCGTGGCTTCTGTCTTCACGATGACCGATCGGACCAGTTCCCCGAAGTCACCGTCTGCAATGACATCCAGAAAGTCCGCATAAGTCATCGTTTCACCGAAGAACCCAGTGACAGAGGCGTACAGCGCGATGGTGTCAAGCGACCGACCGCCCGCCTCGAAAAAGTTCTCGTCATCCGCGACGGCATCCTCGCCATCTCGCCCCAGAGTCGCCAGCCACTGTCGCTCCAGCTCCTTCCGCCGAGCGCCCACCTCAGTCCCGGATGCTTCGGACATGAGTCCCCCTTGAATGATTGGTTCTCGAGAACCGCTCGATGGAATCCGAGCCGATGTGACCCGACTGAAATCCGATGTACAGATTTCACCGGTCCACTTTCACCGGTTCACGAGGTCAGAACCCCACGGTACAGGCCGACCGCGTTCAGCCCAATCAATAGACGCCGACGGCGGATAGCTGCGATCATGATCCGGGCGGGAGGGATGATGTCGGATGCAACTCGAAACCGAGTTCCGGGCGCTCGACGGCCTTCGCCTCGCGGGCACGCTGACATTGCCGAACGAGCACGCAGCCCCAGCGGTGCTGCTCCTGCACGGCAACGGCGTGACCAGAGAGGAGTCCGGGCTGTTCACCCGGCTTGCCGCCGCGCTCGGGCGGGCGTGCGTCCCCAGCCTCCGGTTCGACCTGCGCGCCCACGGGGAGAGCGAGGGGCGGCAGGAGGACCGGACTCTGACGGCGCATCTGAACGACGTCCAGGCCGGCCTCGCGCACCTGAGAGAGGCGACCGGGGCCACGGCCACGAGCCTGGTCGCCACCAGTTTCAGCGGCGGCCTGGCAGCCTGGTACGCCGCGAGCAGACCCGCGGAAGTCACTCGGCTGGTGCTGCTCAACCCCCAACTCGACCACAAGAGCCGGTTCATCGACGAGAAGCCCTGGTGGGTCGACGGAGTCCTCGACGAGGAGCACGCCCGGCAGCTCAGCGAACGGGGCTATCTCGACCACTCCGCCTCGGTCCGGACCGGTCGTGCCCTGCTCAACGAGGTTTTCTGGATCCGGGCGCGGACCGTCCTCGGTGCGATCACGACTCCGACCCTCCTCCTGCACGGCGTCGAGGACGGTCTCGTCCCCGTCGAGTCCTCCCGGTCCGCCGTCCGACAGATCGAGGGCAGCGAGCTGATCGAGTTCGAGGGTGCCGACCACCGGTTCACCGTGCCGGGTGACGACAGGTTCCTCGAACCGCGGACGCTGGAATGGCAGGGGGACGCCATCGGGCACGTCGTCGCGTGGATGACCAGCGGGGCCACGGACCCGGCTACCACGGGTCGCGCGCTATAGCCCACAGTGCGGTGGCTATCCTCACTCCGTGAGTGAGAAGAGCGTTACGCCCATGTCGGAGGACTTCTCCGCTTGGTACAACGACATCGTCGTGCGTGCCGAGTTGGTCGAGCGGGGACCGGTGCGCGGCACCATGGTCATCCGACCGTACGGCTACCGAGTGTGGGAATCCCTCCAGGCGGACCTCGACGCCCGCATCAAGGCTGCGGGCCACGGCAACGTCGCGTTCCCGTCGCTGATTCCGCAGTCCTACCTCCAGCGCGAGGCCGAGCACGTCGAGGGGTTCTCCCCGGAGCTCGCCGTCGTCACCCACGCAGGCGGCAAGGAGCTCGAGGAGCCGCTGGTCGTCCGGCCGACCTCCGAGACGGTCTTCGGCGAGTACATGGCCAAGTGGATCGACTCACACCGGGACCTGCCGCTGCTGCTCAACCAGTGGGCCAACGTCGTGCGCTGGGAGATGCGGCCGCGGCTGTTCCTGCGCACGACCGAGTTCCTCTGGCAGGAAGGGCACACCGCGCACGTCGACGAGGCCGACGCGATGCGCGAGACGATGTGGGCGCTGGACACCTACACCGCTGTTGCGCGCGAGATCGCGGCCATCCCGGTCGTGCCCGGCGAGAAGACCCCAGGTGAGCGGTTCGCCGGCGCCGTGCGCACCTACACCGTCGAGGGAATGATGCGGGACGGCAGGGCGCTGCAGTCCGGCACCTCGCACTACCTGGGCACCAACTTCGCCAAGGCCTTCGAGATCCAGTACCAGGACAACGCCGGCGCACTGCAGCTCGCGCACACCACGTCCTGGGGCATGAGCACCCGGATGGTCGGCGGCGTGATCATGACCCACGGAGACGACAAGGGCCTAGTGCTGCCGCCGCGGCTGGCGCCGTACCAGGTCGTGATCGTGCCGATCGGGCGCAACGAGCTGCTCGAGCGCACCACGGCCGCCGCGAACGAGCTGGCGGGCCGGCTCCGTGCCGCGGGTGTGCGCACCCACGTGGACGACAACCGCCCGCAGCTGTCCCCCGGTTTCAAGTTCAACGACTGGGAGATGCGCGGCGTCCCGGTGCGTCTGGAGCTCGGCCCGCGTGACCTCGAGGGCGGCGTCGTCACCCTCGCGCGGCGGCTGCCGACCTTCGAGGGGCAGGGCAAGGAGCAGGTGCCGATCGACCAGGCTCCCGACGTGATCCCTGGCATTCTCGAGGACTTCCAGGCTTTCCTGCTGCACCGCGCCGAGACGTTCCGGGACGAGCACACCGCCGACGCGGACAGCTGGGACGAGTTCGCCGCGCAGGTCGCGACCGGCTGGGCCCGATCTCTCCACTGTGGACAGTCCTCGTGCGAGGACGAGATCAAGGCCGACACCGCGGCCACGCCTCGATGCATCCCGAGCGAGGCGCCGGCGGAATCCGGACCGTGCGTCCGTTGTGGATTGCCTTCGGCCTACGGCAAGCGGGTCATCTTCGGGCGCGCCTACTGATCGTTTCCGGGGTGCCAGCCACGGCTGGCACCCCGGAAACGCTCTGCCGCAACACTTTTCCACGATCACATCAGGAAATGATCTCGCGCAGGACGGCGGCGGCCATCGCGGCCGGATCCCCGTCCTCGGGCCGCAGCACGACGTCCGGGGCCAGCGGTGCCTCGTACGGATCGTCCACGCCGGTGAACCCGCGGATCTCGCCCGCGAGGGCCTTGGCGTACAGCCCCTTCGGATCACGCGCCTGGCACACCTCGACGGGCGTGTCCACAAAAACCTCCACAAAGGACAGTCCGGCGTCCTCGTGACTGCTGCGCACCCGGTCCCGGTCCTCACGATACGGGCTGATCAGCGACACCACCGCCACCACGCCCGCGTCCGCGAAGAGCTCCGCGACCTCGCCGACGCGGCGCACGTTCTCGGCCCGGTCCGCGATGCCGAACCCAAGGTCGGCGGTGAGACCGTGCCTCAGGTTGTCACCGTCGAGCCGGTAGGCGGCTCGTCCCGCTGCGACCAGCCGTCGTTCCAGCTCCACCGCGACGCTCGACTTGCCCGACGCGGACAATCCGGTCAACCACACCGTGAGTCCCCGGCCGCCGCGCTCCTCCCGGCCCACCGCGGCGGCGTGCCACACGACGTGGGAGGCGGGCAGGCTGGGCCCGGTGATCATGCCCGCGCCGACTGTGCCGCCGGTGATGTCGTCGACGAGCACGAAGCCACCGGTTGCGCGGTTGCGGCGATAAGAGTCGAACATCAGCGGCTGCGCGGTGCGCAACTGCACCCGTCCGATCTCGTTGACCGCCAACGCGGTCGCGGTCTCGTCCCGGTGCAGCGTGGTGACGTCGAGTCGGTAGTCCAGTAAGCGCACCTGCACCGAAGCCGCGCGCGTGGTGTGGCGGATCGTGTAGGTCGCGCCGGGCCTGAGCGTGCTGTCGTCGGCGAACCAGCAGACCACAGCATCCAGGTCCTGGCCGGTGTGGGGCAGGTTCCCTGGGCGGCAGATCAGGTCGCCGCGGCCCACGTCGAGATCGTCGGCGAGTTGCAGGGTCACCGCCTGCGCCGCGAACGCCTCCGGGAGAGGCTCCCCGCCAGGGCCGCGGACAGCTTTCACCTCGCTGCTGATTCCGGACGGCAGCACGACGACCTCGTCGCCCGGCTTGAACACCCCACCGGCGATCGTGCCCGCATAGCCCCGGAAGTCACCGCCGTCGGCCCGGATCACGTACTGCACCGGAAACCGTGCGTCGACCGTGGTCCGGTCTGATGCGACGCGCACCTGCTCCAGGTGGTGCAGCAGCGGAACACCGTCGTACCAAGGCATGCTCGCGCCACGTTGCACGACGTTGTCGCCGTGCAACGCTGACAGCGGCATGAACGTCAGGTCCTGCACGTCCAGCTGCACGGCGAATTGGGTGAACTCCTCGCGGATCTCCTCGAACCGCTCCTGTGACCAGCCCACCAGGTCCATCTTGTTCACGCACAGCACCAGATGCGGAACCCCTAGCAGAGAGGCCAGGAACGCGTGTCGGCGCGACTGCTCCTGCACGCCTTTGCGCGCATCGACCAGGATCAGCGCCAGATCCGCGGTGGAAGCACCGGTGACCATGTTCCTGGTGTACTGCAGGTGCCCCGGGGTGTCGGCGACGATGAACCGCCGCTGGGGTGTGGCGAAGTAGCGGTACGCCACATCGATGGTGATGCCCTGTTCCCGTTCGGCTCGCAGGCCGTCGGTGAGCAGCGCGAGGTCGGGATGGCGGTCGCCGCGGTCGCGGCTGGCCCGTTCAACGCCCGCGAGCTGATCGGCGAAGACCGTCTTGGAGTCGAACAGCAGGCGGCCGATCAACGTGGACTTGCCGTCGTCGACGCTGCCCGCCGTGGCCAGGCGCAGGAGCTGTCGGGTCATCAGAAGTACCCCTCCCGTTTGCGATCCTCCATGCCCGCCTCCGAGATCCGGTCGTCGGCCCGGGTAGCACCCCGCTCGGTGACTCGCGCCGACGCCACCTCGGCGACGACCTCGGCCGAGGTGGTCGCGGTGGACTCCACGCAACCGGTGCAGGTGGCGTCCCCGACGGTGCGGAACCGCACCGATGCCTCGGTGGGCTCTTCGCCGTCGAGCAGCGTGAGGAACCGCGTGTGCGCCAGCAGCATTCCGTCGCGCTGCACGACGGCGCGCCGGTGGGCGTAATAGAGCGAGGGCAGGTCGACGCTCTCGGCCTCGATGTAGGACCAGACGTCGAGCTCGGTCCAGTTGGACAGCGGGAACACCCGGATGTGCTCGCCCTTGCGGTGCTTGCCGTTGTACAGGTTCCACAGCTCGGGCCGCTGGTTGCGCGGGTCCCACTGGCCCGCCACACCGCGGAAGCTGAACACGCGCTCCTTGGCGCGAGCCTTGTCCTCGTCCCGGCGCGCCCCGCCGAAGACGGCGTCGAAGGAGTGCTCCTGGATCGCTCGCAGCAGTGTGGCGGTCTGCAGCCGGTTGCGGGTGGCCTGCGGGCCGGTGGCCTCGACGACACGGCCAGCGTCGATGTCATCCTGCACTCGACTGACGAGCAGGCGCAAGCCCGACCGCTCGACGGTGGCGTCGCGGAACTCGACGACCTCGTCGAAGTTGTGCCCCGTGTCCACGTGCAGCACCGGGAACGGCAGCGGCGCGGGCGCGAAAGCCTTCGCCGCGACGTGCAGCATCACCGCCGAGTCCTTACCGCCGGAGAACAGCAGCACCGGCCGTTCGAACGTGGCGGCGACCTCGCGGAACACGTGCACCGACTCGGCTACGAGCGCGTCGAGGTGGGACATTTCGTATGCGGTGGTCAGCTCGTTCACCCCTCACCAGGCGGGAGCGCCGTCGGGACGCGGTCTGCTCCGGCACGGACTTCTTCAGCGCGTCACCGATGGTTCAGCTGTCGGCGTCGCCGGTGCCGACCGCGTCGACGTCGATGTCGACGCCTTCCTTCCACAGCACGGTGTCCGCGATGACCAGGACGTCGAGGCCGGAGTCGGTGAAGCACCGGATCGCGTCCTCCGGCGTGCGCGCGATCGGTTCGCCCTTGATGTTGAGCGAGGTGTTGAGCACCAGCGGCACACCGGTCAGCTCGGCGAAGCGGCTGATCAGGCGCCAGTACAGCGGGTTGGCGGCCTCCGTGACCGTCTGGACGCGGGCGCTGCCGTCGACGTGCGTGATCGCGGGCACGGTCGTCCGACGGTCCGGCTTCACGGTGAGGGCGAGCAGCATGTACGGCGAGTCGATGTCGGGCTCGAACCAGTCGGAACTCCGATCCGCCAGCACTGACGGCGCGAACGGGCGCCACGGCTCGCGGAACTTCACCTGCAGGTTGATCTTGTCGGGCATGCCGGGGTCGCGCGGATCGGCCAGGATCGAACGGTTCCCCAGCGCGCGGGGGCCGAACTCCATGCGGCCCTGACACCAGCCGACCATGTAGCCGGCGGCGATCGCCGCGGCCGCGACGGCGGCGGGGTCGGC
This sequence comes from Lentzea sp. NPDC102401, assembly GCF_044765805.1. Classification (NCBI taxonomy): domain Bacteria; kingdom Bacillati; phylum Actinomycetota; class Actinomycetes; order Pseudonocardiales; family Pseudonocardiaceae; genus Lentzea; species Lentzea sp. NPDC102401. Next base: position 39,550 of record NZ_JBIWKS010000002.1, on the reverse strand, counting down.
CACCTTCGCGACCTGGGGAACGCCACTGGCCACGACCGCTCGGTCGACGTCCTCCCGCTCGATGTTGCCGCCGAAGTAGACCTGGTCCACCGGCACTTTAGGGGCGCGGCCCGAGTGCTCGACCCATTGCAGAAACGCCGCTCCGACCGCTGCTCCCGCGTCGTTGGCCGCCGGGGGCACGAACACCGCGTCGGCGAGAGCGGAGCCCGCGAGAGCGCCGTTCGCGTTGCAGTTCAACGCGACCCCGCCGGCCAGTACGAACCGCCGGCTGCCGGTGCGGGATTCGAGCTGTTCCGCCAGGAAGGAGTAGACCTCCTCCAGCTTCCGCTGCACCGCGTGCGCGAGCTCGCGGGAGTTCTCGTCGGGATGGCCGGTCTGCGCCCGCAGCGCGTCGAACTCGCGGAGTCGGTCGCGGTGCACGTGATAACGACCGCCGGAGTAGGTGACCACGTCGTCGAAGCTGATCTTGCCCGAGCCGTAGGCGGACAGGCCCATCGTCTTGCCCTCGTTGCCGATCGCGCCGAGGTGGCCCGCGGCGTCCCCACGGCCGCTGCGCTTGTAGAGGCCGCACAGGTCGGTCACGTACGTGTAGAGGTGCCCGAGCGAGTCGGCCACGCCGTAGGAGTCGAGGTGGTCGATCGTCGTGCCCGTGGCATGCCACAGCGACGTGCTTTCCTCTTCGCCGCGGCCGTCCATCACGAGGACGTTCGCCTCGGGGAAGCCGCTGAGGTAGAAGCCGCAGGCCGCGTGCGTGAGGTGGTGCTGGAAGTGGCGGGCGTTGGCCAGCCCGTTCCGCTCCAGCTGTCCCTTGGCCTCGAGCCAGGTCTCCGTGTTGAGCTTCTTGATCAGCTCCACGCCGGCGGGACTCAGGTCGTCGTGGTCGATCAGGTTCTGGTCGAACGCGTTGGCGTTGTGCTGGAACTTCGCGTAGTCGAAGGTCAGGCCGACGCCGAGGACGTCCTCGCGGCGCACGCCCGCCTCCTGCAGGCAGTGCTCGATCGCGGCGTGCGGAAACGCGGCGGTGTGGCGGTCGCGGTTGAAGCGCTCCTCCTCGACGGCGCACACCAGTTCCCCGTCGACGACGATCGCCGCCGACGTGTCGTGCAGGATGTTCAACCCCAGGAATGCCGCTGCCATTTCCCCTCCAGGAATATCGGCGATGCCCCGCGCACACACGCCGACACAGGCGGCGCTCGTCGAATATGACTGATTAATCAGTGAACATCAGTTCGGTGACAACGGTTCGGAGCGCCCTCTCTCGTATGGAGGACGATGCGCGTGACCTCTAAGCTACGGAGGCCCGGCGGGCCTTGCAAGGCTGAGCGCCGGCGCGATCCGATACCGTCGTTCGCGCACGAAGTCGCAGGACCCGGGGTGCGCAACCGGGGAATCGCAGCAGTTGCGCACCCTCTCCACAGCGATCAGAGAGCGCCCTTCTCAAGGTAGATGATGAGCACTACTCTGACGTTTACCTCGCACTGTCGGTGCCACTTATTCGCGTGAAGACCCGGCCCCGAGGCCCGTCCGGCATTGTCGCTCGTCCACCGCAGCTCGACTGACTCGTTCCGGGTCGATACGCCTCTTTATTTTGCCGTGCCCGTGCCGACGATGACCGAATTGTTGTTCGTGTCGATTTCTGAGGGGAAGTACATGCACCGGCTGCCGAGCGCCTTCGAGTTCCAGACCTCCGCGGAGACTCTGCGCGCCCACCACTGGCGTTCCTACACCGACACCTACAAGGGGTGCGAGTTCGAGTGCCAGTACTGCCTCTACAAGGGACCTGGTGAGTACGGCCGGCACGTCCAGCCGGTGAAGGGGTCGATCCCTGCCCGTGCCGACCTCGGCATCGTCGACATCGGCACCACCACGGACCCGTACCAGCCGATGGAGGCCGACCAGAAGATCACCCGTTCCATCCTGGAGGCAGCCCTCGAAATCAGGATCCCGCTGTTCGTGCTGACCCGCGGCAACCTGGTGCTGCGCGACGTCGACCTGCTGCGCGAGCTGGCCAAGGACGGCCTGGTCGAGGTGTGTCTGTCGATCATCACGCTCAACGAGGCCATCACGACCCGCATCGAGCCGAACGCCCCCAGTCCCACCGAGCGCCTGCGGGTGGCCGAAGAGCTGGCGGCCAAGGACATCCCGGTGGCTTTCCACGTCGCCCCGCTGATCCCCGGCCTGGACACCCCGGAGAACCTGTCCGCCTTCGGCAAGCGGCTCGCCGAGGCGTGCGGCAGCCACGTCTTCAGCGCGATGCTCGGCGCTCGCAAGCCGTACTGGAAGCCGTTCTACGCGGGCATGGACGCCATCGCCGACGCCTGCGGGTCGTTCGAGACCTTCGAGCGGGCCTACCCGCGCGACTTCGACTTCAGCCGCGACGCCGCTGGCACCTGCGACTTCGAGTACGCCCTGCCCGCGCTCACCCCGCTGCGCGACGGCGTCACCGAGGGCGGCGCCACCTACGTCTCGGAGAACTACCCCTTCCTCACCACCGGTCCGCTGGAGAACGGCATCTACCGCTGGAAGCTGCCGACCGTCTACGACATGTCCAGCTGGGTCCAGGCCAGGGGCGGGGTCGTGGAGTGGCCCGACTTCCTCGACTGGTACCGCGACTTCCGGCCGAGCGACCGGCTCGTCGAGCTGGTCAAGTCGCTGTGGGACAACGGCGAGCTGTTCCTGGGCACCTACCTGGCCCGCCAGGGCACCGGTTACACCGGCGGCGGCGAGCTGATGCTGCCCGCCCACCACACCCTCGTCGCCAAGCGCACACCCGTGGCCTGAGCTGCCGGGCGGGGGCGCGCCCGACCGTGGCCGGCTCCGGTCGAAAGGAACGCGAACGATGACGAATTCAACCGACGAGCAGGCGGTCGAGACCTCGATCGAAGCCGCCACCAGCAGACGGTTCGCCACGCTGGGCGAGATCTACGAGTGCGCGCGGGATCAGCTCAGCCCAGACGCCTGGGCGGTGCTCGACGGCGGGGCCGGGGCCGAGCAGAGCCTGCACGACAACACCGCCGCGCTGGCACAGTGGAGCTTCCGGCCTCGGTACCTGAGCGGAGTCACCGAGCTGGACACCAGCACCTCGTTCCTCGGCATCGAGCTGGCCTTCCCGGTGCTCACCTCGCCGATCGGCGGCGACGGCCTGTTCCACGAGCGCGGCCAGTGCGAGATCGCCTCGGCGACGTCGATGGCGGCCATCGCTCCGATCGTGTCCGAGGCCTCGCCCTTCCCGTTGGAGACGGTGGCCAAGGCCAGCGACGGGCCGAAGATCATGCAGCTGCACGCCTGGGGCGAGCCGGACGAGTTCCTGGCCTTCGCCCGGCGTGCGGCCCTGGCCGGGTACTCCGCGCTGTGCGTCACCATCGACTGTCCCACCCTGGGGTGGCGGGAGCGGCCGATGACGCGCCGCTTCGACACTCCCGCGCAGCAGTGGAGCGGGAACTACGGCGCCGCGGGTGGTTCCGCGGCCGACCGGCTCCGCTCCGGCACCGGCTCGGACTGGACGTGGGAGACGCTGGCCGGGGTGCGGTCCCGAGTGGATCTGCCGATGCTGGTCAAGGGGGTGCTGACCGCTGAGGACGCCGAGGCGGCCGTCGCCGCCGGGATGGACGCCGTGATGGTCTCCAATCACGGCGGGCGGCAGCTGGACTGCCTGCCCGCGACCATCGTCCAGCTGCCCGAGGTGGTCACCGCGATCCGCGGCCGCGTCCCGGTCGCGGTGGACGGCGGCATCAGGCGGGGCACCGACGTGCTCAAGGCGCTGGCGCTGGGGGCCGACGTGGTGCTCGTCGGCCGGCCGATCGCGATGGCCCTGGCTGCCGACGGGGCGAACGGGGTGTACACCGCCCTGACCCTGCTGCGCGCCGAGTTCGAGCGGTCGATGCTCCTGGCCGGCCGCCGGACCATCGCCGACCTGGACCGCTCCGTGGTGCAGCCGCGCACCGTGCACGGGTTCTGAGCGACGAACGAGAAGGAGCAGTCCCGATGACCGAGCCCGGCATCTCGACCGACTGGAAGGCGATGGCCGACGAGGTCGCGCTGGACCCGCGTCCACTGCTGCACGGCGCGCGGGTCGACCTGGACGTCGACACGTTCGCCCTGCGCAGCCCCCGCGACGGCAGTGTGCTGTGCGAGGTCCCCGCGTGCGGGGAGGCGGAGGTGGACCGCGCGGTCGCGCACGCGAGGGCCGAGCAACAGCACGGCTGCTGGCCCAACTTCACCCCGAAGATGCGCGGCGAGATCCTGGGCCGGTGGGCGAACGCCATCGAGGTCGAGCGGGCCGAACTCGCCCTGCTCATCAGCCTGGAGACCGGCAAGCCCATCCGTGACGCGCTCGGCATCGACCTCGCGGGCGTGGTGCGCGCCCTGCGCTGGTACTCCGCGCTGGCGGACAAGCTGCACGGCGACCATCCGGACGTCGGCGCGAACGACCTGGCCCTGGTGAGCAGGGAAGCGGTCGGCGTGGTCGGGATCCTGCTCCCCTGGAACTTCCCGCTGGCGCTGGTCGGCTACGACGTCGCGCCGGCGCTGATGCTCGGCAACTCGGTCGTGGTGAAGCCCTCGGAGCAGTCGCCGCTGTCGGTGCTGCGCGCGTGCGAACTCGCCGTGGAGGCAGGCGTGTCGAGGGACGCCATCAGTGTCGTGACAGGCCTTGGCGTCGGAGCGGGCCAGGCGATCGGCCGGCACCACGACATCGACGCGGTCGCGGTGACCGGGTCGGCGGCCACCGGCCGGGCGGTGATGCGCGCCAGCGGTGAGAGCAACGGCAAGCGCGTGTGGCCGGAGTTGGGTGGCAAGTCGGCGGCGATCGTGTTCAACGACGCGGGCGATCTCGCCGAGGCCGCGCGCATGGTGGCCTGGGGCGCCTACTTCAACCAGGGCGAGATGTGCACCGGCTGCTCTCGGGTCCTGGTCGAGCGCGACGTGTACGACGAGTTCGTGGACGCGCTGGCCGTCGAGGTCGACAAGCTGCGCGTCGGCGACCCGCTGGACTGGGGCACCACGGTAGGTGCGCTGACGACCGCGCGACAGCTGGCGGACGCGCAGGTCGCGACCGAGGAGGCCGTGGCAGGCGGCGGCCGCGTCGTTCGCGGCGGCGAGGCGGTGGCCGCAGTCGACGGTGGTCATTACTTCCCGCCGACACTGCTGGCCGACGCCCCGAGGACGAGCCGCGTCTTCACCGACGAGGTGTTCGCCCCGGTGCTGGCCGCACGCCCGTTCGACGACGTGGACGACGCGCTGGCGGTGGCGTTCTCCTCCGGATACGGCATGGGCGTGTCGGTCTGGACCTCCTCGCTCGACCGGGCGTTCCGGGTGACCCGCGCGGCGAAGGCGGGCATCGCCTGGGTCAACTGCTTCGAGGGCGACGACATGACCGTGCCTGCGGGCGGTGTCGGCAAGTCCGGTTACGGGCGCACCAAGGGGCTGGCCGTGTTCGACAAGTACTCCGACGTCAAGACCACCTGGGTGCATCTCGGAGGGTGACGGAGCCAAGGCCTCACTCCACCTGACATGTTGCCCCGTGAGAGGAACACCCATGCTCCGCGTTTTCGGATTCGACCAGCTGGCCCTGGTAGCGGCCGATCTGTACTTCCAGCACCCCGACCCGCCGGCGGGGCAGGAGGGGGCCGAGCACGGGGTGCGGCTGGAGCTGCGCCGAATCGAGGCCGGCGAGCTGCGCGGCTCGGTGTACTCGGCCCGGCCGATCGCGGTCGCCGAGCCGCTGTGGCGGGTCGACCTGCTGGAGTCGGTGGACGGCCTGCGGACGCCTTTCGACCGGACCCATCACCACCCGCGGTTCACCGGCTGGGACGAGAGCGAGCGGGTGTTCGACGAAGAGATGTCCGCTGACCCGGTGGGCTGGTTGGAGAAGCAGCTCTCGGACCTGCCCGCCGTGCTGGCGAGAGCGGGTGTGGCCGCGGATGCCGCGAGCCCGGCGGATCTGGCCGAACTGCGCCTGGCCCTGCCGCAGATCCTGGACGCCGTGCAGTGGATGCTGGACCAGGTGCGGGCAGGCGAGCTGGGCCGAGCACCCGCGTCCGGCACCACGGGGTTGATCCGCTCCAGCTGGCTCTGAGCCGACCATGGGACACGAAGCATTCGTCCCGACGGAACGGTGGGGCGCCGACCTGTACGGCGATCCCTGCGCCGGATGTGGCTACGCCTGGTCGGTGACAGCAACGGAAGCGGTGCGGATCGTCGACGGGCTACCAGCCCGGTTCCGCGCACTGCTGGACCAGTGCACCGGCGGGGAACGCCACCCCGATCTGGCCTGGGGTCCCGTCGGCTACGTCTGTCACGTGGCCGACAACCTGCGTGCCTGGGCCGAGGGACTCGGCGCGGGCTTGCAGCTGTCCGCCAGGGTGCCGGTCCCCGGCTATGAGCCCGACCTGCTCGCGAAGGCTCGGCGTTATGACCGGATCACGCCCGAAGCCGCCCTCTGGTCCTTGGCCGGGGCGGCCGCGGCCTGGTGCGACGTGGTTCCGCGGGCGGTCGCCGACAACGTCGTCCTCTGGCACGCGGCCCGGGGTGAGCAACGGGCCGAAGACGTCGCGCGCAACAACGCGCACGACGCTTCGCACCACCTCTGGGACATCCGCCGGATCATGCGCGCCGCGGGCTGACCGTTCGGGGAAGGGCACCGTCAGAACAGACGGCGCCCTTCCTCCTCGCACAGCCGGACACGTACTGGCTCGGTGATCGCGCCGATGCGCTCGGCGACCGCGGGCTCCAGCCCGCCGCGACGATGGGTGCCGGTGGGCTCGAACGCCTGACCCCGCCCGCCCTTCGAGTACCGGTCGCCTTCCACGTCGAACCCCGCGGGCAACGCACCTGCGGCGATGTCGAACCACCGCTCGGTCTCCAGCAAGGAGAAAGCCTTGTCCCGCACCAGGTCCTGGTAGTCCAATGCGCGCCAGCGCAGGTCCTCCGCGGAAAGGACGCTCTCGACGATCCGGGCCCACGTGGTGGCGTAGAACCCGGCAACGTCCGACGGGAGCACACCGGCACCCGCGAGGCGACGGGCGGCGCGCCCGTTCGCGGTGTCCTCGCCCCACGTCGACGGGTTCGCAGTGTTGGACGCGACCATCTCCGCCGGTTCCCGCCACTGGAACAGCCACGTGGTGTCGGGGACGCCGTCGAGACAGCTCACCACGATCGGCACGGTCCAGCTGGTGATCTTGACAACCAGGGTGCGTCCAGCCACTGCCGCCGTGTGGCAGCTGTAGTTCAGCAGCGCCGTGAGCAGGTCGCGATGCGCGCGAGCCGCCGCGTCGTCCGCGGCCAGCGCGATCATCCGGGCGGGGACCGTGACGAAGTCCGGCTCCTTGAGCACCATCGTCGTCGGACGCAGGGTCAGCAGGTTCGCCAACAGCGTCGAGCCGCACCGGGAGACGTGGGCGATCAGCCGGAGGTGCTCGCCGGCGCGCCGCTCGCCGAACTGCTCCACGAACGCGGCGATCGAAACGCTCCTGGTGTGGCCGGTCGCGGCCGCGGTGTCGTTGTACCAGACCTCCCCGAAATCGGCCGCCGCCAACCTCGCCAGTCGCACCACGCCGCCGTCGAGGTCGACCTCCGTGGGCATGTACCCGGCATTGGCCAGGTCGGCCAGGTTCTCCGGCATTCCTTCACCTCCACTGTGTTGACCACGTGTCAACGGGAATCCCCGTGCGTTGGGTGATGCGGTGTCAACCGCGCCGGCTCTGCTCGCACACCCAGGCGAAGTGCCGCTGCTGGGCAGTACGCGTGCTGAGCCATCTGTGCAGCGCGGCGCTGATCTGCCCGGTGCGCCCCCGCAGCCGCCGGGCGCCGCGATGCCCGAGGAAGTGGCTGATCTGGTCGCCCCAGTGCTTCTCCGTAGCCGCGCGGGAGGTGGAGAAGCGCCCGGCGTGGCGAACCGCCGGCCCCGCCGCGGGTGCCAGGCAGATCAGGTGCACGTCCAACTCGACCGGTACGGCACGGTCCACATCGGACAGAAAGGCTCGGTGCGCCGACAGCTGGCCGACACCAGGGCGTTGCGGCGTCAGCATCGACGTGACCGCGGCCAGTTCGTCGAGCAGAGAGGACACCCCGAGGTCCATGGGCAGGATCGGAGGCGACACACTGCCGTGGCCGCCCCGCTGGACCGCAAGGGCGAGCACGTGCTCCGGCTGTCCCAGGTAGAGACCGACGATGTCGATCACACGCGCGGGCGCAGCCGGTTCGACGGGCAGCGGGTGCGGCCGTGCGGGCAGTTCGAGGGCCGGCGGTTCGACCTTCTCCAGCATCGGTATCACCGTTCCCCGTCCAGTTCCTCGACTCCGCAGTGTTCTCAGCGGGCTTCGGTGTGGGTGTCCTGGCTGATCTTGCTGGCGAGGTCCTGCCACATGTCCGCGCAAGCCCGCACTAGCTCGGCGACGGTGAGCTGGCAGTGCGCGGGGACAGCGCCGAGCAACCGGTCCCACTCGGGTTCGCCGACCGAGTGGACGTCCAGCAGGCGGATGAGGCGACGCCCTGCCTCCGAGAAGCGAAGCGAGGGATCCTGCTTGAGGCGTTCGAGGAGCACGACTCGGGTCTGCGACGTCGCGGCGATCTCGGGTATTCGGCGGCGGGCGACCGACCCGGCAGGGCTCTCAGAGCCCCCGTCCGGCTTCGAGTCGGCACGCTGTCGGGGCGGCAGCGGGTCCTCGCCGCGGGCCAGGCGGTCGCGGACGTCGCGGACCGTGCCCTGCGAGACACCGGCCCTGGCGGCGATCTGGCGAACCGACGCAGTCGGGTTCTCCCGCAACAGACTTCCGGCCTTGCGCCGCCCGTTCGCGGCATCGACCGGCCGTACCCGACCATCACGGCCCACCCTGGCGGACAACAGAGGGACTTCTCCCGCGATGGTGGCGCGCTTGCGGATCGAGGCGACCGTCTTCGCCGCCAGGCCTGTGGTGGTGGCGACAGTCCGATCGGACCACTGAGGGTGGGAGTTGATGATCCGCTCGGCGGCCGCGTGGCGATCTGCTCGGGAGAGCGGCAGGCCATGGGTGACGTTGGCCTCGACGGCGAGGACGAAGGCGTCGGCTTCGCTGCCGCAGAAGAACCTGGCCTGGATCTCCTGCTCACCGCGCAGCGTCGCGGCGCGCAGCCGGTGCGCGCCATCGATGACGCGCATTGTGTTGTGGTGTACCAGAATGGGAGGTAAACGCGTTTCAGATTCAGCGAGGACGTTCGCATGCGCGTCATCCGCACCTTCAAGCCTAGGCGAATCAGCCGAGTGCAAGAGCCGTACCGGCACAGCCATAACCGGAAGTTGGCGGATCATCGCGTTGAACGGGAGCCCGCCCTCGGGCCCCTCGTCCTCCCCGGACCGCTGGTCAACCACAGTTCCCCCAATACTTCGTCGCTCAAGCAGGCAACCCCACGCGCTCGTAGCGACAGCGCTACACGAACTGACACGCGGCAAATATGAGCCAAGCCCGGACAACGGGTGGCAACACGTTGGCATCGACAGCTGCCATAAAGCTGATCAACCTTGTTGCGGCCCAAACTTGACGTAGCGATCACAAACGATTGATCTAAACGAATTGCATTTAACGTATGCGACTGCGGCGGGTGGGCCAACCCCCGTTCTGCCGGGCGTGCGCACGCCACCAAAACCGTCTCAGCAGCACCAAACGGCGTCAAGACCGGTCTGCGCCTCACGGCAATTCAGAACGGTAACCGCACCCGGCGGAGGCATACAGCCGCGTTCAACCGAGTACGTTCCTCGCTTGAACATCACGAATCCAATCCACTTTCGACCACGATCATTCTGAGCTGAGTTCTGGGACGCACTCGGCGACCACCGCCGACCACGTGTCCGGCCCGGAGGCCAGCAGCAGCACGAGGTCCCCCGGCTCGGCGACGCCGTCGAGGAGGCCGGCCGCCCCGAGCAGGACGTCCGCCGCGAAGCAGTGACCGACCTCGGCCCGCCGTGGCCCGTGGGCGCGCTCAGGACTCACCCCGGCGGCCATGGCCAGGAACGACCGCGAGCCGTCGCCGTAGTGGCCGGTCACCAGGTGACGCACGTCCGTCGCGGTGAGGGACAACGGTTCCAGGGATGCCCGCACGACCCGTGAGATCGCCCTGCTGGTCGTGCGGGCGACGGTCAGCGGCCGGTCCGAGTCCGCCACGTCGCGCTGGACGGTGGTGGCCGCGGAGAGGACGCGCAGGGCAGGCCCGCGCTCCGGGCGCCGCCGGCTGACGACGCACGACGCGGCGCCGTCGCTGAGCACGGTGACACCGTTGGCCAGGTAGCGCCGCCCGCCGAGGACGCGGTCCGCGGTGACGAGCAGCACGGCGTCGGCCTGGCCAGCGAGCAGGGTTCCCCTGGCTGCGGCCAGGCCCAGGCCGAAGTTGCCGCAGTCCGCCCCGCCGACCACGGTGCCGGTGAGGTCGACGCGCTCGATCCCGCGGAAGAACGTGCGCAGGTCGACGGTCGCCGACACGTCGGGCCGGGTGTCGGTGCAGTAGACGACCGAGTCGACCGGCACGGTCGCGGCGGCGAACGTGCGCAGGGCGCTCTCGACGGCGAGATCGGGCACCGCGCGGTCCGACACCAGCACGTGCCGCAGACCCTCAGCGAGCAACGTCTCGCGCTGCCCGTCGAGGTCTTCCGCTGCCACCTGGTCCAGCGGAGTCCGCTCACCGAGGGCGGACCCGATCGCGGACAGGTACACGGCCGTGTTGTCGCGGTTCATCCACTGCCTTCTCTCGATGGCGTCAGATTCAGTGAGCCCCATTTCTCACACTTATCCGATCAGAACACCGTCAATGGATGCCAACCATGTTCAACCACGTGCTTTCAGCACTTGAACACGAGCTGCGGGCTTGAACGGTTGACGTTGCGAAAGAACAGCCCGAATGTCATCCCCGGGCTTTATGACGCGCCCGTCAGGACGGCACCCGGAGGACGGCATGGTTCACGGTTTCGTCCATGATCTGCTCGACCACGCGTCGGCTGGACGTCCGGACTCGGTGGCCGTCTCCGACGAGGCGGGATCGTGGACCTGCGCGGAGCTGCGCGAGGTGAGTCTGCGGGTCGCGGAGTGGTTGCTGCGCCGGGGAATCCGCCGCGGCGACCGGGTCCTCACCCGGCTGCCGAACCGGCGGGAACTGGTGGCGCTGCTGTACGGCGCCTCCCGCGTCGGCGCCGTGCTCGTCCCGGTCAACCCGGACATGAAGCCGTTCCACCTCACCGGTGTGCTGGCGGACGCGAGTCCCGAGCTGGTGCTGGCCGAGGACACCGGCGAGGTGCGGTCTCTCACGGCAGCACCGTTGCTCGGCGTGGACGAGGCGTGGCAGGAGATCGAGCAGACCGAACCGCACGCGGGCGGTGCCGGTCCGGTGACCTCCCACGACATCGCGTTGCTCATCTACACGTCGGGCAGCACGTCGGCGCCCAAAGCCGTGGTGTGCCCACATCGGCAGGTGGTGTTCGCAGCCCACTCCATCAACGACGTGCTGCGGTACCGCGAGGACGACGTCGTGTTCCTCCGCCTCCCGCTCTCGTTCGACTACGGGCTCTACCAGATCTTCCTCGGCGCGCTGAGCGGCGCACAGGTCGTGCTCGCCCCGGCGGGACACGACACGACGCTCCTGCGCAGGCTCCGCGCCGCGAACGCGACGATCGTGCCGGTCGTCCCCTCCCTGGCGCAGCTGCTCACGCACCTCACGGCCAGAGACGGCTCACCCACGGCGGTGCGGATGTTCACCAACACCGGCGCCGTGCTGACCGAGCCTCTTCGCGCGGCGCTGCGCCACGGTTTTCCCGGCGCGCGGATCGTGCTGATGTTCGGCACGACCGAGTGCAAGCGGATCTCGATCCTGGCTCCCGACGGCGACCTGACGAAGCCGGGCTCGGTGGGGCGTCCCCTCCCCGGCACCGCCGTGGTCGTCGTCGACGAGGACGGCAAGGTGCAGCCACCGGGGCAGCACGGCGAGTTCGTGGTCCGCGGGCCGCACGTCATGAACGGGTACTGGCGTGCAGCCGAGCTCACCGAACAACGCTTCCGGCGCGACCGCGACACCGGTGAGGTCGTGCTGCACACCGGCGACTACGGCTACCTCGACGAGGACGGCCACCTGTACTTCGCGGGACGCCAGGACGACATCGTCAAACGCAAGGGTGTGCGGGTCGGCCTCACGGAGATCGAAGCCGCGGCCGTGGACATCCCGGGGGTCCGGGCCGCCGCCGCACTGGTCGTCGACGACGGCGTGCTCGTGTTGTGCGTCGCGACGACCGGCACCGAGTCCGACGTGATCGTCCGCGGGCTCGTGGAACGGCTGGAGCCCGCGAAGATCCCGGACCGGTGCGTGACGTTCGACGAACTTCCGCTCACGCCCAACCAGAAGGTCGACAAGAAGCGGCTGGCCGACGCGGTGAGGAGCACGAAGGCATGAACGCGAACGCGCTCGTCGAGCAGTTCGGGAGTCCCCTCTACGTCTACGACCTGGCACGGGCGAGTGCGTCCGCCGCTGCGTTGCGCGGGCAGCTCCCGACCGGATCGACCCTCTTCTACTCGCTCAAAGCGAATCCTCACCCCGAGATCGTGCGCACGCTGCGGGTCGCCGGTTGCCGCGCGGAGGTCAGTTCGACCGGCGAACTGGACGCCGCGCTGCTCGCCGGGCACGACGCGGCGGTCTGCCTCTACACCGGCCCTGGCAAGACCACGGCGGAACTCGATCACGCCATGAGCTCCGGCGTCCGACTCTACTCCGCCGAGTCGGTCGGCGATCTGCGGCGCATCGGCGCGGCAGCCGCACGGGAGGGCGTCACCGCCCGGTGCCTGGTGCGGATCAACGGCGACTCGGCCGCAGGCCTGGCCGGTCAACGCATGACCGGTGCCAGTTCGCAGTTCGGGCTCGACCTCGCCGACGTGGCGCGGTGGGCGCCCGAGGTCGCCGAGCTCTCCCAGGACGCCAAGATCGAGGTGGTGGGCCTGCACCTGTTCAGCATCACGAACGCGGCGGACGAGGCCAGCCTGGTCCGGGAGCTCGCCGAGAACGTGCGCACGGCCAGGCGACTGCAGGTCGAGCACGGGATTCCGGTGGAGTTCCTCGACCTGGGCGGCGGGTTCGCGCAGCCGTACGCCGTCCGCGGCGACCGGCCGAGTTATCCGACGTTGCGCGCGGCCCTGGAGGACGAGCTCGACGAGCACTTCCCGCTCTGGCGCACCGGTGCGGTGGAGGTGGCGTTCGAGTCGGGGCGCCATCTCAGCGGCGGCTGCGGTCAGCTGCTGACGAGCGTCGTCGACGTCAAGCAGAGCAAGAACCGCACGTTCGTGGTGCTCGACGCCGGCGTGAACGCGCTCGGCGGCCTCAGCGGCCTGCGCCGGTTGCCGCCGGTGCACGCGGACCCGGTCGTGGTCGGCGGCACGGCGGCTGATCAGGAGGTGACGCTCGTGGGCCCGCTGTGCACGCCCAGCGACGTAGTCGGCCGCGACGTCGTCCTGCCGCTGCCGGAGCAGGGTGATCTGCTGACCATCCCGAACACCGGCGCGTACGGACTGACCGCGAGCCTGGTCGGTTTTCTGTCCAGGCCGGCGCCCGCGGAGGTCGCCGTCCTCGACGGCGAGGTCGTGTCCGCGTCCCGGTTGAAGCTGCACCGAGTCGCACTCACCCGGCCGCCGCGGGACCAGAGCGCGACCGATCGCGCGAGGCGGATTCTGCCTGTGGTGCGGGAGAACGCGCGCCGGGCGGACACCGAAGCCCGGTTTCCGGCCGAGTCCTTGGCGGCACTGCGCGAGAGCGGCCTCATGGGGCTGCTCGTCCCCGCCCGGTACGGCGGTCTCGGCCTGGGCGTCACCGAACTCCTCGACGTGGCCCAGATCCTCGCGTCCGTGTGCCTGTCCACGGCCATGATCTGGTCGATGCACTGCCAGCAGGTGGACGCCGTCGTCCGGTTCGGCACACCGGAGCTGCGGGCGGACCTCCTCCCCCGCATCGCGGCCGGCGAGGTCTACCTGGCGTCGATCACGTCCGAGAAGCAGACCGGCGGTCACCTGCTCACCAGCGCCGCGCCGTTGCGGGAGGTCGCGGACGGCCTCCTCGTCGAGCGGGAGGGCCCCGTCGTCACAGGTGGCGCGGTGGCCGACGGGTTCCTGCTCACGATGCGCGACGGGCCGGACGCGCCGGCCCGGCAGGTGACCCTGGTGTACGCCGAACGCGCGCAGCTCGACGTGCAGGCGAGCGGCAAGTGGAACCCGATGGGCATGAGAGGCACGCACAGCGTCGCGCTGCGGCTGTCCGGGGTGGTGCCGCCGCATCAGATCGTAGGCACCAGGGGCGAGTTCTCCGAGGTCGCCGTCAGCAGCTTCATCCCGCTCGGCCACCTCGGCTGGGCGGCGTGCTGGCTCGGCGCCGCACGGCAGGGACTCGCCGATCTGATCGCCACGTTCCGATCGCCCCGACGTCCGTCCTCTGTGGACCTGAAGTCCGATCTGGTGGCGGAGCGGCTCGCGCGGATCCGCGCCGACGTCGAGGCCGTGAGCGCCTACCTGCGGCAGACCGAACGGGAGATCATCCGTTGCCGCGCGGGGGATGCCGAGGTCACCGACACTTCCGTCCAGATCCACCTCAACACGTTGAAGGTGCTCGCGTCCGAGCTCACCTACCGCGCGGCCGACAACTGCGTCCAGCTGGCGGGCATGGGTCTCGGCTACCGCGCCGACTCCCCCGTCCCGCTGGAACGTCACCTGCGTGATCTGCGGTCGGCGAGCCTGAACTACTCCAACGACCGCCTGCTGGTCGCCACCGGCACCCTGTGTCTCGCGGACCAGGCGGTGCGGCTGCTGGGCGACACCCGGCCACTACAGATCGGAGAACCAGATGAGTCCTGAGTGGACGGACGCGTTCGAGAAGGTGCTGCGGGAACACCTGCCGTTGCTGGCACCCGATCACCCGCTGACCTCCGGAGCGAAGCTCGCCCAGCTCGGTCTCGACTCGCTGGGCACCGTGCAGCTGCTGATCAGCCTGGAGGACGAGTTCCAGGTGTCCATTCCGGACGAGATGCTCACCCCGGCCGTCTTCGCGACTCCTGACGCGATCTGGGCGGCTCTCGACGAACTGACGCAGAACTGACGTCAACGCTCGGGCGGGGACGACCCGCCCGAGCGTTGACTCATTCGGTCACGAGATCGATCTCAGCGAGCCCGCCGACGATCACATCGGCTTCCTGGATCTCGTCCGCGCGGTGCGTCGTCGTCACGGCGATCACGCGCATGCCGGCGCGTCGCCCGGCGGCCACCCCCGCCGGGGCGTCCTCCACCACCACGCACCGGCCGGGGTCCGCGCCGAGTGCCGACGCGGCGGCCAGGTAGCCCTCCGGGTCGGGCTTGCCCTTCGTCACGTCCTCGGCCGCGACGAACACCGCCGGCACCGGCAGCCCGGAGCTGCGCAGCCGTCCCGCCATCAACGCACGCGGCCCAGAGGTCACCACCGCCCACCGGTCCGCAGGCAGCCGCTCCAGCAACGCGAGCGCGTTCGGCATGGCGCGGACGAGATCCGTGCCCGCGCCCTCCAGTTCCTGGATGCGCGCCAGCACGGCGGGAACGTCCGCGTCGCGGAAGAACATCGGCACGATCTCGCTGTCGCGGCGGCCGTGGCACACGGCGAGGATCTCCTGCACGTCGGCGCCGAACTCCTCCGCCACCTGCCGCCACACGTCGCTGATCAGCAGGCTGGAGTCCACCAGCGTGCCGTCGATGTCGAACAGGAACGTCGGGGTCACGCGCCGCTCGCCCTCCTGCTCAACGCCCGGTAGGTCTCCGCGACCCCGGCGGCACCCTGGAACAACGCCGACGCCACGATCAGGCGTTCCGCGCCGGCCTCCCGCAGTGCGGCCGCTCGCTCGGCCGTGATGCCGCCGTCCGCGGCGATGCGAACGTGCTGCAGGCCCCTGCTGTCGAGGTCCGCGCGGAGTCGCCGGATCTTGTCCACGGTGTAGGGCAGGAAGTCGCTGGTTCCCGGATTCACGGCCATCACGACCACCTGCTCGACCAGGTGGGCGATCTCCTCGATCGCCGAGGCCGGCGTGCCGGGGTTGAGCACGACACCGCGGGCGATGCCGGCCTTCTCCAGGTCCCGCAACACCCTCCCGATGTGCGCGGTGCCCTCCACGTGCACCGAGACGAGATCGACACCGGCGGCGGCCAGCCCGTCGAGGTACGCCTCGGGCCGGTCCACCTGCAAATGCACGTCGAGCCGCCGGGGGAAGGCCTTGCGGATCGACTTGATCGCCTTCAGGCCGAAGCTGATGTCCGGGACGAACACCCCGTCCATCACGTCGAGGTGCAGGATCTCGACGTCGACAGCGGCCACGTCGGCAACCGCCTGTCCGTACTCGAGCGGGTCGGCGCCGAACAACGACGGCACGATGGTCGTGTCACGCATCAGGAATCTCCTCGGTTCAACCGACGATCGACAGGAACGTGCTGGTGACCAGATCGACCTCGGCCGAGGTCAGGTCCGGGCGCAACGGCAGGCACAACGCGTTGACGGCGAGGAAGTCCGAGTTCGGGAACGCGGCCGGGTCGAACCCGAAGGCGGCGAACGCGGGTTGCCGCGCGATGGGCTCCGGATAGCGCACCACGGCGTCGATGCCCCGATCCCGCAGCTCCGCCAGGATCCTGTCCCGGTCGGGCACGATCACCTGGTACATGTGGAAGACGTGGTCCTCGCTGGCCGCCGGCACCCGTGCCCGACTGGTCGCGAGCGCCTCGGTGTACCGGGCGGCGATCTCGCGCCGGGCCTGGTTCCAGTCGTCCAAGAAGGACAGTTTGTGGTCCAGGACCAGGGCCTGGATCGAGGACATCCGGCTGCTGAAACCCAGTTCGGTGTGGTGGTTCTGGTCCTGCTGGCCGAGGTTGCGCAACCGGCGCAGCCGCGCGGCCAGTTCCGGTGAACCGGTCACCGCGGCCCCGGCGTCTCCGGCGGCGGCCAGGTTCTTCGAGGGGTGGAAGCTGAAGCAGCCGATGTCGCCGAAGGTGCCCACCGACCGGCCGGACCAGCGGGCGCCGACGGCCTGGGCGCAGTCCTCGACGAGCACGAGCCCGTGTTCGTCGGCCAAGGCCGCGATCCTCGTCATGTCGAGCACTTCGCCGAACATGTGGACGACGACGATTCCCTTGGTGCGAGGCGTGATCGCGGCCTTGATCAGCTCGACGTCCATCAGGTAGTCCGTGTCCGTGCAGTCCACGAGCACCGGCCGGGCGCCGGTCCGCGCGATCGCCAGCACGGTGGCGTGGAACGTGTTGGCCACCGTGATGACCTCGTCGCCCGCCCCGACGTCCAGCGCGTGCAACGCGAGAACGAGGGCGTCGGTGCCCGAGTTGACCGCGACCGCGAACTCGGCGCCGAGGTAGTCGGCGAACCGCTGTTCGAACGCCGCGACGGGCCGACCGCTGACGTAGTCTCCGGACAGCAGCAGCTCGGTGATCTGCCCGCTCAGCCCTTCGAGGTCGGTGAACTGCGCGGGATATCCGTAGCGCGCGACCAACATGACGTTCCTCCGCGAGATCGGGTCAAAGTCCACACGGGACATCGGCAACGGTCGTGGTGAGATCCGGCACCCGGCTCGTACCCGGTGGCAACGTCGGGTCGATCACCACCTTGAGGTGCTCCCCGGTGATCCTCCGGCCCGGCGGGTCCGTCGCCATCGACCGCAGCACCGGCCCCGCCGACTCCAGGGAGCAGACGTGGCTCAGCACCCTGCCAAACCGTTCCGGATGGCGGCACAACAACTCCTGGGCGCGCACCAGGTGCCGCGCCGAGGTGCCCCGGTGCCCGGTGAGCCGCACCCGCTTGCCGGTGGGCAGCACGACCGGGGACACGGCACCCGGTACCGGAAGTCCGCAGGCGTTGGCGCGCCGCACCTCACCGAGGTCGACAGCTCCGGTGAGCTCGTGCCGCGAGCCGACGCTGAACCCTCCGAGCAGGTCGGCGGTCGCGTCTTGCGCCAAGGCGTGCACCACCTGCGTGAGCGCCTGCGGGGCAGCCTCCCTCGGCAGGCAGACGAACGCGCCGCTCAGTTCGCCGAACAGGCCCTGGGTGCGGAAGTCCGCGTACGGCAACACTTCGCGGCGGCGCAGGTAGTCGAGTCGGTCGGCGCGATGGTGCACCAGCGTGACGGGCCGTCCTTCGAGCTCACCCACCAGCGCGGCCAGAACGGCGGTCGTGCCGCCGCCCCAGATCCCCACGGCGCCGGCGGGGTCCACGAGATCCCACCCGTAGAGCACCGCGCCGAGCGGCTCGACCAGGGCAGCCAGGTCCGCGGCCAGTCCCGGCAGTGCCGACACGAGGTCGCGCAGCACGGCATCGCCTGGTGCGGCGAAGAAACTCCGGCACAGCACGCCGTCGTAGGAGTGCCCGAGGATGCTGTCCTGGTCGTCGGAGGCGACCGGGTTGAAGATCACCCTGGAGACCCCGTCCGCCGTCCGCTGCTCGGCGAGCCCCTCGTGCCCGAGCACGGCGGCGACGTCGCTCCTGGCGCCGCGCTGGATCTGCAGGTCCGTCCCGCAGATCCCCACCCGCAGCATCCTGAGTCGGTGTGACGCCGCATCCGGGCGCGGCACCAGCCGCAGCCCACCGTCTGAGGTCCGCGTCCAAGCCAGGTCGCTCATGCCATGATCCCCGCGCTGTCGAGCATCCGATGCAGCAACGACACCGAACGCGCCAGGTCTGCCTCGGTCAGGTCGTTGACGAACGTGCACCCGCCGATCCCCTGGGGCAGCGGGAAGTTCTGAGCGCCGTCGCGGTGCCGGACGGACTCGCCCAGCGCGGACCAGAGGAACGGCACCTCGCAGACCGGGTGCCAGACCGGCAGACCGGTCCGGCGCAACAGGTTCAGCACGCGGACGGCGTCAGCGCGTGCCAACGTGCCCCGGTCCACCGCGAGCGCGCACGAGATGGCCATGTCGATCGACACGGCCTCGCCGTGCAGCAGACCTGGCTGGGTCGCCATCTCCACGGCCGGGCTGAGGGTGTGACCGAAGTCGACCACCCGCCGCAGATCGTGTTCCCACAGGTTGGGTTGGAGCTCCTCCAGCATGCCGGTGATCGCCTGGTGCACGACCCGCTGCCCCGCCACTCCGTCGAGGCGGCACCGCACCAGCTGCTCGATCTCCGCGTCGAGCAGCGCGAAGAGGAACTCGTCGCGGATGAGCGCCATCTTGATGATCTCCGCGAGCCCGTTGCGGATGTGCCGCTCCCCCAGCGTTTTCAGGAACGACCGGTCGACCAGCGTGTGGTCGGCGGGGTGGTAGGCCCCCAGCTTGTTCTTGGTGCCGTGCACGTTCACAGCGGTCTTGGCGCCGATCGCCGCGTCGATCTGGCCGATCAGGGTGGTGGGCACGCGGACGTACGGGGTTCCCCTGCGGTACAGGCTGGCCGCCGTTCCCGCCACGTCGGTCACCACACCGCCGCCGATGGCGACGATCGGATCCCGGCGCGACATGCCGGCCGAGTCGGCGGCCAGCACGATCTCCTCCACCCAGGTGAGCGTCTTGTTCTCCTCGCCACCGGGCATGCCGAGCACCTGCGCCCTGGCGTTCCGGACGCGGAAGTAGTCCTCGATCTCGGTGCCGCGCAACGCCAGCACGTTCTCGTCGACCAGGACCAGCCGGCACGCGCCGGCGCTCAGCCGCGCGGCCTCCGCGAGGGCGTCGTTGTCCGGGGCGAGCAGGTCGGTCACTTCCGTGACGCGGTAGGAGACCTGCCTGGCCGCGCGAACCGTCCAATCACCGAAGCTCATGCCGGGCCTGCTCCTTCGTCCGGAAGCCCGCGCGCGTAGACACCCGCGCCGCGCAGTGCGTTCAGTCCGTCGGAGTCCCCGCGGACGATCCTCCTGGCGAAATAGCCCGGGTCTGCCTCCGAGATCCCGTACAGGCCCAGGCGGTTGAGGTTGCCGATCAGGCTCGTCAGGTAGTGCTCGCCGAGGTTGTCCACGACGCCGCCGCTGAGCACGGTGCGCTCGACCTGCGGGTTGAGCGTCGCCTGGGCCAGCAGGACCTGGGCCATCGGCATCGTCACCGCGTCGAGCACCGCCACCGCACCCGCGTGTCCATTGTGGAGTGATCGGCGGAACGACTCGACGTCGGCGTTCTCGGCGCCCCAGCGCGACACCGGCACCCTGCGCAGGAACTCGGCGATGCCGCGGCCGGAGGCGAACGCGCTCACGTGGTCGGGTCGCCCGCAGTCGCACCGGGCGGAGACCGGTTCGCCGTCCCAGCTCACCCAGGCGGGCAGGTGTCCGATCTCGCCCTGCAGGCCGTGGTCGGAGTCGTACGGGATGCGGCCGGTCGGCAGTTCGATCGTCCGGTAGGCGATCCCGGTGCTGATGGTCACCGCGGCGGCGGTGACCGTCTGGTCCAGTTCCTCTTCCCGCAGCAACGCGTACGCGAGCGCGGAGACGTCGTTGACGACCGTCCAGCGCACGCCCGGCCGCAGCGCGCTCAACTCGGCCTCCGGCCACCAGTCGACCTGCTCGGCGCCGAACAACGGTGCCGCGCCGACGACCCGGCCCATCCTGGCGTCCACGGCCGCGCCGAGCGAGACCGCGCAGCGCTCGAACCGCACACGTCGGGAGGCCCGGTCGAACGTGGTCACGAGCCAGTCGACGATCTGTTGCCTCACCTGTTCACCCGAACCGGCGGACGAGCGGACGGTGATCGCGGGCGAGCGCTCGACCTCGACGACGTCACGGGCGCCGGTCAGCACCCCCGATCGGAACCAGGTGCCGCCGAGGTCGAGCACCAGCACCGGTTGCTCGCTCGCCCGCGCCTGCTCAGCGCGGAAGCCGGCGGCCAGGCCAGCGGTCACGGAGTCTCGCCCGCCGCCGCGTCGAGCAGCAGCAGGCCACCGGAGGCGAGGAACGTGCGAGTGGCCAGCGTGTCCGCCGACTCCGCCCGCACCTTCGCGACCGCCTCGACCTTCCCCGCTCCGGTCGCCAGCACGAGACGCGTCGCCGCGCCGGTCAGCGAGGGCAGGGTCTGCGTCATCCGCACCACACCAGCCTTGGCTGCGACCGCCACGACACCGGACGGGTCCGCCGGGTCGTACTCGCCGTGGAACAAAGACGCGAGGTGACCGTCCGGGCCGAGCTGCAGCAGCACCAGGTCAGCGCTTCCGCTGGGAGTCAACGACTTCAGCAGTTCCGCGTACGCCGCGGCACCCGCGGCCGGATCGCCGTGCACCGGCATCGGATGCCGTCGCTCGGCCGGCACCGCGGCGACGTCGAGCAGGTGCTCGGTGATCGTTTTCCAGTTCAGGCCCCGCTCGTCGTCGGGCAGCACGCGGTCGTCGGTCTGCACGACGTCGACCGCGTGCCAAGGCAGGTCGTGCTTCGCGAGCCGCTGGTACGTCGCGACCGGGGTGTTGCCCCCGGTCAGCGCGAGAACGCACGATCCGCGCTCGGCAACGGTCTGCCGCACCACGTCCGCGACGAGGTCGGCCGCGGCGTCCGCCACGTCGTCCGCGGTCTGGAAAATGCGTGAACGACCGGAATCCACCCTCATACCCCCAATAGAAGTCATGCCCGTTCTCACAACCAGTTCCTCGGCGCGCCCGTCGTCCGGTGGCCGGACAGCAGTTCGGCCGCCGCCACCGCGTTGACCAGACCGGCACCCCGGGTCTTGACCACCGACGTACCCGGCGGGACCGGCACGTCGCAGAAACCCATGTCGACCACTACAGCGTCGGCGCGCTGGCGCAGCACTGCCGCCACGACCTGGTGCTGCCACGAGTCGGCGGTCTCGGCGCGGACGACGACCGCGACCGGGACATCAGCGGGGAACCGCACTCCGGCGATGTCACCGCGTTCGTGGATCTGGACGCCACCGACCGTGCCACCGAGTCTGCGCAACACTTCCTGCAGTCCCCACGGCACGCTGCCGCAGGAGATGTTCGGCTCCCCGCGCGCCTCGACGACGAACCACGACGCGGGTACCGGCGTCGGCCCGCCGATCTGGAGCGCGCGCCGGGCCGCACTCAACCCGACCCCGCCGAGATCCGCCTCCGGACCGCGCGGTGCGCTGCTCCACTCCTTCAACGCGGCGACCCGCCGCGCCGCTTCCTCCAGGCGGGACAGGGGAAGACCGCCGTCCTCGACCGCCCGCCGGACACCGTCCCTGATCAGCGCGCAGGTCTCCTCGCCGTCCTGCGGTCCGAGGATCATCAGGTCGACGCCCGCCTGCAGGGACCGCACGGCCGCGACGGCGAACCCGGCGTCCCCTCGTGCCGCCGTCATGTCCAGCGCGTCGCTGATCACCACGCCGTCGAACTCCAGCTCGCCGCGCAAGACGTCGGTGATGAACCGCCTGCTGAACGTCGCGGGTGTGCGGTCGATCGCGCGCGCGACGACGTGGCCGGTCATCACGGCCCGCACCCCGGCGCGGACGCACGCCTCGAACGGCAGCAGGTCCCTGGCCCTCAGCACCGGTTCCGGGTCGTGCACCGTGGGCAGCTGGAAGTGGGAGTCGACCGAGGTGGACCCGATGCCGGGGAAGTGCTTCGCGGTCGCCGCGACACCGTGCCGCTGGACGCCTTCGACGAACGCGGCCGCGTGTGCGGCGACCCTGGCCGCGTCGGCGCCGAACGACCGGGTGCCCATCAGCGGCATGCGTTGCCCGGGACAGACGTCGACGCTGGGCGCGAGGTTGACCGAGACACCCGCCTCGATCAGGTCCGCAGCGATCGAGGCGGCCACCTCGAAGGTCAGCTCCGGTTCGTCCACCGCGCCGAGCGCGAAGTTGCCGGGGTAGTTGCTGCCCCGGTGGTACTCCGCCCTGGTGATGTCACCGCCCTCCTCGTCGAGCGCGATGATCACGTCGGGTTGGTGGGCGCGCAACGGTTCCGCGACGACGGCACGGATCTGGCCGTCGATCAGGTCGAGGTTGGCACCGAACAACACGATGCCCGCGAGTCCGTCGTCCAGGTCGCGCTTCAGCCAGTCAGCGGGTACCGCGCCGCCGTAGGCGGGCAGCAGGCAGGAATTGACCAAAGTGGACAGTGACGTCATCGGCATACCTCGCGGTTCTCCGGGTCAGGCGCTCGGCGACCTGAACCGCAGTAGACATCCCACACCTATTGGCGCGCAACGCGTCCGACCCCGCACGGAGCAGTTGAACGCGAGTGCGCCCACCGTTGCGAGCGTTCGACCGAGGACGGCTCAGCACTTGAACAAGGCCGACCGTTCCACCACAGATGGTTAATCCTTGACAGTCGAGTGACCGTTGGCTGGAATTCCTACCGACTCCGGATTCGTCATTCATTCGCCGCCGCGCGGCCTCGGTCGTCCGAGCAGACCGCGCCTCGAGTCCTGGAAAGTTCCCAATGTCTGAACCTTTTCTGCATCGAGCGACATCGGAAACTCCCTACTTCAGCGCGGACGCCGAGACGTACCTCGCCAGAACACCCTTGCGGGACCTGACCAAGTCACTGCCGTTGCGCGTGCTGTCCGACGAGGACTTCCAGCACTGGCAGACCTACGGCTACGTCGTGGTCAAGCAGGCGATCGCCCGCTCCGCCGCCGCGGCGCTCCTGCGGTTCACCTGGGACTTCCAGGGCATGGACCCGGAACGCCCGCAGACCTGGTACCCGGAGCGGCCGTATCGATCCGATCTGGACCGCGATCTGCACGTCTACGGCTTCGTCGAGGCCTACCAGCACCAACTCCTGTGGGACAGCCGTCAGGCACAACGGGTCTACGACGCGTTCGTCGACGTCTGGGACTGCGAGGAGCTGTGGGTGTCGCTGGACAGGTTGAACCTCAACCCTCCCAACGTCGGCAACCGCGACCGCGCGCTCATCCCCACCACCGACACCGGGTTCGACATCACCCTGCACTGGGACGTCGATACCACTCTTTCCGTTCCACCGCAACGCGTTCAGGGCATCATCGCGCTCACCGACACCGAGGAGGGGCACGGCGGTTTCCAGTGCTCCCCCGAGCTGTTCCGCGAGTTCGACCGGTGGAAGGCGGTCCAACCGGACGGGCGCGACCCGTACCGCCCCGCCGCCGATCGCACCGAGTACCCCGTGCGGCGCCCGGAACTCGAAGCAGGTGATCTGCTCATCTTCAACGGCATGCTCGCGCACGGGGTGGCACCGAACACCTCTCGCGACGGGGTGCGCGCGGTCCAGTACCTCGCCATGATGCCCGCGCTGGAGTCGCACAAGGAGCTGCGGGAGTCCCGCGTCCGTTCATGGCGCGATCTCTCGACACCCGAGTGGAACCAGACGCTCCTCGGCGACGCCGTGCGGCACGAGTCGCAGCGGTATCCCGCCGCGACGTTGAACGGGCTCGGCCGCCGGCTGCTGGGACTGGACGACTGGGCGAGAGCGGACAGCGCGATCGGAGGTCCCGAATGCGCAAAGTCTGCCTGACGCTGCCCACGAACCGGGCCTGCGCCGAGACGATCACCGCGGTCGCGGGGGAGGCGGTGTACGCGGCCGAGCACTTCCCGGTCGAGGTGACCCTGCTGATCCTGGACTCGTCGGACGAGGCGACGCGGGCTCGGCACGCCCGCACCATCGCCGAGACCCCGTTGCCCGCGAACGTCACCGTCCTGCACCTGGACGAGGACGCCCAGCGGGAGTTCCTCACCTCGGTGGTGCAGGACGGCACCAAGCCGGACCTGCTGCTGGATCTCCTGCTGCCCGCCGGCCTGTCCTACGGCGCGTGCACCAACCGGGCGTTCCTGATCGCCGCCGCGCTCGGCTGCGATTCGGTGCACCGCAGGGACTCCGACAGCAGGTACCAGTGGATCGGTGGCACCCCTGTCTACCCCGTTCACCACGAACTGACCTCGCTCGGCAAGCGGGCCGGTGCCGCGGCGGGTGGCGTCACCGAGGTCCGGCTCGACCCGGCGGACAGCGGCAAACCCGTGGTGCTGGTGGGTGGTTCGTTCGTCGGTGAGCTCTCGGTGGACCTCGGCGAGGTCGCGAGCCAGGCACCGGACGTCTATTACGACGTCGTCAGCCTGTGGGCACCGCGTGACTGGCCGGAGCACCGCAAGAAGGAACTCGTCGATGAAGCCTTCGCCGGCGCCCGCGACGAGGTGTTCGAGCGCGACCGCTCCACACTGTCCGTTGTGGATCCGATGCGCGTGGACATGTGCAACATCGCGTTCCACCGGGTGCACGATCAGGTACCACTGGCTCCCGCGACCGACACCATCGGCAGCGACTACTTCCTGCACCACCTGGTGCACCACACCGGTTTGCCCAGCGTCGTGCACAACCGGCACATCGTGAACTTCCACACCGCCGAGAGGAAGACGCCGCAGGGGTTCGCGGCGTACCAGCTGCGGCTGGCCAAGTTCTTCCTGTCGATGCACTACCTCAACTTCATCTACGACAGGATGGCCGAAGCCGGTTCCTCGTTGCTGGACGACGGTTTCGACGTCCGCGCGCCGCTGGTCGCGAAGATCATCAGGGAGAGCACCGCGCTCCCCAAGGGTGAGAACGCCGAACGGGTCGACGTTCTCGTGCGTTCGTACCGCAAGCTGGGCGGCAGGTACGCGGACGTGGCCGCGCTCGTCGCCGAGCGCGGACCGCGGCTGCTCGCCGAGGCGGAGCAGGACATCGCCGACTTCGCGACGTTGACCGAGGAGTGGGAGACGCTCGTTCTCCGGAGCAGGGCCGTCCCGTTGCCTCAGGTGCGGTCAGCGCGATGAGGTTGAGCACACGGCTGCGGGCTGCACTGATCGCCGCCACCGAGGACCAGATCTTCTTCGATCTGGCCGGTGTCGAGGCGACGTACGACGCACTGGCCGGCGAGTTGCCCGGCGTGCACATCCGCTTCGCCATCAAGGCCTGTCCGGTCGACGACGTGCTGGCGTGCCTGGCACGCCGCGGCGCCGGCTTCGACGCGGCGAGTCCGCCCGAGATCGCGCAGGCACTGGCCACGGGCGTGCCGGTCGAGGACGTCCACTACGGCAACACGGTGAAGTCCGATCGCGACATCGCCGAGGTCTACCGCCTGGGCGTGCGCGACTTCGCCACCGACAGCGTCGAGGACGTCGCGGGGATCGCGGCCAACGCACCAGGGGCGAGGGTGTTCTGCCGCCTCGCCACCAGCGGGCAGGGCGCGTTGTGGGGACTCACCGGCAAGTTCGGTGGCTCGGCGGGGAACGCCGTGCAGGTGCTCACGGCGGCGCGGGACGCCGGCCTCGTCCCGTCCGGCCTCGCGATCCACGTGGGTTCGCAGCAGATGACCGTGCGCGCCTGGGAGGACGCCTTCGACCACCTGGCGCGGACGCTCGTCGAGCTGAACGCCGCAGGTGTCCACGTCGATCACGTCAACCTGGGCGGCGGGCTGCCCGCACTCGGCTACCTCGACCGCGACGGCACGCCGCTGCATCCGCCGCTGGCCGGCATCCTCGCGTCGATCCGGGCGGGCATGCGAGGGCTGCAACGGATTTCCCGCTCGCCGCTCACGTTCATCGTGGAGCCGGGCCGCCACCTGGTCGCCGATCACGGTGCGATCCGGGCGCACGCGGTACGACTGTCCACAAGAGAGCGACCCGACGGTTCCACCTCTTCCTGGCTGTACCTGAGCTGCGGCAAGTTCAACGGCCTGTACGAGATGGATCAGCTGTGTTACCAGCTGGTGTTCCCCGGCCATCCGGCGGAACAACGGGTTCCGGCCGTGGTCGCCGGGCCCACCTGCGATAGCGACGACACGTTCGGGCGCGGCCAGACCCGGCTCCTGGTACCGCCCGCCGTGGCTTCCGGGGATCCGGTGTGGGTGTTGTCGAGCGGTGCGTACGCCACGAGCTACATGACGCAGGGGTTCAACGGAATCGCCCCGCTGCGGGTCACCGCACTGCACGGCGCCCTGAAGTCTCAGGCACATGTCTGACGACGTCCGAACGCGGCGGATGCAGGCCGGCGACTGGCATCGGATCACCGAGCTGGAAGAGCGTGCCTACGCCGCAGCCGGCCTGTCGGAGGGCCCGGCCGTGCTCGCCTCCCGGGCCGGCACCACGCCGGAGCTGTGTCTCGTGCTGGAAACCCGCGACGGAGTGGCCGGGTACGTCATCGCTCTGCCGTACCCCGCCGCGCAGGTTCCCGACCTCACCCGGCGCGAGCACACGGCGTTCCGGTCGAACAACCTGCACCTGCACGACCTCGTGATCGCCGAGGAGTCGCGCGGGGCAGGCCTGGGGGCGTTGTTGTTCCGCAGGCTCGCCGCGATCGCGAGAACCCAGGCGTACGAACGGATCTCGCTGGTCGCCGTTGCGGGCAGCGAGACCTTCTGGTCCGCCGCGGGATTCCAGCCGGACGCCGACGTCGAGGTGCCCGGCACCTACGGCGAGAACGCGATCTACATGTCCAAACCTATCTGACGAGGCGGATGACCATGATCGATGCCGCAGGCGGCTTCCGGCGTGCCCAATTGGCCACCGGAGCCCTGTTCGGCCTGCTCGGCTTCCAGTACGCCACCTGGGCGACCAGGTTGCCCGCGATCAAGGACGAGCTCGGCCTGACCCCGGCGCAGATCGGGGTGCTGCTGCTGGCCACCGGCATCGGCGCGGTGGCGGCGTTCCCGGCGGTGGCGGTGCTGATGCGGCGGCTGGGATCGCGGCGGCTGGCAATCGTCTCCTGTGCCGTCCTGATGGTCGCGCTGGCAGGTTTGGCGGCGCTGCCCGGCTACCCCGCCGCGCTGGTGATCATGCTCGTCGACGGCGTGGCCGTGGCCTGTCTCAACGTGGCGATGAACGCGCAGGGAACCGCGCTCGAAGTGCGGTACGAACGCAGCACGATGGCCAAGCTGCACGCGGTCTTCAGCGGCGGGACGTTCCTCGCGGCCCTGCTGGCCACCGCCGTCACCGCCGCCACGTCGTCCCTGTTCGTCCACTTCGGACTCGCGATCGCGGTCATGGTGGTGCTCACCGCGTTCGCCCGCGGCGGCCTGCCCGCCGACGACCTCCCGGACGCCGCGCCGAAGGAGAAGAAGAAGCGGTGGGCACTGCCGAACCGCACCACCCTGTGGCTGGGCGCGGCGATGGTGTTCGGGACCGTCACCGAAGGCGCGATGAACGACTGGTCCGCGCTGTACCTGGAAGACGTCGTCGACGCCGCGCCCGAACTGGTGCCGCTGGGGGTGGCCACCGTGTCCGCGATGATGCTGCTGGCGCGGCTCTTCGCCGACGGGTGGCGCGCCCGCTGGGGCGACCGGCGAGTCGTGCTCGTCGGCGCCGCGCTGGCGTTCTCCGGACTCACGGTCGCGCTCGTGCTGGGCGGTCTGGTCCCGACGCTGCTCGGGTTCGCCTGCGTCGGCCTCGGCATGGCCGCCGTCACGCCCAGCCTCTACGTCGCCGCGACGAAGGAGGGCACGAACGCGCTGGCACTGGTGGCCACCATGGGGACCACGGGGTTGCTCGTCGGCCCGCCGGTGATCGGATTCGTCGCCAACGCGTCCGGCATGGTGTGGGGCATGGGAGCGGTTGCGCTGTCCGCGTTCCTCGTGACGCTTTGTGTCACGCCGATCCGCATGGACGCAGTGCCGGCGGGCAGCACGAGCAGCTGAGGTTCCGGTGGTGGCGGCAGGTTCGCCACCACCACCGGAAATCAGTCAGGCCGAGGTGCGGTGCCGTCGCTCCAACTCGTCGGCGAAGTCCCGCCAGGTGTCGCTGCACCGGCGGGCGAGGTCCGCGACCGTGCCGGTGCAGTGGGCGGGCATCTCGTCCACGAGTGCCCGCCAGTCCTGCGGGTCGATGACGCGGGTGCTGAGCCAGCGCAGCATTTCCCTGCCGCTCTGGGTGAACCGCAGCGACGGATCACTGACCAGGATCCGCATCACCACCGCCGCGTCCCGCTGCCCGCCGAACTCCGGCAGCGGGACCCTGCGCTGGGTGGACACGACCGGCGCCGCTGTGTGGGAGTCGCTCTCGACGCTCGCCCCCTCCTCGACGCCCGCCGCCGCGGTGCCCGTCCTCTCCTCGCCGGGCACCGGGTTCTCACCGCGCAGCACGCGATCCCGCACATCCGCCGCGGTGCCCAGCGAGATGCCAGCCTGCTTCGCGATCTGCCGCAGCGGCGTGCGGGGATCGGCCCTGATCAACGCACCCGCCGACCTGCGCCCCTCCGCCGCGCTCAACGGGCGGCGCCGGCCGTCTCGTCCGATGCGGGTCTGCGATGCCGACGAGCTCGCTCCGTGTTGCGCGCGAACGTTCCGCACGGTCTTCGAGGCCAGTCCGGTGGCCGCGGCGACCGCCCGGTCCGACAGGTGTGGGTGCGACCCCAGGATCCGCACGGCCGCGGCTCGCCTGTCCGCGGGCGAGAGCGGCATCCCGTGGTCGGCGTTCAGGCGCACGGCGAGCAGGAACAGGTCCTCTTCCGGAAGGTCGACGAACCTCACGGCGATTCGGTCGTCCCCCCGCAGCAGTGCGGCGCGGACGCGGTGCATGCCGTCGACGACGCGCATCGTCGGCCGGTGCACCACAATGGGCGGGAGTTCACCTTCCACCTGCGTCAACATGCGCACGTAGTCGGGATCTTCCGCCTGCAAGCGCGGTGAGTCGGCCGTGTGCAACAAGGCGATCGGAACCGACAGCACCTCTCCCGCACCGGACTGGCCGAGCAGAATCACACCTGTCTCCGCCGGGTTCTCAACGATGGTCATGTTCTTCCGTAGCCCCCAAATCGTACGGATTTCATCTCAGCTCGGCCAAGCTCTCAGCGCGGCCCCCCGCGCCCACGTGGCGAACTGTTGTGCCGGTGTACCCCCGTTCACTGATAAGCACGCGCCTGCAGCCGGAACAACTCGCCGTACGTTCCGCCGCTGTCCACCAGTTCCGCGTGCGTACCTGCTTCCACCACCCGTCCTCCGTCGAGCACGACGATCAGGTCCGCCGTGCGCACCGTCGAAAACCGGTGGGAGACGAACAAAGTGACCGCTCCGCGCGCTTTCGCACCGGAGCGAGCCAGTTCGTGGAACCGTGCGAACAAAGCGGATTCCGCGGTCGCGTCCAGCGCAGAGGCCGGCTCGTCCAGGACCAGCAGCAGCGGTCCCCGTCTCACCAGAGCCCTGGCAAGGCCGACTTTCTGCCACTGCCCACCGGACAGCTCCGCGCCGTCGCCGTAGCCGTGCCCGAGCAGACCGTCCAGCCCACCGGGCACCAGGTCGAGCAGCTGTCCGGCGCCGGCCGACCGCACCGCCTCGCGGAGCAGGTGGTCGTCGTCGAGGTGAGCCAGGGCGCCGGCGCCGACGTTCTCGCGCAGGAGCAGCTCCAGCCGGGCGAAGTCCTGGAAGAGAGGTGCGACTCCAGCGGACCACTCCGGTGCCGGGATGTCGCTCAGATCGGTGTCGTCGGCGAGTATGCGCCCGCTGGTGGGCTGGTACATCCCGCACAGCAGCTTGACCAGTGTGCTCTTCCCCGCGCCGTTCTCGCCGACGAGCGCGACGGTGCTTCCGGCGGGAAGGGTGAGGCTGACATCGTCGAGCCGCTTCTCCCCCGCTCCGGGGTAGCGGAAACCGACGCCTTCCAGCGTGATGCCGCGGGACAACGCACGAGGGGCCGGTGACGTGGCCGGGCGCCGTTGTTCCCCGGTGGCGATGCGTTCGAGGTCGGCGAGCCGGGACAGCGTGCGCCCGGCGCTCTGCACCGTGCTCAGCAGGCTGAGCACGGCGGCGACCTGCGCACTGACCTGGACCGCGAGGACCACGACGAGGACGAGGTCGGCGACTCCCGCCCGGCCCTGCAGCGCAGCGCTCACCACGAGGACGATCGCCGTGCCGTAGCAGAGCGCGAAGAACAACTGCCCCAGGGCGCGCGTGACCGCGGCGCGCAGCTGGGCGCTGTTGGCGAGCCGGTTCGCGCTGGCCCGGCTCGCCCGGTACAGCCGCACGATCTCGTCTTCGGCACCGTTCAACCGCAACTCGCGAACGGTGTCCGCAGAGGTCGCGTACGTCAGGAGGTGCATGGCGCGGCGCTCGTCCGCCGCGCTCGCGACCTTGGCGCCGTCGAAGATCGCGTCGGCCCGGCGGCTGGCGAGCACCGGCAGCACGGCCGCCACGGGCAGCAGAGCGAGCCACGGCACCAGCATCCCGAGCAGCACCATGGTCACGAGTGCTTGCAGGACGAGGCCGCACAGCTGAAGCGCCGCCTCCAGAGCGGCGCGGGTGTCGGAGAGGTCCCTGCGCACCACGGAAAGCGTGTCGGCGAACTTCTCGTCGTCGAAGTGCGCGATGGCCGGCACCCCGTTGGTGATCCGGGCCAGGCGTTCCCGCAGCGCCGCTTCCTGGGACTCACCGGCTTCGTAGTACAGCAGGTGCGCGAAGTGACCCATCAGCAGTTCCACGACCAGCACCACGGCGGTCGCGACCGCGAGCCACACCACCACGCCGGACGCACCGCCGACCGCCGCGTCGGTGATCTCCCTCAGCAGCAGGGCGATCCCCGGAGTGGCCAGGTAGCCGGCCACCAGGAGCAGTGCCGCGCCCAGCATCTTTCGGGGATGGGCGCGGAAGGACGGCATGAGCACCGGCAAGACGGCGCCGAAGGCCGTGCGCATCAGGCACCACCCGCCGCGATGCGGTCCACCGTGTCCTCGAACTGGCTGGCCTGCAACAGGAAGAGCTCGGCGTATCGGCCTCCGGCCGCCACGAGTTCGTCGTGCGACCCGCGTTCGAGAACTCTTCCTTCTTCCAGCACCACGATCTGGTCCGCGTGTCGCACCGCGGAGAACCGGTGGGAGATCACCACGCTCGTCAGGCCGCGGGTGAGTTCCAGGAACTCGTCGAAGAACCGCGCCTCCGCGCGCACGTCCAGCTGTGCGGTCGGCTCGTCCATCACGAGCACGCGGGCGCCGTGCTCGACCGCGTAAAAGGCTCGTGCGAGAGCGACGCGCTGCCACTGCCCGCCGGACAGCTCGCGCCCGCCTTCGTACTGTCGCGAAAGGACGGTCTCACCGCCGAGGGGCAGCTCGGTGACGAGCGCGCGCAGTCCCGCTCTGTCGATCGCCCGCTCCAGCGCGGCGCGGACCGCACCGGGCTCGGTCACGTGCGGCGCGCCCATGCGAATGTTGGTGTGCAAGGACAGTTCGTACCGCGCGAAGTCCTGGAAGACCACCGCGCACCGGCGTCGCCACACCCGCGGGTGCACGTCAAGCAGATCCACCCCTCCCGCGGTCACCCGCCCGGACTCCGGATCGTGCAACCGGGTCAGCACCTTCACCAGGGTCGTCTTCCCAGAGCCGTTCAGCCCGACGATCGCAGTGGATCGCCCGGCCTCGATCTCCAGGTCGAGGTGGTCGAGCACGGTCCGTTCGCCGTCGTCGTAGCGGAACACGACGTCCTCGAACCGGATGGTGCCCGGCAGTTCCGCCGTGCTGCCGCTGTCCGCGACCGGATCGGTCGCCAGCTTCTCAAACTCCCGCAACGACCTGAACCCGCTCATCCCGTACTGCGTCTTGGTGTCGCTCTCCGGGAAGTAGACGCCGAACCGCAGCGGGACGAGAACGCTCTGCAGCACGATCGCCAGTTCGAACAGGGACGTGCCGCCGCGCGAGATCGCCTGCGCGAGCACGAGGAAAGCCGCGGCCGCGCCGAGCAGGCCCGCGACGCCGAGCAGGACGAACGGCCAGAGAAGCAGCTTTCTCCTACCGATCCACAACGGACGCAGGAAGCCCTCGGTCTCCGTGCCCAGGCGGCGCACCAGCCAGTCCAGCAACCCGAGCACCCGCACCTCCTTGGCGATGCGATGACCGGAGGACAGGTCCGCCAGGTAGTGCAGGCGACGGCGGTTGGCCGCCAGGCGGTCCCACAGCGCGCCGAAGCGTCCCAGGGATCCTCGCTGGCCGAAGCGGATCGCCAGCGCAGTGAGGCCGACCAGCACGGCGGGCCCGGCACCCAGCACCACGCCGATGAGCACGACCGCCCCCGCGAGGTTCACGTACCGGTACACCAGCAGGAGCGTCGCCGCGACCGCGTCGCCGGGGGAGAGCGAGTACTTCTCGAACCCTCCCCTGGTCTGTTCCAGCAGGTCCTGGCTGTCCTGCCGCACCAGTGAGCGCAACGGCACGCGGGACAACGCCGCCGACATCAGGCGTGCGGCACAGTGATCGTCGACCCGCCGTGCGATGCCTTCCGCCACGGCGAAGCGGAAGGGCGTCGCGACCTGTTCCACCGCGAAGGCCCCGACCGCGAGCACCACCGCCGCAGTGGCCTGCTGCCAGTGCTGGTCTGCGGCGAACTGCGAGACGATCACCGGTACGCGCGCCAGGACGTCCGCCATCAGCACGATGAAACACAGGGGAAGCAGGCCGAGGACGACGTTGATGACCAGCGCGGTAACCACGCGTGCGGAGCCGGCTTCCAGCGCGAGGCGCCAGATCGACTGCCAGTGCTGCCATCGCCTGCCGAGTGCCACCGACAGCTTGTGCGCACGTAAAAGCACTACCAACCTGGTCCCTCCCCCAAAGTGACCGTACTGGTTCAGACCAAAACCGTGTCAGCAGACATGTGCACTGTCAAGGCGAATCGGCGCGTCGCGACGTTTCCGGTTGGCCGTGTCCGGTCACCGCAGACGAATAGGGACAACCTGGTCGCGTTCAACCGCCAACGTCCCCCACTTGAACACGCGTCGATTGACGATTTCGGGACACCGCACTGAGCATGGGCGAGGTGAGCGACCATTCCGTTCCCGCGCAGTCCCTTCCGCTGTCCGTCACCGACAACCGCACCGGCCAGGCTCCTCTCACGTGGGCGCAGCGCGTGCAGTGGAACGACACGGAGTGGATGAAGCCGCACGATCATCACTTCAACCACGGCAGAGTGATCGCCGTTCCTCCCGGACACGACCTGCCGGGCGTGGCGGACATTATCGCCCACCTGGTGCGAAAGCACGAATGTCTCCGCACCAGGTATCCGGTCGACGCGACCGGAGCCCCGTATCAGGAGTTGCGTCCGACCGAAGAGTTCTCGGTGTCCGTCTACGAGACACCGGAACCGGACGAGGAGGCCGCCTCCGCACTGTGCGAGCGCCTGCGCGCCCAACGGTTCGACCTGTCGGCCGAGCTGCCGCTGCGTGTGTCCATAGTGGCCAGTGACGAGAAGCCCGCGCACCTGGTGCTGGTGCTGTCCCACGTCACGATCGACTACGCCGGTCTGGGCCTGCTGACCGACGAGCTGAAAGCCCTCCTGGCCGGCGACGACACCCCGGCCGCCCCGCGGCACCAGCCGTTCGACCAGGCCGCGAGCGAGGCGACGGAGCTGGATCAGCAGCGATCGGCCGCCGCACTGGGGTACTGGGAACAGGTGCTCCGCGCCGCACCCGCCACCACGTTCGACTCGCCGAGCGAGCCTCCACCACCAGAGGACGACCCGCGCAGGTTCGCCCAGCTCACCATGACCTCACCCGCTCTGACCTCGGCCACCCGAACGGTGGCGAGCAGGCTGGAGGTCAGCAGCACCACCGTGCTGATGGCGGCGCTGAGCGTCGTGCTCTGCCGAGTCACCTCCAAGGAAGCCGTGCCGCTGAAGCTGATCGCGTCCAACCGCGGCCTCGCCGGCCTCCGTGACCTCGTGGGCATCGCCCTGGGCAGCACCGTCGTCCTGGTCCCGACCCGCGACAGGACCTTCGCCGAGGTCATCCGCGACACCGCCGGCGCATCGATGCGGGCCTACCGCAGAGCCCGGTGCAATCCTGTTGCGCTGGCGGAACTTCGCGCCGACGTCAGTGCCGAACGCGGCGAGGTGGACATCGAGCTGGCTTGCGGGTTCAACGACATCCGCACACCCGCGCCCACCGACGACGAACCGGCTTTCGACCCCCTCAGCCCCACCGAGCTGCAGTGGGAGGAACCGTTCCCGCGCCAGGAGACGAAACTCTGGTACTGGGTCAGCAACTTCGAAGGAGTCGACGTCCACCACGCCCTGGTTGACACGCACGTCCTGTCCAGGGAACGAACGGAACACCTGCTTCGGGAGATCGAGAACCTCGTCGTGTCGGCCGCAACACCCTTGTGAGATCGGGAGTTCGTCCAGTCTGCTCGCGAGTGCGAGCAGACTTTTCCTTCCTGTCAAACCTTTTCTGAAACACGCGGTCGCCGCGCGCCACTCGTCCGATGCCGTCGTCGCAGTTAGGCTCGGAGGAGTGAGCAACTTATTCCAGCGTCCGTCCGGGCCGGTCGAGCACGTCGAGCGCGCGCTGTGCGTGGCCGCACATCCGGACGACCTCGACTTCGGCAGTGCGGGCACCGTGGCGACGTGGACCGCGGCCGGCACCGAGGTCACCTACTGCATCCTCACCGACGGCGACGCCGGCGGCTTCGACGAGAAGGTGGCGCGCGAGGAGATCGGACCGCTGCGCCAGGCCGAGCAGCGCGCCGCGGCGGCCGCCGTCGGCGTGACCGACGTGCGGTTCCTCGGGTACCCGGACGGCCGGCTGGAGCCGAGCCTGGACCTGCGCCGCGACCTCGCACGGGTGATCCGGGAGGTCCGGCCGCAGCGGGTCGTCACCAGCTCGCCCGAGCGGAACTGGCAGTGGATCGACAACTCACACCCCGACCACCTGGCGACCGGTGAGGCGACGCTGCGCGCGGTGTACCCCGACGCCCGCAACCCGTTCGCCTTCCCGGAACTGCTGGACGACGAGGGACTCCAGGCGTGGGCGGCGAGCGAGGTGTGGCTCTACGGCACCGAGCGTGCCGATCACACGGTGGACGTCACCGACGTCGTCAAGCGCAAGGTGGCAGCGCTCAGCAGTCACGTTTCACAGGTCGCCCACCTCGACGTGGAGGCGTACACCACCGAGTGGATGGGACTCACGGCCAAGCGGTTCGGGCTGCCCGAAGGGCGGCTCGTCGAGGCCTTCCAGGTCGTCCACACCGCTTGACCGATCGGGTGCCGGCCCTCGGGTGGAGTCTGCGCCGAGGCGAACGTACTCACCCGGCGGGCCGACGACTTCCCCCGCTGGTACCAGGACATCATCAGCAATGCGGAGCTGGCCGACAACGGGCCGGTGCGGGGGACGATGGTGATCCGGCCGACGGGCTGTGCGCTGTGGGAGCGCGTGGTGAGTGAGATCGACGCGCGGATCAAGGCGGCCGGCGTCCAGAATGCCTACTTCCCGATGTTCGTCCCGGAGGAGTACTTCGCACGCGAAGCAGACCATGTCGAGGGTGGCGCTATCCGCGTTCTCTGACGGCGGTTGTTCGTGAATGATGACGGCGGGGCTTGATCGCCCAAGTCGATGTTCACGAATGTTGAGTGCAATCATTTCGGAACCGGACATCACGTGGTGCCTTTCACCCGCTGTCCCGCGTGCGCGCACCGGCCGCAGCATGGCACGGACGTCGTGACACATCGAGGACCCCGCGTCGTTCAACCGGGGATCCGTGTGCGGTTGAACGAGTGTCTGGAAGCCTCGGCGTGGCAACACTTCCGCGGCTTGTCCGAGTTCGCGGAACGCGCGCAAACCGAAAGAGACCAGTCCATGATCGATTCGTGGACCGGCTCCGGGTCCACAGAGGAGCTCGTGGTGGGAATTCTGCGGGAGATCCTCGGCTCGCTGCCCGGCGGCACCGACCTCACGCCGGACGACAGGTTGCTGGACCTCGGAATGACCTCGTTCCGGCTGATGCAGGTGCTCATCGCGCTGGTGCGGGCGTTCGCCGTCGAACTGCCCGACTCGGCGTTGCGCCTGGAGACGTTCGAGTCCGCCGGCTCGATCGCGGCCGTCGTCGCTCGCTGACGAGCGAGCAGCCGGCCACATGACATCCAGCGGCGACACCGGGGTCCACCTGTCAGACATCAGAGTCGCATTAGGACAGACCGTGCCGCTCGACGAGCTGCAAGGCGCTAACGTCGTGGCCAACCGCGAGGCACTTCGCGATGCCGGAGCCACCGGTGCGGCAGTGTCGGACGAACCGGCGGTGGTGACGGCGGCCGGCCTTTTGCGCCTTGCACAGGACCGGGAAGAGGCCATCACCAGCGTCGTATACACGACGGAGAACTTCGAGGGCTCCGCGCCGTCGGACCTGATCGGCAGACTCATGCACCTGTCGGGGCGCGAGCTCACTCCCGCCTGCGCGGTGACGGGAAACGGTTGTGCGAACCTGGGATTCGCGTTGCTGAACGCCGCCGAGCAGTGCCGGCGGACGGGCCCAGTCGCCGTCGTGTCTGCGGACAGGGCCCATCCTGACGTGCGGGTGCTGACCGACAGCATGAGCCTCCTCGGTGATGCCGTCGGTGTCTGCACCGTCACCGCCGGACCTCCGGCCGACCCTGGTTTCCAGCTCGCCGCGCTGCGGACGACGGCGTCAAGCGGGCCACCGGTGTCGTGCTCGACGCCGCGGGGTGGACGGCACAGGACGTGGAGGGAATGCTGGTCGGCGCGTACTTCGTCGGGGCACGGCGATTTCTCGCACACGCGTCCGGGATCGCGCGCCAGTCGTGCCGGCCGTCACGGCCGGACACTGCCATTCCACAGATGTGCTGCGAGGTCTGGCTGATCTCGTGGAGGACCGGCCGCTGCCAGACGGCGCGCCGATCCTCGTGCTCGCGTCCAACCGCAGTTCGTGGTCCGTGTTCGCATTGCGCCACCGCGCCGGCTGACGAAGACGGTCACCGCTCCTAACCAGACGAAAGGCATGAGTGTGAAGACGGTGGGGGAAATTCGGGTTTCGACCGTGGTGATGACTCACCCCGCTCGCCTGCACCAGGCGGAGCAGCTCCAGCGGCGCCATCCCGACCTCGGCATCGAGATCGTGCTGGACCCGGAGCCGGACGGGAAACCAGCCACCTTGCGCACCGCGAAGCTCGCGTGGAGCAAGATTCGCGAGGGAGCCACGCACCACATGGTGTTGCAGGAGGACGTGCAGCTCTGCACCGACTTCAGCTCCCTCATGCACCACGGGTTGCAGGTCGCGCCGGAAGGTGCGATCTCGTTCTTCGCGTGCTGGACGATGTCCACCGCGCAGGCGATACGGCTCGCGGCGGTGTGCGGCGCCTCGTGGACACCGGTGGTGGACTCGTGGACGCCCACCCTGGCGTTGGTCCTGCCCGCCGAGGTGGCGCGCGGGTTCGCGGGCTTCGCAGAGCAGTACGCCAGCGACAAGCCCGACAACCGGGCGATGGCCGAGTACCTGGCCGACCGCGACCTGACCACCTATGTCTCGGTGCCGAACCTGGTGGAGCACCGTCCCACGCAGAGCTTGCTGCTCAACGACCTGCTCTACGGGGCGCGTCACTCCACGGTGTTCCCGGCGTCGGCCGACGTGGGTCCGGCACCGTTCACCGAGCGGATCGCTACACCGCCCGCGGTCGCGAACCTGGGGCGGGGCGATTTCGAGTCGTTCTGCCACTACGACCCACTGATCGGCTGGCCGCGGTCGTCGACGGCGCCGGGTCCCGAGGTCCTGATGACCTACGGCATGACCGCTGTCGAGCTGGGCGAGGCGTTCGCCAGCGACCTGGACTACCACCCGGAGGCGACCGCGAACGGACTGAGCGAGAGCCTCCTGTTCCAGCTGTGGACCGCGGCATTCATCCAGGGCCACGTCGCCAGGGCGATGCTCTGCGACCAGGGCTCCCTCGACTTCGACGCGGCGCTCGACGGCAACCGCTGGGCCCGGACCGCCCTGAGCACGTTCCCCGCGAGCGCGCTGCGCCGGACGTACCCCCGTGCCGTCCTCGCGCGCCTGGCCGAGCAGCTGACCCCGCTGTGCATCTCCGCGATGCGCTCCGGTTTCTCTGCGGTGGACCACTGGCCCGGACTCGCGGCGCTGTGGCGGCCGGACCAGCACGAGATCCGGCCCCGCTGGAACCAGGGCGACAAGGTCACCGCCGAGGCGCTGTCGTGAAGATCAGCGTCGTCGTCCCCGCCTACAACGCGGCCGCCGGTCTGTAGGGACTCCTGCTCAGCCTCACGTGCCAGGACTGCCACACGTCTATCCCGGTGACAAGCTCTGCCTGTACGAACCTGGCGAGTGGCGATCGAACAAGCCCATTGCCGACACTGTCCTGCCATGGACGGCCGAATGGCTCTACCACTACGAGATCTGGCTCATTACCGGCGAATGGACAGGTGGAGGCGAGTGGCCGGGCGTAGACAGCATTTGATGTCTGGACGTAGTACCGCCCTTCATACTGTGTCCGAGCGAAGAGCTCGTCAACAGGCTGCTTGCAAGGAACCTGAACTGCGCCGAGACCAACACACGTGGGCTGCGGGACAGCTCAGTTCGAGGTCGATCAGGTCAGTTCGCGCCGATTCAGCGCCGTTTGGCAAGTTCACCCGTTCGTGGACGACCCCACTTGCCGTTGGTCAAAAATAAGGAGCCAGCGGCTCCTGATTCGCTCCTTGATCTGCCTGTTGATCACGGAATTGATGATCAAGCAAAGATCGTTTCGAGCGCATAAAAAAGCCCGTTGACCTGGACTTTCACCCAGAATCAGCGGGCTGATTCAGACCGTCGGGACGACAGGATTTGAACCTGCGACCCCTTGACCCAATGCCACGTAGCTTAAGTTGATCTTGGTGTGGGGTTGAAGTGGGTAGAACCGGATGGTGGCGGGTCCGGGGTGTCGGGTGCTGGCGGGTTC